>CAVYEA010000007.1:0-135036 GCA_963767385.1 uncultured Actinomycetes bacterium | reverse complement strand
GGAGCGGGCCAGCGCGGTGCGCGCCCCGCCACCCGGGAACACCTCGACCGTGTAGCGCGTCGCGAGGGCCGGCGTCACGGTGAAGGCATAGCTCGCGGTCCTGCGGGCCGGGTGCAGGGTGGCCGAGCCCAGCCGGGCCGGTGGCCGGCCGTAGGGGAACGGCTGGGCGTAGAGCCCGGCCACCTCGCCCGGCTGGGCCCCCCGGACCTGGCCGGATATCGTGGCGCGGGCCTCCCGGCCTGCCGGTAACCGACGTAGACATCCCCGCCCACCGGCGCCAGCGAGGACCTGGCCGCGATGGTGACATGAGCCGCGGGCGGACCGGGGGATCCGGCCAGCAGGAACCCGGCCGTCACGCCGGCCACGGCGAGCACGGCGATCCCGGTAAGCGCGGCCCGGGTACGGCGGCGCCGCGGCGCAGGCCGGCGGATGTCACCCCAGCCCCGGGTGCCCCGGGCGGCAGGCCAGTTCCGGGCCTGCCGGCCAGTCCCGCCGCGGCCGCCGTCGGCGGCGCGGCCGCTCGGTGGCCGGGATGCCCCCCGGCGCCGCGAGCGGGGCCTGCTCCGTCGCGGGCGGAGGGACCGGCGGCTGGGCACCGTCGCGGCCGGGCCGGATCCCGCCGCGAAGCCGGGGCGCGTAGGGGCCCAGGCCGAGCGCCGTGCGGAGCGCGTCCGCGAACTCCCGGCAGCTCGCGTACCGGGCCGCCGGGTCCTTGGCCATCGCCGTGGCCAAGACCGCGTCCGCGCGCCGGGGCAGGCCCGGCCGCGGGTGCTGAGCGCGGCGGCGGCTCGGACAGGTGGGCGAACATCAGCGCGGCGGCTTCCTCCCGCTCGAACGGCGGCGCGCCGGCCAGCAGCTCGAACGCCGAGCAGGCCAGCGCATACTGATCGGCGCGCCCGTCCACCGGCCGGCCCTGGATCTGCTCCGGGGCGGTGTACTCCAGGGTGCCGAGGAACTGGCCCGTCCCGGTGAGCCCGGTCGCGGCCGGCGGCCTTGCTCAGCCCGAAGTCCGACAGGTACACGTGATCAGGCCGGCCCGGCCGCACGTCCATCAGCATGTTGGACGGCTTGACATCGCGGTGCACCAGCCCGGCCGCGTGCGCGGAGTCCAGCGCCAGGGCGACCGGGGAGACGATCGCGGCGGCCCGTCCCGGCGGGAGCGCGCCCTCCCGCCGCACCAGGGTCCGTGCATCACCGCCGGGGACGTAGCGCATGGCCAGGAACAGCACCCCGCCGGCCTCGCCTGCTTCGAACACCGGGATGATATGCGGGTCGTCCACGGCCGCCGCGGCCTGCGACTCCCGGATGAACCGCCGCCGGAAGGCGTCATCCGCGGCGAGCGCAGGCGCCAGGATCTTCAGCGCCACCACCCGGCCGAGCCGCCCGTCCCGCGCCCGGAAGATCACGGCCATGCCACCCTGGCCGATCTGCTCCTCCAGCCGGTACCCCGCGATCTGGGCACCGTCCTGCAGGCCGCCGGCCATCCCGGCGGCGAAGCCGTCCTGCTCGCCTGGCATCGTCCCCCCAGAGATGCCGTCCCGGTGCCAGCCACTGGGCCGGCACCGCCTCGCTGACCTGCGCTTCCGCCGCCAGCGAGGCCGGACAATTATCCCGTTTGACCAGGTCGGGCCGCAACTGCCGGTTGGCCGCGGGGCTGGCGCCGGGCGGCTGGCGCCGGGCGGGGCGGAGCCTGCCGGCGGCCGCCCCGCCCGGCATCACCGCGCCGTCCGCGGCGCGCGGGCCAGCACCCCGGCGGCCAGGATGGCCAGCAGCTCGCGCAGCGTCGTGGTGAAGTCGAGGCGCAGGGCGGCCAGGGCTGGGTCCGCGGCGTAGGCGGCCAGCATGGCCGCGGACGGCTGGGAGGCGGGCCACAGCGCGCCCGCCACCAGCACGGTGCGCGCCGGCCAGCTGCGCGGCCCCGTCCGCGCCCAGCTCCGGCAGGCAACCCAGCACCAGGCGGCTCAGCGTGGCCACCTTGCGCTCATCGCGCGCTTGAACTCCGCCGCGACCTGCGGCGAGATGTTCCGCTCCAGCACGGCCGCCTGTGCTCCGGCCAGGTCGCACAGTACCGGCCGGGCCGCCAGGGACGCGGCAATCGCCGCCGCCAGCTGATCGCCACGGTCCGCTGGCGCCGCATCAGGATGCACCGCGGCCGGCAGGTCCCGCTCCAGCTGGGCCAGCCATTCCTGGGCGGCCGAGTCCAGCAGCTGGAGGAGTACCGCCTCACGGGATTCGAAGTAGCGGAGCACGTTCGACTTGGCCAGGCCGACGCGGCGGCTGAGCTCGTTCAGCGTGACCTCGGCCACCGGCATCTCGGCCAGCATGGCCGCGGCGGTGTCGAGGATCGCACGGCGGCGCAGCTCGCGTTGCTGTTCGCTGCGGGCCCGCTGGAACATCACCATGCCATCATGTTACAGACCGGCGGTCCCTTGTGAAAAGACCACCGGTCTGCTAAGTTCGGGAAATAACAGACCGGTGGTCTGCCTAGATCGCTCGCACCGCCCGCGAGGAAGGAACCCCATCATGTACAGCGTTCCCGACCAGACCGGAAAGCTCGCCGTCGTCACCGGGGCGAACAGCGGCACCGGCAAGGAGGCGGCCCGGCGGCTCGGCGGCGCCGGGGCCCACGTCATCATGGCCGTCCGCACCCCGGCCAAGGGGGACCAGGCCCGTGCCGAGATCCTGGCCGAGCACCCCTCGGCCCGCCTGGAGATCCGCCGCCTCGACCTGGCCGACCTGGCCTCCGTCGCCACGTTCGCCGACGGCCTGGCCGCGGACGGCCGCCCGGTGGACCTGCTGGTCAACAATGCGGGCGTGATGGCGGTGCCGACCCGGATGACCACCGCGGACGGTTTCGAGCTGCAGTTC
The DNA here is from genome assembly GCA_963767385.1 of uncultured Actinomycetes bacterium. Lineage (GTDB taxonomy): Bacteria > Actinomycetota > Actinomycetes > Streptosporangiales > Streptosporangiaceae > RYN-230. The sequence goes on along the minus strand of CAVYEA010000007.1, from coordinate 132,168 downwards.
GGCACCAACTTCCTCGGGCCGTTCGCGCTGACGGTGCGGCTGCTGCCGCTGGTCCTGGCCGCCCCGGCGCCCCGGGTGGTCACGATGAGCAGCGGCGTGGCCAACTGGGGCCGGATCCGCTTCGGCGACCTGCAGTGGCAGCACCGGTACAGCGCCAACGCGGCCTACAGCCAGTCCAAGCTGGCCGACCTGATGATGGCCCTGCACCTGGCCGCGGTGGCCGCGGAGCGTGGCTGGGACCTGATGAGCAACGCGGCGCATCCCGGGTTCACCCTGACCAACCTGCAGACGGCCGGCGCCAGCCTGGGCCGGGACAAGCCGCGGCGCACCGTCTTCAGCAGCGCGGCGCTGTTCCTCCCCACGCAGCAGCCGCCCCAGGGCACCGAGCCGCTGCTGTTCGCGGCGACCAGCCCGGACGCCGTCACCAGCGGGTACTACGGGCCCGGTGGCCGCTTCGGCCTGGTCGGCCCGACCACCATCGTCCGGCTGCCGCGCCGCGCGCGGGACACCGCGGCCGCCGCCCGGCTGTGGGCGGAAGCCGAGCAGCTGACCGGCGTCTCGCTGGCCGCCGCGGCCGGCCGCTCCTGACCCCTGGCCTGAGGGAGCCATGCCGCGTGGCTAGCCAGGCCGCCGCGGCCGGCGGCCCCGGTGCCTCACCCGCCGACCAGCCCGATCAGGTCGAAGGTCAGGTAGGTCACGACCTCGCGCCGTACTTCCTGGTCGTCCCCATGGCTGAGGCGGCGCGTGCTGTTGCCGGTCACGCCATTGTCCCCGCTGGCCTGTACCCCCAGGGCCTGGCCGCGGCGCCAGCCGGGCCGGGACAGCCACGCCTGGACCGTCCCCCGGGAGGTGGTGATGACCGTCTCTCCCGTGGAAAACAGGTCCGCCGCGGCCTGTTCCGCCCAGCCGGTAACCCAGTCCTCGACCCGGGCCAGGGCGTCCCCGGGCCCGGCGGGCAGCGAGAGGGGGGAGGGGGAGGCCGGGCAGGGGTCCGGCGGCGGCGCGGCCGGCGGCTGGCCCGCCGCGGTCAGCGGGGCGATGTTGTCCCAGCCATACCCGTCCCATGCGCAGAACCAGCACTGCCCGGCGCGGCTGTCCAGGCGCCCGCGATCTCGGCCAGTACCTCGGCGTCTGGCGGGTACAGGCTGCCTTCGCGTGGGCCCTGGCTCGACCATGGGGCGTCCGCCGCGGGGCGGGCGGGCGGCAGGGCGATGGTGTGGAACTGGGTGTCGCGGCGCAGCGGCATGCCACGCTCCAGTCCGGCCTGCCCTCAGCGCTCACCCCGGCATCATTGCAGCCGCGAGGGCAACATTCCCTGGCGCGCGCTACTGGTTCACGAAGGCCTGCCGGGCCATCGGATGGTCCGGGCCCAGGATCAGCGGCGTGCTGGCCCGCTCGGCGGCCTGCTTCTGCTGCTCCAGCTGGGATCCCGGCGTGGCGTAGATGACGTGCACGCGCGCGTCCCCGCTGCCCCGTTTTCCGACCGGCGCCACGGCGGCGGGGTTGCCCTCCCCGTCGGTGACCCAGAGCTGGAAGTCGTCGTACTTGAATAGCTGGATATCGGCGATGGGCGTCGGGTAGTGATGCACCCCGCCGGGCTCCGGGTCAGCCGCCGCGGCGGACCGGGAGTCTGCGGCGGTGCCGGTTGGGCACCACGCCCGTGTGGAAGGCCGGGTGCAACGGCACCCCCGCGTTGAAGATGGAGTCCGTCCACTTCGCGACCCCGGCGGCGTCCTGGATGGGCTGCTCCAGCAGCCCATCCGGGTCGAGTTCCTGCTTGATCTCCGGCGCGAGCAGGTCGTAGAGCCGCTTGGCGTTCTGCCGCAGCAGGTCAATTTTTGCGGGGTCGGCGCAAAAACTGGGCTGACCACTCCACCCCCGCCAGGTTGCGGACCATGAACCAGCCAGCGTCATCCTTCAGCCACAGCGCGCCGCCGTGATGGTCCTCGAACGGCCCAGGCCCGTAGATCAGTCCCGGGGCCTGGGCGGCGATCTCGTTCATCTTGGTCCGGGCGGCGACGTACTCGGGGGAGTCCTGGCGTACCGGGTGGTCGGGGACGTTGATCCTCCAGCCATGGGTCTCGGACTCCCCGTGAACGGGATCGGTGCTGGTCATCGTGCTCTCCTCCGGCCAGGCCCCCCACGGGCACCGGCTGCGGGCATCGGCCCGCAGCCCCCCACGACCATGGCCACGCCGCCATTAGACCGCGCCCGGTCCGGGGACCACCAGCGGAATCAGGGCCAGCTTGACAATGAGGCACCCGGCGCGGGAGCAGAGCGCCCACCTGGAAGCGACTTTGGCCCCTGCCGCCCCGGACCGCGCGGCCCGACGATAGAGGCGTCCGAGGACATGGCCGGCCCGAGCGCCGGGCCGGTGGCCCGGAAGGGGTCACGCGATGACTGCGTTCGCCAAGCTGCTAGCGGCTGGACCGATGTTCTTCGTGAGTGCCTGGCTGCTGATGATCTTCGCCGGGATCGTCAGCACGGACGTGGGCATCAGGCCGTTCGGCTACCTGACCTCGATGGTCGTGACGATCGGGCTCTGGCTCACGCTGGCGCCCGCCATCGGCGCGGTGGCCCAGGGGCCCGGGAAGAAGAAGGCCTGAACAAGCGAGCCTGACACCGGCCGGGGCTACCGGGCCCGCTGGCCCGCTACCCTCGGGCCGGCCACCCGTCCTACCGCTTTTTCTCCGGGACGACGAGCACCGGCAGCGGTGACTTGTGCACCACTTCGTGGGCCACGCTGCCGAGCAGCATCGAGGTGAGCTCGGACCGCCCGCGGGTGCCGACCGCGAGCAGCCCGGCGCCGTGCCCCAGGCCGATGTCCACCATGGCGCCGCCGACGCCGGTCTCCACCTCCCGGTGCACCAGGCCGGTGGCGGCGATGCCCTGGTCGGTCAGTTCCTTCACGTACCGGTCCACCAGCATCTGGGCCTCATCCGGGGTCTCCGTGGTGTACGGCTGCGCCCGGCTGGGGTGCAGCACCACCCCGTGGAACACGAGTACCGCGTCACCGGTCCCGGCGGCGATCCTCGCCACTTCCCGCACCGCGTTGTCGGCGTGACCCGACTCATCCACCCCGACGACGATCGTTCCGAACATGGTGACCTCCGCGAGCCGATGTCAGAGCCCTTCGTTGATAAGCCGGCCGGCCTGCTCGAACTTCTCCGGCTTGCGCTTCTTGAAGTAGAACGCGACCCCCACCCCGATCAGCACGACCGCGAGGTCGATCGGGCCGAACCACTTCGCATACGAGTAGCCGCTGCCCAGGAAGGTGATGTTGTCGAACAGCAGGTAGACCACATACGCCTGGGACACCAGCGCCAGGACCGGGGCCAGCCGCGTCTTCCACCAGTGCGCCTCGTCGCGGTGGTGCCGCTCGTAGTAAACGAGGATGGCCAGTGAGACCAGGGCCTGCACCGACAGGATGATGATCACGCCCATCACCGCCATCAGACCGTACAGCTGCAGGTAGGCCTGGGAGTTCGGGTCGTTGCTGCCGGTGAACACCGCGAACAGGATGATGATGAACGCGGCGATGACCGACTGCACCAGCGACGCGATGTGCGGGCTCTTGAACCTGGGGTGGGTGCGGCCCAGCGGGGCGGGCAGCAGCCCTTCCCGGCCCAGGGAGTACATGTACCGGGCCGTGGTGTTGTGGAACGCCATCCCGCAGGCGAACGACCCGGTGATGATCAGGTAGCTCATGATCGAGGACACCCACGATCCGGCGTACTGCTTGGCCGGGGCCAGGTAGAAGTTCGCCGCGTTCGACTGGGCGGCCGCGACCGCCGCGTGCGTGCTCGGGTAACCGAACAGCGGCGCCCAGGACGTCAGCGTGTAGAACACGCCCAGGCCGATCACCGAGATGTACAGCGCGCGGGGCACGATCCGCTTCGGGTTGCGGGACTCCTCGGCGTAGTTCGGTGCCATCTCGAACCCGACCCAGGACCAGAACGCGAAGAACAGCCCGATGCCGACCGAGCCGGCCACCAGCTTCCCGGAGGCCGGGAAGCTCTTGAACGCGTTGACCGGGTTGACCGCGCTCCAGTTCGCGTGCCCCTTGCTGAACATGAAGATGTCGAAGATGGCCAGGATGGCGATCTCGCTGAGCAGCCCGATGGCCAGCAGCGTGGACGACAGCCGGACGTCGAAGAAGGTGAGCAGCGAGATCAGCACGACCATGCCCAGGGCCAGCCAGGGCCAGCCGACGTTGACCCCGAACGCGTTGATCTTGAGGTTCGCGAAGTACGCGAAGCCGCCGGCCAGTGACGCCTCGAACACCGAATACGCAACGACCGCTCCGTAGCCGGTGCCGATGCCCAGCTCCCGGCCGAGACCGTGGCTGATGTAGGAGTAGAAGCCGCCCGCGCTGGTCTTCTTCCGGGTCATGGCCACGTAGCCGACCGAGAACACGACCAGCACGATCGCCGCGAAGATGAAGGCCGCGGGGGCGCCCGCACCCTGGCCGTAGCCGACCATGATCGGAGTGTTGAACAGCATCGCCGAGATCGGCGCCGAGCCGGTCACGGTCAGGAACAGCACGCCGCCCAGGCCGACCGCGTGCTTGCGCAGCTTGGGTACCTCGGTGCGCTGCGAGACGTCGAGGGATTCCTCCATCCCCTCGATACCGCCGACCCGTGGAAGCTCCGACTGTGCCATGAGTGCCCTCCCGAGAGGATCGCCTCGCCGGTCCAGGCGCCGCGCCCGGGCCGGCCAGGTGTCAAACGGTTCAGAGGTGCCCTGTGGTAGAGATCACAGCGCGGACGGTATCAGCAGGTAGAAACGCTGACAAGAGTTTTGGTTCATGAAATATGGACTTAACCTATGATCCTTGACACCAATCGGTTGAAGAGATACCTATTTGGTCAGACCGATCGGAGGTGCCATGGCCGAGGAGCTCATCGCCTTCCCCTCCAAGGGCGAGATGCTGGCCAGGTCACGGCAGTTCTGGAACCCGGACAAGACCCAGTTCTGGACCGACTCGGGAATCCCGCTGGTCATCGACCGGCGCGAGGGCTACTTCATCTACGACGTGGACGGCAAGCGGCTCATCGACGTCCACCTCAACGGCGGCACCTACAACCTCGGGCACCGGAACCCTGAGGTCATCGCGGCCGTCACCGCCGCCATGCAGCGCTTCGACATCGGCAACCACCACTTCCCGTCGCTGGCCCGCACCGCGCTGGCCGAGGCGCTGATCAGCACCGCGCCGCCGGGACTGGGCAAGGTGGTGTTCGGCAGCGGCGGCGGCGAGGCCATCGACATCGCGCTCAAGACGGCCCGGCACGCCACCGGCAAGCGCAAGATCGTCTCGATCGCCAAGGCCTACCACGGGCACACCGGGCTGGCCGTGGCCACCGGCGACGAGCGGTTCGCCGCGCTGTTCCTGAGCGACCGGCCGGACGAGTTCGTGCACGTGCCGTTCAACGACCCGGCCGCCATGGAGCAGGCGCTGCGCGGCCGTGACGTCGCCGCGGTGATCATGGAGACGATCCCGGCCACCTACGGTTTCCCGCTTCCCGAGCCCGGCTACCTGGAGCGGGTCAAGAAGCTGTGCGAGCAGCACGGCGCGCTCTACATCGCCGACGAGGTGCAGACCGGGCTGATGCGCACCGGCGAGCTGTGGGCGATCACCAAGCACGGCGTGCAGCCCGACATCCTGGTCACCGGGAAGGGCATCTCCGGCGGGATGTACCCGGTCAGCGCCGTCCTGGTCAGCGACGCGGCGGCGGGCTGGCTGTCCGAGGACGGCTTCGCGCACATGTCCACCTTCGGCGGCGCCGAGCTGGGCTGCGTCGCCGCGCTGAAGACGCTGGAGATCACCAGCCGGCCGGAGATCCGGTCGATGGTGTGCTACATCTCCGACCTGATCGGAGCGGGCCTGCGCCGGATCCAGGCCGCCTACCCGGACTGGTTCACCGGTATCCGGCAGGACGGGCTGGTCATGGGCCTGGAGTTCGGCCACCCGCAAGGCGCCAAGTACGTGATGAAACGGCTCTACGAGAACGGGGTGTGGGCCATCTTCTCCACCCTCGATCCCCACGTCCTGCAGTTCAAGCCCGGGCTGCTGATGACGCCGGACCTGTCGGAGGAGTTGCTCGACCGGGTGGACGTGGCCGTGGCCGCGGCCCGCGAGGACGCCGCCAGCGGGCGGGGGGTGCGGTGAGCGAGGCGCACGCGATTCCCGGTGACGGAGGTGCGATCTCCGTCGACCTGCTCACCGACCCGGCCGGGGTGCCCCGGGCCCGGGCCATGCTGCAGCGGGCGCAGTGGGCGGCCCGCGCCTTCGCCCGCTACGACAAGGCCGCCGTGGACCGGGTGGTGCACGCCGCCGCCGAGGCCGGGGCGGCCCGGGCCCGCGAGTACGCCGAGTGGGCGGTGCGCGAGACCGGCTTCGGCGTGGCCGGGCACAAGGTGGCTCAAGAACCTGGCCAGCAGCACCGGCCTGGTCGAGGCGTACGCGGGCCACGACTACGTGACCCCGCGGGTCGACCCGGCCGCCAAGGTCGTCGAGATACCGCGGCCGGCCGGCGTGGTGCTCGCGCTGACCCCGTCCACCAACCCGGTGGCCACCGTGTTCGTCAAGTCGCTGCTGGCCCTGATGACCCGCAGCGCCGTCGTGGTCAGCCCGCACCCGCTGGCCCGGGAGTGCTCCGCCGACGCCGCCCGCACCCTGGCCGCGGCCGCGGTGCGGGCGGGCGCCCCGGACGGCGTCATCCAGGTGGTCGACGAGCCGTCGATCCCGCTGATCAACGCGCTGATGGCCGACGAGCGGACCAGCGTCATCGTGGCCACCGGCGGCAACGACGTGGTCCGGGCCGCCTACAGCTCCGGCAACCCGGCCATCGGGGTCGGCCCCGGCAACGTGCCGGTGCTGGTCGACGGCACCGCCGACCTCGGCCGCGGCGGCCAAGCGGATCGTCGACAGCAAGAGCTTCGACAACTCGATCCTGTGCACCAACGAGTCGGTGCTCATCGTCCCGAGGCGGCCGCGCCGGCGCTGCTGCGGCACCTCAAGCGGGCAGGGCTGCTACCTGCTGGAGCCCGCCGAGCGGGACAAGGTGCGGGACCTGGTATTCCCCGGCGGCCACTTCGACACCCGGTTCGTCGGCCGCGACGCGACCTGGATCGCCGAGCGAGGCAGGCATCCGGGTGCCGGGCACCACCCGGGTGCTGCTGGCGCCGTTCCGGCTGGTCGTGCCCGAGGAGCCGCTGGCGCACGAGAAGCTGTGCCCGGTGCTCGGCCTGGTCCCGGTGCCGGCGCGGCGCAGCAGGGCATCGACGCGGCGCGGGCCGTGCTGCGGATCGGCGGCGCGCGGCCACTCGGCGGCGATCCACAGCGCCGACCCAGCGACGATCATGGCGTACGGGGCCGCGGTGCGACGTGCTCCGGGTCTCGGTCAACGTCGGGCAGCAGCCTCGGCTGCTCCGGGATCGAGACGGACCTGGCGCCGTCGATGACGATCGGGACGGGGTTCTTCGGGCGGTCCTCGGTCGGCGAGAACCTGCAGCCCAAGCATCTCGTCAACTGGACGCGGCTGGCTTACAACGCCGATCCTGCTGAGGTGTTCGGGGACTTCGCGGGGCTGGATCCCTGGGAGCCCCCGTGGGGGCAGTGCCCCCGTATCCCCTGGCGTCCAACCGGGCCGTGACGGAAAAGCGAGGACAGGGAGTGCCTTGACCCGGCGGACGAAACGCCGGGTCGAGGCACTACCCTGCGCCCGCGCCCGGGTCCGGGTTGGCGGGCCTGGCCACGGCCGCCTAGGTTCCGGGACGGACCTGGAAGCGCTTCGAGAGGAGATCCGGCGGATCATCATCGAGGAGCTTCAGGCCCTTCGCGGGGGTGATCACCGTGCCGGGGGCTGAGCTGCGGTCGTTCATCTTCATCGACCGGCTGCAGCCGCAGACGATGTGCTACCTGGGCTCCTGGATCCGCGGGTCCCTGCCGCGGAGCGGGGATGCGGCGCAGGTCATTGAGATCGCCCCGGGGCTGGACATCGAGCCGCTGACGGACGTTGCCCTCAAGCACGCCTCCGTCCAGGCGGGGATCCTGGTGGTCGAGCGGCAGTTCGGCTACCTGGAGATCCACGGGGCGAACGACGAGGTCCGGGCGGCCAGTAGCGGCCGTCCTGGAGGCGCTCGGGGCGTCGGCGGGGGACGCGACGCAGCCGGAGGTGCTGGCGTCGAAGATCATCACGATGCTGGATCCGCAGCACGCGTTCCTGATCAACCGGAACAAGATCGGGTCGATGGCGCTGGCCGGGGAGTCGCTGTTCGTGCTGGAGATGCAGCCGGCGTCGTACGCGATCCTGGCCGCCAACGAGGCGGAGAAGGCGGCCCGGATCAAGGTGGTCGACTACCGGATGATCGGGGCCACCGGGCGGGTGTACCTGTCCGGGTCCGAGGCCGACGTCCGGCAGGCCGCCGAGGCGGCCGAGGAGGCGCTGCACGCCGCCGGGAGCCCGGGATGAGCGGCGGCCTCGACGCCGGCGACCTGCGGGCGCTGGTCCGCGAGGTGCTCCGGGAGGCCCTGGCCGATGCCGCGCCGGCCCGGCGCCGCGCCGCGTACCCGGCAACGCGGTGAGTTTGGACCCGTATAGCGCCCGAACTCACCGCATCAGTGACGGCGGGGCCGCCAGGGCCCCGGCGGGCCCGGCTCCGGCGCAGGACGGGGCGGGGTTTACCGTGCGGGACGCGGTGCGGGACGTGGAGGCGGTGAGCCTGCGTACCGACGCGAACTGGCCGCGTTCGTCACCCGGCTGCTGCACCTGTCCGAGAACCCGAAGCACCGCGCGGACCTGCGCGCCGGGCGGCTGCGGTTCCGGCTCGCGCCGCCGCGGCGCCGCCGGGGTCGGCCAGGCCCGCGCACCGGATCGAGCAGGGCGCGGTCACCGAGGCGCGTGGTCCGCGCCGCCGCCCAGGCCGGGGCGCCGGCTGGTGCTGGGCCGCCGGCGCCGTGCTGACCCCGCTCGCCCGCGACCGGGCGCGGGCGGCGGGCGTCGACATCGAGAAGGAGCGCTGATGCTGACCGCGACGGTGATCGGCAACGTCTGGGCCACGCGCCGGCTGGCGGAGATCCCCAAGGGCGCCTTCCTGGAGGTGGAGGTGGACGGCACCGGGCAGCAGCTGGTCGCCTTCGACGTGCTCGGCAGCGGCGTCGGCGAGCGGGTCCTGGTCGCCCAGGGCTCGGTCGCCGCGGCCTGGTTCCCGGGCAAGCCGCCGCCGGTGGACGCGCTGATCATCGGCTCCATCGACGAGCCGGCCAGCGACGTCATGCATCATGACTCAGCTGCCGTCAGAACACGCAGCCAAGTCACGATCACGAGCAGGAAGACAGGAGAGGGACCGTGGCGGACAACGCGATCGGCATGATCGAGACGAAGGGCTACGTCGCCGCGCTCGCGGCGGCGGACGCCATGGTGAAGGCGGCCAACGTCACCATCGTCGGCCGCGAGGAGGTCGGCGACGGGCTGGTCGCGGTCACCATCGTCGGGGACGTCGGCGCGGTCAAGGCGGCCACCGAGGCCGGCGCCGAGACCGCCGAGCAGCGTCGGCGAGCTGGTCTCGGTGCACGTGATCCCGCGGCCGCACGCCGAGCTGGGCAAGTACTTCACGGTCTGCGCGCGAGTGACGCGGTGACGCTGCCCGCGCCACCCGCACCGCAGCTGCGGGTCTACCTGCTCGTCCAGGACCTGCAGCGGCAGTTCGCCGCCTACCTGGGCACGCCCGACCCGGGCCCGCGGCTACCCGCCGATGGAGGGCGAGCACGCGCTGATCGTCGAGGTCGCACCCGGCGCTGGCCATCGAGCGGGTCACCGACCTGGCGCTGCAGGCGGTGCCCACCGTCGAGCCCGGGCATCCTGTACGTCGAGCGGCAGTTCGGCGTGCTCGAGGTGCACGGCGCCGACGCTCGCCGACGTGGCAGCGGGCCGGCGAGGCGATCCTGGCCGGCCTCGGCGCGCCAGCCCCGGCCGACCAGCTGCGGCCGCACATCCTGTTCGGCGACGTCATCGAGGACATCACCGACCGGCACGCGATCATCGTCAACCGCAACCGCGGCGGCTCCATGGTGCTCCCCGGGGACACGCTGCTGGTGTGCGAGATGACGCCGGCGCTGTTCGCGGCGGTCGCCGCCAACGAGGCCGAGCGGGCCGCCCCCGGGCTGACTCTGGTCGACGTGTCGATGATCGGCGTGGCCGGGCGGCATCTACCTGAGCGGGCCGACCGCAGAGGTCACCGCGCGCGCGGGACGCCATCATCGCGGTGCTGGGCGCCGTCGAGGGGCAGGCGATCATGACCGCGATGACCTGTCGGCCGGCGGCGACGTGCTGGACCGGGTGACCGGTTCGCCCAGCGGGCCGCTCGGCGCGTACGGCTGCCACCCGGGCGCACCGTCCGGCTCCTCAACGTGTCGGAGAACGCGACCTACCTGGTCGACGACCCGGACGACGGGCCGTCGGTGCTGCGGGTGCACCGGCTCGGCTACCACACCGCGGCCGAGATCGCCTCCGAGCTGGCCTGGATGGACGCGCTGCGGGCCGAGGCCGGGGTCCGCACCCCGCGGGTGCTGCCCGGCCCGCGGCGGCGGACGCGGGCCTGCCCGACGGTCGGCCGAGCGCCCGGCAGGGCGACCAGGCGCTGCGATCTGCGTCAGGTTCGAGTTCCTGCCCGGCACCGAGCCGCCCGACGACGACGCCGCGCACTTCGCCGAGCTGGGCGAGATCACCGCCCGGATGCACCGGCACGCCCGGCACTGGGCGCGGCCGGCCGGGTTCACCCGGTTCCGCTGGGACTACGACGCGGCGTTCGGCGCGAGGCCCGCTGGGGCCGCTGGCAGGACGGGATCGGGGTCGGCCCGGCCGAGCGGGAGGTCCTGGGCCGGCTCGACGGCGAGCTCGCGACCGGCTGGCCGCGTTCGGCACCGGGCCGGAGCGGTACGGGCTGGTGCACGCCGACATCCGGCTGGCCAACCTGCTCGTCGACGGCGGCCGGGTCAGCGTCATCGACTTCGACGACTGCGGCTTCGGCTGGTACCTCTACGACCTCGGCACGGCGGTGAGCTTCTTCGAGCACCAGCCGCACGTGCCGGACGCTGATCGGACGCTGGCTGGCCGGGCTACCGCCGGGTGCTCCCGCTGCCCGCCGCGGACGAGGCGGAGATCTGGACCTTCGTCATGTTCCGCCGGCTGCTGCTCGTCGCGTGGATCGGCTCGCACCACGGCGCCGACATCGCGCAGCAGCTCGGCGCCGGCTATCACCGCGGGACAGCTGCGACCTGGCCGAGCGCTACCTCAGCCAGGCCCGACCCGCTGACCGGCGACGGCAGCGCCGGAGGCGGCAGAAGGAGAGGACGAGTCACATGTTCACATCCCATCGCCGGGCGCGCGGTCGTGGTGACCGGCGCCACCCGGGGCATCGGCAAGGGCATCGCCCGGGTCTTCGCCAGCAGCGGGCGCCCGGGTGCTCGATCACCGGCCGCGACGAGGACGCCGCCAAGGCCACCGTCGCCGAGCTGGCGCGCTGGCGGCGCCGAGGTCTCCTACCTGCTGGCCGACGTCAGCACCCGGGACGCCTGCACGCGCGATGGCGCGCGGCCGCGGCGGAGCGGCTCGGCGGCATCGACGTGCTGTGCGCCAACGCCGGGATCTTCCCGCGACAAGCCGCTCGCGGACATGACCGACGAGGACATCGACGACGTGCTCGGCACCAACCTCAAGGGCACCATCCTCTCGGTGCAGGCCTGCCTGCCCGCGCTGACCGCCTCCGGGCACGGCCGGGTCATCCTGACCTCGTCGATCACCGGGCCGATCACCGGGTTCCCCGGCTGGGCGCACTACGGCGCGAGCAAGGCCGGGCCAGCTCGGCTTCATGCGCACCGCCGCGATCGAGCTGGCGCCGCGCGGCATCACGGTCAACGCGGTGCTGCCGGGCAACATCATCACCGAGGGCCTGGCCGACCTCGGCGAGGACTACATCGCGGGGATGACCGCCAGCATCCCGCTGCGCCGGCTCGGCACCGTCGAGGACATCGGCCACACGGCGCTGTTCCTCGCCACCGACGAGGCCGCCTACATCACCGGCCAGGCCATCGTGGTGGACGGCGGCCAGGTGCTGCCCGAGTCGCTGGACGCGCTGGATGCCGGCTGAGCCGTCGCGGGCCGTGCGGCCGCACCCCGGAGGACGTGCAGCGGGTGCTGGCCGAGCGGATCTCCGCCGGGCAGCTGCGGCCCGGGCAGCGGCTCGGCGCCGAGCGCGCCCTCGCCGCCGACCTCGGCGTCAGCCGGGCCACGCTGCGCCAGGCGCTGGCGGTGCTGGCGACAGCGGCGTGGTCCGCCGGGTCCCCGGCCGCGGCGGCGGCACGTTCGTCAGCAGGGACAAGATCGAGCGCGACCTGTCCCGGGTCGGTCGGCGTCCCGGCGCTGCTGCGCAGCCAGGGCGTGGTGGCCGGCACCGGGTGCGTCAGCGCCGGGCTGGCCCCGGCGGACGAGCCGGCGGCCCGGGCGCTCCGGCTCAAGCCGCGGTGACCTGGTCATCGACCTGGTGCGGATCCGGCTGGCGGACGGCAGCCCGATCTCGGTGGAGCACGCCCGGCTCCCGGCCGACCGGTTCCGCGGGCTGCTGGAGATGCCGCTCGGCGGCTCGGTGTACGAGCTGCTCGAGGAGCACTTCGCCACCCGCCCGGCCGAGGCCACCGAGCGGATCGAGGTGGTCACCGCGTCCGCCGACGAGGCCGCCGATCCTCGACGTGCTGCCGGGCGCGCCGCTGCTGTCCATCACCCGGACCACGACCGACGCCGGCGGCGAGCCGCTTCGAGCACTCCCACGACCTGTTCCGCGGCGACCGGACCCGGATCGTGGTGCGCACCCCCGGGTCGGGCGGCGCCGCGCCGGGCTCGCGCACCGGGGCGGGCCGCGGCCGGGTCATCGAGCTGCGGCCCGCAGAGCGCCGATGCTGAGGCGCCGAGGCGGCGGAAGGAGCCGGCGCGATGCATGCAGCCGGCAGCAGGACCGGCCGGTCGGCCGGGTCCGGTTCATGGACGCGCAGCGGGTCAACCTGGACGGGTTCGCCGTCGAGGACCCCGGCCTGGGCCTGGTCGCGCTGCGCTCCCCGGGCGACCCGGAACCGGGGCTGGTGATCGCGCGCCGGGCGGGTCGTCGAGCTGGACGGGACCCCGGAGGCGGATTCGACTCGATCGACGCCTACATCGCCCGGCACGGCCTCGACCTGGCCGTGGCGGAGGAGGCGATGGGCCTGCCCGACGCCGAGTTCGCCCGGCGGCTGGTCAGCCCGGACGTGCCCCGGGCCGAGATCCTCCGGCTGTCGGCGGGCGCCACCCCGGCCAAGCTGGCCCGGGTGCTGGCCCTGCTCCGGCCCGCCGAGCTGGGCATGGCCATGACCAAGCTGCGCGGCCGCCGCACCCCGAGCAACCAGGCGCACGTCACCAACCGGCTGGACGACCCGCTGCTGCTGGCCGCGGACTCCGCCACCGCCGCCGCGTTCGGCTTCCGCGAGATCGAGACCACCGTCCCGGTGCTCGGCCGACGCGCCGAGCAACGCGGTGGCCTGCCTGATCGGGGCGGCCGTGGCGTCCCAGGGCGTGCTCATCCAGTGCTCGGTCGAGGAGGCGCTGGAGCTGGAGCTGGGCATGCGCGGGCTGACCTCCTACGCGGAGACCGTGTCGCTGTACGGCACCGAGCAGGTGTTCACCGACGGCGACGACACGCCGTGGTCCAAGGCCTTCCTGACCTCCGCGTACGCGTCCCGCGGGATGAAGATGCGGGTCTCCTCCGGTGCCGGGCGCCGAGGTGCTGATGGCCGGGGCGGAGGAGCAAGTCCATGCTCTACCTGGAGGCCCGCTGCGTCGCGCTGGCCCGCGCGATCGGCGCCCAGGGCGTGCAGAACGGCGGCATCGACGGGGCCAGCGTGGCCGCCTCGGTGCCCGGCGGGCTGCGCGAGCTGATGGCCGAGAACCTCATGGTCATGATGCGCGGCCTGGAGTCCTGCTCCGGCAACGACGCGCTGATGAGCGAGTCGGACATGCGCCGCACGTCCCGGACGCTGCCGATCGTGCTGGCCGGCTCGGACTTCGTGTTCAGCGGGTTCGGCAGCATCCAGCGCTACGACAACATGTTCGGCCCGAGCAACTTCAACGCCGAGGACATCGACGACTTCCTGGCCATGCAGCGGGACTGGGGCGTCGACGGCGGGCTGCGCACCGTACCGCCGGCCCGGATCGCGGACGCTGCGCCGGGAGGCGGCGCAGGCCTGCCGCGCCGTGTACCAGCACCTCGGCCTCGCCGACTTCACCGACGACCACGCTCGCGCGGGCGGTGGACGCGGCCGGGTCCAAGGACCTCGGCGAGACCGACACGCTGGCCGTGGTCGGCGCGGCGCACGCGATCCGGGAGGGCGGGCTCACCGTGGTGGACATCGTCGCCGCGCTGGACGAGACCGGGTACGAGGACGCGGCCGCGCGGATCATGGCGATGACGGCGGCCCGGCTGGCCGGCGACTACCTGCAGACCGCGGCCATCTTCGACGAGAGCCTCCGGGTGCTGTCCGCGGTGACCGACCCGAACGACTACGCCGGCCCGGGCACCGGCTACGAGCCCGGCGCCGGCGCGGCAGGCCGAGATCGACGCGATCCGCCAGGCCCGCGGGGTCGAGGACCTGCGGGCCGAGCAGGCCGCTGCGCCGCGGTGCCGCTGCTGGCGGCGGCCGGGCCCGGCGCCGCCCGGGCAGGACCCGCGGGACGTGGTCATCGGGGTCTCGCCCGCGGTCGGCCGGGACGTGTGGCGCACGCTGTCCGGGCTCACCGTCCCCGACGTGCTCGGCGAGCTGCTGGCCGGGCTGGAGGAGGAGGGCTGCGCCGGCCGGGTGGTCCGGTTCAGCGACACCGTCGACCTGGGCCGGATCGGGCTGGCCGCGGCCCGGCTGGCCGGTTCGGGATCGGTATCGGGCTGCAGGGCAAGGGCACCGCGCTGATCCACCGCCGGGACCTCGCGCCGCTGGCCAACCTGGAGCTGTACTCGGTCGCCCCGGCGGTCACCCCGGAGCTGTACCGGCTGCTCGGCGCCAACGCCGCCCGGCACGCCAAGGGCGCCACCCCCGACCCGGCCCGCAACCCGTACACCGACGAGGCCATCGAGGCCCGCTACCACACCACGGTGATCGCGCTGATGGCCCTGGAACGGGCCTGGGTGCGACCCGGCGCCCCGGCCGAGGAACTGTCCCGGAGGGGCTCCAGTGAGCGGTACGGCCGGCGACCCCGCGGAGCCCCCGCGCTTGAGGTGCGCGGGCTGTCCGGGCGGCCGGTCAGCGAGCTGACCCTGGAGGCGGTCCGGCGCGGCGAGGTCCGCCTGGCCGACCTGCGCATCCACCCGGAGCCCTGGAACGCCAGGCCCAGGTCGCGGCGGCGCACGGCAACCCGCAGCTGGCCGAGAACCTGCGCCGCGCCGCGGAGCTGACCGCGCTCGGCGACGACGAGGTGCTCGCCATCTACGAGGCGCTGCGGCCGGGCCGGTCCACCCCGGCTCGAGCTGAACGCGCTGGCCGCGTCGCTGGCCGGGCGCGGGCTGCCCCGGTGCGCGGCGCTGCTGACCGAGGCGGCGGAGGTCTACGCCCGCCGCGGCCTCACCGCATGACCCTCGTCGCCGGGGTCGACATCGGGAACGCGACGACCGAGGTCGTCGTGCTGGACGGCACGCGGCTGCTGGGGGCCGACCGGCTGCCCACCCGGGGGCGCAAGGGCTCGCCCGAGTCGCTGCAGGGCGCGGCCGCCCTGGTACGCCGGGTCGAGCGGCGGCTCGGCACCCAGGTCACCGAGGTCAGCATCGCGCCGCTGCGGGCGGCTGTCACCGCCACGGTGACGGTCCCGGCGCAGCCGCCGGCCACCGGGCGGCTCCGCGTGCTCGCCGCCGGGGCGGCCACGCCGGGCGGGACGGGCAGCTGCGTGGGGGCGCCGTTCTGGCTGGACCGGGACGCGCCGGAGGGGCGCCCGCCAGGGGGCGGGGCGCTGGCCTGGATCGCGCTGGTCCCGGGCGGGCTGGGCTACGCGGCGGCGGCGGGCCGGCTCCGGGAACTGCGGGCGGCTGGCCTGCCGGTGGGCGCGGTCCTGGCCGCCGGGGACGAGGGAGTGCTCGTCGCCAACCGGGTGGATGCCCCGCTGCCCGTCCTGGACCAGGTCGACCTGGCCGCGGTGGCGGGCTGCGCGCGGCTGGCCGTGGAGGTGCGCCCGCCCGGCCAGCCGCTGACGGTGCTCACCGACCCGGTGGCGCTGGCCGCGGCCCTGGAGCTGGGCGGCCGGGAGGCCGGGGACGCCGCCGTGGCGGCCCGCTCGCTGCTCGACTACTCCAACGCGGTGATCGGGGTGACCGGTGCCCGGGGGGATGGCCTGTCCCGGGCGGACGGCTCCCCGGCCGACAGCCGCCCCGGCCGGCGGGGCCCCGGCGGGCGGGGCCGGGCCGTGGGTGCTGGCCGGGGGCCGCCGGGTCCCGCTCCGAGCCGCCTGCGCCGGGCTGTCCGGCTGGCCGGTGGGGCGGGTCACCGCGTTCGGCACCGGCACCGGGCGGCAGGATCTCGATGACCTCTTCGCGGTGGACCTGGCCGCCGTGGCCGACACCGCCACCGCGCGCCGCGGCAGCACCGGCCGGGCCATCCTGGTCGCCTCGCTGGGCCCGCTCCCGCCGGGCGCCGACCACGCGGATGCGCTGGCCGCCCTGCTCGGCCGCCCGGTGCACTGCCGGATCACCGAGCCGGCCGCCGCGCGGCTCGGCGCGTCCACCACCCCGGGCGCCAGCCCCGGCGCGGTCGTGGTGGACGTCGGGGCGGGCACCATCGACGTCATCGCCCCGGACGCGGAGGTGGTGGCGGCGGGCGCGGGCGAGCTGCTCACCATGGCCGTGGCCGAGACGCTCGGCGTGCCGCGCGCCGCGGCGGACTGGGTGAAGCGCGGCCCGTGCGTCCGGGTGGAAGGCGGCCAGCGGTTCGCCGCCGAGGACGGCAGCCGGGGGTTCCTGGACCGCCCGGCTGACCCGGCGGCGGCCGGCATGCTCGCCGTGGCCGGGCCGGCCGGGCTGCTGCCGTTCGACCGCGGGCACAGCCCGGCGGAATGGCGGGCCATCCGGCTCCGGCTCAAGGAGGCGGTGCTCGCCGCGAACCTGATGCGCGCGGTCGCCACCCTGGGCCGGGAGCTGGGCCAGGTGCTCATCGTCGGCGGCCCGGCCGGCGATGATGAGCTGATCGGGGTGCTGCTGCGGGCCCTGCCGGATGACATCGCGGCCGGGCGCGGGAACGTCGGCGGCACCCTGGACGGGCCGCCCGCCGGGCACCGGTACGCCGCCGCCCTCGGCCTGGCCCTGGCCGCCGCCGCGGAGTGACGGGAGAGTCCTGATGAGCAGCCTGCCAGCCGATATCACCGTGCCCGGGCGGCCCGAGGTGCAGGAGGTGTCCGCCGGGGTCTACGCCTACGTCCAGCCCGACGGGACGTGGTGGATCAACAACACCGGCTTCCTGGCCGGCCCGCAGGGCGTCCTGTCCATCGACGCCTGCGCCACCGAGCGCCGGACCCGCGCCTACGCCCGCGCCATCGCCGCCGTCACCCCGGCCCCGGTCCGCGCGGTCGTCAACACCCATCACCATGGTGACCACACGTTCGGGAACTGCCTGTTCCCGGGCGCGGCCATCGTCGGGCACGAGCGCACCCGCGCCGAGGCCATCGCGTTCGGCCCGGCCCGGCCGATGCCGTTCTGGGACGGCCCGGACTGGGGCGAGCTGAGCCTGGACCCGCCGTTCATCACCTTCACCGACGAGATCACCCTGCACAGCGGTGACCTGCGCGCGCAGGTCCGGCACGTCGGGACGGCCGCGCACACGACCAACGACTCGATCGTCTGGATCCCGGAGCGGTCCGTGCTGTTCTGCGGCGACCTCATCTTCAACGGCGGCACGCCGTTCCTGCTCATGGGGTCGGTGGCCGGGGCCATCGAGGTCCTGGAGCAGGTCATCCGGCCGCTCGGCGCGGCGACCATCGTCCCCGGCCACGGCCCGGTCTTCGGCGGCCCGGAACCCATCGACGCGACGCTGGACTACCTGCGGTTCGTGCTCGACGTCGCGGGGCGGGCCCGGGCCGCCGGGGTCTCCCCGCTGGAGGCCGCCCGGGACACCGGCCTGGGCCGGTTCGCGGACTGGCCCGACGCCGAGCGGATCGTCGGCAACCTGCACCGGGCCTGCGCCGAGCTGGGCGGCACCCCGCGCGGCGGCGCCATCGACATCGCCGCGGCCCTCGGTGACATGGTCGCCTACAACGGCGGCGCCCCGCTCACCTGCCTGGCCTGAGCACCCGGATCAGCCCCAGATCTCGCGGGCGGTGCTGGCGACCAGTTCCAGCTTGCGGCGCTCCTCCTCGGTGGTCAGCTGGTTACCCCGGCTGGTGGACGCGAACCCGCACTGCAGGCTCAGCGCCAGGTCCTCGAGCGGCACGTACCGGGCGGCCTCCTCGACGCGCCGGCGCAGCCCGGCTGATGATTCGAGTTCCGGCCGCTTGGACGAGACCAGGCCCAGCACCACGGTGGTGCCCGGCCGGACGAACCGCAGCGGCTCGAACCCGCCGGCCCGCCCGGTGTCGTACTCCAGCAGGAAACGGTCCACCCCGACCTCGCCGAACAGCCGCTCAGCCACCGGTTCGTAGCTGCCCTGCGCCATCCAGGCGCTGCGGTTGTTCCCCCGGCAGAGGTGCATGGCCACCGTGACGCCCGGGTCCCGGCGCTTGGCGGCCCGGACCAGCTCGGCGTCGGCCGCGACCGTCGCGTCGAGTATCCGCTCCGGGCTGACCCCGGCCAGCCCGGTGGCCGCCCGGAACTCCGGGTCGAACACCTGGTTGTAGCCCAGCGAGTCCAGCTGGATCCAGCGCACTCCCGCCTCGATCAGGCCCTCGATCTCCTCGATCTGCAGCGCGACGAGATCACGGACCAGGTCGCCCGGTGCCGGGTACGCGGCGTCGCTGATCCCGGGAGCCACACCATCCCGCCCATCGAGGCGCTCATCATGGTGATCTTGAATGTGCCGGGCGCGTGCTCGGTGAGGAAACGCGCCTCGACGCTGGTGTGCGCCGCCTTGCGGGTCACCTTCTCACCCGCCTGCCGCTGCAGCTCGATGGCCTCCAGCAACCTCCGGTCCCGCGCCCGGCAGCCGCACGGCCGCGCGATCGGCGCCATTTCCATCGCCATTCTGGCCTAGATGAGTGATCCATTCCAGGCGCCAATGCCGTGGCGGCCCGCGCGGCCCGCGGCCTCCCGCATCCCCCAGGGGAACGCTCAGGAGAGCACGCGCCGCCGGAAGTTGTGCAGCCCGATGGCCAGGAACACCACGGCGAACCCGGTCACCACCGGGTAGATCACGTAGAGGTGCATGTGCGGCGCCAGCGTGAAGGCGGCCCGCATGCCCTCGTTCACGTAGATCAGCGGGTTGATCAGCACGATGGTCTGCAGCCAGTGCCAGCCGCCCACCGACACCGGGGCCAGCCTGGTCCATGAGTAATAGGTGCCGCCCAGGAACGTGATCGGCAGGATGATGAAGCCGAACATCAGCCCGATGTTCCGCGGCTCGAAGCTGGTGCCCAGGAGCAGGCCCAGCCCGGCCATGGCGATGCAGGCCAGCGGCACGAACGTGAGGACGATCCACCAGTGCAGCGAGAGGTGGGCGTGCACCCCGGGCGCGTGCACCACCGAGGCCATTGGCAGCACGATGATCGCCGAGATCACGCCCTGGGCCGCGCCTGAGAGCACCTTGGCCACCGCGACCAGCCAGATGGGGCAGGGCGCCTGCACCCGGTCCTCGATCTCCCGGGTGAAGCCGAACTCCTGGGCCATGGCCAGGGCGATGGACTGCACCCCCTGGAACATGACCGAGATGCCGACCACGCCGGGCACCAGGATGGTCGCGAACGCGGACTCGGCGGCCGTGCCGTGCCCGCCGATGCCCTGCCCGATCTTCGGGAACACGAACAGGAACACGAAACAGAGCAGGAACGGCTGGATGACGGTGCGCAGCACGAACTCCCACAGGTGCTTGCGCAGTACCACCAGGTCACGCAGCATGAGTGCGCCCAGCGCGGTCCAGCTGGCGGCGGCCACGGACCGGGTGGGCCCGCCCCCGATCCGCTGCGGCGGCGCCTGCGGGGTCAGCGAGGCGGTCATCAGTCCCGCAGCTCCTTGCCGGTCAGGTTGATGAACACGGTCTCCAGGCTCGGCTCGGCGATCGACAGGTCGACGAGGTCGAACCCGCCGCGCTCCGCGGCCAGCACGATCCGCGGCACCAGCCGGTCGCTGCCCTGCATGTGCAGCTGGACCCCGCCGTCCACCAGGCGGGTCCGGGTGACGCCGGCCACGTCCTGGCTGAGCAGCTCGGCCAGCCGGGCGGTGTCGCCGGCCGTCTTCACCGTGACCACCGTGTCGGCGCCGACGCTCTGCTTGAGCGCGGCCGGGGTGTCCAGGGCCAGGATCCGGCCGTGGTCCATGATCGCCACCCGGCCGCAGAGCTGGTCCGCTTCCTCCATGTAGTGCGTGGTGAGCAGGATCGTCTGGCCGGCGCCGTGCAGCTCGCGGAGCAGGTCCCACAGCGCGAGCCGGCTCTGCGGGTCCAGGCCCGCGGTGGGCTCGTCCAGGAACAGCACGGAGGGGCGGTGGAAGATGGCCCGCGCCACCATCAGCCGCTGGGCCATGCCGCCGGACAGCGCGTAGACCGAGGCCCTGGCCCACTTGGACAGCTGGAACTGGTCGAGCAGCTCATCGGCGATCCGCCGGGACTCCCTGGCCCCCATGCCGAACAGCCGGCCGTGGAAATACAGGTTCTCCCACACGGTGAGCTGCCGGTCCAGCGTGTTCTGCTGGGACACGATGCCGCTCATCTGCTTGGCCAGCGCCGGGTGCGCCGCGACGTCCACCCCGGCCAGGAAGGCCCGCCCGGACGTCGGCACCACCCGGGTAGTGAGGATGCCCGCGGTCGTGGTCTTCCCGGCGCCGTTCGGCCCCAGCAAGCCGAAGATCTCGCCGGTTGCCACGCTCAGGTTCAGCCGGTCCACGGCGGCGAAATCCGTCCCCGGGTAGACCTTGGTCAGCTCCTCGGTGCGGATCACCGCACCCGGCCGGCCGTCCTCCTGCCCGGTCGTACTCGCTGCTGCTGGCGCGCTGCTCATGGCCTGCACATCGTAGCGAGTGAGCCTTAGGGCGGCCTGCGGGGACCGCGGCCTCCTGGTACCGCGGTCACCGCAGGCCCACGGTCACCAGCCCACGGCCACGACCAGGTACTGCGGGGTGGTGACCGAGATATCGGAGGACTGCCCGGCGTCGTCGTCGTAGGGGAAGCCGTAGGCCAGCCCGTTGATGGCATTGGCGTGCCAGAACTGCGCGTAGTAGTTGGCCGGCGCGGCCTGGTAGAAGTTCGCCGGGTCGGACTGCTGGGCGGCCGGCAGCTGCGCGACGTGCCGGTTGAGCCCGGCGCACAGCGCCGGGCTACCGGCCAGCGTGCCGGCGCAGCCGAAGATCTGCGCGGTGGAGTCGCTGGTGTCCCCGGCCGAGGCCGCGTAGCTGGCGTAGTAGTTCGCGTACTGGCCGCCGGCCTGGAACGCGGGGTCGTTGCCGGGGGAGGGGATGCCGTACGGCGCGTCGTCGGTGGCCAGTTCCTTGAACTCGGCCGGTACCGAATTCCCGAACCGGGCAAAGGTGGCCGCCCGGCTCTCGGTGAAGGTGGCGTAGCTGTCGCCGACCTCCTGGCTGGAACCGTCCTGGCCGTGCAGCAGCAGGGCCAGCTTCAGGCCGAACCGGTCCACCCGCGTCGTGTCCACGTTGATCGACGACGGGCCCACGCTGAACTCGATGAAGTCGTAGTACGCGCTGTTCGGCGAGCCGAGGTAGAAGTACATCCGGCCCGCGGAATTGGCCGGCATGTCGATGTAGGGCTGCTGGGCGATCGACTCTTCCTGGCCGTTGAAGCTCCAGTAGACCTGGCTGTCCGGGTACTGCCCGTTCGTCTGGTTGACGATGTCGAACTCCAGGACGTTGTGCGCCGCCGGGATGGCGCTCGTGTTGCCCCAGAACGAGGCGGGCGGGGCACCCGAGCCGGTGCCGGCCGGGCCGCCGGTGGTGTAGACGCCGAACTCCCACAGGCTGTACCCGTACGGCGTGGCCCGGGCGGTGCCGTACATGCGGACGTACCGGCCGGTGCCGGATACCGACAGGGTCTGGGTGCCGCCGGTCCCCGTGGTGGTCGAGTAGATCGTGCTCCAGGTGGAGCCGTCGGGGGAGACCTGGATCTGGAAGGCGGTGGCGTACGCGGCCTCCCAGTCCAGGGTCACCTCGCAGACGGACTGGCTGGAGCCCAGGTTGACCTGCAGCCACTGCGGGTCACTGAACGCGCTGGACCACCGGGTGGCGGTGTTCCCGTCCACGGCAGCGGACGCGGGGAATGACGAGTTCTCCAGCGACGAGGCGGTCGCGGGCTGGTCCAGCGCCGCGTCGGTGGTGCTGCACCCGGTGCCGGCCGTCGTGCCGTAGACCTGGAATTCCCACAGCGAGTAGCCGTAGGGCGTGCCGCGGGCGGTGCCGTACATGCGGATGTACCGGCCGGTGCCGGAGACATTGAGGGCCTGGGTGCCGCCGGTCCCGGTCGTGGTGGAGTAGATGGTGGTCCAGCTGGTCCCGTCGGCGGACGCCTGGATCTGGAACGCGGTCGCGTAGGCGGCCTCCCAGTCCAGCACCACCTGGCTGACCGAGGCGGTCGTGCCGAGGTCCACTTCGAGCCACTGCGGGTCAGAGAAGGCGCTCGACCACCGGGTGGCGGTGTTCCCGTCCACGGCGGCGGACGCGGGGAACGATGGGTTCTCCACGGATGACGCCGTCGCCGTCTTGCCCTGCGACAGCAGCGTCGCGGCCTCCGCGCGGTGCGCCGTCGCCCCCAGCAGGGCGGCGGCCACAGCCAGCACGGCCAGCAGGCTGCCCGCGCGCCGGGCGCCCGCGCCCCGCCGCCAGGGCCGCCCCCGGGGAGCCCGGGAGGCGGCCCAGTCCGCTAATACCCGGCGGGCCTGACGGAGAGGGGAGGCGTGGCGCATCGGAATCCCTGCCTTAATTGGACTTGATTCAAGCCTTAAATTAAGGGAAACCTAGCCGCAGCCCCGGGTGCCGTCAAGGGGCTGGAGCCGCGGCCCGGACGGCCTGGGCGGACCCCGTCCGGGCGGGCGGCACTATGCGTCCGGGCGGGCACTCCGCGTCCGGGCGGGCGCGCCGCGTCCGGGCGGGCACTCCGCATCCCGGCGGCAGCCCGGCCGGGTGGTAGCAGGGCGAGACTGGTATGAAACCGACACCGGAGGAAGGTGCTTGCTCATGGCTCGGGTATTCATCACCGGATCGTCGGACGGCCTCGGCCTGATGGCCGGCCAGGTGCTGGCCTCCGGCGGGCACCAGGTCGTGCTGCACGCCCGCAACGACGCCCGCGCGGCGGACGCCCGCGCGGCGCTGCCCGGCGCGGAACACGTGGTCACCGGGGACCTGTCCGCCATCGCGGGAATGCGCAAGGTCGCGCTCGGCGTGAACGACCTGGGCCGGTTCGACGCCGTCATCCACAACGCCGGCATCGGCTACCGTGAGCCGCGCCGCGTCCAGACCGCCGACGACCTGAGCCTGGTCTTCGCGGTCAACGTGCTGGCGCCCTATCTGCTCACCGCGCTGATCAGGCCGCCGGCCCGGCTGGTCTACCTCAGTTCCGGGATGCACCGGGGCGGCAATCCGGGCCTGTCCGACCTGCAGTGGGTGGCCCGGGCCTGGAACGGCTCGCAGGCCTACGCCGACTCCAAGCTGCTCGACACGGTGCTGGCCTTCGCGGTGGCCCGGCGCTGGCCGGCGGTGCTCAGCAACGCGGTGGAACCGGGCTGGGTCCCGACGCGGATGGGCGGTCCCGGGGCCCCGGACGACCTGAGCCTGGCCCCGGTGACCCAGGCCTGGCTGGCCGTCAGCGACGATCCGGCCGCCACGGTCAGCGGCCAGTACTTCTACCACCAGCGGCCACGGCCGTTCCATCCCGCCGCGGCCAGCCACCCGGTGCAGGACGACCTGCTCGCGTACTGCGCCGGCCTCACCGGCGTGAAGCTCCCGGACGGCCCGGAGGAGCCCTGATGAAAGCCGTCGTGTTCACCGGGACCCGCGAGGTCGCCACGGCGGAGGTGGCCGACGCCACCCTGGAGGAGCCGGCCGACGTGCTGCTCCGGGTCACCTCCAGCGCCATCTGCGGCACCGACCTGCACATGTACGACGGGCGGACCGGCGCCACCCCGGGCCTGGTGCTGGGCCACGAGCCGCTCGGCGTGGTGGCCGAGGCCGGGCCGGCCGTCGAGATGGTCAAGCCCGGCGACCGGGTGGTGATCCCCACCCACCTGTACTGCGGCGTCTGCGTCAACTGCGCCCGCGGGCTGTCCGCCGCCTGCCTGCGGGTCCGCCCCGGCGGGTTCGGCGCCGCCTACGGGTACGCGGGCATGGGCCCGTACCGGGGCGCGCAGGCCGAGTTGCTCCGGGTGCCTTTCGCCGACGCGAACTGCGTCCGGGTCCCCGGTGAGCCCGGCGACGAGCTGGAGGACGACCTGGTGCTGCTGGCCGACGCGTTCGTGACCGGCTGGCATGCGTCGGTGCTGGCCCGCGTCTCGGCCGGGGACACGGTGGCGGTGTTCGGGGCCGGGGCGATCGGGCTGCTGTCGGCCTACAGCTGCCTGCTCAAGGGGGCGGCCGAGGTGTACGTGGTCGACCAGGTCCCGGAGCGGCTGGACAAGGCGGCCGAGCTGGGCGCCATCCCGGTCGACTTCCGCCAGGGTGACCCGGTGGAGCAGATCCGCGAGCGGCGCCGCGCGGCCGGCCTGCCCGCCGGCGAGGAACCGATGGACGGGGTGGAGGCCGGCATCGACGCGGTCGGCTTCCAGGCCCGTGACCGGGCGGCGCCGGACCAGGAGAACCCGCGGCAGGTGGTCAGCGACCTGGCCCGGCTCATCAACCCCACCGGGCACCTCGGCATCATCGGCGTGTACGCGGAGAAGGACCTGCACCCGGCCCCGGGAGGGCATGAGGACGGCCGGCTGACCGTGCCCTGGGCGACGTTCTTCAGCAAAGGCGTCTCGGTCGGCTTCGGCCGCACCCACGACCGCCGGTACACGGTGCTGCTGCGCGACCTCATCCTGTCCGGCCGGGCCCGGCCGGGGACGATCGTGACCCATCATGGCTGGCTCGACGACGCGCCCGCCTTCTACCGCGAGTTCGATGAGAGGTCCGCCGGGGTCATCAAGGCGGTCCTGCAGCCCCAGCGCGGCTGACCGGCGGACGGGCTCAGCGGCGTGCCCATTCCCGGGCCAGCAGCTCGTAGGAGCGCACCCGGTCGGCGTGGTCGTGGGTGATGGTCGTGATGATCAGCTCGTCGGCCCCGGTCGCCTCCCGCAGCTGCTCCAGCTGGCCGGCGACCTGGGCCGCGGTGCCGACGAAATGGGTGTCCACCCGGTCGGCGACGAGCGCGCGGTCCTCCTCCGTCCAGTGGTGTGCCGCGGCCTCGTCCGGCGCGGGAAAGGGGATGGCCCCCGCGCCGGACCGGATGCTGTGCACCCACAGGCCATACCCGCTGGCCAGCCGCTGCGCGCTGGCCTCGTCCCCGGCCACCACCACATCCGCGGACACGCTGAGGTAGGGCTCGCTGAGCTCGGCGGAGGGCCGGAAGGCGGCCCGGTACCCCTCGGCGGCTTCCAGCACGGTCGCCGGGCTGACGTGGTAGTTGGCCGCGAACCGCAGCCCGTTCGCCCCCGCCACCTGGGCGCTCTCGCCGCCGCTGCTGCCCAGGATCCACACCTGGACCGCGGCCTGTTCCCCGGGGATGACGTGCGCCTCCACCCCCTCGGGGGAGCGGTAGTCACCGCGCAGCAGCGCCAGGATGTCGCCCACCTGCCCGGTGTAGTCCTGCGGCTGCGCACCGGGCAGCTGCAGCAGCGCCTTCTGCATCGCGAACCGCGGGGACCGCAGCAGCCGCTCGGGGGAGAGCCGGGGCGGGATCAGCAGCCCGTTCGGGGCCCGGCCGTCCACCGTCCGCGGTGGCCCGGCCAGGGCAGGTTCCCGGCTGCCGCCGGGCGGGCGGCCGCCGGACCGGCCCAGCCCCAGGTCCAGCCGGCCCGGATGCAGCGCGTCGATCAGGCCGAACTCCTCCACCGTGGCCACCGCGGTGCGGTGGCCCATCTGGACCGCGCCCGAGCCGATCCTGATCCGGGACGTCGCCGCGGCGGTCAGCGCGAGCACCACCGCCGGGGAGGTGCCGGCCACGCCCGGGTTGAGGTGATGCTCGGCGAACCAGTAGCGCGCGTACCCGAGCTGCTCGGCCCGCTGGGCCAGGTCAATGCTGTTACGCAGCGCGGTGGCGGCGACCGAGCCCGAGCTGATCGGCACCAGGTCCAGGACGGCGAGCGGGGTGGCGGGCACGGCGGTCTCCTCACGGTGCCGAGCCGGCCACGGCGCTCGGCGGGCACATCGGCGGCCGGCCAGGCCGGGCCGGGGATATCCCGGCGCAGCACCGGCGCGATATCGGACTGGAACAGCTGCAGCGACTCCCGGTGCTGGGCCTCGGTGAGCCCGCCCGCGTCCGCGTGCAGGTGCATCACGCTGTGCCCGAGTTCCTCGTGATAGCGGTGCACCTTGTCGATGACCTGCTGCGGGCTGCCGATCAGCGCCGAGCTGCGGGCCACGAAGTCATCGAAGCCGGTGAATACCCGGGGCAGGCCGAGCCGCTGCTGGAAGGCCCGCTGCGCCTCCCAGATAGGCCGGTACACCGCGAGGGCTTCCTGGGAGTTGCGCGCGGCGTAGTAGCCGGCTGTGCCCGCCCCGACGACCAGGCCGCCCGGGTCATGGCCGTAGTGCGCCCAGCGCTCCCGGTAGTACCGGACCAGCTCGGCGTACGGCTGCACCGGGTTGGTGACATTGGCGGAGAACAGCGGGTCGCCGTAGCGGGCGGCCAGGTCCACCGACTCGCGGCTGGTCGCGCTGCCGTGCCAGATCCGGATCGGCTGCTGCAGCGGCCGCGGCCATACCTCGGCCTCGTGCAGCGCCGGGCGGAACCGGGGCGCCGCGGTGACCGCCGGGTTCTCCCAGATCTGCCGGAAGATCTGGTAGCTCTCCGCGTTCCGGTCCCACTGGTCCTGCGGGGTCACCGCGAACAGGTCGCGCTGGGCTGAGCCGTTGCCCTTGCCGATGATCAGCTCCAGGCGCCCGCCGGACAGGTGGTCCAGCGTCGCGTAGTCCTCGTAGGCGCGCACCGGGTCCAGCAGGCTCAGCGTGGTCACCGCCGTGAACAGCCGGATCCGCGAGGTGAGCGCGGCGACGTGGCTGAGCACGACCGGGGGCGCCGACGAGATGAACGGCCGCTCGTGCCGCTCGCCCACGCCGAACCCGTCGAATCCGAGTTCCTCGGCCAGCAGCGCGTTCCCGGTCACCTCGCGCAAGCGTTCCGTGGTGCTCTTCTGCCGCCCGGTGAGCGGGTCCGGCGCGTGCACGATCAGGGTGATGAGCAGGAACCTCATGACGCCGCCCGGGCCGACGCGGAGCCGGCCGGCGCCGCGGCCAGCCCGAGGTGCTCGCGCAGCGTGCGGCCGGTGTACTCGGTGCGGAACACGCCGCGTTCCTGCAGCAGCGGCACGACCCGGTCGGCGAACTCATCCAGGCCGCCCGGCGTGATGTGCGGTACCAGGATGAACCCGTCACTGGCGTCGGCCTGGACGAACTCGTTGATGGTGGTCGCCACGGTGGCCGCCGACCCGATGAACGACTGCCGCCCGGTCACCTCGATGATCAGCTCGCGCAGGGTCAGGTTCTTCGCGGCGGCCAGTTCCCGCCACTGCCGCGCCGTGGCCACCGGGTCGCGGTACATCCGGACGCTGGCCCGGCCGCGGGCGATGGTGTTCTCGCCCGGCACCGGGTCGAAGTCCGGCACCGGCCCGTCCGGGTCCAGCCCGGACAGGTCCCGGTTCCACAGCTGCTCGGCGAACTTGATCGCGGTCTGGCCGCTGACCTGCTGGTACCGCACTTCCCGGGCCAGTTCCCGGGCCTGCGCGTCGGTGTCAGCCAGCACGAACGTGGCCGCGGGCAGGATCAGCAGCTGATCATGGCGGCGGCCGTAGCGGGCCAGCCGGCCCTTGACGTCGGCGTAGAACGCCTGCCCGTCGGCGAGCTGGCTGTGCCGGCTGAAGATCGCGTCGGCGCTGGACGCGGCGAACTCGCGGCCCTCGTCCGAGTCGCCCGCCTGGAAGATCACCGGCCGTCCCTGCGGGCTGCGCGGCACGCTGAACTGGCCGGTGATGTCGAAGTGCGGGTCATGGATGCCGAACGCCCCCGGGCGCGGAGTGGCCAGGAACTGCCCCGCCTGCTGGTCGGCAAGGATCTCGGTGCCGTCCCAGGACCCGAACAGCTGGCTGGCCGCCTGCAGGAAGGCCTTGGCCCGGGCGTACCGCTGATCGGCGGGCAGGAATCCGCCGCGGCGGAAATTCTCGCCGGTGAACGCGTCCCAGGAGGTGACCACGTTCCAGGCGGCCCGGCCGCCGGACAGGTGATCCAGGCTGGCGAACTGCCGGGCCACCTCGTATGGCTCGTTGAAGGTGGAGTTGATCGTGCCGGCCAGGCCCAGCCGGTCGGTGACCGCGGCCAGCGCGGCCAGCACGGTGAACGTGTCCGGGCGGCCGACCACGTCCAGGTCGTAGATCTCGCCGTTCTGCTCGCGCAGCCGCAGTCCCTCGGCCAGGAACAGGAAGTCGAACCTGGCCCGCTCCGCGGTCCGCGCGAAGTGCGCGAACGAGCTGAACTCGATGTGGCTGCCGGACCGGGGGTCGCTCCACACCGTGGTGTTGTTCACCCCGGGGAAGTGCGCGGCCAGGTGGATCTGCTTGACCGGCCTGGTCATGACGGGACCTCCCGCGTGCTCGCGGCCGCACCGGCATACCGGCTGGCCGGGCGGCCCAGCCCGAGCAGCCCGCGCAGCGTGGCGGCCTCGTAGCCGCGGCGGAACGCGCCGCGGCGCTGCAGTTCGGGCACCAGGGACCCGGTGACCTGGCGCAGGTCGCCCGGGATGGTGCCGGGGCGGAGCCGGAAGCCGGACAGGCCGCCCGCCTGCCAGTCCAGCAGCAGGTCGGCCAGGTCGCCGGGGGTGCCGGCGAATACGGCCGCGTCGCTGCGGTACGGAGCGCCCGCCTGCTCATCGAGCCGGGCCTGGCGGGCGGCCGCCGCGGCGACCGTGCTGTCCAGGAACACCACCAAGTCGGCCAGGACATGCAGGGTGCCGGCGGCCCGCCCGGCCGTCTCCTGCTCCCGGCGGATCTGCGCGGTGATGGCCCGGGCGCCGGTGGCGTCCCGCGGCGTGACGAACGCGACGTCGGCGGACCCGGCGGCCAGCCGGTACGCCGCCGGGCCGTGGGCCAGTGCGGTCACCACCGGCTGTCCCTGCGGCGGGCGCGGGGTGATGGACGGCCCCCTGACCGCGAAGTGGTCCCCGGCGAAGTCGATGTAGTGCAGCTTGTCCCGGTCGATGAACCGGCCGGTGGCGGCGTCCCGGATCTCAGCGCCGTCCTCCCAGCTGTCCCACAGCCGCCGCAGCACCTCGACGAAGTCCGCGGCCTCGGCCAGCAGGCCGCCGAGGAACGCTCGCGTGGCCGGGTCGCCGCGGTCCGCCAGGGTGGCGGCCGGCGGGACGGCCCGCCGGCCGAACAGCGCGGCCTCGTAGGGGCGGGCCGACACCTGTACCCGGACGCCAGCCCGCCCGGTGCTGACGTAGTCGAGCGTGGCAATCGCCTTGGACGCGTGGAACGGCTCGGTATGCGTGGTGACCACGGTCGGGACCAGGCCGATTCCGGAGGTCAGCGGAGCCACCCGGGCCGCGGTCAGCACCGCGTCGAGCCGGCCCCG
The DNA here is from genome assembly GCA_963767385.1 of uncultured Actinomycetes bacterium. GTDB lineage: Bacteria > Actinomycetota > Actinomycetes > Streptosporangiales > Streptosporangiaceae > RYN-230. The sequence goes on along the minus strand of CAVYEA010000007.1, from coordinate 102,210 downwards.
GACCTGGTCGGTGCGCTGGTCCGGCTCCAGCGGGCGGGATGACTGCAGGCCCAGGGAGTCTTCGATCGTCACGAAGTCCAGCAGGCCCCGCTCCGCCTCCCGGGCCAGGTCAGCCCAGTAGCCGGCGGTGAGCAGGTCGCCGGGGCGGGCGTCCGGCTCGCGCCAGGCGGCCGGGTGCCACCCGGTTCCCTCCAGCGCCACCGCGAGGTGCAGCGGAGACGTTACGGACATGCTCGGACCCGCTCCCTGTCGTGAGCCTCAGCCAGCCTTCCCGCACTCTATGCTTTACCTATAGGAATTGTCGAAAATGCCAGGCGGTGCCAGGCGGTGCCAGGCGGTGCCAGGCGGTGCAGGCGTGCTCCGCGGATCTCCCGGCGCCCCGGGACCAGGCGCCCTGTGATCAGGCCAGGCCGAGGATGCGGGCGGCGTTCCCGCGCAGCACGGTGTCCAGCACGCCCTCGGGCAGCCCCAGCCCGGCCAGTTCGTCCAGGCAGCGCTCCGGGGTGAGGAACGGGAAGTCGCTGCCCCACAGGAACTGCCCGCGCAGCCGCCCGGACATCTCCCGGATCACCTCCGGCGGCACCCGCCGCGGGGACCAGCCGGAGATGTCCACGTACACGTTGGTCTTATGCAGCGCGATGGCCATCAGGTCCTGGTGCCACGGCCAGCCGAAGTGCGCGGCGACCACGGTCAGCCCCGGGTGCGCGGCAGCCACCGGGTCCAGCTTGAGCGGGTGCGCGTAGTCGATGCGGATGCCCTGGCCACCGGGCTGGCGGGCGCCGATCCCGCTGGTCCCGGTGTGGAACAGGGCCAGCAGGCCATGCTCGGCGCAGGCGGCGAAGACCGGCCAGTACGCGGGGTCGTCCGGGGCGAACGCCTGCAGCGAGGGGTGGAACTTGACCCCGCGCAGGCCCAGCGCGGCGATGTTCGCCACCTCGGCGACGGCGGCCTCCCCTTTATGGGGGTTGACCGACCCCAGCCCGGTGAAGGCATCCGGGTACTGATGGCAGGCCTCCGCGACGGTTTCGTTAGGAACGCGAGGGCGGCCGGTCGCGGTCTCGGCGTCCCAGGCCAGCAGGACCGCCTGCACGCCCAGCCGCCGGTAGCGGCCGGCCAGCCGGGCCAGTGAGTCACGCTGTACCGGGGAACGGAAGTAGGCCTCGGCCGCCTCCACGTACCCGGCCATGCTGCCATCGAGCCAGTCCGGCGTCGGCAGGTGCACGTGAAAGTCGATCGCGCGGATCGGCGGCTGCGCCATCAGCCCTCCCCGGTGAGCGCGGATCCAGCCTGGACCCGGTCCCGACCATACTCGCGGCCGGGCGGGCCGTATGGATCCTGTTAAGGGGTCCTTCGCCGGCTGGCCCCGGGGCAGCCGGGCGTGTTACCACGAGAGCATGGGATGGCGGCTGAGCCGGGATTACCTCGCCGTGCTGGCGGCACTCGCGGGACCGCTCGCCCTCGCCGCCATCCTGGTCCCGTTCCGGGGCAGCTTCCCGAACACGGACGCGGCGCTGGCCCTGCTGCTGGTCGTGGTGGCGGTGGCCGCGAACGGGAACCGCGTGGCCGGCTACCTGGCCGCGCTGTCCGCCGCGGTGTGGTTCGACTTCTTCCTGACCCGCCCGTACGAGCAGTTCGCCATCACCCGGCGCACCGACATCGAGACCACCGTGCTGCTGCTGGTCCTCGGGGCGGCCGTGACCGAACTGGCGGTGTGGGGGCGGCGCCAGCAGGCCGCGTCGAGCCGCCGCGCCGGGTACCTGGCCGGGATCAATGCGGCGGCCGAGGCGGTCGCCGCCGGGGAGCCGACCGGCCTGATCGAGCAGGTGTGCGGCCAGCTCACCCGGGTGCTGGCCCTGACGTCCTGCCGCTGGCAGTACGGCGTCGCCGGGCTCGGCCAGCCCGCCCGGCTGCGGCACAACGGTGAGCTGATGGCCGGGGGGCGGCGCTGGGACGTGGATACCGAGGGCCTGCCCGGAAGCGACATCGAACTGCTGGTGGAGAGCGGCGGCGTCTTCCAGGGACGCTTCCTGATGACCCCCGGCCCGCGCACCCGGCCCACGCTGGAGCAGCGGCTGGTGGCGGTGGCCCTGGCCGACCAGGTCGGCGCGGCCCTCGGCGGCAGCCACCCGGCCCCCTCAGACCGTTAACTGGCCGCCGGGTCCCGCAGCGCTTCCCAGACCCGCTGCGGGGTGGCGGGCATGTCGAGATGCCGCACCCCGAGGTGGCTGAGCGCGTCCACCACCGCGTTCTGGACCGCCGGGGTCGCGCCGATCGTGCCCGCCTCCCCGATGCCCTTGGCGCCCAGCGGGTTGTAGCTCGTGGGCGTGGCCATGCCAGCCAGCTCGAAGCTGGGCAGCTCCGCCGCGGAGGGGAAGGAGTAGTCGGCGAACGTCGAGGTCAGCGGGTTGCCGTCGGCGTCGTAACGCACCTCCTCGAACAGTGCCTGCGCCGCCCCCTGGGCGATGCCGCCATGCCGCTGCCCCTCGGCCAGCAGCGGGTTGATGACCGTGCCCGCGTCATCCACCGTGATCATCCGGCGCAGGGTCACCTTGCCGGTCTCGGTGTCTGCCTCCACCACCGCGACGTGCGCGCCGAACGGGAAGGTCGCCCCGGGCGCGCTGAACGTGCTCCGCACGACCAGCCGCTCCGCCTCGGCCAGGCTGGCCAGCGGGACCGCCGCGGACGGGTCGCCGGCCACGGCGAACACGCTGCGGGCGGGGTCGAACACCAGGTCGGCCGGGTTCGCCTCCAGGGCCGCGGCGGCCCGCGGCCGGCCCTCCTCGATCAGCTCGCGCGCCGCCTGCCGGACGGCCGCGCCGCCCAGCTGCAGGCTCCGCGAGCCGCCGGTCCCGCCGCCCTCCGGGATCAGGTCGGTGTCTCCCCACCGGACGGTGATCTTGTCCACGTCGATGCCGAGTTCCTCGCTGGCCAGCATGGCCCACACCGTGACGTGGCCCTGGCCGTGCGGGGACGTGCCGGTGAGGATCGTCGCGGTGCCGTCCGGGTGCACCTCGATGGTGGCGTTCTCGCGCGGCCCGCCCGCCTCCGTGCCGCCCCCGGTGATCTCCACGTAGCAGCACAGCCCGATGCCGAGCTGCACCGGCCCGCCCGCGGCGCGGCGCCGCGCCTGCTCCTCCCGCAGGTCCTGGTACCCCGCGGTGGCCAGGGCTTGCTCCAGGGCTGCGGCGTAGTCCCCGCTGTCGTATTTCGCGCCGAACGCGGTGTCGTGCGGCTCACTGAACGCCGGCAGGAGGTTCCTCCGGCGCACCTCGGCCGGGTCCATGCCGATTTCCGCGGCGAACAGGTCCATGGCCCGCTCGACCGCGGCGGTCGCCTCGGGGCGGCCTGCGCCCCGGTAGGCGCCGACCGGGGTAGTGCTGGTCAGCACGCTGGTCGGCGACGGCCTCGGCCCGGTCGATGGCGTACGGGCCCGGGGTCATCAGGATGGTCAGCGAGGGCAGGAACGCGCCGAACCTCGGGTAAGCCCCGGCGTCCTGCACGATCTCCAGCCGGTACGCGGTCACCCGGCCGTCCCGGCGCCCGCCGATAGTGACGGTCTGGCGCTGAGCCCGGCCGTGCGTCATGGCCACCAGGTTCTCGTGCCGGGTCTCGGCCCAGCGGGCCGGGCGGCCCAGTTGCCGGGCCACCCAGCACACCACCGCGTGCTCCGGGTCGGCCCCGAACTTGGCGCCGAACGCCCCGCCCACGTCCGGGGTGATGACCCGGATAACGGCCGGGTCGAGGTCCAGCATCCGGGCCAGCATGGCCTGGGTGGTCTGGGCGCCCTGATTCGGGATCCAGGCGGTGAGCCGCCCGTCGCCGTCCCAGGCCGCGGCGGCGGCCCGGGTCTCCATCGGCGCCGGCGCGATCCGCTGGTTCTCGATCGTGCGGCGGACGACGATCTCGCAGCCGTCGAACAGGCTTGCGTCGAGCGCGGCCGCGCCGAACGTGGCCGGCGACGTTGGTGCCCAGCCCGGGGAACAGCAGGGCGGCGGTGGCGCCGGCGGCGGCGGCGGGGTCGACCACGGGGGGCAGCGGCTCATAGTCCACGTCCACCAGTTCCGCGGCGTCGTCGCCCTGGTAACGCTGCTCGGTGACCACGACGGCCACCGGCTCTCCGACGAACCGGACCACGTCGCGGGCCAGCAGCGGCTGGACCATGTCGTCGTTGACCATGCCGGGCATGGGCGGCGCCAGCGGCGGGAGAGCGGCCAGGTCGGCGCCGGTGAAGGCGGCCAGCACGCCCGGGGCCGCCCGGACCGCGGTCACGTCCACCGAGCGGATCCGCGCGTGCGCCAGCGGGGACCGGACGAAGAACACGTGGCCCGCGCCGGCCAGCCGCCCGTCGCGGAGGTCATCGGTGTAGACCGCGCCCGAGGTCAGGAAGCCGGGATCCTCCGTGCGCAGGACCCGGGTGCCGAGAATGCTCACGTCCTGATCGCTCCCTTGCGCTGGCGGGCTGGTGCTTTTGTAAGTTACATCGCCCGCCGGGGGGCGGCGGGCGCCCGGCCCGCGCCGCCGCCCGGTGCGCCGCGCCGCCCTCACCATGCTGAACTGCGCGGACGGCCTGCCGCCGGGGCGGCGCTCGAAGCGCTTCGCGCCCGGCCGGGGATACGATGATCGCAGCCGTTGCGTACCGTCCCGCGCGCTGCGACATTGGGGTCTGCCTCACCGGCTGGCCCGCGGGCCAGGACAAGGGGAATTCCAGTGCGCTACGGATACTTCGACGACAGCCGCCGCGAGTATGTCATCACCCGCCCGGACACGCCGTTGCCGTGGATCAATTACCTGGGCACGGAAGATTTCTTCGGCATCATTTCGAATACGGCAGGCGGCTACTGCTGCTATCGCGACGCCAGGTTACGGCGGCTGACCCGGTACCGGTACAACAACGTCCCGGCCGACTCGGGCGGGCGCTATCTCTACCTCCGGGACGACGACTCCGGCGAGTACTGGTCTCCCACGTGGCAGCCCACCCAGCGGGACCTCGACCATTATGAGTGCCGGCACGGGCTCTCCTATACGCAGATCACGTCCTCCTATCACGGAATACAGGCCGAGGCGCTCTACTTCGTGCCGCCGGGCGAGACCCTGGAGGTGTGGCGGCTGCGGGTGGGCAACGCCCGCCCGGCGCCCGCCCGGCTATCCGTGTTCTCCTCCGTGGAGTTCTGCCTGTGGAACGCGCAGGACGACGGGACTAACTTCCAGCGCAACTTCTCGACCGGCGAGGTGGAAGTCGACAACGGCGTCATTTACCACCGGACGGAATACCGGGAGCGGCGCGATCACATCGCCTACTTCGCGTGCTCCGAGCCGCTGGCCGGCTTCGACACCCAGCGCGAGGCGTTCCTCGGCGCCTACCGCGGCTGGGACCGCCCGGCCGTGGTCGAGCGGGGTGAGTCCCGCAACTCGGTGGCCCACGGGTGGTCGCCGCACGGCAGCCATCACGTCCGGCTTACCCTCGAGCCGGGCGAGACCAGGGAAGTGATCTTCCTCCTCGGCTACTGGGAGAACCCGCCCGGGGCCAAGTTCGATCCGCCCGGCTCCGGGATCCTCAACAAGTCCCTGGTCCGCCCGGTCATCAGCCGCTGGCTGCGGCCGGCTGCCGTGGCGGAGGGCTTCGCGGCGCTGCGCGAGTCGTGGGCGTCGCTGCTGTCCCCGCTGCGGGTGGACACCCCCGATGCCCACACCAACCGGATGGTCAACATCTGGAACCCCTACCAGTGCATGGTCACGTTCACCATGAGCCGGTCGGTGTCGCTGTTCGAATCCGGCATCGACCGGGGGATGGGCTTCCGGGATTCCAACCAGGACCTGCTCGGGTTCGTGCCGATGGCACCGGCCCGGGCCCGGGCCCGGATCCTGGACCTGGCCGGCACGCAACTGGAATCGGGCGGCGCCTACCACCAGTTCCAGCCGCTCACCAAGCGCGGCAACAACGACATCGGGTCCGGCTTCAACGATGACCCGCTGTGGCTCGTGCTCGCGGTCGCCGCGTACCTGAAGGAGACCGGGGACCTGGCCATCCTCGACGAGCCGGTGCCCTACGACAACGCCGCGGGCAGCGAGACCTCGCTGTACGAGCACCTGCAGCGGTCGGCGCGGTACACGCTGGACCGGCTCGGGCCGCACGGGCTGCCGCTGATCGGCCGGGCCGACTGGAACGACTGCCTGAACCTGAACTGCTTCTCCGATACCCCGGGTGAGTCGTTCCAGACCACGGAGAACCGGGCGGGCGGGACCGCCGAGTCGGTGTTCATCGCCGGGCTGTTCGTGCTGGCCGCACGGGAACTCGCCGGGATCGCCGAGCGGCGCGGCCGGGCCGAAGATGCCGCCGGGTACCGGGCCGCGCGCGGAGAAGATGGCCGGCTCGGTCGGTGGAGCACGGCTGGGACGGCGCCTGGTTCCGCCGGGCCTACGACTACTTCGGCGAGCGTGGTCGGGTCCAGCGAGAACGAGGAGGGCAAGATCTTCGTCGAGCCGCAGGGCATCTGCGTGATGGCCGGCATCGGCGTCGAGAACGGCATCGCCACCCGGGCGCTCGACAGCGTGCGGGAGCGCCTGGCCACGCCGCACGGGATCGTGCTGCTGAACCCGGCCTTCACCCGCTACCACATCGAACTCGGCGAGATCTCGTCCTACCCGCCGGGTTACAAGGAGAACGCCGGCGTCTTCTGCCACACGAACCCGTGGGTCATGATCGCTGAGACGATCGTCGGGCGCGGCGACGCCGCCTTCGATTACTACCAGCGGATCAACCCGTCCGCGCGGCAGGACATCGCCGACATCCACCGCTGTGAGCCGTACGTGTACGCGCAGATGATCGCGGGCAAGGACGCGCCGACGCACGGCGAGGCCAAGAACTCCTGGCTGACCGGCACGGCCGCCTGGAACATGGTGGCGATCACCCAGTGGATCCTCGGCATCCGCGCCGAGTTCGACGGGCTGCGCATCGACCCGTTGCTCCCCGCCGCCTGGACGGGCTTCACCGCCACCCGCCGGTTCCGCGGCGCGACCTATGAGATCAGCGTGCGCAAGCCGGCCGGCCACACCGGCCGGGTCAGCGAGGTCTGCGTTGACGGCGAGCCGATCACCGGGACGCTGGTCCCGCCCGCGCCGCGGGGAGCCACCGTCCTGGTCGAGGCGATCATCCATTAGCCACCCCGCCGGTGAGCGGGGCGCCGATCCGAAGGGGCGGCCATGTCCATCGTCTCCCGGCGCTGGGGCAGCGCCGTCTCCGCGCTCATGCTGGGCATCGCCGCCGCGGTCGTCGCGGTGGCGTTCGGTGCCACCCGCGCTCCCGCGGACACCGGCGCCGCCTGCGCGGCCAGCTACACGGTCGGCTGGCAGACCCCGTCCAACAGCCCGCCCGACTTCGGCGCCACGGTCACGGTGACCAACAACGCCTCGTACACCATCAGCACCTGGACGATCACGCTGACCTTCACGGCCGGGCAGACGCTGGTTCCCGGGTCGGCCTACAGCGCGAACGTGTCGCAGAGCGGGGCGACCCTGACCGCCACGCCCGGCGGCAGCTACAACGCGGTGCTGGCCCCCGGGCAGAGCACCACCTGGGGATTCGACGGCGACTACAACGGCACGTCCAACCCGGCTCCCGCCGTGACCTGCACCGGGCCGACCCAGGGCTCGGCCAGCGCCACCCTGTCCGGCCCGCTGGACCCGCTCGGCGTCAACACGGCCTCCTGGGATACCAATTTCACCGACTCCGCGGTGGCCAGCGACCTGTCCGCCGGCCAGCACCGGGCTCATCCGGTACCCGGGCGGCTCCTATGCGGACGGCTACCTGTGGCAGCCCAACACCTACCAGGGCACGGCCGACCCGGTCGACTTCGCCCAGTACTCCAGCCAGGTGGACGCCATCACCGGCGGGCAGAAGTTCGTCACGGTCAACTACGGCTCGGACACGCCAGCCGACGCCGCCGCGTGGGTCACCCAGTCGGCCACGGCGGGCCAGGGGGTGTCGCTGTGGGAGATCGGCAACGAGGAGTACGGCTCCTGGGAGATCGACAACCACGCCAGCCCGCACACCGCGTCCTCCTACGCCAGCAACGGCCTGGCGTACATGCAGGCGATGAAGGCCGCCAACCCGAACGCGCAGATCTGCTACGACTACGGCGATGGACGGGAACCTGGCGCCCGGCTCCGGGGTCACCAACTACCAGAACTGGAACGCCACGATCCTGCAGGCCGACGCGGCCGACATCAACTGCGCCGACGTGCACTGGTACCCGATCAACGGCACCCCGGCCGAGAGCGTCCAGTCGATCATGGAACTGGTGGACAACATCCCGCCCGCGGCCGCCGAGGTCAAGAGCGCCCTGGCCGCCTATGACCCCAGCGCCTACTTCGTGGTCGGCGAGACGAACATGTCGCAGACGGCCAACGCGTGGAACGAGCAGCCGGTCGGCGCGCTGTTCGCCGCGGCCAACGCGATGGAATGGCTGTCCTTCGGGGCGCAGAGCGTGGACTGGTGGGACGTGCACAACTACGGCACCTCCACCGCCGACTTCGGCATGCTGTCCTCGGCCACCGGCGGCGAGCCCGCCGTGGACACCCCGGAGCCGCCGTACTACGGCTACGAGCTGGCCTCCAAGCTGGCCGTCAAGGGGGCCAAGGTGGGCACGCTGGCCGTGGCGACGCCGAACATCTACGGCTACTACTCGCGGCTGCCCGGCGGCTCCTACTCGGTGATGCTGGTCAACGCCGACCCGTCCAGCGGCTACTCGGTCTCCACGGCCAGCCTCGGCCTGACCAGCTCGGCGGAGACCGAGTACAGCTACAGCGCGGCCAGCCCCACGGTGACCTCGTCCAGCTTCACCGGTAGTTCGGTGGCCGTTCCCGCTGAGTCCGTGGTGGTGCTGACCAACGGCAGCGGCGCCGCGCCGAGCCCCAGCCGACGCCCAGCCCGAGCAGCACGAGCCCCAGCCAGTCGCCGAGCCCGACCGCGACCCCGACCGCCTCAGCCAGCCCCACCCGGACGGCCACGCCCACGCCCACGGCCACCGGGACCGGGCCGGGACGGCCGCTGCCAGGCCAGCTGGTCGGTGGTGAACTCGTGGACCGGCGGCTTCCAGCTCTCGGTTCACCGTGACCAACTCCGGTGCGGTGCCCACCACCGGCTGGAACGTCAGCTTCTCCTGGCCCGGCTCGCAGGCCATCACCCAGATCTGGAGCGCCGCCGCCACCCAGTCCGGGGCCGCGGTCAGCGTGACGAACGCCAGCTACGACGGCGCGCTGCCAGCCGGCGGGACGGCCACGTTCGGCCTGCTCGGCAGCGGCACCGCCCCGGCTCACCCGGGTACGGTGCAATGCACCGCGAGGAGCTAGCCCGGGGCGCCCTCCCGGGCCCGGGCGACGCGTAATTCCGGACCCGCCCGCAGAACCTGTGACGGCACCGCTGCGTTTGGGAGCATGAAAGGTGCGTTGCGGCGGCGAGGGCGGTGCGGTGGTACGGCAACCGGAGCTCGACGAGTTCGCTGACTTCGTCGCGGGCACGCAGGCACGGATGGTGCGGCTGGGGGAGCTGCTCACCGGGGACCGCGGCCGCGCGGAGGACCTCGCCCAGGAGGGTTTCGCGAAGGCCTACGCGGTGTGGGGGCGGATCCGCACCGGGGATCCCGCGGCGTACGTCCGCCGGTGCATCGTCAACGCGAACACCGACTGGTGGCGCCGCCGCAGCTGGCGTGAACTCTCCCGGGTTCCGGTTCCCGACCAGGCCGACCAGGGTGATCTGGCCGGCGACGTCACCGGACGGGCGCTGGTGCTGCAGGCCCTGGCCAGGCTCACCCCGCGGGAGCGGGCCGTCATCGCACTGCGTTTCTACCTGGACCTGACCGAACTCCAGATCGCCCAGGAACTGGGGATAGCACCCGGGACGGTGAAGAGCGCGAGTGCGCGGGCCCTCGCCAAGCTCCGCGCCGACGCCGAACTGCGGGCGGAGGCCACCTCATGAACCAGCTGCCATCGCACCAGGAATGCCCGGTGAACCTCGACTTCGCCGAGCCAGCCCCGCCGCACCTGGACGTGTCCCAGATTGTCCGCCGGGGCCAGGGCATCCGCCGCCGCCGGCGGATCCGCGCGGCCGCCGTGGCCACCGCGGCCTGCGCCGCGCTGGCCAGCGTGATCATTGCCGTGCAGGCGGGGACGTTCCGCTGGTCCCCGGCGCCCGCGGCCAGGCCGGCCGCGGGTCCTGGTGCTCCGCCCGTCGGCGCGCTGATCGCCACCTACCCGCCGGCTTCCGGTCGGCTGACGCTGCTGAGCAACTGGCCGCGGCACTGGACGACGGTGGCCTGGGCGACCCGCCAGGGCGTGGTGTGCTGGGCGGCCTACCGCAGCGCCGGCGCAGGGAACGACCGGGGGCTACGGCTGTCCGGGCTGGTATCGAGGGGACATATCAGGTCCGGGCAGCCACCGGCTCAGCGGCCTGCTGCCCGGTGTCTCGCCGGGCAGCAGGGGTGACACCACTCTGGTCCCCGAACTCGGGCTCGCCCCCCCGGACGCGACCCGGGTGACCGTGACCTTCTTCGGCCACGACTTCACCGCCGGCGTGGTGCGGCTACCGGTGGGCGGGGGCCGGGTGACCGGCATCTACCTGGTCTGGCTCCGGCTCCCCGGCAACGTGGCTTACGGGAGCAGCGACGTCAGCGGGGCGATCGCTTACGACGCCGCCGGCCACGTGGTGGCCCGGCATGGCCCAGGGATGTGACAGCGGTGAACGGTATCCAGCTGGTACTGACGCGCAAGGGGCGATGGGCGGCCGGGGCCGCCGTCGCGGTGATCCTGGTGGCCGCCGGGTTCTGGGCCAGCCTGGCGCTGTCGGCGACGGCCGCGACGAGAGCGGCGACCTGGGTGGCGACCCCGCGGGTGCGGCGCGGCGTCGTGCTCTCGATCGCGCCCACCGGCGATTTCGTGATCCGGCTGGACGGGGGCGGGCGCGCCGGATATGTGCTGCCCTCCACCGTGGACTGGAGGAACGGCTACGGCGTGTGGAGCCAGGGCACCGGGCGTCCCGGCTGCATGCGCCCGGGCACCCGGGGCCAGCGCATCAGCGTGGGCGTGGTGCTCGCTGAGCCGTCCGGCGGCTCACCGGGCGAGATGGTGCTGGCGTGGCTCGCCTGCCCGGCGCAGCCGGTGCCCCGGTTCCCGGTAGTGACCCCGGCCGCCTCCGGCCGCTAACGGCGCCCCGCTCAGCGCACTGGGTGGCGGCGCGGACGGCGCATCAGCCACGCCCAGAAGCTTCGGCGCGGCGGCCGCGGTGGCCGCGGTGGCCCCGCCGTGATGGTGCCGCTGGCGACCTTGCCGGTTACCTGGATATGAAGGATGCCGGGGACGGCCGCGTCCCCGGGCGCCTTGACCTTGACGACGCTGCTGCTGACCGCCACGTCATCCGTGTCCACGGTCACGCCCGGCCGGGTCACCAGGGTCAGCGTGCCGCTGTGCACCTCGGCCTCGATCTCCAGGGACGGCTGGGTGATGACCGCCTGGCTGAAGTCGAGGGTCACGACGCCGCTGTGCACCTCGATCTCCATGCGCCGCGGCACCACCCAGCGGCCGTCGCGCCGCGTGACCGAGGATCGGCAGTCGATGCGGACCAGTTCCCGGGGGGCGGCCGGGGCGCCGCGGACCGCGGGCAGGTCCCGGGTCAGTGCGGCCAGCTCGCCGTAGGTCCGCGCGGTCAGCGCCGCCTCCAGCCGCTGGTCGAGTTCGTCGGCGCTCAGCCGGCCGTCGCCCGCGGCGATCCGCAGCGTCTCGGCGACCCGGTCCCGGTCCTCATACGAGGCCCGCAACTCCCCGGGTGGCACCAGCTCCCCGCCGTCGCCGGACGGCTGCAGCTCACCCATGCGCACACTCTAAGCGTTACAGGCAGCCCTGATGATTATTCGCCGGGAAGGCGGGGTGCGCCGCAGGCGTGTCCCCGCCGAGCCGCGGATGTTGCGGGGGTTCCGGGGGTCGCCCCCCGGGTGAGCAGAGCGGGGTGCGCCGCAGGCGTGTCCCGCCGACACGCCGGCGGATGTGCGGGGGTTCCGGGGGTCGCCCCCGGGTTCGGCCGCGAGTAGCTCGGGCATCCGGGCTAATCCCTGCGGTCGGCTCACATCGCCGGCGTCGTAGCGGCCAGCGATCGCAAGGCCATGGGTAGTGACTGCCGAGGATGAGGTCGCGGATGTGGTCATCGCTGAATCTCCGTACTCGTAGTGAAGTGATGCTTACCTAATGGCATCCGCTGGTGGCGTGTGGGGTCCAGTGACAAGTTGTCAACTGCGGGCCTGGGCTGCCTGACGGCAGCCGAGGCTGCTGTTACGTTCGCCTCAGAGCGTGGTCTGGAGGAGGTGGCGGTGCAGGCGTACCCGGTGTCGGTTAAGGGCGTGGTGGCCCGGGACGGGCGGATCCTGCTGCTGCACAACGAGCGCGGCGAGTGGGAGTTGCCCGGCGGGCGGTTGGAGATCGGGGAAACCCCCGAGCAGTGCGTGGTCCGGGAGATCGCCGAGGAGACCGGGTGGACCGTGACTGCTGGGCCGATTGTGGACGCCTGGCTGTATCACATCACCCAGGCGGGGAAGCACGTGTTCATCGTCACCTACGCTTGCCAGCTCAAGCCCGGGCAGGAGGCCCAGGACCCGGTGCTCTCGGATGAGCATCAGCGGATCGGTCTATTCACTCCCGAGGAGATCGCTGGCCTGGTCATGCCGCAGGGCTACAAGGACTCGATCGCTACCTGGCTCACCCAGCACGCCCCCGCAGCCGCGGGTAGCCGGTAAGAAGGTGACGGCATGGGCCGTGGCTGCGGGCAGTGCGGAGCGCCCTTGCCCGGCGCGGGCAGCAGTGCGGTGGTGTGCCCGGCCTGCCAGATAACGGCAGGGGGACCCGGGCCCGCTCCGGCCGAGGAGCAGCTTGCGCCTGCCGCGTGGGCCTGGATCGACCCAGCCGCCGCCCGCGCGCTGCGCACCCGTCAACTCGGCCCCATACTTCGGGCCTACCGCACCGCCGCCGGGCTGACCCAAGAACAGCTCGCCGTCCGGCTCGGCTACGACAAGACCTATGTGTCGATGATCGAGACCGGCCGCCGTGCCGTGCACGATGTCCCCGCCCGGCGGCATATCGCCCGGACCCTGGCGATCCCCCCGCACCTGCTCGGCGTCACCGACCCGCGTGACAGCGAGCACGTCGCCATGGTGTCCTTTGCCCAGGCGGTCATCCGCCTCGCCGATCTCGCCCGGGCCGCTGGGCGGGCCGCCGAAGCGGTCAACGAACTGTGGCCGCTAGTCGCCCGCCTCGAAGCCCGCGCCGCCGATGGCCACCTCGAGGCCGACACGCTCCGAGTGCTCGGTCACGCATGGACCAGCCTGGGAATCAGCCTCGGCACGATCCTCCCCGAAGAGCGGCTCAATGTGGCTGCCCAGTGGACCGCCAAAGGCGTCGCCGCCGCAGAGCAGCTCGACGACCCTGTCGCCTTGGGTCACGCTCTCGCGATGCACGGCAATGAGCTGCGCAAGGACGGCCATCCTGCTGCCCTGGCCACCCTGGAACGCGCTACTATCGCCGCACCTCCCGGGTCCGGCCGCGGTGCGGCTGCGGCTCTGCTCGCCCGGGCCGCCGCCAACGCCGGTGACACCGCCCGGTTCGCCTCGGCTGTCACCCGATGTCAGGACCTGATCCAGCGCCATGGGTCGGCCGGGTCGCTACTTCACCCATTCACCTGCCGGGAAATCCAGCTCCGCGGCCTGCTCGACCTAGGTGAGCACACGCGCGCCATCAAACTCGCCCAGGACAGCCCGGCCGAGGCAGCCCCGTCGCCGCAGTGGGAGATCATGGAGCACATCACCTTCGCTGCCGTCCTGCTTGGTGCCGGAGACCAGAGCCAGGCCGGTGACCTGCTGCTCACTGCCATCGATGCCGCCAACGACAGGCGGCTGCCCCACCAGATCCAGCGCATTATCCGGATCACTCACGAACACGGGTACCAGGGCCTTCACCACCACGCCCGCGCCGCACTCGCCCGGACGTGCTCCCGCCCAGTCCTGGACAGCGCGCCATCCTGAACCAGGCCAACCTGAGATGTTGGCGTTCACAGCAGCCTCGGTGGCCTGGCTGGCAGGCCTCGGCCATGCGGTTGCGGGCCCAGCGGCGGGAGGTCTTACCGAACATGGCCGCGCCGCCCAGGCCGAACGGCCACGCCTCGAATCCGAGAGCGTCGAGCACCTCGGACAGCGCAGCGTTCATGGCGTCATGCGCGCCCTGGGACTCCCACCACCGGCCCCAGTCGACAGACAGCATGTCGTGGGTGGTCCAGGAGACCACCACCCCGCCCCGCCCGTCCGAGTCATGGCCACGCGCGACGGGCACCAGGCACGCACCGCCGAGCGGGTAGAGAGGATGGCCCTGGGTGCAGTGGTGCAGTCTGAACCTGGCCTCGGTCGGTGCCCGTGCGACATCGCGGGCGAGCGGTGTCAGGGGAATCATTGGCGGGAAGCGGGCGGCCGTTGGCATCGGCCAGCGGCGCTTCTGACCTGGCCCTTCGCCAATCCGGGGCTGGCCGGCGGGGGACCCGATCCCCTTGCTCACGGGGGGGGTTCCGGGGCACCCCGGGCTAGCAGAGCCGGGCGGCGGCGGTATCCCAGGCGGCCGCCCCGCCGCCGGCAGGCTCGAAGCGGCGCAGGTGCTGGGTGGCGCGCAGCAGGGCGCGCATCCCGGCCAGGTCGCCCGGCGCGGCGCCGAGCGCCCGGGCCTGGACCAGGACGTTGCCGAGCGCGGTGGCCTCGACCGGGCCGGCCACCACCGGCAGCCCGCAGGCGTCCGCGGTGAGCTGGCACAGCAGGTCGTTGCGGGCCCCGCCGCCGACCACGTGCACCGTGTCCACCGGCTGCCCGGACAGCTCCTGCGCCTCGCGGATGGCCCGCCGGTAGGCCAGCGCCAGGCTGTCCAGGATGCACCGGACGATCGCCGGCGGGTCCGCCGGCGGCCGCTGGCCGGTCCGGCGGCACGCCGCCGCGATCCGGGCCGGCATGTCGCCGGGCGGCAGGAACACCGGGTCGTCGGGGTCGACCACGGCCTGCCGCGGCGGCGACCCGCGCCGCCGCGCCCAGCAGCGTCGCCAGCGCCGGCCGGCTGCCCGGCCCCGGCCCAGGTGCGGACCGACTCCTGCAGCAGCCACAGGCCCATCACGTTGCGCAGGTAGCGGATCGTGCCGTCGACCCCGGCCTCGTTGGTGAAGTTGGCCGCCCGGCTCGCCTCGGTCAGCACCGGCCGGTCCAGCTCGACCCCGACCAGGGACCAGGTGCCGCAGGAGATGTACGCGAAGTCGGCGGCCCTCGGCCGGCACGGCGACCACCGCGGAGGCGGTGTCGTGCGAGCCGACCGCGATCACCGGCAGCGCGCCGTCCGCGCCGGCCCGGCCGCCTGGCCAGCGACGTCGGGCCGCAGCGGCCCGATGACGCTGCCCGGCTGGCGCAGCGGCGGGAACAGCCGCGGCGGGCAGGCCCGGCCCGGTCGATCAGGCCGGTCGCCCAGGACTGGGCCCGGACGTCGAGCAGCTGCGGTGGTGGAGGCGTTGGTCAGCTCCGCGCCGATCTCCCCGGTGAGCCAGTAGGCCAGCAGGTCGGGGATCAGCAGCAGGGTCCGCGCCGCGTCGAGCTGCGGCGTCCGCGCCGCCGCGGCGAGCTGGTAGATCGTGTTGAACGGCAGCTGCTGGATCCCGGTGACCGCGTACAGCTCGGCCGCCGGCGATCCGGCCTGCACCTCGTCGACCACGCCGTCGGTCCGGCCGTCGCGGTAGTGCACCGGGTTGCCGAGCAGCGCCCCGTCCGCGTCGAGCAGGCCGTAGTCCACGCCCCAGGAGTCGATGCCGACGCTGGCCAGGTCGAACGGCCCGCGCCGCGGCCCGCAGCCCGTCGAGCACGTCCGCGTACAGCCGCAGGATGTCCCAGTGCAGGTGCCCAGCACCCGGTCACCGGCTCGTTGCGGGAACCGGTGCACCTCATCCAGCTCGCAGCTGCCGGCGCCGACCCGGCCCGACCATGACCCGGCCGCCGGACGCGCCGAGGTCGACCGCGGCCACGTGGCCGCGCACTCGGTCGTCGCCCGGACTGTCGGTCGCCGGCGCGTCACCGCAGGAACGCCGCGGCCACGCCCGCGTCGACCGGGATGTGCAGGCCGGTGGTCAGGGCCAGGTCGCCGGCGGTGAGCGCGACCACCGCGGCGGCCACGTGCTCGGGCAGCACCTCCCGCTTGAGCAGGGTGCGCTGGGCGTAGAACGCGCCGAGCTCCTCCTCGGGCACGCCGTACACCGCGGCCCGCTGCGCGCCCCAGCCGCCCGGCGAAGATGCCGGAGCCGCGGACCACGCCGTCGGGGTTGATGCCGTTGACCCGGATGCCGTGCTCGCCGAGCTCGGCGGCGAGCAGCCGGACCTGGTGCGCCTGGTCGGCCTTGGCCGCGCCGTAGGCCACGTTGTTCGGCCCGGCGAACACCGCGTTCTTGCTGCAGATGTAGATGATGTCGCCGCCCATGCCCTGGGCCTGCATGATCGCGCGCCGCCTCCCGGGCGACCAGGAACGAGCCCCGGGCCATCACGTCGTGCTGGAGGTCCCAGTCGTCCAGGCTGGTCTCCAGCAGCGGCTGGGAGATCGACAGCCCGGCGTTGTTGACCACCAGGTCGACCCCGCCGAACGCCAGCGCCGCCTGCCGGTAACGCGGCCGGCCACCGCTGTCCTCGTCGGTGACGTCCGCGGTGACCGCGACGCGCCGACGTCCGCGCGAGCCGAGCTGGCCTCGCGCGACCTTCTGCGCGGCCGGCGCCGTCCCGGTCGGCGACCACCACGCAGGCGCCCTCGGCGGCCAGCCGCTGCGCGATGGCCCGGCCGATGCCGGAGCCGCCCCCGGTGACCAGCGCCACCCGGCCGGCCAGCGGCTTGGGCTTGGGCCGGCGCCGCAGCTTGGCCTCTTCCAGCGCCCAGTACTCGATGCGGAACTTCTCGCTCTCCGGGATCGGGGGGTAGGCGGAGACCGCCTCGGCGCCGCGCATCACGTTGATCGCGTTGACGTAGAACTCGCCCGCCACCCGCGCGGTCTGCTTGTCCGCGCCGAAGCTGAACATGCCGACGCCGGGCACCAGCACGATCGCCGGGTCCGCGCCGCGCATCGGCGGCGAGTCCGGCGTCCGCGTGCCGCTCGTAGTAGGCGCGGTAGTCCTCCCGGTAGGCGGCGTGCAGCTCGCGGAGCCGGGCGGCGACCTCCTCGAGCGGCGCGGACGGCGGCAGGTCGAGCACCATGGGCCGCACCTTGGTGCGCAGGAAGTGGTCCGGGCAGGAGGTGCCGAGCGCGGCCAGCGCCGGGTGCTTCTCGCGCGCCAGGAAGTCCAGCACCTCCGGGCGGTCGGTGAAGTGGCCGACCTGCGGCGGTCGGTGCGAGGCCAGGCCGCGGAGGAGCGGGGCGAGGGCCGCGGCCCGCGGCGCGCCGCTCGGCCTCGGGCAGCGGCTCGTAGCCGGGGAGCAGCGGGCCGAACGGGCTCGGCCGCGCCGTGCTCGTCGATGTACCGCTGCGCGGTCGCGATGATCTCCAGCGAGTGCGCCTCGCACTCGTCGCTGGTCGCGCCCCACGCGGTGATGCCGTGGCCGCCGAGGATCACGCCGATCGCGTCCGGGTTGTCCCGCGCCACCGCGGCGATGTCCAGGCCGAGCTGGAAGCCGGGCCGCCGCCACGGCACCCACGGCACCCGGTCGCCGAAGCAGTCCCGGGTCAGCGCCTCGCCGTCGGCCGCGGTGGCGAGCGCGATCCCCGAGTCCGGGTGCAGGTGGTCCACGTGCGGGGCGTCCACCAGGCCGTGCATGGCGGTGTCGATGGACGGGGCCGCGCCCCCCTTGCCGTGCAGGCAGTAGTCGAACGCGGCGACCATCTCGTCCTCGCGGTCCACCCCCGGGTAGACGCCGACCAGGGCGCGGAGCCGGTCCAGCCGGAGCACGGCCAGCCCGGCCTCGGTCAGCGTGCCGAGGTCGCCGCCGGACCCCTTGACCCACAGCAGCTCGACCGGCTCGCCGGTCACCGGGTCGGTGACCGTGCCCCTTCGCGGAGGTGTTGCCGCCGGCGTAGTTGGTGTTGCGCGGGTCCGACCCGAGCCGGTTGCTGCGGGCCAGCAGCTCGCTGACTTCGGGCGCCTGGGTCATGGCGTGATGCTCCTTCCGGGGGACTGGGACGTCACTGGGCGGGACGGTCAGTTGCCCCAGCCCGCGGGGGTGCCGCCGACCCGGTCGGCGACGATCTTCTCGGCGTAGCCGGACCGGTGGTAGGCCGCGATGGGATCGGGATCCAGGCCCATGTCCTCGCGGAGTTCCGCCGAGCAGCGGCCGGACGTCGGTGTTGTAGGCATCCATGAGCACGGCGTTCGCGCCGAGCACGTCCCCGGCCTGCTGGGCGGCGGCCAGCGCGGCCGTGTCGACCAGCAGCGCCTTGGCCGTGGCCTCCTGGACGTTCATGACCGAGCGGATCTGGGCCGGGATCTTCGGCTCGATGTTGTGGCACTGGTCGAGCATGAACGCGATGCCCGCGCCGAGGCGTCGAAGCCCCCGGCCGAGGACACCTCGAAGAGGATGCGGAACAGCTGGAACGGGTCGGCCGCGCCCACCATCAGGTCGTCGTCGGCGTAGAACCGGGAGTTGAAGTCGAACGCGCCCAGCTTCCCGGCCCGCAGCAGGACGGCCACGATGAACTCGATGTTGGTGCCCGGCGCGTGGTGCCCGGTGTCCACGCACACCTTGGCCCGCTCGCCCAGCCGCAGGCAGTGCGTGTGGGCCGTGCCCCAGTCCGGCACGTCGGTGGTGTAGAAGGCCGGCTCGAACAGCTTGTACTCCAGGATCAGCCGCTGGCTGGCCGACAGCCGCTGCGTACACCGCGTCGAGCGCCTCGGCCAGCCGGTCCTGCCGGGCGGCGATGGAGTCCTGCCCGGGGTAGTTGGTGCCGTCCGCGAACCACAGCTTGAGGTCCCGCGAGCCGGTCGCGTCCATGATGTCGACGCACTCCAGCAGGTGCGCCAGGGCCTTGCGGCGCACCCGCGGGATCCGGGTGGCAGACGCTGCCCAGCTTGTAGTCGTCGTCCTGGAACACGTTGGCGTTGACCGTGCCGACCTCGACGCCCTGTTCCCGGGCGTAGGCGGCCAGGGCGGCGTAGTCGTCCACCTTGTCCCACGGGATGTGCACCGCGACGGTGGGCGCCACCCCGGTGAACCGGTGCACCTGTGCCGCGTCGTCGATCTTCTCCTGCGGGGTGCGCGGCACCCCGGGCTGGGCGAACACCTTGAACCGGGTCCCGGTGTTGCCGAACGCCCAGGACGGCAGCTCGATCCGCTGCGCCCGGAGGGCGTTCTTCACGGCGGTCAGGTCAGGCATGTCTCGTCATCTCCAGGCAGCGGCTGATCTGCGGTCAATCACAGTGGAAGATCTCTTGCACGCGGAGGAAGCCCTGGTCGGGAGGCAGGCCGCCGAGGTCGGTGAAGAACTCCGCCATCTCCGCCTGCCACCGCCCGTTCACCGGGGCCCGCGCCATCGCCTGCAGGGCGGCCGCGTAGTCATCGGTCTCCAGGTAGCCGATGAGCAGCCCCTCGCCGGTCAGGAACAGCGAGTAGTTCGCCCACCCGGCCGCGCGCAGCGCATCGAGCATCTCCGGCCAGACCGCGGCGTGCCGCTCGCGGTACTCCGCCAGCCGCTCCGGCCGGACCCGGCCAAGGAAGCAGACCCGCTCCACCGTGATCCCTCTCCCTCCGGTTCCCGGGGCCGCGCCGTGGCAGGCGAGCCAGCGGCGCGGCCCGGGACCGGTTCCCGGCGGCATGATCATGGGATTGGTGCCGTCCGGACGGCACCTAACTCATGATCAGCAGCCGTCGTGCGGTCAGAAGTTGAAGTTGTTGACGTTGGCCTTGGTGAACACGAACGGCGGGCCGAGCAGGATCGTGCTGTCGGCGCCGACGGTGTACTTGCCGAGCTTGCCCGCGGTGAACGACTGCCCGGACGCTCCCGTGATCGTCTTGGACGCGAGGTTGACGGCCGCGTAGGCGGCCAGGTAGCCGAGGTCGGCCGGGTTCCACAGCTCGAACGCGGGGACGGTGCCGTCGGCCACGTACTTCTTCATCGAGTTAGGCGTGCCCAGGCCGGTCACCACGACCTTGCCCTTGTACTTGGAGGAGTCCACCACCTGCGCCGCGGCCAGGATGCCGACCGTGGTGGGGGAGATGATGCCCTTCAGGTTCGGGTAGTGCTGCAGCAGGCCCTGGGTCACCTGGGTGGCGGTGGTCGGGTCGTCGTTGCCGTAGACGGTCGAGACCAGCTTCATCTTCGGGTACTTCTTCAGCTCCTGCTTCATGTACCCGATCCAGGCGTTCTGGTTGGTCGCCGAGGCGGCCGCGGACACGATGCCGATCTCACCGCTGTCGTGGATCTCCTTGGCCAGCAGGTCCACCTCGCTCGTCCCGATCTGGGCGGTGGACGCCTGGTTGACGAACAGGCTCCGGCAGGTCGGCGCGTCCGAGTCGTAGGTGACCACGGTGATGCCCTTGGCCATGGCCGACTTGAGCGTGGGGCAGAGCGCGGTCGGGTCGGTGGCCGACACGATGAGCGCGTTCGCCCCCTTGGTGATCGCGGCCTGGATGGCCGGGAGCTCGGAGGCCGGGGTGGCGGCGGTCCCGCTGGTCTCACTGCCCGACTCGCCCAGCGTCCCCAGGGCGGCCAGGGCGCCGCCCGAGTTCACGCTGTCCGCGGTGGTGAAGTACGGGTTGCCCAGGTTCTTCGGGATGACGAAGACCTTGAGGCCCTTCTTCAGCGAGCCCGACGCCGCGCCGGACGAGGAGGAGGACGAGGAAGACGAGGAGGCCCCCGAGGAACCGGAGTTACCGGAGGAACTGCAGGCGGCCAGCACGGCCGAGGCGCTGAGCAGCACGACCGGGCCCCACAGCGCCCGTCTGGCAGAACGTCTCATGCTCTGAATCCTTTCAACGACACTTCAGCTGACGACAGCGATGGGATGCGTGGCTCACTGGCCACGGATGGGTGCGTGGCCCGCGGGCCACGCGGTGGGTGCGTGGCCGCCCGGCCACGCGCTGGCTGCGTGGCTCACGGGCCACGCCGGGATGGCCGGCCGGGTTGTGGCCGGCCGTGGGACGCGGCGCGGTCGTGCCGGATGTCCCCCTGACCGCGCTCATTCATGGGTAGCTCCGGGGCTCACGGGTGTCTCCGGGGGCGCGCTCATTCATGAGCCGCCCCCACGGGCTGGGGCACCGCGCCGGACGGCCCGCCGCGGCGGGCGCGGAACCACCGGGGCAGCCGGCCCCGGCGCAGCGCCGCGACATTCGGGGCGAACACGCTGATCAGCAGCAGCGCCCCGATGACGATGCCGGTGGCCTCCTGGTTGAAGTTGGTCAGCAGCAGGGCGTTCTGCAGGCCCGCGAACGCGATCACCGCGAGCACCACGCCGCCCAGCGAGCCCTTGCCGCCGAAGATGGACACCCCGCCGAGCAGCACGACCGCCACCACGTCCAGTTCCAGGCCGAGGCCGTTGTTCTGCACCGCCGTGGCCAGCCGGAACGTCCACAGCACCCCGGCCAGCGAGCAGACCAGGCCGGACACCACGTACAGCGAGGTCTTGACCCGCTTGACCCGGATCCCGGCGAACAGGGCGGCCTCCGGGCTCGACCCCATGGCGTAGATGGACCGCCCGGTCGCGGTGAAGTGCAGCACGATGCCGAAGATCACGGCCAGCACCACGAAGATGGCCACGTTCCAGGGGATCTGGGTCCCCGGCAGCGGGTTGACGCCGATGCTGGTGTACCCGGACGGGAAGTTCGAGACCGTGTTGGCCCCGAGCAGGATCAGCGCCACCCCCCGGAACAGCGCGAGGGTGCCGATGGTCACCGCCAGCGACGGCAGCCCGACCCGGGTGACCAGCAGGCCGTTGATCAGGCCGGCCACGATCCCGGCCAGCGCGACCACCACGAAGATGGCCAGCATGGGCCAGTGGTGGCTCCACAGGTAGCCGAGCAGGGCACTGGACATGCCCAGGATCGAGGCCACCGACAGGTCGATCTCGCCGCTGATGATGATCAGCGTCATGGGCAGCGCCATGATCGCGATCTCGCCGGAGGTCACCCCGGTATTGAAGAAGTTGCCGCCGGTCAGGAACTGCGGGGAGGTCACCGCGCCGAAGATGATGATCGCGATCACCAGCAGCCCCAGGCCGCTCTCCCAGCGCAGCGAGCCGCGGGCCACCGGGCCGAGCCGGTCCCGCCACCCGGCCGGGGCGGCCGTCCCCGCCGGGCCGGCCGAATCCGGGGCCGCCGTCCCGGCCGCGCCCGCCGTGTCCGGGCCCGCCGTGTTCCGGTTCAGGTCAGGTTCCAACGCCAGCGCTCCTTCGCCGCAGGGCCGCCATCAGCTGCAGGGAGATGACGCGGTCGAGGGTGATGGCCACCAGCAGCAGGAACCCGGAGATGGCCTCCAGCCACAGCTGGGAGATCCCCAGCACGTTCAGCGCCGAGGCGATCGCGGACAGCAGCAGGGCGCCGACGGCCGCGCCGACCGCGCTGCCACTGCCACCGAAGATGGCCACGCCGCCGACCACCACCGCGGAGATGACGGTCAGCTCGTAACCGGTCCCGGCGGTGGAGTCGATGGTCTGGTACTGCGCGGCCCACAGCACGCCGGCCAGCCCGGCGATGGCGCCGCTGACCGTGAACGCGGTGAAGATACGCCGCCCGACCGGGATGCCCGCCAGCCGCGCCGCCTCCGGGTTGGAGCCGATCGCGTACAGATCCCGGCCGGACCGGTAGGACCGCAGGTAATAGGCGCCGATCCCGATCACCACGGCGATGGCGATGGCCAGGTACGGCACGCCGAACACGGTCGCCCGCGGGATGTTGGTGAACCCGGGCGGCAGCGACTGGGCCACCACCTCGTTGCCGCCGACGATGAGGATGTCGATGCCCCGGATGATGTACAGCGTGGCCAGGGTGACCACCAGGCTCGGCACCCGGCCGATCGCCACCATCAGCCCGTTCGCGATCCCGCAGGCCAGCCCGATGCCCAGGCCGATCAGGAAGACCACCGGGATCGGGATACCGGGGTGATGCCCGAACATCCCGGCGGAGACGTACGCGGACAGGCCCAGCACCGAGCCGATGGACAGGTCCACGTTCCGGCTGATCACCACCATCGTCTCGCCCAGCGCGAGCAGCGCGTAGACGGTCGTGTTGATCAGCATGAACTGGATGTTCTGCTCGTTGAGGAACGACGGCTGGATGCTCGTGGTGACCGCCACGAACACGATCAGCACGGCGATGATGCCGGACTCGCGGATCCGGAACACCCGCTCGGTGAGCCTGCGGGAGCCGGCCCCGGCGGGGCGCCCGCCGGGCCCGGCCGCTCGGTTACCGCCGCGGTCATGACGCCTGCCCCTGCAACTGGCCGGTCGCCGCAGCGATGATCTTCTCTTCCGACGCCTCGGCGTGGCTGAACTCCGCGGTCAGCCGTCCTTCCCGCATCACCAGGATGCGGTCCCCGACACCGAGTACCTCGGGCAGTTCCGAGGAGATCATCAGGATGGCGACTCCTTCCCCGGCCAGCCGGGCCAGCAGCCGGTGCACTTCCGCCTTGGTGGCGATGTCGATGCCGCGGGTCGGCTCGTCCACGATGAGCAGCGACGGGCGGCGGCCCAGCCACTTGGCCAGCACGACCTTCTGCTGGTTGCCGCCGGACAGCCGGGACACCGGGTCGCCCAGCCGGCCGTACTTGAGGTTGAGCCGGACCGCCCAGTCAGCGGCGAACGAGCGCTCGGCCGCCGACCTGACCAGGCCGCCCCGGCGCAGCCGGCGGAGTGAGGCCAGGGCCATGTTCTGCTGCACCGACATGTCCATGACCAGCCCCTGCTGGCGGCGGTCCTCGGGGACGAAGCCGATCCCGGCGGCCATCGCGGCGGTGGGGGAGGCGCGGTGCAGGCCCCGGCCGCGCATCAGCACCTGGCCCGCGTCGTAGGAGTCGATGCCGAACACCGCCCGGGCCACCTCGCTGCGGCCCGACCCGACCAGGCCGGCCAGGGCGACGATCTCGCCCGCCCGGACCTGCAGCGAGATGTCGGTGAACACCCCTTCCCGGGTCAGCCGCTCTACCACCAGCACCGGCTCGCCGGGCGCGGCGCGCCCGCCCGCCTCGCGGGCCTCCATGTCCCGGCCGACCATCGCGCGCACCAGGTCCTCGGCGGTCATCCCGGCCAGCTCGCTGCTCAGCACGTGCTTGCCGTCGCGCATCACGGTGACCCGCTGGCAGATGGCGAAGACCTCTTCCAGCCGGTGCGAGATGAACAGGACCGCCGCCCCGGCTGTGCGCAGCGTGCGCACCACGTCGAACAGCCGGTGCACCTCGGCCGCGGACAGCGCCGCGGTCGGCTCGTCCATCACGATCACCCGGGCGTCCAGCGACAGCGCCTTCGCGATCTCCACGATCTGCTGGTCGGCGATGGACAGGCCGCGGCTGATCCGGCCCGGGTCCAGCCGGACCCCGAGCCGCCCGAACAACTCGGCCGCCGCCGCGTTCATCCGCCGCCGGTCGATGCGCCGCCCGGCCACCAGCGGCTGGCGGCCCATGAAGATGTTCTCCGCGACGGACAGGTCGGGGAACAGGGTCGGCTCCTGGTAGATGACCGCGATCCCGGCGCGCTGGGCGTCCGCGGGCCCGTGCAGGGTGACCGGCTGGCCGTCGATCAGCAGCGCCCCGGAGTCCGGCCGGTGCACCCCGGCCAGCATCTTCACCATCGTCGACTTGCCCGCGCCGTTCTCGCCGACCAGCGCGTGCGCCTCACCGGCGTACAGGTCGATGCTGCCGCTGACCACCGCCTGCACCGCGCCGAACGACTTCGCGACCTCGTGCAGCGCCAGCACCGGCGTGACGTCAACGGCGCTCGCGGCCGGGCAGGCGGCCCCGCTGGCCCCGGATAGGGGGCCAGCGCTCGCGGACGCCGCGCCCGGGGTGGTCCCGCCGCTCGGGGGGGCCGTGTCCGGGGTGGTCCCGCCGCTCGGGGGCGCCGCGGCCGCGGCGCCGTCCGGGGTGGTCCGGTCACCCGCGGGCGGATGAGCCGCCGCGCCGGGTACGTCCGCGGCCGGGTCCTCGCCGCCAGTCGTCACGGCCTGCCACCTCCTCGTGCGCTGGGGCCGGATACCCGCCGGTACTGGCCCGGAAGGCAGATCTGCTATAACGTTTCAACTCAGTGAAAAGCAGTTTCAGGTGAAGTAACGATCGTGTCAATAGGTCCCGAACCGCGATGATCGAATCGTTACAGACAGGTTTCGGGTCCGCGACAGGATCACTGCGGCGGCGCCCGGTTGACGGCGCGTAACGGGCGCCACGACACTGACCGGACACAGGAGGAGCCGTGGCGGACACGCCGGTCAGCATCAGGGAAGTCGCCGCCCTCGCCGGGGTTTCCGTCGGCACGGTCTCGAACGTGCTGAACCGGCCCGAGGTGGTGGCCGAGCCCACCAGGACCCGGGTCCAGGCGGCGATCAAGCAGCTCGGCTTCATCAGGAACGAGTCGGCGCGCCAGCTGCGGGCGGGCCGCAGCCGGACCATCGGCCTGGTGGTGCTCGACGTGGCCAACCCGTTCTTCACCGACGTGGCCCGCGGGGTGGAGGACGAGGCCAGCGAGGCCGGGCTGGCCGTCATCCTGTGCAACAGCGACGACCAGAAGGCCAAGGAGTCCCGCTACCTGGAGGTCCTGGAGGAGCACCGGGTGCAGGGCATCCTGATCACCCCGGTGGCGGGCGCGGACGCGCGGCTGGCCCGGGTGCAGCGCCGGGGCACCCCGGTGGTGCTGGTGGACAGCCGGTCGCCGTCCCGCGGGCAGTGCTCGGTGTCGGTAGACGACGTGCTCGGCGGCGACCTGGCCGTGTCCCACCTGCTGGAGGCGGGGCACGAGCGGATCGCGTTCGTCGGCGGGCCGCTGAGTATCCGGCAGGTGAGCGACCGGCGGGAGGGGGCGGTCCGGGCCCTGGAACGGGCCGGGCGCGCTCCCGGGGACCTGCACGTGGCGGAAACACCGGCGCTGAACGTGTCGGCCGGGCAGAAGGCGGCCGCCATGCTCGCGGACCTGCCGCCCGAGATCCGGCCCACCGCCGTCTTCTGCGCGAACGACCTGCTCGCCCTGGGGGTGCTGCAGGAGCTGACCAGCCGCCGGATCCGGGTGCCGGACGGCATCGCCATCGTCGGCTACGACGACGTGGACTTCGCGGCCGCGGCGGCCGTCCCGCTGTCCTCGGTGCGCCAGCCCCGGCACCAGCTCGGCCGGGCCGCAGCCCAGCTGCTCATCGAGGAGGCCCTCGGCGACGGGACGCACCGGCACCGCCAGGTCGTGTTCGAGCCCGACCTGGTGGTCCGGGCCTCCAGCCAGGGCCGCGCCCGGCGTTCCCGGAAGGTCCGTGCCGCCCCCGAGCCCGCGTCGGCCGGGGGCCGCCAGCGGGGCCGCGGCCAGTGGCACGGCAGGATAACCCGCATGCGCATTGCCCTGTTCGTGACCTGCCTGGCCGACACGCTGTTCCCGGACGCCGGGCAGGCGACGGTGGCGCTGCTGGAGCGGCTCGGGCACCAGGTGGAGTTCCCGGCCGCCCAGACCTGCTGCGGGCAGATGCACGTCAACACCGGGTACCAGCGGGAGGCACTGCCGCTGGTGCGGCGTTACGTCGGACGTCTTCGCAGAGTGCGAGGCGATCGTGGTCGCCGTCCGGCTCGTGCACCGGGTCGGTCCGGCACCAGCACGCGATGGTGGCCCGGCGGCTACGGCGACGAGGCGCTGGCCGCCGCGGGCCGAGGCGGTCGCGGCCCGCACCTACGAGCTGTCCGAGCTGCTGGTCGACGTGCTGGGGGTGCGAGGACGTCGGGCGCCTACTACCCGCACCGGGTCACCTACCACCCGACCTGCCACTCGCTGCGGATGCTGCGGGTCGGCGACCGGCCGCTGCGGCTGCTGCGCCAGGTGCGCGGCATCGACCTGGTCGAGCTGCCCGATGCCGACGTGTGCTGCGGCTTCGGCGGCACGTTCGCGGTGAAGAACGCCGACGTGTCCACGGCGATGCTGGCCGACAAGATGCGCAACGTGCTGCCACCCGGCGCCGAGGTGTGCACCGCCGGGGACAGCTCGTGCCTGATGCACATCGGCGGCGGCCTGTCCCGGCTGCGGGCCGGGCGTCCGGACCGTGCACCTGGCCGAGATCCTGGCCTCGACCGAGCCGCGCCGGCAGCGGCGGTGCCCGGTGACCGGCCCGGGCGGCACGTTCCTGGGCATGCCGACCGCCCCGCGCGGGGTGGGCCACCTGCGCGGCGCCGAGCCGTTCCCGGTGGCGGCGCGCCGCGCGCTGGCCGACAGCCAGCTGCGCCGCAACCTGGGCAAGGCCACCGCACGATCCGGGCCAAGCGGGCCGCGGTGGTGGCCGAGCTGCCCGACTGGGAGGAGCTGCGCGACGCCGGCCAGGCGATCAAGGCCGGCACCATGGCCCACCTGGACCGCTACCTGGAGCAGCTGGAGCGCGAGGTCACCGCCCGCGGCGGCGTCGTGCACTGGGCCCGCGACGCCGACGAGGCCAACGCAGATCGTCGACCGGCCTGGTCCAGGCGACTGGGGCTACCGAGGTCGTCAAGGTCAAGTCGATCGTGACCGACGAGATCGGGCTCAACGACGCCCTCGCCGCGGCCGGGCATCACCGCCGCATCGAGACCGACCTGGCCGAGCTGATCGTCCAGCTCGGGCACGACCGGCCGTCGCACATCCTGGTGCCGGCGATCCACCGCAACCGGGCCGAGATCCGGGACATCTTCCTGCGCGAGATGGGCGACGTCGACCCGGGGCTGACCGACGCGCCCGGCCGCGCTGGCCGAGGCGGCCCGGCTGCACCTGCGCCAGACGTTCCTGTCGGCCAGGGTCGGCATCAGCGGGGCCAACTTCGCCATCGCCGAGACCGGCACGCTGTGCGTGGTCGAGTCGGAGGGCAACGGCCGGATGTGCCTGACCCTGCCCGAGACGCTGATCACCGTGATGGGCATCGAGAAGGTCCTGCCCGACCTGGCATGACCTGGAGGTGTTCCTGCAGCTGCTGCCCCGCTCGTCCACCGGCGAGCGGATGAACCCGTACACCTCGATGTGGACCGGGGTGACCCCCGGCGACGGGCCGCAGGCAGTTCCACCTGGTGCTGCTGGACAACGGGCGGACGGCCGCCCTGGCCGACCCGGCGGGCCGGCAGGCGCTGCACTGCATCCGCTGCTCGGCCTGCCTGAACGTGTGCCCGGTGTACGAGCGGGTCGGCGGGCACGCCTACGGCTCGGTGTACCCGGGCCCGATCGGCGCGATCCTGACCCCGCATGCTGACCGGCATCGAGGACAACGCGTCGCTGCCGTACGCGTCCTCGCTGTGCGGGGCCTGCTACGACGCCTGCCCGGTGAAGATCGACATCCCGTCGGTGCTGGTGCACCTGCGGGCCCGGCACGTCGAGGAGGTCGGGCGCGTGCCCCGGGTGCCGGCGGCGGAGGCGCTGACCATGGCCGCGGCCTCGTGGGTGATGGCCAGCCCGGCCCGGTACGGTGCGGCGCAGCGGGCCGGGCGGCTGGGCGGCTGCCCAGCCGGGGCGGCAAGATCCGGCGGCTGCCGCCCCCGCTGTCCGGCTGGACCGCGGCCCGGGACGTGCCCGTGCCGCCGGCCCAGACGTTCCGCGAATGGTGGCGCCGAACACGGGGGTCGCCCCCCGGGGCAGTGACGCGCGCGGGATGAGGTGCTCGGGCGGATCCGGGCCGCGCTACGGCTGACGTCGGCCCCGGGGACGGCGACGCCGCGCCGGACGGGTACCGGACCCGCGGCGACCTCGACCGCCGGCGCGCTGCTCGACCTGCTGGCCGAGCGGCTGGCCGACTACCGGGCGCTCGTCCGGCGGGCGGAGGCCGGGGAGGTGCTGCGACGGATCAGCCGCCGCGCTGGCCGAGCGGGGCGCGCGGCGGTGGTCGTCCCGCCCGGGCCTGGACCTGCCCGGTGCGGTTCCCGGTGCTGAACTGGTGACCGACGACGGGCTGTCCGCTGCTGAGCTGGACGCCTTCGACGGCGTGATCACCCGCGCCGCGGTCGCCGTGGCCGAGACCGGGACCATCGTGCTGGACGGCTCGGCGGGGCAGGGCCGGCGCGCGCTCCCTGTCCCCGACTACCACCTGTGCCTGATCGAGGCGGGCCAGGTCGTCGGGCTGGTGCCCGAGGCCGTCGCCCGGCTGGCACCCGGGCCGTCCGCTCACCTGGATCAGCGGCCCGTCCGCCACCAGCGATATCGAACTCGAACGGGTGGAGGGCGTGCACGGCCCGCGCACCCTCGACGTCATCCTGATCGCCCCCTGATCAGATGTCCGCGGGGAGGGCCACCTCGTAGTGCGCGGAGCGCTCGTCGAACCGGCGCAGCAGCCGGCGGGCGGCGGGCGGCACCACCGCCACCTGCGGGTCGGGGCCGGCGAACGCCGCGACTGCGTCCCAGCCGGGGAAGCTCATGATCGTCACGAACTCCACCTCGCCGCCGGCCATGTCCCGGCGCAGCAGGCGGGGGCCGCGCACCCCGGCGATGTGGCGCCCGGCGATGCCGGGCGCGATTTCCTGCTCCAGCAACTGCTGGTAGGCGTCCGCGTCCGCGCTGCTGGTCCAGCCATGCCAGATCCGGGTGATCATTTCCGTGCTCCTTGCCGCCAATATTGACAGTGTGCTGTCAAATAGACAGTACACTGTCAATATGACAGATCAAGCCGCGGAGGCCTACCGGCTGCTCGTCGCCGACGTCTACGAGCTGGCCGGGCGGTCCCGGGCGACGAGCGAGGCGATCGCGCAGCGGCACCAGCAGACGGCTGCCCGCTGGCACCTGCTCAGCGTGCTGCGGGACGAGGCGGTGACGGTGCCCGGCATCGCCCGGCGGCTCGGGCAGTCCCGGCAGAGCGTGCAGCGGGTGGCCGACGACCTGATCGCGGCCGGCTGCGTGGCGCTGGTGCCCAACCCCGGGCACCGGCGCTCACCGCTGCTGCGGCTCACCGCGGACGGGCTCCGCCAGCTCGAGGCGCTCAACGCGGACGGCGACCGGGACCGGGCGGCCCGGCTGGCCGCGGCCGGCCTCACCGCGGGCCAGCTGGCGCAGGCCCGGCAGGTGCTGCGCGCGCTCACCGGCGCGCTCGACGGCCCCAAATACCCGGAATTAGATCTTGTGCCCGGCGGCAGCGCTGGCGCATCATCGGCTCACCAGTCGGTACCGCGGACGGCGGCGACGTGAACGGCCAGGCGGGCCGCGGGACGGCCGCCGGCCAGGGGAGGTGCGGAACGGATGGCGGCCAGCACTAGCGAGACCGGGCAGCGGACGCTGCACCGCAACCTGAGCGTGTGGGAGGCCATCGGCATCTCGCTGGCCCTGATGGCGCCGTCCATGGCGGCCAGCATCAACCCGCAGGGCACGGCGACGACCGTGGGCCGGGCGGTGCCGGTGGCGTTCGCCCTGGCCTTCGTCGGGGTGCTGCTGGTGGCCTACACGTTCGTCCGGCTCACCCAGCGCTTCCACCACTCCGGGTCGGTGTACGGGTTCGTCGGGGCGACGCTCGGGCCGCGGGCCGGTGTCATCTCCGGCTGGGCGCTGACCGGCACCTACGTGTTCTACGCGGTGGTCACCACGATGGCCGGCGGCCGGTTCGCGGCGAACTTCCTGGACGCGCTCGGCGTCTGGAAGAACCCGCCGACCTGGTCGGGGTTCCTGCTCGGCGCCATCGGCATGGTGATCGTGTGGTGGATCGCGGTCACCCCGGCCCGGGGCGGCACCCGGCTGCTGCTGGCCGCGGAGGCGGTCACCGTGACGCTGATCCTGATCGTCACCGTCGTCGTCTTCGTCAAGCTGGCCAACCACGACGCCCCGAACGGGCTCGGCGTGGACTGGTCGGTGTTCAAGATGCCGTCCGGCACGCCGCTGTCCACGATCTTCCTCGGCGTGGTGTTCGGCTTCCTGTCGTTCGCCGGGTTCGAGGCGTCCTCGACCCTCGGCGAGGAGACCCACCATCCCAACCGGGACATCCCGCGGGCCATCCTCGGCGTGGCCATCTTCGGCGGCATCTACTTCGTCGTGGTCACCGCCGTCGAGGTGATGGGCTTCGGCACCTCGGCCAAGGGCGTCACCGCGTTCATCAACTCCACGTCCCTCATCGGCGACCTGGGCACCAGCTACGTGGCGTCCTGGCTGGGCACTCTCATCACCGCGGGCGCGATGATCTCGGCGTTCGGCTGCGCGCTGGCCAGCACCGTCGGCGCCGCCCGGCTGTCCTTCGCGATGGGGCGGGACGGCATCCTGCCCGCCCGGCTGGCCCGTGTCTCGGACCGGCGCCGCACCCCGACCGGTGCGACCATGGCCGTCGCGGTGGCCGTGTACCTGATCATCGCGTTCACCTGGTTCATCCTGCGCAGCAACCCGTTCACCCTGTTCCTGGAGAGCGGCACGATCGGGACGCTGATCCTGCTGGTGGTGTACGTCCTGGCCACGATCGGGATGGTCCGGCTGGTGTTCTTCACCGGCCAGACGCAGGTGAGGCGGTGGGAGATCATCATCCCGGTGCTCGGCATCATCGTGCTCGGCTACACCCTGTTCCGGAACGTCTGGCCGCTGCCGGCCGGCGTGGCCTGGTGGGGCCGGCCGTGGCCATCGCGTGGCTGCTGATCGGCATCGTCGGGGTGCTGGCCCGCCCGGCCGCCACCCAGCGGGCCGGCGAGCTGCTGACCAGCGCCGAGGGACTGTCCAGCGGGGGCGCGTCGGCCACCGGCCAGCTCC
Organism: uncultured Actinomycetes bacterium; assembly: GCA_963767385.1. GTDB lineage: Bacteria > Actinomycetota > Actinomycetes > Streptosporangiales > Streptosporangiaceae > RYN-230. The sequence continues at coordinate 70,363 of CAVYEA010000007.1, read as the reverse complement.
CGGCCGAAGGCACCCTCCGCTCCTGACCTGCGCGGCACGCTGGCTCTGCTGGCCCGGGGTCGGCCCCCGGGCCAGCAGAGCCAGCACTTCTGGGAAGCTGTGGCGGAACACCGTCCGCAGGAAGGGAAGCAAGCATGCCACGGCCATACAGCCGGTACCGCGGCGAGGATGAGCGCGCCGCCGACGAGCGGCGCGCGCAGGCACTCCAGCGCCAGCTCGCCGAGGAGGTCAGCGGCGTCGCCACCACCTTCATCGATAACAGCGGCGCGGCCCGGGTCAAGGCGGTGTCGCTGGCCGGGCTGGCCAGGGCGGCCCGGTCCGGTCTCGGCTTCTCGCCGGTGATCGACGCGTTCGACAGCATGGGCGGGATCAACGCGGACTCGCCGCTGGACAAGCCGGACGGCGACCTGCGGATGGTGCCGGACCTGGATCACTTCGCGGCGCTGCCCGCGCCGGAAGGCTGGGCCTGGGCGCCCGGGGACCGGTTCCACCAGGACGGCACGGTGTACGCCGGATGCCAGCGCTCGTTCGCCCGCGCCCAGGTGGCCAACGGGTTCAGCCAGGGCATCAGCGCGCTGATGGCCTTCGAGGTGGAGTGGATGGTCGGGCTGGACCAGGATGACTTCGTGCCCGCCGTGGGCGGCACGGGGTACGGGCTGTCCCGGCTGCTGGACGGGGCCGACTACGCCCGGGACGTGCTGGACAGCCTGGAGGCGGCCGGGGTGCGGGTCGAGCAGCTGCACCCGGAGTTCGGCCCCGGGCAGTTCGAGGTCTCGGTGGCCGCCCAGGACCCGGTGTCCGCCGCGGACACCAACGTGCTGGTAAAGCTGATCATCTCGGCGGTCTCGGCCCGGCACGGCATGCGGGCCGCGTTCGCCCCGGCGGTGCTGGCCGGCAACGTGGGCAACGGCGGGCACCTGCACGCCAGCTTCTGGAGCGGCGGGCAGAACCTGCTGGCCGGTGGCCCCGGCCCGCACGGGATGACCGGCCGCGGAGAGTCGATCGCGGCCACGCTGCTGGGCGGCCTGCCCGCGCTGCTCGCCATCGGCGCGCCCACCCCCGGCTCTTACCTGCGGCTGCAGCCGTCCCGCTGGGCCGGCGTGTTCCAGGTCTGGGGGACGGAGAACCGGGAGGCGGCGCTGCGCTTCATCGAGGCCAGCCCGGCCGACCCGGACAGCGCCAACCTGGAGCTCAAGTGCTTCGACTGCAGTGCCAACCCGTACCTGGTGGTCGGCGCGGTGCTGGCGGTGGCGCTGGCCGGCACCGACCAGAAGGCCACCCTGCCGCCGGAGGTCAGCGGCGACCCGGGTGCTCCCGGCCACCCGCAGGCGGGGCAGCTGCCCCGGCTGCCGGGCAGCCTGGCCGAGGCGGTCCAGGCCCTGGAGGCCAGCGCCGACCTGCGCGCCGCCCTGGGCGGGGAACTGCTGGCCGGCTTCACCGCCGCCCGCCGGGCGGAGATCGCCCTGGCCGAGGGCAAGACCGAGGAGGAGATCGCCGCCGCCTCCCGCTGGGTGCTCTGACCCGCCGCGGGCGGCCCGCGGCCCCCGGACCGGGGCCGCCGGGGGCTCAGGTGTTGCGGCCGCGGGCCGTCACCGGCCAGCGGGCGGTCACCGCGCCATCGGTGACCACGTGCAGGCAGTCCACCAGGTTGACCACGGTGCACACATGGTTCGGGATGACGGTGACCTGGTCACCGGCCGCCGGCAGCGGGCCCGCCTCCGGCGCCATGCGCACCACGGCGTGGTGCTCCCACAGCCCGGTGATGACCGCGTCCGGGTAGCCCGGCAGCAGGCCGTGGCCGGGCACCCAGGCCGGGCGGTCCGGGCCGAGCACCTTGGCCCCGGAGTCGAGGATGAACCGGTCCGCGGCGGGCACGCTGACCACGGTGGCCTGGATGGTGAGCGCCACCTGGTCCAGCGTGGCGCTGCCCAGGACGACCTGCTGCGCGTCGTTGAAGGCATAGACCCCGGGCCGCAGCTCGGTGACCGGGCCGCCGCTCGCCGGGCCCGCGGACAGCCCGGCGCTCGGCGTGGACCCGCCGCTGCGCACCGGGCAGGGCAGGCCGGCCGCCTCCAGGCTGGCGGCCGCGGCGGCCAGCGCGGTGGCCTCGTCGCGGGCGGCCGGGCCCGGAGCGCCCGGCGCGTAGCTGTGCCCGGGGAAGGTGAACACGCCGTCGACCGGCAGCCCGGCCCGCGCCGCCGCGGCCGCGATCCGGCCCGCGTCCGCCGGGGCGACGCCGCTGCGGGCCAGCCCGCAGTCCACCTCGACCAGCACCCGGACCGGGGCCTGGGCGGCGGCCAGCCGGTGCACTGCGGGCACCGAGTCGGCCCCGACCGACAGCCGGATCCGGGCGGCCAGCTCGCGCAGCCGCGCGGCCCGGCCCGCGTCCGGCCAGAGGGGGTAGGCGATGAAGATGTCGCCGATCCCGGCGTCCGCGAATGCCTCCGCCTCGCCGAGGGTGGCCACCGAGAGGCCGGCCGCGCCCGCGGCCAGCTGGCGCTGCGCCACCTCGGCCGACTTGTGTGTCTTGGCGTGCGGCCGGAGGGTGATCCCGCGGCGCGCGGCGCTGTCCGCCATGCCGCGCAGGTTGGCGTCGAGCACCGCCGCGTCCACCAGGACGGCCGGGGTGGTCACGGTCCCTGGCGGCAGCACCGTGCCGCGCACCGCCCCGGCCCTCAGCTGTGCCCGCCGGAACCGGCCGGGCCGGCCGAGCCCCCAGCCGGCTCGTAGGACCACAGCTCGCTGGACACGCCGACCGGCGGTGCCGCCGGCCCGCCCTCCCGCTCGGACGCCGATCGGTGCCCGTGCCCGAACGCGGGGGAGTGCAGCCAGGCGCCGAACGCCGCCTCGTCCCGCCACCGGGTTACCACCAGCCAGGTGGTCCGCTCATCGGTGGGCTTGAGCAGCTCGAACCCCTCGAAGCCGTCCTGGTTGTCCACGGCGCCGGCCCGGGCCGCGAACCGCCGGGCCAGCTCGTCCCCGCTGCCGGCCGGCACGGTGATCGCGTTGATCTTGATGACCGTCATACGCCCGATGATGCCAGGTGGCCGGCCGGCCACCTATCTTGGCCAGCATGCCGCGAACCCGCTTGTACCGGAACGGGACCCTGGCGGACGAGGGCTTCCCGGTCGCCAAGGTGTCTGACTACCTCGCCGAGGAGGACGCCGTCATCTGGTTCGACCTGTGCGAGCCCAGCGCCGCCGACCTGGCCACGATCAGCGAGGAACTGGGCCTGCACCCCCTCGCGGTGGAGGACGCGGTGCACGAGCACCAGCGGGCCAAGCTGGACCGCTACGACACGCACCTGTTCGTGACCTCCTACGCGGTCGCGCTGAACGAGGGCACGGGCGAGCTGGAGACCTGCGAGGTGGACGCGTTCGTGACGTCCCGGGCCCTGGTCACCGTGCGGCGCAGCGAGCGGTTCGACATCGACGCGGTCGCCCGGCGCTGGGACAGCTCGCCCGACCTGACCCCGTACGGGGTGAGCTTCCTGCTGCACGGGCTGCTCGACTACGTGGTGGACACCCACTTCGAGGCCGTCCAGGCGCTGGACAGCCAGATCGAGGCGCTGGAGGGCCAGCTCTTCGACGACGACCCCCGGGATAAGGAGATGCAGCGGCGCACCTACGAGCTGCGTAAATCCCTGGTCACGCTCCGGCGTGTAGTGCTGCCCATGCGCGAGGTCCTCAATAGCCTGCTCCGGCGTGACCTGCACGTGGTGCCCGGGGAGATGCTGCCCTACTTCCACGATGTCTACGATCACGTGCTCCGCGCGACCGAGTGGACGGAGTCACTCCGCGACCTGGTCACGACGATCCTGGAGACCCACCTCACCGTCCGCGGGAACCGCCTCAACGTCATCATGAAGCAGGTGACGAGCTGGGCCGCGATCATCGCGGTACCGACGGCAGTGACGGGTTTTTACGGGCAGAATGTGCCTTATCCAGGTTTCGGGCATACTGCGGGTTTCTGGGTATCCACTGTGGTGATGGTGGCGCTGTCCGCAGGGCTCTTCGTCGTGTTCCGCCGCAAGGACTGGCTCTGAGCCTGCGGACCGCGTCGGGCAGGACTGTGGCCGGGCTCACTGGCGGCGGGGGCCGCGGGTGAGGTGATCGTCAGCGGAATGGCAGGAGAGGGAGCGGACTGTGCAGACACCAGGCTGGATTCGGGGGCCGCTGGCCCTGCTGGCGGCCCAGGGGGCCAAGGGCGATGCCAGCAGCGGGACCGGGCCCAACCGCCGCCGGATCGCGGTGCTGGCGACCGGGATCGTCGGGGTGCTCGCGGTGGCCGGCACGGTGGCGACCACGCTGGGCACGGCCCGGCCTGGCCGGACCACCCTGATCTCGGCCACGCCGGCCACGACCGCCTCGCCGACTCCCAGCCCATCCGGGCCGCTGCAGGTGCTCTCGGTCACCGAGGGCGGGCGCACCAGCCATGCCAACGGTGCCGCCCCCATCACCATCGAGCTGTCCGCCCCGCTCGCCACCTCCTCGCCGCTGCCCGTGGTCAAGCCCGCGGTGGCCGGCCGGTGGAAGCGCGGCGGCGCCACGCTGACCTTCACCCCGGCCTGGCCGCTCCAGCCGGGCAGCCAGCTCCGGGTGCGCCTGCCCGGCGGCCAGACCGGGCTGACGTCGGCCGCTGGCGCCCACCTGGCCAAGACGGTCACCCGCACGGTGTCCACGGCCGGCTGGTCCGCGCTGCGGCTGCAGGAACTGCTGGCGCAGCTGGGCTACCTGCCCCGGACGTTCACGCCGTCCAGCCCGGCCACCGCACTGCCCAGCACGGTCCCCGGCGAGCTGGCCAGCGTGTACCAGCCGCCGGCCGGCCGGTTCACCTGGAACGCGGGCTACCCGCACATCCTGACCACGTTCTGGGGCGGCCCGAACAGCCTGATCATCGAGGGCGCGGTGCGCGCCTTCCAGTACGACCACGGGCTGCTGATGACCGGCCAGATGACCGGCGCGGCGTGGACGGACCTGCTCCGGGCGGCGGCCAAGGACCAGCGCAACAAGCATGGCTACACCTACGCCTGGGCCAGCAAGACCGGGACGGAGAGGCTGAAGGTCTGGCACAACGGCCGGGTGGTCCTGGACAGCGTGGCCAACACCGGCATCCCGGCGGCGCCCACCGCGGACGGCACCTACCCGGTGTACCTGCGCTACTACTACCAGGTCATGAAGGGCACCAACCCGGACGGGAGCAAGTACGCCGACCCGGTGTACTACGTGGCCTACTTCGACGGCGGCGACGCGGTGCACTACTTCCCGCGTTACTCCTACGGGTTCCCGCAGAGCCTGGGCTGCGTGGAGCTGCCCTGGACGGCGGCCAAGAAGGTCTGGCCGTACCTCAGCTACGGCTCGCTGGTCAGCGTCACCGGCTGACCCGGGGCGGCGCGCGCGCCGGGCCGGATACTCGGGCGCGCGCGCCGCCGCGGGTCGATAGCATCGGAACCCCGGACTGTCATGCCCGGACACCGATTTCACCAGGGAGCCTGCCGTGCCTGCCCATCAGCTGCATATCACCCTCGCCGGACGCGAGCATGCGGTAGATGAGGGCACGACCGCCGGCCAGGCGCTGCAGGTTCTTAACGCCCCGTCCGGGGAGCCGCCCGCCGCCCGCCCCGGGGTGATCGCGGCCCGGGTGAACGGCGAGCTCCGCGACCTGGCCAGCCCGCTGGCCGACGGCGACAAGGTCGAGCCGGTGGAGGCGGCCAGCGACGCCGGCCGGGCCATCGTCCGGCACTCGGCCGCGCACGTCATGGCGCAGGCCGTCCAGGAGCTGTTCCCGGAGGCCAGGCTCGGCATCGGCCCCCCGGTCGAGAACGGTTTCTACTATGACTTCGACGTGCGGAAGCCGTTCGGTCCTGAGGATCTCAAGGCCATCGAGGGCCGGATGCGCCAGATCGTCAAGCAGGGCCAGCGGTTCTCCCGGCGCCCGGTCAGTGACGACGAGGCCCGCGCGGAACTGGCGGGGGAGCCGTACAAGCTGGAACTGATCGGGCTCAAGGGCGGCGGGGTGCGACGGCCGAAGAGTCCGCCGAGGTCGGCGGCGCTCAGCTGACCATCTACGACAACCTCGACCCGGCCAGCGGCGAGGTGTGCTGGAAGGACCTGTGCCGCGGCCCGCACCTGCCGACCACCCGGCAGATCCCCGCGTTCAAGCTGATCCGCTCCGGTGGCGCCTACTGGCGGGGCAGCGAGAAGAACCCGCAGCTGCAGCGGATCTACGGCACCGCGTGGGAGTCCCGCGAGGCGCAGGACGCCTACCTGACCATGATGGCCGAGGCGGAGAAGCGGGATCACCGCAAGCTCGGCGCCGAGCTGGACCTGTTCTCGTTCCCCGCCGAGATCGGCAGCGGGCTGCCGGTGTTCCACCCCAGGGGCGCGATCATCCGCCGGGTGATGGAGGACTACTCGCGGCGGCGCCACGAGGAGTCCGGCTACCAGTACGTCAACACCCCGCACGTGACCAAGGCGGAGCTGTTCGAGACCTCCGGGCACCTGGGCTGGTACGCCGAGGGCATGTTCCCGCCGATGGAGCTGGACGGCGCGACGTACTACATGAAGCCGATGAACTGCCCGATGCACATCCTCGTCTATCAGTCACGCGGGCGGTCCTACCGGGAGCTGCCGCTGCGGCTGTTCGAATTCGGCACCGTGTACCGGTACGAGAAGTCCGGCGTGGTGCACGGGCTGACCCGGGCCCGCGGTTTCACCCAGGACGACTCGCACATCTTCTGCACCCCGGAGCAGCTGGCCGGCGAGCTGGCCTCGCTGCTGGACTTCGTGGTCGGGCTGCTGCGTGACTTCGGGCTCACCGAGTTCGAGGCGGAGCTGTCCACCCGGCCGGAGAAGTACGTCGGGAAGCCGGAGGAGTGGGCCGAGGCCGAGGCCGCGCTGCGGCCGCACTGGACGCCTCCGGGCTGCCGTACGTGGTCGCCGAGGGCGAGGGCGCGTTCTACGCGCCCAAGATCGACGTGCACGTGAAGGACGCCATCGGCCGCCGCTGGCAGCTGTCCACGCTGCAGGTGGATTTCCAGGAGCCGGGCCGGTTCGGCATCGAGTACACCGCGGCGGACGGCACCCGGCAGCGGCCGTACATGATCCACCGGGCGCTGTTCGGCTCGATCGAGCGGTTCTTCGGGATCCTGGTCGAGCACTACGCGGGCGCGTTCCCGCCGTGGCTGGCCCCCGTGCAGGCCGTCGGCATCCCGGTCACCGACGGCCACGTGCCCTACCTGGAGGACGTCGCCGCCCGGCTGCGGCGGCGCGGCATCCGGGCCGAGGTGGACTCCAGCGACGACCGGATGCAGAAGAAGATCCGCAACGCGCAGCGGCAGAAGGTGCCGTACATGCTGATCGCCGGGGACGATGACGTGGCCAAGGGCGCGGTGTCGTTCCGGTTCCGCGACGGTACCCAGCGGAACGGCGTCGCCGTCGAGGAGGCCATCGACGAGATCGCCGCCGCGGTCGAGCAGCGGATCCAGGTCTGAGCCTGCCGCCGATGTCCGAACGGGTCGACGAGGACGTGCCGGGCCAGGCGGCCGGGCAGGATGGGGCCGGGCTACCGGACGGCTTCGCCCGGCTGTGGATGCCGCACCGGATGGCCTACATCAAGGGGGAGGGCAAGCCGGCCGGCGGCGAGGAGGGCGACGGCTGCCCGTTCTGCCGGATCCCCGGCCTGGACGACGCCGACGGGCTGGTCGTGGCCCGCGGCACGCTCGTCTACAGCGTGCTCAACCTGTACCCGTACAACGCCGGCCACCTGATGGTCCTCCCGTACCGGCACGTCGCGGACTACACCGACCTGACGCCGGGGGAGGCGGCCGAACTCGCCGAGTTCACCAAGCGGGCCATGACCGCGCTGCGGGCCGCGTCCGGGGCGCAGGGCTTCAACATCGGCATGAACATGGGGTCGGTGGCCGGCGCGGGCATCGCCGCGCACCTGCACCAGCATGTGGTGCCCCGCTGGGGCGGGGACACCAACTTCATGCCGGTCGTCGGGCACACCCGGGTGCTGCCCCAGTTGCTCCGCGACACCCGCGACCTCATCGCGTCGGCCTGGAAGGACTAAGAGAGCACCATCGTGGCGCCGAAGGACTTGCGCAACCCGGTGACCGAGATGGCCAGCCGGCCCGGTGCCGTCATGACCCGCCGCGCCCTCACGCCAGCCCGGCGGGCGCGGCCCGGCGGATGACGATGTCGCCGTAGCTGGTCCGGGCGCGCACCTCGGCGGTCTCGTCGGACGGCTCCGGGCGGTCGGCGGCGTCCATCTGGTTGCGCACCGAGCCGAAGCGGGTGTGCACGTCGAGCCGGGCCGCGGTGCCCGCCTCCACGCCGATCTCGATCTCGCCGAAGCCGGTGCTGAGCGCGGCCGCGCCGCGGCGGACCCCGGCGACCCGGACGTCCCCCCGGGCGGTGCTGGCGGTCACGTCCGCGCCGGTGCGGCCGACGGTGATGTCGCCGTTGGCCGTCTTGGCCCGCAGGCTCCCGGTGACCTCGCCGACGTGGATGTCGCCGTTGGAGTTCTTGATCACGGCGGCACCGTCGATGGTGCCGAGCCGGACCCGCCCGCTGCCGGTGCTCACCTCCGCGTCGCCCGACACCTGCTGCACGGCGATGGCACCGGCCGCCGTGCTCACCTCGAGCGGCCCGGTCTCGCCCAGCTCGACATCGCCGGTCGCGGTGGTGACCCGGCATTCGCCCAGGCGGCCGGTGCACGTGCACGGCGGCGATGGCCGTGTCCGCCCGCAGCCGCGAGCCGGCCTGCAGGTCGATGGTCACGTTGACCGACCCCGGCGTGCCGAACATCCCGAGCCCGCGCTGCTTGGGCGCCCTGATCTCCAGGGTCCCGTCGGCGTACTCGACGCGGGTCTGCTTCGCGGCCTGCTGGTCCTGCTCCCGCTCACTGTCGCTGGGCCGGACCAGCACGGCGGTGTCGTCCCGCTCGCTGGCGGTCAGCCGGACGTCGCCCACCGGCAGGTTGAGCACGACGGAGACCGGCGCCGGGGTGGGGAAGGATTGCATGGTGATACCTCCGGATGAGGGTGAGGTGGACGTCCGCTGTTCCGGGACGTGAATGTGAGGTACGGGGCCGGGCGGTGCGCCGGCCGGGGGTTACCGGACCCAGCCGGTGTAGTGCTGGCCGCCCCGGGGAGCGCGGCGGCCGGCGCTGGCCGGACAGGGCCGGCCCGGCCGCGGCGGAGTCCACCGCGGCCGCGGCCGCCCGGACCAGCCAGCTGTTGACGGACAGCCCGGCCCGCTCGGCTGCGGCCTCGACCCGGCCCTTGAGCTGCTCGGGGAGCCGCAGGTTGATCCGCGCCACCGCCCCGTCCTCGGCGTCGGGGCCGGGCAGCGGGAGGGCCGGGGGATGCGGATCACCGGGCTCGGCGGCCAGGTCATCCGGCGGCAGCGTCAGCACGAAGCTGGGCTCGCGGCCGTCCAGCCGGACATGCACCGAGCCAGGCGCGAGCTCCCGGGTGATCTCGCCGGCCGCCGCGGACAGCGCATCGAGCAGCGCCAGCCGGACCGCCGACTCCAGCGGCGCGGTCAGCCGCTCGGCGAGGACGCGGGCGTCCTCGCCGCCGGCCGCGGCGGCCACCGCCAGTTCCTGGCGGAGGTTACTGACATACGGCGTGAGATCCATGACGCCATCATGGCACCACTATGGCGTCATGGCAAGTCCTGTGGCAGTCATTTTGATGCCACAGTGGCACCGGATGGCTCAGGGTGCGGCCGAGGCGGTCGCGATCTTGTCGGCCAGGTGCGCCGGCAGCGGCTCGTGGCGCAGGTAATTGCGGCTGAACGACCCGGTCCCGTGGGACATCGAGCGCAGGTCGATGGCGTACCGGGTGATCTCCAGCTGCGGCACCTCGGCCTTGACCAGGGTGCGCCCGCCGGCCACCGGCTCGGTGCCCAGCACCCGGCCGCGCCGCGAGGACAGGTCGGACATGACCGCGCCCACGTAGTCGTCGGCGACCAGCACGGACAGCTCGTCCACCGGTTCCAGCAGCAGCACCTTGGCCTTGTCCGCGGCGTCCTTGAGGGCCAGCTTGCCCGCCTTCTGGAAGGCCATGTCGGAGGAGTCCACCGAGTGCGCCTTGCCGTCGAACAGGGTGATCCGGACGTCCACCATCGGGTACCCGGCCAGCACGCCCTGCTCCAGCTGGGCCCGCACCCCCTTCTCCACCGAGGGGATGAACTGGCGCGGCACCACGCCGCCGACCACCTTGTCCACGAACTCGAAGCCGCTGCCGGACGGCAGCGGCTCCACCTCGATCTGGCACACGCCGTACTCGCCGTGCCCGCCGGTCTGCTTGACGTTGCGGCCCAGCCCCTGGGCCTTGCCGCCGACCGTCTCGCGCAGCGGAACCCGGAGGTCCTTGGTCTCCACGCCCACCCCGTAGCGGGTGGACAGCCGGTCCAGCAGCAGGTCGGAGTGGGCCTCACCCATGCACCACAGCACCAGCTGGCGGGTCTCGGAGTTGTTTTCCATCCGCAGCGTCGGGTCCTCGGCGACCAGGCGCCCGATCGCCTGGGACATCTTGTCCTCGTCGGCCTTGGACTTCGCGGAGATCGCGACCGGGAGCAGCGGCTCGGGCATCGACCACGGCTCCATCAGCAGCGGGCGTTCCTTGTCCGACAGGGTGTCCCCGGTCTCCGCGGTCGTCAGCTTGGCCACCGCGCAGATGTCGCCCGCGGCGCACTGCGCCACCGGGCGCTGCTGCTTGCCCAGCGGCGAGGTGAGCGCGCCGATCCGCTCGTCGGTGTCGTGGTCGGCGTGGCCGCGCTCGGCCAGCCCGTGCCCGGACACGTGCACCGTGGCATCCGGCCGCAGGGTCCCGGAGAACACCCGGACCAGGCTGATCCGGCCCACGTACGGGTCGGAGGTGGTCTTGACGACCTCCGCCAGCAGCGGCCCCTTAGGGTCGCAGGCCAGGCCGGTCACCGGCTTGCCGTCCAGGGTGGTTACCCCGGGCAGCGGGTGCTCGGCGGGCGCGGGGAACGCCTGGGTCATCACTTCCAGCAGCTCGGCCAGGCCGACGGCCTGCGGGCTGGACACGGTGAGCACCGGGAAGAAGCTGCCCAGCGCCACCGCCTTCTCCAGGTCCTCGATGAGCACCTTGGGGTCGATGTCCTCGCCGGACAGGTACCGGTCCATCAGGGTCTCATCCTCGCTCTCCTGGATGATCCCCTCGATCAGCGCGCCGCGCAGGTCCGCGGCCCGGTCCTGCCAGGCCGGGTCCGGGTCGCGCTCAGCCCGCGTTCCGCCGGAGTAGTCGAAGAACTTGCCGGACAGCAGCCCGATCAGCCCGCGGACCGCGCCGGGCCCGTCGGTCACCGGCAGGTACAGCGGGGCGACGGAGTCACCGAAGGCCTCCTGGCAGGCGCGCAGCGCCTCGTCGAAGTCGGCCCGCTGGTGGTCCAGCTTGGTGATCACCACGGCGCGTGGCATCCCGACGGAGGCGCATTCCTCCCAGAGCATCCGGGTCAGGCCGTCCACCCCGTCCGTGGCCGGGACGGTGAACAGCGCGGCGTCCGCGGCACGCAGCCCCGCACGCAGGTCCCCGGTGAAATCGGCATAACCCGGGGTGTCCAGCAGGTTAACTTTGATGTCGGCGTGCACGACCGGGGCCAGGGTCAGGTTCACTGAGCGCTGCTGCCGGACCTCGACCTCGTCGAAGTCACTGACTGTGGTCCCATCCTCCACCCGGCCGGACCGCGGGATCGCTCCCGTGCTGGCGAGAAGTGCCTCGACCAGTGTGGTTTTCCCCGCACCTGAGTGGCCGACCAGCGCGACGTTCCGCACGCTGCCGGGCTGGCCGGCCTCTGCTGTCCCGCTGGTGGCTGTCGGTCCTCTCCGGTCAGTCATGAGTCTCGCCTCCTGCTGGTCCGTCCTTGGTCCGTTCGGCTGCCTCACGACCAGCCTTTACCTGCCGGCCACCCGATAACAAGACCCCAGATGGAATCGTCCGCCTCGTCCTCGCCGCCGCTAGGATCAGACGGCCATGCTGAACGCGCTGCGCCCCTTCTTCGCCCGGCTGCTGACCCCGGTCGGCGAGGCACTGGCGCGTACCCGGGTCACCCCGAACATGATCACGGTGGCCGGGACGCTGGGCGTCGCGGCCGGCGCCCTGGCGCTGTTCCCGACCGGGCACCTGTTCGTCGGCACCCTGGTCTGCTGGGGCTTCGCCATGTTCGACATGCTGGACGGGCTGCTGGCCCGGATGAAGGGCACCTCAGGCTCGTGGGGCGCCTTCCTGGACTCGACGCTGGACCGGATCGGCGACGCCGCGGTGTTCGCCGGCCTGGCCATCTGGCTGGCCCGCAGCCATCAGCCGGTACTCGGGGGGGTGGCGCTGTACTGCCTGGTGGCCGGCGGGATGGTGTCGTACGCCCGGGCGAAGGCCGAGGGGCTGGGGCTGCGCGCCGACGTGGGCGTGGCCGAGCGCTCGGAACGGCTGGTGGTCGCGCTGGTCGCGGCCGGGCTGACCGGGCTAGGCGTGCCGTTCGTGCTGGCCATCGGGCTGTGGCTGGTGGCGGCGGGCGCCACGGTCACGTTCGCGCAGCGGGTCCTGGTGGTGCGCAAGGCCGTCGGCCCCGGGCGGGCCGCGAAGGACAACGCGTCATGACCTCGGTGCGGGACCGGCTGACCGACGCGGCGTACGCGCTCGGCTGGAAGATCGTGTGCCGGCTGCCGGAGCCGGCCGCCCGCCAGGCCTTCCAGGCCGCCGGGGACGTGGCCTGGCGCCGCCAGGGGCCCCGGGTCCAGATGCTGGAGGCCAACCTGCGCCGGGTGCTGGGGCCGCAAGCCTCCGGGAAGGAGCTCCGGGCCCTGTCCCGCGCGGCGATGGAGTCCTACTCCCGGTACTGGATGGAGGTGTTCCGGCTCCCGGTGATCGGCCGGGACCAGATCATGGCCGGGATGCACGTCACGGACGAGGAGCGGCTGCTGGGCCCCCTGGCGGCCGGCCGGGGCGTGGTCGTCGCGCTGCCGCACATGGGCAACTACGAGCAGGCGGGGGCCTGGATCATCAACCGTGCGGCCGGCAGGTTCACCACGGTGGCCGAGCGGCTCAAGCCGGAGTCGCTGTTCCAGCGGTTCCTGGCCTTCCGGGAGGGGCTCGGCTTCGAGGTGCTGCCGGCCACCGGCGGGGACAGCCGGTTCGGCGTGCTGGCCCAGCGGCTGCGGGCCGGCGGCCTGGTCTGCCTGGTCTCCGACCGCGACGTGACCGGCCGGGGCATCGAGGTGGACTTCTTCGGCGAGCAGGCCCGGATGATGGGCGGCCCGGCCGCGCTGGCCGTGCAGACTGGTGCCGCGCTTGTGCCGGTTACCTTGTGGTTCGAGGAGACGGGCTGGGGCGCCCGGATCCACGAGCAGGTCCCGGTGCCCGCGGACGGCACCCGGCGGGAGAAGGTGGCGGTGATGACCCAGCAGGTCGCCCGCGCCTACGAGGAGGGCATCCGGGCCCACCCCGAGGACTGGCACATGCTGCAGCGGGTGTTCACCGCCGACCTGGACCCGGCCCGGCTGGCCGCCGCGGAGGCCGCCCACGCCACTGCCGGGCAGGCGGGTGCCGGGCAGGCGGGCGGCCCCTGATGCGGGTCGGCATCGTCTGCCCTTACACCTGGGACGTGCCCGGCGGGGTGCAGCAGCACATCAGGGACCTGGCCGAGGCGCTGATCGGGCTCGGCCACGAGGTGTCGGTCATCTCCCCGGCCGACGACGACACCCCGCTGCCCCCCTACGTCGTGCCGGCCGGCCGCGCCGTCCCGGTGCCCTACAACGGCTCGGTAGCCCGCCTCGCGTTCGGCTTCCGCTCCGCCAGCCGGGTGCGCCGCTGGATCAAGGAGGGCGGCTTCGACGTGCTGCACGTGCACGAGCCGGCCGCCCCCAGCCTGTCCCTGCTCGCCTGCTGGGTAGCGGACGGGCCGATCGTCGCGACCGTGCACACCGCCACGCCGCGCTCCCGGGTCATGCACGCCGCCTACCCCGCGCTGCAGACCGCCCTGGAGAAGATCACCGGGCGGATCGCGGTGTCCGAGGCGGCCCGGACCACGCTCGTCGAGCACATGGGCGGGGACGCGGTGCTCATCCCCAACGGGGTGACGGTCAGCCGGTACGAGAAGGCGGCCCCGCTGCCCGGCTGGCCGGGCGAGGGCGGCGCCCTGGGCTTCCTGGGCCGGATGGACGAGCCGCGCAAGGGCCTCGACGTGCTGCTCCGCGCGTTCGCCGAGCTCGGCCCGGCCCGGCCCGGGCTGCGGCTGCTGCTGGCCGGGCCGGGCGACGTGGAGGAGATCCTCGGCAAGGTGCCCGCTGCGCTCCGCCCGCGGGTGATCCTGCTCGGCCAGGTCACCGAGGAGGACAAGGCCCGGGTGTACCACTCGGTGGACGTGTTCTGCGCGCCGAACACCGGCGGCGAGAGCTTCGGCATCGTGCTCGCCGAGGCGATGGCGGCGGGCGCCCCCATCGTGGCCAGCGACCTGGACGCGTTCCGCCAGGTGCTGCGCGGCGGGCAGGCCGGCGAGCTGTTCGAGACCGGCGACCCGGCCGCGCTGGCCCGGGCCGCGTCCCGGCTGCTGGATGACCCGGGACGGCGCGCCGCCCTGTCCGCGGCCGCGGCCGAGGCGGTGCGGGCCTACGACTGGCCGGTGGTGGCCCGGGACGTCGTGCGGGTGTACGAGGCGGTCGTCGCGGCCTACGGCCAGGTCGGGACCGTCCGGTGACCCCCCGTCCCGGGGCCCGCCAGTCACGCCGGGGACCGGCATGCTGATCGACATCATCCTGATCGCGGTGGCGGCCGTGCTCATCGGCGTCTACGTGTCCTGGCGGGCCGGGCGGCTGGACCGGCTGCACGCCCGGGTCGAGGCCGCCCGGGCCGCCCTGGACGCCGCGCTGGTCCGGCGCAGCTCGGTGGCCCTGGAACTGGCTGCCTGCGGGCTGCTCGACCCGGCCACCAGCCTGCTGCTGGCCGGTGCCGCGCACGACGCCCGGGCGGCCGGCGAGCCCACCGAGCTGGCCGAGAGCGACCTCACCCGCGCCCTGCGGGCGGTGCTCAGCCAGCCCGACTTCCGCAGCTCGCTGGATGGCGGGCCGGGCGCCGAGGAACTCCTCGCCGAGCTCGAGGCCGCCGCGCACCAGGTGTTCCTGGCCCGGAAGTTCTACAACGACGTGGTCGCCGCCACCCAGGCGGCCCGGCGGCGCTGGCTGCCCCGGGTGCTCGGGCTGGCCGGCGGCGCCCCGATGCCGGAGTTCTTCGAGATCGACGATTCCCTGGTCGTCGGGGACGGTGGCGGCCGCGGGTCCGACATGCCCCATCTGACCAGCTGACCGAGCGCCTACCATGGGAGGGGATCCCTTCCGCGACATCCTGTTCCACGACTGAGTGAGGTTCGCAGTGTCAAGCAGTGCCACGTCCAGCCACGAAGGCCCCGCCGCGGCGGAAGCCGCCGCGCAGACCGGCACCGCGCGGGTCAAGCGCGGCATGGCCGACATGCTCAAGGGCGGGGTGATCATGGACGTGGTGACCCCGGAGCAGGCCAAGATCGCCGAGGACGCCGGGGCGGTGGCGGTGATGGCCCTGGAACGGGTGCCGGCCGACATCCGCGTCGAGGGCGGCGTGGCCCGGATGAGCGACCCGGACATGATCGAGGGGATCATCCAGGCGGTGTCCATCCCGGTCATGGCCAAGTGCCGGATCGGGCACTTCGGCGAGGCCCAGGTGCTCCAGGCCATCGGGGTGGACTACATCGACGAGTCCGAGGTGCTCACCCCGGCCGACGAAGCGCACCACGTGGACAAGTGGGCGTTCACCGTGCCGTTCGTCTGCGGCGCCACCAGCCTCGCCGAGGCGCTGCGGCGGCTCGCCGAGGGTGCCGCGATGATCCGGTCCAAGGGCGAGGCCGGCACCGGCAACGTGGTGGAGGCCACCCGGCACATGCGCCAGATCTCCTCGGACATCCGCCGCCTCACCACGCTCCGCGAGGAGGAGCTGTTCGCCGCGGCCAAGGAGCTGCAGGCCCCGTACGAGCTGGTCGTCGAGGTGGCCAGGACCGGCAGGCTGCCGGTCGTGCTGTTC
The DNA here is from genome assembly GCA_963767385.1 of uncultured Actinomycetes bacterium. Taxonomy (GTDB): domain Bacteria; phylum Actinomycetota; class Actinomycetes; order Streptosporangiales; family Streptosporangiaceae; genus RYN-230. The sequence goes on along the minus strand of CAVYEA010000007.1, from coordinate 54,285 downwards.
ACCGCGGGCGGCATCGCCACCCCGGCCGACGCGGCGATGATGATGCAGCTCGGCGCGGAGGGCATCTTCGTCGGCTCCGGCATCTTCAAGTCCGGCGACCCGGCCACCCGGGCCGCGGCGATCGTCAAGGCCACCACGTTCCACGATGACCCCGATGTTGTCGCCAAGGTCTCCCGCGGGCTGGGCGAGGCCATGGTCGGCATCAACCTGGACACCCTGCCGCCCGCGCAGCGCTACGCGGGCCGCGGCTGGTAGCCCAGCCGCTTTCGCCCCTATCGCGGGGAGCATGCCATGTTCGAGAGGTTCACTGACCGGGCCCGCCGGGTCGTCGTCCTGGCCCAGGAGGAGGCCAGGGACCTCGACCACAACTACATCGGGACCGAGCACCTCCTGCTCGGCCTGTGCCACGAGGGCGCGGGCGTGGCCGTGCACGCCCTGGAGGCACTGGGGGTGAGCCTGTTGGCCGTCCGTGAGCAGGTCGAGGAGATCGTCGGGCGGGGCGGGCAGCAGCCGTCCGGGCACATCCCGTTCACTCCCCGGGCCAAGAAGGTGCTGGAGCTGTCGCTGCGCGAGTCGCAGCAGCTCGGGCACGAGTACATCGGCACCGAGCACCTGCTGCTCGGCCTGATCCGGGAGGGCCAGGGCGTGGCCGCCCGGGTGCTCGGCAACCTGGGCGTGGACCTGAGCCGGGCCCGGCAGCAGGTGATCGAGCTGCTCGGCGCCGGCCCCGGCAGCGCGGTTGCCGAGGGCGAGGCCGCCGTGCGCAGCCGGGGCTCCCGGGGGCAGCTGGAGGAGATCCTGAGCCGGCTGGGGGCGATCGACGCCCGGCTGGCCGCGATCGAGCGGCACCTCGGCATGGGGGAGCCACCCGCCGCCGCGGCGGACTAGGCCCAGGAAGATCACCCGGGGTCGCCCGCGTTGGCCCGGGGGCCATACCCTCGAAGCAGTCCGTTTTCCCGGAAGGAACAGCCATGCCCGACCACCTGTCCGCCGCCGGCTCGCCGGTGGTGGGTGTGCTCGCCTTGCAAGGCGACGTGGCCGAGCATTTCCGGGCCCTGTCCGCGGCCGGCGCCCGCCCGGTCCGGGTGCGCCGGCCCGGGGAACTGGACGCGGTGGACGGGCTGGTCATCCCGGGCGGGGAGTCGACCACCATCTGGAAGCTCGCGGTGACCTTCGAGCTGATGGACCCGCTGCGCAAGCGGATCGCCGCCGGGATGCCGGTGTTCGGGTCCTGCGCTGGCATGATCATGCTGGCGGACCGGCTGCTGGACGGCATCAGCGGCCAGCAGACGTTCGGCGGGATCGACATGACCGTGCGGCGTAACGCGTTCGGCCGGCAGGTGGACTCCTTCGAGGCGGACATCGCGCTGGCCGGCGTGCCGGGCACGCCGGTACGTGCCATCTTCATCCGGGCCCCGTGGGTCGAGCAGACCGGCCGGGACGTCGAGGTTCTCGGCACCGAGCAGGGCACCGGTAGGATCGTCGCGGTCCGCCAGGGGCCCGCGCTGGCCACCGCGTTCCACCCCGAGCTGACCGGTGACCCGCGGGTGCACAAGCTTTTCGTAGACATGGTGAGGGATCGGATATGAGCGGCCACTCCAAGTGGGCCACGACCAAGCACAAGAAGGCGGTCATCGACGCCAGGCGGGGGAAGCTCTTCGCCAAGCTGATCAAGAACGTGGAGGTGGCGGCCCGGACCGGCGGCGCCGACCCGGCTGGCAACCCCACCCTCTATGACGCGGTGCAGAAGGCCAAGAAGAGCTCGGTGCCGAACGAGAACATCGACCGGGCCATCCGCCGCGGCGCCGGGCTGGAAGCCGGCGGCGCCGCCTACGAGAACATCGCCTACGAGGGGTACGCCCCGGGTGGCGTGGCCGTGCTGGTGGAATGCCTCACCGACAACCGGAACCGGGCGGCCGCGGACGTCCGTACCGCGCTCACCCGCAACGGCGGCTCGATGGCCGACCCCGGCTCGGTGTCCTACCTGTTCCACCGCAAGGGCGTGGTGATCGTCCCCAAGGCCGGCGGGGTCAGCGAGGACGACGTGCTCACCGCGGTGCTCGACGCGGGTGCCGAGGAGGTGAACGACCTGGGTGAGTCGCTGGAGGTGATCAGCGAGCCAGGTGACCTCCTCGCCGTCCGCAACGCGCTGCAGCAGGCCGGGATCGAGTACGACTCCGCCGAGGCGGCCTTCCTGCCCACCGTCGAGGTGGAACTGGACGAGGAGCAGGCGAAGCGGGTGTTCCGGCTGATCGAGGCGCTGGAGGATTCCGACGACGTGCAGGACGTGTACGCGAACTACTCAGTGCCGGACGACGTGATGGAGAAGCTGGGCTGATGCCCGGACCAGGCGAGGCGCCCGCCAGGTGATCATCCGGGAGCTGGATGCCACGGACGACACGGCCGCGCTGCTGGACCTGAGCGTCCGCGCGTTCGGGCCGGTCGGCGACCGGCAGCACTGGGAGTCCTCCGCCGCCACCGTCATCGGCGACCGGCGCTATCTCGCCGCCTTCGACGGCGACCGGATGATCGCGGCCGCGCGGATCCACGACATGAGCCAGTGCTGGGCCGGCCGCTGGCTGCGGATGGCCGGGGTGGCCAGCGTGGCCGTGGCGCCGGAGGAGCGCGGCCGGGGCACCGGGCGGGCGCTGGTGACCGCACTGCTCGCACGGATCGCCGACCGGGGCTACCCGCTCTCCGTGCTGTACCCGGCGACCTCGTCGATCTACCGGTCGCTCGGCTGGGAGACGGCCGGCGGGTGCGAGACCCTGGCCTTCCCCGCGCGGTCGCTGCACTCCCTGGTCCGAGCGGACCCGGCGGCCGCGGCGGACGGGGCCGGCCCGCCCGGGACCCGGCTGCGCCGGTGCGGCCCGGGGGACGCCGCGGAGGTCCTCGCGGTGCTGGGCAGCGTGCACCAGGCGCTGCGGGACAGCGGCCCCAACCTCCGCGACGAGGAGAGCATCCGGCAGTGGCTCGGCGCCGAGGGCCGGTTCTGCTATCTCGCACCGGACGGGTTCCTGGCCTACCAATGGCGGCACGGCAACGACGAGCTGCAGGTGGACCGCGCGCTGGCCGTCTCGGCCGCGACCACCCGGGCCATCTGGGGCATCGTGGCCTCGCATTCGTCCATCGCCAGGACGGTCCGGGCCTGCCTCGGGCCCGCCGACCCGCTGCACTGGCTGACCCGGGAACCCGACGTGGCGCAGACCGGCCGGCTGGCGTGGATGCTGCGCGTGGTTGACGCGCCCGCCGCCATCGCCGGGCGCGGGTTCCCGGCCGGTGCCGAGGTCACCGCCACCCTCCGGCTGGCCGACCCGGTGTGCCCGGACAACGAGGGGCTGTGGACGCTGGAGGTCAGCGGCGGGAAGGGCGCTCTCAGCCGCGGCCCGGCCGGCCCGGACCGCGGGCCGGCGGCCCGGCCGCTGCGGCGCCCGCGCGGGCTGGCCGCGCTCTACGCCGGGACGCCGCTGGCCACGCTGCGCCGGGCCGGGCTGGTCGCCGACGGTGACCCGGCCACCGACGCCGGGCTGGACACGGTGTTCGCGGCCGCCCCGTTCCTGCTCGAGACGTTCTGACCCCGGTACCGCCCGGGGCCGTCCCCGCCGCGGGCGGCACGACACGCCGCGGATCCTCTCCGCGCCGGCCATCCGGGGCCGGTAGTGTCAGTCGTGACCGAACACGTGTTCGCAGGGCCGCCGCGGCGGTGCGGCGGCCGGGATGGAGCGCAGATGCGGGTGCTCGGCGTGGACCCCGGGCTGACCCGGTGCGGGCTGGGCGTGGTGGACGGCGTCCCGGGCCGCCCGCCGGCGCTGGTCGCCGCCGGGGTGGCGCGCACCCCGCCGGGGGAGACATCGCGGGGCGGCTGCTCGCGCTGGAGGCCGAGATCGACTCCTGGCTGGCCGAGCATCACCCGGACGCCGTCGCGGTCGAGCGGGTGTTCAGCCAGCACAACGTGCGGACCGTGATGGGCACTGCGCAGGCCGGCGCGGTCGCGGTGCTGTGCGCCGCCCGCCGCGGGCTGCCGGTGGCGCTGCACACCCCGAGCGAGGTGAAGGCGGCGGTGACCGGCAGCGGCCGGGCTGACAAGGCGCAGGTGACGACGATGGTGATGCGGCTGCTGCGGCTGGCCGACCCGCCCCGGCCCGCGGACGCCGCGGATGCCCTGGCCCTGGCCATCTGCCAGCTGTGGCGTGGCAGCACCCAGTCGCGGCTGGCGGCGGCCGTGGCCGCCGCCCGAGGGAGGCAGCTTCCGTGATATCTCACCTGGACGGCCTGGTCTGCGGGATCGCCCCGGAAGGTGCGGTGATCGAGGTGGGCGGGGTCGGCCTGCTGGTCCAGTGCACCCCGGGCACGCTGGCCACGCTGCGCACCGGGCAGCGCGCCCGGGTGGCGACGTCGCTGGTGGTCCGCGAGGACGCGCTGACCCTGTACGGCTTCGCCAGCGACGACGAGCGGGACGTGTTCGAACTGGTGCAGACGGCCAGCGGCGTGGGGCCCCGGCTGGCCCTGGCGCTGCTCGCCTCGTTCAGCCCGGACGGGCTGCGCCAGGCCATCGCGGCCGAGGACGTGACCGCGCTGACCCGGGTGCCCGGCATCGGGCGCAAGGGGGCACAGCGGATCGTGCTGGAACTGGCCGGGCGGCTCGGCTCGCCCGGGGCCGGGCTGGCCGGTACCGCGGCGCCGGCCGCCGGCCAGGGCGCGCGTCCCGCGCTGTGGCGGGATCAGGTCCGGGCCGGGCTGGTCAACCTGGGCTGGCAGGCCCGGGAGGCCGAGCAGGCCATCGCGGCCGTCGAGGCGGACCTCGCTGCGGAGGCCCCGGGCCCGGCACCGGCCGACGTGGACGTGGCCCTGGCCCTGCGGTCCGCCCTGCGGAAGCTGAGCCGGGCATGACCGGGCCGGCTGAGCGCGCGCTGCCCGGCGCCACGGAGCCAGACATCGCTGGCGAGCGGGGCGCGCCGGGGCATGTCCCCTCCGGGCGAGCGCGGGGGGGGGTTGTCGCCGCGGGGTGAGATCCCGGGGGGGTCCGGGGGGTCGCCCCCCCGGGACAATACTGCCGCGGAAGCGGCCGCCCGGGAGGCACCCGGGCTGACCGCGGCGGAGGAGCAGCGGCTGGTGTCGGCGCTCGCCGAGGCGGATGAGCGGGTCATCGAGGGCGCGCTGCGGCCGAAGCGGCTCGCCGAGATAATCGGCCAGACCCGGGTGCGGGAGCAGCTGTCCCTGGTGCTGGAGGGCGCGATGCGCCGCGGCCGGGCCCCGGACCACGTGCTGCTGTCCGGGCCGCCGGGCCTGGGCAAGACCACCTTCGCGATGATCATCGCCGCCGAGCTCGGCGCCCAGCTCCGGATCACCAGCGGGCGGCCATCGAGCGGTCCGGCGACCTGGCCGCGATCCTGTCCACGCTGGGCGAGCGGGACGTGGTGTTCATCGATGAAATTCACCGGGTGGCCCGGCCGGCCGAGGAAATGCTGTACCTCGCCATGGAGGACTTCCGGGTCGACGTCGTGGTCGGCAAGGGGCCCGGGGCCACCGCCATCCCGCTGGAGATCGCGCCGTTCACCCTGGTCGGCGCGACCACCCGGGCCGGGCTGCTGCCCGCCCCGCTGCGCGACCGGTTCGGCTTCACCGCGCACCTGGACTTCTACGAGGCCGCCGAGCTGGAGGTCATCGTGCGCCGGTCGGCGGACCTGCTCGGCGTGGCGCTGCGCGGCGACGGGGCGGAGGAGATCGCCCGGCGCTCCCGCGGCACCCCGCGGATCGCCAACCGGCTGCTCCGCCGGGTCCGCGACTACGCCGAGGTGCGCGCGGACGGGGTGGTCACCCGGGACCTGGCCCGCGCGGCGCTGGAGCTGTACGAGGTGGACGAGGAGGGGCTGGACCGGCTGGACCGGGCCGTGCTCGGCGCCCTGGTCATCCGGTTCGGCGGCGGCCCGGTGGGCCTGTCCACGCTGGCGGTCGCGGTCGGTGAGGAAGCCGAGACCGTGGAGGTCGTCGCCGAGCCGTTCCTGGTCCGGGGCGGGCTGATGGCCCGTACCCCGCGCGGCCGGGTGGCCACCCCCGCGGCCTGGCAGCACCTGGGCCTGATCCCGCCGGAGCCGCCCGGCCTCACCGCCCCGGGTACGTTGTTTGAGTGACTGGCCGCGGCCCGATGGTCGCGGAGATGTCACGATCGGTCGCCGGACGCCGTAGCCTGTTGGTGCGCCGCGTGCGCGCCGCTACACTTCGGCAGTTGGTCAACGACCGCCCGGCCGGCCAGAGTCATTCCGGCCGCGCTGGATCACGGCCCGGCGCGCGGCCCGGCGCAGCACATCAACTGGAAGGATGCCCCCGCGATGGGGAACGGTATGTATCTCGCAGCTGCCAGCAAGAGCGGATCAGGGAGCTACACGTTCCTGATCATCATCGTGGTCCTGTTCGGCCTGCTCTACTTCGTCATGATCCGGCCGCAGCGCAACCGGCAGCGCCAGGCTCAGCAGATGCAGAGCCAGGTGCAGCCCGGGCAGCGGGTCCGCACCACCGCGGGAATGTACGCGACGGTGATCGAGGCCGACGACCAGGACGTGGTCCTGGAGCCGGCCCCCGGCGTGCGGATGCGCTTCCTGCGCCGCGCGGTGATGGATGTGCTCCCGGACGAGGACGCCACCGCTGAGGCCAGCGCGGCTGACACCGCCGAGCCGGGCATGGCCGGGGCCAGTGCCGACGAGCCGGCGGCCACGAACCCCAGCGCCGACGGCCAGCCGGTCAATGGCAGCCAGAACGGCGCCGCGGCCAACGGGACCGCGCCGGGCACCGCGGCCGACCACACGGCCGCCGGCGAGCACCCGGCAGACTGACCAGCGGCCCCGCGCCGGACGCCGGGGCGGGGGAATTCCAGAAGCGAGGGATACGCAGCAGTGGCTCCCCCAAGCGGTAACGCCTCCCGGCCCGGCCGAGCACTGGCCGTGCTGGCGGCGCTCATCGTGGTGCTGTTCCTGGCCATCGTGGGCGGCACCATCGGCCAGCCCGCCAAGTGGGGCAGCGAATTCAAGGTGCACCTCGGCCTGGACCTGACCAGCGGCACCACGGTGACGCTGCAGGCCAGTAAGCCCAAGGGCGTGTCCGACGCGCAGTTCGCCGCGGACATGACCCAGGCCAAGGGCATCATGGCCAGCCGGGTGAACGGGGCGGGCTTCACCGAGGCCCAGGTGCAGCAGCAGGGCAGCAACGAGATCACCGTGGCCGTGCCCGGCGCGGGCACCCAGCGCGTGGTTGACCTGGTCGGCCAGACCGCCCAGCTGCTGTTCCGCCAGGTGCTCCTGATGGCGCCGAACACCGCCGTGGCCACGCCCACGCCGACCCCGTCATCAAGCGCCCCGTCCTCGCCGTCACCAGGCGCGTCGTCCTCGCCGTCGCCGTCGGCCAGCAGTTCCGCCACCAAGAAGTCCGGGGCCCTGGCCCCGGCCGGTGCCGGGAGCACGGGCACGCACGAGATGGCGGCCCGGGCCCGGGTGCTCGGCGGCGCGGCGGCCAAGCCGTCGGCGAGCCCGTCCGCCAGCGCCTCCGCCAGCGCGAGCCCGTCCGCCAGCGCCACCCCCTCCGCGGCCGCCACCGGCCCCGGCGGGGTGTCCACGGTGGCCGGCGCGTCCGGCGACGCCAGCCTGGTCAGCGCGCCGGTCAAAGCGCAGTTCAACAAGCTGAACTGCGCCGACAAGAACTGGAAGCAGCAGGTCGGGTACAACAGCACGCTGCCGCAGTACAACAACAGGGACATCCAGACCGTGTCCTGCGGCTGGGAGGGCGGCATCCTCTACAAGTTCGTGCTGGACAAGGCGAAGGTACTGGGCAAGGACATCAAGTCGGCCAGTGCCACCGTGTCGAACGTCCTCGGTGGACTGGCAGACCAACCTGACCTTCGACTCAGCCGGGGGCAACGCATTCGCGGCGCTGACCCAGCAGATGTACAGCAAGTACGGGACCGGCGGGACGGCCAGCTCGCCACTGGACTACCTGGCCGTCGTGCTGGACGGCAACGTCATCTCCTTCCCGGCCATCGACCAGGGGGCCATCACCGGCGGCTCAGCCCAGATCACCGGCAGCTTCAGCCAGAAGCAGGCCACGGACCTGGCCAACGTGCTGAACTACGGCGCGCTGCCCCTCACCTTCAGTAAGCAGTCCGTCCAGTCGATCTCGCCGCAGCTCGGCAGCGACCAGCTGCACGCCGGCCTGCTGGCCGGCGCCATCGGCCTGTTCCTGGTCGTGCTGTACTGCCTGCTCTACTACCGGGGACTGGCCGTGGTCGCGGTGTCCAGCCTGATCATCGCGGCGGTGCTGGCCTTCGAATCGGTCATCCTGCTCGGCAAGTACCAGGGGTTCGCGCTGACCCTGGCCGGCGTGGCCGGCCTCATCGTGGCCATCGGCATCACCGCGGACTCGTTCGTGGTGTTCTTCGAGCGGCTCCGTGACGAGGTCCGCGACGGCCGGACGCTGCGCACCGCGGTGGAGCGAGGCTGGAAGCGGGCCCGGCGCACCGTCCTCGTCTCCGACACGGTGTCGTTCCTGGCCGCCGCGCTGCTCTGGTACTTCTCCATCGGCGAGGTCAAGGGCTTCGCCTTCACCCTCGGGCTGACCACGATCATCGACGTGATCGTGGTGTTCCTGTTCACCAAGCCGATGATCACCATGCTGGCCCGGACCAAGTTCTTCGGCCAGGGGCACCGGTTGTCCGGGCTGGACCCGGCCCGGCTGGGCGGCCGTGCGCCCTGGCGGTCGTCCGTGCGCACGACGCGCCCCCGAACCACCACCCCGGCCAAGGAGGCGTGATGTCGCGGCTCGGCAGCATCGGCGGGCGGCTCTACCGCGGCGAGGTGTCCTTCGACTTCGTCGGCCGGCAGAAGCTCTGGTACAGCATCTCCGGGGTGATCCTGGTGCTCGCCCTGGTCGGCCTGTTCGCCCGCGGGCTGAACTTCACGGTCAACTTCAAGGGCGGCTCGGTGCTCCAGTTCAGCGACACCTCCGCCACCGTCAACCAGGTGCGCAGCGCCATCAGCAGCACGCCGGCCGGCAACAACGCCATCGTGCAGCAGGTGGGCTCGGGGAGCGGCGCACGGTGGGAGGTGCAGACCGGCAAGCTGACCTACGCTCAGCAGTCCACCGTGCAGGACGCGATCAGCCACGACCTGAACATCCCGGCCAGCAATATCAGCGTCAGCTTCGTCGGGCCGAGCTGGGGCTCGGACATCTCGCACAAGGCGGCCCAGGCGCTCATCGCCTTCCTCATCGTGATCGTCATCTACCTGTCGATCGCGTTCGAATGGCGGATGGCGGTGGCCGCGCTCGTCGCGCTGGTCCACGACATCGTCATCACGATCGGCGTCTACGCGCTGGCCGGCTTCGAGGTCAGCCCGGCCACCGTGATCGGGCTGCTCACCATCCTGGGCTACTCGCTGTACGACACCGTCGTGGTCTTCGACAAGGTCCGGGAGAATACGGCCGGGCTGCTCAGCTCGTCCCGCAGCACCTATAGCCAGGCCGCCAACCTGGCGCTCAACCAGACCCTGGTCCGGTCGATCAACACCTCGGTCATCGCGCTGCTGCCGGTGGCCGCCATCCTGTTCATCGGCGGCGGCCTGCTCGGCGCCGGCGAGCTCAACGACCTGGCCCTGGTGCTGTTCGTCGGCATGCTGTCCGGCACCTACTCCTCGATCTGCATCGCCACCCCGGTGCTGGCCGACCTCAAGGAACGCGATCCGCAGTACAAGGCGCTGGCCAAGCGGGTGGCGCTCAAGACATCCGGCGGGCGGGCCGCCAAGCGGGCCGCCGCCAGGGGGACGCGCCCGGCGGCCGCCGGAGCCGCCGCGGCGGGCGGCTCCGCCGCGCTGGCCGCGGAGGATGCCGACCCGGGCGGGCCCGGCCCGGGCGAGGTCACCGCTGCCGACGATGCGGCCGCCCCGGACGAGAAGGTGCCGGTGGGCCCGGCCACGCCGCGGTCCCCGGGGCCCAGCGGAAGTCCCGGCCCGCGGCCGCAGCCGCGGCGCAGCACCAGTTCCGCCCGGCGCCGTCCCAGCGGCAAGAAGAAGCGGCGCTAGATGCAGCCCGCCGATCCCGCCACCGCGGCCGAGGACGGGGCGCTGGCCCGGCTGATCGCCGAGCGGGTCCGTGACATCGCCGACTACCCGCAGCCTGGGGTGATGTTCAAGGACATCACCCCGCTGCTCGCCGACGGGGCGGCGCTGAATGCCGTGGTCCGCGGGCTGGCCGCCGGGAACCGCCCGAGCAGCCAGGCCGGCGGGATCGACAAGGTGGCCGGCATCGAGGCCCGCGGCTTCATCCTGGCCGCCTCGGTGGCCATCGCGCTGGGCGCCGGGTTCGTGCCGGTCCGCAAGCAGGGCAAGCTGCCCGGGCCCACCTACGCGCAGAGCTACGACCTGGAATACGGCAGCGCCACCATCGAAGTGCACCAGGACGCCTTCGTACCGGGGGAGCGGGTGCTGATCGTGGACGACGTGCTGGCCACCGGGGGCACCGCGGCCGCGACCGCCGAACTGGTCCGCAAGTCCGGCGCGGAGGTAGCCGGCCTGGCGGTGATCCTGGAGCTCAGTTTCCTGGACGGCCGGGCCCGGCTGCCCGGGGCGCTGATCCGCTCGCTGCTGGTTGTCTGACGCGCTAGTCAGCTGACCAGCCCCCGCCCCGATCATCCGCCGATAGAATGATGTCTTGGCGGACGTGAGGAGTGCCTGTGGCCGGTGACGTGGTAACGACCGGCGCGGCCGGCGCCGGCGCCACCCCTGGCCCCCCGGATGAGGCGGCTGACCGGGGGCAGGAGGCGGCTGTCGCTGCCCCGGAAAGCCCTGCCCAGGCCACTCAGAACGGGCACGGGCCGGGACGGCGGCCCGGCGGCCCGGCGGCGGACGTGCCCCGGCCAGGCCGGGACTCCGGCCCCGGCGGGCCCGGCCGCGGGCAGCACCGCGCCGGCCAGCGGCGGGGCCGCGGTCCGGCGGCGGCTGGCCCGGCTCGGCGCCACCCGCAGCGGCGGCGTGAACCCGGTGCTCGAGCCGATGATCAAGACCGTCCGGGCCACCCATCCCAAGGCCGACGTCCGGCTCATCGAGCACGCCTATGACGTTGCGGCGCGCTGGCACGCCGGGCAGCAGCGCAAGAGCGGCGACCCGTACATCACCCATCCGCTCGCCGTCGCCACCATCCTGGCCGAGCTCGGCATGCCGCACGAGACCATCTGCGGTGCCCTGCTGCACGACACGGTCGAGGACACCGCCTACACCCTGGACGAACTCCGGGCCGACTTCGGGGACGAGATCGCCGCCCTGGTCGACGGGGTCACCAAGCTGGACAAGGTCAAGTACGGCGAGGCGGCCGAGGCGGAGACCGTGCGCAAGATGGTGGTCGCCATGTCCCGGGACATCCGGGTCCTGGTGATCAAGCTGGCCGACCGGCTGCACAACATGCGCACCCTCCGCTACCTGCCGCGGGAGAAGCAGGAGCGCAAGTCCCGCGAGGTCCTGGAGATCTTCGCGCCGCTGGCCCACCGTCTCGGCATGAACACGATCAAGTGGGAGCTGGAGGACCTGGCCTTCGCCACTCTCTACCCCAAGCGGTACGACGAGATCGCCCGGCTGGTCTCCGAGCGCGCGCCGCGGCGCGACGTGTTCCTCCAGGAGGTCGTCGAGGACGTCTCCGCCGACCTGCGCGAGGCCAAGGTGAAGGCCCGGGTGACCGGGCGGCCCAAGCACTACTACTCCGTCTACCAGAAGATGATCGCCCGCAACGTGGGCTTCGACGACATCTACGACCTGGTCGGCATCCGCGTCCTGGTGGATTCGGTCCGCGACTGCTACGCGGCCCTCGGCACCGTGCATGCCCGGTGGAACCCGGTTCCCGGGCGGTTCAAGGACTACATCGCGATGCCGAAGTTCAACATGTACCAGTCGCTGCACACCACGGTCATCGGCCCCGGCGGCAAGCCGGTCGAGCTGCAGATCAGGACGTGGGGGATGCACCGGCGGGCGGAGTACGGCGTCGCCGCGCACTGGAAGTACAAGGAAGAGACCGTGACCGGGACCGGGCGCGGCAGCCGCGACGGCACCAGCGACATGGCCTGGCTGCGCCAGCTGGTGGACTGGCAGCGGGAGACCGCCGACCCGGCCGAGTTCCTGGAGTCGCTGCGCTTCGACCTCGGGGCCGCCGAAGTCTACGTGTTCACCCCGCGCGGCGAGGTCATCGCCCTGCCGCAGGGAGCCACCCCGGTCGACTTCGCCTACGCCATCCACACCGAGGTGGGGAACCGCACCATCGGCGCCCGGGTCAACGGGCGCCTGGTGGCGCTGGAGAGCGCCCTGGACAACGGCGACACGGTGGAGATCTTCACCTCCAAGGCCCCGGACGCCGGGCCGAGCCGGGACTGGCTGGGCTTCGTCAAGAGTGCCCGGGCCCGGAACAAGATCCGGCACTGGTTCTCCAAGGAACGCCGGGAGGCGGCCACCGAGACCGGGAAGACCGCGATCGCCCGGGCGCTGCGCAAGCACGGGCTGCCGCTACAGCGCCTGGTCACCGGGGACGCGCTGCTCGCCGTGGCCGCCGAGCTGCACTACCCGGACCTGTCCGCGCTGTACGCGGCGGTCGGCGAGGGCCATGTCAGCGCCCAGTCGATAGCCGGCAAGCTGGTCCAGTCGGCCGGCGGGATGGCGGGCGCGCAGGAGGACCTGGCCGAGGCCACCGTGCCGACCCGGCCGCCGCCGCAGCGGCCGGCCGGTGACTCCGGCGTCGTGGTCGAGGGCAGCACGGACGTGTACGCCCGGCTGTCCAAGTGCTGCACCCCGGTGCCCGGCGACGAGATCACCGGGTTCGTCACCCGCGGCCATGGGGTGTCGGTGCACCGGGCCGACTGCCTGAACCTGCGCCACCTGCTCGACTCCCAGCCCGAGCGGCTGGTCGCGGTGCGCTGGTCGCCCACCGAGGACTCACTGTTCCTGGTGGCCATCCAGGTCGAGGCGCTGGACCGGACCGGGCTGCTGTCCGACATCACCCGGACCATCTCCGACCAGCACGTGAACATCCTGTCCGCGTCGGTCACCACCACCCGGGACCGGGTGGCGGTCAGCCGGTTCACCTTCGAGATGGGTGACCCCAAGCACCTCGGCCACGTGCTCCGGGCGGTCCGTGCCATCGACGGCGTCTACGACGTCTACCGGATAACCAGCTAGCCGGACAGTTCGGCCAGGGTGCGTTCGGCTTCCTCGAGCCAGGACCGGCGGGCGGCGATCGCCTCGCTGGCCTGGTCCGCGGCCCGCGTGTCGCCCCGCTGCTGTGCCTTGGCCAGCTGCTGCTCCAGGTTGGCGATGGTGGAGCGGATCTGCTCCACCGTGCCCTGGGCCCGGGCCAGCGCCTCGGGGTTGGACCGGCGCCACTGGGCGTCCTCGGCCTTGCGCACCGCGTCCTCGACCCGGCGCAGGCCCTGCTCCAGCCGGTCGTGCGCCTCGCGCGGCACGGGCCCGGCCAGTTCCCAGCGTTCCTGGATGGACCGCAGCGCGGCCCGGGCGGCCCGCACGTCGGTCACCGGGACCAGGTGGCCCGCCTCCTCCAGCAGCGCGGTCTTGACCTCGGCGTGCTCGCGCAGCTCGTTCTCCTTGGCCGAGAACACCGAGGAACGGGCGCTGAAGAACTGGTCCTGGGCGGCCTTGAACCGGCCCCACAGCTCCTCCTCCTCGGACCGGCCGGCCCGGCCGGCCGCCTTCCAGGACCGCATCAGCTCCCGGTAGGCGGCGGCGGTGGGGCCCCAGTCGGTGGAGCCGGCCAGCGCCTCCGCCTCGACCACCAGCTTCTCCTTGCGGGACTTGGCCGTCTCCCGCTCCTCCTCCAGCCCGGCGAAATAGGCCTTGCGGCGCTTGGCGAACGCGTTCCGGGCCGCGGACAGCCGCTTCCACAGCGCGGCCTCCACCGCCCGGTCCGCCCGGGGCGCGGCCTTCCACTCCTCCAGCAGCTGGCGCATCCGCTCACCGCTGTTCTTCCAGTGGGTGGCCTCGGCGGCGATCTGCTCCGCCTCCGCCACGATGCGCTCCTTATGGCTCTTCGCCTCGGTGCGGGCCTGCTCGCGGGCGGCCTTGACCTCCTCGCGGCGGTCCTCCACCTGGCCGGTCAGGGCCTCCAGCCGGGTCTGCAGCGAGGCCAGGTCACCGACGCAGTTCGCGCTGCCCACCGCCTCCAGCAGCCGGTCGATGCTGGCCCGGGCCGTGCCGGGCGCGAGGTCGGTGGCCGAGAGCCGCTGCTCCAGCAGCGCCACCTCGGTCTCCAGCGACTCGTACTTGCGCCGGTAGAAGGCGAGCGCCTCATCGGGGCTGCCCGCCTGCCATGAGCCAACCACCCGCTCGCCCTCGCCGGTCCGCACGTAGACGGTACCGTCGTCAGCTACCCGGCCCCACGGATCGTTGGCGGTGCTCACCGCTAACCTCCTGCCCAGTCCTGCCCAGACGGCCTTGCCTGGCTCAGGTCTTCGTAATAGTCACGCTCTCGATGACGACTTTCTCCTTCGGGTGCCCATCCCCTGGGGCGGAGGCGTTCACAATGCCCGCCCTGGCCACATTCTGGATGATCCCGAGCCCTTTGACGACTGTGCCGAACGGCGTGTAGTCCGGCGCCAGCGTTGACTTCTTGTAGACGATGAAGAACTGGCTGCCGTTGGAATCCGGCTGCCCGGTGTTAGCCATCGCCAGGGTGCCCGCCGTGTACTTGGCGCCGGCCAGATTCTCGCTGGCGAACTCGTAGCCCGGCCCGCCGGTGCCGGTGCCGGTCGGGTCGCCGCACTGGAGCACGTACAGCGGGCTGCTGGTGGTCAGCCGGTGGCAGGTGGTGTTGCTGAAGTAGTTCTTGGCCGCCAGGTGGACGAACGAGTTGACAGTGCAGGTGGCCTTGCTGTTCAGCAGGTCGATGACCACGTCGCCGCGGTTGGTGTGGATCGTGGCCTGGTAGGTCGCCCGCCAGTCGGGCTTGGCCGGCGGCTGGCCGGCCTTCCGGGCGGGCGTGCCGCTCGTGGTGTACGTGCAGCTCTTGGCCGGCTCGGCCACGGGCGCGGCCGAGGGGGTGGCGCCCGCGGAAGCCGTGGCGGATGCGGAGGCCGACGCCGTGGCGGACGCGGCCGCGCTGCTGCTCGTGGTGGGCTGGGAGAACAGGAAGAAGCCACCGACGCCGAGACCGGCGACCACCAGGCAGACCACCACGATGATCGAGATCTGCCGGGCGCGCCGGGCCTGCTGTGCGCGCCGGGCCTGCTGGCGCAGCAGATGCTCGCGGGCCAGCTTGCGCTGCCGCTCCTTCTTACCGGGCACGGGTTCCTTCCTCCTGGCTGCCTGTTGCCTGCTTACCAGCGAAACTTCGCGAATGGTACCGGCACCGGGAAGGTCGTGACGTCGCTGTTACCGGTTCGCTGCTGGGCTGAGCAGATCGGTAGCCTGGAGGGGCGCCAGACAACGCTGAACTGCCCCATAGATTCCCCGACTCACCGGGAGGCACGCCTGTGCTCATCGCCGGATTTCCGGCCGGCTCCTTCGCCGCCAATTGCTATCTGGTGGCCGCGGAGCCCGGCGCGGAATGCCTGATCATTGACCCCGGCGAGGACGCGGAACCGGGCATCGCGGAGATCGTGGCCCGGCACCGGCTCAAGCCGGTCGCCGTCCTGCTCACCCACGGGCACCTCGATCACGTCTGGTCGGTGGCCCCGGTCTGCGGGGCCCGGGACATTCCCGCTTACATTCATCCCGGCGACCGCGGGCTGCTCACCGACCCGGGCCGTGGGTTCGGACTGCAGCCGGGGCAGCAGATCTTCGGCGGCCTCACGCTGAGCGAGCCAGATGACGTCCGGGAACTGTCCGGCGGCACGGTGCTCACCCTGGCCGGCCTGGAGATCACGGTCGATCATGCGCCGGGGCACACCCCGGGGTCGGTAGCCTTCCGTTCAGGCACCGACGTCATGTTCTCCGGGGACCTGCTCTTCGCCGGCTCGATCGGCCGGACCGACCTGCCGGGCGGCGACACGGCGGTCATGATGGACAGCCTGGCCCGGGTCTGCCTGACGCTGCCGGACGAGACCCAGGTGCTGCCCGGGCACGGCCCGGTGACAACCATCGGTGCCGAGCGCGCTGGCAACCAGTTCCTGGCCGGGCTGCGGCCCGGCGCGCGACCCGGCGCCCAGCCGGCCCGGCCGGGGCGGGCCACCGGGCTGTAGGACCCGGGCTCTAGGACTTATACAGGAGAAGGTGGAGCGGGCATGATCCGAACCCACGAGGCGGGCACGCTGCGCGCGGAGCAGGCCGGGCAGCGGGTGACGCTGGCCGGCTGGGTGGCCCGGCGCCGTGACCACGGCGGCGTCACGTTCATCGACTTGCGTGATGGCAGCGGCGTCGTCCAGGTCGTGTTCCGCGCCGACGGCGAGGACTCACCCGTGCACGCGCTGCGCGCCGAGTTCTGCGTGCTGGTCACCGGCGAGGTGCGCCGCCGCCCGGCCGGCAACGAGAACCCGGAACTGCCCACCGGCGAGGTGGAGGTCGCCGCCACCGACCTCGAGGTGCTGGCCGAGGCCGACCCGCTGCCGTTCCCCATTGACGGCTCGGGGGAGCTGAACGAGGACATCCGGCTGCACTACCGCTACCTGGACATCCGCCGGGCTGAGACCGCGGCCGCGCTGCGGGTCCGGTCCGAGGCCACATACCTGATCACCGATGTGCTCCGCGGGCACCGTTTCCACTACGTGGAGACGCCCTACCTGACCCGGTCCACCCCGGAGGGGGCACGCGACTTCCTGGTCCCGGTCCGGCTCCGCCCCGGCCACTGGTACGCGCTGCCGCAGTCCCCGCAGCTGTTCAAGCAGCTGCTCATGGTGGGTGGCATGGAACGGTACTGGCAGCTGGCCCGGTGCTTCCGTGACGAGGACTTCCGGGCCGACCGGCAGCCGGAGTTCACCCAGATCGACATCGAGATGAGCTTCGTCACCCGGGAGGACGTGATCGGGGTCGCCGAGGACCTCGTCGGCCGGCTGTGGGCGGAGGTCGCCGGGTACGAGCTGCCCCGGCCGGTGCCCCGGATGAGCTACGCGGAGGCGATGGCCCGGTTCGGCTCGGACAAGCCCGACCTGCGGTTCGGCTGTGAGCTCTCCGAGCTCACCGGGTACTTCGCGCAGACCTCGTTCCGCGTCTTCCAGGCCCCGCACGTGGGCGCGGTGGTCATGCCCGGCGGGGCCAGCCAGACCCGCCGGGAGCTGGATGGCTGGCAGGAGTGGGCCAAGGCCCGCGGCGCCCGGGGCCTGGCCTACGTGCTGATCGGCGCGGACGGCGCGGTGTCCGACGCCGGGCCGGTGACCCGCCACCTGTCCGCCGAGGAGCGCGCCGGGCTGCCCGCCGCGGTGGGTGCCGGCCCGGGTGACTGCGTGTTCTTCGCCGCGGGCGCGGCCGCGCAGGCCCGGGCCCTGCTCGGCGCGGCCCGGCTGGAGATCGGCCAGCGGCTCGGCCTCATCGACCCGGACGCCTGGTCGTTCACCTGGGTGGTGGACGCGCCGATGTTCGAGGACGACGGGGCCGGCGGCTGGACCGCGGTGCACCACCCGTTCACCGCCCCGCTGCCGGAATGGTCGGCCAAGTTCACCGACGAGCCGGGCGGCGCGCTGGCCGACGCCTACGACCTCGTCTGCAACGGCAACGAGATCGGCGGCGGCTCGATCCGTATCCACCGGCCGGACATGCAGCAGCAGGTCTTCGACGTGATCGGGCTGTCCCGGCAGGAGGCGGAATCGCAGTTCGGCTTCCTGCTGGAGGCGCTCCGCTTCGGCCCGCCGCCGCACGGCGGGATCGCCTTCGGCTGGGACCGGCTGATCATGCTGCTGGCCGGGCGGGACACGATCCGCGACGTCATCGCCTTCCCGAAGGCCGCGTCCGGCGCCGACCCGCTCACCGGCGCGCCCACGCCGATCACCCCGGAGCAGCGGCGCGAGGCCGGCATCGACGTGATCCCGGAGCCCGCCCCGTGACGAGCCAGCGTGCCCGGGCGGGCGGATAGTGTCTGGGTGTGGTAAGGGCAGGTAGCACCGGGGGCCAGGCGGACAGCCTCTTCGACGCGGCGGGGGAGGAGGCCGCCCGGGCGGCCGCGCCGCTGGCGGTGCGGATGCGCCCGCGCACCCTGGACGAGGTGATCGGCCAGCGGCACCTGACCGGCGAGGGCACCCCGCTGCGCAAGCTGGCCGAGAACGACGCGGGCATGTCGGTGGTGCTGTGGGGGCCGCCCGGCACCGGGAAGACCACGCTGGCCCACGTGATCAGCCAGGTCACCCGGCGGCGGTTCACCGAGCTGTCCGCGGTGACCGCCGGGGTCAAGGACGTCCGGGCGGCCATCGAGGCGGCCCGCCGGGATCTGGGCCTGACCGGCAGGCAGACCGTGCTGTTCATCGACGAGGTGCACCGGTTCAACAAGGCGCAGCAGGACGCGCTGCTGCCGGCCGTGGAGAACCGCTGGGTCTCGTTCATCGGGGCCACCACCGAGAACCCGTCGTTCTCCGTGGTCGGCCCGCTGCTGTCCCGCTCGCTGCTGCTCACCCTGGAGCCGCTCAGCGAGGACGAGATGCGCGAGGTCATCGACCGGGCCCTCGCTGACGAGCGGGGCCTGGCCGGCGCGGTCACCCTCGACGACCAGGCGCTGGCCCACCTGATCCGGCTGGCCAGCGGCGACGCCCGGCGGGCCCTCACCTACCTGGAGTCGGCGGCGCTCGGGCTGCCGCGCGGCGCCACCATCGACACCGGCACGCTGGAGCGGGCGGTGGACCGGGCCGCGGTGCGCTACGACCGGGCCGGGGACCAGCACTACGACGTGATCAGCGCGTTCATCAAGAGCATCCGCGGCAGCGACGCGGACGCGGCGGTGCACTACCTGGCCCGGATGATCGAGGCGGGGGAGGATGCCCGGTTCATCGCCCGGCGGCTGATCGTGCACGCCAGCGAGGACGTCGGGATGGCCGACCCGACGGCGCTGCCGATTGCGGTGGCGGCCGCCCAGGCGGTCGAGTTCGTCGGCCTGCCCGAGGCCCGGATCAACCTGACCCAGGCCACCATCCACCTGGCGCTGGCGCCGAAATCCAACGCGGTGATCAAGGCGATCACCGCCGCGTCCGGCGGACGTGCGGGCGGGCCTGGCCGGCCCGGTGCCGGTGCACCTGCGGGACGCGCACTACCCCGGCGCGGCGCGGCTGGGCCACGGCCGGGGCTACGAGTACCCGCATGACTTCCCGGAGGGCGTGGCCGCCCAGCAGTACGCGCCGGACTCGCTGGCGGGCCGCCGGTACTACGAGCCGTCCCGGCACGGTGCGGAAGCCCGGTACGCCGAGCGGTCCGAGCGGATCAGGGCCATCCTGGACCGGGCGGGGGAGCCGGAACAGTAAGGTCAGGCAGATGGAGGGGCAGGCATGCTGAACGCGGTTTGGGTGGCGGTGATCGCCGCCGCGGCCGGCTGGCTGGTGCTGGTCACCGTGGCGGTCTTCGTGCTGCTGCGGATGGGCAGGCTGATCAGGGCGACGTCGGTGACCGTCGCCACGCTGCGGGAGCGCAACGACTCGCTGATCGACCGGGCGCACGCGACCCTCGACGCCACGGCCGGGCAGCTCAGCCGGACCGACGAGATCACGGCCAGCATGGACGAGGTCGCCGCGGGCATGGCCGACCTGACCGGCCGGGTGACCGCGTTCGCCCCGCTGGCCCGGCTCGCCGCGGTCAGCGGCGGCACCCGGCTGGCCCGGGTCCCGGCCCTGCTGTACGGCGTCCGCCACGCCGCCGAGATGCGTGCGCTGGCGGGAGAGCGCTCCCCGGGCCAGTTCGCTGGCGAGCGCGGGGCGGTCTCGAGGGCGGGGGGTCGGGGGTCGCCCCCCGGGCTAGCACTGGCGAGGCGGGGCGCGCCGGAGGCGTGTCCCTCCGAGGCAGCGAGCCGCGGGGGGTTCCGGGGGTCGCCCCCCGGGCCAGCAGAGCACGGGAGCGGGGCGGTGATCCGCAGGCTGTTCTGGCTTACCCTCGGAGCGGCCCTGGGCATCACCGGCTACCGGCGGGTGACCGCGCTGGCCCGCACGTTCACCCCGGCGGTGCGGGCCAGGGAACTCACCCGGTTCGCCGGTGACGTCCGCGAGGGCATGGAAATCTACCGTCAGCGCCAGCTGGCGGCACCGCGCCGGGCCATCGAGGGGCAGCCTGCCCCGGCCGGGCCCACCGACCACGTAGCAGAGGATGACCGCTGATGGAGTCGGCTGAGATCGCCCGCCGTTTCCTTACCTACTTCGCCGACCGCGGGCACACGGTCGTCCCGTCCGCGCCGCTGATCGCCGACGACCCCACGCTGCTGCTGGTGAACGCGGGCATGCAGCCGTTCAAGCCGTATTTCCTCGGCCAGGCCACTCCGCCGTTCACCCGGGCCACCAGCTGCCAGAAGTGTGTCCGCACCCCGGACATCGAAGAGGTGGGCAGGACCACCCGGCACGGCACCTTCTTCCAGATGCTCGGGAACTTCTCCTTTGGTGACTACTTCAAGGAGCAGGCCATCCCGTTCGCCTGGGAGCTGCTGACCACGCCGGAACGGGACGGCGGCTTCGGCTTCCCCGAGGACCGGCTGTGGGCCACCGTCTACACCGACGACGACGAGGCGGCCCGCCTGTGGCGGGACGTGGTCGGCCTGCCGGACAGCCGCATCCAGCGCCGCGGCATGGCGGACAACTACTGGTCGATGGGCGTGCCCGGCCCGTGCGGCCCGTGCTCGGAGATCTACTACGACCGCGGGCCGGACTACGGGCAGGAGGGCGGCCCGGTCGCCGACGAGGACCGCTACCTGGAGGTGTGGAACCTCGTCTTCATGCAGTTCCTGCGGGGCGAGGGACCGGGCAAGGAAGGCTGGCCGATCCTCGGCGAGCTGCCGCAGCGCAACATCGACACCGGCATGGGCCTGGAGCGGATGGCCGCCATCCTGCAGGGCGTGGACAACATCTACGAGGTGGACACGCTCTGGAAGGTGCTGGACCGGGCGGCTGAGCTGACCGAGCAGAAGTACGGCCGGGAACACCGCACTGACGTGGCGCTGCGGGTGGTCGCGGACCATGTGCGCACCGCGGTGATGCTGGTCGCCGACGGCGTGCTGCCGTCCAACGAGGGGCGCGGCTACGTGCTGCGCCGGATCCTGCGGCGCAGCATCTACAACCTGCGGCTGCTGGCGGGCGGCCAGCGCGGCGGCGGCGCGGACGGCCGCTACCTGCACGAGCTGGCGGAGGCCGGGCTGGGCGCGATGGCCGACCTGTATCCCGAGCTGCGCACCGAGGCGCCGCGCATCCTCGGCGTCATCGACGCGGAGGAAGCGACCTTCCTGTCCACCCTGCGCACCGGCTCGGCCATCTTCGACGCCGCGGTGGGGGAGACCCGGCGCCGGGGCGCCGCCACCCTGTCCGGGGAGCAGGCCTTCCAGCTGCACGACACCTACGGCTTTCCGATCGACCTCACCCTGGAGATGGCCAGCGAGCAGGGGCTGGCCGTGGACGAGGAGGGGTTCCGCCGCCTCATGGCGGAGCAGCGCCAGCGGGCCAAGCAGGACTCGCTGGAGAAGAAGACCGGGAACGCGGACATCTCGGTACTGGCCAGCCTGCTGGACAAGTCCGGGCCGGTGGTCTTCACCGGGTACGACCAGATCTCCGGCGAGGCGACCGTGACCGGCCTCCTGGTGAATGGCGTGAGCGTGCCGGCCGCCGGGGCCGGGACCGAGGTCGAGGTCGTCCTGGACCGCACCCCCTTCTACGCCGAAGGCGGCGGCCAGCTGGCCGACTCCGGCGTCATCCGGGTGGCGGACGCGCCCGGGGCGGCCGGCGGCGTGGTCGACATCCGGGACGTGCAGGCGCCGGTCCCCGGGCTGATCGTGCACCGCGGCGTGGTCACCACCGGCGAGGTGGTGGTGGGGGCCGGGGCCGAGGCCGAGATCGACACCGGGCGGCGCCGGGCCATCTCCCGGTCCCACACGGCCACCCACATGGTGCACCGGGCGTTCCGCGGCGCGCTGGGCGAGTCGGCGGCCCAGGCCGGGTCGGAGAACTCGCCCGGGCGGCTGCGGTTCGACTTCACCGCGGCCGGGGCGGTGCCGCCGGCCATGCTCCGCGACGTGGAGGACGAGGTCAACCAGGTGCTCATCGACGACCTCGCGGTGCGGGCCTTCGTGACCCCGATCGACGAGGCGCGGGCCATGGGCGCGATGGCGCTCTTCGGCGAGAAGTACGGCGACGAGGTCCGGGTGGTCGAGGTCGGTGACTACTCGCGGGAGCTGTGCGGCGGCACGCACGTGGCCCACTCCGGCCAGCTCGGCCTGATCAAGATCCTCGGCGAGTCCTCGATCGGGTCCGGGGTGCGCCGGGTGGAGGCCCTGGTGGGCACCGACGCTTTCCGTTACCTGGCCCGGGAGAGCGTGCTGGTGAGCCAGCTCACCGAGCAGCTGAAGGCGCGTCCCGAGGAGCTCCCGGACCGGGTCGCGGCGATGGTCGGCCGGCTCCGTGACGCCGAGCGGGACCTGGAACGGCTGCGCAGCGCCCAGGTCCTGGGGGCGGCGGCCGGCCTGGCCGCCGCGGCGCAGGACGCCGGGCCGGCGGCGTTCGTCGCGCACCAGGTGCCGGACGGCACGACCGCCGACGGCCTCCGCAAGCTGGCCCTGGACGTCCGGGGCAGGCTCGGCGAGCAGCGGCCCGCCGTGGTGGTGATCGCCGGGGTCCCGGCCGACCGCCCGGCGGTCGTGGTCGCGGTCAACGAGGCGGCCCGCGGGCTGGGGCTGGCCGCCGGCGCCCTGGTGCGCACGGCCGCGGGCGCGCTGGGCGGCGGTGGCGGCGGCCGGGATGACATCGCCCAGGGCGGCGGGGCGCCGCAGGGGGACCGCGCGGCCCAGGCGATCAATGATGCATTTGAGGCAGTTCGTGCCGTTGTCCGGTCCGCGGCGTGACGGTTGGGTACGGTGAGACCGTGCTGTACCCAACCCGATGCGCTGTCGAGGCCGAGGGCGCGCGGCGAGCGGTGGTGAGGGCCGGCGTGCGGCTCGGCGTCGACTACGGGTCGGCCCGGATCGGCGTCGCCCGCTCCGACCCGGCCGGCCTGCTGGCCAGCCCGCTGAGCACCGTGACCGCCGGGACCGGTGACATCGAGGCGCTGGCCCGCCTGGCCGCCGAGCAGGAGACCGTCGAAGTGATTGTCGGGCTGCCCACCGGGCTCTCCGGGCGCGAGGGCACCGCGGCCGCCGCGGCCCGTGCGTTCGCCGCCGCCCTGGCCGGCCGGCTGGATCCGGTGCCGGTGCGCCTGGTGGACGAGCGGTTCACCACGGTGCTGGCCCACGACGCGCTGCGCAGTGGCGGGAAGGGCTCGCGGGCCCGGCGGCCGGTCGTGGACCAGGCCGCGGCCGCCCTGCTGCTGCAGGGAGCCCTGGACGCCGAGCGCGCCACCGGCCGGCCTCCCGGCGAGATCGTGCTGCCGAGCCCCGGAGCGCCCGGGTGAGCCGCCACGCACGGCGGGGGGCACAGGGGGAGCAGGAGTGGGAGCCGGGACAGTACCCGCCGGGAGACGGCGGCGGCCCGCGGGCGCCCGGCCAGCCGGACCCGGAGCCGATGGCCCCGGAGCGCTGGGAGCGGCAGTCCTGGGACTCCGGCAGCTACGCGGCGGCACCGCCCGCGGCCCAGACCTGGGACGAGCAGTCCTGGGACGGCGAGCAGCCCTGGGATCAGCAGGCCGCCTGGGACGAGCAGCAGTCCTGGGGCGGGCTGCCCGGTGCGGAGCATCCATCCGGGCCGCTGTCGCCCTTGCCGCACTCGGACTACGACTGGCGGGACCCGGGCCGCGACCCGCTGTCCCCGCTGCCGCCGCGCCGGTCCTCCCGGCACGCGGCGCCCTCGCCCGAGCCGAACGCGCCGGGTTACCCGGCGGGCTACCGCTCCGGCCCGCAGGACTACCAGGCGGGCCCGGCCGGCTACCCGTCCGGGCCGTATCCGGCGCACCCCGCCGACTACCCTGGGACGCCCGCGGGCTACGGCGACGAGCCGGCAGGCTACCCGGCTGAGCACGGCTATCCGGGGTATGAGGGGTACGTGGATCAGCCTGGGGACCCCGACGCGGGACCGATGCCCGGTTCTGGCGCCTATCCGGCCGCCGGGGAGTGGTACGGCGGCGAGGACGAGCCGCAGCACTGGGCGGACGACGAGTACGGCAGCGACCTGCTGCCCGGGCTGGACCCGGGCGGCGGCGGGGGGCGCGGGGGGAGCCCGGCCAGCGGCCGGGGGCGCAAGCGCCGCCGCCGCGGCCGCACCGTGGCCCTGGTGCTGCTCTCGGTCTTCGTGATCTTCGCCGCCGTGGTGGGCGGCGTGGGGTACCACTACTACCGGGTCTACATCAACCCGCCGGACTTCTCCGGGCCGGGCACCGGCACGGTCGTGGTGCAGATCCTGCCCGGCGACGCCGCCCTCACCGTCGGCGACCGGCTGGCCGCACTCGGCGTGGTGGCCAGCGGCCGGGCATTCGAGAACGCGGCCAAGGCCAACCCGCACGGCAACGCGCTGGAGCCCGGCTACTACCGGGTGCACAAGCAGATGAAGGCCTCGCTGGCGCTGGCCCTGCTGCTCAACCCGGCCTCCCGGATCCAGTCCAAGGTGACGATCCCGGAGGGATTCCGGCTGGATCAGATCATCGCGCGGCTCGGCCAGGACACCGGGAATCTCAAGGGCTACGAGCAGGCCATCGCGAACCCGGCGGCCCTGGGCCTGCCCGCCTACGCGAACGGCAAGCCGGAGGGCTACCTGTTCCCGGCCACCTACGAAGTGCAGGCCAAGACGCCGCCCGCGGCGGTGCTCAAGAGCATGGTGCAGCAGTTCAACCTGGAGGCGGCCAGCATCGGGCTGCCTGCCGCGGCGGCCGCGGCCCAGGAGAGCCAGGGCGCGGTCATCACGGTGGCCAGCCTCATCGAGGCAGAAGGCAAGCTGCCAGCGGACTACCCGAAGATCGCCGAGGTCATCTACAACCGGCTCAACGCCAACCCGCCGATACACCTGCAGCTTGACACCACTGTGCTGTACGGGATGGACCTCGTGCACAGCAAGGCGCCGTTCAGTACCACGTTCCCGTCGCCGTACAACACGTACGCGCACCCCGGGCTGCCGCCCGGGCCGATCGACAGCCCCGGCAAGCTCGCCATCGAGGCCGCGCTGCACCCCGCGCATGGCAATCTGCTCTACTTCCTGACCATCAACTCGCTGAGCGGCAAGACGCTGTTCTTCTCCACCTCCGCGCAGTTCAACGCCGCGGTGGCCAAGTACGGGAGCACGGGCGGCAGCACGGGCGGCCGCGGCTGAGTGGCCCGGCCATGAGCGAAGCCTCGGCTGGCGAGGGCGGGCGCCCCTCGGTGGCGAGGGGGGGCGCGCCGGAGGCGTGTTCCCCCCGGGGCAGCCAATCGCGGAGGGCTCCGGGGGGTCGCCCCCCCGGGCCGGCCCGGAAGGCGGCGGTGCTGGGCTCCCCGATCGCCCACTCGCTGTCGCCGGTGCTGCACCGGGCCGCCTACGCCGCGCTCGGCCTGGCGGACTGGACGTACCAGGCGATCGAGTGCGACGAGCAGCGGCTGCCCGGCCTGCTGGCCGGCTGCGGGCCGGAGTGGGCCGGGCTGTCCCTCACCATGCCGCTCAAGCGCGCCGTCCTGGACCTGCTCGATGACGCCGAGTCCCTGGTCACCGAGGTCGGCGCGGCCAACACGGTGACGTTCGAAGCGGGGGCACGCCGCGGGCACAACACCGACGTCCCCGGCATGATCACCGCCCTGGCCGAGCTGGGCCTGCCCGGGGCCGGCTCCCCGACCGTGCTGATCCTCGGCGCCGGCGCGACCGCCTGCTCCGCGCTGGCCGCGGTCAGGGCGCTTGGTGTTACCGAGGTGACGGTGGCCGCACGGGACCCGCGCCGGGCCGGCGACCTGCTCGCCGCGGCGGGCCGGCTCGGCGTCACGGTGCGGCTCAGCGCGTTCTCCGACCCGGGCGTGCCCGCTCCCGGCCTGCTCGTCTCTACCGCTCCCGCCGGGGCTGCGGATTCCTACGCCGAACGGATCTCCCGGGGCGATCACATCCCGGGCTGCGTCCTCGACGTGGTGTATCACCCGTGGCCGACACCGCTGGCGGCGGCCGCCGCGCGGGCCGGGGTGCCGGTGGCGGGCGGCTTCTCGCTGCTGCTGCACCAGGCCGCCCGGCAGGTCGAGCTGATGACCGGGCGGCCCGCCCCGGTCGGGGCCATGCACGCCGCCGGCCTTGACGCGCTCGCCACGCGAGTGTAAAGGGATTGCCGGCATTTCGGTGGACTTGCCTTGAGCTGGCACATACCGTTACCTCATGCGCGATGGGGGGATGGTCGCCGGGATAGTGGCGGGTGATCCCTCAGCGCTGGGCGCCGCCTACGATCACTACGCTCCCGGGTTGCACGTCTACTGCCGGTCTCTGCTCAGCGATCCGCCCATGGCCGCCGAGGCTGTCCTGGACACCTTCGTGGTGGCCTCGCTCCGGCTCTCCGGGCTCCGCGAGCCGGCCCGGCTGCGCCCGTGGCTGTTCGCGGTGACCCGGAACGAGTGCCGCCGCCGCCTGGACGACTACGCCGCCGCGCCGTTCGACGCCGACGAGGTCGAGACCGGTGAGGACACCACCGACTTCGGGGACTCCCTGGAGCAGGCTGAGCTGCGCGAGCTGGTGCTGGCCGCGCTGGCCGGGCTGTCCGCCCAGGACCGGGATATCGTCGAGCTGAACCTCCGGCACAGCTTCTTCGGCGCGGACCTGGCCGACGCGCTCGGAGTGCAGCGAAACCAGGCCCATGCGCTGACCAGGCGGGGCCGCGCGGCGTTCGAGACCGCGCTCGGCGCGCTGCTGGTGTCCCGCTCGGGGCAGGGCTCCTGCTCGCGGCTGGCGGAGATCCTTTCCAGCTGGGACGGGGAACTGACCCCGGCCATCCGCAGGCAGGTCCGGCGGCACATCGACGGCTGCCCGAGCTGCGGCGGCCAGCACCGCCGCGTGCTCAGCCCGGTCGCCCTGCTCGGCCAGCTGCCGGTCCCCGTGCTGCCCGCGGGCCTGCGCAGCCGGGTGCTGGGCTTCATCGCGGACGGGTCGGCGGACGCGGTCGCCGTCCGCGTGCAGATCGCCCAGCGGGCGGAGCCGTTCATCCGGTCGGGGTTCCCCGCGCCGCTCGACCCGGTCGCGCCGGTCCGCAGCCCGGCTACGCTGCTGCCGGCCGCCGCGGTCCTGGCCGCCGTGTGCGTTGCCGTCGGCGGGGGAGTCGTGCTGACGGCCAGCACGCTGCACGACACCGCCCGACCGGTGACGTCAGCGCTGTCCCCGGCGCTGGCGGTGCCGTCCGTGCGGCCGGCCCCGGCCGCCAGTCCGCCCGCCGCGGCGGGCGTATCCGGGCAGCGGAACTCGCGCTCGGCGCCGATCGGTTTCCTTGGCTCGCTGGCCGCGCTGCCCACCCCGGTGGTCACTACCACCGCGCCGGGCACCGCCCAGTCATCCGCGCCCGCGGGGCACTCGTCGAGCCCGGGGCGCTCGCCCAGCCCGGGCCGCAGTTCGCCGCCGAATCCCACGCGCAGCTCCACGCCGGTGCCGACGACCCCGGTGCCGACCACGCCCGTGCCGACCACCCCGGTCCCCACGACCCCGGTGCCGACGACCCCGGTGCCGACCACCCCGGTGCCGACGACCCCGGTGCCGACCACCCCCGTGCCGACGACCCCGGTGCCGACCATCCCCACCCCCAGCATCAGTGTCTCCGCGGGCCTGCTCATCGGCATCCTGGGCTGAGGGCCCCCGGGCGACCGGGCCGCGCGGAATACCGCAGGGCCCCTGAATGCTGTTACTCTTGGCTGACGACCAGTCCGGTACCTGCGTACCGGGCGCGCAAGCGGAGGACCGCCTCCCACCTAGCCGGCCGGCTGGCTGGCAGGTCGCCTTCCTGGCCCTCTGGGACCGGGCGGGCACGCCGGGGCCGTAGCTCCCCGGTCGCCTTCACGGCGGCCCAGGGTGCTGCCGGGCCCGGAGGTCACGTCCCCGGCGCGGGCACCGCCCCGCCGGGTGGTGTGGCGTTGGCGGGCTCCGTGTGCATCCATGCGGGGCCTTTTCTGTGCCCGGGCCTGACGGGCCGGCCACCGGGCCCCGCGGGGTGGTCAGCTACCCGTCCGGGCACCGGGCCCGGACGGTGACGAGGCCCAAGGAGGTCACATCAGCGCCGAACCTCGTATCAACGACCGCATCCGTGTCCCCGAAGTGCGGCTCGTCGGCCCGAACGGCGAGCAGGTCGGCATCGTCGCCTTGAACGACGCGCTCCGGCTGGCCCAGGAAGCGGATCTCGACCTGGTGGAGGTCGCGCCGACGGCACGTCCCCCGGTCTGCAAGCTGATGGACTACGGCAAATTCAAGTACGAGTCCGCGCTGAAGGCCCGGGAGTCGCGCAAGAACCAGGCGCAGACGGTCATCAAGGAGATCAAGCTCCGGCCGAAGATAGACCCGCACGACTACGGGACCAAGAAGGGTCACGTTGAGCGGTTCCTCAAGCAGGGTGACAAGGTCAAGGTGACCATCATGTTCCGCGGCCGCGAGCAGTCCCGGCCGGAGCTCGGGTTCCGGCTGCTGCAGCGGCTGGCC
Organism: uncultured Actinomycetes bacterium; assembly: GCA_963767385.1. Lineage (GTDB taxonomy): Bacteria > Actinomycetota > Actinomycetes > Streptosporangiales > Streptosporangiaceae > RYN-230. The sequence goes on along the minus strand of CAVYEA010000007.1, from coordinate 25,622 downwards.
GGCGACGTCGAGGAGCTTGGCTTCGTGGAAGCCCAGCCCAAGCAGGACGGCCGGAACATGATCATGGTGATCGGACCGCACCGCAAGAAGAGTGACACCCGGATAGCGGCGGCCGCAGCCAGGGACGCGGAGGATGAGACCGCCACCGCCCGCCCTGTGCCGCGTGCGCGCCGTCCCCCGGCCCCGCCCGGCGGCAGCCACCCCGGCGGCCCGGCAGCCCCCGAGGCTGGCGGGCAGGCAGGCGGCTGACCAGGCCTCCCGCCGCGCTCAGCCCGCCATCGCGCCGGTTCCCCGGGCCGGGAGCCGGGCCCACTCAGCTAGCGTGCCGTCATGGCACGCCACGACCAGGAAAGACGACGGCCATCATGCCGAAGATGAAGACGCACAGCGGCGCCGCCAAGCGGTTCCGGCTTACCGGGACCGGCAAGGTGATCCGCCGCCGCGCGAACATGAACCACTTGCTCGAGCACAAGGCGACCAAGCGGACCCGGCGGCTCAGCCGCGAGATGACCCTCGCCCCGTCCGACGTGAAGAAGATCAAGAAGCTGCTGGGGAAGTAGCCCAGCCCGCCTCAAGGGAGTAACGAAATGGCACGCGTGAAGCGGGCTGTGAATGCCCACAAGAAGCGCCGGGTCGTCCTTGAGCGGGCGAGCGGATACCGGGGCCAGCGATCCCGGCTGTACCGCAAGGCCAAGGAGCAGGTGCTCCACTCGATGACGTACGCCTACCGGGACCGCAAGGACCGGAAGGGCAATTTCCGCCGGCTGTGGATCCAGCGGATCAACGCCGCGGCCCGCGCCGACGGCATCACCTACAACCGGTTCATCCAGGGCCTCCGGCTGGCCGACGTGGATGTGGACCGCCGCATGCTGGCCGAGCTCGCAGTCAGCGACCCGGCCGCCTTCTCCGCGCTGGTCGAGGTGGCCAAGACGGCCCTGGCCGAGGCCGGCCCGGACGCGGCCACCAGCTCCGCGGCGGCCTGACCGGGCTGGGCCGTGCGGCCCCGGGGGGCGGTGGCATGCTGCCAGCAGGCGCCGAGCTGACCAGTCTCCGGTCGCCCCGGGTGAAGGCGGCCCGGCAGCTGGGCAAGCGGGCGCTCCGCCAGCGGGCCCGGGCCTTCCTGGCCGAGGGCCCGCAGGCGGTGGCCGAGGCACTGGCGGCCGGTGATGTCGTCTCGGAGTTGTTCGTGACGGCGACGGCGCAGGGCCGCTACGCCGACCTGGCCGCGCGCGCCCGCACCCAGGGTGTGGCCGTGCACGCGGTCAGCGGCGAGGTCATGGCGGAACTGGCCCAGACGGTCACCCCCCAGGGGGTCCTCGCCGTCTGCCGTTTCGTGGATGTACCCCTCACCCAGGTAATCGCGGGCGAGGCGGGGCACCCCTCGCTGGCGAGGGGGGGCGGGCCGGAGGCGCGTTCCCCCCGGGGCAGCGAATCGCGGGGGGTTCCGGGGGGCCGCCCGCCCGGGCTAGCACTCGTGGTCATCCTGGCTAATGTGCGGGACCCGGGTAATGCCGGCACGGTGCTGCGCAGCGCGGACGCGGCCGGCGCGGACGCGGTGCTGTTCGCCGGCTCGTCGGTGGACCCGTACAACAGCAAGTGCGTCCGGGCCTCAGCCGGCAGCCTGTTCCACCTGCCGGTGGTGACCGGGCTGCCGGTCGCCGACGCGGTGGCCGCGCTGCACTCGGCGGGCCTGCGGGTGCTGGCCGCCGACGGCCGGGCCGCGCGGACCCTGGATGACCTGCACGAGGACGGGCTGCTCCGGGAGCCCGCCGCGTGGCTGTTCGGCAACGAGGCATGGGGCCTGCCCGAGGACCTGCTGGCCCTCGCGGACGAGTCCGTCGCGGTGCCCATCTACGGGCGGGCCGAGAGCCTCAACCTCGCGGCCGCGGCCGCGGTCTGCCTCTACGCGTCCGCCCATGGGCTGGCGACGGGGGGCGCCCCGGAGGGGCGTCCCGCGGCGCCAGCGATCGCGGGGGTTCCGGGGGGTCGTTGCCGCGGGGTGAAATGCCCGGGGAGTCCGGGGGGTCCCCCGGGCCAGCGGCGAACCTGGGAGAGCTGTGACATGCCGCGAACGGCTGGCCTGGGGGACTGCCGTAGCTGCGTTGCACAGGCGCTAAAGTCTGATCACGTTGCGTCATTCACGGAACCGGACTTCGAGGGGCGGACGGAGGCTGCGGCCGAAGTGGACAGGCTCATGCCGGACCCGGCGGTGACCGCCCTGCCCAGTGTCCCCGCGGGCCGGGTCGTCGCCACCGGCGGACTGGTCTGCGCCGACGACCTGCCGGACGGCCTGGTCATCGCCGACCATCTCGGCCGGGTGGTCGTGTTCAACCAGGCCGCCGCCCGGCTCACCGGTACCGCCCCGCTCAACGCCCTCGGCCGGGAGGTGCGGCAGGTACTCCCGCTGCGCGACGCCGAGGGCCGGGACTGGTGGGCCTGCGTCGACCCGTACGGCGGCCTGTCCACCCGGACCCGGCACCCGGAGCAGCCGCTGTTCCTGCCCGACGGCACCGAGTTCCTGGTCACGGTCGGCTATGTGCGGGCGCCCCGCTTCCCCGGCACCGGGCTGGACCGGCCCGGCCTGGCCCGGCCGGGCGCGGTGCAGCGGCTCGCGGTCAGCTTCCGCGGCACCCAGCAGCGGGTCCGCCTGGAACGCAGCCGCGCCGACCTGGTCTCCACCGTGGCCCACGAGCTCCGCTCGCCGCTGACCAGCGTCAAGGGATTCACCGCGACCTTGCTGGCCAAGTGGACCCGGTTCACCGATGACCAGAAGCGGGTCATGCTGGAGACCGTCAACGCCGACGCCGACCGCGTCACCCGGCTGATCACCGAACTGCTCGACGTGTCCAGGATCGAGGCTGGCCGGATCGAGGTCCACCGGCAGCTGGTGGACATCCCGGAACGGGCCGAGAAGATCGTCGCCGGCCGGGTCGCGGCCGGCGACCAGCCCGAGCGGTTCCGCATCGAGGCCGCCCCGGAGCTGCCGGAGACCTGGCTCGACGCCGACAAGGTGGACCAGATCCTCGGCAATCTGGTGGAGAACGCGGTCCGGCACGGTGCTGGTACGGTGACCATTGTGGTAGAGCCTGCTGATGGCCCCGGGGCCCGGGTGACCGGCCGCCCGGCGGCCGGCAGTGCCGCCGCCGCGGGAGCGGTCGCGGTCAGCGTCCGGGACGAGGGCCCGGGCGTGCCGCCCGAGCTGGTGCCGCGCATCTTCCGGCAGTTCTGGCGGGCCAAGCGGCGCGGCGGGGCCGGGCTCGGCCTGTACATCGTGAAGGGCCTGGTCGAGGCGCACGGCGGGTCGATAGCGGTGCAGCGCGCACCCGGCGGCGGCGCCGAGTTCCGATTTATCATGCCCGCCGGATTGCCCGACTTCGGGTAGCCGGCGGGCAGGGTTAATCCGGGGGCGACCCCCCCGGACCCCCGCGATCACTGGCGCCGTGGGACCCCTTCGGGGCGCCCCCGTCGCCAGGCCGATGGGCCGCCAGGTCGGCCCGGCCGCGACCGGATCGTGGCAGCCGGCTGCCACCCGGGCCGGGGCCGGCTGCGGGCGGGGTCGGCCGCCCGGCCGCAGCACCTGGCCCGCGCAGACCTTTCCCCTGACCGCATCGCCGCAGGAAAGCAGAGATGATGTCCGCACCGAACAAGCAGTACGACCCCGTGGAGGTGACCATGCTGTCACCCGATGAGGTCTCCCGCATGCGTTCCGACGCGCTCGCCGCGCATCGCCGCGGCGGGCACCCTGGACGAGCTGAAGGCGGCCCGGCTGGCGCACACCGGCGACCGCTCGCCGCTCGCCCTGGCCAACGCCGAGATCGGCGCGCTGCCGCCGGAGGCCCGCGCGGAGGCGGGCAAGCGGGTCGGCGCGGCCCGGAAGGAGATCGGCCAGGCCATCGCGGCCCGGCAGGCCGTCCTGGAGGACGAGCGGGACCAGCGGGTCCTCATCGAGGAGGCCGTGGACGTCACGCTGCCCTGGGACCGGCAGCCGGCCGGCGCCCGGCACCCGGTGACCACCGTGGGTGACCGGCTGGCCGACGTGTTCGTGGCCATGGGCTACGAGGTCGCCGAGGGCCCCGAGGTCGAGGCCGAGTGGTACAACTTCGACGCGCTGAACTTCCCGCCCGACCACCCGGCGCGGGAGATGCAGGACACCCTGTTCATGGCCGGCCCGGACGGGGCGGACCGGTCCGGCGTGGTGCTCCGCACGCACACCTCGCCGGTGCAGATCCGGGCCATGCTCACCCGGCCGCTGCCGCTGTACGTGGTCAGCCCGGGCCGCTGCTACCGCGCTGACGCGCTGGACGCCACGCACAGCCCGGTGTTCCACCAGATCGAGTGCCTGGCCGTGGACGAGGGGCTGACCATGGCCGACCTGCGCGGCGCGATCCGCGCGTTCGTGGACGCCATGTTCGGCGAGGGGCTGCGCACCCGGCTGCGGCCGGACTACTTCCCGTTCACCGAGCCGTCCGCCGACGTGTCCATGGAGTGCCACGTCTGCCGGGGCGCCTCGACCAGGCCGGGCGGGCCGCCGTGCCGGGTGTGCCGGTCCCAGGGCTGGATCGAGCTGGCCGGCTGCGGCATGGTCAACCCGCGGGTGCTGATCGCCTGCGGCATCGACCCGGACCGCTACAGCGGCTTCGCGTTCGGGCTCGGCATCGAGCGCACCCTCATGGTGCGGCACGGGGTGACCGACATCCGGGACACCCTCGAGGGCGATGTCCGGTTCAGCCGGGCATTCGGGATGGAGGCCTGATGCGCGTCCCACTGTCCTGGCTGCTGGCCGCGGCCGGGGTCGACCCCGCCGCCGACCCGGCCGAGGTGGCCCGGCGGCTCACCGCGGCCGGCCTGGAGGTCGAGTCCGTCGCAGCAGGTCGGGCACGACATCGACGGCATCGTGGTCGCCGAGGTCACCGCGATCGAGGAGCTCACCGGGTTCAAGAAGCCGGTCCGCTACTGCCAGGTGCGCACCGGCCCCGGACGGATGACGCCGACGGAGCGCGGCGTGATCTGCGGGGCGGTCAACTTCGCGGCCGGTGACCGGGTGCCGCTGGCGCTGCCCGGCGCGCACCTGCCCGGCGGGCTTCCAGATCACCGCCCGGAAGACCTACGGGCACGTCTCGGACGGGATGATCTGCTCCGCCGCGGAACTCGGCATCGGCGACGACCATTCCGGCATCCTGGTGCTGCCGCCGGACGCGCCGCTGGGGGCCGACTTCGTGGCCTATGCGGGCCTGGCCGACGACGTGCTGGACATCGCGGTGACCCCGGACCGGGGCTACGCGCTGTCCGTCCGCGGGGTGGCCAGGGAACTCGCCACGTCCTACGGGCTCCGGTTCGGCGACCTGGCCCACGACGGGCTGCCCGACGGCGGGCTGGCCTCCGAGCTCGGCCAGGTCTCCGCCGAGGTGCACCCGGCCAGCATCGAGGACCCTGCCGCGTGCGACCGGTTCGTGCTCCGCGAGGTCCGCGGGTTCAGCCCGGCGCGCCACCCCGCTGCCGATGCGGGTCCGGCTGGCCCGGGCCGGGATGCGGTCGGTGTCGCTCGCCGTGGACATCACCAACTACCTGATGCTGGAGCTGGGCCAGCCGCTGCACGCGTTCGACGCGGACAAGCTGAACGGCCCGATCGTGGTGCGCCGGGCCCGGCCCGGGGAGCGGCTGGAGACCCTCGACCACGTGGTCCGCGAGCTCGACCCGGAGGACATCGTCATCGCCGATGACTCCGGGGCCATCTCGCTGGCCGGCACCATGGGCGGGGTGGCGACCGAGATCTCCGGGTCCTCGGCCAACCTCGTCATCGAGGCCGCGCACTTCGACGCCCGCGGGGTGGCCCGGATGAGCCGCCGGCACAAGCTGTTCAGCGAGGCGTCCTACCGGTTCGAGCGCGGGGTGGACCGGGAGCTGCCGCTGCGGGCCACGGCCCGCGCGGTGGCCCTGCTGGCCGAGCTGGGCGGCGGCACCGTCGTGCCCGGCTGCACCCACGCGCAGGTGGACGTGCCCGCGGTGTCCATCACGATGGCGGTGGACTACCCGGACAAGGTGGCCGGCATGGTGTACGGCGCGGACACCGTGATCCAGCGGCTGCAGGACGTGGGGTGCGCGGTGTCCGCGGCCAGCGGCGGGCGCGCCGAGCCGGACGCCGACGGCGCTGGGACGGCCGCCAGCGGCCGCCACCGGGCCGCACCGGGTCTCCCGGCCCGAGCACGGCCGGCACGACCGCAGCAAGCAGCTGCTGGCCGTGTCCCCACCGTCCTGGCGGCCGGACCTCCGCTACCCGTGGGATCTGGCCGAAGAGGTCATCCGGCTGGAGGGGTATGAGAACATCCCGGTCTCCGTGCCCCGGGCGGCGGCGGGCCGCGGCCTGACCAGCCGGCAGCAGCTGCGCCGCAGCACCGGCCGCTCGCTGGCCGAGGCGGGCTTCGTCGAGGTGCTCAGCCAGCCGTTCAGCTCCAGCGCCGACCACGACCGGCTGCTGCTGCCCGCGGACGACCCGCGGCGCCGGGCGCCGGTCATCGCCAACCCGCTCAACGACGACGAGCCGCTGCTGCGCACCACGCTGCTGCCCGGCCTGTTCCGGGTGCTGCTGCGCAACCTGGGCCGGGGCTTCGGCGACGTGGGGCTGTTCGAGGCGGGCCGGGTGTTCCTGGCCCAGCCGGGCGGCCCGAAGACGGCTCCGATCCTGCGCACCGACCGCGGCCCCACCGTGCAGGAGGTGGCCGAGCTGGAAGCCGCGCTGCCCAGCCAGCCGCAGCACATCGCGGCCGTGCTGACCGGCGACCGGGAACTGCCCGGCTGGTGGGGCCAGGGCCGGCTGGCCAGCTGGCAGGACGCCATCGAGGCCGCCCGGACGGTGCTGCGGGACAGCCGGGTGGAGTTCGAGATCCGCGCCGACCAGACGCTCCCGTGGCATCCGGGCCGGTGTGCCGCGCTGTTCCTCCGGACCGGCGACGGCGAGCAGTGGCTGGCCGGGTACGCCGGCGAGCTGCACCCCCGGGTCATCACGGCCTTCGGGCTGCCCGCCCGGACCGCCGCGATGGAACTCGACGCCTCGGCCATCGAGGCCGCCGCTGACGCGCTCGGCCCGGTCGAGGCCCCGGCCATCTCCGGGTACCCGCCCGCTACCCAGGACGTCGCCCTGCTGGTGCCCGCGGCCGTCCCGGCGGCCGAGGTGGAGGCGGCCCTGGTGGCCGGGGTGCGCGGCAGTGACGAGCCGGGCCTGCTGGAAGAGGTCCGGCTGTTCGACGTGTATACCGGCGAGCAGGCCGGCCAGGGGCGGAAGTCGCTCGCCTACACGCTGAGGTTCCGCGCCCCGGACCGCACGCTGACCGTCGAGGAGACCACCGCCGCCCGCGACGCCGCGGTGGCCGAGGCGGGCCGCCGGGTCGGCGCGGTGCTCCGCGGCCCGTCCTGAGAGTCTCGTGCTGGCTGGCCGCGGCGGGGCTGCCCCGCCGCGGCCAGCGCGGTCCTGGGCGGGGGAGCGACCGGGCTCCCGTGGTCAGCGCGCGCTGCTCCTGACGCCCCCTGTTCCCGCCGAGCGCTGTTCTTGACAAGCCCTGGGATCCGCATTCGGATGTCGGTAGCGTTCATACGGGAGGCGTACGGGTGATCACTCATCGTGTTCATGTGGGGGCATGAAGGAGGAGCACATCGTCAGCCGGGACCCTGAGCTCTCACCGAGTACGCGCGACGGCCGGTGCCGAGCCAGCCAGCGCGCCGCCGCACCGGTCTACCTTCGCCCAGGTATTCGGGGTCCGCGAGTTCACCGCCCTGTGGGTCGCCCAGGTGCTGTCGGTGGCCGGCGACCAGCTGGCCCGGGTCGCGGTCACCCTGCTGGTGTTCAACCAGACCCGCTCCGCCCTGCTGGCCGCGATCGCGTTCGCGGCCAGCATCGTGCCGAGCTTCGCCGGCGGGCTGCTGCTGTCCGGCATCGCCGACCGGCGGCCCCGGCGGCAGGTGATGATCGCCTGCGACCTGGCCCGGGCCCTGGTCGTGGCGGTGATGGCGGTGCCGGGGATACCCGCCGGGCTGCTGGTCGCGCTGCTGTTCCTGGTCACCATGGCCGGGGCGCCGTTCATCTCGGCCCGGGCCGCGCTGTACCCCGACATCCTGCCCGGCGACAGCTACGTGCTGGGCACCGCCGTCACCCTCACCACCCTGCAGTTCGCCCAGGTGATGGGGTTCGCCGTCGGCGGGGCGCTGGTCGGCTTCTTCGGGGTCCGCACGTCCCTGATCGTGGACGCGGCCACCTTCATCCTGTCGGCGGTGATCACCCGGCTGTGGGTGCGGGCCCGCCCGGCGCCCCGGTCGGACCCGGTCCCGGTCGGGGGCGGCGCGGGCGTCCAGGCGGTGCGGGACGGGGCGGCGGTGCGGGACAGGGCGGCGGGGCGGGGCGGCCCGGCGGGCGGGCTGCGCTCCGGCCTCCGGCTGGTGTTCACCTCGCCGGCGCTGCTCGTCCCGATGCTCTTCGGCTGGCTGTCCGCGTTCTACAACGTCCCGGAGGGGATCGCGGCCCCGCTCGGCCGGTCCCTGGGTGGCGGGGACGTGGCGGTCGGCCTGCTCCTGGCGGCTGGGGCCCTGGGGGCCTCGGTCGGGGCGGTGGCGTTCGGGCGGCTGGTCGGGCCGCCGCGGCGGTTGCGCTGGATGAGCCGCCTGGCCGGGCTGAGCTGCGCCGTACTGATCTTGTTCGCACTGCGTCCGCCGCTGCCCGCGGCGCTGCTCATCCTGGCGCTGAGCGGCTTGTTCGACTGCTATCAGCTGGCCGCCAACGCGGCCTTCGTCAGCGCGGTCCCCAGCGGCCAGCGCAGTCAGGCGTTCGGCATTGCCCAGGGTGGCATGAACCTCGGCCAGGGCATTGCCATGATCGCTGCCGGCGCGGCGGCGCAGCACTACGCGCCGAGCGCCGTCATCGCGGTGACTGGCGTCATCGGGGTCCTCGCCGCGCTCGCGGTGATCCTGCTCCGCTGGGTACGCGGCTGGTGAACCCGGGTGGCGGGTCGCACCACGGGTCTGGTTCCGGTTGGTACGGGGTTCAGCCCCAGGAGGTGTTTCGCATGGCGGGGCTCCTTCCGGGATCGCTGGCGGGCGGGTCATGGGGTGGGCGGGGGTTCAGCCCCAGGAGGTGTTTCGCATGGCGGGGCTCCTTCCGGGATCGCTGGCGGGCGGGTCATGGGGGCGGGCGGGGGTCAGCCCCAGGAGGTGTTTCGCATGGCGGGGCTCCTTCCGGGTCGCTGGCGGGCGGGTCATGGTGGGCGGGTCGCGGGTTCAGCCCCAGGAGGTGTTGCGCATGGCGGGTGCTCCTTCCGGGATTCGTCTGGCGGGCGGGTCATGGGGGTGGGCGGGGGTTCAGCCCCAGGACCGGTGTTTCGCATGGCGGGGCTCCTTCCGGGATCGCTGGCGGATGCTGATGACTGGTAAGCGGGGTCAGCCCCAGGAGGTGTTGCGCATGACGGGCTCCTTTCCGCTGCCGTGGTCGGTGGCGGTCGGTGGCTGGCGGTCAGCCCCAGGACGTGTTACGCATCGGGTGACTCCCTTCGGCGGAGACGAGACTAGGACTACTTAGTAAGGTCAGGTTGGGACGTACAGGCGCATACCACGCATTACGGTCCCACGTGCGAAAGCGCAAGAGGCGAGACTTTCTGAAGGTCTTTCACCCCCTGGGTCCCATGCTTTGCAGTCAGCAGGTAACCTAGAGCGACGAAAGCCGGGAGTAACCCCAGAAGGTGGTATCGGTGCGTAATGGGGGCTTGACAGCCGGCGCACTACGTCTGTGACAATGCGGGGCAAAGCTCTTACCCCCCGCGACAGCTCGCTCCCGATGTGAGACCACTCGTCCGGTAAGGAGGATGGCGTGCAGCCTGGCTCGTGCAATCGTGTGCTGGCGCGGCTGCGGCCAATCCGTTCCTGGCCTCTGTGGGAGCAGCCCGGCCGGCTGGTCGCCCTCATCGCGATAGTGACCTCCGGCTACCTGGCGGCCGTGATCGTGGCGGCCAGCACGGTGCACGTCAGGCCCCGCGACCTGCTCCTGTTCGGCGCCCTGCTGGCCTGCATCGCCGCCACCGTGGAACTCACCAAGCGCAGTGGCGAGAACGCGGGGGTCATCAAGGACGTCTACGCCGTCTGGGAACTGCCGATCGCGATCCTGCTGCCCCCGGTCTACGCACTGCTCGCGCCGATCCTGCAGTACACGCTGACCCAGTGGCGGATCCGGCGGGTGGTGCTGCACAGGCGGATCTTCAGCACCGCGGCCATCGGGCTCTCGTACGGGCTGGCCTCGGCCCTGTTCCACCAGGCGGTCCGGGCGCAGCCGGCGGTCAGTCTCGGTGCTCATAGCCGCGTGTCGTGGTGGCTGGTGGCCGTGGCCGTGGCGGGCGTGCTGCAGTGGTCGGCGAACCAGGCGCTGGTGCTCCCGGCGATCAAGGCTTCGGACCCGTGCCTGCGCATCCGGGACATGCTGCTGGCCCGGGAAAAAGTGCAGAACGACGTGGCTGAGCTGTGCGTCGCTGTCCTGGTCACCCTCGGCATCGCCATCAGCCCTCTCACGATTTTCTTCGCGTTCCCGTTCGTCACCCTGCTGCAGCGCTCGGTGCGGCACGCTCAACTGGTCAACGCGACTCGTGTCGATTCCAAGACGGGCCTGCTGAACGCCGGAACCTGGGAACGCGAGGCTGCGTCCGAGGTCGCCCGTGCTGTCCGTACACGTACCCCGCTGGCACTGGTGCTGATCGACGTTGACCGCTTCAAACTGGTCAATGACCTGCACGGTCACCTGGCTGGTGACAAGGCTCTCCGAGCTATAGCACACACGTTCCGGATCTTCTTGCGTGATTATGATCTGGCCCGCCGCTTCGGCGGCGAGGAGTTCGCTTTGCTCCTGCCGCAGACAAGTGCCGTGGATGCCCGGCGGATCGCGGAGCGGGTGCGGGGGCACATCGCGGCCATGCCGATCAGCGTGGATGACACGCCGGGCGCCGAGCCACTCCAGATTACTGTCTCGATCGGGGTGGCCGCACTCGGCCTGAACTGGGATGGCGCCACCGGCAACCAGCTCACGGATCTGCTGGCCGGGGCGGACCGGGCCCTGTACCAGGCCAAGAACGCCGGGCGTAACCAGGTCTGGATGGTGACCGACACGGCGACGGTCAGCACGGTGGCCGACCAGGGACGTCCGGTCGTGTGAGCGTTAACGCAGGTCGGCGGACAGGTCGCTGCGAGGCGTCCTCGATGGTGTCTGCCCCGTAGCCGGGTGAGGGGGCGCCTGGCCCGCTACCGCCTGGTCCGCTCAGGAGGTCGGCGAGGCGGACGGGCTGGGCAGCACAGCCAGGATCTCCGCCGTGCCCTTCGTGCACTTCGACGCGTCGCCGGTGGACAGGATCTCCGGGGTGTCGAAACCGGTGCATACCCAGCCGTGCACCGCGACTGGCCCGCCGCCGCCGTTACCGGGCGCCTTGCCCGAGGCCAGGGCGGCGGCGTAGGCCCGTTCCAGGGTCATCGCGGCCGGGCAGGCGACGGGGCCGCGGGCGATCTCCACCAGGACCGGGACCCCGGCCGCGGTCCGGCCGGTGCCGCATGGCCGCCCGGTGGCGGCGGGCATGGCGGACGCCGTCGACGGCGAGATGGCCGGGGACGAGCGGTGCCCTGCGCGCCGCACCCCGTGATCAGGGCCCCGGTGGTGAAGGCCAGGGCCAGGGCCGCGGGGAAAGCCGCGCCGGCAGGCCAGGGCGAGCAACGGCGCATGGGGGGCCTCCTTTCGGCGCCCCTCATCATGCCGTTATCGCGCCTGCCCTCCGACGCCGGCTCCCCGTGTCGGACGCGCCCCCGAGTGCGCCCGTTCGACGTGCTGACGACGGTGGCGTGCGAACCGTGCCCGGTCGCCGGGTGGCGGAAACATCTCTTGCATAAGTAGTCAGTAGCATGCATAATCTTGCGTGGGTCGAAGGTCTGGCTGCTGGCTGCCTGCACGGGCGCCGCACGCCGCTCGCCGGATTCCCATGACGTCACGCACGAGCAGGAGGGTCGGATGGGAGTCCGGGTGGCGGTGGCCGGTGCCAGCGGCTACGCCGGGGGAGAGCTGCTGCGGCTGATCGCCGCGCATCCCGACCTCGAACTGGGCCCGGTGACCGCCGGGACCAAGGCCGGCGCCGCGGTCACCGCGGTCCACCCGCACCTGGCCAGCCTGGCCGGGCGGGCCTTCGAGGAGACCGACCCGGCCCTGCTGGCCTCGGCCGACCTGGTCTTCCTCGCCCTCCCGCACGGCGAGTCCGCCGCGGTAGCGGCTGGCCTCCCGGCCGAGACCGCGGTCGTCGATCTCAGCGCGACCTTCCGCCTCGCCGACCCGTCGGCCTGGGCCGCCTATTACCGGACGTCCCATGCCGGGCAGTGGGTCTACGGCCTGCCCGAGCTGCCCGGCGCCCGCGACCAGATCCGGGCCGCCCGGCGGGTCGCCGCCCCCGGCTGCCATGCCACGGCGGTCATCCTCGCCCTGGCCCCGCTGCTGGCCGCGGGCCTCGCCGAGCCCGCGGACATCGTCGCGGTGTCCGCGTCCGGCACCTCCGGTGCGGGCCGCACGCCGACCGAGTCCCTGCTGGCCAGCGAGGTGATGGGCGCGGTGTCCGCGTACCAGGTGGGCGGCGTGCACCGGCACACCCCCGAGATCGAGCAGGCCCTCGCCGCGGCGGCCGGCCGCCCGCGGCCGTGTCCTTCACCCCGCTGCTGGCCCCCATGCCACGCGGCATCCTGGCCACCTGCACCGCGCGGCTGGCTCCGCGGGCGCCCGGCGCGCGCCGGCCCCCGCGAGGTGCTCGCGGCCGCCTACGCGGACGAGCCCTTCGTGCACCTGCTGCCCGAGGGGCACTGGCCCAGCACCGCGGCCACGGCCGGATCCAACGCCGTGCACCTCCAGGCCGCCGCCGATGACCATGCCGGGCGCGCCGTGGTCGTCGCCGTGCTGGACAACCTGGTCAAGGGCGCGGCCGGGCAGGCGGTCCAGGTCGCCAACCTGATGCTCGGCCTGCCGGAGACCGCGGGCCTGTCCGTCAACGGAGTCGCCCCATGAGATCCCCCCTCGCCCCGGTGCCGGGAAGCGCCCCGACGCCAGGGAGCAGGCCATGAGCGTGACCGCCCCGCTCGGCTTCCGCGCGGCCGGGGTCACGGCCGGCCTGAAGTCGTCCGGCGAGCGCGATGTCGCCGTGGTGCTCAACGACGGGCCGTCCCAGGCCGCGGCCGGCGGTGTTCACCCGGAACCGGGTGAAGGCCGCCCCGGTGCTGTGGACCCAGCAGGTGCTGCGCGGCGGCCGGGTCCGCGCGGTGGCCCTCAACTCCGGCGGGGCCAACGCCTGCACCGGGCCGCTGGGCTTCCAGGACACCCACGCCACCGCCGAGCGGCTGGCGCAGGCGCTCGGCGAGCAGCCCGGCGGGGAACCCGGCTCGGCCGGCGAGATCGCGGTCTGCTCGACCGGCCTGATCGGGGAGCGGCTGCCCATGGACATCCTGCTCCGCGGGCTTGACGCGGCCCTGGCCGAGGCGTCCCGCAGCGGCGGGACCACGGCCGCCGACGCGATCAGGACCACCGACACGGTCAGCAAGATCGCGTTCCACCGGGCCGACAGCTACACCATCGGCGGCATGGCCAAGGGCGCCGGCATGCTCGCCCCGGCCCTGGCCACCATGCTCTGCGTGCTCACCACCGACGCGGACCTGACCCCCGCGGAGCTGGACGGCGCGCTGCGCGCGGCCACCCGGGTCACCTTCGACCGGCTGGACACCGACGGCTGCATGTCCACCAACGACACCGTGCTGCTGCTGGCCAGCGGGGCGTCCGGGCACGCTCCCGACCCGGGCCGACTTCGCCGCCGCCCTGACCGAGCGTCTGTGCCGACCTGGCCCGGCAGCTGCAGGCCGACGCCGAGGGCGCGAGCAAGCTGATCGCGGTGGAGGTGGTCGGCGCGGCCAGCGAGCAGGACGCGGTCACCGCGGGCCGTGCCGTGGCCCGGTCCAACCTGCTCAAGTGCGCCATCGCCGGCGAGGACCCGAACTGGGGCCGGGTGCTGTCCGCCGTCGGCACCACCGACGCGGAGTTCGAGCCGGAGCGGCTCAGCGTGGCCATCAACGGCGTCTGGGTCTGCCGGAACGGCTGCGCCGGCGACGACCGGTCCAAGGTGGACCTGAGCGCGCGGAACGTCACGATCATCGTCGACCTGTCCGCGGGCCCGCACGCGGCCACGATCCGCACCACCGACCTGACCGAGGCGTACGTGCACGAGAACTCGGCGTACTCGACATGACCACCGCCGTGACCCCGCTGCCACCCGAACGCGGCCACGCGGACCTGGCCCTGGCCAAGGCGGCCACGCTCATCGAGGCGCTGCCCTGGCTGAGCCGGTTCCACGGCCAGACCGTGGTGATCAAGTACGGCGGGAACGCCATGACCGAGGATGACCTGCGGGTCGCCTTCGCCCAGGACGTGGTGTTCCTGCGGCACGCCGGGCTGCGGCCGGTGATCGTGCACGGCGGCGGCCCCCAGATCTCCGCGCACCTGGACCGGCTCGGCGTGCCGAGCACGTTCACGGCCGGCCTGCGGGTGACCACCGCCGAGACCATGGACGTGGTCCGGATGGTGCTCACCGGCCAGGTCAACCGGGACCTGGTCGGGCTGATCAACCGGCACGGGCCGTTCGCGATCGGCCTGTCGGGGGAGGACGCCAACATGTTCACCGCGGTGCGCCGCGGCGCGGTGGTGGACGGCGAGCCGGTCGATCTCGGCCTGGTCGGCGAGATCGACATGGTCGATCCCGGTGCCGTCCTCGCGCTGATCCGCGACGGCCGGGTGCCGGTGGTGTCCAGCGTGGCCCGCGGCGAGGACGGCGAGGTCTACAACGTCAACGCCGACACGGCGGCCGCCGCGCTGGCCGTCGCCCTGGACGCGGCCAAGCTGGTCATGCTGACCGACGTGGAAGGGCTGTACGCCGACTGGCGCGGCCCCGAGGCCGCCGCCGGGCAGGAGGTGATCAGCCTGCTGAACGCCACCGAGCTGGAGGACCTGCTGCCCGGGCTGGGCTCGGGCATGATCCCGAAGATGGAGGCCTGCCTGCGCGCGGTCCGCGGCGGGGTGCCCGCAGGCGCACGTGCTCGACGGCCGGCTGCCGCACGCGGTGCTGCTGGAGATCTTCACCGACTCCGGCATCGGCACCATGGTCGTCCCGGACGGGCCCCAGCCAGACGGAATCCAGCCATGAGCGCCACGGAACGGCTGCAGGCGCGGTTCGAGGCCGCGCTGATGCCGAACTACGGGCTCCCCCCGCTGGCGCTCACCCACGGCCAGGGCTGCCGGGTCTGGGACGCCGACGGCCGCGAGTACACCGACCTGATCGGCCGGCATCGCGGTCAGCTCGCTGGGGCACGCCCACCCGGCCCTGGTCGCGGCGGTCACCGGGCAGGTGGCCAGGCTGGCCCACACCTCCAACCTGTACCTGCACGAGACGGAGGTCGCGCTGGCCGAACGGCTGCTCGGGCTGCTCGGCGCGGCCGGCACCGCCCGGGTCTTCTTCGCCAACTCCGGCACCGAGGCCAATGAGGCCGCGCTCAAGCTGGTGCGCCGCCATCAGGGCCCCGGCCGCCCGGTGTTCGTCGCCGCCGAGCGCGGGTTCCATGGCCGCACCATGGGGGCCCTGGCGCTGACCGGCAAGAGTTCCATCAGGGAGCCGTTCGGGCCCTTCGGGTTTTACGGTCCGGTTCGTGCCCTACGGGGACGCGGCCGCGCTGCGCGAGGCGGTGCGGGAGGACTGCGCGGCGGTCGTGCTCGAGCCGGCCCTCGGCGAGGGCGGCGTGGAGCCGCCGCCCGCGGGCTACCTGCGCCGCGGCCCGCGCGGCCTGCGACGCGGCCGGCGCGCTGCTGGTGCTCGACGAGATCCAGAGCGGCATCGGGCGTACCGGCCACTGGTTCGCGCACCAGGCCGACGGGGTCCAGCCGGACGTGCTCACCCTGGCCAAGGGGCTGGGCGGCGGGCTGCCGATCGGCGCCTGCATCGGGTTCGGCGCCGCCGCCACCGCGCTGCGCAAGGGCGACCACGGCAGCACGTTCGGCGGTAACCCGGTGGCCTGCGCGGCCGCGCTCGCCGTGCTCGACACCATCGACGCCGACGGCCTGCTGGCCCGCGCGGCCGCCGTCGGCGGGCAGCTCGCCGACGGGCTGGCGCAGGCCAGCCACCCGCTGCTGGCCGGGGTCCGGGGCCGGGGCCTGTGGCTGGCCGCGGTGCTCACCGCCCCGGCCGCCGCCCGCGTCGAGGCCGCCGCCCGCGATGCCGGGTTCCTGGTCAACGCGGTTCAGCCGGACGCCGTGCGGCTGGCGCCGCCGCTCATCCTGGACGCCGCCGAGGCCGGCGCGTTCCTCGCGGCCCTGCCCGCCATCCTCGACGCGGCGGCCGCTCAGCCGGAGGCCGTGCCCGCCGCGCCCGGAGGCTCCCGGTGACCCGGCACTTCCTGCGCGATGACGATCTCAGCCCGGCCGAGCAGGCCGCGGTGCTGGACCTGGCCGACGCCATGAAGGCCGACCGGTTCGGCTACCGGCCGCTGGCCGGGCCGCGCACCGTCGCGCTGCTGTTCGACAAGCCGTCCACCCGGACCAGGATCTCCTTCACCGTCGGCGTGGCCGAACTCGGCGGCCAGCCACTGCTCATCGACGCCCAGACGTCCCAGCTGGGCCGCGGCGAGCCGATCGAGGACACCGCCCGGGTGCTGAGCCGGCAGGTGGCCGCGATCGTGTGGCGCACGTTCGGCCAGGACCGGGTGGCGGAGATGGCCGCGGCGGGCAGCGTGCCGGTGATCAACGCCCTCACCGACCAGTTCCACCCCTGCCAGGTGCTGGCCGACCTGCAGACGATCCGGGCGGCGCACGGCCGCCTGGCCGGGCGGAAGCTGGCCTTCCTCGGCGACGGGGCGAGCAACATGGCGCACTCCTACCTGCTGGGCGGGGCAACCGCCGGGCTGCATGTGCGGATCGCCGCCCCGGCGGCCTACCGTCCCGACCCGGCGGTCGCTGGCCGACGCCACGGCCGATCGCGGCGGCCACCGGCGGCTCCGCCGAGGTGACCGGCGACGTCAAGGCGGCCTGCGCGGACGCCGACGTGCTGGCCACCGACGTGTGGATGTCCATGGGCCAGGAAGGCCAGGAGACGGAGCGGATCGCGGCCCTGCGGCCGTTCCAGCTCGACGAGGAGAAGCTGGCGCTGGCCGCGCCGGGCTGCGTGGTGCTGCACTGCCTGCCCGCGCACCGCGGCGAGGAGATCACCGCCGGCGTGCTGGACGGCCCGCGGAGCGTGGTCTGGGACGAGGCGGAGAACCGGCTGCACGCGCAGAAGGCGCTGCTCTCCTGGCTGCTGGACGGGTCACGGTGAACCCCGTCAGCCCGGTCACCAAGACCGCCCGCCAGGCGCAGATCAGCGGCATCCTCGCCCAGGCCGCGGTCCGGTCCCAGGAGGAACTCGCCGAGCTGCTCGCCCAGCGGGGCGTGCAGGTCACCCAGGCCACGCTGTCCCGCGACCTCGACGAGCTGGGCGCGGTCCGGCTGCGCGGCCCGGACGGGGCGCTGGTCTACGCCCTGCCCGGGGAGCCGGGCGGCCCCGGTCCCGGCCCGGCGGGCTGGCCGCACGCTGTCGGGCGGCCCAGGGGCGGGGCGGCCGAGCCGGGTGGCCGTGCCCGCGGGCGTCCGCGGCGGCCTCGGGCCGCTGGCCGCCCGGGGCCGGGGCCTGCCGGCCGCTGCCGGGGGCCTGCAGGACCGGGAGCCCGCGCGGCTGGCCCGTATCGCGGCCGAGTTCCTGCTCAGCGCGGAGGCCAGCGCCAACCTGGTGGTGCTGCGCACCCCTGCCGGGGCGGCGCAGTTCCTGGCCTCGGCGCTCGACCACGCCGCCTGGCCGTCGATCCTCGGCACCGTGGCCGGTGACGACACCGTCCTGGTCATCGCGCGCGACCCGGACGGCGGCGAGGACGTGGCGCGTGCCCTGCTCCGGCTGGCCGAGCGGAGGACCTTAGCCATGCTGACTCCGCGGTGGCCGGCGCTGACTACCCAACCCCCCGGGGGGCGGCCCCGGGCCCCATCGACCCAAGGGACACATGATGACGCAGCGCGTAGTACTCGCATACTCCGGCGGCCTGGACACCTCGGTCGCCATCGGCTGGATCGCCGAGCAGACCGGCGCCGAGGTCATCGCGCTGGCGGTGGACGTCGGCCAGGGCGGCGAGGACCTGGACGTGATCCGCGAGCGGGCGCTGGCCTGCGGCGCGGCCGAGGCCGAGGTGGCCGACGCTGCGGGCCGAGTTCGCCGCCGAGTACTGCATGCCGGCGCTGCAGGCCAACGCCCTGTACATGGACCGCTACCCGCTCGTCTCCGCGCTGTCCCGGCCGCTGATCGTCAGCCACCTGGCCCGGGTGGCCCGCCAGCACGGTGCCAGCGTGGTGGCGCACGGCTGCACCGGCAAGGGCAACGACCAGGTCCGGTTCGAGGTCGGGCTGGCCGCCGTCGCCCCCGAGGTCAGCGTGCTCGCGCCGGTCCGCGACTCCGGCATGACCCGGGACAAGGCGAT
Source organism: uncultured Actinomycetes bacterium (assembly GCA_963767385.1). Classification (GTDB taxonomy): domain Bacteria; phylum Actinomycetota; class Actinomycetes; order Streptosporangiales; family Streptosporangiaceae; genus RYN-230. Next base: position 7,049 of record CAVYEA010000007.1, on the reverse strand, counting down.
CGCCTTCGCCGAGGAGCGGGGCCTGCCGATCGACGTGACCTCGCGGTCCCCGTACTCCATCGACCAGAACCTGTGGGGCCGGGCGGTGGAGACCGGGTTCCTGGAGGACATCTGGAACGCCCCCATCGAGGACGTGTACGACTACACCGCCGACCCGTCGGTGCCGCGTGACCCGGACGAGCTGGTGCTCACCTTCGCCGAGGGCGTCCCGGTCGCCATCGACGGGCGGGCGCTGACCCCGCTGGAGCTGATCACCGAGCTCAACGCCCGGGCCGGGGCGCAGGGCGTCGGCCGGCTCGACATGGTCGAGGACCGGCTGGTCGGGATCAAGAGCCGGGAGGTCTACGAGGCGCCTGGCGCCATCGCGCTGATCACCGCGCACCAGGAACTGGAGAACGTGTGCGTGGAGCGGGACCTGGCCCGGTTCAAGCGCCAGGCGGAGCAGCGGTGGACCGAGCTGGTCTACGACGGGCTGTGGTTCTCCCCGCTCAAGCAGGCCCTGGACGCGTTCATCGCCGAGGCGTCCAAGCACGTCACCGGCGACATCCGGCTCAGGCTGCACGGCGGCCGGGCCGTGGTGACCGGCCGGCGCAGCCCGGTCTCCGCTGTACGACTACAAGCTGGCCACCTACGACACCGGCGACACCTTCGACCAGTCGCTGGCCAAGGGCTTCGTCGAGCTGTGGGGCCTGCCCAGCAAGATCGCCGCGATGCGGGACGCCGGCACGGCGGGTGACCCGTTCCGGGGACGGCCGCCCGGCGGCCCGGACCCGGCCACGATCACCAGTGCGGTGCCGCCATCCGGCGGCACCGCACTACGATTCCGAGGCAGCATCGGCATTCCGAGCAGCACCGGAGCACGAGGAAAGGGAACCTGGTGGCAGAGGAGGAGCGCACGCCGACCCGGCTGTGGGGCGGCCGGTTCGGGTCCAGCCCCGCGGAGGCCCTGGCCCGGCTGTCGGTGAGCGTCCAGTTCGACTGGCGGCTGGCCCCCTACGACCTGCTCGCGTCCCGGGCGCACGCCCGGGTGCTGCACCGGGCCGGGCTGCTGACCGACGAGCGAGGCTGGCCCGCCTGCTGGCCGCGCTGGACGACCTGGACGAGCGCGTGCCGGCCCGGCACGGTTCCGGCCCGACGGTCGCGGACGAGGACGTGCACACCGCGCTGGAGCGCGGGCTGCTGGAGCGGGTCGGCGCGCTCGGCGGCAAGCTCCGGGCCGGCCGCAGCCGCAACGACCAGGTCGCCACCGACCTGCGGATGTACCTGCGCGATCACGCCCGGCGGGTCGGCGTCGCGGGTGGCCGAGCTGGAGACCGCGCTGCTCGCCCAGGCCGAGCAGCATGCTGGCACACGCCCGCGCCCGGCATGACCCACCTGCAGCACGCCCAGCCGGTGGTGTTCGGCGCACCAGCTGCTGGCCCACGCCCAGGCGCTGGCCCGCGACGTCAGCCGGCTGCGCGACTGGGACAAGCGCGCCGCGGTCTGCCCGCTGGGCGCGGGCGCGCTGGCCGGCTCGTCGCTGCCGCTGGACCCGGAGGCGGTGGCCGCGGAGCTCGGCTTCGACCGCGCCGCGGCGAACTCCATCGACGCGGTGAGCGACCGGGACTTCGCGGCCGAGTTCTGCTTCGCGGCCGCCCTGCTCGGGGTGCACCTGTCCCGGCTGGGCGAGGAGATCGTGCTGTGGGCCACGCCGAGTTCGGCTGGATCGAGATCGACGACGCCTACGCCACCGGCTCCTCCATCATGCCGCAGAAGAAGAACCCGGACGTGGCCGAGCTGGCCCGGGGCAAGGCGGGCCGCCTCATCGGCGGCCTCACCGGCCTGCTGACCACGCTCAAGGGCCTGCCGCTGGCCTACAACCGGGACCTGCAGGAGGACAAGGAGCCGGTCTTCGACGCGGTGGACACGCTGCTGCTGGTCCTGCCCGCGCTGGCCGGCCTGGTCGCCACCCTGCAGGTTCACGCCGACCGCCTCTCGCGTGGGGCCAGCACCGGGTTCGCGCTCGCCACCGACCTGGCCGAACTGCTGGTCCGGCGGGGCGTGCCGTTCCGCGACGCGCACGAGGTGGTCGGGCACCTGGTGGTGTGGTGCCAGGTCAACGACTGCGACCTGCCCGATGTCAGCGACGAGGACCTGGCCAAGATCTCCGAGCACCTGACCCCGGACATCCGCGAGGTGCTCTCCGTCGAGGGCGCGCTGGCCGCACGGAAGGCTCCCGGGGGCACCGCCCCGGACCGGGTCGCCGAACAGCTGGCCGCGCTCCGCGCGGAGGTGGACGAGCATGCCGCCTGGGCGGCGCGCCGTGACGACCAGTCCGGTGCTCCCGCGCGGGTTCTTCGCCGGCTCCTCGCTCCAGGTGGCGGCGGAGCTGCTCGGCTGCGTGCTGGAGCACGACACGGCTGAGGGCCGGGTGGCCGTGCGGCTGACCGAGGTGGAGGCGTACGAGGGGGCCGCCGACCCGGCGTCGCACGCCTACCGGGGACGGACCGCGCGGAACGCGGTGATGTTCGGCCCGCCCGGGCACGCCTACGTGTACTTCACCTACGGCATGCACTTCTGCGTCAACCTGGTCTGCGGGCCGCCCGGCACGGCGTCCGCGGTCCTGCTCCGCGCGGGCCGGGTGATCGAGGGGGCCCCGCTGGCGGCGGAGCGCCGGCTGGCCGGGCGCCGCGGGGCGGGGCGCCGGCCCGCCGGCCGTGCCCGCGTGACCTCGCCGGGCGTGACCTGGCCCGCGGGCCGGCCCGGCTGTGCCAGGCGCTGGGCATCGACCGGGCCCAGGATGGCGCGGACGTGTGCGACCCGGCGTCCCCGTTGCGCATCCGGCCGGGTGTCCCCGCCGGGGACGGCGCGGCAGCCCGGCCAGCCCGCTGCCTGCGGTCAGCCGCGGTCCCCGGGTCGGGGTGAGCAGCGCCGCCGACCGGCCCTGGCGGTTCTGGCTGGCCGGCGACCCCACGGTGTCGGTGTACCGTCCGTATGTCCCGCGGGCCAGGGCAAAAGCGGTTTCACCTTCGTCCGGCGAAGGTGGCACGATGGGCCGGTGACCGACATCCTCGACGAGCTGACCTGGCGCGGGCTGATCGCGCATTCCACCGACCTCCATGAGCTGCGTAAGGCGCTCGACTCCGGGCCGGTCACGCTCTATGGCGGTTTCGATCCCACCGCGCCGGGCCTGCACATCGGCAACCTCGTGCTGCTGCTCACCATGCGCCGCTTCCAGCTGGCCGGGCACCGGCCGATCGCGCTGGTCGGCGGGGCCACCGGGCTGATCGGGGATCCCAGCGGGAAGTCGGCCGAGCGGGTGCTCAACTCCCGCGAGGTGGTCGCCGAGTGGGTGCAGCGGATCCGCGGCGAGGTGTCCCGGTTCCTGGACTTCGGCCCCGGGCCGACCGGCGCGCTGGTCGGTCAGCAACCTGGACTGGACCGAGCCGCTGTCCGCGCTGGAGTTCCTCCGCGACATCGGCAAGCACTTCCCGGTGAACCAGATGCTCAGCCGGGAGTCGGTCAAAGCCCGGCTGGAGGCCGGCGGGATCAGCTACACCGAGTTCAGCTACCAGATCCTGCAGGCCAACGACTTCCTGGAGCTGCACCGGCGGCACGGCTGCCTCCTGCAGCTAGGCGGCAGCGACCAGTGGGGCAACCTGGTGGCCGGGGTGGACCTGATCAGGCGGGTCGAGAGCACTACCGTCGCATGCGCTGGCCACGCCCCTGATCACCAAGCCGGACGGCACCAAGTACGGCAAGACCGAGGGCGGGGCCATCTGGATCGGCCCCGACCTGATGAGCCCGTACGCGTTCTACCAGTTCTGGCTGAACCGCACCGACGAGGAAGTGCCCGGCCTGCTCCGGGTGTTCACGTTCCGCTCCCGGGAGGAGATCGGGGCGCTGGAGCAGGAGATCCGGGACAAGCCCGGCCGCCCGGATGGCGCAGCGGGTCGCTGGCCGCCGAGGTCACGGAGCTGGTGCACGGCCAGGAGGAGACCGAGAAGGCCATCGCGGCCAGCCACGCCCTGTTCGGCCGGGGGGAGCTGGCAGAACTGGACGAGAAGACGCTGGCGGCCGCGCTGGCCGAGATCCCGTCGGCCACGGTGCCGCTGGCGGAGGACGGCCAGCTGCCCCCGGTGGCGGACCTGATGGCGGCCACCGGGCTCGCGACTAGCAAGTCCGCCGCCCGCCGGGCCATCAACGAGGGCGGCGCGTACCTGAACAACCGTAAGGTGACCGCCGAGGATGCCCGGCCCGGCCGCGCGGACCTGCTGCACGGCCAGTTCCTGGTGCTGCGGCGCGGCAAGCGCGCCGTCGGCGGCATCCGCGTCGTCCCCGCCTGAGACCGTACCTGACCACACCGCTCCCATCTCCCTGAGTGGTCCCTCAGGGCTCACCCGGCTGCCTCACCGGGCAACCACCTGCGTCCTGCAGCCCCCGCCCGGGAACGGCCCCCGTGCGCCCCGCTGCCGCTCCCAGCCCCCCGTCGCATGGACCCGGGCCTCGTGCAGTCCTGGCCACCTCAAACTCCGGCCATGTCTGGCCATGGCGCGGGGGCGGTGCCCGGCTGGGGGAAGTCCGGGCCGGCGGAGCAGGCCTGGTGGGGCCGGCGGGGAGGCGGGGAGGCGGGGGAGGCGGGCTGAAAGGAGTGACACTGTCTGGCCGGCCGATCTTTTCCCCGGCCTGGATGTTGCCAAACTCACAAACCTGGTCGATGCGGGCGGCCGAACGGCTCGCTGGGGCCCGCTTTGTGCTCCAGCGACAGGTAGCGCCCCAGGTCAACGCGAGGCTGACTCAGCGGCGACCGGCTCGGGAACCTCCGATTTGACGGAAACCGCTTTGCTGCCTAATGTTTCCCCTGCGCCGAGGGAAACGGAACGCCGCTGGCGGGACGGATCCCGAGGGGCCCAGCAAGTGGACCGGCTAAGCCGGTCAACTGCTTGCAGGACGGAGCCCGGTCACGGGTGGTCCGAACCGCAGGTATGCTGAGCCTGGCGCAGGTCGCAGGGCCAAGTCAAAAACCTAGAGATAGGACCTTGACAGCCCCGGGATCTGCAGGTAAGTTAGAAGGGTTGCCCCCGAACAAGGCGAGAGCCGAGCAAGGGTGCGCGTCCGCTCCTTGAGAACTCAACAGCGTGCTAAAAGCCAGTGCACATGCACAACCCCCGTCAGTGGGGTCTGGCCGGTAACGGTCCAGGTCTCACTACGGAAATTTGCCAAGATCGCCTTCATGGCCGGCTTCGGCCGTCTGGGCAAGGCACTCTTTATTGTCAGCTCCTGCTGCACTTCTGGTCGCACCGCATCGCGGTGTTACCCCAGGTCAGCGGTTGCATATAGACATCAACGGAGAGTTTGATCCTGGCTCAGGACGAACGCTGGCGGCGTGCTTAACACATGCAAGTCGAGCGGAAAGGCCCTTCGGGGTACTCGAGCGGCGAACGGGTGAGTAACACGTGAGCAACCTGCCCTTAGCTTCGGGATAGCTCCGGGAAACCGGAATTAATACCGGATAGGACACGGCCGACATCGGCTGGTGTGGAAAGATTTTCGGCTAGGGATGGACTCGCGGCCTATCAGCTAGTTGGTGGGGTAACGGCCTACCAAGGCGACGACGGGTAGCCGGCCTGAGAGGGCGACCGGCCACACTGGGACTGAGACACGGCCCAGACTCCTACGGGAGGCAGCAGTGGGGAATCTTGCGCAATGGGCGAAAGCCTGACGCAGCAACGCCGCGTGGGGGATGAAGGCCTTCGGGTTGTAAACCCCTTTCAGCAGGGACGAAGCGAAAGTGACGGTACCTGCAGAAGAAGCGCCGGCTAACTACGTGCCAGCAGCCGCGGTAACACGTAGGGCGCAAGCGTTGTCCGGAATTATTGGGCGTAAAGAGCTCGTAGGCGGACTGTCACGTCCGCTGTGAAAAGCTAGGGCTTAACCCTGGCCTTGCAGTGGATACGGGCAGACTAGAGGTAGGTAGGGGAGAATGGAATTCCCGGTGTAGCGGTGAAATGCGCAGATATCGGGAGGAACACCGGTGGCGAAGGCGGTTCTCTGGGCCTTACCTGACGCTGAGGAGCGAAAGCGTGGGGAGCGAACAGGATTAGATACCCTGGTAGTCCACGCTGTAAACGTTGGGCGCTAGGTGTGGGGTCCTTCCACGGATTCCGTGCCGCAGCTAACGCATTAAGCGCCCCGCCTGGGGAGTACGGCCGCAAGGCTAAAACTCAAAGGAATTGACGGGGGCCCGCACAAGCGGCGGAGCATGTTGCTTAATTCGACGCAACGCGAAGAACCTTACCAAGGTTTGACATGCAGGGAAAAGCCGTGGAGACACGGTGTCCGTAAGGGCCCTGCACAGGTGGTGCATGGCTGTCGTCAGCTCGTGTCGTGAGATGTTGGGTTAAGTCCCGCAACGAGCGCAACCCTCGTTCTATGTTGCCAGCGGATAATGCCGGGGACTCATAGGAGACTGCCGGGGTCAACTCGGAGGAAGGTGGGGATGACGTCAAGTCATCATGCCCCTTATGTCTTGGGCTGCAAACATGCTACAATGGCCGGTACAGAGGGCTGCGAAACCGCAAGGTGGAGCGAATCTCAAAAAGCCGGTCTCAGTTCGGATTGGGGTCTGCAACTCGACCCCATGAAGTCGGAGTCGCTAGTAATCGCGAATCAGCAACGTCTGCGGTGAATACGTTCCCGGGCCTTGTACACACCGCCCGTCACGTCACGAAAGTTAGCAACACCCGAAGCCGGTGGCCTAACCCGCAAGGGAGGGAGCCGTCGAAGGTGGGGCCGGCGATTGGGACGAAGTCGTAACAAGGTAGCCGTACCGGAAGGTGCGGCTGGATCACCTCCTTTCTAAGGAGCACCTGGCGCTTACCGGCTTTGGCCGGGAAGGCGTCCAGAGCCACAACTCGGACGCGTGTTCCGAGGTGGTAGCTCATTAGTGGAGCACTGGCTATTCGGTCTGGGCAGCGGCCCGGGCAGTTAGTACACCCGCTTGCGGGAGGAACGCTGACCATGGGGGTTGCGCAGGCCGAGCACGCTGTTGGGTCCTGAGGGAACGGGCG
>CAVYEA010000006.1:0-60605 GCA_963767385.1 uncultured Actinomycetes bacterium | reverse complement strand
TTCTACCCCCAAGCCTCCAGCCAGTGGGATTCGCTGGCCCACATCGGCTACGCGCCGGACCGGATGTACAACGGCGCCACCGAGCAGGAGGTGCTGGCGGGCACGCGGAACACCATCGACATTGGGCCCGGCGCGGCCTCGCCGGCCGCGCCGTGCTGCTCGACTCCGCGCGGCGATGCGGGTCCCCGGCGCCCTACGACCGGCGCCGCCGCGGATCACCGTCGACGACTCGAACCGGCCCGCCGGCTGCCCGCCTCGCGTACGCGCCGGGCGACGTCCCCTTGCTGCACACCGGCTTTCCCGCCTGGTACCTGGCGCAGCGCGGCCAGGTGAAGCCGGCCGCACGGCGCCGCGCCGCGCCCGGCCTCGGGCACACCGAAGCGATCGCGCGTACCTGTGGGACGCCCACGCGGCGGCCATCGGCGCCGACACCTACGGCGTCGAGGTCTTGCCGGCCGCACCGGCTCGCGGGCGCACCCGTTCGGGTTCATGCACAACATCCTGATCGCCCAGTTCGGGATGGCCCTGGGCGAGCTGTGGTCGCCGAGCGCCTCGCCGCCGACTGCGCCGCCGACGGCGTCTACGAGATGTTCGGAGTCAGCGCCCCGATGAACGCGCCCGGCGGGATCGGCTCGCCCGCCAACGCCGTCGCCATCAAGTGACGTGTCGCGGTGGCCAGGGCGGGTCCAGTTCGAAGAGGGTAGTAGGCACAAGGACCGCGCGGGTTCAGTGCGTTCACCGGGACCTGGCTCGAACCGGTAGCCCACCCCGCGGACGGTGGTGATGAGCTCGGGTCGCCGCGCGATTCCGGGCATCTCGCCGTGGGCGGCCAGCCGTGGCGGCATGCGCAGGTATATGCCGGCACAGCCGTTTCGCCAGTTGGGTGACCGGTGCGCTCAGGCTGATTCGGCGGTGACCTCACGGTGACCGTGCAGCGCCGCCGTGTCGGCGGCTGCCCGGCCGGAATACCAGCCTTCGGAGTCGCTTACGCGGCCGGTCCGGTGATGCGAGACGCTGTCGCCGAACATCTCATCGACCGCGTCGTCGACGGCCTGGTGCCGGGCAGCGAGCACGGGCAGCAAATTCCGGCCTGGTGCCTCGGCCGCCACCTGGCGTTCCGCGTCCCCCGTAGCCCCAGCCAGCCGCTCTCCGATCCGGATGGCGTAGGACATGAGGAACGACTGGCGGAACGCCCGGGTGCGCGACCGGCCGTACTGATCCCGCTTCGCGCCGGCCCGCAGCATCGCGGTGTTCGCCTGCACGAGCAGCGAGGTGAACAGCAGCTCAACCGCGTCGAGATCGGCGGGGAAGCCGATCACCGCCGACATCCCCAGGCTCTTGTACCACACGGCACGGCACCGGTTGGCCTTGGCGACCTCCTCGAGCAACTGCGCCTTCGGCCCTTCGTACGGGCTGTCCACCGGCAGCCGCCGGCTGGCTGGCTCATCCTTCCTGCCCGCCTCAGCCGCGAGCAGCGCGTGGTCGATGCTGTACTTTGCCATCAGCTCCTGCGCCCTGGCGGACAGCGCCTCGGCCTCCTCGGTGAACTCCGTGGATTCCGCCTTCGCGAGGAGAGCACGGATCTTGCCGAGGATCCGCTCGTCTGCGGCCCGCTCCTCACCGGCCGCAGCGCCCGGCCTGGCTGCGGCACCGGGCCGTACCGTGCCGGGCAGCGGGCACAGCTGGGGCAGCACCGGCAGGTGGCTGAGCACGAAGAGCAGCTCCACCGCCGTTATCACTGTGGCCTGCGGACTGTCCCCCTCCCGGCCGCGCCACCGGCCGAGGTAAGCGTCGTCGCTTCCCCACCACACCTCGGCCCGGAGGGCGGAGAGCTGTGCCAGCCAGCGGTCGTCCACTGTGGCGGCGGCGTAGCCGCGCATCTCGTCGGCGATCATGTCGGTGGCCATCCGGGCATGCGAGTCGCCCTTCTCCCGGCCCGCGTGCCGCACCAGCTCAGCGGGCTGCCAGCCGTGCCGCCAGGCGCCGGCCACCGAGACGCGCAGGTAACTGATCAGCTCACGGCTGACGGTAGCGTCCCAGCCGGGCACCTGCTGCTGGCCGGCCAGCGCCTCCACCCACTCCATGAACTGGTCCTGCAGGCCGTGCGCAAGGGCGTGCAGGGCCTCGGTAACACCCACGGCTGCAAGCTCCCGCTGAGACGGCTGCTTTGCCTGGGGCGGCGGCTCGTGCCGGATGTCGCGCCGCGTCCCGCGCCCCTGCCGGGGCGGGATGTCATGCCGCTGGGTCTCGCATGGCGGTCGCGACGGGCCGGACGGCGATGACGCGGACGGCTGCGCCGCGCGCCGCTGCTTGCGCTCCCTCTCCTGCTTCAGCCGCCGCTGCCGGCTCGCCTTGCCCACGAAACAGACCTCCCTGGCTTCGACCCTGCGGAAGATCCTGCCACGAGGCACTGACGAACCCGCGAGAGGCGCGCCCTCCCTCCACGGGCGCCATCCACGTCACGAGATCAGGATTTTACGGCTGGCCGCTCCCCAGCGCGGCGAGGCGGCGGTTCACCGCTTTAAGGTCGAACGGCTCGGGCTGCTGCTCCTCGTCGCTGTCATAGTCCGGGTACTCCACCGGTGAGTCGCCGCTGTACTTGACGCAGAACGGATAGTCGGCGCCGGGCTCTCGTGACACCTTCTCCTGCAGGGCGATCTCGTGGATCCAGCCCGCACCGAAGTCGTACTCGTAAGTGACCTTGCCGCCTCCGGCGTTGAGCGCGGCCAGCACCCGCATGGCGTACTCATCACGGGTCTCCTCGAGTGAGAACGACGGGTCGCTGTACGTGACGCGGCGGACCCGGAAGGCGTGCAGGTGGTCGCCGTCCCAGCCGTACAGGGCCTGGATCACGAGGTGCAGCGCGGCGAGGTTCGCGGTGGCCGGAATCAGCACCGTCCGCCAGATCGGCGGCTTCCAGCGCGCGAGCGAGACCTTCAGTTGCAGGCACTGGTTCACGCTGAGCTTTTCCGCTCCGGCGGACACGACGAAGTCCGCGATGGCTGCCGCGAGCGACAGCGCTGACGGATGACCGGTCGCCCGGACCACGGCCAGGCGGTGATCCAGGTCGTCCGCCGCCAGCTTCTCCGCCGAGAGGGCCTCCCAGAGCACGGTGACCGCCTCATCCGGCCCCTTGTCTGCCAGCGCCACCGCGGCGGACTCGACGGCCAGCCAGAGCCACTCACCCTCGTCCGGCTCGGGGCCTGCCTCCATGGTGAAGAGGGCGAACTTCGCGTGCGGCCCCATGCCGGGCACGGCGGCCATCTCGCGCCACACCGGCAGAGCCTCTTCCCGCAGCAGCCCGACCACGTCGGCGGCGATCCAGCGCAGCCGGGGTTCCATCGACGCGCCGGCCGTCAGGAGCTGCCGCGCGGCCTCCGCCGGATCGGGCTGAGCGTCCAGCCAGGCCCAGGCATCCTCGTCCCGCTCGTCCTCGTCGCAGTCCGCCAGGTAGGCGATCAGCTCGGCGGCGGTGAGCTCCGAGTCGGGTTCGGCGAGCCAGTCCAGCAGCCGCGCCGCCGCCCACCGGCCGAGCGAGGTGACCTCGCCGCCGCCGATCGCGCCGAAGGACGCGAGCCGCTCCGTCGTGTTCGCGATCCTCTTTTCCGGCCAGAAGAACGTCGCGTCCAAGCCGACCCGCTCGGCGAGCTCCGCCGCTTGCTTGATGAGCTGGTCCCTGAGCGGCACGCCATTGGCCGCCTCCTGGACGGCGGTGAGGAACACGAGGATGTCCGTCGCGGGCGTATCGTCCGACGGGCTTCCCGTTTCGGAGCCGGAAACGGTGAGCAAGCCGTCGAGCCATGCCGCCAGGATGTCCGGGTCGCCGGGTGGCCAGGTCGCGAGCGCGGGTCCCGCGGTCACCGTGCCGCCGTCGACCCGGAGCAGGCCCGTGTCCAGCGCGAGGTTCCACGGCCGGTTCAGCGCCAGGACGTCGGCCGCCGTGCGCGGGTTCTCCGGCGGGGCCACGCCGATCACCGCGGCGGCGACCGGGATGTCAGGCTTGCGGAGCACCTGCCGCGGGGTTAGCGGTCGCCGACCCGACTCGGCGATCCACCTGCTGAGCGCGACAGCCTGGGTCACGACGGGGGAGTCGAGCGCGAGTTTGGCGGTATCTGAGAGCGCGGCGTCGTCCACGGAACGACCCTATCGGCGTGCGGCGCGGCCAGCGGCTCTTCGGCGTCCCGGACCCGCCCGGGCATGGGCGCCAGCAGCGCGTCGCCGGTGCCGACGAACTCGCCGCGGCCAGATCGACGAGGGGAAGCAGCGGTCATCGTCCAGGACATCCAGCTCAAGGTCACATCCGATCGAGGTGCAGCCCCATGGATCTTGAGCTTGCCTTGGCCACCCGGCAGCCCCTCGGGCCGCTACTCTCGTCGCATGTCCGGCAGTACGAGCATCATAGGCCGGTGGCGTATCACCCAGATGGACAACTGGGACCAGGAGGCTGTCGATCTGGTCCAGCCCGGCTTCATCGAGTTCGATGATGACGGCCTCGGCGGTCTGGGCTTCATCGTGGTGACGGGAGAACTCGACTGCCGCGACGCGGATCGTGATGGCAGGCCGGGCGTTGAGTTCTCGTGGCAAGGCTCCGACGAGGGCGATGATGTGAGCGGCCGTGGCTGGGCCGCGCTCAACCCCGATGGCATGCTCGAGGGTCACCTCTACTTCCACCTTGGTGATGATTCCGCGTTCCGAGCCGTGCGATTCAACGGAGTCGTCCAGTGAGCGATCCATCGAAGTCGTGATGGAGGAAGCTCTCCGGCCCGGCCGCTACATCTCCGAACACGCGTCCTTCTCCCTTGTCAACGCGCTCCAACCGGTCGCCGCGCGGATCGCCGGGGCCGACTCTGAGCGCGCCGTTGGGCTGTACGAGACGTTTCATGGCCGCCTGTCACGAGAAGCCCGAGGAGGCCGACGGGCAAAGCATACGAGACCTTAATACTGGCCAGAATTATGACCGGTCTCTATACTGGCCTCTATGGAGACCATACCTATCACGGAAGCGAAGGCCCGGATCGCCGAACTCGCCGACCGGGTCGCCCGCGAGCACGATCACTTCACCATCACCCGCAACGGCCGCGCCGACGTCATGCTGATCTCCGTCGCCGAGTACGAATCCATGCAAGAGACCCTTGACATCCTCAGCGATGAGGAGGCGCTCGCCGACCTGCGGCAGTCTCGTGAAGACTTCGCCTCCGGCGATACCTTCGACGCCGGGCAGGTCCGCGCGGAGCTGGAGCGGCGACGGCGCGGAACATCGTGACCGGCGATCCGCAAGCGCCCGGACCAGAGGCCGAACGACCGTACACCGTCGTCTTCTCCAGGCAAGCCCGGCGCAACCTGCACGAGAACCTGCCGCTCGACGTCGCTGCCGCTGCCATGGAGACGATTGACGGGCCTCTCGCTACAAGCCCGCACCGCGTCGGCAAGCCACTTGATGAACCTTTCGACGGTTACCACTCCGCGCGGCGCGGGACCTACCGGATCATCTACCGCATCAACGAGGACAAGCACACTGTGGAGATCCACTCCATCCGGCACCGACGAGACGCCTACCGGACCTGACCGAGAGAACCGTCAGGCGTGCCTGAAGCGGAAGCGAGAATGCCTGCGGCGCCGGCAAGACCACGACCGTCCGCATCCTGACCGCGCTCATCCGGCCGGATGCCCGCCGCGCCCGGGTGGCCGGCTTCGACGTGACCGCGGACCCCGCGCGGGTCCGTGCCCGGATCGGCGTGGCCGGGCCGAGCGCGACCATGGATGAGCTGCTCAGCGGGCAGCAGAACCTGGACATCATCGGGCGCATGTACCACCTCGGCCCGGCCCGGGCACGGCGGCGGGCTGAGCAGCTGCTCGGACAGTTCGGGCTGGACGGCGCGGCCGGGCGAACGGTCAAGACCTACTCGGGCGGCATGCGGCGGCGGCTGGACCTGGCGGCCAGCCTGGTGGCTGACCCGCCGGTGCTGTTCCTGGACGAGCCCACATCAGGGCTGGACCCGGTCAGCCGGGCCGCGATGTGGCAGGCCATCCGGGACCTGGTGGCGGCGGGCACCACCGTCCTGCTCACCACTCAGCACCTGGACGAGGCCGAGCAGCTGGCCGACGAGATCGTGGTGATCAGCGGCGGCGTGGTCGCCGCAGCAGGCACCCCGGCCCAGCTCACCGCGGCGGCCGGGCAGGCCCGGCTGCGGGTGACGCTCGCCGGGGCGCGGCCCGCGCAGCTGGCCGGGATCCAGGCGGCACTGGGCCCGGGAGCCCGGGTCGAGGGCCGCGCGGTCGTCGCGCCCGCGCCGGACGGCCTGGCCAGCCTGGCCGCCGCGACCGCCCGGCTGGAGGCGGCCGGTGCCGCCGTCCACCAGGCCGGGCTGGAGCATCCCAGCCTGGACGAAGTCTTCGGCACGCTCACCGGCGAGCCCGGGCCGGAAGACACGGACCGGGCCGGGACCCGCGACCACGGATCCCGCCGGCTGGAGACCACCGCATCATGACGACCCTGATCGTCGACCCCTCACCCCCGCCTCCCGGCTGCGCTTCGCGCTGGCCGACACGGTCACCGCCACCCGCCGGCTCCTGCTGCGCAGCCTGCGCCAGCCCGACCTCGTGATCGGCAGCCTCCTGATGCCGGTCATCTTCGTGCTGCTGTTCGGGTACGTGTTCGGCAGCTCGAAGCATGGTGCCGTCATTCGTGCTCGGGTTCGTGTCCAACGTGTTCGTCAACACGGCGAACATGCCGGCCTGACTGCGGGCGTTCGCGAACTGGAACCCGATGTCCGCCGTGGTGGCCGCGTCCCGGACGCTGTTCGGCACCGGCGAGGGCGTCCCCGAGCCCGGCGTCTGGTCACTCCAGCACCCGGTGGTCACCACGCTGGGGATGAGCATCGTGCTCCTCGCCGTGATGGTGCCGCTCGCCGTGCGCCGGTACGGGCGGGTGGCCCGGTGAGGAACTGTCCCTGAAACTTTCATATTACTCGCGAGTAGGTAATTACAGAGCCCTAACAGGGAGCCGCCGAGCATTCCGCAGCCTGCCACTTCGCATCACAATTGCCGCATTGGGCGCCGAGCGGTGAGCAAGTCAGGGAGTGCACATGCGGTTCTGCTCGAACTGCGGTAACCCCGTTGGCGGATCGCCACGGTACTGCGCGGGCTGCGGCGCTCACGTTGACCCGGCCCCGGTGAACAGCATGTCGGGAGGACCTTCAGCCCAGGGCCGCCGGCCGGGGCCGCGGCTGCCCGAGGCCAGGCCGGCCATCTGGCCAACACCGCCGCCGCCCCGCCCGGAGCCTGACCCGTGGACCCCGCGCGACCCCGGGACGCCCGGCTCCGAGCCTGACCCGTGGAGCCTGCGCCACCCCGGGCCGCCCGGCTCCGACCCTGACCCGTGGAGCCCGGGCCGCCACGGGCCGCCACCCGGCTCCGGCACCGCCGCGGACCCGTGGTCCGCCCTGCCGACCCCCGCCGGCCACCCGCAGGCCGGCGGGCTGGCCGGGGCCGCTGCGCCAGCATCCGATCCGCTGCGCACGGCCCCGGCCTTTCCCAGCCACAAGGCGCCGTCCGGGCACCGCATGACCATCCTGGCCATGGTGACCACGCTGGCCTTGCTGGCCACCGCCGGAGTAGCGACCTGGCAGGTCAGCAACCTTGGCTCCGGGCGCACCTCGGCCACGGCAACCCAGCACCGGGCCGGCGGCAGGCCTGCGTCCCGGGCCGGGGGCGCCGCGGGCGCCGGGTCCGTCTCCGGCCATGGCCGCGCCCAGCCGTCCAGCGCCGCCCGCCCGTCGCCGTCCAGCCGGCCCTCGGCCACGCCATCCTCGACGGCCCCGGGAGTCGTGGGCAACGACGTGGTGGCGGTGAGCCCGGCCGTCCTGGGGACGCCGCAGCTCCAGCCGGTGGTCGCCTTCCTGACGACCTATTTCGAGGCCATCAACAGCCACGATTTCCCGCAGTACGCCAGCCTGTTCGTCCCGTCGATCCGCGCTACCATGCATCATTTCGGCACCGGTTACGCGACGACCTTCGATTCCGGTGCCACGCTGACCGGGCTGGCCGCGACCGGCCCCGGGGGCGTGGCCGCGACGGTCAGCTTCACCAGCCACCAGAGCCCGGCGGCCAGCCCGGACCATGCCGCGTGCGACCAGTGGGACATCACCCTGTTCCTCAAGCACGAGGCCGGGGCTTACCTCATCCGGCATCCCCGTCCGGGTTTCCCGCAGTCGGTGCGCCCCTGCTCCTGAGCTGGGGCGAGTCTCCACCGGTCGCACGGGCGCTACTCCCGAGGGAGTAGCCGGCGCCACCGGCCGGGCGGCCAACTGCCTCCCGGCGGAGGACGCGCCGCGGCCCGCCGGTCACGAGTATCGGGAGTGCTGACCTTCCACTCCACGGCTCGCAGGAGACCGACATGCCTGGCTCATCCACCCTCAGCTCGCA
Organism: uncultured Actinomycetes bacterium; assembly: GCA_963767385.1. Taxonomy (GTDB): domain Bacteria; phylum Actinomycetota; class Actinomycetes; order Streptosporangiales; family Streptosporangiaceae; genus RYN-230. The sequence goes on along the minus strand of CAVYEA010000006.1, from coordinate 52,181 downwards.
GGGCCCGTCCCGCCCCGGGCTACTCGGCCGGCTCGGCCGGGCCTGCTTCCGGCACCGCTGGCTCACCCTGATCGGCTGGCTGGCCGGCGTCGCCTGCCTGATCACGTTGTGGACCATGTACGGTGCCGCCGCCCAGGACAACTTCGCCGGCAGCGACCCGGGCCAGGCCCTGCTCAACCAGCACTTCCACCGGCAGTCCGGGGACACCCTGACGCTGGCCATCCGGTCGGCGGCCCCCATCGGCTCCCCGGCGGTGCGGGCCCAGGTCACCACCGCGCTGGCCCCGTTCGGCCACGCGCCGCACGTCACCGCGGTGGCCAGCCCGTACCAGGTCCCCGGGCAGATCTCGGCGGACGGGCACATCGCGTTCGCCACCATCCAGTTCAGCGTCCCGGGCGCGAGCATCAGCAACTCAGAGGCACTCGCGCTGATGAACGATGCCCGCGCGGCGTCCGGCCACGGGGTGACCTTCTCCCTGGGCGGCGACGTGGTTGACCTGGCCGAAACCCCGTACGGCGGCCCGACCGAGGGGGTCGGCGTGCTGGCCGCGGCCATCGTGCTGCTGATCGCGTTCGGCTCGCTGCTGGCCATGGGGCTGCCGGTGCTCACCGCGGTCCTCGGCATCGGCGCCGGGCTGTCCCTGATCGCGCTGCTCGGGCACATCGTGCCGGCGCTGTCGTTCTCCCCGATCGTCGCGTCCATGATCGGCCTCGGGGTCGGTGTCGACTATGCGCTGTTCATCGTCACCCGCTACCGCGAGGGGCTGCACCGCGGCCAGCAGCCGGTTGACGCCGTGGTCACCGCGATGCGGACCGCGGGCCGGACCGTGCTGATCGCGGGCAGCACCGTGATCATCGGCATGCTGGGCCTGCTGGTGCTGCGCCAGTCCCTGATGAACGGGGTGGCCGTCGCCGCCGCCGCCACCGTGGCCATGGTGCTGCTCGGCTCGCTCACGCTGCTGCCCGCGCTGCTCGGCTTCACCGGCAGCCGGCTGGCCAAGCCATCCCGTATCCGGGTGCCGCGCTGGCTCAGCAGGCGTGCCGCCTCAAGCTCGGTCACCAGCGATGAGCCGGGGGGTCGTCGTCCCGAGCTAGCACTGCGCTGGGCGGCGATGATCCAGCGGCGGCCGGGGATCGCCGCCATCCTGTCCACCGGGCTGATCCTGCTCCTCGCCGCCCCGGCGCTCGGCATGAAGCTGAGCATGCCGGACGAGTCCAGCCAGGCCCGCGGGACCATGGGCTACGCCAGCTACGCCACCATGGCCCAGGGGTTCGGCCCCGGGTTCGACGCACCGCTGATCGTGGCGGCCGCACTGCCCTCGCCCACTGCGAGCACGGCCCGGCTCAGCCACGCGATCGCGGCCGCGCCCGGCATCGCCCGGGTCACCCCGGTCCAGGTCAGCCCGGACGGGAAGGCCGCCCTCATGATCGCCTACCCGAAGACCGGCGAGCAGGCCGCGGCCACCAACGCCCTGGTCAACCAGCTCCGGGGGCACGTGCTGCCGCGCGCGACCGCGGGCAGTGGCATCCGGGCCTACCTCACCGGGCCGAACGCAGGCAACGTGGCGTTCGCCAACCTCGTCGGCCAGCGTCTCCCCTGGCTGATCGGCGTGGTCGTCGCACTGTCGATGCTGCTGCTCCTGGTGATGTTCCGTTCGGTCGTCGTGGCGGTGAAGGCGGCTGTCATGAACCTGCTGTCGATCTCAGCCGCCTACGGGGTCCTGGTTCTCATCACCCAGGACGGCTGGCTCGGGCGGCTGTTCGGCTTCCCGGAGAAGATGCCGGTGACCACCTGGGTGCCGATGTTCCTGTTCGTCATCCTGTTCGGCCTGTCCATGGACTACGAGGTGTTCCTGCTGTCCCGGATCCGGGAGGCCTACGACGCGACCGGCGACAACGCGGCCTCGGTGGCCACCGGCCTGGCCCGCACCGCCCGGGTCATCACCGCCGCGGCGGCGATCATGGTGGTGGTGTTCCTGTCCTTCGTGCTCGGCGCCAACGTGTCGGTCAAGCAGGTCGGGCTGGGGCTGGCCGTGGCCGTGCTGATCGACGCGACCGTGGTGCGGATGGTGCTGGTGCCCGCGGTGATGGAACTGCTCGGCCAGGCGAACTGGTGGCTGCCCGGGCCGCTGGCCCGGATCCTGCCCGCACGGCCGCTCAGCGAGGACGAGCCCGTGGCCCCGGCGCGCGTCCCGGTCCGGGCCGCCGACTGAGCGGCCCGGGCCGGGCCGACCATCCCGGCCCGGCCACCCGCCCCGCCACCGGCCCGGCCACCCGCCCCGCTACCGCCCGGCCACCGGGCCCCGCGAGAACAGCGCCTGGCGCCGCCACCACGGCGGCGCCAGGCGCCTTTCACGTGGCTCAAGGCCGCCCTTTTCGCCCAGCGGGCAGCATCCCTTTTGCCGGGCTCACGGCATCCTTTCCGGAATGAGCAGGCGTTCCCCTGACTTTGCTCTAGCAAGATCGCTTACCGGCAATCCGGAGTTGGTAAATTACCGGTAGCGGGGGCCGGGCGGGCCGCGTGCCCGATAATCCCGGAACTGGGAAGGGGTCGGTCTATGTGGGACAAATGCGTCGGCTGCGGCGAAGGGCTATTCGCGGGTGACGCCTTTTGCGGCAATTGCGGGCGCCCCACGAAGGCGGCGGCCGGGCGCGAGGCTCCGGCTGAGCCGCGTGAGGTACCGGCCGCGCGCCTGTCGCGGGCACCGCAGCAGGCTGCGGTGCCCGCGGCCCGCACGGGCGACCCCGGCTCCGGCCTGATCCGGATCTACGCCAAGCCGGCCCCGCCGACGGGCGGGCCCGTCGCCGCCCCCGTCACGGATCTGGATCCGGCTCCCCGTGCTGCCGCGGACAGCGCCCTGCCTAGCGAGGACGGCACCCTGTTCTTCCCGGCCACGGCCGGTACCGCCGCGGTGGACGCCGTGTGCGGCGGGGATGGCATCCTGCCTCCGGCGGCCGGAATCCCGGCCGGGGCCGATGAGCGGGTCGCGGACTCGCCCGCCGGGCCGGCGGCTGGGACGGTGCCCCCGGTGGCCAGCCGGCCGCCGCATCCGCCCGCCTGGGAGCCACCGGCCGCGGGCAGCGGCCCTGCGGTGCAGCCAGCCGGGCTGGCCCGGACCCGGCTGACCGGGCAGGCGATCTTCGATCCGGCCGGCAACAACCGTTTCCTGCTTCAGGTGCTTCGCCAGGGCGCCATCTTCGCCGGAATCTACGCAATCATCCAGACCGCAACACTGTCGTGCTTCCTGCTGCTGGGATTGTCCGGGATGGGCCTGGGCGCCGCGATGGGACTGGAGATCATCAGCCTCAAGGTGGTGGCGGTCATCCTCGTCATACCATTCTGGCTCATTCCGGTATCCGCATTGCTGGGACAATGGACAGTACTCGTCGAGGGCAGCAGGGATACCGCTAAGGAGACATTTCAGCGCATGAGCGCCGCATTCAGTGAGCATGAAGTCCCGGTCGACTCCCTGGAGGTGCGCACCGTGCTGCCCGCCGGGGAGGACGCCCGTGAGTACCTGGAGCTGCGCCGGGGCAGGTTCCGCGGGTTCCTGTCCTGCTTCCCGCACGGCCGTGACCTGTACCTGGGGTGGACCTTCTGGCTGCGAATGTCACCGGCCCGGCTGATGCTGCTGGTTCTCGGCCGGCGGCTGCGCCACCCGGGCGGGGGCGGCGACATCGACCAGGCACTGTGGGCCGAGTCGGCCCGCGCGCTGGTCGCGGCCATGCATAGCGCGACCCTGGCCGGGACCGGCGACGGGACGCCAGCCCCCGGTGACCCGCCGCCCGCCGACGCCGGGCGCGACGTCCCGGTCCGGGTGGGCTGAGCGCGATGAGATTCTGCACCATGTGCGGCACGCCGGTGAGCGGGCGGCTGCGTTTCTGCACCCGTTGTGGCGCACCGCTGAACCGCCCGGCCGAGGACGAGCCGCAGGCCGCCGCGGCGCACCCGGCCGCCACCCGGGTGGGCGCGCCGCCGGCTCCCGCGGGCGCACCCGATCCGGCCTCCTCCGGCACGTCCGGCCCGGACTCCCCGGGCACCCCCGGCAGCGATATCCCGGGCACGCCTGGCCGGGCCTTCCCGGGCACGCCCGGGCCTGACTCCCCGGGCACGCCCGGGCCCGACGCCCCAGGCACGCCCGCCGCGCCGGTCCCGGCGCAGGCCGGGCCGCCCGCGGGGGAGAGTGCCCCGGAAGCGGTTACCTCCGGCACGGAAACCGGCGACCCGGCCCTGGGTACCGCCCGCCCCGCGGCCGGCCCGGCCGCTGACGGCCCGGCGGCCGCCCATCCCGCCGCCGAGTCCCCCGCTGCCGGCGCCTCCCCCATCGAGGCCCCGGCCGCCCCGCCCTTGACCATCCCGGCTGACATCCCGGCTGAAGAGCCGTGGCTGCCCGGCTTCGGCGACGCCGGCCCGCGGCCCGCGGACCACCCGGATGCCCTGGAAGCGTGGCCGCCGAGCCTGCCACCGCCCTGGCCGGGGCGCCGGGTCGGCGCTCTGCTGCTGCTCACCGTGGCCGGGGCCGTGGCCGTCGTGCTGGCGGCCTGGCTGGCTGGCCAGCACCATCCCGTGGCCAGCGCTGGCCCGCCCCGGGCCACGGCCGCCTTCCCAGCGCCCGCCACCGGGCGGCCCCCCGCACCGACAGCTTCCGGCACCGGGAGCGCCGGGCCGTCCGCCCGCGCCACGGCCGCTGGCCAGTCGCAGTCGTCGCGCGGTGGTGCTGCCGGGGTGGCCCCGGGTGCATCCGGCCGCCGCGGAACCCGCGGGACCAGCGGATCCCGGCGCGCACCCGGAACCCCGGGCCGCCACGGAAGCCCCGGCGGCCGGGCCCCCGCACCCGGCCAGGGAACTTCGCCAGGCCAGGGGACTTCGCCAGGGCAAGGAGCCTCCTCAGGCCAGGGCGCCTCCTCAGGCCACGGAGCTTCCTCCGGGCAGGGAGCCTCCTCCGGGCAGGGAAGCTCAGCCGGGCACGCGGGCTCAGGCCACGGGACCTCAACGGGCCACGGGACCTCAACGGGCCACAAGAGCCCAGCGGGCCACCGAAGTTCCGGCCAGCCGGGCGGCCGGGTCCGCCCGGGAAGCCGCGCGCACCGGGTGACCCCGGGCCGGGCCCACGCCGGTTACGGCATCGTGTCGATCGCCCCGCACCTGGCCCGCAGTGCCGTGGCGCGGCGGGTGGCGGTGCTGCTGGACAGTTACTTCACGGCCGTCAACCACCGGGACTACCACCGCTACTCGCTCCTGTTCGGCCGCTGGCACCAGCTGACCCGGCGCAAGTTCCTGGACGGCTACCGGACCACCCACGATTCGCGGGCCACGCTGGCCGGCCTGGCCGGCAACGGGCGCGGTCTGATCGCCACGGTGACGTTCCAGAGCCGCCAGGCCCCGGCCGCCAGCCCGGACCATGCCCGGTGTGACGACTGGACGGTCAGGCTGTACCTGCGGCGGGTCTCCGGCCGGTACCTGATCACGCCGCCCCCGGCGCACTACCGGGCCCGCTACCACGTCTGCGGCTGAGCAACCGGGCGGCAGCGCCGTAACGACCTGCTCCGATAGGCCAGCCGCCGCACATGGGGCCGATGAATCGAGCCGATCTATAATCGCTGGATGTTGGATGTGACCAGGCTGCGGGTCCTGGTCGCGGTATCCCGGCACGGCTCGGTCACGGCCGCGGCGCGGGCACTCAACTACGCCCAGCCTTCGGTCAGCCATCACCTGGCCCGGCTGGAGGCCGAGACCGGCGCGGCGCTGACCCAGCGGGCCGGGCGGGGGCTCCGGCTCACCGACGCTGGCCGCCTGCTGGCCGAGCGGGCCGAAGAGATCCTGGGCCGCCTCGACGCCGCAGAGAACGAACTCGCGGCGCACGTCGGGCTGCGGGCGGGCCGGATCCGGCTGGCCGCCTTCCCGTCCGCGCTGAGCACGATCGTGCCGGCCGCCGCCGCCCGGCTGGAAGCGGAATACCCGGGCATGGACCTGATGCTGGCCGAGGCCGAGCCGCCGGAAGCGGCCCACATGCTCCGGGCCGGGTACGTGGACGTGGCGCTGGTGTTCCGGCACTGCCAGGACGGCATCGCCGCCAGTCCCCCGGCGGACGAGGACGCCGGGACCCGGTCCCGGCTGCTGCTGGACGACCCGATCTACCTGGTGACCCGGGGCGGCGCGGAGCCGCCCCTGCCGAATCGGCCGGCCCTGGCCGACTACGCGCAGCAGCGCTGGATCGGCGGCTGCGAGCGCTGCCGCCATTACCTGACCTGGCAGTGCGAGCTGGCCGGCTTCACCCCCCGGATCGCGTTCACCACCGACGACTTCGTGGCCGTGCAGGCCCTGGTGGCGGCCGGCCTGGGCATCACGACGCTGCCCGGGCTGGCGCTCCGCGCGGCCCGGCACCCGGGCATCCAGGCCGCGCCGCTCCCCGGATCACACCGCCAGGTGCTCGCGGTGACCTACGGCCAGGGCCCCGAACCCCCGGCCATCGCCCGGCTGCTCGACGTGCTGAGCCAGTCCAGCGGCACCGAGCCCGCTAGATCGAGCGGCTCACGGTCTTCCAGTACGGGTCGCGCAGACGGCGCTTGAGCAGCTTGCCGGCCGGGTCCCGGGGCATCTCGCTGATGAACCCGATCTCGGCGGGCCACTTCATCCGGGCCAGCTTCCCGTCCAGCGAGGCGAGGATGCTGGCGGCCAGGTCCGGGCCGGGGGACCGGCCCTCGGCCGGCTGCACCACGGCCATCACCCGCTCCCCCCAGTCCTCGTCCGGGACACCGAACACCGCCACGTCGGCCACCCCGGGATGCATGATGATCTCCGCCTCGATCTCGGCCGGGTAGATGTTCGCCCCGCCGGAGATGATCACGTCGGACCTGCGGTCGCAGAGGAACAGGAAGCCGTCGTCGTCCAGGTAGCCGATGTCCCCGGCGGTGAAGAAGCCGCGCAGCCGGGCGGCCTCCGTCTTGGCCGGGTCGCCCTTGTAGACGAAGTCGGACACCATCATCTTCAGGTAGACGGTGCCGGGCTGGCCGGGCGGGCACTCCCGGCCCTCCTCGTCGGCGATCATCACCTCGCTGACCGGCCACGGCTTGCCCACCGTCCCGGGGCGGGCCAGCCAGTCCTCCGGGGTGGCGATGGTGCCGCCCCCTTCCGTGGCCGCGTAGTACTCGTACACCCGGGGCCCCCACCACTCCAGCATGGCCCGCTTGAGGCCGGGCGGGCACGGCGCGGCGGCGTGCAGCAGCCACCGCATGGACGACACGTCATACCGGCCCCGGGTTTCCCCGGGGAGGTCCAGCATCCGCTTGAAGTGGGTGGGCACCATGTGCGTGCTGGTCACCTGGTAGCGCTCGACGCAGGCCAGTGCCGTCTCGGCATCCCAGGAATCCATGTAGGCGAGGGTGTGCCCGAGGTGGATGGCCGCGCCGCCGAACACGGTCACCGCCGTGTGGTAGTTCGGCGAGGTGACCAGGTGCACGTTGGGCTGGCCCGGCTCGGCCCCGAAGAACTGGAACAGGGCCGCGTTCAGTTCCGCGGCATCGTCCGGGTCGATCCCGGACAGCGGGCGGCGGACCCCCTTAGGGCGCCCCGTGGTCCCGGAGGTGTAGTGCATGCTGGCCCCGGAGGTCCGGTCGGCGGGCAGCGTCGCAGGCTGGGCCGCCAGCAGGCCGTCCACGGGCACGAACCCGGGGACGGCCCCGTAGCCGAGCCGCCCCCCGGCGGGCACGCCTGCCTGCCCGGCCGCGGCGGCCCCGGCCGCGGCGTACCGCTCGTGCACGAAGAAGGCCCGGGCCTCGCAGTCGGCGACGATGTAGGCGATCTCCGGCGCGGTGAAGTGCCAGTTGACCGGCGTGTAGTACCAGCCGCCCTGGAGCGCGGCCAGGTACACCTCCAGCGCCGCGGCGCCGTTGGGCAGCAGCCCGGCGATGCCGTCCCCGGGACGCAGGCCGAGCGCGCGCAGCGCATGGGTCAGCTGGTTGACCCGGGCCAGCAGTTCCCCGGCTGACTGCCGGGTGCCGTCCGGCTCGATCACCGCGGTCCAGCCCGGGTCGGCCAGCGCGCGACGCCAGAATGCCAGCCCCATCGCCCACCCTCCTCGTGACCTACTCCCGAGTAGACCACGGTGCGGCCCGGCCGGCCCAGACCCAGTCCGGCCCCGGCCGCCATCGCCGGATACTGACCGCAGGGCAGGCCGCCGTACGGTACATAAGGAGCGGGACGATCACGCTGGAGGAGAGGCGGGCATGACGCGGATGCTGGCACGGACCGGCCGGGCGGTGGCCGCACTCACCGCCGGGGCACTGCTCGCCGGATGCCAGTTCGCGATCGTCCCGCCCAAGAAGCACGCCGCCGCCAGCGGGAGCGGCTCGGCCAGCCCGGCCATGCGCGACCCGTACGGCGCCCGGCTGGCGGATGCCCCCGCCCTGCTCACCCAGTGCCTGGTGGACCAGTCGGGGCTGCGCCCCGGCGCCGGCCTGACCTGGTTCAGCGGCGGCAAGGTCACCGTCAACACGGGGAACGCCAGCGACTTCATGACCTGGTGGCAGGCGCACGACAAGCCCGGCCCCTACCCGCAGGTCTTCCGCATCGCCGGGCACCAGACGCACTACCTGGAGTTCGGCACGCCCTGGGTGAAGCAGGGCTCGCTCTGGGTCCCGGCCAGCACCGGGGACACCAACCCGAAGGCGCTGCAGTATTCGCTGATCGCCTGGACGAACTGGACCGCGGTCAATGGCAAGCTGCCCGCCAATATCTGCGGCACGTCGGTGACCGCCACCCAGCTTCAGGACGAGGTCTTCGGCAGCTCCACCCCCAACCCCTGGTAACCCGCTGGGCCTGGGACCTGGCGGCCCAGCCGGTAGGGTGAGGCCAGGTGAGCCGGGAAGACTGGTCGGCGCTCTGCCCGCGTGCGGAAGGAACCCAGCCCAGTGCCGGTGGCCGTCGAGGTGCTCGCCTTCTGCCTCGGCACGGCCGTCAGCCTGGCCGCCAGTTACCTGCTGGTCACCCGCCTGGAGCGGATCGGCGAGCGGATCGGCCTGTCCGAGGCGCTGCTCGGCGTGGTGGCCGCGCTCGCCGCGGACGCCCCGGAGATCACCTCGGCGGTCACCGCGCTCGCCCAGCACCAGCAGAAGGTCGGCGCCGGCGTCATCATCGGCTCCAACGTGTTCAACCTCGCGGCGCTGCTCGGCCTGGGGGCCGTGGTCGCGGGGAGCATCGCGCTGCACCGGAAGGTCGTCCTGCTCGGCGGGGTGACCGGCATATGGGTGGCGATGGCCTGCCTGGTCACCGTGACCGGCGCCATCCCGCCCGCGGCCGGGCTGGCCGCCGTGCTCGCGGTGCTGGTCCCCTACCTCATCGTGCTGGGCGCCGGGCGGGCCCGCCTGGGCCGCCTGCCCGTGGCCCGCCGCTGGGAAGGCTGGCTGGCCGTCGCCATCTCCGAGGAGGAGCAGGAACTTAACGAAGTGATCCACCCGCCGCAGGGCCGCCGGGTGGATGTGATCGTCGGGGCCGGTGCCCTGGTGGCGGTGGTCGTGGCCAGTGTGGTCATGGAGCGCGCGGCGACCTCGCTGGGCACCCGCTTCGCGGTGCCGCAGATCGTCACCGGGGGCGTGGTGCTGGCCGCGGTGACCAGCCTGCCCAACGCCGTGGCGGCGGTCTACCTGGCCGCCCGGGGCCGCGGCGCCGCCATGCTGAGCACCATGCTGAACAGCAACGCGCTGAACGTCACCGCCGGGCTGCTGCTGCCCGCCACCATCACCGGGCTGGGCGCGCCGTCGGTGCATGCGGTGCTGATCGCCGTCTGGTACCTGGGCCTGACCGCCGCCTCGATCGCGTTCACCTACCGGGACAGCGGGGTGCGCCGCGCCACCGGGTTCCTCATCATCGGGTCCTACCTGGTGTTCCTCGGCTCAGTGCTGGCCACGGCGCACAGCCCCGCGCCCGGGCTGGGGCTGACCGTCGGCCCGCTGCTGGTGACCGCGGCGGCCTGGCTGGCCGGGCTGGCCCGCCGTCCCGCCCGCGCGCCCGCGGCCACCGGGGCCGGTCAGGCCTCGGCGGTCACCGAGACCTCGGAGGAGAACACCTCGTAGACGTCCAGGTCCACCTCGCCGGCCGGGTCGGCCGCGGCGCCGAGCGCGACGGCATGCCGCAGGGCGTCCTCCCAGGACCAGTCGCGGGAGATCGCGGGCAGCAGCCCGGCCACCACTGCCTCCCCGGACAGCGACAGGCCGGGGTAGCCGTCCAGGACGGCCTGCCACTGCTGCCCGTCACCGGCCGCGGTGAGCAGCTCGGCCCCCGAGACCATGGCCGCGGCGGCGGCGCCCCGGGCCACCAGGCCGTCCGGGTGGGCCGACACTCCGGCGCCCGGCGGCCCGGCCGTGGACGCGGCCAGCACCAGCGCCGGGTGCCGGGCCAGGCTCTGCCACAGCACCGGGCCGCCCGCGTGCACGATGGCAGGCACCCCGGCCTCGGCGGCGTAACTGGTCAGCGAGGCGTAGATGTCACCAGGCAGCCCGGCGGGCAGGCTCCCGCTGAGCACCACGGCCTCCATCCCGGGCAGCAGCTTGCGGTACTCGGCGGCGAACCGGCCCAGTTCCTCGGTCGTGATGAACGGCGCCGGCTCGGCCAGCCTCGTGGTGTGCTCCCGGGCCTCGTCCAGCACGTCGACGACCCGGCGCGACTCCCGGGCGATCCGGGTGAACACGGTCGCCACCCCGGCCCGGGCCAGGTCCGCCTCGATCGCCTGGGCCGCGCCGCCGCCGGCGAAACCCGCCGCCAGCACGTCCTCCCCGAGCCCGGCCAGCACCCGGGCGACGGCCAGCCCGCCACCGCCCGCCCGGCAGATCAGCTGGCGGATGTGGTTCGCCTCGCCCCAGGAGATCTCCGGGGCCTCGTAGCTGACCTGGAGCGTCGCGTTCAGCGTGACGGTCAGGATCACGGCACCGGCACCACCGCGGCCCCGTGGCCGGGTACCGGGCACGCTGGCAGGTCGGCTGGCACCCGCCGAGTGTATGTCGGGCGGCGGCGCGGCGGGCCGGGGGCATTAGCCTGGCGGGCATGCGTTCTGCTGGAAGCAGGCTGGCCGCCGGAAGCGCGGTGGCGGATTTCTGCTGCGTGCTGCTGTTCGTCGTGATCGGCCGGGCCAACCATCACGATGGCGGCGCGCTCGGCGGGCTGGTCAGCACGCTGTGGCCGTTCGCCGCGGGGACCCTGATCGGGCTGGCCGCCGCGCGGTTCTGGCGGCGGCCGGCCGCCGTGCTGCCGACCGGCGTGATCGTCTGGCTGTGCACGGTCACGTTCGGGATGATCCTGCGGGTGCTGGCCGGCCAGGGCACCGCGGCCGCCTTCATCGTGGTGGCGCTGGCCTTCCTCGGTCTCTTCCAGCTGGGCTGGCGGGTGGCGTGGCGGTGGCTGGCCGCGGCCCGGCGGCGGCCCCGGCCGGCTCGCTAGGCGGCCCTGGGCCGCGACTTCAGCCGCTGCGCAGGCTCTGCAGCAGAGCCTCGGCCTGGGCGCGGGGGGCCAGGCCTGAGATCTGGACCTGGCCGTGAACCGCTGATGCCACCACGGGATGCGCGACCACGCGCCCGCCGATGATGATCGCCAGCTGGTCGCGGGGCCGGGCGGCCGGCCAGCTTACTGGTGAGCGCCGCGAACGGGCCCGTGTCGGCCGGGGTGAGGGTGAAGGAGAGCGTGTACTGGCCCGGCCCGGCTGGGTGACCCGCGCAGACTCGACCTTGGTCAGGGTCATCCTGGCTGCCACGAACTCCGCGAAGTCCTGCCGGCCGCGCTCGTCCACCGCGCATCTCCCGTCCTCCCCCTATAAGACGCCCGGGCGCCGCGCGCGCTATGCCGCCTGCTCGCCAGGCCCGCGGGCCATCCCATATGTCAGTTGACACTAACGTTCGTAATTACTAACGTTAGCGCCAATTACCGGAGACAGAAGGAGGCAGTCATGGGCCAGCCGGTCGCGTTCTTCGAGGTGATCAGCCCGGATGCGGAGCGGGCGCAGAAGTTCTACGCGGACCTGTTCGGGTGGCAGGTCAGCGCGGACCCGGCCATGGGCGGGTACGCGCTGGTGGATACCGGCGCCGGCGAGGGTGCCATCGGCGGCGGCATCGGCACCGGGGAACCGGGCGAGAAGAACATCAAGATCTACATGCGGGTGGATGACCTGGACGCCTACCTGGCCCGGGCCGAGGAACTGGGCGGCAGGCGGCTGGTCCCGCCGACCGACCTGCCCGGCGACTTCGGCCGGTTCGCGGTCTTCGCCGACCCGGACGGGAACCCCGTCGGGCTGTGGAGCTGAGGCCCCGGCCATGACCGGAGAATCCCAGGATGGCGCGGCCGGCCGCGAGCAGGCGACCGACGAGGCACTGAAAGCGATCGCCGAGCCCCGCCGCCGCGCCATCCTGCGGCTGGTCGCGCACGAGGAACTGGCGGCGGGCGAGATCGCCGCCGCCTTCGACGTCACCAGGACCGCCGTCAGCCAGCACCTGACGGTGCTGAAGAACGCTGGCCTGCTGACCGAGCGCCGGGACGGCACCCGGCGGCTGTACCGGGCCTGCCCGCAGGGTCTGGCCGGGCTGCGGGAATTCCTCGACGACATGTGGGCGGCCTCTCTCGACACCGCCCGGCGGCTCGTCGAGGCCGACCGCGGGATCAGCGATGATGACCAGGTGGCGAGGGCCGGCTGAGCCGCCGCCCGGCCCGGGGCCGGGCGGCGGCCAGCGGGCCAGCCTGGCCGCGCTGTGGCCGCTGGTCCTGGACCGGTTCCGCGATTACCTGCAATGGACGAGCAAGGGCACGGCCCCGCCGGCCCCGAACCAGGGAGATCCCGATGACCCCGACACCTGACGGGCCCGCCGTCCCGGTCACCGCGCTGCGGCGCCCGCCGGTCCGCCAGTCCACGGTGGTGCGCAGCGACGTCCGGCACACCTTCGACACGTTCGTGCGGACCATCGGCACCTGGTGGCCGGTCAGCCCCTTCTCGGCCGGCCAGGACCGCGTCCGGGATGTCACCATCGAGCAGCACCCCGGCGGCCGCGTCTACGAGACCTGGGATGACGGCACCGAAGTGGACTGGGGAGAGCTGCTGGCCTGGGAGCCGCCGGCCCGGTTCGTGATGACCTGGACCATGACCCCCGTGCCGACCGAGGTGGAGCTCTCCTTCGCCGCCCTCGGCCTCGCGCTGACCCGGGTCACCGTCGAGCACCGGGGCTGGGAAGCGCTCTCCGACGCGCAACTGGCGGAGGACTGCGCGCTGCCCGGCGGCTACGCCAGCGGCGGCTACTCGGCCGGCTGGGCCCGCATCCTGGAGCGGTTCGCCGCCCCGCTCACCACGGGCGGCCCCGCCGCCCCCGCGCACCCGGAGAGTGACTGATGAGCGTTGACCCCGATTCCATCCGGCTGGAGACCTACCAGTGCGTGCTGCTGCGGCATACCCGGGAGGGCCGGGAGTTCAGCGCGGAGCACGCCGGGCGGATCTTCCGAGAGCACCTGGAGTACGTGCTGCACCTGGTGGCCAGCGGCCGGCAGCGGGCGGCCGGGCCGGTGCGCGACAGCCCGCCCGAGGAGCAGGACATCTGCGGCCTCGGGCTGTTCCAGCAGGATTCGCTGGACACCGTGCGGCGGCTGATGGAAGCCGACCCCGGCGTGCGGCAGGGGCTCTACACCTTCGACGTCATGACCTGGCAGACCCCCGCCTGGCTCGGTGAGCTTCCCCGGGCCGCAGCACCGCCAGGCCAGCACCGCCTAGTCCCGCCCGGCCGCCGGGTTCCCGGGCCGGGCAGGCCTCAGGCCGTGCCGCCGAAGTCGACGTCCTTGGTCTCGACCGTCCCGGCCGTCCGCCCCGGCGCCGTCTGGTAGGTCCAGTACAGGTTGGTGTGCGCGATGACCTGGCCCGGCGGTGGCGCCCCCCAGGCCGTCTGGTCCCCCGTCGTGTGGGCGTCGCTGACCAGGGTCGCGTCATAGCCGCGGGCGAACGCGCCGTGCAGCGTCGAGCGCACGCACGCATCGGTCTCCGCGCCCGCGACGATGAGCCGCCCGACCCCGAGGCCCGACAGCACGGCCTCCAGGGTGGTGTCCTCGAACGAGTCGCCGTAGTTCTTCGCCACGAGCGGCTCGGCATCGCCCGGAGCCAGCTCAGGGACGATGCGCCAGTCGTCGCTCCCCCGCGCGAGCCCCTCGTCGGAGTGCTGGACCCAGACGACGGGAACCCGTTCCCGCCGCGCCTTCGCCACCAGGCGGCCGACGTTCGCGACGACCGCGTCGCGCTGGTGAGCCCCCTCGACGACGCCGTTCTGCACATCGATGACGAGGAGGGCGGTGTTCGGCCGGTTCTCGAGTGTGGTCATGGCCTCCCCTTGCTCAGGCTGGCCCTTGCTCAGGCTGGGCTGCTGTACCCGCCCACGCTAGCCACAGCTGCCGACACCGGGCCGGGGCCAACACAGCTGCCGACACCGGGCCGGGGCCAACAACCGGGACGCACCGCCCCGGCCGGGGACACCTGGCCCGCGGCGGCCTATGCGGTCGCGGGCCGCACGGCCATCCCGCGGTGAGCGCGCCGCCGGGCCAGCCGCTGCCGCGCCGCGTCGGCGTTGTGCTGCAGCCGCTGCACTTCCTTTTCCAGGGCGGCGGCCCCGGCATCGGTCAGCCGGTAGTAGCGGCGGAGCCGGCCGTCCACCACCTCCTCGCGGTCCGCCTCCAGCAGGCCCTCGGCGGCCAGCCGGTCCAGCGCGCCGTACAGCGTGCCGGGGCGCAGCGACAGCCGGCCGCCGGACAGCGCGCCCACCTCGCCGATGAGCGCATAGCCGTGCAGCGGCTGGGGTGCCAGGGCGGCCAGGATCAGGAAAGTGGGCTCGCGGAGCGGGTCACTCATGGACCGCAACATATCGGTGATCAACTTATCGGGACAAGCACCCCCCGCCCTCGCTTCGAGCCGACCGGCCCGCGGCAGGGCCGCAGCGGCCGGCACCACGGAAGCCGATAACTATCCGCAACTTTCGATAGTCATCGGCCTCCACGGTGCGCGGGCGTGGCCCGCGGTGGTCAGGCCGCCGCCCGGGCGCAGCGCTGAAATTTCGCCGCGCACGGCCCGCGCCGCAGCGCCCCTGGGCCGCCCGGCTCTAAATCAGCACAGGCCGGAGGCGTCATTGGCATCCTCGCGAGGCAGGCCGCCGGGATGCCGCCGCCCGATGGTTGACACCCGCTCCCGCCGCCTCGACAATCCGAAAAGTTTCGAATCGTGGAGGTGAGTGATGAGCATCCGGATACCGGCCAGGTTCTGGCGCATCGCGGGCGGGTTAGCCATCGCCCTGGCCGCGGCGGTGGCGGGCGGGCTGCACTGGGTGGCCCCGGCCGCGGCGGCCTCGCTGGTCCAGGTGACGAGCTTCGGCGCCAACCCCGGCGGCGACCAGATGTACGTCTACGTGCCGGACAGCGTGACGGCACATCCGCCGATCCTGGTGGCGCTGCACCAGTGCACCGGGTCCGGGCCCGGGTTCTACTCGGGCACCGAGTTCGCCTCGCTGGCCGACAAGTACGGGTTCATCGTCATCTACCCGTCGGTGACGAGGAGCGGGAGCTGCTGGGACGTGTCGTCCTCGCAGGCGCTGACCAGGAACGGCGGCAGTGACCCGGTCTCGATCATGTCGATGGTCAGCTACGCGGAGCAGCACTACAACGGCGACCCGGCCCGGGTCTACGTCACCGGCGCGTCGTCCGGCGCGATGATGACCGACGTCCTGCTGGGCGACTACCCGGACGTGTTCCAGGCCGGGGCCGCGTTCATGGGCGTGCCCTTCGGCTGCTTCGCGGGGCCCGGCGTGGACGTGTGGAACGCACCGTGCGCCCAGGGCCAGGTGACGATGACGCCGCAGGCCTGGGGCAACCTGGTCCGGGCCGCCGATCCGGGCTACAGCGGGCCGCGGCCCCGGGTCCAGTTGTGGCACGGCACCGCCGACACCACGCTGAACTACGTCAACTTCGGCGAGGAGATCAAGCAGTGGACGAACGTGCTCGGCGTGAGCCAGACGCCCTCCTCGACCGACACTCCCGTCTCCGGCTGGACCCGCACCCGGTATGACAACAGCGCCGGGACCGCCGAGGTGGAGGCGTACAGCATCGCCGGCGCGGGACACGTGCTGCCGGAGGCCGGGATGGCCGCCTACGCGATCGGGTTCTTCGGCCTCAATGCGGCGCCGGCCAGCCCCCCGCCGACCACCACCCCGCCGACCACCAGCCCGCCCACGACCGCCCCGCCCACGAGCCCGCCGCCGACCAGCCCGGCCCCTGGCAGCGCCTGCCACGTCAGCTACGCCACGTCGAGCCAGTGGGCCGGCGGCTTCGTCGCCAGCGTCACCATCGGCAACACCGGCACCGCGCCGGTCAGCGGCTGGACGCTGCGGTTCACGTTCCCCGGCGACCAGAAGATCACCAACGCCTGGGGCACGGCCGTGACCCAGGCCGGCGCGGCCGTGACCGCCGCCAACGCCAGTTATGACGCCACCATCAGCCCCGGCGGCAGCGTCTCCTTCGGTTTCCAGGGCACCTGGGCCGCCAGCGACGCCCCGCCGTCCGCCTTCACCCTCAACGGCACCACCTGCACGTAACCGCGCGCCCCGCCGGAAGGTCAGCGGCCACACCCCGGTAACGCCGCTACAGGTGTAGCGGCAGCGCTACATGCGCTGACCAGCAGCGGAGCGGCCCAGCCGCTACACACGATCGTGTGGCCTGCGATGTTGCGGCCGGCCGGTCCTGGCGCCGAACAGGCGCATTGCGGCTGTAGCGGCCCTTCCGCAACGTGTCGCGGTGCCGCTACACCTACCGCAACGTTCTGGCCTGCGCTGTTGCGTGTAGCGGCACGCTGGCCGCTGACGGCCGGACGGGCCCCTGGCCGGGTACCGCGCCGGGCTGCTCCGGCGCGCAACAGGACGCTGAGCGCCCCACACAGCCCGGCTGCCTCCCGGCAGCGTGTAGCGCCTGCCGCCCCCTGCTGCCGATAGACAGGCGACACCCGCCGCACCAGTATCAGGAGACTCACCAGTGATCATGCCTATCTGCCGGGAAACCCCTAGTGAAAGATTGCGGTCGCTTCGATTATTGCGGATACTGCGGATAGGAGAGGGGAGCGCCATGCCAGCCACTGCAGTTAGCGCGATAAGGCCGGGTGATGTGGATGCCCAGGTCGCCGACAGGGCCGCGAGGAGGATCCGGGACTACCTTGCCCGCCACCCGGACGACGAGGCGATCACCATCAACGTAGAGCTCGGCGACGATGCCCTGGTTGTCCCGCGCCCGGCCGCCATCATGCTTGCGCAGGTCCTGGGGATGCTGGCGACCGGGCAAGGTGTCCAGATCATGCCCGACAGGGCCATGCTGACCACCCAGCAGGCGGCAGACGTACTCAACGTCTCGCGGCCCTACCTGATCGGGCTGCTCGATCGAAAGCAGATCCCGTACGAGATGGTCGGCACGCATCGCCGTATAGCGTTCGCTGACCTCCTGGAGTACAAGCGCAAGGAAGACCAGCAGCGCCGTGCTGCGCTCGACGAGCTGACCGCCCTGAGCGAGGAGCTTGGCGAGGACTGACCAGATGCCCTTCATCGTCGTCTACGACGCCGCAGCGCTGTATCCCAACGCGCAACGAGACCTGCTCATCCGGATCGCCCGGCATGGCCTGGTCCAGGCGAAGTGGACCCACCAGATCCTGGACGAGATGCTCGCCGCACGGCAGCGCAGGAACCCGGACGTCGCCCCCGCGAACCTCGAGCGGCTCCGGGATCTTATGAACTCATCCCTCGCGGACTGCCTCGTGACGGGTTACGAGCCGCTGATAGATGGGCTGAAGCTGCCAGATCCGGATGACCGTCATGTCCTCGCGGCGGCCATCAAGGCGGCAGCTCAGGTGATCGTGACGACGAACCTGAAAGACTTCCCAGCGTCCACGCTCAGTGACTGGAGTATCGAGGCCAAGTCGCCGGACGATTTCGTCGTGGACCAGGTCAACATCGATGACCGCATCGTCTTCTCTTGCGTCCAGGAGATCGCCAACGCCCGGCAGCGTTCGCCTCAAACGGCGCAGGATGTCCTGGCTGAGCTGGAGAATGTAGGGCTTGTGAGGTCGGTCGCCGCTTTGCGGTCACCGCCGTCCTGATCCGGCGGTGGCCGGCGGCCGGAATACGGCTGCGGGTGCCGGGCAGGTAGCGGTGACGGGTGCTTGCGGCGGTGGCCGTGGCTCGGTGATAGGACGTGCCTGGAAGCTGGCGAGTGCGGCGGCCTGGGCGCGGCTGAGCAGCTCGGCGAGCGTGGGCATCACGGCGCCCTCCGTCCGGCCAGCGTCGAGCAGCTGGCGACCGAGCTGGCGCGCCTCGTCCGGGGTGAGGTCGGCGAGCAGGCCGCAGCCGTCCACGCGGACGATGACGTCGCGCAAGGCGGCGCCCTGTGAACCGGCCCGGCGGGGCCGCACTCTTGCCGCCATCTGCGCCGCCTCCTAGACTGAACGTTCAGTCAGCACAAGGGAGCGCAGTCGTGACCACCGTGACGAACGGCCCGGACCAGGCAGCCAGCCATCTCCAGGACATCATCGAAGAGCAGGAGAAGATCTTCGTCGAGCGGCAGCCGGAGTCGGCCCGGATGGCCGCCCGGGCGCGGGACATCCTGGCCGGAGGAGTCACCTCCAGCTGGCAGATCACCGTCCCGCAGCCGGTCTGGCTGAGCCACGGCAAGGGCTCCAAGATCTACGACGTGGACGGCCACGAGTACGTGGACCTGCACGGCGGCTACGGCGCGGCCCTGGCCGGGCACGCGCACCCGGCCATCGTCGAGGCGGTCCGCAGCCAGGTCGGCCTGGGCACCCACTTCGCCCAGCCGACCCGGAACGCGGTCGCGGTCGGCGAGGAACTGGCCCGCCGCTTCGGCCTGCCGCTGTGGCGGTTCGCCAACTCCGGCACCGAGGCCACCATGGACGCGGTCCACCTGATGCGCGCCATCACCGGCCGTGACTTCATCATCAAGGTGGAGGGCGGCTACCACGGCCACCACGACTCGGTCCAGGTCTCGGTGGCCCCGGGGGCGGCTGAGGCCGGCCCGGCGGACCACCCGGCCCAGGCGCCGTCCAGCACTGGCATCCCCGGGGCCATCACCCGGCTCACCCTGATCGCCACGTTCAACGACCTGGCCAGCGTGCAGCGGCTGCTGGACGAGCACCCCGGCCAGGTAGCCGGCATGATCGTCGAGCCGGTCATGATGAACGCCGGGATCATCGAGCCCGGGCCGGGCTACCTGGCCGGGCTGAAAGACCTGCTGCACTCCCGCGGCGCCCTGCTCACCTTCGACGAGGTCAAGACCGGGCTGACCGCGGGCCCGGGCGGCGCCACCGCGCTGACCGGGGTGACCCCGGACATCATCACGCTGGCCAAGGCCATCGGCGGCGGCGTCGCCATCGCCGCCATCGGCGGGTCGGCCGAGGTGATGGAGCACGTGGCCAACGACGACTACGAGATGGTCGGCACCTTCAACGGCAACCCGCTGGCGGTGGCCGCGTGCCGGGCCATGCTCACCGAGGTGGCCACGCCGGAGGCCTACCAGCGGATCGACGCGCTGCGCGAGCGCGCGGTGGCCGGCATCGAGCGGGAGATCGCGCGCACCGGGCTGGCCGCGCACGTGGTCGCGGTCGGCGCGAAGGGCTGCGTGGTCTTCTCCCCCGAGCCGGTCCGCGACTACCGCGGCTTCCTGGACGTCGACGACCGGTACAGCCACGCGCACTGGCTGTTCCAGCACAACGGCGGAGTGTTCCTGCCGCCCTGGGGAAAGATCGAACAGTGGCTGATCTCGGTCCAGCACGACGAGCCGGACATCGACCTGCTGGTGGCGAATTTCGCCGCCTTCGCGTCGGCGGTGACCCGGTGACCGGCCCAGGTTTCCGTCCTGTTTCGGCCGCTCGGTGCCCCTGTTGCCGACGGGACGTTCGGCCTATGCTGTCGCAATAACGCCCGCTATTGACCGACTGTTCAGTCAAGGTTCATGAGCCGCCGGGCCGCCCGGGACCGCCAGGATCCCCGGGCCCCCGGCAGCCCGGCCGAACAGCCCGGCCACGATCACCGGAGGAAGAAGCGAGCTGGTGCACCCGCGAGAAGGCTGGCCGAAAGACGGGTCCCGGCCGCCCCTGTTCACCCGGCGCGGCTTCCTGGGCAGCGCCGGTGCCGGGCTGGCCGCGCTGGCCGGGGGCGGCCTGCTGGACGCGTGCGCGCCCGCGCTGGCGGGCCGGGGCAGCGTCCCGCTGCCCCGGCCGGACAACCCGGTGACCTGGCCGGTCTTCACCGATAACAAGCCGATCGCCAGTGGGCTGCAGCCGGAGACCGGGGCCACCCTGCAGATCTTCAACTGGGTTGCCTACGTCAACCAGGCCTGCCTGAACCACTTCGCCAAGAAGTACAACTGCAAGGTCCAGCTGACCACGTTCAACACGATGAACGAGGCGATCGCCAAGCTGCGCAGCGGCGGCGTGTCCTTCGACGTGTTCATGGGCGTGACCGTGGACGTGCTGGGCCAGCTCATCGAGTCCAAGCTGATCCAGCCGCTGAACCACAGCTACCTGCCGAACATCAGCCAGGCCTGGCCGGACTTCACCAGCCCGTTCTACGACCGGGGCTGGCAGTACACGGTGCCGTACACGATCTACACGACCGGGATGGCCTGGCGCAAAGACCTGGTCCACGAGAACCCGTACGCGATGCGCAACCCGTGGGCCATGCCCTGGCAGCCCAGGTACCGGGGCAAGGTGGCCATCCTGGACGACTACCGGGAGGGCATCAGCCTGGGGCTGATGAAGAACGGGATCTTCGACCTGAACACCACCGACCGGGGCCAGATCGCGCTGTCCCGCAATTCGCTGCTGGACCTGACCCACCTGGTCAACGTGCACATCGACAACAACGACTACACCGAGGTCCCCGACCGGGCAGGTGTGGATCCACCACGCCTGGTCCGGGGACATGGCGTCGGCGCAGTACTACATGCCCAAGGGCGTCCCGGTGGAGACGGTCGGCTACTGGTTCCCGCCGGACGGCCGCGGCCCGGTGGCCAACGACACCAACACCGTGCTCCGCTCGGCCACCAACCCGGTGCTCGCCCACCTGTTCCTCGACTACCTGCTGGACCTGCCCAACGTGCTGGAGAACATCAGCTTCAACGGCTACATGCAGCCGCTGACCGCGGTCACGCCGCAGCGCCTGGTCAAGGAGCAGCTGCTGCCGAAGAGCCTGATCTCCACCGCGGTGCTGCCGTCCTACTTCCGGCGCGGGGTGAGCCAGCTCCAGCTCCCGGTGGACGCGGACGCCCTGTGGCAGCAGGCGTGGCTCGTCGTGAGCAACGGGATCTAGGGGGCGGCGGCCATGGCAACAGCCACTCAGCAACCCGCGGCCCGGCCGCCGGCCGCCCCCGCCGCGGGCCGCCCCGCCCGGCCGGGGCGGCTGTTCTGGATCGCCCTGGCCCTGCCGGGCATCATCTGGCTGCTGCTGCTGTTCATCGTGCCGTTCTACGCGGTGCTGGCCATCGCCATGGGCCAGCTGAACCGGCTGTTCTCCTCACCCATCGCGGTCTGGAACCCGTTCGCCTGGAGTTCCGCCAACGTCATCAACGTCTGGCATGACCTGTTCGGCGCGACCTCGTTCGCCGGGCCGATCGTGCTGCGCACGATCGGCTATGTGGCCGCCGCGTCGCTGCTGTCCCTGCTCATCGCCTACCCGGCGGCGTACTTCGTGGCCCGGTTCGCCGGGCGCCGCAAGGCGCTGTTCCTGATCCTGCTGATCGCGCCGTTCTGGATCAGCTTCATGATGCGGATGCTGGCCTGGATCGACCTGCTGCAGACCGACGGCTACGTGAACAAGGCGCTGTCCGCGCTCGGGCTGATCTCGCAGCCGGTCAACTGGCTGGGCGGCAAGTGGTTCACCGTCGTGCTGGGCCTGGTCTACGGCTACATCCCGTACTTGATCCTGGTGCTGTACGCGGGCCTGGACCGGATCGACCCGGCGCTCATCGAGGCCGGCCGCGACCTCGGGCTGAACCGGGCGCAGACGTTCCTCCGGGTCACGCTGCCGCTGTCCCGGCAGCCGATCCTCACCGGCCTGCTGATCACGGTGCTGCCGATGATCGGCGACTACTACACCAACCAGCTCATGTCCGGCGCGGCCAGCACCTCCATGATCGGCAACCTGATCCAGGGCCAGCTCGGCACCCCCGGCCTGGAGGGGCAGGGCGCGGTGCTGTCCCTGCTGCTGCTCCTGGTGCTGCTCGTGCCGATGATCTACTACGTGCTCGCCACCAACCGATCGACGCGGGAGGCAGGGTGACCGCGACCAGCGCCCCGGCACAGGCCCCGGCCCAGGCCCAGGCGGCCCCGCGCAGCGGCCTGCGGCGGCTGGTCCCGCGGCGCAACCCGTGGGGCCACCCGTGGATCCTGGAGGGCTTCACCTGGCTCTACCTGATCTGGTCGCTGGTGCCGATCGCCATCGCGGTGCTGTTCTCGTTCAACAACGGCAAGTCGCAGAGTGCGTGGCAGGGCTTCTCCTGGCGGTGGTACTTCACCGACCCGGTCAACTCGGTGCTGCACAACCCCCAGCTGCACGCGGCGGTGATCCAGACGGTGCGGCTGTCCGTGCTCACCACCGTCATCGCCGTGCCGCTCGGGGTCGCGTTCGCGCTGGGCCTCAACCGGTGGAAGGGCGTCACCCCGGCCACCTTCAACTTCGTGATGATCCTGTCCTTCGTGGTCCCGGAGCTGATCTTCGGCGTGGCCATGTTCTTCGTGTTCACCGTGCTGTTCACCTCGGTGCACCTGGGCACGGTGGCCGAGGTCCTGGCCCTGGTCACCTGGAACGTGAGCTGGCCGGCCATCATCGTGCAGGCCCGGCTGGTCACCCTGGGACGGCAGTACGAGGAGGCCGCCGCGGACCTCGGGGCCAGCCGGCTGTCCACGCTGCGCCGGGTGATGCTGCCGCTGCTCGGCCCGGCCATCTTCGCCAGCGCGGTCCTGGTCTTCTCCGGGGTGATCGACGACTTCGTGCTGGTCGACCTGCTGTCGTCGAACTCGGGCAACACCCCGATGTCGGTGATCATTTACTCCACGCAGCACGGCGGCAACGGCGGCCCGGCGCTGAACGCGCTGGGCACCATCATGCTGGTGATGTCGCTGGTAATCGCGGTGATCGGGTACCTGGGCTACCGCTGGATGACGCGCGGCGAGCGGGGCAGCCGGGTCGCCGCGCTGACCACCATCGCCGGCACGGACTAGGGAGGTTCCAGGTGGCAGGCGGGCACATTCAGCTGGTCACGCTGACCAAGCGGTTCACCGAGGTTGCGGTGGACGGCATCGACCTGTCCGTGGACAGCGGCGAGTTCTTCTCCCTGCTCGGCCCGTCCGGCTGCGGCAAGACGACCACGCTGCGGCTGATCGCCGGCTTCGAGCAGCCCACCGCCGGGCGGATCCTGCTGGACGGCACGGACATGGGCGGGGTGCCCCCGCACAAGCGCAACGTGAACACGGTGTTCCAGAGCTATGCGCTGTTCCCGTTCCTGTCGGTGTTCGACAACGTCGCCTTCGGCCTGCGCTACCAGAAGCTGCCCAAGCGGGAGATCGCCAGCAAGGTGAACGAGGCGCTCGACCTGGTGGAACTGCGCGACTACGCGAAGCGCCGCCCGGCCGCGCTGTCCGGCGGCCAGCAGCAGCGGGTGGCGCTGGCCCGGGCGCTGGTGCTCGGCCCCGCGGTGCTGCTGCTGGACGAGCCGCTCGGCGCGCTCGACGCCAAGCTGCGCCGCTCGCTCAAGGTGGAGCTCAAGGCGCTGCAGGAGCGGGTCGGCATCACCTTCCTCTACGTCACCCATGACCAGGAGGAGGCGCTCACCATGTCGGACCGGCTGGCGGTGATGAACTCCGGCCGGATCGCCCAGATCGGCACCCCGCGCGACGTCTACGAGGAGCCCGCGGACACCTACGTGGCGGACTTCCTCGGCGCGTCCAACCTGATGGAGGTGGACGTGGTCGAGCGGGGCCCGGGCCCGCGGTGCAGCGTCAAGGTGGGCGATTCCGCGCTGGAGGTGGAGCGCGGCGACGTGGACGGCCTGGGCACCGCGCACGCGGTCATCCGGCCCGAGCGGGTGCGCATCGAGGAGCACGGCTCGGCCGGGCCGAACCGGGTGCCCGCGATGGTGGAGCGGCTGGTGTTCCTCGGCGCGAGCACCCAGGTGCTGCTGCGGCTGGCGCCCGGCGCCCCGCTGCAGGCCCTGGTGCAGAACGACGGCGGCCACCCGGCGCACCTGGCCCAGGGCACCCCGGTGCACGTGTACCTGGCCCCCGACGCGCTCCGCGTGCTGCGCGGCAGCGCCGCGGACCTGGCCGAGGAGGAGCACCTCGCCGTCGGCTGACCAGCCGCCCGCGGGCCGGCCCGGCGGCCCTAGCCGGGCTGGCGCGCCCGGCCGCTCCACTCGAAGCCGAGCTGGCCGGCCACGAACCGCATGCTCAGCTCGAAGGCCCGGGCGGTGGTCACGGACGGGTCGCCCAGCGCGATCTGGATGGCCAGCCCATCCAGCAGCGCGGACAGCGATACCGCGAAGTCGGCCGCGTCGACCGGGCCGAACTCACCGGCCTCCTGCCCGGCCAGCACCTGGGCGATGATCGTCTCCCGCCAGCGCTCGTCGAACTTCTGCCGCACCCCGGCCACCTCGGGCAGCCGCACCGACTGGGCCCACAGGTCCAGCCAGAGCAGCCAGGACCCGACCGTCTGCGTGTCCGCCTCGGGCAGGCAGGTCATCGCGACCAGTTCCTCCAGGCGGCCCGCCGCGCTGGGGATGGCCGCCATCCGCGCGGTGCCCTCCTCATACCAGGTGTCCTCGGCGAACCGCAGGGCCTCGGTGAGCAGCTGGTCCTTGGTCTTGAAGTAGTAGATGACCAGGGCCGGGCTGGTCCCGGCCCGCCTGGCGACGTCGGCGATCCGGGTTTCCGGGAAGCCGCGTTCCTCGATGACCTCGATCGCGGCCCGCAGCATCTGCTCGCGGCGCTGGTCGGCGGTGTCGGCGCTGTCGCCGCCCCGTTCGCTCATGGGGACATCCTCGCCCAGTGTCGTCCCAGATCTCACTGACTCTTGTGGATAACGCTACCAGCTTTCTAGACTGAACATTCAGTCAACCACGTCGGGATCGCACCCGGATGACGGAATTGGACCGAGAGATGTCCCTGGAGGGCGGAAGCATGGCCGCAGCAGGCACCGGAACCTACGACGCGATCGTCGTCGGCGGCGGGCACAACGGGCTGGTCGCGGCCGCGTACCTGGCCCGGTCCGGGGCGCGCACCGTGGTCCTGGAAGGCCGCCACAAGACCGGCGGCGCGGCCACCACCGAGGCGCCCTGGCCCGAGGCCCCCGAGTTCAGGGTGACCCGGCTGTCCTACGTGATGAGCCTGCTCCCGCCGACCATCATCAAGGACCTGGACCTGGCCCGGCACGGCTACAAGATCTACCCGATGGGCCCGTACTACCAGGCCTTCCCCGAGGGCGGCTCGATCAAGCTGTACGCGGACGACGCCAAGCGCAACCACGAGGAAGTCTCCCGGTGGTCGAAGAAGGACGCGGACGCCATGCCGCGCTGGGACGCCTGGCTGGCCGGGCTGGCCGACGTGCTCGGCCCGCTGCTGCTCACCGTCCCGCCCAACCTGGGCTCCCGCAAGCCCCGGGACCTGCGGGAGACCCTCCGGCTGGCCTGGCGCAACCGCGGCCTGGACGTGCGCACGGTCGCCGACGTGACCCGGCTGATGACGATGAGCATCGCCGACCTGCTCGACGACTGGTTCGAATCGGACCAGGTCAAGGGAGCCCTCGCCGTGAACGGCGTGATCGGCACCTGGGCCGGCCCGTACGAGCCGGGCACCGCGTACGTGATGGCGCACCACTCGATCGGTGACGTGGGCGACGGCCACCTGGGCAACTGGGGGTTCCAGGAGGGCGGCATGGGCGCGGTGGCCAGCGCCATCGAGGTGGCCGCCCGGGAGCAGGGCGCCGAGGTGCGGCTGAACGCCAGGGTCGCGCGCATCCTCGTCGAGGACGGCCGGGCCGCCGGGGTGGTGCTGGCGAACGGGGACGAGATCCGGGCCCGGGTCATCGTGTCCACGCTGCACCCGCGGACCGCGTTCCTGGACCAGGTCGGCCGGGAGCACCTGCCGCCGGACTTCGCCGCCGACATCGAGCACTGGAAGACCCGCAGCGGCGTCGTGAAGATCAACCTGGCCCTGGCCGAGCTGCCCGACTTCACCGCCGACCCGGGCTCGGACCTGCAGGAGCACCACACCGGCTCGGTGGAGATGGCCCCCACCATGGAGTACATCGAGCGGGCCTTCCTGGACGCCCGGGAGGGCCGGCCCGCGCTGCGGCCGTTCAGCGACGGCGTGATCCCGACCGCGTTCGACAAGACCCTGTCGCCGGAGGGGACGCACATCATGTCCCTGTTCACCCAGTGGGTGCCGCAGGACTGGAACACCGAGCCGCACACCGCGGAACTCGAGGCCTACGCGGACCGCATGATCGACTGCTACAACGAGCTGGCCCCCAACTTCAAGGCGTCGATCCTGCACCGCGACATCGTCGGGCCGTATGAGATGGAGCAGGAATACGGCCTGATCGGCGGCAACATCTTCCACGGCGAGCTGTCCCTGGAGCAGCTCTTCCACATGCGCCCGGCACCTGGGTACGCCGACTACCGCACCCCGGTGCCCGGCATGTACTACGGCAGCTCGGCGACGCACGCGGGCGGCGGGGTGTGCGGCATCCCGGGCTGGCAGGCGGCGCGGGCGGCGATCGCGGACCAGAAGGCCGCCCAGCGGTCCGCGAACGTGCGCCGCCTCACCCGGCGGTCATGACCAGCAGCACCCATCCAGCCCAACGGCCCGCTGACCGCACTCCCAACCCGCCCCCGGGGGGCACCGGGGCCGCGGCCGGGAACGACCCGGCTGCCGCCCCGGTGCCCGACATCGCCGCCCCGGCGCCCGCCGGCGCCGGGGCGGCCGGGCCCGGGCCCGGCCCCGGCCCGGCGCTCCGGGCCATGCTGGAGGCGCGCACCGTGGCGCTGGTCGGCGCCAGCCCCCGCGAGGGCAGCCTCGGCCAGCGGATGGTCAGCGAGGTGGCCCGCAGCCGCCCGGCGCCGCGGACGCACCTGGTCAACCCGCGTTACCAGGAGATCGACGGGAGGCCCTGCCACCCGTCCCTGGCCGACCTGCCCGGGCCGGTGGACCTGGTCCTGCTGGCCGTGCCCGACACGGCCCTGGAGGAGCAGCTGGCCCTGGCCGCCCGGCGCGGCGACCGCTCCGCGGTGATCTTCGGCAGCGCGCACGAGCTGCCCGGCCCGACCGCGGGGCTGCGGGCCCGGCTGGCCGCCACCGCCTCGGCCGCGGGCATGGCGGTGTGCGGGGCGGGCTGCATGGGGTTCGTCAACGTGGCCCGCGGGCTGCGCGCGGTCGGCTACCTGGAGCCCGACCCGCTGCCCCGCGGGCCGGTCGCGCTGGTCACCCACTCCGGCTCGGTGTTCTCCGCACTGCTGCGCACCCGCCGCGCGCTGGGCTTCACCCTGGCCGTCTCCTCCGGCCAGGAACTCGTGACCGGGGCCGGGCAGTACGCCGACTATGCGTTGAGTATGGAAGGGACGCGGGTGCTGGCGCTCGTGCTGGAGGCGCTGCGCGAGCCGGGCCGGATGCGGGCGGTGCTGGCCGCCGCCGCGGCCCGGGACATCCCGGTGGTGCTGCTGACCGCGGGGAGCACGGCCCGCGGCCGGGCCATGGTGGCCGCGCACTCCGGGGCGCTGGCCGCCGCGGACGGCGGGTGGGAGGCGCTGGCCCGGGCCTACGGCGTGCACCGGGTGCGGGACCTGGCCGAGATGAGCGACACCCTGGAGCTGTTCGCCATCGGGCGCCTGCCCGGCCGGGCGGCCGCGGCCGGGCCGGGCCCCGGCACCGCCGCCGGCCCGGCCATCGCCCCCGGCAGTGACGCTGGCCGCAGCTCCCCCGCGGGCCCGGCGGCAGGCATGGGCATCGCCACCGTTCATGATTCCGGGCTGGAGCGGGCGCACGTGGCCGACGTGGCCGAGGAACTCGGGGTGCCGTTCGCGGCGATCGGCCCGCCCACCCTGGACCGGCTGGCCGGGCTGCTCGACCCGGGGCTGGAGCCGGCCGAACCCGCTGGACGTGTGGGGCACCGGCGCGAACGCGCAGGACCAGCTGGCCGGCTCGCTGGCGGCGCTGGCCGCCGACCCGGCGGTGGCCGCCGTCGCGCTCGCCGTGGACCTGGTGCCGGAGTTCGACGGCGACCGGTCCTACCCGCTCGCGGTGCTGGACGCCGCCCGGCGCAGCGGCACGCCGTTCGCGGTGCTCAGCAATGTGCCCGGTGCCATCGACCCGGACACCGCGGCCGGGCTGCGGGCGGCCGGGATCCCGGTGCTGGAGGGAACCCGCAGCGGCCTGCTCGCGCTGCGCCACCTGCTCGACCACGCGGGCCGGGCCCCGGCCGGCGGCGCTCCCCGGCCCGGCGGCCCGGCCGGGAATCCCCCGCCCGCTGAGGCGGACGGCGCCCCCCGCCCCCGGATCCGGCCCGCCGGGAGCGGTGGGCCGAGGTGATCACGACCGGGGCGGCGCACGGTGCCACCCTGTTCCGGCTGCTGGCCGACTACGGCATCCGCTGCGCGCAGGCCCGCCCGGCCCGGTCCGTGGACGAGGTGCTCGCGGCGGCCGGGGCGATCGGCTACCCGGTGGTGCTGAAGACCGACGAGCCGGGCATCGGGCACAAGTCCGACGCGGGGGGCGTGCTGCTCGGCATCCGCGACCCGGCTGGGCTGCGCGCCGCCTACGCCGGGCTGGCCGCCCGGCTGGGCCCCCGGGTGCTGGTCTGCGAGACGATCCCGCCCGGCGTGGAGCTGTCGGTGGGCCTGGCCCGGGACCCCGGCCTGGGCCCGCTGCTCGTGGTCGGCGCCGGCGGCGTCCTGGTCGAGCTGCTCGCCGACCGGGCGGTGGCGCTGCCGCCGGTCAGCCCGGCGCAGGCCGGGCCGCTGCTGGCCGGGCTGCGGGCCGCGCGGCTGCTCGCCGGCGTCCGCGGCCAGCCCCCCGCGGACCACGGCGCCGTGGCCGCCGCGGTCGCCGGCGTCTCCCAGATCGCGGTGGAACTCGGTGACGTGCTCGAAGCGCTGGACATCAACCCGCTGATCTGCGGCCCCGGCGGCGCGGTGGCCGTGGACGCCCTGGCCGTCCCGGGCTGCGCCGCCGCTGATCCCGCGGGTCAGGCCGTCACCTTGGACGCGAGGACGTCCGCCGGGCTGAGCGTCGGGGGCTGGGCCAGGAGCCGGTCGGCATTGGCCATGAGGGCGGCCGCGATGGGCCCGTCAAGATGAGCCTTGCGCTCGGTGTCGCCGGGGAACGCGTCGACGATCCAGAATGTGCGCGCGTCGGTGCGCAGGGCGAACCAGACCGGGGTGCCCGCTTCCGCGTTGGCCAGCTCAACGGCCCCGCTCAGGAAGCTGGCCAGTTCCTCTCTGGATTCCTCTTTCGCCACCATCTTCACGACGAGTGCGACTGACAGCATCCTTACCTCCCTGACGGCTCGGCCGGCCGGCGGCCGGGTTCCTCCGAACCTAAGCCCGGCTCACGGTCCAGGCCACGGCGGGCCCGCCCGGCCGCCCGGGGCGCGATCCCCGGTTACGCGCCGCTCACCGGGCCGTGCGCGGTGACCACCTGCTGCAGCGCCCGCGGGGGCTTCGACTCGGAGCACTTCCCCCGCGCGTTGCGCGCGAGCACGCCCAGGATCTCGGCCACATAGGTGCCGGAGCCATTGATGCGAGCGAATCGCCCGGTCCCGTGGCCGATCCGGTAAGTGCCTTCCTGGAACGCGTTCAGCACGCAGGTCCGGGGGTCGATATGCACATGAGTCTGGGTTGCGTGAGGATTGACCTGAAATGACCCCCGGTAAAAGCGCAGCGTGGCCACGTTGGTATTCAGGTTGGTCCGGCCGCCGGCCGTGAAGGCACCGGTGGCGACGACGCTGGCCTTCCCGGATACCTGGCCGGACACCATCCGGAACGCCTCCGTCCGGCCTGCTGCCGCGCCGTCGCCGGCACTGGCCGCCGTCAGGCCGGTCCCGGCGACCAGCGCGGCCAGCGTGAATGCGCCGGCTGCGGCCGCGAGCGTCTTCCCCATGTTTACCCCCGTTAAATGCCGTGCCCCGAATCGTGGGGACGCTAGCACAGGACGGGAAAGGCGACGGGCCGCTGGCGGTAAGGTCAGCGAAAAGACCATTCCGGGGGCAATTGGCAGGACAACGGCGGCCCGCGGCGGCCGCGCTGCCGGGGAAGTCTCCCCGCGCGGCGGCAGGCCGATCGTCCGCGCCCGGGCCCGCGGGCGTGCCACCGGCAGGTGCGGCCGTCACTGCCGGCAGCGATGGCCTTGCCGTCCAATCTGATTACGGAAGGCTTACCGCGCCTGCCATGCGGAACCGCCAGCCCGGCAGCCGCGTGTTGCGAGTGGAGCGAGGTACCCCGGGAACTGGGGGCGATACGCGTGACAGATGAGCCTGCTGGATACGACGCGGGATATCTCGGGTCGGTGATGAATCCCGGCGGCGACTCAGCCGGGCGGGAGGGGACAGCCGGCCGGGCGGTTGCTGCCCTCAGGGACACCGGCCTGGCCATGGCGGATGTGCTCGGCGCTCTTCCCGACGTGGTGCGCAGGCGGGGCGGCCGGCCCGCCCGCGCCCTGCCCGCCGGGCACCGCAGGCGGCAGCCGGTGCGGGCCCGGCCTGGAGTGACCCTGGCGCTGATCGGTGCGGGGGCGGCCGCCGTGGTCTGGCTCTGGTGGCGGGACACCCCCGCGCTGCACGGCCTGGGCGACTGGCTGACGAACGCTGGCCGGATCTGCGGCCTGCTGGCCGGCTACGGAGTGGTGGTGCTGGTCGCCCTGATGGCCCGGCTGCCGCCGCTGGAGAACGGGCTCGGGGCGGACCGGCTGGCGCGCTGGCACGCGGCCGGCGGCCGGTACGTGATCAGCCTCATCGTGGCCCACGCACTCCTGATCGTCTGGGGGTACGCGGCCAGCGGCGGGACGAGCGTCACCGCGCAGGCCGTGCTGGTGCTCACCACCGAGCCTGACGTGCTGATGGCGACCGCGGCGATGTTCCTGCTGATCGGCGTGGCCGTCATCTCGGCCCGCGCGGCCCGCCGCCGGCTCCGCTACGAGACCTGGTACTACCTGCATTTCTACACGTACCTGGCCATCGCGCTGGCGTTCAGTCACCAGTTCGCCGACGGCAACGACTTCACCGGCCGGCCGGACCGGGTCGCCTGGTCCGTGCTGTACCTGACGGTGGGCCTGCTCGTGGCGTGGTACCGGATCGTGGTGCCTGTCCGGCTGAGCCTGCGGCACCGGCTGGAGGTGGCGCTGGTCCGCCCGGAAGCTCCTGGCGTGGTGTCCGTCTACCTGCGCGGCCGGTGGCTGGAGGACCTGGACCCCCAGCCGGGCCAGTTCTTCCGCTGGCGTTTCCTCACCCGCGACCACTGGTGGTCCTCCCACCCGTACTCGCTGTCCGGCCGCGCGCGCCCGGACCTGCTCCGCATCACGGTCAAGGCCCGGGGCGATCACAGCGGCTCGCTGGCCAGGCTGCGGCCGGGCACACGCGTCCTCGCCGAGGGCCCCTACGGCGCGCTGGCAGGCGGCCGCACCCGGCGCCGGATCCTGCTGCTGGCCGGCGGGGTGGGCATCACGCCGCTGCGCACCATGTTCGAGCGGCTGCCAGGCCAGGTGACCCTGCTCTACCGGGCGAGCAGCCCCCGGGACATCGTGTTCCGCCGGGAACTGGACGCCATCGCCCGGGCCCGGGGCGCCACCGTCCGCTACCTGCTCGGCTCCCGGAAGCGACTCGGTACCGACCCGCTGTCCGCTGACCACCTGCGGGCCCTGGTACCCGGCCTGCACCGGCACGAGGTGTACCTG
This sequence comes from uncultured Actinomycetes bacterium, assembly GCA_963767385.1. Taxonomy (GTDB): domain Bacteria; phylum Actinomycetota; class Actinomycetes; order Streptosporangiales; family Streptosporangiaceae; genus RYN-230. The sequence goes on along the minus strand of CAVYEA010000006.1, from coordinate 20,197 downwards.
TGCGGCCCGGCTGGCATGACCGAGGCAGCGGCGGCGGCGCTGCAGCAGGCCGGGGTGCCCAAGCGCCGCATCCACCGGGAATCCTTCGAGTTCTGAACGGGGTCCGCCATGCGACGCGCGCTTCTTCTCATCGCCGGCACCATCGCCGGGCTGCTGCTGCTGCTGTCGTTCAAGTCATCCACCGCGGCGGGTAGTCAGGCGGCAGGCAGCCAGACACCCAGCCCGGCAGCGCACAGCGCACCGCAGGCTGTGGCCACCGTCGAGGTGGCCGGGAAGGTGGTGCCCACCTTGCGCGGGCCAGTGCAGGTTGAGGTGACGCTGTCCGGCGGCACGATCAAGGAGGTGACCGTAGTGCGCCGGGTGCCGGGCCGCCCCGCCTTCCACGGCGCCGCGCGCTCCGCGCTGGCCACGCTGATCGGCGAGACCCTGGCCACGCAGGGCACATACATCAGCGAGGTACCCGGCGCGGCGTCGCTGAGCACCGGGTTCATCACGTCGCTGCGCAGTGCGCTGCGCCGGTCGCTCCGCGAGGCCTGGGCGCCTGGTCACCAGGCCGGTCCCGGCCCGCAGGCCGGGCACGTCCTGGGCGGGGCACGCAGCCGGGGCCAGCCCAGGCGGGCGAGGCACCGCGGGCAGCACGGGCAGCACGGGCAGCACGGGGACAGCCGGGCCGGCCATAACGCGGGAACGGCGGATCCGGCCGCACAGTCGCGGCTTGCCGGGCAGCATGACGGGCGCGGCACCGCCGGGCGCCCTCACGGGAAGGGCGCCGCCCGTCGGCAGCCCGGTTACCGGGATGCGGGTGGCACCCGGAGGGGCTCAGCGCGGGGGACGCCGGGCGGCTGACGCCCGCGCCACGGCCCGCTGGCCGGCCCCGGCCAGCGCGGCCACCCGCTGCCGCCGCCGGTCGGCCCGCAGGTCGGCGAGGACCTGCCGGACCACATTGCGCCCCGGGATCCCGGTGACGCCGCCGCCGCCGTGCGTCGCCGACCCGGCCTGGTAGAGGCCGGGCACCGGGGTGCGCAGGTCCGCGTAACCGGCCGCCGGCCGGGCATGGAACATCTGCCCCAGGCTGAGCTCGCCGTGGAAGATGTTCCCGCCGACCAGGCCGTACTCCTCCTGCATCTGCTGCGGCCCGATGACCTGCCGGTGCAGCACCGAGCCGGTGAAGCCCGGCGCCACCTGCTCGACCCGGGCGATCACCCGGTCGGCGTAGGCGTCCAGGCCGCGGCCGTGCGGCCCGGCCGCCCAGCCATGCGGCACCCACTGGGTGAACAGCGACATGACGTGGTGCCCGGGCGGGGCCAGCGAGTCGTCGAACACGCTCGGGATGCAGATGTCCGCGAACGGCCGCTCCGACGGCTGGCCGCTGACCGCCTGCTGGAACGCGGTCTCGATGTCGTCCAGGCTCTCGGCCAGCACGATCGTCCCGCCATGGACCTGCGGGTCGTACCCCGGGTGGCCGGCGAACTCCGGCAGCCGGTCCAGGGCCAGGTTGATCTTCACGGTGCCGCTGCGGGTCTGCCAGCGCCGGATGTCGGCCACGAAATCGCCCGGCAGGACCGCCGGGTCGAGCAGCCGCAGGAACGAGATCTGCGGGTGCGCCGTCGTGATCACCGTGCCCGCGTCGATCTCCTCGCCGCTGGCCAGCGTCACCCCGCAGGCCCGCGCGCCCGGTCCCGGGACGCCCTCGGTGCGGATCTGCGCGACCTCCGCCCCGGTGCGCAGGGACGCGCCGAACGAGCGGGCCGCGGCGGCCAGCGCCGCGGTCACCCCGCCCATCCCGCCGCGGGGAAAGCCCCACGCGCCGGCCTGGCCGTCCACCCCGCCGATGTGGTGGTGCAGCATCACGTACGCGGTGCCCGCGGAGCGCGGCCCGGCCCAGGTGCCGATGACGCCGGACACCGACAGCAGGCCCAGCATGGCGTCGCTGGAGAAGTACTCCTCCAGGAGGTCGGCGATGCTGCCGGTGAGCAGCCGGGTGACGTCCACCGCGCCCCGCTCGTCCAGCCCGCGCAGATGGCGCAGCAGCAGGCCCTGGCGCCACAGGTCGGCCGGGCGGTGCGAGCCGAGCCGGGGCGGGATCTCGTCCAGCAGCGGCCCGAGCACCTGGCCGAGCGCGGCCAGGTGCGCCTCGTAGCGCGGGTAGGCGTCCGCGTCCGCCGCCGAGAATTTCGCGATCTCGGCGTGCCGCTGCCCCGGGTCATCGGGCAGCCGCAGGTACCGGCCGTCGGCCCGGGGCGCGAAGTAGGGGCCCTGCGGGAACACGTGGTAGCCGTGCCGGGCCAGGTCCAGGTCGCGGACCAGGGCGGGCGGCAGCAGCGAGACCACGTAGGACAGCGAGGTCACCGTGTAGTCCGGGCCGAACGGGTGCTCGCTCACCGCGGCCCCGCCCAGCACCGGGCGCCGCTCGCAGACCAGCACGTCCAGCCCGTGCCTGGCCAGGTACGCGGCGGCCACCAGCCCGTTGTGCCCGCCGCCGACCACCACGACATCCCGGCTCTGAGTCACCAGCCTCATCCCTCCTTCACCAGGACGCTACCCGGCTGCCCCGGGCCTCGAACCGCGGGCGCCCGGGCGGCCCGCCGTCAGCTCCGGATGTGGCTGGCGGCGGCGGCCGCCGCCTCCGCTGCGGCCCGCAAGAAGGCACAGACCGCGTCTCGATGCCCGGCCGGGACGTCGCTGGCTACGGCCCTGATCCTGGTGTGGAAGTCCACCAGGCCCGCCGGGCTGCGCCGGGCGGCCTTCGGGAGACAACTCGACCAGGACATAGCGCCGGTCTTTGGGATGGGCCGGCGCCGAACCCAGTCGGCCCGCTCCAGCCGGTCTACCAGCATCGTGACCGCTCCCGAGGTGAGCGAGAGCCGCTCGCCCAGCTGGCGCTGGGTCAGCGGGCCGTCCGCTTCCAGGTGCTCGAGCGCGTCCAGGTCAGCCGGGCTGATCCCGGCCTGGCTGGCCAGCGCCGCCCGCATGCGGTCCCGTTCCAGGCCAAACCGCTGCAGGCAGGCCGCCAGCCCATCGGATTCCGTCGTCGTCATTTGACCCTAGTATAGCGAACAGTTAAACTGCTTAGTGAGTGAGCAGCTTAGTCAATAAGCTAAAGAGATGATCACCATGAGCGGATCACGCTCGGCCAGCTCCGTAGCTGACCGCCCCGCCGCCACCCACCGGGCGCGCGCCCTCACACTCGCCGCCGCCTGCCTGGCCCTGTTCGCGATCTTCCTGGACAACACCATCGTCAACGTCGCGATCCCGGCCATCCAGCGGGACCTGGGTTCCGCACCGGACCAGCTCGAATGGACCGTCAACGCGTACGTTGTCACCTTCGCGGGGCTGGTCCTGCTCGGCGGCAAGCTGGGCGACCGCTTCGGACGGCGGCGGATGTTCGTGGCCGGTCTGCTGCTGTTCGCTGCCGGGTCCGCGGCCGGCGGCCTTTCTGCCAGTTCAGCGATGCTGATCGGGTCCCGGGCCGTGCAGGGTGCCGGTGCGGCGCTGCTGGCCCCCTTGTCACTATCACTGCTGGCCCAGGTCTATCGCCGCCGCGAACTTCCCCTGGTGATCGGGGTGTGGACCGGTGTCTCGGGTCTGGGGCTGGCCATCGGGCCGCTGGCCGGCGGACTGCTGGTCGAGCACTCGGGCTGGCACGCCGTCTTCTGGGTCAACGTGCCGATCGCCGTGCTGGCCGCCGCGCTGACCCTGGCTGGCGTCCCTGAGTCGGCCGACACCTCGGACACGAGAATTGACCTACCGGGCGCCGCGCTCGTCACCACCGGCCTCGTCTGCACCGTCGCCGGGTTCGCCCGCGCGGTGAGCCACCCGTGGACCGACTCGCGGACGCTGGCGTTGCTCATCGCCGGGGCGATGCTGCTGGCCGGCTTCGCCCGGCAGCAGATGCGCTCCGCGAGCCCGCTGATCCCGGTCGGCTGGCTGCGCGACCGGCAGATCCTGGTGTCGGTCAGCACGCTGATCCTGGCGTCCTTCGCGCTGTTCGGCACCATCTTCCTGGTGTCGCTGTACCTGCAGGACATCCGCGGCTACAGCGCCGTCCAAGCAGGCGTGCGGATGCTCCCGCTGACCCTGACCACATTGTTCGTCGCGCCCGACCGCGGGCAAGATCGCCGCACGGTGGGGCCCGACCGGGGTACTGCTGGCCGGGCTGACGCTGACCGGCCTCGCCACCGCCAGCCTGACCCAGCTCGGCGTGCACAGCGGCTACGGCTGGTTCGGCATCCGGCTGGCCGTGCTGGGTACCGGGCTGGCCCTGGCCCTGCCCATCGTGGTGGCCATGCTCATCAACCGGGTACCGGCAGACCGGGTGGGTGTTGGCTCCGGCCTGGTGACGACGAGCCGCCAGTTCGGCGGGGCGCTCGGCTTGGCCGTGCTGGCCTCGATCGGGAGCCGGGTGGCCGGTGACGCCTTCGAGCACCGCACCGCCCTGGCCTCGCTGCGCAGCCTGGCGGCCGGCGGCCAGATCGACGACGTCCGGCGCCTCGCCGGGGCACCCGCCGCGGCGGCCGCCACCCAGTCCTTCCTGGACGGCTTCACCGCGGCTATGTGGCTGGCCACCGCGGCCGTGGCGGTCGGCCTGCTGGTCGCGGTCGCACTGACCCAGGCTGGCCGCCGCGTTGCCGCGCCTGCCGAGGCCATCACCCCCGCGACGGCGGCGGAAGCCATCAACCCGGCGGCTCCTCCCCGGCACACCCCCCGGCTGGAACGCCGGCCCGTGCCGCCCGATCCGCGCCGGCCACCGGACAGCTCACCGCAGGACCGTCCAACACGATCAGGAGGCGGGTCATGAACACCGCACGCTCGAACCCAGTGCCGAGCCTGCCAGCTAACAGCGGCAACGCGGTGACGGCAACCGAGCTCACTCGCCGGTACGGCGCAGGTACCGCCGCGGTGGACGCGCTGCGCGGGGTGTCCCTGGCCGTGCGCGACAGCGAATTGGTCGGGATCATGGGTCCGTCCGGATCGGGCAAGTCGACACTGCTGCACATCCTGGCCGGGCTGGACCGGCCCACCTCGGGCGAGGTCGACGATCGGCGGGCGGGCGCTGTCCCGCCTGGGCGACCGGGACCTCACCCTGTTGCGCCGGACTCAGGTGGGCTTCGTGTTCCAGTTCTTCAACCTGCTGCCGATGCTGACCGCCGAGGGCAACATCGTGCTGCCGCTCAAGCTGGCGGGTATGCGGCGCGACCCGGCCTGGGTGGACGAGCTGATCGGCAAGGTCGGCCTGGGTGCGCGCCGCGACCATCTCCCCTCCCAGCTGTCCGGCGGCCAGCAGCAGCGGGTGGCCATCGCCCGGGCGCTGGTGATGCGCCCCACGGTGATCTTCGCCGACGAGCCGACCGGCAACCTCGACTCCCGCAGCGGGACGGAGATCCTGGACCTGCTGCGGGCCTCGGCCCAGGCCTACCACCAGACCATCGTCATGGTGACCCACGAGCCGAGGGTGTCCACCGTCGCCGACCGCATCGTGCTGCTCGCCGACGGCCGCATCGTCGACGAGCTCTCCCACCCGTCAGCCGCCGCCGTCCTCCGGGCCATCGAGAAGGCGATCTAGCCATGTTCAACGTGGTCCTGCGCGGGCTGTGGGCGCGCAAGTGGCGCGCAGTCCTGACCGCGCTGGCGGTGGTTCTGGGCGTGGCCATGATCAGCGGCACCTTCGTGCTCATGGATACCGTCATGAGCGCCTACTCCGGCATCTTCAGCACCGCCTACGCGCACACCGACGCGGTGGTGGTCGCCCAGTCCCCGTTCGGGGCCATCGGCGCGGCCAAGCAGCCGGTGCCCGCCAGCCTGCTGTATCGCATCCGGGCCCTTCCGCAGGTGCAGAAGGCGCACGGCTATATCGACTCCCACGCCCAGCTCACCAACGCGGGTGGGACCGCCATCGGAAAGTCCGCCGAGGAAGCGTCCGTGTTCGGCCTCCCCACCGGTGAGCTGGACGCGATGAACCCGCTCCGGCTGGTGAGCGGAACGTGGCCGCGGCGGACGGGTGAGATCATCATCGACCAGGCCACCGCGGCCACGCACCACCTCAGGGTCGGCAGCACGGTCGGGCTGGTGGCCCGCAAGCCCCTCGAGCGGTTCCGGGTCGTCGGGACCTTCCGCTTCGCCGGAGCCGCCACCCTCGGGCCCACCCAGTTCGCCGCCGTCGACCTCGCCGTCGCCCAGCGGATCTTCGGCAAGCAAGGGTGGTTCGACGAGATCGATGTCGCCGCCCGTCCCGGTGTCTCCGTCAGCGGGCTCGTCCCCGCCATCCGCGGCATCGCTCCCGCCACCACGGCGGTCAACACCGCCACCCAGCAGGCCAGCACCGCCACCTCCGACGTCGGCCGTCAGTTCGCGCTGCTCCGTTATGTGCTGCTGGCCTTCGGAGCGATCGCCCTGCTCGTCGGCTCGTTCATCATCTTCAACACGCTCTCGATCACCGTCGTCCAGCGGACCCGGGAGCTGGCCACCCTGCGCACCCTGGGGGCGTCCCGCCGCCAGGTCCTGGCGTCGATCCTGGCCGAAGGAACGATCATCGGCACGATATCCTCCGTGCTCGGCCTGGGGGCCGGGATCGGCTTCGCCAGAGGCCTCAGCGCCCTGCTCGGTGCCTCCGGCATCCAGCTGCCCGCCGCCGCCACTGTCGTCACCTGGCGGACCGCCGCCATCAGCCTGACCGTCGGGATCGCCGTCACCCTGGCCGCCAGCGCCGCCCCGGCGCTGCGGGCCATGCGGATCGCGCCTATCGCCGCGATCCGGGAGGGGGCGGCACCATGTTCGGGATCGCGGCGGCGCCGCTTCGCCCTGATCGCCGTGGCGCTCGTCGTCGGTGCGGGCACGCTGGTCCCCGCGGTCGTCCTCGGCGGACTGTCCACCACCAGCCGGCTGGTGCTGCTGGCGGGCGGCGCGCTGGTGCTGTTCATCGGCGTGGCCGGCGCGTCCCGCTGGATCGTCGGGCCGCTGGCGGCGGCCATCGAGAAGCCGGTCGAGCCGTTCACCCGCGGCACCGGCGAACTCGCCCGCGAGGATACGCGGCGGAACCCCGCCCGCACCGCCACCACCGCCGCCGCCCTTACCGTCGGCGTCGCGCTCATCGCCTTCGTCGCCGTCATGGCCCAGGGCCTGCGGGCCGCTACCGGCACGTCCATCAGGCACCAGGTGACCGCCGGCTACGTCATCACCCCGCAGAGCGACGTCCTCGCTCCCGACGTGCAGCACGCGCTGGCGGCAGCCGGCATCCGCAGCGCCAGCGTGCGAGCCGGCACCGTGCACGCCTTCGGCACCAACCAGACCATGACCGGCGTCACGCCGGCCGACATCGCCCGCTTCTACCGCTTCCGGTGGGTCGGCGGGTCGGCCAGCACCGCGCTGGCCTCCCTCGATGCCGACGGGGTCCTCGTGGCCAGCGACTTCGCCGCCGCCCACCATCTCAAGACGGGCACGGTCCTCACCGCCGAGACCACCGCCGGCACCACCCTGCGGCTCGTCGTGCGCGGCGTCTACACCGCTCCCAAGCTCAGCCCGCTGCTGGGCGCGATGACCATCACCACCACTCTCTTCGACCGCAGCTTCACCACCCCGGGCGACCGCGCGATCCTCGTCGCCGGCGGAACGGGCCCGGCCAGCCGCGCCGCCGTCCAAGCGGCCCTCAAGCCCTTCCCGACGGCGCAGGTCCGCACCCTCGCCGGGTTCATCACCCTGCAGCAGGCGCCGGTCGCCGCACTGCTCAACCTGTTCTACGTCCTGCTCGCCCTGTCCGTGATCATCAGCCTGTTCGGGATCATCAACACCCTCGCCCTGTCCATCACCGAGCGGACCCGGGAGATCGGCGTGCTGCGCGCCCTCGGCATGACCAGGACCCAGCTGCGCCGGATGATCCGGCTCGAGAGCGAGATCATCGCCCTGATCGGGGCGGTCATCGGGATCGCCGTCGGCCTCCTCCTCGCCGCACTGGCCGCCCGCACGCTGTCCGCCTGGGACGTCGGTTTCGCCATGCCGTGGGCGACGCTCGCCATCCTGCTCGGCGGCGCCTTCGCCGCCGGCACCCTCGCGGGCATCGGACCCGCTCGCCGGGCCGCACGGATGGATCCCCTCGAAGCTCTGTCCTATGAATAGGAGAACGACATGTCTCACACCGACGCTCCGGCCGCGACTGCCAATCACAGCCACCTGGGGGGCAGGGCGTACGGCCTCCTCACCGCCGTTTCGATGACGGTCGGCCGCGGCCCGGCCGCGCGGACAGTCGCCGGCCTGGCCGGTCTCTCACCCCGCGACCGCGTTGTCGATATCGGCTGCGGCCCGGGCACCGCCGCGCGAATCGCGGCCCGCCGGTGCACCAGCGTGACCGGAGTCAACCCCGCGCCCGCCATGCTGCGCCTCGGCCGGTGGCTCACCACATTCCGGCGCCTTCCGAACGTCACCTTCGCCAAAGGACGCGCCGAGGCGCTGCCGCTCCCCGACTCGAGCGCGACCGTCGCGTGGGCACTCAGCTCCGTTCACCACTGGACGGACCGGGCCGCTGGCCTGGCCGAAGCTAGCCGCGTACTCGCCCCAGGAGGGCGGATACTGCTGGCCGAACGCCTCGTCAAGCCCGGCGCACGCGGCCATTCCGCGCACGGTCTCACCCGCGACCAGGCAGCCCAGCTCGCCCGGGACCTGGAAGGCGCCGGCTTTGCCGGAGTGCGCTCGGAGATCCGGCAGGCACGGCGGCGGACCCTCGTCATCGTGCACGGCTCACGCCCTGCGGCGGCCAGGTGACCTGACCGTGGTGCCACGTCCGGGGAGCGCAGCGGTGAACGGGTCAAGCCGCGGCGAGCGGCGGCCTGCCCGCAGCGCACCGACCACCGCGATTCTCGTCGTGCTGAGCGCCGGGCCCAAGTCATTGCCAGAGATCGAGGATGCCTTCCGGGCATACGGCCGACGGCTCCCCGGTGACCCGCGATCGATCCTTGGCAGTCGCGGGGCTGGCACCAGGCTGGAGCGCAGCGTGGCCTGGACGGTGGCCCAGGCTGTGGCGGCCGGCTGGGCTGCCCGGGAGCGGGACGGGGGCCGATATTCGCTGACCGATACCGGCCGGGCCGAGGCTGACCGCGCACTCCAGGACCTGCGCGCCCGCCGCAGAAGAGTGCACCATTTCCTTCAGCCATCGACCGCGGCCACGACCACCCTGGCGGTCCAGGTCGCCATCACCATGATCAAGATCCCGGCAGCCCTCATCTCGGGCAGCGTCGCCCAGCTCAATGACGCGGCCGAGGAACTCCTGGATGTCATCGCAGGCAGCACGGTGTATCTCGGTGTCCGGTACAGCCGGCAACGTCTCGCCAACGTCGTCGTGGTGACTCTCATGGTCATCACTGGCTGCGTCACCCTCGCGTTGGCCGTGCGCCGGCTCTTCGTGCCGGCTACACCCGCCGTGAGCTGGTACCCGTTGACGATCGCCGCCATGTCGGTCCCCGTCTACGCCATCCGCTCGGCGTATGAGCGCAGCGCGGGCCTGCGCGGCGGCAACGCGGCGCTGGTCAGCCAGTCAGTCGATTCCCGTAACCACGCGCTGGCCGGCCTGGCCGTGACCACCGGACTGATCAGCGCCAGTCTCGGCGCGACCATTGTGGACACCATTGTTGGCCTGGCGCTTGCCCTTACCATCCTGCACAGCTGCGCCGGCCCCGCGCGGGACCTGATTCGCTCGCTGCGCAGCGACAGCCAGCCCGATCTGTCGCGCTACAGTCCGTGGGTCGCCGACCGCCTTGAGCGGACGATCCAAATCCGCCTCGGCACCTGGCTTCTGTACCTCATCGCAGCGGAGCATGTCACGGCCCGGGCGGACCTTCTCCGCCGGGTCAGCCCGGCGGTCGATCCTGACGCCAACCCGCTGCTGCGCGAGTACGGCATGGAAGTTGACGCCCGCACGATGGTTGAGCCCGCCCTTACCGGCCTCGTCCGCCGCGGCCTGCTCCACGATACGGATCCGCTCGCGGTTACCGACGCCGGCCGCCGCCAACTCTTCCGCGCGCTACGCCGCCGGTTCTAGCTGAAAAATGGCGGAGGTTGCCCGGCCTGAAGGGTGACGGCCAGGGCGCGAGTAGCGTCGGGGCCGGTTAGAAAAGGACGTAGAGCTTGCGGATCGTCTCGTGGATCTGCCAGGTCCCGCTCCAGCCGAGCGGGAACACCGCGCTGTCACCCGGGCCGATGTCCTGCGGCTCGCCGCCGTCCGGGGTGACGGTCATCCGGCCGTGCACGATGTGGATGGCCTCGTTGGTCTCCAGCTTCCAGTACGAGGGGCCGGGAGTGCATTCCCAGACGCCGACCTCCAGGTCACCGCCGGCCCAGGTGGTCACCCCCGAGGTTGTCATGGGCTCGCCGGTGGCCTCGGCCAATGGGCCCCAGTCCTCGAGGTCGCCGTGCAGCGCGGCGGCGGACAGGAAGGGGGTCACCGGAAGGGTGTCAGTCATCTGTGGTTGGTCCTCTCTGTGGTCGGCCAGGTCAGCGGCCAGGTCCGTGCCCGGTAGTTTCGGCAGTTCAGAAGTCAGCCAGCTCAGTGCGCCGCCAGCCCGGTGGTTTCCGGGAACGGCAGCGCGATCGGGTCCGCGGCCAGCTTGCTGCGGCCCTGGGAATCGAAGCGGTCCAGCCCCAGCCCGGCGGTGTCCACCACGGCGGACCGGCCGGTGAGCACCAGGTCGGCGGCGGCCCGGGCGACGCCGGGGCCCCACATCATGCCGGCCCGCCGGCCGCCGCCACGGTCACCCCCGGGACCGGCCCGTCCGCGTCCAGCGCCGGGCCGATGATCGGCAGGTGGTCGGGGGTGTAGTCGATGGTCGCGGCCCACAGGCGGCGCAGCCCGAGCCCGGCGGTCACGGGTACCAGGTGGTGCAGCCGGGCCCGCATCCGGGCCAGGTAGGGCTCGTCCACCGCGCGGGCCTCCCCGGGCGGCTCCGCCGGGTTGCTCATCCCGAACAGCAGGCCGCCCTCCTCGGGACGCCAGTACAGCCCGGCCGCCAGGTCGAAGACCATCGGCACCCGGGACGGGTGCAGGTCCGGGTGCGGCTCGGTCACCGCCACCTGGTGCCGCGCGCCGCCCACCGGGATCCGCAGCCCGGCCCGCCGCCCCACCCCGGCCAGCTGCGGGCCGCCGGTCAGCACCACCGACCCGGCCGGGATGACGCCGCTGCTGGTCACCACGCCGGTGACCCGCCCGCCCTCGCGGGCCAGGCCGGTGAACGCGGTCCGCTCCCGCACGTCCACCCCGCTGATGGCCAGCGCGACGGCGTAGGCCGTGACGTTCCGCGGCGGCGTGATGTAGCCGTCGTCGGCGCAGAACGTGCCGCCCAGGGTCTGCCCCCGGGCCAGCGTGGGATTTAGCTCGTCGACCTCGCCCGGGGACAGCCAGGCCACGTTCAGGCCCAGGTCCTGCTGCATGATCAGGCGCTCCCGGGCCGCGGGCACCTCGGCTTCGGTGAAGCAGGGCAGCAGGTAGCCCTGGGCCGTGAACCCGGAGTCGATCCCGATCTCCTCGTGCTGGCGCAGGTAGAAGGCGCGGGACCACTGGGCCAGCCGGACCGCCTCGGGGGTGCCGCCCTGGGCCCGCACCACCCCGGCCGCCCGGCTGCTGGCCCCCTGCCCGAGCGTGCCCTGCTCCAGCAGGATGACCCGCAGGCCCTCGCCGCGCAGGAAGTAGGCGCACCAGGCCCCCACCGTCCCGCCGCCGACGACTACGACGTCGGCGGTGTCCGGCGGGCCACCCGGGGGCATTGGCACGACCCCGATGCTGACATAAACTGAACAGTCAGTCAAGCGAGGGCAGAGCGGCCGGCCAGGACGGGGAGCGCAGCGTGTACGGGTTGTCAGCCGAGGATCTTGCCATCCAGGCGCGGGCCCGCGCCTTCGCCGACGAGCTCATCCCCCTCGAGGCCGGCGCCGAGCTGGCCGGCGGGGAACTGCCCCCGGAGGTGGCCGCCGGGCACGCCAAGCGCGCACGGGAACTCGGGCTGTACGCCACGAACATGCCCGCCGAGCTGGGTGGCGGCGGCTGCAGCACGCTGCAGCAGGTGCTCGTCCAGGAGCAGATGGGCCGGGTCACCAACGCGCTCGGCTGGGTGGCCGCCACGCCACCGTCCTGGCTGCCCGATGTGGCCACGCCGTACCAGATCGAGCGGTACGTCCGCCCGGCCATCGCGGGCGAGCGGGAGGAGTGCTACGCGATCACGGAGGAAGGCGCCGGTTCTGACGTGGCCGCGCTGCAGGCGACCGCCCGCCGCGACGGCGAGAATTACCTGCTCAACGGCACCAAATGGCACGTCACCTCCTTCAACACCGCGGACTACGCGTTCTTCCAGGCCCGGCTCGCCGACGGGGCGCAGGCCGGCCAGCACGCCATGTTCCTGGTGGACCTGCCGAGCCCGGGCGTCCGGGTACTGCGCACCCCCGCGTACTCGCACACGATCAGCCACCACCACCCGATCGTGGAGTTCACCGACGTCCGGGTGCCCGCCGCGCACCTGATCGGCGCCGAGGGCGACGGGATGTCGTTCGCCTACGAGTGGTTCCGCTTCGAGCGGCTCATGGTGGCGGCCCGCTGCGTGGGCGCGGCCGAGCGGCTCACCGCCGAGATGACCACGTTCGCCACCGAGCGCCAGGTGGGCGGGCGGCCGATCAGTGAGTACGGCACGGTGGCGGCGATGCTGGCGGACAGCCTCACCGAGTTGTTCGCCGCCCGCTCGATGGTCTATGAGACAGCCCGCGGCATCGACCGCGGTGCGGACGTGAAGGTCGCGCACGGGCAGTGCTCGATGGTCAAGCTGTACGCATCGGAGATGGCCGGGCGGGTCGCCGACCGTGCCGTGCAGGTCTTCGCCGGCCGCGGCTACATGCGGGAGAACGTGGCCGAGCGCTTCTTCCGCGAGCTGCGGGTCGAGCGGATCTGGGAAGGCACCAGCGAGGTCCAGCGGGCCATCATCGCCGCCCAGATGGTGAAGCGCGGCCCGGCCGCACTCGCCTGAGTGCGGCCGGGCCGTCACGCACCGGCCCGGTCAGGCCCCGGGCACCATGTAGGCCAGCAGCGGCACCCAGCGAACCTTCGGCGCGGCCGTTATCCCGCCGGCCGCGAGCGCCTGGCCCAGCCGGTCCTGCATGAACGCGGCCTGATCGGCCCGTGACGCCCACACCTCGGTGACGATGAACGCGCCGTCATCGGCGGTGCCGGCCGTATGCGCCAGCAGCCCGGCTGGCCAGTCCCCCTTGCCGGTCTGCATATCGAGCCCCAGCTCGCCGTTGACCGCCTTGTACTCGGCCTCGCCGACGCCGGTGAACTCCAGGATCAGTGTCTCGGCCATTCTGGATCCCCCTCCTGTTCGGGGGCGTCCTCGCTGACACCCCCCCGGTCCGAGTATGCAGGTTCCGGCCCGGAACATCACTCACACAATTGGCCGGCCCGCCGGCGTAGCCTGCGTGCCGCCAGATCAGAGCGTGACCCGGCGCATCGTGGTGAGCCCGCCGAGCCCCATGGCCGCGGCCACCGCGGCCAGCACGCCGGTCAGCGCCGGCACCGTCAGCGTGGTGAAGAAGTGCCCGACCGCGGCCCAGTCGTTCATCATCGACACCGCCACGACGACCAGGAGCGCGACCAGGATCTGGGCCGCGATGAAGATCACCTCGCCGGGCAGGCTCCAGCGCCGGTACACCAGCCCGTACCACATGCCGTACAGGAAGAACAGCACGAGCAGGACGAACGACGTCAGCCAGGTCTGGTACCAAGGGCCGTCCAGGATCCACGGGATCCGGAAGAAGTGCAGTGACATGTTCCAGCCGCCAGTGGCGCGCTCCACCAGCTGCAGCAGGGTCAGCCCGAGGCCGTAGGCGGCGGCGGGCCGGATCGGCACGCTGATCTTCTGGCACGCCAACCGGTTCCTGCGCAGCACCGACGAGGTCAACGCCTTCATCCGGCTGGCCCGCGCGCACCAGGTGCGGGTGTACTCCTCCACCAAGGGCGCGGAGTACCGGCTGGAGCGGGCGGCGGGCCGCAAGGAACTCCGCGACGATGTCAACGAGGCCGAGTACGAGAGCGAGCACCGGGGCGAGCGGGTGGCGCTGGCCCGCAAGCGGCAGGCCCGCAACGGCGACTACGGCGGCGGGGTCCGCCCGTACGGGTGGGGCGTGGACACCGGGCGGGTGCGGTCGGTGTGCGTGAACCCGAAGGCCCCGGCGATGGAACGGGTCTATGAGGACCGGCCGGTGCTGGACATGACCCGGCACAACCCGGCCGAGGCCGCCGAGATCCGCCGCTGGGCCGATGACCTGCTGGCCGGGGTGTCGATGAACCAGGTCCTGCGGGACCTGGCCGCCCGGGGCGTGCCCACGGTGGCGATGACCGATGGCCGGGCCGTGCGCCGGGACGGGAAGGCGGCCGAGCACGGCGGGTGGAACTCCAAGACGATCCGGCAGATCCTGACCCACCCGCGCACCTCGGGGCACGTGGTCTACAAGGGGCAGATCGTCACCCGCAACGCCTACGAGCCGATCCTGCCCGAGGACATCCGGCAGGCGCTGATCACGCTGTTCTCCGACCCGGCGCGCAAGACCTCGCCGGGCAACACCCCGAAGTGGCTGGGGTCGCTGATCTACCAGTGCGGGGTCTGCAAGGACGGCACCACGATGACGGTGCGCCGCAACAAGTCCGGGACCCCGGTCTACCGGTGCCGCGCGGCCGGGCACTGCTCGTGGCCGGCCGCCCGGGTGGACGCGCACGTGGAGAACGTGATCGTCGAGCGGCTGTCCCGCCCGGATGTCACCGACCTGCTCCCGCGCGAGAAGGACGTGGACGTGGCCGCGCTGCGCGAGGAGCTGATCGTGCTGGAGGCGCGCAAGAAGGGCGCGGCGCAGATGTTCGCCCGCGGCGCGATCGATGAGGAGCAACTGGAGACGATCACCGCCGAGCCGGACCAGCGATCGGCCAGATCCGCGCCGAGCTGTCGGACGCCACCGCCAAGAGCCCGCTGGCGGACTTCGCCGCCACCGAGGACGCCCGCCGCACCTGGGATGAGCTGACCCTGGGCCGCAAGCGGGAAGTGCTGCGCCAGCTGATCACCGTCACGCTGCCGCCGCTGGGCCGGGGGCACACGTTCAACCGGGACCTGATCCAGATCGGCCCCGCCACCCCGCCCGGCTCCCGGGCCGCCTGACCCGCGCCGGAAACGGCGCCGATCCGTTTCGTTCCGTTTCGTTTCATTCGTTACGTCGCCTGATACGGAACTCCGCGAGCGCCGCGGGCGACCACGACGGGAGGGCCGATGACCAGCCAGAACACCACCACCGCAGCCCGGCCGGGGTGCAAGTACCCCGGGTGCGGGCAGCCCGCCGCCCCGGCTGGCGGGACCGGCCGCCCGCCGGAATACTGCGCCGGGCGGGGCCACACCCGCGTGTCGGCGTGGCGGGAACGGCGGCGGCTGGCCGCCGAGAAGGCCGGGACCACGATCAGCCCGGCCGAGGACGCCAACCCGGTCACCATGGCCAAGGTGACCGGCGCGGAGCTGCTGCGCTCGCTGCGCGCCGAGGCCGACCGGGTCGCCGCCCTGGGCGCGGAGCTGCGGGACCGGATCGACACGCTGGCCGACCCGACCGCCGCCGAGGCCGAGGTGGAGGCCGTCCGCGCCGCCGCCGAGCAGCGCGCCGCAGCCGCCGAGGCCCGCGCCGCCGCAGCCGAACAGCGCGCCGCCCAGGCTGACCAGTTCGCGCCGAGGCTGATGCCGCGGCCGAGGAGATGAGCGAGCACCTGGCCGCCGCCCAGGCCCGCGCCGAACGCGCCGATGAACGCGCGCTGCCGCTGAGGCTGACCGCGACGCCGCCGTTGCCACGGCCCGCGCCGACGCCGAGGCCCGGGTCGCCGCCGCCGAGGCCGAGCGGGACACCGCCATCGCCAAGGCCCGCGCCGACGCCGAGGCGGCGAGTCCGCGCGGCCGAGGCCGAGCGGGACCAGGCCCGCCAGGCCGCAGCCGCGCCGAGACCGCCGCCCGGCAGGCCCAGCAGGAGACCGCCCGCGCCCAGGCCGCCGCGCAGGCCGCCCGCGCCGAGACCGGACGGGTCCGCGCCGACGCCGGAACGGATGCTGGACCAGGTCGCGCGCCGACGCCGCCCGCGAGCGCGACGAGCTGCGCGCCGACCTGCGCGCCCGCGCCGAGCGCGCCGAGCACCAGGCCGATGCTTACCGCGACGAACTCGACCGGCTCCGCGCCGCACCAGCCACCAGGACACCACCACAGCCGCCGCCAGGCCGCCGCGACGCGGTGCTCGCCCAGCAGCCACCCAGCTCTGACAAGTCGTGAAGCCTGAAGCGTCCTCGTGACCGGATCATGTGACTCCGGGCATGGATCTGTATCCGCGCGGACACAGGTGGTCACCGTTCTCAAGTAGGCGGCAGAGTGGCAGACCATCGCGGGAATGGGCGCAGAATCGTCAGGCACCGAGCCTCCTTAAGCAGCCTGCTCACAATGCGTGCTGGTGCCCGCTGGCCAGCCCGGCCAGGATCAGGCACAGCTCGATTTCCCCGATCCGCCGTGGCCCAAGGCCGCGGATCTCAGAAAGCTTTCCTTCCCTGTGGAGTCGCGCGACCTCGCCCACGGTGCGCGGCGGCTCATACGAGGCCATGTACGCCCAGCTCAAGGGGATGAATGCGTGAGCCGAGAGGATGGCACGCAGGCAGCCCACCGGACAATCGGCCCTTACCGGATCAGCCCGGCACGTGGGCATATGCTCGTCGCCTGGCATCGCTATCCTTCCCGGCTTAATGCGGCTCAGATGGTTTTCGCCACATGGGGTACATTGGTTTGCCGCCAGCGAGGTGAATGGGCAGCCCATGGTCTTCGTAGCCGCGGTGAGGTAGAGGCGGCGGGTGCGCAGGTCGGCGGCTTCCAGGTAGGCGGGCATGCCGGCGCCGTCGAGGACTGGCGTGGTGGGCGCGCAGCAGCGCGCTGCCGGTGCCCTGGCCTTGCCTGTCCGGCCGGACGGCGAGGATGGCCAGGTGGTGGTGGGCGGATGCCGGTGGGGTGGTGGCGGTCCAGTGCTTCGTCGAAGGCGAGGAACCGGCCGGTCCAGGGGCTGGTCACGGCGGCGAGCCGCTCGTCGTAGCCGCAGGCCGGGGCTGGCCGGTGCCGCCGACGGGCAGCCACAGCGCGACGGCGGCGCGGTCGGGGGTGGTGTGCACCACGCCGCTGGCCAGGGCGTGCTCGACGTAGAGCCGGAAGTAGCGCGGGGAAGATCTCCCGGCGGGCGTCCGGGTCCGGGACGAGCCACCGGGACGGTGGCAGGTCGTGGAAGGCGTCGGCGATGACCTGGCTGAGCGTGTCCAGGTCCGCCGGGTCGGCGAGACCACGCGTCAGCAGGCCGCTGCCCGGCGGTACCGGCGCGCTGCTCCGGGCTGGATCATCGCGGGCTCTTCGCGCGGCGGGGGCGAGCTGGCCGGTGACGGCGTGCGGCGCCGAGCCCGATCGCGGCGTAGACGTGCGGGCGGCGGATCTTGAGGATCAGCCCCCAGGCCAGCCCGATGACCGCGACGGCGGCGTAGCTGGCGGGCAGCGCCCACGCGGCGGTGGCGCCGGCGGGCACGCCGAGCAGGGTGGCGTAGTGCAGCGGTGGCGAGGACGACGATGCCGCCGAGCAGGATGGCAGCCAGCGCGGGGGCGATGAGCCGCCGCCAGGCGTTCTCGCCGCGCGGGTCGCGGGCGAAGAACGCGATCACCGCCACGGCGGTCACGGCGAGCAGGATCAGGATCCCGAACCCGCCGGTGGTGCCCAGCCAGAAGAACAGCCGGGTCATCGGGTCCTGCCCGGTCGAGCGCGTACACCACGATGACGGCCAGGCCGGTGACGCTCTGCGCCAGGGAGGCGGCCTTGGGGATGTTGTTGCCGCCGGTGCGGCCGAGCGCGGCCGGCAGCACGTTCTCCCGGCCGAGCGCGTACGATGTAGCGCCAGCACGCAGTTGTGGAAGGCCAGCGCGGCGGCGAACAGCGAGGTCAGGAACAGCCACTGCGCCGCCTGGGACAGCACGCCGCTGCCGCCGAGGCCGAACAGCAGCCCCGGGCCCTGCTGCCCGGCGGCGGCCACGACGTGGCTGGTCCCGGCGTGGGCGGCCATGGCCCAGCTCGCCCCGGCGTACACGACGGCGATCATGCCCAGGGCGAGGTAGGTGGCCACCGGGATGGTGCGGCGGGCGTTGCGGGCCTCCTCGGCCAGCACCGGCGCCTGCTCGAAGCCGACGAACCCGAGCACCGCGACGACGGCCAGCACGCCGAAGGTGCCGAGCCCGGCCGAGGTCAGCGCGGCCGGGGACAGCGTGGCGAAGCTGAGGTGCCCGCCCGCCGGGTGGGCCAGCCCGGTGACGGTCTCGGCCAGGATGACCAGCGATCTCCGCGCACAGCAGGACGCCGAGGACCCGGCCGGTGATGTCCACCCGCAGCAGGCCCAGCACGGTGATGACCGCCCACGCGCCCAGCGCCCACACCCACCACGGGGCGTGCACATGCAGGTGGGCGGCGGCCTCGCTGGCCGCGTTCGGCCCGAACGCCCCGTACAGGCCGACCTGCAGGAAGCTGTAGGACAGCAGCGCCACCAGCGCGGCGGCCACCCCGGCGGGACGGCCCAGGCCGCGGGCGATGAAGGCGTAGAACGCGCCGCGTTGGTGATGTGCCGCGTCATCGCGACGTACCCGCTGGAGAAGATGGCCAGGATCACCGCGATGACCACGAACGCCGCGGGGATGCCGGTCAGCCCGGTGGTCTGGTAGGCGGTCGGGATGACCCCGGCGGCCACGGTCAGCGGGGCGACCCCGGCCAGGACGAAGAACAGCACGGCGGGCACGCCGAGCCGGTCCCGGGCCAGGGCCCGGGACACGCTGCTGGGCTTGTTTCCGGCGGTTTGCGTTCGAGACATCGGCAGCTCCCGTGATAGAGGGGTTGTGGGATGGGCGGGTTCAGACGCGGTGGGCCAGCAGGGCGCTGTCCACGGCGGCCTGGGTCTGGGCGATCAGCTCCCGCAGGCTGGGATGGAGAGCTGCGCGACCGCCTGGTCGAGGCGGGGGCGGGCCCCGGGCGGCAGGTACAGCGCCAGCTGATGGCCCAGCCCGCAGGCGGCCGCCAGCCCGCCGAGGACCACATGCTGGGCGGCCACCGGCCGGGAGGAGTCCAGCGCCGACTTCACCCGGATCAGCGGCGCGAACGCGCAGTCCGCATCGACCGGAACCCACCGCCCGGCGCGCCAGGGCCGCCGCGCCGCCGCCCGGGTCAGGTACCCCTCCTGCTCCAGCCGGCGCGCGACGTCCGCGGCCGCGGTACGGGCCAGGAACAGCAGCCAGTCCCGCACCGGGAGATCCTCCCGCTCGCTGCCCACCAGGTCCAGCACGCCTGCGCGCTAACTCATCCGCGGGGCGGGATCCCATCGGCCGATCAGCACCAGGCCGCGCCAGATCCGGATGCTGCCCGACAGCATCAGCTCGGCCAGCAGCCCGCCCGCCAGGCCCAGGCCCAGGGCGCGGGGCTGCAGATGCGGCCTGCCGGTGATTTCGTGGTGGGCCACCAGGTACAGGTCATCCGCGAGCCGCCCGGTACCGCTCAGATGCGTGTTCATCGCATCCCGGCCTGAATGTGAGATCGGGCTGAGTGGCGGCCATGGCCGCTGGCCTTGCGGCTGGCGCTGACGGTTCCGGCAGCGAAGGCTGGCGGGGATTTCGCTGGTGATGCGCTGCGAGAGGGCTCGGTTGGCATGCGGTCTTGAGGTGCGCGCCGATGGTGATCTCGTTCCGTGCCTGGCGCAGCAGCCGGTACACCGTCAATGACGGCAGCCTGCCCGTGATCTCGCCCCGCCTGGCGGGTTCGCGCCGCGGGCCGCCCAGATGCTCCTCACCGCGCCGGGGGCCAGGGACCGGGTGGGTCATCGTTCACCCCGGGCAGCATGCCGCTCTCGCCCGCGACCACCGGCCGAGTCAGCCTGCGGGCCGCGCCGGCGCGTCGAGAGCGCTGTGCAGCGTCCGGAGCGGGCGCCCCCGGCGGCTGGCCCGGCCTGCTGGCCAGATCAGCCAGCCGCACCGGTAGGCGACGACACCGTCGGCCAGCGTCAGGGTCCCCTGCAGGCGGGTAAGGGTCATGCCAGCGACGGGCACCCCGTAGCCAGACAGCTCCCTAAACAGTGCGATCAGTGCGCGGCCGGGGGTGAGTATAACGT
>CAVYEA010000005.1:0-159070 GCA_963767385.1 uncultured Actinomycetes bacterium | reverse complement strand
GAATGCCGGTCACCTGGATCGGCAGCGGGTCGGTGCCCGCCTGGAACCGGGCGTCGGCCGCCGCCTGCAGGCCGTCGCGGAGCCAGCCGTCCTGCCGGTGCACGACCAGGTGGGCTTCCCGGGCCCCGACCGCCTGCGCGGCCAGGGTGATCCCGTCGAGCACCAGGTGCGGCAGGCGGGTCAGCAGCAGCCGGTCCTTGCCGCTGGCCTGCTCCCCCTCGGCGCCGTTCGCGATCACCACCGCCGGGCCGCGGCGGCTGGCCACGGACCGCATCTTCCGGCCGGTGGGGAACCCGGCCCCGCCGCGCCCGGTCAGGCCGGAGCGTTCCACCACCTCGATGAGCCGCCCCGGCCGCCCGGGGCGGCCCGGCTGGTGCAGCGGGACCGGGCCATGACAGCGCTCGTGGTCGGCCAGGCTGACCGGCCGGTCGTAGCTGAGGCCGGCCAGCAGCCGGGGCAGCCGCCGCTGCGGCGGCTGCCCCAGCGGGATGGCGGGGACGGGCAGGAGCTGCCGCTCACCATCCGATCCCGCCCGCCCCCAGCACGGCGGGCACGGCTACCGCGGCGGCGGCCATCACCGCCACCCGGAGCACCCGGCGCTCGGGCCAGCGCTGCAGGACCCGCCAGCTGGCCGCGGCTCGCCACCAGCGCCACGCAGCCGATCGTCAGCACGGCCGCCCAGGACCGGTGCGCGTCGGTGCCCGCGCCCACCGCGTGGGCCACCGCGACCGGCCAGCAGGCGTAGCCGCACCAGTGCACCAGCCGCCAGGCCCGGTGGCCCAGCCGCATCCGGCCCACGCTGGTCACGATCAGGGCGATGAGCAGGTCCAGGGCGACCGCGCCCAGGCCGACCCAGGCCCGCTTGTAACCGGAGATGAACGGGATGAACGCCGCGCTCAGCTGGATGGATGTGTAGGAGTCGAGCACCGTCGTGGCCACGTGCAGCGTGAGGAAGGCCACGGCCAGCAGCGAGATGTTGCGGTGCAGCCCCACGGTGAGGAAGCGCGGGTACCGCGGCGCGGTGAACCGGCCGGCGGTGAGCACCCCGAGCAGCACGCTCGCGGTCAGCAGCAGCAGGGACACGAGGCCGGTGGCCCGGGTGGCGTACCACAGGCCGGGGCCGCCGAAACTGACCGTCATGCGCGGACCCCGGGCCGGCCGCTGGCGCTGGCCTCCCCGCGGTGGCCCGGCCAGCCGGCCACGGCGTGCACCGTCCCGTCGTGACGGACCAGCCGGGCGGGCAGGCCCAGCGTGGCCAGCCAGCCGGGCGCCCGCTCGCCGCGGATGATGGCGGCCGTGCTGGCCGCGTTCGCGTCCAGGCAGCTGGCCGCCGCCACGCTCGCGGTCCGCCAGCAGGTCCGGGCGGGCAGGCCGGTCGCGGGCACCAGGATGTGGTGCACCGTGGCCGGGCCCCGGCGCCAGGACCGCACCGTCGTGCTGGACGTGGCGAGACCGCCCTCCGTCAGCACGATCGCCTGCGCGCAGCCCCGCGGCACCTCGCCCGGCCCGACGTCATCGGCGATCCCGACGCACCACCCGCCGTCCGGCGGCTCCCCGGCCACCCGGATGTCCCCGCCCAGGTTGACCAGGACACCGCAGCCGGCCGCCGCCGCGATCGCGGCGGCGGCACGGTCGGCGGTGAGCGCCTTGGCGGTGGCACCCAGATCGAGCAGGACCCCGGCCGGGATCCGCACCCGGCGCCGCCGCTCGTCCAGGTTCAACCGCCTGCCAGCCGGCGGCCGGCGTGGCGGTGAGCACGGGCCCGGGAGGCACGGGCCCGGGCTGCCCCGGATCGCCGGGCCCCTGGGGCAGCCGCGCGAAGTCGCGGTCGTAGCCGAGGGCGGCCAGCGCGCCCCCGCAGGTCGGGTCCACGTCGCCCCCGGTGGCCTGCGCCGCGGCCAGCGCGGCCGCCAGGGCCTCGGCAAACAGCGGGCTCACCGCCATCTCCCGGCCGCCCGCCCGGTTCAGCCGGGACAGCTCGGAGTCGCCGCGGAACCGGGAGCAGGCGGCGTCGGCCGCCGTCAGTTCCGCGCTGAGGATGGCGCGGGCCGCCTGACTGGCCGCCGGGTCCGTGACCAGCGCAGAGACCGTCGTCCCCCACGCGCGGAAGGTAATGTCAGCGATCATCAGAGGGTCGTTCATCCGCCGCTGTGCGATCCGCTCGACGTGCTCTGCACCGGGCTGGGGGCCGGGGCGGGCGCGGGGGGCGTGCTCGGCGGGGCCAGGGTCGGCGCGGCACTGCTCGGGGCACTGCTCGGCGCGGCCGCCGGGGCGGTGGAGGGCTGCGCGGCCGGCGTGGTCGCCGCCGCGGCTGACGCCCGGTGCCGGTGCCGCGCGGGGCGCGCCGGGGTGGGGGCCGCCGTCGTGGCCGGGGCCGTGCTGGCCGCCGGGGCGGCCGGCCGCGTCGGGGCCGGGGCCGCGCTGGCCGTCTGGGCGGGCGCACTGCGCGCGAACAGCACCGCGAACGCCGCCGCGGTAATGGCGCTGAGCTGGGTGGCACGCCAGGTCAGCCGGGACAGGCGGCGCAGCGCCACGTCCCGTCCGCCGTCCGTCTCTCCGGTGCCGCCGCCGGGCCGCCGGCCCGCGCGGCCCGCGCCGGGCGGCGGCCCGGCCTCGCCTCCCGGAACAGCCGGGAGGCCGGCCCTGGTCATCGGGCGGGTCAGTCCATCGTCGGGCCATTCCGGGTACGGGCCGCTGGGTTCGAATCCGTCATGCATGGCAGCCAGCACACCGGAAAACGGGTTAAGGCCCCGCCAAGAACGGCTGAAGAATGCCCCGGCGATTGGCGGGCCGGTTCCCGGCCGCCCCGGGCGGGATGTCACGCTACGCTGCCGAGACGCGTCATTAACATGCCGGACATCTGCGCAGGTAACGATCAGCCAGGTGGGCAGCGGTTACGCGGACTGGCGCGGGCATGTGATCGTCTGCGGGCTGCACGGGGTCGGCCTGCGGATCGCCCGGCTGCTCACCTTGTCCGGGGTGCCGGCCGTGGTCGTGGACGACAACCCGGACCTCCGGCTGGCCCGCAGCCTGATCGCCTGGGGCATCCCGCACCTGGCCGGCAGTTCCAGCACCGCGCAGACGCTCGCCGAGGCCGGGCTGGCCGGCGCGGAGGCGGTGATCTGCGTCCTGGACGATGACCTGCGCACCCTGGAGACCGCCCTGCTGACCCGGGAACTGCGCGCCGATGTCCGGGTCGTCGTGCAGCTGGGCAACCCGGCGGTGGGCCGGGCCCTGTCCCGGATCCAGGTGTCGGTGCTGGACGTGGCCGGGCTGTCCGCGCCGTCCATCGCCGAGGCCTGCCTGCGGTCCGGGGTGCAGGAGATCAGGCTGGCGGGGGAGCGGTTCGCCGCGGCCCGGACCACCGCGCCGCGGCCGGCCACCCTGCGTGACCTGTACGGGGCGCTCGCCCCGATCGCGGTGCAGCCGGCGGGCGGCGGTGACGTCAACCACGATCCTGCGGGTGGCCTTCCGGCTGCCCGGCGCGCAGCCGGTGCCGCTGCTGGACGCGGCCTACTTCACGCGTGGAGACGGTGACCACCGTCGGCTACGGCGACTTCTCCTTCCGGTCACCAGAGCCCGTGGCTGATGGCCGGGGCGCCCTCTGCCTGATGCTGCTCGGCGCCCTGTTCGTCGCGGTGTTCTTCGCCATGCTCACCAACATGCTCGTCAGCCGGCGGATCGAGGAATCCCTGGGCCGCCGCCGGATCACCGGGCTGCGCGGGCACGTGCTGGTCATCGGGCTCGGGTCGGTGGGCATGCAGGCCGCCACGCGGCTGGTCGCGGCGGGCAGCGAGGTGGTCGTGGTCGAGATGCGGGAGAACAACCGGCACCTGGGGCAGGCCCGGGCCCTCGGCGTGCCGGTGGTCATCGCGGACGCGACCCTGCCCGAGACGCTGGAGTCGGTCAGCCTGGCCAGCGCGTCCGCGGTGGCCGTGCTGACCAGTGACGACCTGGCCAACCTGGAGACCGGCCTGGCCGTGCGCGACCAGCTCGGGCCGCGCTGGGCGGGCACCCCGGTGGTGCTGCGCATGTTCGACCCGCAGCTGGCCCGGTCGGTCCGGCACAACTTCGGGTTCCGCAACGTCCGGTCCACCGCGGCGCTGGCCGCCCCGTGGTTCGTCGGCGCCGCCCTCGGCCTCGACGTGCGCAGCACCTTCTACGTCGGTGACGAGCCGCTGCTGGTGGCGCGGCTGACGGTGAGCGGCGGCGGCGGGCTGGACGGGCTGGCCATGCGTGACCTGGCCGCGACGACCCGCATCCTGGCCATCAGCCGGGCTGCCGACCAGGGCTACCTGGAGCACCCGCCGCGCCGCGGCACCCGGCTGCGGGCCGGGGACCAGGCCTACCTGATCGGCCCCTATGAGGAGCTGCTCGCGGTGCTCCGCCGGGACCGGCCCAGCCCGGGGGCCGGCGCCAGCCCGCAGCCACTGGATCAGCCGGTGACCGCCGCCGAATAGAATGGGGCCGCCGCGGGTTATACGTGGCGTCTCCACTTCCTACCGCAGATGAGATCACGCATGCCCGTACGCCAGGCCCAGCTCGCCACCCGCGATGAATTGCGCAACGTCGCCATCGTCGCGCACGTGGACCACGGCAAGACCACCTTGGTGGACGCCATGCTGTGGCAGTCCGGCGCGTTCCGGGTCGGGGCCCAGGTCAACGACCGGGTACTCGACTCCGGTGACCTGGAGCGCGAGAAGGGCATCACGATCCTGGCCAAGAACACCGCGGTCGCGCACGGCGGGCTGACCATCAACATCGTGGACACCCCCGGTCACGCGGACTTCGGCGGCGAGGTGGAGCGCGGCCTGTCCATGGTGGACGGCGTGCTGCTGCTGGTGGACGCCAGCGAGGGCCCGCTGCCGCAGACCCGGTTCGTGCTGCGCAAGACGCTCGAGGCGCATCTCCCGGTCATCCTGGTGATCAACAAGGTGGACCGCCCGGACGCGCGGATCGCCGAGGTGGTGGACGCCTGTTACGAGCTGTTCCTGGACCTGGACGCCACCGAGGAGCAGATCGAGTTCCCGATCGTGTACGCCTCGGCCCGGGCCGGCCGCGCCTCGCTGACCCGCCCCGCGGACGCGTCGCTGCCGGACTCGCCGGACCTGGAGCCGCTGTTCACCGTGCTGCGGGAGACCGTGCCGGCGCCGTCCTACGACCCGGCCGAGCCGCTCCGCGCCCACGTCACCAACCTGGACGCCTCGGCCTACCTGGGCCGGATCGCGCTGTGCCGGATCGAGTCCGGGACCATCAAGAAGGGCCAGCAGGCCGCCTGGTGCCGTCGCGACGGCTCCATCGAGAAGGTCAAGATCACTGAGCTCTTCCGGACGGAGGCGCTGGAGCGGGTGCCCGCCGACAGTGCCGGGCCCGGGGACATCATCGCCGTGGCCGGGATACCGGAAATCATGATCGGCGAGACGCTGGCCGATCCTGACGACCCCCGGCCGCTGCCGCTCATCACGGTCGATGAGCCGGCCATCTCGATGACGATCGGGGTGAACACCTCGCCCCTCGTCGGCCGGGAGAAGGGCTCGAAGGTCACCGCGCGCATGGTGCGGGACCGGCTCGACCGGGAACTGGTCGGCAACGTCTCGCTGAAGGTCCTGCCGACCGAGCGGCCGGACACCTGGGAGGTGCAGGGCCGGGGTGAGCTGGCGCTGGCCGTGCTGGTGGAGACCATGCGCCGGGAAGGCTACGAGCTGACCGTCGGCCGCCCCACCGTGGTCACCCGCGAGGTGGACGGCAAGCTGCACGAGCCGGTGGAGCGGCTCACCGTGGACGTGCCCGAGGAGTACCTGGGCGCGGTCACGACGCTGCTGGCCCTGCGCAAGGGCCGGATGGAGCACATGACCAACCACGGCACCGGCTGGGTGCGGCTGGACTTCATCGTGCCCGCCCGCGGCCTGATCGGGTTCCGCACCCAGTTCCTCACCGACACCCGGGGGACCGGGATCGCGCATCACGTGTTCGAGGGGTACGAGCCGTGGTCCGGCGACATGCGGATGCGCCCCACCGGGTCGCTGGTGGCCGACCGGTCCGGCTCGGCCAGCGCCTACGCGATGTTCTCCCTCCAGGAGCGCGGCACGCTGTTCGTCGCCCCGGGCACCGAGGTGTACGAGGGGATGATCGTCGGCGAGAACTCCCGCTCGGACGACATGGACGTGAACATCACCCGGGAGCGCAAGCTCACCAACGTGCGCCAGTCCACCGGCGAGGAGCTGGAACGGCTGGTGCCGCCCCGGGCCCTCAGCCTGGAGCAGGCCCTGGAGTTCTGCGCCGACGACGAGTGCGCGGAGGTCACCCCGTCCACCGTCCGGCTGCGCAAGCTGACACTGGACGCCAAGGACCGCGCCCGGTCCCGGGCCCGCCGTTCCCGCGGGGAGTAACGCCACTCACGATCCGCGGCGGCGCCGCGGGCGGCCGGCTACTTGATCAGGCCGAGGTAGATCACCGCCAGCAGGCCGAACACGAAGCAGTAGATGGCGAACGGGTACAGCGTGCGGGTCTGGAAGTAGCGCATCAGGAAGCGCACCGACACGTAGGCGCCGACGCCGGACAGCACGCTGCCCAGCAGGATCTGTCCGTGGATCCCGTTGCCCAGGGGGCCCATCAGGTCGGGGACCTTCAGCATGCCGGCGGCCAGGATGACCGGGGTGGCGAGCAGGAAGGCGAACCGGGCCGCGTCTTCCCGGGACAGGCCGCGGGTCATGCCCGCGACCATGGTGACCCCGCTGCGGCTGATGCCGGCCAGCAGGGCCAGGATCTGCGCGGAGCCGATGAACACGGCCCGCGCGTACCCGATCCTGGACAGCCGCTCGTCGGCCTGGATGGCCAGCGCCATCTCTTCCTGGCGGACCGCCTGATGGCCGGAGGCGTGCCGGGCCCCGGCCCGCCCGGTCATGGCGGGCGCGCCGCCCCCCTGGGCCAGGGCCTCCTCCCATTCCCGGATGACGACCTGGTCGGCCTGCACCGAGGATCGCGGCCGGAACTTCTCGCCGCAGTACAAGATCACCCCGTTGACCATGAGGAACACCCCGGCGATGACCGGCTTGGCGAAGATCACCCGGAACGTGTGCTCGGCGACCAGGCCGACCAGGCCGACCGGGATGGTGGCCAGGATGATCATCCAGGCCAGCCGCTGGTCCCGGGTCTGCACCCGCCGTTCCCGGATCGAGCTGAGGAAGCCGCCGATGACCCGGACCCAGTCCCGCCAGAAGTAGATCAGCAGCGCGATGGCAGTGGCCACGTGCAGGCCGACGATGAAGGCCAGGTACGGCGACTCGGGCTTGGCCACGTTCAGGTCCTGCGCCCAGCTACCCCCGACGAGGGCCGGGATGAGGACGTTGTGGCCCAGGCTGGAGACCGGGAAGAGCTCGGAAACCCCCTGGATGAGGCCGACGACCGCGGCTTCGAGATAGGTGATGTGACTCATTCAGGTCCTCAATCTCCGGTCCCTAGCGATTGCCCCGAGGCTGCTCCATAGCCGAAGCTACTTGATGAAGCCGAGGTAGATGACGCTGGCCAGGCCGAACACCACGCAGTAGACGGCGAACGGGGTCAGCGTGCGGGTCTGGAAGTAGCGCATCAGGAAGCGCACCGACAGGTAGGCGCCGACCCCGGACAGCACGCTGCCCAGCAGGATCTGGCCGTGGATCCCGTGGCCCAGCGGCCCGGTCAGCTTGGGCAGTTCCAGCACCCCGGCGGCCAGGATGACCGGGGTGGCGAGCAGGAAGGCGAACCGGGCCGCGTCTTCCCGGGACAGGCCGCGGGCCATGCCGGTGACCATGGTGACGCCGTCCCGGCTGATCCCGGCGAGCAGGGCCAGGATCTGGGCGGCGCCGATGATGACGGCCTGCCCATAGCCCATCCGGGACAGCCGCTCGTCGGCCTGGATGGCCGCCGCAGCCTCCTCCTGGCGCACCGCCTGCTGCCCGGCGGCGTGCCGGGCCTGCCGGGGCTGGCCCGGCGGCCGGGCGATCGGGGGCGCGTACCCGCCGCCGCCCGGGCCGGCGGCCACCAGTTCCCGCTGGCGTTCCGCGGCGATCTGCTGGTCCGCGCGTACCGACCGGCGGGGCCGGAACCTCTCCCCGCAGTACAGGATGACGCCGTTGATGATCAGGAACACGCCGGCCAGCACCGGCTTGCCGAACAGCTCCCGGAAGGGCTTGTCGGCGACCAGACCGACCAGGCCGACCGGGATGGTGGCCAGGATGATCATCCAGGCCAGCCGCTGGTCCCGGGTCTGCACCCGCCGTTCCCGGATCGAGCTGAGGAAGCCGCCGATGACCCGGACCCAGTCCCGCCAGAAGTAGATCAGCAGCGCGATCGCGGTCGCCACATGCATGCCCACGATGAACGCCAGGTACGGGGAGGACGCATTGGACACGTTGAGGTCCTGCGCCCAGCTGCCGCCGACGAGCGCCGGGATCAGCACGTTGTGGCCCAGGCTGGACACCGGGAAGAGCTCGGACACCCCTTGGACGAGGCCAACGACCGCAGCCTCAAGGTAGGTGATGTGAGACATGGAGACCTTTCGATCCACGGGGTAACGCGACGCCCGGGCGCTACGCACTCACTGGCGGCCCCCTGCCCCGGCAGGAGTCATGCTACGGGTTGCGCCGAAGGCCGGGGACGCTGGTGGCCCGAATGAACCAAACCTGAACGACCAGCAGGCGGACATGGCCAGGCACCCCCGGTGCCCGCCGGGACGGTCCGCGGGCCCGCCGCCCATGTGACCGTCCAGGGCCTCATGTTTCGCAATGGCAACTGGGTGCGCCCAAATCGCCAGCGCCACCTGCGTGTCACCGGCAACATGATGCTGAATTGCGGACGGTCCGCAATCGTCTCCGGAGGGGCGGCACAGGTGGTGCCTGGCCACCCGAACCTTCCACCGGGGGATGGGAAGGACTAATCCGGCTACGGCCAGGCGAGAGTCGGGTAAGCGACACCGGGAGTTCGCCTTGCCGTACCTGTCAGGTGTGCTTCCAAGACGCATTTTCGCAGGTCATAGAGCCAATTTTGGTTCCCTGGCCCGGCTGGAGACGCAATTGGCGGGTCTGCCGGAGGCGGCGCCTCCCCGTCCCGCCTAGTGGAACGGATGCAGCCGTCAGTCTGTCAAGGGGTAGCCAAAATCGTCCATTCGGCAGAGTCTGATCGCTTGCTGCCTATATAGCGTGCCTCGGGGTGGATTCAGGGGGGTGGGGAGCATTGTTAGCCAGCCCGGAGGCTGTAGCTCTCCATGGGTCGTCGCGGGGACCGCAGGCGATCGCGGTGCTAGCCGGCCACCGGGTGTCCCACGCCCCGCCATCTCGGCGGTGGGCGAAGACGCACAGTCCTGCTGACGAGGGCCTGTGGGCCAAGTTTCGGGGGGAGCGGTGAGTGGTGAGTTCTGTGCCGTACGGCGGCGCTGGCCCGGCATGGCGTCTGGTGCCAGCTGGTGAGCCTTCAGCCTGGGGTAAGGACGAAGGGCTTCAGCGTCTCCGGGAAACCTGTCACGACATGCGGCAACCGGTCGCGGGTGTGCTGACGCTCGCAGCCGCGGCCCTAGCCGATCCGGGACTACCAGGAGTCACGCGTTCCTATCTCGAACAGATCGTCAATCAGGCGCAGTCGCTGGCCGACGTCATCTGGCAGCGGCTCATCGCGGAAGAGCCTGCCGAGGTGAGGGTGCGCTTGACCGACCTTTGGCAGCTGGCCGACGAGGCCGCCGCCGCCGAGCGCCTGACCTACGGAGGCGCACTGGATGTCGCACCGCATGCTGAACCCGTCCTTGTCTGCGTGAACCAGCCCGATGTGCGCGGCATCGTTTCCAACCTGCTGAGCAACGCCACCCGGGCTGCAGGTCCGGCCGGTTCGGTGCAGGTCGAAATCAGCCACGACTCCTGCCTGGCCCAGCTTGTTGTCGAGGACACAGGTCCCGGTTTCGGGAAGGTGCCCGGGGGGGCTGGGCTTGGCTGGCACATCATGGCCCGGAGCCTGGCCAGATGTGGGGGCAAAATCAGCTATCAGCGTGGCACGCTCGGTGGGGTGCGTGCCAGTTTCTGGCTTCCGCTCGCGGCGGCCTGAATCAGCGGGGAGGCAGGGGTATATGAGATTGGTTCTCTGCGACGATCAGCGGATTCTGTGCGAAGCGCTGGCCACCGCCCTCACCGGGCATGATCATCAGGTCCTCGCGGTCACTACGACGGCTGCCGCTGGCGTAACCGCGGTCGCTGCCCACGATCCCGACGTCTGCCTGCTCGACCTGTGTCTTCCTGACGCGGAAAATGGACTCCACGTTGCCCGGACGATCGCTCAGCACCACCCGCGCACGAAAGTGCTGATCCTCTCCGGGGTCGCTGACCCGCAGATGCTGTCGGAAGCGATGGACACCGGCATCGCCGGGCTGCTCCCTAAGGACCAGAGCATCGACCAGATCGCGGACGCATTGGACGCGATCGCCGCAGGCGGGGCAGTGTTCGATACCGGGCTGCGCTGCGGTGTGGCGTCCGGCTCGCCAGTGCAGCGATCGGCGCATCCCCTGGACAGGCTCACGCCGAGGGAGAGGGAGATCCTGGCCCGGATCGTTGATGGGGAGAGCACCAAGCAGATGGCCCGTGCGATGAGCATCACCACCGGAACGGCCAGCATGTACGTACGGAACGTACTCACCAAGCTGGGCGTGCACAGCCGGTTGCAGGCCGCTGCGCTCGCGCGGCGGGAAGGGCTCCTGAGCCAGCTGAGACCAGGTGAGGCGAGCCCTTCGCCACTCGGGCCCAGTGATCGGGTCACCCCACCGGGTGACATGGACGTGCCGGCCTAGCGAGCGGCATTGGTACAGGGACGGAGGCATTCAGGCACGGCACCCATCGACGTACTTGTCCTGGACCGGCAGCGCACCTTCGCTGATGCCGTGGCCAGATGGCTGGAAGCAGAGGCCGGTGTCGAAGGCGCGACGGCGGTGTACTCGGCCGAGTCGGCCCGGTGCATGCTGGTCAGAAGCCACGCCGACATCATGCTCATTGATGGCGACTTGCCGGACAGTGCCGCGATGACCCTGTGCGCGGAGGCTTCCAGCGGCGACCACCCGCCGCGCATTATCGTCCTGAGCGCCTCGGCAGAAGCCGGGCGGATCCTGGCCGCAGTCCGGGCCGGCGCCGTCGCGTGGGTGCGCAAGGACGAATCAGCGGAACACCTGCTACATGTGATCGGCAGGGTGGCACGTGGCGAGACCTGGGTTTCGCCATCGGAACTGGGGCATGTGTTCCGGCTGCTGCTAGACGAACTGGACAGAATGCACAAGGAGGACCCTCTCGCCGCCCTCACCCCTCGTGAGCGGGATGTGCTGCGGCACGTGGCTGAGGGCGCTGGCCGCAAAGAGGTGGCAGAGCGGCTGCATCTGTCCGTCAATACTGTCCGGACCCACATGCAGAGCCTCATGGCGAAGCTCGGCGTCCATTCCGCTCTCGAGGCCGTGGCGCTGACCCGGTCCTGGCTCGATGCCCCGGCCCCCGAAGACAGACAAGCACACGACTATAGCCGTCCGCATGGGCAGCGTTGACGATGGCTACCATTCCCGAGCTCTTCCTGCGGATCAGCACGCGGCACCAGCCGCCGGCCGAGCACGTAACTGACGGGAGGCAACTCGTGAAGCGCCGTGAACTGCTGATCAGCCTCGCTGCCGCGGTGCTGGTTGGCGACTCCGCTGAGCAAGCGCTCCGCCAGGTGGGAGCGAGCCCGCCCCGCAGCGAGTTGGCGGCGCCATCCCTAGTGGCCGGCACTAACGTCAGGTCCCACCCATTCAATGCGGCGGGAAACGGAAGCGCCGATGACACCGCCGCTTTTGCCAAGGCCTGCGGCACAGCCGGGGCCAACGGCACCGTAGTGGTGCCGCCGGGCACCTACATCCTGGACAACCTGTTGCTGAACAAGGCGGGACAGCAGTGGGTCATCCAGTCAGGCGCGATCCTGAAATCGAAGGCCGCGAGCACCGATCCTGCCCTGCGGGTCACCGCCGTGGATGTTGCCGTGACCGGCGGCGGCATCATCGACGGGAACCGGGCAAACCATTCAGCTGGTAACCCGTCAGGCATTGTCTGCGCAGCGGCTAATTTCACGCTGGATGACATCACTGTACAGCATTGCCTGGCCTACGGGATCCTCTTCAC
Source organism: uncultured Actinomycetes bacterium (assembly GCA_963767385.1). Classification (GTDB taxonomy): domain Bacteria; phylum Actinomycetota; class Actinomycetes; order Streptosporangiales; family Streptosporangiaceae; genus RYN-230. Next base: position 146,921 of record CAVYEA010000005.1, on the reverse strand, counting down.
TGGCGCCTGGACGGGGGCGACGGTTACCCGCTGCCATTTCACCGATTGCGGGTACCCAGCTATCCGCTCCAACGGCTCAACAGCGAACGTGACTAGTGTCAGCGTCAGCGGGAACCGAATCGACCAGTACGACACAGCCGGGCGTTCTGCCACCTCGCAGGCCCCTACCGCCATTATGCTATGGAACTCCGATTCCTATGAATGGACAGACTTCGCGATCAGTGGCAACCAGTTCCGTTGCTATCCCTACGTGCCCGGGGAATACAACAGCTGCGAAGCCCTCGTACTGAGGAAGGTAGCCGGGTTCACCATCACCGGAAATGTCTTTTCCAGCGGCGGGTTTGGCATCTCGCTGCCGAGCTCGGTTCGGGGAACCGTGGCAGGAAACTACATTGCCGGCTGGTCCGTGTACGGGCTGGAACTATCGAGTGATACTGTCGTCAGGGGCAACGTTTTCGAGGACACCGACCCACGGTCGCCGACTCACCACAGCGGGCCGTCGATCATTACGAGTGGTACCGGGGTGCAGGGCGTTGTGATCTCCGGAAACCACATTAGGCAGCCAGCCACGGCCATTAATAGTGCCGTCCAGATCTGGCCGGATTCAGTGGGCGGCATCCACCACATCAACTTCACCGGGAACACGGTCCGCAAACTAGGCAGCGGTGGCGTGATCGTCGCCAATAAATGTGTTCAGTACCTCACCATCGCGGACAATATATTTGACTGTGGTGGGGTTAGCAACACTGTGATCCAGCTAGTCACCGATAATTCCGCACATCCCATCACGCTCGTCGGCCAGATGATCACCGGCAATCAGTTTCTCAACTACGGGGCTGGCGCTGCCATTCTGTACGGCAATAGCGGCAGGCTGGCTGATCCGGCGGTCGATTACGCGGTTTTCGCTAACAATGTGTTCCGCAAGGGGTCCAGAGGGATCGCCGCCCAGGACAACGCGACCCTCGGGCCACACACCGTCAGTAGTGGCGGCAACAACGTCGGGCCGTGAGCCAATGCCGCTTAGCGTAAGTTGATCTTTGGTTTCGGGGTGTGTCGCTGCGGGTGTTCTGGCTGGTGGCCGGCATGATCGCGGCTTATGGCAGACAATGGCGTGGTGACTGCGGGCGGCCGGCTGACGGACTGGGTGTCGCTCGGCGTGCTGGCCGCGTTCGTGCCCCGCGATGCCGTGGATGACGCGATCGCGGCGGCGGGCAAGCAGGCGCGGCGGTCGGACGGGAAGCTCCCGCCGCACGTCATGGTCTATTTCGTCATGGCGCTGGCCCTGTTTGCTGACGATGACTATGAGGAAGTCGCCACCCGGCTGACCGAGACCCTCACGGCGTGGGGCTGCTGGGACGATTCGTGGACCGTGCCGACGTCGGGCGGGATCACCCAGGCCCGCCAGCGGCTGGGATACGAGCCTGTGAAGCACCTGTTCTCCGAGGTGGCGGCGCCGGTGGCGGAGGAGCTGACCGCCGGGGCGTTCCTCGGGCCGTGGCGGCTGATGGCCATCGACGGCTTCGAATGGGACGCCCCCGACACGCCGGAGAACGCCGCCGCGTTCGGGTTCGCCGGCACGGCAGCTGATGACCCGGGCCGCCGGCGTACCCGAAGGTCCGGGTGGTCACGGTCAGCGAGTGCGCCTCTCATGTGGTCGCGGAGGTGGCGATGGGCGCGGTGGCGGGCAAGGGCGCCGGGGAGCAGTCCCTGGCCCGCACGCTCTACCGCAGGCTGGACGACGGCTGGCTCCTGATCGCCGACCGGAACTTCTTTAACTGGGCGGACTGGTGCACGGCAGCGGACTCCGGCGCGCAGCTGCTGTGGCGTGTCAAGGCCGACCTCACCCTGCCGGTCCTGGAACTGCTGCCGGACGGATCGTATTCATCGGTGCTGGTGCACCCGAAGATCCGCGGCAAGGCCCGGGAGGCGCTCATCGAGACCGCCCGCGGCGGGGAGGACCTGGACGAGGACCAGGCCCGCTACGTCCGGGTCATCGAATACGAGGTTCCTGACCGCGATGGTGACGGGAAGGGCGAGGTGATCGCGCTGGTCACCACGATCACGCAGATGACCGCGGCGCCGGCGCCGCTGCTGGCGGAGGCGTACTCCCAGAGGTGGGAGCATGAAACTGGGAATGCCCAGCTCAAGACGCACCTGCGCGGCCCCGGGAAGGTACTGCGGTCCAAGAGCCCGGACATGGTCCGGCAGGAGATTTACGGCTACCTGCTCACCCATTACGCCCTGTCGGCCCTGATCTGCCGGGCCGCGACCGAAGCGGGCATCGACCCGGACCGGGTCAAGTTCAAGCGCACCGTCCGCATCGTCCGCCGCCGGGCCGCCGGCCCGGCGGCCTTTCCCCCCTGAGCAGCAAGAACGCATCCTGGACACGGTCATGGCCGACATCACCCGCAAGAAAAACCTCAACCCCCGGCGCCGGCACCGCACCTACCCCAGAGTCATCAAGCGAGCCCGCCACAACTCCTACCGCATCAAACGCCCTGGCGACCACGGCACCCGCCACCCCGGCCCCGCCACGATCAAGCTGGTCAACCTGCACCTGCTCACACGCGCAGCATGATCAACTAAGTGATCAATTTAGGCTAAGCGGCATTGGGCCGTGAGAGGAGGCCGGGCGGGAAGGTGAGTGGAGCTTCAGATAACGCTCTCGTATGCCTGGCAGACGCGCTCCGCGGTGCTGTGCCAGGTGAAGCTTGCGGCCCTCCTGAGCCCTCTGCTTCGCAGGTTCTCCCGCCGTTCCGAATCCTCGGTGACTACGGACAGCTTGTGCGCTAGCGACTCGGCGGTGTAAGGGCAAAAAAATTCTGCCGCCTCTCCGCCCACTTCACGGAAGACCGAAATATCGGATATAACCGTCGGGCACCCACACGCCATCGCCTCAAGGATCGGGAGGCCGAATCCCTCCGCCAGCGAGGGAAAGCAGAAAGCGGCGGCTCCGCCGTACAGGCTCGCGAGCTCATGGTCGGACGGGAAACACTGAAGGAACTCGCCGCTGGACAGCACCCGGGCGATGCTGCTCCGTTCTGCGCTCCGCAGGATACCACCGCCAACCAGTACGAGGCCGAAATCGTGACCCTCTTGGCGAAGGATCGATAGCGCTTCGAGGAGAACACCGAAATTCTTGTATAGTGCCCGGCTGCCCACGTAGAGGATGTAGGGCCGGTCGAGCGGGCTCGGACGGAGCGCCGCCTGCTCTCGGAAAATGGCACTATTCACACCATGCGGAGCGGTGACTACAATCCCAGGAATTCGCCCGTATACCTCTTTCAGTGAGCTGGCCGTTGTGGCGGACACACAGAATACAAGGTCGGCGGAAAGTACAAGTTCCCTCTTCCTGAGGTTGGGATTCCGCCCCCGCCAGTACGACGGCCACAGCTCCGGTATCATGTCGTGGACGGTTACCGCAAGCCTCGTGCCCGAGTGGGCATCCCTTTTCCGAGGATCGAAGTGGGTTAGATGGACAACGTCGCTTCCTCGACCTGCGCAACCGCCGCCCAGCACCGAGAGGACCGCTTCACGGAGTCTGGCACTTGGCTGGCGGCGGGCTGCCTTAACTGCCGCAGCTGGTACGTTAGCGAACGGCAGGGCGATAATACCTGAAATGGCAAGGTCGGCGAGATGTCTGTTCACTGTCCCGCGAAAGAGCAATACGGGGTCGGTGTTCAGCTCTGGATCTTTCAGGAATTCCCTGATGAGGCTCGAAAAGTATCGTGATACCCCCCCGCTAGTCTGCATGAGGAATACCTCACGGTCAAAGGCTACCGATGTACGGCGCAACGGCTCCAGCCTCCGATCAATGTCGCTCTCCCCCGGACTATACGTTCTCCGAAGGGGCGGTGAGCACTACAAGATAGGCGATTCTTGCTACGACGTTTTGATGAAGAGCTTTGATGAGAAGCACTGTGTCCGCAGATCCCGGCGCCAACGCGCGGTTCCTCAGGACCAGCCGCACACCGTGGGTGAGCTGCTGCGCAGCTGGCCCAGTACGGCAAGCGCGGGCCATGCCGGGTCCATGGTCAGCCGCCGGATCTGGTAAGGAGAGTCGCCTCGCCGCATTGCCCCGCGCACAGTCGTGACAAAGCTCCGGTAACCTTCCTCCCGGGCGAGCCCGACATCGCGCTCGGGTAGGTACGTGACACCAGGCTGTCCGTACGGCGCACAGAAGTCCCGGACATGCTGACCGAGCCGCTCTTCGAGTTCCTGCTTCGAGTCGTGCAGTTCACGTCGCGCCGTCCGTTCGTCGAGGTCGGCCAGGGCGCGGTGAGTGACGGTGTGTGAGCCGACCGTCATACGCTCGTCGACGAGCTGCCGGCAGCCGGACCAGCTGAGCGCGCCGGAACTCAGCGGTTCGTCAATCAGGCTCGTGGTGATGAAGAATGTCGCCGGAATCGCGAGTTCGATGAGGGTGGGCAGCACGACGTTGACCCAGCTCCTGTCGCCGTCGTCGAAAGTGAGGCAGAAATGCAGGCCAGCTGCTGGCGAGCCGCCCGAGAGCATGCTGAACGCCTCATCCCAGGAGAGGAACCGGCCGGCAGCTGTCAGCGCCGCCAACCCTGAACGGAAAGCCACCAGGTGGCGGGCGGGGATCTGGTGGTAGCACAAGAAGAAGAGACGGCCCTCGCCGGTATCCAGCGGCTGGATCGCGCCGCGGGCCCAGAGAATGGCCGTCTGCAGGCCGTGCCGTACGCGGGCTTCCTTCCGTAGCCGTGCCTCCAGCCGGTCCAGCATTGACGTTCTCCGTGTCTCGTTAGGCAGCGTACATGTCTAGCGCAGCGGTGATTCCCGATGCGAAGTTGGTAGCCATTGCCTCGACCGTGTACTTCCTGGCGCTCCTCGCACAGCCGTCCGCTAGTTTCTCGCGGAGCGCCCGGTTGACGAGAAGGTTGGTTACGGCATCCGCATAGTGCTCGACTGAATTATGCTCGACGATTCGCCCATTAACCGCCTCCTGCAGGTACTCGATCTCCGGACCGTGCGGTGCGTCGCTAATCGCGACAAGTGGCGCCCGGGCAGCGAAGCTGTCCACGACAACGAGCCCTACGGCCCCGGGCACGAGCGTCAGTTCGCTGGATGCGAACAGCTCATCGCGCGCCTCGCCGTGGTCAGCGCCTTCCAGATGAAGCCAGGGGCGGATTCCGGCCTTGCTCCGCAGCCATTGCCGCAAGGGGCCATCCCCGACCACTATGAGTTCAAATTGAGGAATTTGGCTCGCGACACGGTCGGCCACCTCCAAGAGGAAGGGGAGTCGCTTAGATTGGTACAGGCTGCCGACGTAGATGCAGCGCCCAGTCCTCTTCGGAACGTTTGCCCCGGCTAGTCCGCTCGTGTTCACTGCGTTCTGCACCACCGTGATGCGGTCGGCCGGGTACCCGGCAGATGCAACGCGATCCGCGACCCCGTCCGTATAAGCGAACCACCAGTCCGGGGTCCGCACGAACGAACGTTTCCAGCGTTCACGGAAGCTCGACGGGTTGCCTAGCAAGTTGGCTCCATGGCCAAAGAACGCCACCCGCGGTCCCCCGGCCGGGCGGGCCCCCAGGAGCAGGTAGTTCAAGGCCAAGCGGTTCGCCTGGTTGACGATCGCCAGGTCGGCGCGCCGGGCATACCGCCACGCGGGCTGCCAGACGACAGGTCCCAGGTGGGCGTTGACGACCTCGCGTGCCCACCGGAGTTCTGCCGCATCAGATCGCTGGGCCACGGCCCCCGCGGGCTGTCCATAGCAGAAGCGGAGTTCGATGCCCTGGGCGTCGAGGCGATCGCGTAGCAGGTTGAAGAAGGGCACGCGATAGCGGGGCAGCCACTCCTGGATGAAGGCAACACTTCGGCGGGCGGTCATGCCTTCCTCCCGGGAGGCTCGCATGGAGTCCTGAAGAACACGGCATCTGCCTGGAGCATCTGCCCAGTCCGCCGATCAGTGAAGCCGGGCTCGAGTGCCATCACGGTGAACCCTTGAGATGCGGCGAACTCGAAGCCGTCCCGGTAGCTCATCGCACCCTCGTAGAGAGGTACGAACGACAATTCCAGTTGCAGTCCGGCGCACATGCCGAGTATCCCGGCCGCGCCAGCGAGGGCCTGACGCTCGAAACCCTGGACATCCACCTTAAGGAACATCTGGTCCGCCGGGCTCGCGAACTCCTTCCAGACCGCATCGAGCCGGTGCATCTGCACGGTCTGGCTCCCCACGTAGGTGGCTGTGGGGGCAGCGGTTCGGTGCCGGTCAAGCATCGGCAGCAACGAACTGCTGGCTCCGCGGTTACCCGCGACATTAATCCTCGCCTCGGCACGCTCAGCACCGAGGGCGTAGGGAAGCGCGGTCCACAGTGGGTCTTTCCCGGCTTGCTCTTTGAGCAATTGGTAGGGATCATGCAACGGCTCAAAGGATACGATACGACCCCGGTAGCCGAACCGGCGTGACTCGCGCGCGTATCCGCCGTCGTTAGCCCCGACGTCCCAGACGTGAGTCACCTTGTGGTGGTTGAGCAATTGGACTCGCCGGTAGCCAGGATGGTTGTCCCGGAGCCGGGTAACGTCGATGCCCACAACGTTGGCCATACGCCGCGCAAAATGCAGCACGGACATGTTATTGATGTTACGATGCACGTCAGCGGTCACCTCCTTTTCTGCCTTACTGTGACAGCTTTTCCTGTCGGCGGCGAGGTTGGTAGCGGGACCGAACTTCGCGCAGCCGAATGGTTCCCAGCCTGAGTCCAGGAATCCGGTCGCGGAGCATCCACAGCACCAACCCCAGCGCGACGAGGGTCCCCGCGCGCAGGCACAGAGCGAGCACAATCGACTGGCCGACGGCCAGCGAGGACACCAACGGTGGTACCACGCCGATAACAATGCCGAGCAGGATATGTACCGGGTAGGCCTTCAGGATCTCGCCCGTGTACAGGAGGCCGCGCCATGAAGTCCACGCCACCATGAATCCGTGCGCGGCCGCATTCGCGACGAGTATGGCTACTGCGGTCGCCATGAGGTTTCCGGAAGCCACGAACAGCGATGCTCCCATGACGATCAGGAAAACTAGTTGAGTGGCCCAGATCATCCGCATCCAGCGCATGGCCTCGGCCGCGGAGGAGAGAACACCATATGTCGTGTTAACGGCCGCGCCCGCGCACAGCATCGGTGTTATTGCCGCTGCGGCGTGCCACCGCGCGCCAAGTAGAAGAGTCGTTGCTGGCTGGACGAACGAAGCGAATGCCCCGAAGACGACCGCAGATGCGGCACTGGTCAGGACGAGCGCATCGGTCAGTGCGCGCCGAGTACGGTCAATACTGCCGCTTACCTCCCGGTACAGCGGATATGCTCCACGCATTAGCCCGAATGCAAACTGGTCGGCCGGCAGCGCAACGACCTGGTATCCGCGGGAGAACAATCCCGTTGCCGCTGCGCCGGCCAGACGGGCAACCGACCACAGGGGCAAGTTGTAAATCGTGTAGTGACCCAGGTTCTGGCTGGTGACCTGTGCGGAGAAGGTCAGGAACTCCCGCGCGCTTGCCCGGTCGCATGCGGGCCGCAACGAAACGCGGGCCCAGAACAGGCTTATCAGCATCGCGACCGCTGCGTTGGCGACCTGCCCCAGTGACAGCCCAGCTGCGCCCATGCCAGATTCCGTGGCCGCCGCTCCCACGGCGAACCCGGCCAGGGAGGCTATCACTGGAATGAGGGAAGCCGACTGATAACGCTGTTCCCGCCGGAGCAGGCCATACGAGATTCCGGCCACAGCGAGCATCGGCGGCAGCAAGGCGAGAAGCCGCAGTGCCTGCGCCGTGCCGGGCGTGCTGAACCAGTGCTCGATCAATGGCGAGATCGCAAACAGCACGGCCGACAACAGCAGTCCGATCCCAGCAGCAAGTGTCACGGCAGTGCGGGCGCCGCGGTCAGTGAGCTCGTGGACTCGCATGACCGCGTTGGCCAGGCCGCTCGTACCGAACAGGCCGGTCAGGTTCACGATGGTGAGGGCCAGGGCGTAACCACCAAATTGCGACGGATCCACCAGCCTCGCGGTCAGTGCCGTGTACCCGACCTGTGCCACCAGAAGAATGAAACCGGTGATGTAACTCCAGCCGACAGCATGGAGTGCGCGCGCGGTCAGTGACCGGGCCGGAACCGGGCCGCGGCCGAAGGGGCGCGGGCGCTTGGCTTGTTGTGTGACGGGGGCGTTCACGCGGCTATCCGGTACTCAATGCGCTCACGTCACGGGTGTCCATCAATCAGTGACGGGGCCGGCCAGGTTGGGGTGTCGGCCACGGGTTGTGGCTCACGGGCAGGCTCCACACCAGGAAGCCAGCGACCATCGCGCCTGCGATGAAGGTGGGCTGGTAGGTGATCGAGAACACAAGCAATCCGACCAGCAGCAGCGCCACGGTCAGCGGTGAGACGCCCAGCGCGGCCGCCGCCTGGCGGCGGTACTTCCACACGTTCCAGTACAGGAAGCCGAGTGCAATCAGGCCGATCAGTCCGAGGCGCAGCACCGTGGCTACGTAGAAGCTATGCGGGTTCACGGTTACGACCGCTCCCTGGATAACTCGGCGGTAGCCCGTTCCGAACGGGAAGCCGAACGCCATTCGGCCGGCCGAGCGATCAGAGCTCAAGAGGTTGGCCCAGCCAATCAGCCGCCACTGGAATGAGCTGTTATGAGACGTGGTTTCGGCCAGGCTGCGGTCGAACACATTGCCGGTTGCCACCCCACCGGCCAGGGCTACGGCCACCGTGCCGAGCAGCGCGACACCAGTTGCGGCGAGGCGCCGGTGCCGGGTCGTGCCATGACGCCGCAGACTCGCCGCGGCCCAGATCAGGAATACCACGGCGAGAAGTGCCCACACCGTTCGCTGCTGGACGACAACCAGGGTGCAGACGGCAGCAACCCCGAAGGCAAGTTTGTGACGCAACTTGATGGTCTGTGACCCGAGCAGGGCGACCAGCGCGAAAGCGAGCGCCACTGCTCCCCCGGCGTTGAGGGGCCGGGGGTCAACCAGCTGGCCGTTGACAACGATCGGGGAGGTGGCCGAGTGGAGGCCATACCTGGCCAGGCCCAGCCAGGCCAAACCCATCAGGCCCAGGGCGAGCGCGAACCACGGCCGCCAGAACCGGGAGGTCCAGGGCCCGGTCGCGACCACGAACGCGGTCGCGGTGAGGAAGTACAGCCAGTCTCTGGATTCGTTAATAGCGTGGTGCAGGCCGAAAGCCGCGACGCCAAGGGACAGGTTCGCGGCGAACATCGCACCAGCAACCGAGAGCGGCAGCATGATCCGGGCAGGTGGTGGCCGCCGGATCAGATGGATGACCGTCGCGATCAGCAGCAGCACGGCGAGCGCATCAGCCGGGTAAATATGCGTAGTACCAGCCCTGACCAAGGACGTGTCCAGCGGAATCTGGGTCGCGAACTCGGTCCAGAACAGGACGGCCAGCGCCCACAGCGCGAGGGCTGGCTTGAGGACGACCGCGACCACCGTGACGGCGAGCAGGAGCACTGCGCATGCCGCGTAAAAGGCGGTCTGCGGGCCGGCCAGGAGCTGCCCAGTCATGACAAGGACCTGGCCGGGCCGCGGCTGAATCGCGGGAACGGACGGCCCGCCAGGAGACGGACATATGGCGGCAGCAGAAAGATGGGCCAGAACGGGCCGCCGTGCCGGTGCAGATAGCGCACTTGTGAGCCCACCGGGCTCCCCTTGCGGCCGTGGAAGTATCGCCACCTGACCGAGAAGGGCAGAGACGGATCGAGGCTGACCTTTGCCCTGTCATCCCGCACGCAGGTCCCGACGTGCCCGGGTATCAGCACGTTCTCCCCGCCAGCGTGGCGTAGCCGGAGGCTGTAATCCATGTCGGCGTATGCGTGCGCAAAGCCCCCATCGATGCCTCTGGCCAGCAGGTACGTCTCCCGCGGCACGAGCACCACGTTGCCGTGCACCGCATCTACGGTGATCGGCACGTCCAGCGGCGCGGCCAGCGCATACCGCATCGGATGCCAGTCCCGCCGGCGCAGCCCACCGTAAGTCGTCACGCCGGTTGCAGGATCGCGAACTGCGCCCGCCAGCAGGACCGGCCGCCAGGATTGGGATTCCGCGGTCAGCAGCAGCCGCTGCAGCGCATCTGGGTACAGCCGCACGTCGTCGTTGAGCCATAGCAGGTAGTCCGGGTCTGACCGCACCGCGTGCATCTCGGCCGTGGCCATGCCCCGCGCCCAGAACAGATCACCTGAGGCACAGATGACCTCAGCCGCTGGGAACATGGTGGACACCGCGTCGCCCGTTCCATCGGAGCTGCCGTCGTCTACGACGACGGCCCGTAGTTCGGTACCGGGAACTTCCTGCGAGAAGTAACTGTGCAGGCAGGCTAGGGTCAGCTCGCGCCGGTTGTGCACAGTCAGGATGGCGACGACGCGCCGGGTCGCATGTGCCGTCAATGGTCACGCCCCAAGGTCCCGGGCTGGGCCGGGGCTGCGCCGGGCGCGACGGTGCGAACGTGTCCCTGGCCGTTGGCGGCGGCCGCGACCACGGTAGCAGGGCCTGACCCGGCCGTGCGGAAAGCCGGGAGCATGGGGATGAGATGCGCCGGCGAAAGGGCGACGCCAAGCAGGTCGGCCTCTGCGCTGTGCAGCATCTCTGTGGCCAGCCGGAGGTCTTCCTGCCTAGCCTTGTCCTTCTGCACGACAAGCAGGACGGCGTGGGCCGCCACGCTCAGCTCGGCGGCAGCGGCGTTGTCGAGGAGCGGGCCCATGTGCACGACTATGTGATCGGAAATTCCGCCGAGCCGGAACAGGAACTCCGCAAGCTCCGCCGACGATATCTGCCGTTCCGCGTCTTGTCCCCGGCTGGCCGGAACGATGAGGAAATTCTCGCGGTACCGTTGGATGGCTGCTTCCATGGGCACCTCCCCGCTGACGACAGCGGTGACACCGGGCGAGCTGTCGACCCCGAAGTAGGCGGCGATCTGGCCAGCGCGGGGGTCCGCGTCCACCAGCGCCACCGTGGAACCGCCTTCGGCCAGGGTGAGCGCCAGGTTGGCGGCGATCACGGGCCCAGGGTCCCCCCACTGCAGGCTGGTCACCGCCACGCTCCGGGCATGACGGGCGGCCAGGGCCGGAGCCAGGCGAAGACGGAGCCTCCGGGACGACTCGGCCGCAAACAAGTCAGACCCTGCCCGGCCACGCGGCAGCCGGGCTCGTCCCCGAACGCCCTCGACCGTCGTGACGAGGCTGCATCCGGTGATCGACTGGGCCTGCTGAACGGTCCGCACCCTCGGGTCCGTCTTCTCGCGCAGGATGACCGCTGTGAAGGCGACGGCGAGCCCGACCACAAGGCCGAGGACCCGATCGAGCTTCGTGTGGGAAGAGACCGGCGTGGTGGGCAGGAGAGCGGGTTTCACCAAGGTCAGCCTGATGGGCGCCTTCTTTGCTGCACCCGAGGAGGAGAGCCGCTCCGCCAGGCCGGCGAAGCGTACTGCTGTGCGGTTGGCGATGGCGCGCGCCGCAGCGGCAGAATTGCCGCGTGCCGTGATGTCGATGAGAACGCTGGCCGGCGGCGAAGTAGCGGTGATATCGCTGGAGAGCCGGGACGGGGTGGTCGCCAGGTGCAAGTCGGCGATCACACCTTGCAAGACTGCCGGGCTGGTGACGAGTGAGGCGTACGACGGGGCTTGTTGCTGGGCGAGCAAGGCCCCCTGGTATGCATCTGCGTACCTATTCGGGCCGACGGAAGAGTTCGCGGGAGCGACGAAGAGCTCGGCGGTGCTGTCAAAGGCAGGTGCCGAACTGCGGACCACCGCAAAGGCCGCCGCGACGGGAACAATGCAGCACACAGCGAACAGGAGCCACCGGGCCCGGACGGCCCTGAGCACGTCAGACACTGTCATCAGGAACCACTCCTGGTGGTCTCGGGAGAGGTTGGCGGTGGAATTCCAGCGGTCGGCAGCTCCCCCGGTGCCGGAGTCACCGTGATCAGAGATGGGGGCCTCCTCGCTATATCCGCGAGGAACCGGGGGTTGTTGTAGAGGTAGCGCCGCCACAGCCGCCGTGGCTCCTGCGCCAGCCGGAATGCCCATTCCAGCCCGGAATGCTGGACCCAGCGGGGCGCCTGCCGGATCAGCCCGGCATGGATGTCGAACGCGGCGCCCACTCCGATCAGGACGCTGGCGTCGAGCCGGCCAGCGTGCGCTGCCATCCACAGTTCCTGTCTCGGGGCTCCGAGCCCCACCCACACCAGGTCAGGCCGGGCCGCGTTGATGAGCTGAACTACTTCCTCATCCTCGTCCGCCGACAGCTCACGGAACGGCGGGGCGTAGGTTCCGGCGACCTTCAGCTCCGGGTACAGCTGCTGCAGGTGCCCGGCGAGCCGGTCGGCCACGCCAGGCCGGCCTCCATAGAAGAAGGATGAGTAACCCCGGGCTCTCGCCCGCTGGCAGACTGCGAGCATCAGGTCGGGTCCGTAAACGCGGCTCATATGGCGGGCCCCGGCGGCCAGGCCAGCCCAAACCAGCGGCATCCCATCCGGAGTGGTGAGCCCGGAACAGTTGTGTGCATTCCGGATGCGTGGGTCGCGCTGCGCCTCCATGATTGCGTGCACATCCGTGACGCAGATGTATTGACGATCCCCCTGCGTGATCCACTTGTCGATCAACTCCAGGGCGATGGCCATGTCAATCGCGCTGACACCAACCCCGAGGATGTCCACCCGTGGTGTGGTCCACGTTCCGGCGAGCTCAGTGAGCCCAGGTGTCCACGCACGCCGACTGCCCACGCCGCTCACCATTTTCTTCTCGGACAAGAGTCAGGCCTTACTCACCGTGTCTGGTGATGAGTGCCGCCGCTGTAGCCACCACGATCCACAGATCGAGCACGAGGCTGACGGACCGGGCGTAGTAATAGTCCAAATCTGTCCGTTGCTCCATGGGGCCGTCACCACGGGCAACTACCTGCCAGAGCCCTGTCATCCCGGGCCTGACGTTGTGTCGTGCGTGCTGCCAATGCTCGTATCCGGCCACTACCGACGGAAGCTCTGGTCGCGGCCCGATCAGGCTCATCTGGCCCCGGGCAACGTTGAATAGCTGCGGAAGTTCGTCAAGGCTCCATCGCCGCAGGAAGCGTCCCGTGCCCGTATGCCGGGGATCATCCTTCGCCTTGTGCGTACAACGGCGGTCGGGAAACGAGATCGGCACTTGAGAGCGGCGCCGGTCGGGGAGCATCGTCCGGAACTTGAGAACGTCGAATGAGCGTCCGTGCTGCCCTATCCGCGACTGGCGGAAGAAGACACCAGGGCCGAGACTGATGCGTATGACAAGGCCCAGCAGAGCCATCAGCGGAGCACTCAGCAAGATCAGGAGCATGGAGAGGAGCCGGTCGATGCCAGTTTTCCAGATACGTGCGTAGGCTCCTTGCGGGATATCTACGCTAAGCAAACGTCGCTGGGGACGGATGACCGTTACCATTGATAGTGGCGTCACGCTACTCTCCCGGCAGGACTCCTGCGCAAGCGATTGCCTGAGCACGCTTTGATCAATTGAGGTGGGGCGGCGTGCTGATAATGTCACCCGTGTAGGCCACCCTTTGCCGGCTGACGTTCAGCTACCCCCTGCCGCCTGATCTGTGGCGCAGAACCCACGATCGACTTCCAAGGGACCTTCTCCCTTACCGAACGACCATATTCCTGGACTACCCCGGTCACCGCTCCCAGCGTGACGACCTCAACTACGACATTTGGCAGGGCTCCGCCGACCTGAGGGCGCCGACGTTGCGAAGTGCTAACTGCCGCAGTAGCCTGCCCGGGAAAACCGAGTTCATCGCCGAAGTGGCCGTGGGGCGGGCGACATGTACCCAAGCACAGGAGCAGTGGCTTACGAAGTTGCGCGGCGGGTCCCTGACGCCCACGCGTGCGGCTGGCACCATCCCCCGCTTGTCGGGGATGGCGGCTCCGGCTGCGTCCAGGGCCGCGAACACCATCACAGAACGGTGCGACAGGACGTAACCGGCAAATATCCAGCCGGTTCACTGCGAGCCGTTTCGCCAGAAATATCACCACCATGAAAGTACTACTTTCTGCCTATGCATGCAGTCCAGGTCGAGGCAGCGAGCCTGGGGTTGGCTGGGGCTGGGCCACGGCGCTCGCGGGCGTCGGACATGAGGTAACCGTCCTGACGTCGTCGCGCTATCGGGAGGCAATACTCGCGGCGGGTCCGCAAGGCATAGACTTCCGCTTTATCGATGCTCCCGCGACGCCGCCGCGCCGCCTCTCACCGCGTTTGGGAATGTACGACTGGGGGACGTACGACAGTTATCTGCGCTGGCAGGATACGGCACTGGAGCACGTTGAAATGGCGCCGCAGCCATATGACGTGGTGCATCATGTGTCGTGGGGATCGCTGCGCCTCGGCAGCATGCTCTGGCAGCTGCCGGTGCCCCTGGTGTACGGCCCGATCGGTGGCGGCCAAACTGGCCCTGGCAATTACTGGCGCAGCTTTGGCCGGGACTGGCCAGCCGAGGTATTGAGGATGGCATCCACATCGTTGCCTACGCTGAACAGCCGGGGCCGCGAGACAATCCGGAACTCTGCGGTAACCCTGGTTTGCAATTCGGCAACAGCAGCCGTGTCTCAGCGGTTCGGGGGCGCTGACGTCCGATTCATGCTGGCGGATGCCTTGCAATGCGACTGGCTCGCCGAGGCCCGTCCGCGGCCGGCTGGCACTCCTGTTGTGCTTTGGGTTGGGCGACTGATCCCGATCAAGGCTCCCATGCTTGCGGTCCAAGCGTTCGCTGAACTTCGCCGGTCCATGCCTGCGCGCTTGGTCATGGCCGGCGACGGTTCGCTTCGCGGGCAACTGGACGAGACCGTCACGCGCCTTGGGCTTGCCGGAGATGTTCAACTGCTCGGGAAGGTCAGCTGGGACAACGTCAGACGCCTGTATGATTCAGCAAGCGTCCTGTTGTTCGCGTCGCTGCGCGAGTCTTTCGGCGCGCAGTTCCTTGAGGCGCTCGGCAGGGGCCTGCCAGCGGTCGCCCTGGATCAGCATGGAATTGCCGACGTCGACGTCGGCCCGGCCGCGGTTAAGGTTGCGCTCCCGCCAAAGCCGCGTGATCTCCCTGGCCGCCTTGCCTCTGCCCTGCGAACCATCCTGTGCGACGACGAGTGGGAATCGCGTAGCGCTGCCGCAGTCGATTGGGCGGCCGGTCAAGTCTGGCCTGCGAGAGCGGCCGCCGCCACCCAGATATACCAGGAGATTGCGGGAAGCCACAGCTAAACGTCGTAGGGGAAGTCATCTCTCTGGTAAACGCCTACTGCGCGGCTGGAAGCATAACGTCCCAGGTGGGCCACGAGCGGGTCTGGAGAACCAAGACGAGGAACCGGGACAGATGACCGGCCTGAGGAGGCTCCTTGAGCACTGCGGAAGCCAGGCCACGCGCACCGTCGTCCTGCGATGCGCATTCCGAAGGCCCAGAGGTCCTGGTGATGGGACTGGGGTACGTGGGGCTGCCGTTTGCGGTCGAGGCGAGCCGGTCCGGGCTCACGGTCACCGGCTTTGACACCAGCCAGGCGGTGGTTGACGGGCTGAATTCCGGCCGGTCCCACATTCCTGATGTCGCCGACGACGACATCAGAGTCCTGCTCCAAGGCGGTTTCCGGGCCACCGTGGATGAGACCACTATTGGCCCGCCGGGAACAATAGTCATCTGCGTCCCTACACCGCTGGCCGACGACAAAGGCCCTGACCTGTCGGCAGTCATTTCAGCCGTCACCGTGGCGGGCGGCTTGCTCCGGCCTGGCGTGCTGGTGGTGCTGGAGTCCACCACATACCCAGGCACCACGGACGAGATTGTACGTCCCCTTCTGGAAGAACGATCTGGCCTGCGGGCGGGCACGGACTTCTCACTCGCGTTCTCACCGGAGCGCGTTGACCCGGGAAACCCTGACTTCGGCATCCGGAACACTCCGAAGGTGGTTGGCGGCATCACATCCTCATGCACGGAGGCGGCCGAGATGTTCTACGGCAAGACCTGTGACCAGGTGATCAAGGCCGCCTCGGCCAGTGAGGCGGAGATGGCGAAATTGCTGGAGAATACCTACCGGCACGTGAACATCGCGCTGGTCAACGAGATGGCCATCTTCTCCCACGAACTGGGGGTGAACCTGTGGGATGCCATCCGGTGCGCGGCAACCAAGCCGTTCGGGTTCCAGGCCTTCTACCCGGGCCCCGGAGTCGGGGGTCACTGCATCCCGATCGATCCCAACTACCTGGCCCACCGGGTTCGCTCGCTTGGTTACCCTTTCCGTCTCGTGGAGCTGGCGCAAGAGATCAACGGCCGGATGCCCGCCTACGTTGTCGAGCGGGCCGTTGGGCTGCTGAATGACCAAAAGAAGGCGCTGAACGGCGCGCGAGTTCTGCTGACCGGGGTGACCTACAAGAAGGACAGTGCTGACTTGCGGGAGACGCCTGCAGCCCCGGTGGCTCGCAAGCTGCTTCGTGGCGGTGCCCGCCTATCGTACGCCGACCCCTACGTGGGCGAATGGTGGGTAGACGATCATCCCATTGAGAACACCGAACTGTCGGCGGACGCTGTGGCCGCTGCAGACCTGGTGATTCTCCTCCAGGCCCACAGCGCCTTCGACCTCGATAGCCCCGCCCGCCGGGCGCAGCTCTTCCTCGACACCCGGGGCGCATCTAGCAGTGGGCATCATCTCTGATGACCATTGATCGGCAAGCCGCATGCAGGAAAGCCAGCCGTGCGGATCGAGAGGGGGATGGGGAACGGGGCCAAGCACTGGCACCACGCCCTGACTACCAGTTGCCTGCGCGGGGACAGTCACGCCAGCAAATGATCATGCGCCTGCTGCGCACTTTTGCCGTTGACCCGGTCGGCGTGAGCCGGGCGCTGCCCGGGCATGTCCGGATGCATCTGGATCTCCGGACGCAGCAGAGACCGCACTATGAGGTGAACGAGGCCTGGGATGAGGATCTGCACAGCCTGCTGGGTGCGGCCTGGCCGTGCCCGCAGCGCCAGCGACTCGATGAGCTGATGGCGGAGATCGGCACCCTGCTGGCGGCCAGAGGGCTCGGCTATGGACGCCAGACCTACGGCGGTTACAGCGATGCCGACACTTCGCTGTGCCGGGCCGCGTGGTGCACGGTCTTGCATGCCCGGCCTGACGTGGTGATCGAGACCGGTGTTGCGCACGGCGTCACGAGCCGGATTGTGCTCGAGGCGCTGCAGCGGAACGACCGCGGCCACTTGTGGAGCATCGATCTGCCGCACCCCCTCGATCACCAGCTGCATGGGCAGACCGGGGCGGCGGTCAGCGATGCCTGCCGCGCCCGGTGGTCGTATCTGGAAGGCTCGAGCCACCAGCGGCTGCCGCCACTGGCCGCTGAGGTCGGCCACGTGGAGGTATTCATCCACGACAGCTTGCACACGGCCAGGAACACGCTATTCGAGATGGACCAGGCGGCCTCGGCGATGCTGCCCGGCGGGATCATGCTGATAGACGACATCGCCACGCACAACGGCTTTGTGACCTTTGCCAGGCGGCATCCTGGCTACCAGACCATCGTCTGCCCATCAGCGGACAGGGCGGGACTGTTCGGTATCGCGGTCAACGCCGGGAGCGCCTGAAGCTCGCCCTGCCGGGGATAACCGTCCAGAGCGGCGGGTCACAAGCACTGCTATCTCGTGAGGCAATACTCTTTCTGGAACCACTCGTAGGTCCCGCGGATCCCATCATTCAACGCAATCTGGGGTGCCCAGCTCAATGCCTTCACTCGCGCCACGTCGAGAAGCTTGCGCGGCGTCCCGTCCGGCTTCGAGGTGTCCAATTCCATGTCCCCGTATATCCGACGATCAGCCACCGTTTCGGCCAGTTCGCGGATCGTCACGTCCTCGCCCGGTGCCGACGTTGATTGGCGCCGGCTCGTCATAGTGCTCCAGCAAGAACGACACAGGCACGGGCCAGGTCGTCGACGTGCAGGAACTCCCGGCGCGGCTGCCCAGTGCCCCAGAGGGTCACCGACGGCGCTCCCGAAGTCTTCGCCTCGTGGAACCGGCGGATCATCGCTGGCAACACGTGGGAGGTCTGCGGATCGAAGTTGTCGCCGGGTCCGTAAAGGTTCGTCGGCATCGCCGAGATCCAGCGCATGCCATACTGCCGGCGCATCGCCTGCACGTGCAGCACGCCGGCGATCTTCGCGATCGCGTATGCGTCGTTGGTTGACTCCAGCGACCCGCTCAGCAGGTATTCCTCCCGGATCGGCTGCGGAGCGAACTTGGGGTAGATGCATGAAGAGCCGAGGAACAACAGCCGTTCGACCCCGACTTTGGCGGCCGCGTCGATGACGTTGAGCTGGATCCTCAGGTTGTCCGACAGGAAGTCCGCCGGGTAGGTCGAGTTCGCCAGAATCCCGCCGACCTTGGCCGCGGCGAGCACGACAACCTGCGGACGTTCGTGCTCGTAACAGGCGAAGACCGCGTTCCTGTCGCGAAGATCCAGCTCGGCGGAGGTCCAGCCCATCAGGCTAGTGTGCCCACGCTCCTGCAGGTGCCGCCAGATCGCGCTGCCTACGAGTCCTCGGTGCCCGGCAACGTGGATGCGTGCGTCAACGGGCAACGGCTGACCGTCCTCACGCACACCGACGGCAGTACGGCACTGAAATTCTGAATAATTGGACATTCTAACTTTACCCATTTCCGCCACTCAGGTCACCGGTCTACGCGCACGACCGGCCGGCGAGCTGATCGTCAACCTGGCGGCAGTCGGCTTCGGTCATCAGACGCGCTAGCGCGGCCCAATCAGTGACCGGGGTCCAGCCGAGCAACTGACTGGCTTTCGTCGCATCGCCAAGCAAGTAGTCCACCTCTGAAGGGCGGTAGTAATTCGGATCAACCTCGACGTGGTCCTGCCAATCAAGCCCTGCCGACGCAAAGGCGGCGGCGGCGAAGTCGCGCACCGTGCAGCGGTGCCGGTGGCGACCACGTAGTCGGTGGGGGCGTCGGCCTGCAGCATCCGCCACATGGCCTCGACGTACTCCGGCGCGTACCCCCAGTCGCGCACCGCGTCGAGGTTGCCGAGGTACAGCTCGTCCTGCAGGCCGCGCTTGATGCGCGCGACCGCGCGCGTGATCTTGCGGGTGACGAAGGTCTCGCCGCGGCGCGGTGACTCGTGGTTGAACAGGATCCCGTTGACGGCGAACATCCCGTACGCCTCGCGGTAGTTCACCGTGATCCAGTAGCCGTAGACCTTCGCCGCGCCGTAGGGCGAGCGCGGGTGGAACGGCGTCGTCTCGTTCTGCGGCGGCGCGCGCCGCGCCGAACATCTCCGAGCTCGACGCCTGGTAGAAGCGGGTATTCGACCTCGGCGTCGCGGATCGCCTCGAGCAGGCGGATGGTGCCGAGCCCGGTGATGTCGCGCGGTGTACTCGGGCATGTCGAAGCTGACACTCGCACGTGGCTCTGCGCGCCGAGGTGGTACACCTCGTCCGGCTGGATCTCGCGCAGCAGGTTCACCAGCGACACCGAGTCGGACAGGTCGCCGTAGTGCAGGAACAGCTCGCGGCCGCTCTCGTGCGGGTCCTGGTAGAGGTGGTCGATGCGCTCGGTGTTGAAGCTGGACGACCGGCGCAGATCCCGTGGACCTCGTACCCCTTGTCCAGCAGCAACTCGGCCAGGTACGACCCGTCCTGGCCGGTAATCCCTGTGATCAGCGCAGTCTTCAACTTCGTGCGTTTCCCTTCCCGATCAGTGGATGGCACTGTGCCGCCACTTATCGGCCCACCTTGGGGACCTTATTTCCAGGGCGGCCCGATGGGCGTTACCAGAGGGGTGAGTTACGCTACGACGAACTAGGTGGAACCTGTAAATGCTGCTTAATGTGTCCTTTCGACCAAACGTCGTAGGAGAAATCATCTCTCTGGTAACGCCCACCGGGCCGCCCTGGACATAACGTCCCGAGGTGGGCCGAGAGCGGGGGTTGAGAATCAAGATGAGGAACCGGAGCAGATGAGCCGGGTGGCCGTCATTGGCGCCGGCTATGTAGGGCTTGTCACGGCTGCCTGCCTGGCCGACCTGGGCTCACGACGTCTCCTGTGCCGACATCGTGCCGGAGAAGGTGGCGATGCTGTCACGGGGCGAGATTCCCCATGCTGGAGGACGGGACTCGATCAACTGGTCCGGGACGGGCTGGCGAAGGGGCGGCTCAGGTTCGTCCTGGGGGCGCGGCGGCAGCGCCGGGCCGGGAGTTCGTCTTCCTGTGCCTTCCCACTCCCGAGCGCGCTGATGGATCCGCCGACATGTCCTACATCCTGACGGTCGCCGAGGGAGATCGGACCCCGGCTGAGCCGCGGGTCGATCGTGATCAACAAATCGACAGTCCCCGTGGGTCCGCGCGCGCCATCTAGCAGGCGCTGGGACGAGACGACGTGCCCGTGGTGTCCAACCCCGAATTCCTGCGCGAGGGCACTGCCGTTCGCGACTGCCAGAGCCCTGACCGCATCGTCATCGGCAGCGACGACGCAAACGGCCGCGCTCCGGGTGGCCCGGCTGTTCGAGCAGCACCAACGCTCCGGTGGTGATCACCACCCCATCGTCGGCGGAGCTCATCAAGTACGCCTCCAACGCCTTCCTCGCCACCAGGCTGAGCTTCGTCAACGCCCTCGCCAGCCTCTGTGAGGCCGTCGGGGCGGACGTCAGGGACGTGATCCTGGGCATGGGCTACGACCGGCGGATCGGGTTCGATGTCCTGCAGCCCGGCCCCGGGTGGGGAGGTAGTTGCCTGCCCAAGGACACCCAGCGCCCTGATCCGCATCTGCGAGGACGCGGGCTACGACTTCAGCCTGCTGCGCGGTGCGATCGCTGTTAACGAGGAGCAGCAGGGCCGGGTCGTGGCCAAGATCGAGGCCATGGCGGGCGGGTCCCTTGCCGGCGTCACCGTGGCGGCCTGGGGGCTGACGTTCAAAGCCGGGACCGACGACCGCCGCCACTCACCGGCCATCGCCATCATCGAACCGCCTCGCCGAGCCGGGGCCAGAGTGCGCGCCTACGATCCGACTGTGCGCCAGGCCCTGCCCGGCCTGGAGGTGTGCCTGGAACCGTACGGAGCCTGCCGGGACGCATCCGTCCTCGCCATCTTGACCGAGTGGGAGGAACTGCGCTGGCTGGACTTCGACAAGATCAGCTCGCTCATGGCCAGCCCCTGCATCGTGGATGCCCGCAACCTGCTCGACCCCGTCCGCATGCGCCTCGCCGGGTTCCGGCTACCAGGGAATCGGCCGGCCATGAGAGCCGATCGTTACCGGTGGGGCCGGATTCCTCGGCTCCCATCTGTGCGAGCAACTCTTGAGCCGCGGTGACGACGTCGTATGCGTGGACAATCTGATCACCGGGTCCATGGAGAACCTGGCCCATCTCCTTGGCCGCCCGGGATTCAGCGTTCTCCACCAGGACGTCAGCGCGCTCGTAGATGTACCAGGCCCCGTGGACTCGATCTTCCACCTGGCCAGCCCCGCCTCACCGCGGGATTACCTGGAATACCCCATCGAGACGCTGACAGCCGGAAGCCGGGGGACCCAGCAATTGCCTGGAGCTGGCCAGGGTCAAGCAGGCCCGGTTCCTGCTGGCTTCCACCAGTGAGGTCTACGGGGACCCGCAGGTCCATCCGCAGACCGAGGACTACTGGGGCCATGTGAACCCGATCGGATTCCGCAGCGTCTATGACGAGGCCAAGCGGTTCTCCGAAGCCATGACCATGGCGTATCACCGCACTCATGGCATCGATGTGCGGATCGCCAGGATCTTCAACACTTACGGGCCCCGGCTCCGACCCTGTGATGGGCGGGTGGTCTCCAACCTGCTAGCCCAGGCGCTTAAGGGCCGGCCGCTCACCGTGTACGGCGACGGAACCCAGACCAGGAGCTTCTGCTATGTGGAGGATGAGGTCCGGGGGATTCTCTTGCTGGACCGATCCGATGTCGTCGGGCCGGTCAACATCGGCAACCCCACCGAGATCACCGTGCTGGAGCTGATCGACCAGGTACTGGCGGTCACCGGTTCCGCCTCGCCGATCGTGTTCAGGCCGCTGCCAGTAGATGACCCAGTCCGGCGGCGGCCCGACATCACGCTGGCCAGGACGTTGCTGGGCTGGGAGCCAACGGTCGATCTCGTCGAGGGGCTATGCCGCACCACCGAGTGGCTCGCTGGGAGACTGGGCCGCCCGTGGCCAGGCCCGCGGGTGGCGGCCGACCTGGGCGAGGGATGGGAGCATGGCTAAGCAGACTGAACACGGCCAGGCACGGGACATCAGATCGGGCACCAACGGCATGCCCCCGATCATGATGTATCACTCAGTCAGCCCCTATGAGCACCACCCGTGTCGGATCACCGTCAGCCCGGCGCGGTTCGAGCAGCAGATGAGCTGGCTGCGCGGGCGGGGCCTGACCGGGGTGTCCGTCCGCGAGCTGCTCGAGGCGCGCCGGCACGGAAACGGACGCCGCCTGGTGGGCCTCACCTTTGACGACGGCTATGCGGACTTCGCCCAGTATGTGCTGCCGGTGCTGGCACGCCACGGCTTTACCGCGACCGTGTTCGTGATCGCCGACCGTCTGGGGGGTGAAAACGCCTGGGACCCAGACAGCCCGCGCAAGGCGCTGCTCACGGCCGATCAGGTACGGCGGGTGGCGGACGCCGGCATGGAGATCGGCTCGCACGGGCTGCGCCATGTATCCCTTCCTGCCGTCGCCGACTCGGAACTTGTGGCGGAGACCGCAGCCAGCCGCGACATCCTGCGACAGGTCAGCGGCCAGGAGGTGGCCGGATTCTGCTACCCGTACGCCAGCATCGACCGTCGCGTCATCAAGAGTGCTGAGGACGCCGGTTATGACTACGCCTGCGCCATCTGGCCTATTGCGCAGACCGGGCAGCACGCCCTGCCGCGTATTTACATCGGCGATGCCGATTCCTCGCACCGGCTCTGGGCCAAAGGGCTGTGGCACTGGCTGACCTGGTCTTACCAGGGACCCGGCTCGGGGTCCCTCGGCCATGCGGCCGCGGCCGTCACCCGACTCGCCCATGAGGTCCCGGCCGTCGGCCGCCTCGCCCATGCCGCGAGGAGCATGACCCTGCGCAGGCGGTCTGCTCCTGTTAGCCGAGCCGGGCCGGGGGACGGGCGGCAATGTTTGTCTGAGCCACGATGACCAGCGATCTCCTGCCCACAGACCGGACCACCCCCGCGGTGGTGCTGAAATTCGGCCCGAACGTGATGCACCACGGCGGCCTCGGCGCGATCCGCAGCCTGGGCCGGCTGGGGATTCCCGTGTATGGCGTGCACGAGGGACCGTGGGCACCTGCCGCGGCCTCCCGCTGCTGGCACGGCCGCCTGTCCTGGCAGCCGGCCCCCGGAGATACCGAACGGGTTTGTGCGGGCTTGCTGCAGCTGGCCCGACGGATCGGCCGCCCAGCGGTGCTCATGCTGGGCGCGCAGTTCCGGCTCTTCCGCGACACCGCCGGGGTGGACGTGGTGCGGGCCGCCTACCTGGATCTGACCGGCCAGGCCGTACCCGACGCGGCGCAGGTGGACGGCCGCTCGTTCGTGGTCGAGAACTACGACCCGCTCGGGGCGCTCGGTTATTGGCGCCGCGGCGACCTGACCCCACTGGCGTGGGCCCGAGCCGTGCGCGGAGTGGACGAGGTCGCCTGGTTCGCGCGTGACGACCTCCGGCCATTCGGGCTGATGTGCCTGCGCCCAGTCTGGCGGGCGGCCAGCCGCCCGTTCACCCAGCGCCACAGGGCAGGGGCGCGCGACGAGCCACGTTACAGCCAGGGGTGCGCGTCCGCCAAGCACGGCCGGAGTCGGCGGGGGACGGGCGGCACCGGACCCACCGGGACCAGACCGCGCCCGGTGCTGGCGGGCGCGGTTAGCCGACTTGGGACGCGGGATCCGGATGACTAGGGGACACCGCATGAACGGAACCGTGGACGTGGCCATCGTGGGCGCCGGGCCGTACGGGCTGTCGGTCGCGGCACACCTCCGCGCAGCTGGAGTGGGGTTCCGCCAGTTCGGGATACCGCTGCATCCGTGGCGGTCGGCCATGCCCGAGGGGATGTTCCTGAAGTCGCAGGGATTCGCCTCGAACCTGGCCGCCCCGGGCGCGACGCACACCCTGGCGGCGTTCTGCCGCCACAGCGGGCGCCCCTACGAGGACTACGGGCTTCCCGTGCCGCTGGACACGTTCGTGGCGTACGGGCTGTGGTTCGCCGCAGAGCTCTCCCCCAAGCCTCGAGGAGGTCCTGGTCTCGAGCGTTACCCCCGGGGAAGGCCGGTTCCAGGTCGGCCTGGCTGACGGGACCGTATGCGCCGCCCGCAAGGTAGTGATCGCTACCGGCATCGAGCACTTCGCATACCTGCCCGCCGAGCTCGCTGGGCTGCCGGCGGTCGCATGCACGCACAGCAGCGCGCATTCCGACCTTTCTAGCTTCCGCGGCCAGGACGTCGTTGTCATCGGGGGCGGCCAGTCGGCACTGGAGAGCGCGGCCCTGCTGCACGAGAGCGGCGCCCGGGCCCGGATCGTGATGCGCGAGACGCAGGTTGCCTGGAACGGGCCGCCGCTCCCCCCGGACCGCCCGCTGCTGCGGCGGATGCGGGAACCGGAGGCCGGGCTCGGTTCAGGCTGGGCCACCTGGTTCTACTCCACCCGCCCTGGGCTTTTCCGGCACCTGCCCCCGGCCACCAGGGTGCATCGGGCCAGGACCGCGCTCGGCCCGGCGGGAGCCAGTTGGCTGCGGCCCCGGGTGGACGGCGTATTCCCGGTGCTGACTGGTTATGCCCTGGACTGGGCGCGGCCCGAGGCGAGCGGGGTGCGGCTCGGCCTGGTCACCCGCGAGGGCGCGCGGGCCGAGCTGACCGCCGACCATGTCATCGCGGCCACTGGCTACCGGTCCGACCTCGGCAGGCTGGCTTTCCTCGGGGACGCGTTGTGGGCGCGGCTGCGCACGGTTGCGGGCACGCCCGCAGTCGGCCGGGACTACCAGTCCTCGGTGCCAGGTCTCTTTTTCGCGGGCCCCGGTGTGGCACCCAGCTTCGGCCCCGTCATGCGGTTCGTGTATGGCACCGCCCATGCCGCGCCTGCGGTCACCCGCGGGCTGTCCGCCGCGGCGGACCGCCGGGCTGGCGTTGCGGTAGGAGCGGTCCCATGACTGCCGCATGGTTCGCACCGGGCCAGGCCGCCATCCGCCTGACGCTGCCGCTTGCCGACCTCGTCGCTCTGGCCTGCGCGGCGGCCAGCACGGGGCTCGGGGGCTGGCGGGCAGCCGTCTACGCCACAGCCGCCTGGGCTGCGCTGGCAGCCAGCGGCCTGCACCGGCTCCGGATCTGCCTGCGGGTGCTCGACCAGGCGGGCCGCATCTGCGCTGCCGTCGCGTTCGGCGTCGCCTGCGTGCTCCCCAGGACACCGGCCAGCCAGGGGGCGGCTCTGGCCCTGGCGGCGGCCGGACTGCTGCTCGCCTGCCGGGTAATAGCCATGGCCGGATTGCGCGCGGCGCACCGGCATGGCTGGCTCTCCGGGGCTGCCTTGCTGGTCGGCGTGGAGGAGACCGCCTACCAGCTCGCGGGGCTGCTGCAGCGGCAGCCGGACCTGGGGCTGAGGCCGGTCGGCTGGCTGGCTTCCGGCCCGGGCCCGGACGGGCCGCTCCGGCCCGTTCCCGGCCCGGGCGCGACCTGGCTGCCGGTCCTCGGCCAGCTGGCCGACCTGGAAGCGGTGGCCACGCGGCACCGGATCAGCCGCGTCATCGTGTGCCCCGGGGGCACCGGGCGCGGACCTGGCGCCGGTGCTGCGCGCCTGCCGCGCGGCCGGAGCGGACGTGTGCGTCATGCCCCGGTTGCCCGCGCTCGATGCAGCCGTGCCGCGAGGCGGCCTGGATGAGATCGGTGGCCTTCCCTTGCTGCCGCTGCGCGGGCGCCGTCGGCTGGCCGCCCGGCTCGCGCTGAAGCGGGCCTTCGACCTGGCCGCCGCCGCGGCGCTGCTGGTGCTGACCACCCCGCTGCTCATAGCCCTGGCCGTCGTATCGCGGCTGCAGTTGCGGCGCCCGGCGCTGTTCCGGCAGGTCCGCGTCGTCGGTTCGGGCCAGCTGGCTGAGATCGTCAAACTGCGCACGGTGGCCGGGCACCTCGACCCGGATAGATACTGGACCCCGTCGGAGCGGCAGTGCACGCGATTCGGCTGGTTCCTCCGCGCCTCCCACCTGGACGAGCTGCCCCAGCTGGTCAACGTGCTGCGCGGGGAGATGTCCCTGGTCGGGCCACGGCCCGAGCGGCCGTACTTTGCCCTGCAGTTCGCGCAGGAGATCCCGGGCTACGGCGACCGGCAGCGCATCCGGGCCGGGATGACCGGCTGGGCTCAGGTACATAGCCTGAACGGAGACACATCCATCCGCGGCCGGATCCGGTTCGACAATTCCTACATTGAGTGCTGGTCGTTCTGGCTCGACCTGGTGATCCTGGCCCGCACCATGCCCGCCGTGGTGGCCGGGGTGTTGCACCCAGTGGCCTGTACGCCGACCGCTTCCCAGCCCGTCACGGCCGCCGCTCCGGCAGCCGGTACACTCGATCCTCCGGCGGTCCTGCCATCTCCCGGCAGCCTCGTGCCGGGCTCGGCGCAGGGAGGCAGGCCGTGAAGGTCCTGCATGTGATCACGGGCCTGGGAGTCGGTGGAGCTGAGCTTCAGCTTGCGCTCGATGCTCCAGCACACCCGGCACGAGTCAGACGTGGTGACGCTCTATAACCCAGGGCCGGTGGCGGACATGATCCGTGCCGATGGCGGGCGGGTACGCGATATCGGGATGAAGCGCAACACCCAGATGTCGGCCTTGCTGCGGTTGCGCCGCCTGATCCGCGAGGGCGGTTACGACGTGGTGCACGCGCACCTCTACCGAGCGCAGATCTACGGCCGCACCGCCGCCTGGCTGGCCAGGACGCCGGTCGTGGTGAGCACCGAGCATTCGATCGGTGAGACGCACCTGGAGCGGCGGCGGATGACCCGCCGTGTCCGCTTCCTGTACCTGGCCACCGAACGGCTCTCCCTCGGCACGGTCGCGGTCTCGGAAACGGTCCGGGACCGGCTGGTGGCCTGGGGCGTCCCCGCTGCCCGGATCACCGTCATCCCCAACGGCGTTGACCTGGGGCGGGTGGCCTTCGACCCGGCGGCACGCCGCAGGGCACGCGCTGAGTTTGGCCTCGGGCCGGACGACTATGTCATCGGCGTACTGGGCCGGTTCGACCCGCAGAAGCAGTTCGATCTCGTGATCAAGGCCGCGGCGCCGCTCCTGGGCGACCGGGTCAGGCTCCTGCTCGTCGGCAAGGGCCAGGAACGCGGACACCTGGAGGAGGTGGCCCATGCCTGTGGGGTGACTAACCGGGTGATCTTCGCCGGCGAGCGCCATGACGTCGCGGCGATGCTGTCCGCGCTTGACCTGTTTGTAGCATCCTCCGCACAGGAGGCGTTCGGCCTGTCTGTCCTTGAAGCCCTCGCCAACGGGGCGCCGGTGCTTTACACCACCTGCCCGGCGCTACGCGGCCTCGACGTGGAGCGGGCGCGCCGGGTTCCCGCCACCGTCAGCGCGCTGGGGGAGGTGCTCGCCGCCGAGGTGGCGGCGGGCCCGCGGGAACGCAAGAGCGCTCCCGCGGTCGAGCAGGAATACGGCATCGAGGCAGTGACCGCACGCATCGATGACCTCTACGAGCGGCTGGGCACCGGCACCGCCCGGGGCCGGTTCGGCACGTCCCGCAGAGCGGCCCAGGAGCTACGGATGGCGGCAGGAGCAGTGGAGCCCGCTCCGGGCACGGCAGAAGGGCAAGGATTAGGTCCCATGTCACCGACGCCGCGGGCTCATCCCTGGACGCGATCGGCTTTTCCCGGGTCGTACTGCACGGTCCCAGGTCAGTAGGAGGTGGCGATAATACATCTGGAAGGGGATGTCTCGGGCACAATGGTGCAAAGTGAGTCCATGAATCCGGTTCGGTTGCTGCTCGTCGATGACCATCTGATGGTTACCGAAGCGCTGGCGTCCCGGTTGTCCGCGGCCACGGACATCTGGGTGGCCGGGCGGTGCGCCACCGCCGACCCCAGCCTGCTGGACATTGTCCGCGGGGTGCGCCCGGATGTCATCACGATCGAGGTGGAGCAGCTTGGCTCGGCCGTAGGCGGGCTGCTGCAGCGCCTGGTAGCTGCCGCGCCGGAGGGTCACGTGGTCATCTTGAGCTCCGACCACGCCGTGGCGCATGCGGTAGAAGCGGCGCGGGCGGGGGTGTCCGCCTGGGTGGCCAAGGAGCAGGGCGCCGAGGAACTCGAGACCGTTGTGCGTGGCGTCGTCGAGGGCAAGTCCTGGTTCCCCCCGGTGATGCTGGGCGAGATCCTCCGTCAGCTCAGGAAAGACGTCCGCCGCGCCCGGGAGCACGAGAACCTGCTCAGCGCGCTCAGCCCGCGGGAACGAGACGTGCTGCTGAGCATGATGGAAGGCAAGCGCAACCAGCAGATGGCCCAGGACCTGATGATCTCGACCGACACGGTGCGAACTCACATCCGCAACATCTTCGTCAAGCTGGACGTGCACAGTCGGCTCGAAGCCGTCCATGTAGCCCGCGCGGCCGGGCTGCCCCGCGCCGGAGCAGACGGGATGACCGGCGCTCCGCCGGCCAGGCTGGCCGCCTGCGGGTCGCGACGGTCATCACCCGGCTGGACGGCGGCGCGGGCGCACACGCTCTCCGTGGTGTCAGCGCTCTGGACCAGGATGAGTTTGAGACAGTGGTCATCACCGGCAGCGGAAGCGACCGGCTGCTGGGACAGGCGGCCACCGCCGGGCTGCCGGTGATCCTCGAGCCCTCGCTTCGCGCCCCGGTCAACCTGCGCAGCGACGCGCGCGCGCTGCGGCGGCTCGGCATGCTGCTGCGGCAGGGTGACTTCGGTGTCGTGCACACTCACTGCGCCAAGGCAGGCGCACTCGGCCGGCTGGCCGCGCACCGCAGCGGCGTGCCCCGGATCGTGCACACCTACCATGGCTTCCCGTTCCACGAATTCCAGTCGGCGCCCCGCCGCCGTGCCTACGTGGCCATCGAGCGCCGCCTCGGGCGGCTGACCGATGTGACACTGTGCGTGGGCACCGGCGTCGCCGTGGAGGCGGTACGCCGCAGGCTTGCCCCGCCGGAGCGGATCAAGGTGATCGGTGTGGTTGTGGACGGCGTGGGCGCCGCCGGTCCCGTGGATGCTGCCGCGTTCCGGCTAGCGCGAAGGCGCGCCCGCCTTGCGCTGGGAGTGCCCGCTGATGCCACCGTGGTCGGCGCGGTTGGCCGGCTGACCTACCAGAAGGCTCCTGAGGACTTTGTGGCTGCCCTGGCCGGGCTTGGCCGCCGGGACGTGATCGGGGTGTGGGTTGGCGGCGGTGAGCTCGCTGCCCGGGTGGCCAGCCTGGCCAGGTCCACGCCATGGGTTCGGCTGGTGCTGGCGGGGGATCGCGCGGACGTGCCGGACCTGCTGCCCGCCTTCGACGTGTTCGCCCTGTCCAGCAGGTATGAAGGACTGCCCACGGCAGTAGTGGAGGCCATGGCCAGCGGGGTGCCCGTGGTGGCCACGGCGGTCAATGCGGTGCCCGACGTGGTGATCCCCGGTGAGACAGGCCTGCTGGTACCGCCGGCCAGGCCACGGATGCTGGCCGAGGCGGTGCGCTATCTCCTCGATTCCCCGCCCGCGGCGGCTCGGATGGCTGCGGCCGCGCGGGCCAGGCTTGGTACCCGGTTCACCGAGGCCGCGCTCCGCGATGCGCTGCTGGCGGCATACACCATCGCAGCAGTTCCCCCTGCTAGGAGGCCAGCCAACTGGCCTAGTCTCACTCTCGGCGGATTGCGTTACTGATAGTTCCCTGTGGGAATACGGAGAACTAGGATCAACCAATACGGCAGCGGGCCATTGCCAGCAGTGCAAGGCCAGCTCGCCGGTGGTGATATGGCGGCGGAGTGGGAGGGGGTCCGCCATGACCAGCCTGGTTCTCGGCGACGATCATGGCGTATTCCTCGATGCCATGGCCGCTGTTCTTGAAAAGCGCGGCTATACGGTCACCGTGTCACACACCGCTCACGGGGACACTGCAGGCGTTGCGGCAGCGGAAGCCGGACATCTGCCTTCTCAACCGCTACATCGCCGGGGCCGACAGCATTGAGGTAATCGGAGAAATGCTCGACGCCAGCCCGGCCACGAAGATCCTGGTGCTCACCGCTAATCCTGGCACCGACGGGGTATTCCGTGCGCTGCAGTCCGGGGCGGCCGGGTACCTGCATAAGACCAGGGGGGTTGCAGCCGTCTTTGCCGCCATCGACCGGGTGCGGCGTGGCGAGGTCGTAGTGGACATGCCCCGGGTTATGGCCGGGCGGCGCCCGCAACGGCGGGACGACCCGCACCGGCTTGCGGACTACCTCAGCCACCGGGAGCGGGATTGCCTGGGCCTCATGGTTGACGGGCTCGATACTTCGGCCATGGCGGCTGAACTCGGCGTCTCGCCGGGGACTGTGCGCACCCACATCCAGGGTGTGCTGACCAAGCTGGGGGTGCACTCGCGGGTCGAGGCGGCAGCGCTGGCGGTTCGTTACCGGCTGCTGGGCACCGACCAGACTGGAGCGGCCCTAGGGCTCTGGCGAGCGGAAACTCCTCAGCAACTAGGCGGGTCCGGCCGCCCTGGCCATACCGCCCCGGACAACCCGAGATCAAGGCATTTAAGCCGCTGGACACTGCGTGATCGCCCGCCTGCTCCAGCGTCCACTCGCGATCGCCGCCACGTCCGCGCCCACGGGCCGCCGGATCACGGCTTCGGTCACCGGAACCCAATGTAATGGTCGGATGCCGCCGCCGTGGCGCTGCCTTCGGCGGCCCCACGGCGGCCACGGTCGCCGGCTCAGGCCTTCTTGCTGGGGATGGCCGGGGTGTCGTGCCGGGGGCGGCGGGCGATCTTGCTGCCGAGCCAGACCAGCGGGTCGTACTTGCGGCTGGCCACGCGCTCCTTCATCGGGATCAGCGCGTTGTCGGTGATCTTGATGTTCTCCGGGCAGACCTCGGTGCAGCACTTGGTGATGTTGCAGTAGCCGAGGCCGAAGTCATCCTGGGCGATCTCCCGCCGGTCGGCGGTGTCGGCCGGGTGCATCTCCAGCTCGGCGATCCGCATCAGGAACCGCGGGCCCGCGAACTCGCGCTCGTTCTCCGGGTGATCCCGGATCACGTGGCAGGTGTTCTGGCACAGGTAGCACTCGATGCACTTGCGGAACTCCTGCGAGCGCTGCACATCTACCTGCTGCATCCGGAACTCGCCCAGCCCGACCGACGGGTCCGGGGTGAACGAGGGGATCTCCCGGGCCTTCGCGTAGTTGAACGCCACGTCGGTGACCAGGTCCCGGATCACCGGGAAGGTCCGCAGCGGGGTGAGCGTGATCGTCTCGTCCTCGGTGAACGTGTTCATCCGCGTCATGCAGGCCAGCTTGGGCCGCCCGTTGATCTCCATGGAGCAGGATCCGCACTTGCCGGCCTTGCAGTTCCACCGGACCGCGAGGTCTCCCGCCTGGGTGGCCTGCAGCCGGTGCAGGACGTCCAGGACTACCTCGCCCTCGTTCACCTCGACCGAGTAGTCGGCCAGAGAGCCCTGCCCGGCGTCACCGCGCCAGACCCGGAGCTGTGCCTTGTAGGCCATCAGTGTGTCTCCTCTGGAGCAGCGGCGGGCAGCCCGGCGAGCTCCTCTTCCGTCATGTATTTCTTGAGCTCGGCCACGTCGAACAGGGCGATCAGGTCGTCGCGCATCGGCGGGCAGCGGCTGGCGGGTGAGCGTCACCCGGTCGCCGTCCAGCGCGCAGATCAGGTTGATCTTGCGCCATTCCGGGTTCATCCCGGGGAAGTCATCGCGGGTGTGCCCGCCGCGGCTTTCCTGCCGCTCCAGCGCCGCCTGCGCCACGCAGTCCGCGATCAGCATGATGTTGCGCAGGTCCAGGGCCAGGTGCCAGCCCGGGTTGTAGGCGCTGCCGCCCTCCGCGCTGACCTGGGCGGCCCGCTCGCGCAGCTTCTCCAGCTCGGCGAGCGCGGCCTTGATCTCGTCCTCCCGGCGGATGATGCCGACCAGGTCGCTCATGGTCTGCTGGACCTCGGCGTGCACCGTGTACGGGTTCTCCCCGCCGGCCCGCTCCAGCGGCGCCACCGCCTCGGCCTGCGCCGCGGCCACCTCGGCGTCGGTTACCGCCGGCCGGGCGCCGTCCAGGCTGGTCACGTAGTCGGCCGCGCCCATCCCGGCCCGGCGGCCGAAGACCAGCAGGTCGGACAGGGAGTTGCCGCCCAGCCGGTTGGAGCCGTGCATGCCGCCGGACACCTCGCCGGCCGCGAACAGGCCGGGCACGCAGGACGCCCCGCTGTCCGGGTCCACCTCCACGCCGCCCATCACGTAGTGCTGGGCCGGGCCGACCTCCATCGGCTCCTTGGTGATGTCCACGTCGGCCAGTTCCTTGAACTGGTGGTACATGGACGGCAGCTTGCGCAGGATCACCTCGGCGGGCAGCCGGGTGGACACGTCGAGGAACACCCCGCCGTGCGGTGACCCGCGGCCCGCCTTGACTTCGGCGTTGATCGACCGGGCCACCTCGTCGCGGGGCAGCAGTTCGGGCGGGCGCCGGTTGTGCTCCGGGTCGTCGTACCAGCGGTCGGCCTCTTCCTCGGTCTCCGCGTACATCGCGCGGAACACGTCCGGCACGTAGCCGAACATGAACCGCTTGCCCTCGGAGTTGCGCAGCACCCCGCCGTCACCGCGCACCGACTCGGTGACCAGCAGCCCGCGCACCGACAGCGGCCAGACCATGTGCGTGGGGTGGAACTGGACGAACTCCATGTTCAGCAGCTTGGCGCCGGCCAGCAGCGCGAGCGCGTGGCCGTCCCCGGTGTACTCCCAGGAGTTCGAGCTGACCTTGAAGGTCTTCCCGATGCCGCCGGTGGCCAGCACCACGGCCGGCGCCTCGAAGACGACGAACTGGCCGCGATCACGGAAATAGCCGAACGCCCCGGCGATCCGCTCGCCGTCCTTCAGCAACTCGGTGATCGTGGTCTCCGCGAAGACCTTGATCATCGCCTCGGGGTCACCGAGTTCCCTGGCGTCCTCCTGCTGCAGCGCGACCACCCGCTGCTGCAGGGTGCGGATCATCTCCAGGCCGGTCCGGTCGCCGACGTGCGCCAGCCGCGGGTACTCGTGACCGCCGAAGTTGCGCTGGCTGATCTTGCCGTCCTTGGTCCGGTCGAACAGCGCGCCCCACGCCTCGAGCTCCCAGACCCGGTCCGGTGCCTCCTTGGCGTGCAGTTCGGCCATCCGCGAGTTGTTCAGGAACTTGCCGCCGCGCATGGTGTCGCGGAAGTGCACCTGCCAGTTGTCCTTCGGGTTGACGTTGCCCATGGCCGCGGCGCAGCCGCCCTCGGCCATGACCGTGTGCGCCTTGCCGAACAGCGACTTGGAGATGATCGCGGTCTTCTTGCCCGCCTGGCGTGCCTCGATCGCCGCCCGCAGGCCCGAGCCGCCGGCGCCGATCACCACGACGTCGTAGGAGAGCCGGTCGATGTCACTCATCTGCGCCTGTGTGCCTTCTTCTGCTGGCTTCGCGGGGGCGGTCTAAAAGAACCGCGGGTCGGTGATGGCGCCACTGGCCACCAGCCGGATGTAGAGATCGGTGAACAGCACAACAGAACAGGGATACCCAGGCGAACTGCTGATGCTTGGCGTTCAGCCTGGACACCTGGGTCCACATCCAGTACCGCGCCGGGTGCTTGGAGAAGTGCTTGAGCCTGCCGCCGACGGCGTGCCGGCATGCGTGGCAGGACAGCGAGTACAGCCACAGCAGGGCCGCGTTGACGATCAGGATCAGCGTGCCGAGGCCCATGTGACCCCACTGGCCCTGGTGGTTGCGGAAAGCGATCACCGCGTCCGCGGACAGGATCACGTTGAACACGAGCGCGATCCAGAAGAAGTAGCGGTGCACGTTCTGCAGGATCAGCGGCAGCCGGGTCTCGCCGGTGTACTTGGCGTGCGGCTCGCGCACCGCGCAGGCCGCCGGCGCCCGCCAGAAGGCCCGGTAGTAGGCCTTCCGGTAGTAGTAGCAGGTCAGCCGGAAGCCCATCGGCCCGCCGATGATGATGATGGCCGGGGTCAGCCAGGTCAGCCAGGGGATCCAGTCGAACCCGGCACCCTTGGCGCAGGTGGTCGCCAGGCACGGGGAGTACAGCGGGGAGATGTACGGCTTCCAGAAGTAGTCCGCGTTGACCAGCGACGCCCAGGTCAGGTAGATGACCACGACTGCGAGCGCGGCCGCGGTGATGGCGGGCTGGCGCCACCACGGGTCCTTGCGCAGCGTGGCTTCCCTGATCTGCGCGCGGGTCCTGCCCGGCGCCTGAGTTGCCTGCGTCATCGGTGACGTCTCCGCCCTTGAGCTCAGTGGGATCGTCTCGCGCCTGCCGGCAGCCCCCGGGCCGCTCGCGCACTGCAAAGCGAAACCTTAGTCAACTGCATATCACCACCAAGCCGGTCAGGGCATTCCAGAGCGTGTGACTCTCACTACACAGCCCGCCCGGCCGGGGCATCCGGCAGGCCCAGGGCGCGGCGGAGGAAGTCCACCTGGAGCAGCAGCAGGTTCTCCGCCACCTCCTCCTGCGGGGTCATGTGGGTCACGCCGGACAGCGGCAGCACGCTGTGCGGCCGCCCGGCGGCCAGCAGCGCGGAGGAGAACCGCAGGGTGTGCGCGGCCACCACGTTGTCGTCCGCGAGCCCGTGGATCAGCAGCAGCGGGCGGGACAGCCGGGGCGCATCCGCCAGCAGTGAGTTCTCCCCGTACACCTGCGGCTGCTCGTCCGGGAGGCCCAGGTAGCGTTCGGTGTAATGGGTGTCGTACAGCTGCCATAGCGTCACCGGTGCGCCCGCCACCGCGGCATGGAACACGTCCGGGCGGCGCAGCACCGCCAGGGCGGCCAGGTACCCGCCGAAGGACCAGCCCCGGATGGCCACCCGGCTGGTGTCCGCGTCCGGGCAGCGCGCCGCCGCCTCGCGCAGCGCCTCGGCCTGGTCGTCCAGGACTGGCCCGGCGAAGTCGTGCCAGACTTCCCGGTCCCAGCCCGGGCCGCGGCCGGGGGTGCCCCGGCCGTCCGCGACCAGGACCGCGAAGCCCTGCTCGGCGAACCACTGCGAGGTGTGGAACGCGTCCGCCATGGCCAGCACCCGCTGGGAGTGCGGGCCGCCGTAGGGGTCCAGCAGCACGGGCAGCCGGGCCGACCCGGGCCGGTGCCAGGACGGCAGCAGCAGCGCGCTGCGGATCTGCCGCGGGCCGGCGGTGAACAGGTCCGGGCGCGGGGCGGGCAGGGCCGGCTGCTCGGCATGCGAGGCGATACCGGGCGCGGCGGCCGGCTCGCCACTGGCGCCGTCCCCGAGCACCCGGGCGGCTGCCCCCGGCCCGGCGAGCGTGCGGCTGACCATGACGGTGGTGCCGCCGGCCCGGGTTCCGCCGTGCACGCCCCCGGGCGGGCTGATCTCCCGCAGCCCGGCCGGGCCGTGGCACCACAGCCCGACCTCGGCCGGGTCCGCCCCGGACGCGGTGAACAGGATCACGTCCCCGTCCACGCCGCACACCTCGCGGACCTGGAGGCTGGCCGGGGTGAGCGGGGCCGCGGCCCCGGCCGCGTGGTCGGCGGCGCCGGCCGCCAGCAGCCGCCGGGCGCCACCGGCGTCCGCGGTCCACACGATCCGCCCGTCGGCGGTGCGCGCCGGGACCCCGGGCACGATGTCCACCCAGCGGTCGTCGGCATCCTCCCGGATCAGCGTGGTCACGCCGGTCGCCGGGTCCGCGCGCAGCAGCCGGAGCCGCCGCTGGTCCCGGCTCTGCACCACGATCAGCGGGTCGCCGGCTTCCCAGGACACGGTGACCAGGTAGGGGAACGCGGCCCGGTCCCAGCCGATCCCGGCCCGGCCGCCGTCCAGCCGGGCGAGCAGCAGGGACACGTCGGCGTTCGGCGTCCCGGCCGCCGGGTAGCCGATCACGGTGGCCGGGCGGGCCGGGTTGGCCGGGTCGGCGATGTACCACCGCTGCACCGGCGTCTCGTCCACCCGGGCGGTGAGGATGGCGGAGCCGTCCGGTGCCCACCAGAAGCCCCGCGTCCGGCCCATCTCCTCGGCCGCGATGAACTCGGCCAGGCCGTAGTAGACACCGGGCGGGTCGCCGCCCGCCGGGCCGGCCAGCACCGTGTCGGCACCCGTGCCGAGATCGAGGACGTGCAGCGCGCCGTCACAGACGTAGCCGATCCGCTGCCCGGACGGGTCCGGGCGCGGGTCCAGCGCGGGCGCGCAGGCCGGCCGGCGCCGGCGCCGCATCGCCCGCGCCGTCCAGCCTGGCCAGGTAGAGCTGCCCGCCGAGCGGGAACACGGCCAGGGTCATGGCCCCGTCGGTGGCGTAGGACACGATCCCGCCGGCCTGCTCCCGGACCCGCTCCCGGCGCGCCTTCTCCTGCTCCGGCAGGTCGGCGTCGTCGGCCGCCAGGGAGGCCGGATCCGCGACCAGTTCCTCCTGCCCGGAGGAGGCGTGCCACTGCCACAGGCAGGTCACCGGGTCGGTGCCGGACTTGCTGCGCAGGAACGCCACCCGGCTGCCGTCGGGGGAGACCCGGAACGACCGGGGCGCGCCGAGGGAGAACCGCCGGGTCCGGGCTTGCTGCCGGGGGAAGCTGTCGGTCATTCCCCTGATCTTGCCAGCCGCGGCGGCCGCTGCCGTCAGACGGTCAGTTCGGTGTCAATCCGCTTCAGCTGGAGCCGGGCGAGGGCCAGGTTGGACTTCGCCCGGTCCAGGACCAGGTAAAGGAACATCTACCCGGTGGGCACGGTGGCGCTGCTGGCCGTCGTGGGTGACGAAGGCCTGGACACGGTGCGGCTCTACCGGGTCGCCCAGGGCACCGTCGAGCGGCTCGAGGGACTGCTCACCGGCGGTGCGCAGGGCCCAGGGCGGGCCCGGGCCGCGAGCTAGCGGCGGGGAGTGCGGCCGGGGCGCCGGCCCTCTCCGTATCCTCGTCCGCATGAGCCGGCCCGGGGTGCTGTTCGTGCACGCCCATCCTGATGACGAGTCGATCGGCACCGGCGCGACCATGGCCCGCTACGCGGCCGCCGGGGTGCCGGTGACCCTGGTCACCTGCACGCTGGGGGAGCTGGGCGAGGTCATCCCGCCGGAGCTGGCGCACCTGGCCGCCGACCGGGAGGACCGGCTCGGGGAGTACCGCATCGGCGAGCTGGCCGCCGCGTGCGCCGCGCTCGGCGTCACCGACCACCGGTTCCTCGGCGGTCCCGGGCGGTGGCGGGATTCCGGGATGATGGGCCTGCCCAGCAACGACGACCCGCGCTGCTTCTGGCAGGCCGACCTCGACGAGGCAGCCGCCGCGCTGGCCGCCATCGTCGCTGAGGTGCGGCCCGCGGTCGTGGTCAGTTACGACGCGAACGGCTTCTACGGGCATCCGGACCATATCCAGGCCCACCGGGTGGCCTGGCGGGCGTTCCAGCTAGCCGCCGGGCCCGCGGCGAAGTTCTACGCCACCGCGCTGCCCCGCTCGGTGCTGGATGGGGCGCTCGGCCGGGTCCTGGCGGCCGGCCTGCCGGACGGGTTCCTCGCGCCCGGCACGGTGGAGGACCTGCCTTACACCCCCGACGAGCAGGTGACGACCGAGATTGACGGCAGCGCGTACCGGCCGGCCAAGGCGGCCGCCATGGCCGCGCACGCCACCCAGATCACCGTGCGCGGTGACTGTTTCGCGCTGTCCAACGGCGTCGGCCAGCCGCTGCTGGGCCGGGAGTTCTTCACCCTGCTGGCCGGGCCGCGCGGGCCCGCCCCGGACCCCGGCCCCGGACCCGGCCCCGGACCCGGCCCCGGGCCCCGCCCTGGGCCCCCCAGGGCCGCGGGCCGGCGGCGCCCCGGGCTGGGAAGCGGACCTGCTCGCCGGGCTGCCTGGCGCCAGCGGCTGACCTGCGGACGGGGCGCCCGGGACCGGCGTATAACCTGCAATCCGTGGACAGCTTGCCGCAGCGTCGCCCCGGCGCCGACCCCGAGGCGTTCGTCACGGGCGGCGCCTACGCCCTGCTGTTCCTGCTCGGCGCCCTGCAGGCGCTGATCGGCTCGTTCCAGTTCAGCCGCGCGCTGGGCACCTTCCCGGTGGCCGCGGTCGGCTTCGCGGTCCTCATCCTGCTCACCTGCCTGCTGGGAGCGGCCGGGATGGGCAGCGCGGCGGGCGCGCTGGTCCCGGCCCTCGGCTGGTTCGTGGTGTCGGTGGCGATGACCCTGCCGACGTCGGGCGGCAGCGTGATCGTGTCCGGCACCGCGGCGGGCGAGTGGTACCTCTACGGCGGAACGATCTGCGCGGTGGCCGGCGTAGTGATCGCATTCCTGCGCCGGGGGCGCCAGCGCGCGTGGACCCGGGCCCACGGGGCCCTGCCCCGGCAACAGGGTTCATGACGGCGGCCGATAGCGCTGACTTCCGGCGCGTGGCCGGGCGGTTCGCCAGCGGCATCATGGTGGTCAGCACCCGCCTGGACGGGGTTGACCACGCCATGACCGTGACCGCGTTCGCCTCGGTGTCGCTGGACCCGCAGCGGGTGCTGTTCTGCGCCGAGAAGATCGCCCGGTTCCACGACGCGGTGCTGGCCGCCGGGTCGTGGGCCCTGTCCGTGCTGGACGAGGAGTCGGAAAAGACCGCCCGCTGGCTGGCCACCCGCGGCCGCCCGCTGGAGGGGCAGCTGGCCGGGATCACCCATCACCCGGGCCCGGTGACCGGGGCGCCCATCCTGGATGCCGCGCTCGGCGCGCTGGAGTGCCGGACTACCGCCGTGCACGACGGCGGCGACCACAGCATCGTGGTCGGCGAGGTGATCGGGGCGAGCGAGCCGAACCCGGGCGGCCGGCCGCTGCTGCATTACAGCGGCCGGTACCGCACCCTCGCCGACGACTGAGCCAGGCCGCCGGGCCAGGAGCCCGGGTCAGGGAGCCTGGGGCAGGGAACCCGGTCAGCCGCGCAGCACGGCCTCGATCTGGTCGATGCCCCAGTCCAGGTCCGGCTCGCTGATCATCAGCGGCGGGGCCAGCCGGATCGCGGTGCCATGGGTGTCCTTGGCCAGCACCCCGCGGGCGGCCAGCCGCTCGCAGGCCACCCGGCCGGACAGCGCGGCGAACTCGATGCCCGCCCACAGCCCCCGGCCGCGGACCTCGCGGACCACGGCGGACGGCAGGGCCGCCAGCCGGTGGTGCAGGTGCGCGCCGAGCTTGGCGGACCGCTCCTGGTATTCGCCGGTGGCCAGCAGGGCGATCACTTCCCGGCCGACGGCGCAGCCGAGCGGGTTGCCGCCGAAGGTGGAGCCGTGCTGCCCGGGCCGGAAGACGCCCAGGATCTCCCGGGAGGACACCACCGCGGACACCGGCACGATCCCGCCGCCGAGCGCCTTGCCGAGCAGGTAGATGTCCGGGACCACGCCCTCGTGCTCGCAGGCGAAGGTGGTGCCGG
The DNA here is from genome assembly GCA_963767385.1 of uncultured Actinomycetes bacterium. Lineage (GTDB taxonomy): Bacteria > Actinomycetota > Actinomycetes > Streptosporangiales > Streptosporangiaceae > RYN-230. The sequence continues at coordinate 107,363 of CAVYEA010000005.1, read as the reverse complement.
TGCGGCCCAGCCCGGACTGGATCTCGTCGGCGATCATCAGCGCGCCGTGCGGGTGCACAGGTCGCGGACCGCGGCCAGGAAGCCGGGCGGCGGCACCAGCACGCCCGCCTCGCCCTGGATGGGCTCGACCAGCACGCCGACCACCTGGTCGTCCATGGCCGCCGCCAGCGCCGCCGCGTCCCCGTAGGGCACGACCCGGAACCCGGGGGTGAAGGGGCCGAACGACGCCCGCGCATCAGGGTCGGTCGAGAAGCTGATGATGGTGGTGGTGCGGCCGTGGAAGTTGCCCTCGAAGGCGATGATCACGGCCTCGTCCGCGGGAACGCCCTTGACCTCGTACCCCCACTTGCGGGCGGTCTTGATCCCGGTTTCCACCGCCTCCGCGCCGGTGTTCATCGGCAGCACCATCTCCATGCCGGCCAGTTCCGCGAGCTCGGCGCAGAACGGCCCGAACTGGTCATGGTCGAAGGCCCGGCTGACCAGCGTCACCCGGTCCAGCTGCCGCTGGGCGGCGGCGACCAGGGCCGGGTGCCGGTGGCCGAAGTTGAGCGCCGAGTAGGCGGCCAGCATGTCCAGGTAGCGGCGGCCCTCGGCGTCGGTGACCCAGACGCCCTGGCCCTCGGCGATGACGACCGGCAGCGGGTGGTAGTTGTGCGCGCTGTGCGCGTCCGACAGGGCGCGCAGGTGATCCATGGTGGTGGTCACGCGAGTCCCCCCTCTCACGGCCTCAGCTCCAGTGTGCAGCATTTCGGGCCGCCACCGGCCTTGCGGAATTCCGACAGGTCCACCGGCACGGGCTGGAAGCCCCGCGCGGCCAGCTGGGCGGCCAGCCCGGCCGCCTCGGCGGGCAGCACGACGTGGTGGCCGTCGCTGACCGCGTTCAGCCCGAGCACCCCGGCGTCAGCGTCGCTGGCCTCGATCAGCTCGGCGAAGCAGTCCGCGAGTGCGGCCCGGCCCGCGTCGTCGAACGCCGCCGGGTAGTACGCGGCGGTCCTCGCGTCGAGCACGCACAGCGCCGTGTCCAGGTGGTAGAACCGCGGGTCCAGAGGCGCAGGCTGATCACGGGCAGGCCGAACAGCACGTTCCAGATCGCTCTTGACGGCCGCGTCCGTGCGGAATCCGTGTCCGGCCAGGATCACCCGGCCCGCGTGGACGATGTCCCCTTCGCCTTCGTTGACGAGCACCGGCTCGTGCACCGCGGAGTAACCCTGGCGCCGGAACCAGTCCAGGTAGGCCGGTCCCTCCGCCTCCCGCTCGGGTGGCGGAACCGGGCGCCGAGCACGGTGCCGCCGATGACGGTGGCGCCGTTGGCCGCGAACACCATGTCGGGCAGGCCGGGCTCGGGGCTTGATGAGCCGCACCGAGTGGCCGAGCGCGCGGTAGGTGTCGCGGAGGGCCTGCCACTGGCGGATGGCCCGGGCCGGTGTCGCACCGGTTCCCCGCTGGCCATCCACGGGTTGATCGCGTACCGGACGGTGAAATGGTTCGGCGGGCACATCAGGTAGCTGGCGGCTGCGGCACGCGCTGTGCCGTGGCTGGCCCGGTGCGGAGCAGCGTGGCCATCACGGGACGGTCGGTAACGGTCATCAAGCCTCCTCTCAGCCTGAAGTTCGGTCACTGGCCGCTGGCCAGCGGATTACTGCTGCGCTGGCCAACGGATCAAGCGTATGAGGTGGACGGGCGGCAACCATGCGCGCGAGCTGCGTCATGGCGGTGATTCATTGTGAAGATCTGCGAAATGCCCTCGTTTTGTTGCGTCAAGCCCGGAAGAAACGCGCGCGTAACATCCCGGAAACATTCACCCTGGCTGACGGCGGCCCCCCCGGCTCGCCGACACAGCGCCCAGCCCACCCCGACACGTCGGCCCAGCCCACCCCGACGTGGCGGCCCAGCCCACCCCGACTTTGCACCCCATCGGTACCGGGCAAAACGGTCATACCTGGACACGGATTGCGCATCTCGGGTGCAGAGTCGGCCGGGCCGGTGCCGGGCGGGCGGTTAGTGGTGCGAGATGGTCCAGGATTGGCCGTCAGGAGTATCGGTGACGGTCACCCCGAGCGCGGCGAGTTCGCTGCGCAGCCGGTCGGCCGCGGGCCAGTCGGTGGCCGCCCGGGCCTCCGCCCGCGCCGGAGCAGGCCGCCCGCGCCGGCCGGCAGCGCGGCGCCGGGTCCCGGCCGACGTCGCGGGCGAGGTCCAGCCCGAGCAGCTGGTCGGCGTGCGCGAACGTCTCGAACTTGGCGCCTGGCGGCACGCCGGGATCCCGGTCCAGGCGGCGCAGCGACCGCAGCGCGGCCGGGGTGTCCAGGTCGGCCTCGAAGGCCGTGGTGATCTCGCTCGACCGTGGTGGCCGCCATCGCCTGGCTGGGCGAGCGTGCCCACTCGGCGACCCGCTGCCGCCACCGGCGCAGCGTGGCGTCCGCGGCGTCCAGCACCTCCCAGGTCAGGTTCATCTGCTGCCGGTAGCGGTGGTCCAGGAAGGCGAGCCGGAGGGCGAGGGGTCCAGCCCCCGGGCGGGCAGCTCGCGGAGCAGCACCACGTTGCCGGTGGACTTGGCCATCTTGCGGCCCTCGAACAGCAGGTGCTCGCCGTGCACCCAGCGGCCGCACCACCTCGTGCCCGGTGACCGTGTCGGACTGGGCCCGCTCGTCTTCGTGGTGCGGGAACCGCAGGTCGATCCCGCCGGTGTGCACGTCGATGTGCTCGCCCAGGTAGTGCAGGGACATCGCGGAGCACTCGGTGTGCCAGCCCGGGAACCCGTGCCCCACGGCGCGGGCCAGGTCAGCTCCCGCCCGGAGGGCGCGCTTCCACAGCGCCCAGTCGGCGTGGAACCGCTTCTCCGGATCCACCGCGCCGCCGGACCGGTGGCCGGGCCGCAGCTCGGCGAGCCGGTTCCCGGACAGCTCGCCGTAGCCGGGATACGGACGCGGCGTCGAAGTACACCGAGCCGCCCGCTGTCCGGTACGCGTGCCCGCTCTCCAGCAGCCTGGCGATCATCCCGATCATGAGCTCGATGGACTCGCGACGCCCGCGGTGTAGTGGTCCGCGGGGTGGATGTTCAGCGCGGCGCAGTCGGCGCGGAACCCCGCCTCGTAGTGCCGCGCGATGTCCAGCGGGCTCTTCCCCTCCGCACGCGCCTGGGCGATGATCTTGTCCTCGCCGGCCGGGTCGACCTCGGTGTCGTCCGCCAGGTGGCCCACGTCGGTGATGTTCTGGCAACTGGTCACGCGCAGCCGTCGCGGCCAGCGGTCCGCCGGATCAGGTCGGCGAGCAGGTAAGAGCGCAGGTTGCCGACGTGGGCGTCCCGGTAGACCGTGGGACCGCAGCTGTACATCAGCAGCGCGCCCCGCCGGGCGGGCTCGACGGGCTCGACCTGCCGGGTCCGGGTGTCATAGAGGCGGAGCACAGCCCCCAGCCTATGAGGCGCCTGGTGAGCGCGGCCGCTGACGGCCCCGGCCCGCCGGGCCGGGCCCGGCCCGGCGGGCCCCTGCCTGGCCGGCCAGGGCCGCAGCCCGCAGGGCATCGTCCACTCTTTCCTCCGGCCGGCGGCACTGCCCGGGGCCGGCCGGACGGGGGTGGCGCAGCGGGGAGGGCGGGAGCGGGGAGGGCGGGGAGCGGGAGGGATGTGGCGGTTAGGAGAGCCCGGCCAGCCGGCTGGCCGCGGCGTCGATCCGCTCGTCGGTGGCGGTGAGCGCGACCCGGATGTGCTCCGCCCCGGAGGGGCCGTAGAACTCGCCCGGGGCGACCAGGATGCCCGCCTCGGCCAGCAGCCGGACCGACCCCCAGCAGTCCTGTCCCGGCCGTGACGCCCAGAGGTACAGCCCGGCCTCGGAGTGGCTGATCTGGAAGCCGGCCTGCTCCAGCGCCGGGCGGAGCCTGCCGCGGCGGGCCGCGTAGACGGCCCGCTGCCGCTGGGCGTGCTCGTCGTCTTCCAGGGCGGTGGCCATCGCGGCCTGGATGGGGCCGGGCATCATCATCCCGGCGTGCTTGCGGATCTCCAGCAGCCGGGCGATAAGCGCCGGGTCGCCGGTCACGAAGCCGGCCCGGTACCCCGCCATGTTGGAACGCTTGGACACCGAGTGCACCGCGAGCAGGCCCTCGGTCGGGCCGCCACACACGTCCGGGTGCAGCACCGACACCGGCTCAGCCTCCCAGCCGAGGCCGATGTAGCACTCGTCCGAGGCGAGCACCGTGCCCCGCTCCCGGGCCCAGTCCACCATCTTCCGGAGGTGCCCGGGCGGCAGCACCCGCCCGGTCGGGTTCGACGGGGAGTTGACCCAGACCAGCCGGGCGGCTTCCGGGCCCAGGGCCGCCAGCCCATCCGTCGCGACCCCCCGCGCCCCGGCCAGCCGGGCGCCGATGTCGTAGGTCGGATAGGCCAGTTCCGGGTAGACGACCACGTCCCCCGGGCCGCAGCCGAGCAGGGCGGGCAGCGCGGCGATGAACTCCTTGGTCCCGATCAGCGGCAGCACCGCAGCCGGGTCGGCGAGGACGCCGTGGCTGCGGGCCAGCCACCCCGCGGCCGCTTCGCGGAGCCGCGGGGTGCCGTGCGTCGCCGGGTACCCCGGCCAGTCGGCCGCCGCCCGCAACGCATCCATGACCGCGCCGGGCACCGGGTCCACCGGCGTGCCCACGGACAGGTCAACGATGCCGCCCGGATGAGCCCGGGCCTTCTCGCCGTACGGGGTGAGCAGGTCCCAGGGGAACCGGGGCAGCCGGGCCTCGATGGTCAGCCTTCTTCTGCTGCCTGCGGCGGCAGCGCGGCCACGATCGGGTGGTCCTTGCTGATCTTGCCGACCTTGGAGGCGCCGCCCGGCGAGCCGAGGTCCTCGAAGAACTCCACGTTGGCCTTGTAGAAGTCCTTCCACTGGTCCGGCACATCGTCCTCATAGAAGATGGCCTCGACCGGGCACACTGGCTCGCACGCGCCACAGTCCACGCACTCGTCCGGGTGAATGTAGAGCATGCGCTCGCCCTCGTAGATGCAGTTGACGGGGCACTCCTCGATGCACGACTTGTCGAGCACGTTGACGCAGGGCTGCGCAATGATGTAAGTCACGTCCGAAACTCCTCTTGGCACTGTCCCATGGGACTGGGGCTCCCAGTATCCCGGGTTGGCGTCAGTATCTCGGTCGCACGGCTCGCCCCGCGCCCGGGACTACCAGAAACATCGCCGGGCCGCAGGTTATCAGCTCAGCTTGATGGTGTTCGCCGACGGTGGGCCAGGATCCCGCACCCACCCTTTGGTGCCCGCGGCGGCGCGCCAGTTGTACCCGGCGAAGCTGACCTGGTGAATGCCGTAGCTGCTGGCGTGAGTGACCAGCCAGGCCGCAACCTCCCAGCCGAGCTTCGGCCGCGCGACCCGGAGCACCAGGGCGTGCCGCGCCGTCGTGGCACCGCTCGCCGTCGCGGCCCCGAAGGTAGTGGCCAGGCTCCGGGTGATCGCGCTGCGGTCCGCCCGCTTCGGCACGGCCGACGACCACCAGCAGTAGACGGCGGGCCCGTGCTGTCCGGTGAAGGCGGCGGACATCTCCGAGGCCATCTTCTCGTACTGGATGTAGGCGGACCCGTCCGCGCTGCGCTGCACGTCCTGGGCGGCCTGGTAGATGGGCAGCCGCTGGTACCCGGGCACCGCCTTGAGCGCGCGGAAGAACTTCGTCGTGGCATACACCGGGTCTTCCAGCTTGGTGCGTGGCCCCCAGCCCTCGGACGGCCGCTGCTGGAACACGCCGACCGAGTCCATGTCGCCGTAGTCCAGGTTGTGCAGCTTCGACTCCTGCATGGCGGTCGCGTAGGCCACGGTGACTGCGGTGCGCGGCATCGACTGCCGGTGTGCCACGCCGGCGATGGTGGCCGCGATGCTGGCCTGCTGGGTATCGAGCAGCACCGTCTGGCGGGCGGCGCTGGCCTGGCATCCGGAGCCGGTCAGCACCGGGCCGATCACCGGGGCCAGGCGGCGCACCAGGATGTAGCTCCCTGCGGCCAGCACCAGGACGACGACCGTCGCGATCACGATGCGGCGGCCGCTCCGCCTCGGAGGCGGCGGCTGGCTCAGGCGGCTTCTGGGCACACGCCGAAGTTACCGGGGCCGGCGATCAGCGGCGACACGCACGGCCCGGCGTGGCGGCCCTACAGCAGCACGGATGCCGCGTGGCAGGATCGGGAGCGTGCAATCTGAGTCACGCCGCCAGGGCCCGGCCACGCTGCGCGGCAGTTTCATCCCGAAGACCACGACCGACCAGCGGCTGCTGGACCGGCGCGGGCCCAGCGACTGGGTGCATACCGACCCGTGGCGGGTGATGCGGATTCAGGCCGAGTTCGTCGAGGGCTTCGGGCTGCTCGCGGAACTGGGGTCCGCCGTCTCGGTGTTCGGCACCGCCCGGGCCCGGCCCGGCAGCCCCGAGTATGAACAGGCCGAGGCCATCGCGCGCGGCCTGGCCGAGGCGGGGTACGCGGTGATCACGGGCGGTGGCCCCGGGATCATGGAGGCGGCCAACAAGGGTGCTGCCACCACAGGCGGCGTGTCCGTGGGGCTGGGCATCGAATTGCCGATGGAGCAGGGGCTGAACGGCTACGTCGAGATCGGCCTGGAATTCCGCTACTTCTTCGTCCGCAAGACCGTTTTCATCAAGTATTCACAGGCTTTCGTGGTGCTGCCCGGTGGCTTCGGCACGCTGGATGAGCTGTTCGAGGCCCTCACTCTGGTGCAGACCGGCAAGATCACCAGGTTCCCGATCGTCCTGGTCGGCACCGACTACTGGTCGGGGCTGCTCACCTGGATCCGGGAGCGGGTGCTGGCGGGGGGCATGATCTCGGAGGGTGACGAGGAACTGCTCACCGTGGTGGATGATCCCGCCGAGGTGGTCAGCATGATCAAGAAGGCCCATGCGCAGCGCAACGGGGCCGATCCCGGTAGTCAGCCCGGCTGAGTCCCGTTCCTGCGGGCCGGGGGCTGCCGGACGTGGCACGATGCTTAGGTGCCCGTTCTGTTGCTACTTGCGGGGGCGGTCATCCTCGTCGGCGTGGTCAGTGTGGCCATGGGCCGTGGTGGCGAGATGGCCGAGTTCCCCAGTGATTACTTGCCGCCCGCGCTGGATGACCTGCTCACCGCGGCCGACGTCGCCGCGTTGCGGCCGCCGTCCGCGCTGTGGGGCTACAACGTCCAGGTCACCGACGAGGCACTGGGCCGGATTGCCCAGGTCGTCACCGAGCGCGACGTGGAGATCGCGGTGCTACGCCAGCAGCTCGCCGAGCTGCGCGGAGCGAGCGGCCCGGCCCAGCGGGCCGCCGCCCGGGTTCCGGCCGCCGCCCGGAACCCGGCGAGCGTGATCCTGCCCAGGGTGGCCGCCGTGAAGCCGGCTGCGGTCCCGGCCGCCGAGGAGGATCCGGCCGTCACGGCCGCTGTGTCGCAGGCTGAGCCCGAGGCTGCACCGGCTGAGGCTGAGTGGTCTGAGCCCGAGGCCGCGCCGGCTGAGGCTGAGTGGGCTGAGGTGGCGCCGGCCGGGGCGGAGCCCGAGGCCGCGCCGCCCGGGGCTGAGGCTGAGTGGGCTGAAGCTGAGGCCGCGCCGGCTGAGGCTGAGTGGGCTGAGGTGGCGCCGGCCGGGGTTGAGCCCGAGGCCGCGCCGCCCGAGCCCGAGGCGGCGCCAGCCTATGCCGAGGCCGCGCCCGCCGAAGCCGATGCGGAACCTGAGGATGCGGAGCCTGAGCCTGAGGCGGCGCAGCCTGAGGCGGCGCAGCCTGAGGCGGCCGGCTGAGGCGGCGCAGGCTGAGGCCGGCAGCGAGCCTGCCGCCGTGCACGGCGCTGCCCGCCGCGATGAGTGACGCGGGCCGCCCGGCGCAGCCGGGCCCGGACGGGCGGCTGCGCTGCCCCTGGGCCGTGAGCAGCGCCGACTACCTCGCATACCACGACGAGGAGTGGGGCAAGACGGTCCGCGACGACCGCGGCCTCTTCGAGCGGCTGTCGCTCGAGGGCTTCCAGTCCGGCCTGTCCTGGCTGACCATCCTGCGCAAGCGGGAGAACTTCCGGGCCGCGTTCGGCGGGTTCGATCTGGAGACCGTGGCCGGCTTCGGCCCGGCCGACGTGACCCGGCTGCTGGGTGACGCGGGCATCGTGCGGAACCGGGCCAAGATCGAGGCGGTGATCCGCAATGCGGCCGTCGCGCTCACCCTGCCGGACGGGCTGGCCGCGCTGGTCTGGAGCTACGCCGGCGACCCGGCCGACCGGGGACCGGGCCCGCTCACCACGGCGGACATCGCCGCCACCACGCCGCAATCCACCGCGCTGTCCAAGGACCTGCGGCGGCGCGGGTTCACCTTCACCGGCCCGGTGACGGTCTACGCCACGTTCCAGGCTTGCGGGCTGGTGGATGATCATCTGCAGGCCTGCTTCTGCCGCGGTCAGGAACGCTCGGCGATTGTGGGACACTAAGCCAAGTCCATGTCACAACGTGTGATTCACACGGTAGTCCCCGATTCTGTGCGCGACCCCCGCGGAGGCTCCCATGACCGGCGCTCAGTCAGTTCCCCCCGGTGTGGACACCGGCGTGCCCTCTCCGGCACGCATTTACGACTTCCTGCTCGGGGGGGACAACAACTTCCCGGCGGACCGCGCCGCGGCGGGGCAGATCATGGAGGCCGTGCCGGAAATCAAGGACGCGGCCTGGTCCAACCGCGGGTTCCACCAGCGCGCCGCGACGTGGCTAGCCCGCCACGGCATCCGGCAGTTCGTCGACATCGGCTCTGGCCTGCCCACCGTGGGCAACACGCATGAGGTGGTGCAGCAGGTCCGGCCGGAGGCCCGGGTCGTGTACGTGGACAACGACCCGCTGGTCGAGTTGCACAGCCAGGCGCTGCTGGCCGCGGGCGGGGCCATCAGCGTCATCCTCGGCGACCTGCGCGACCCGGACGGCATCCTGGGCGACCCGGAACTGCGGCGGCTGATCGACTTCAGCGAGCCGGTCGGCCTGCTGATGACCGGGGTGCTCATGTTCGTGGCCGACGGCTCGGACCCGTACGGGCTGGTCACCCGGTACGTCAGCGAACTGGCAGCGGGCAGTTACCTGTCGCTGTCCCACCTCAGCGCCGATCACAAATCGGACCGCGCGGTGGCGGGCTTCCGCGCCGCCTTCGACACCGCGACCGAGCAGCTCTACTTCCGCTCCAAGGACGAGGTGGCGCGCTTCTTCACCGGGCTGGAGCTCGTGCCGCCCTACGAGGGCAGCGGCCCGGAGCTGTGCTACACGGGCGTCTGGGGGGCTGAGGACCCGGCGGCGGCGGATACCGACGGCTCCCGCTGGCTGTGGTGCGGGGTAGCCCGCCGTCCGTGACCCTGCCCGGCAGCAGGCAGTCAACTCGCGGAGGGGTTCAGTGAGCAGCAAGCCGACCGTCGCGGAGCTGGGGATCGACCTGGACGCCCAGGCGTGGCAGCGGTCCGGGGATTCCGACGGGGCGATCGAGGTCGCCTTCGTGCCCGCGGCGCCCGGCGTGGCGGGCCCGGGCCACGACGGCGGCGTGGCCGCCGAATGGGTGCTGATGCGGGTGGCCGGTGACCCCGATGGCCGGGTCCTCGTCTACGACCGGCACGAGTGGGAGTGCTTCCTGGACGGCGTCCGGAACGGCGAATTCGATGACGGCGCCCGCTAGCACCCGGCCCGGGGACCAGCGAACCTGAGAGCGGCCTGAGAGTTCCGGATAAAGATTCAAGAATCTGCGATTCACAAGTTAGGCAGCGCTATGCTGCCACCAACGTCTTGTCAAGGAGCTGATCGCAGATGGCTGACGACGCACACGGCGCCACCGTCGCCAAGCGTCGGCTGTCCCGCCGCCTGGCTGAACTCAGGGTGCGGTCCGGCCATACCGCCAACCACGTCTGCGACATCCTCAACTGGGGCCGGGGCAAGGTGGGCCGGTTCGAGGCCAATCAGTGGAAGCGCCCCGAGATGAGCGACATCCGGGATCTGCTCCGGATCTACGGCGTGGAGCGGGAAGTCGCCGACGAGCTCGAGGACCTGGCCATGCGGGCACGCTCCCGGCCGTGGTGGCGTGACTACAGCGACATCTTCGACAACGAGTTCCCCGGCTTCGAGAACGATGCCGACCGCATCCGGGTCTTCATGCCCCTCGTCCTGCCGGGCCTGCTGCAGAACCAGGACTACGCCGAGGCGCACCTGCGGGCCGGCCCGCGGCCGCCGGCCTGGCGGCGCCGCGCGATGGAAACCCGGCAGCGCCGGCAGGAGATCCTGGACCGGACCGACGGCACCGCCCCCCGGCTGGTCGCGGTGATCACCGAGGCCTCGCTGAGTTACTGCTGGGGCACCCGGCCCGACCGCCGGGACCAGATCGAGCACCTCATGGAGATGGGCAAGCGGCCCAACGTGGAACTGCGCATCCAGCGGTTCGCGGACGGCCCGCCGCTCGGCCTGCTCTCCCCGGTCAACATCTTCGACTTCCCTGGTGACGAGCCCAGTCTCGTCTACACCGAGACCGATGCGGCCATCCAGGAGGTGAGCAAGCGCAGAGCCAGGTGAGCACGTACGGCGAATCGTTCAAGCGCGCGCTCGACGGGGCGCTGGAGCCCCGCGATACACACTCCTACCTTGAACACCTTGCGGAGCAACTGGAGTTAACCCATGACTGACCTGTCTCGAGCCCTATGGCGGAAGGCCCGCCGCAGCCTGCATAACGGCGGCTGCGTGGAGATTGCCGCGAACCTCCCGGAAGTCGTCGCCGTGCGGGACAGCACCCGCCCCGGCGCCGGCGCCCATGTGGTGAGCCGGGCCGCCTTCGCGCGGTTCCTGGCGGACACCAAGGCGGGCCGCTACGACCTCGGCGGCCCGGCCGCCGGCTAGCACCTGCCGCACAGAGAAGAATCCCCCAGGCCGCCACCCGGGGGATTCTTTTCATGCAGGCCTGTCTCGAAGGCCCGGCGGCCCCCCATCCAAGGGAACCTCCGGGCCCCGACTGTACCGGCCCGGCCCCGGCCGGTGAACCCCCAGGCCTGAGGTGGTTGGTTACCTAGCAGCTACAGCAATGTGACCATGTGTGAAGTCGGGCTGGGTGCCGGGTCTCGGGGTCTAGCCAAGGTAAAGAGTGATCCAAGGCGGCTGTTACGGGGCGGATGTCGTTGCAGGCGGCTAGGCTGACTCATAATCTGTGTTTCACAGATTGCGGGCCGGGAAGGCTGAGGATCATGTTAGGGTCGCTTGCCGCTGATACACCGCACGCCGCAGTTGCGGGAGATCCTCCGGCGGTGACCGTTTCCGCGGGTGGCTGTACGGCCGCCCTGCTTCCCGTCGATACCAGCTGCGCGTCCGCCGCCCGGCGGTTCTTCCGGGCCGCGGCCGCGGGGGTTGGCCTCCATGGGAAGCCCTCTACGACGGTGCCGTCATGGCCAGCGAGCTCGCGGCCAACAGCCTGCACGCCCGGGGGGCCGTCGAGTTCGCCGCCCTGGCCGGAGCGAACCGGCCACCCGGAGATCTGGCTCTACCTCCGCCAGGTGGCCGGTGAGCAGGAGCTGGTCTGCAAGGTCTTCGACGCCCTGCCCGGCTGGCGGGGTGGCCAGCGGCCGGACGTAGCCGCCGAGGTGCCTGCGGACGCCGTCAGCGGCCGTGGGCTGCACGTGATCGATGGCTTGTCCCAGGGCCGGTGGGGGCACCACCTGACCCGGGCCAGGCTGGGTGCGTGGAAGATGCCGGGGAAGGCGGTCTGGTTCGCCCTGCCGGTGCCCCGGGCCATGGCGCTGGACCGGTTCCGCCGGCCCCAGCCCGGCTCGCTGCAGGCGGCGAACACCCTGGAGCGGATGCTGGCCGAGCGGGGGATCGGGCATATAGTCCGCGCCGACGCGGCCGCGCCCGCCATGTCGGTGCTGTCCATCCGCCGGGACCTGACGGTGTGGTGCCGCAGCCGGGTGGTCTCGTGGACCACGCGCACCGGCTACCGGGAGTGCCGAACGTTCTGCGATCTGGTGGACGCGGCCGAGCAGATCGTCTGTGCGCACGAGGAACTCGCCCGGGCCGACGCGGCGGCCCAGGCTCGCTGAGCCCCCTCACCGAGCCCGTCACCGGCCCTGGAACGTGGGCTGCTCCTTGCGGGTGAAGGCGAGGGTGGCGGCCTGGTGATCCTTGGTGCCGCCCAGCGTGGCCTGCACCTCCGCCTCCTTCGCCAGCGACTCTGCGAGGCCGTGCTCCGCCGCGTAGCCCAGCTCCTCTTTGATCCCGGCATACGCGGCAGTCGGCCCGGCGGCCAGGCGGGCCGCCAGCGCGCGGGCCGCGCCGGGCAGTTCCGCGTCGTCCACCACGCTGTTGACCAGCCCCAGCTCCAGGGCCCGGCCGGCGGGTACCGGCTCGGCGAGCATGAGCAGCTCGGCGGCCCGGCCGGCCCCGGCCAGCCGCGGCAGCGTCCACGACGCGCCCGAGTCAGCGGCCAGGCCGACCCGCGCGAAGGCCATCAGGAAGCTCGCCCCCCGCGCGGCGATCCGCAGGTCACATGCGAAGGCCAGGGAGGCCCCGGCTCCGGCCGCCATGCCGTTCACGGCCGCGATGACCGGCTTGGGCATGCTGGTGATCATGGTCACGATCGGGTTGTAGTGCTCCCGTACTGTGTCCAGCGCGGCCCGGCCTCCGGCCGCGGCGTCCAGCAGGCCGGCGTGCTCTCGCAGGTCCTGCCCGGCACAGAAGGCCTGCCCGGCGCCGGTGAGCAGCACGGCCCGCACTTCCGGGCTGGATCCGGCCCGGCGCAGCGCGTCCAGCAGTCCTGTTTTCAGCTCGGTGGTCAGCGCGTTCAGGGCGGCCGGGCGGTTCAGCGTGATGGTGGCGACCGCCCCGTCGAGTTCCCAGCGCACAGTCTCGGTCACCGGACTCCCCTTCGCGTCGAGTGAGCTAACCCTCCGTCACCGATGGGATACAAGGGGCTGCTGTGGCGGCAGTTACCGAGGGCAGCGGGCGGAACGGAGTGCTGATCGTTACCACTGTAGGCCGGAACTCTGGATAATAGAGATACTGATCAACTCGGCTGTGGGTGGCCGGACCCCGCCGCAGGCGCCGGGATCCCGGCGCGGGAAGCCCGTGAGAGGCTTCGTGCGGCCCCGGAGGCAGGAAGGGGATGCGGAATGGCGGCGATGAAGCCGCGGACGGGTGATGGTCCGCTCGAGGTCACCAAGGAGGGGCGCGGCATCGTCATGCGCGTCCCGCTCGAGGGCGGCGGGCGGCTGGTGGTCGAACTGTCCGCGGATGAGGCTGCCCGGCTCTCGGATGCGCTCAAGTCGGTCACCGGCTGACCCTTGCCGGCCAACGCCACCGTAACCGCCGTCCCGGCGGACGGCCCGCAGGCCCTCGCCCGGTACCTGCGCGAGGCAGCCGCTTGGGGTGAGGCAGCTCCAGGCGAGGACGCCGGGGGCCCGCCCAGCCTGGTGGCCGTACCGGTCCGCCTGCCGGGCGAGCCGCCCGGGCGCCCGGTCCCCGGGCCGGGGACCGCCGGCCTGGATGATTTCCTGCCGGTCAGCCTGGCCGACGTGATCGACTGCTCTGGCCTCGCCGGCCGGGCCGGGGAGATCGTCCAGACCGTGATCCGGCTCGGCGAACAGCCCTGCCTGATACTTCTGCTCGGCCTCGGGGACGGGTCGCCGCCCGCCCTGCGCCGGGCCGGGGCGGCGCTGGCCCGCCGGGTGCCCGCGGGGCGCAGCGTGCTCACCGCCGCCGTTCTTGATGAACCCGACGAGGCCGTGCACGCCTTCACCGAAGGGGTGCTGCTCGGCTCCTACCGGTTCGGGATGAAGTCGAATGGCGCTGCGGCCGCCGCCCCGGCGCAGGTGCGCCTGCTGCTGACCGGCCCGGGCGGCCGCGCGGCCGTGGTGCGGCGCGCCGCCGTCATGGCCGGCGCGGTCGGGCTGGCCCGCGACCTGGCGAACACCCCGTCGATGCTCAAGACGCCCGCCTGGCTGGCGGCCGAGGCGCTCCGGGTGGCCGGTGAGCACGGCCTTACCGCCCGGGTGTGGACGGAGTCCGAACTGGCCGGCGACGGGTTCGGCGGCTTGCTCGGGGTCGGGGCGGGATCCGCACGGCCCCCGCGGCTCATCCAGCTGAGCTACCAGCCTCCCGGGGCCGACCGGCACGTCGTGCTGGTCGGCAAGGGCATCACCTTCGACAGCGGCGGGCTGTCACTCAAGCCCAACGAGGGCATGCAGCTGATGAAGACCGACATGGCGGGCGGCGCCGCGGTGATCGCCGCCATGTCGGCGCTGTCCGCGCTGGGCGTCCGGACCCGGGTGACCGGCCTGGTGGCGGCGGCGGAGAACATGCCGTCCGGCTCGGCGGTGCGGGTCGGGGACGTGATCACCCACTACGGCGGGCGCACCGTCGAGGTGCTGAACACCGACGCCGAGGGCAGGCTGGTGCTCGCCGACGCGCTGGCCTACGCGGACGCGGCGCTCGATCCCGATGTCGTGGTGGACCTCGCCACCCTGACCGGGGCCGTCCGGGTGGCGCTGGGCTCGGCGCTCGCGGCGCTGCTACGCCAGCGACGATGCGCTGGCGGCGGACGCTGCTCGCGGCCGGGACCGCCAGCGGTGACCGGCTGTGGCGGATGCCGCTGGCCGAGGAGTACCGGCCCGGGCTGGACTCCCCGGTCGCCGACCTGGCCAACGTGGCCCGCAGCGGGGCCCGGGCCGGATCGATCGACGCCGCCCTGTTCCTGCGGGAGTTCACCGGCGGGCGGCCGTGGGCGCACCTGGACATCGCGGGCGCGGCCCGGTCCGGGGCCGACGACGGTGAGAACAGCAAGGGCGCCACCGGGTTCGGCACCCGGCTGCTGTTGCGCTGGCTGTCCGGTTTCAGCCCCGCTTGACCGCGGCGAGCAGGCCGTCCCCGACCGGCATCAGCACCGGCACCAGCCGGTCATCCTCCCTGACCTGGCTGGACAGTTCCCGGATCGCCAACGCCACGGGGTCGGTGCTGGCCCTGTCCGCGGCCCGGCCCCTGGCCAGCGCATTGTCGAAGGCGACCACGCCGCCCGGCCGCAGCAGCCGCAGCGCCTCGGTCAGGTAGTCCAGGTAGTCGTGCGGGTCGGCGTCGCAGAACACCATGTCGTACGCGCCGTCGGTGAGCCTGGGCAGCACATCGAGCGCCTTCCCGCTGATCAGCCGGTACCGGTTCGAGCCGAACCCGGCGTCGGTGAAGGCCTTCCGGGCCAGCCGCTGGTACTCGGGCTCGGCGTCGACGCTGGTCAGGACGGCGTCCGCGCGCATCCCGCGGAGCAGCCAGATTCCCGAGGTGCCGCAGCCGGTGCCTATCTCCACCACCGCCCGGGCGTTGATGGCCGCGGCGATGAAGCGCAGTGCCGCGCCGGCCGCCGGGCCGATCGGCGTGGTCCCGCCGACCTCGGCGGCCTTCCCGGCGCGCGGCCAGCAGCGGCTCGTCCTCGTGCAGGTAGTCCTCGACATAGGCAAGGTTGGCCTGTGCACTCACAGTTCGGTCCAATCCAGGTGGAATGCCGTCCCCGGGCCTGCTGTACCCGGCCGCAGCCTATCCTTTACCCCTCGGCCCGGGAACCAGCGCGGCCTGCCGTGACGTTAACACTGACGCGGCGCCGGATGATCCGGCGCGGAGTGCGGGAAGGGGATGCCTGGGCACCATGGTGGTACAGGCAGACGGCACGAGGCAGGGGAGCGACACGGTGGACGAGCCCGGCACTGCTCCCGGATGGACGCCGCCCAGCTGGGAAGAGATCGTGCGCCAGCATTCCGCCCGGGTCTACCGGCTGGCCTACCGGCTCACCGGCAACTCGCACGACGCCGAGGACCTCACCCAGGAGGTCTTCGTCCGGGTTTTCCGCTCCCTGGACAGCTACACGCCCGGCACCTTCGAGGGCTGGCTGCACCGCATCACCACCAACCTGTTCCTGGATTCCGCCCGCCGCAAGCAGCGGATCAGGTTCGAGGGGCTGGGCGAGGAGACCACGCAGCGGCTCCGCGGCGGCGAGCCGAGCCCGGCCCAGGCGTTCGACGAGCGGCACCTGGACTCCGACATCCAGGCCGCGCTGAAGGCGCTGGCCCCGGAGTACCGGGCAGCGGTCGTGCTGTGTGACATCGAGGGCCTGTCGTACGAGGAGATCGCGGACACGCTCGGCGTGAAGCTGGGCACCGTGCGCAGCCGCATCCACCGTGGCCGCGCGCAGTTGCGGACCGCGCTGGAGCACCGCCGGCCTCGCCGCGCCGCCGCGGAGCAGGTGGCCGCTGTGCCGGCCGCTGAGATGGCCGGACCGCTGGCAGGTGAGCTATGAGCCATCTTGGGCCGCGCCTGTCCGCCCTGATCGACGGCGAGCTCGGCGGGGCCGAGCGGGACCGGGTCCTGGCGCACGTGGCGCGCTGCGAGGGGTGCCGCCGGGAGGCGGCCGCACTCCGGGCGCTCAAGCAGCGGATGCACTCGCTCGGCGAGGCCATGGCCGACACCGCCCTGACTGGGCGGCTGATGGCGATGGCCGCGTCCGGCGAGGCGCGTGACGCGCACCCGGGGTGGCGGCCGCGGGCCGTTTACGCTGCCCGCTGGCTGGCCGCCGGGCTGGTCGCCTCGGCCATGGCCGGCGTGGGCGCGGCCGCCTTCTTCGTCGGCGGCGAGCAGCAGGATCCGGGGCCGAAGGTCACCCCCGCGGTGGACACCTTCCTGGTCCAGCACGGCATCGTCACCGGCGACGTGCCGGCCGCCCCGGCCAGTGCCGCCCCGGCCAGCACCGGGCCGTCCGGCACGGGGCTGTCCAGCCCGGAACGCGCGGGGGCCGGGCCGGCCACCGGGCGCGCGGCCGGGACAGTGGTGCCGGGCGCCGGGCCCGGCGCCAGCGTGGCCGGGCCGGCCGTGCCAGGCCGGTGCCAGCGCCACGCCGTCGCTCACCCACGCACCGTCACCAGCCCAGCGGGTCACCGAGCGGGCCGCGCTGCAATGGCCAGCCCGGCGGGGCGCGGCGGCCCTGGTCGCGGCGACCGCCAGCCCGGGACCCTGAGCCGGCCATGTTCACCCGCACCAGTTCCGTCCCGGACCGGGACACCCCCGATCACGACCCGCTGCACCTGCGGATCGCCACCGCCGCGGTGGTCCTCGGCCTGATCGCCAGCGGGATCGCGGTGGTCTGGGGTGACCTGGCCACCCATGGTGGCATGCTGCTGCCGCGCGCGGCCATGGGCATGCCGGACAGCCAGGCAGCGGCCCGCAGGCTGCCCGCCGGGCCGGCCGCGGCCGGGGCCACGCTGTCCCCGGCCGAGGAAGCCAGCGCCGGGGTACGGCTGCTCAGTGCGGCGGCCGCCGCCTGCCGCACGCTGTCCTACCAGGGGGTCCAGGTCAGCGCCTGGCACGGCGCACAGGGCAGCGTGATTTCCGTGATGCAGGTGTGGCATCAGCGCGGGCGCCAGGCGCTGGCCCAGGTCACCTCGGTCCCGGCGGCCTCGGCCGCGGCGCAGGCCCGGGGCAGCCACGTCGTGGCCGACCCGGACGCGGAGCAATGACGGCCAGCGGGTGGCGGACGGCGGCATGGGCATGACCGCGCAGATGGTCGCGCTGCTGGCGGCGAACTACCGGGTATCCCTGGGCGGGCGGGCCATGATGGCCGGCGCAGGCCGACGAGGTGGTGCTGCGCCGCAGCGACGGGGGACTGGCCGCGAGGTTCTGGCTGGACCGCGCGACGAAACTGCCGTTGCGCAAGCAGGTTTTTGATACCAGCGCCCGGCTGGTCAGCCAGGATACGTTCCTCGGCCTGACGCTGGGCCGCCCGGCCGCCGCGTCGGCGCCGGCCGCCGGCCGGATGCCCCGCGAGACACCGCTCAGCGATGGCGAACTGGCCCGGCTGCGTGCCGCGGGCTGGCCGCTGCCCGGCCAGCTTCCCGGTCACCTCACCCTGGTCCAGGCCCAGCAGACCGGGGGTGCCCCGGGCAGCGTCATCGATCTCGCCTACTCCGACGGCCTCTCGGTCGTCTCCCTGTTCCTGCAGCGCGGGCACCTGCCGCCGCAGCTGAGCGGGTGGTCGCGGGTGGCGGTCCAGGGGCAGCAGGTGTTCACGGCCGACCCGGACCGGCGCAGCGTGGCCTGGTCCGCGCGGGGCTTCGTGTTCACGGTGATCGCCGACGCGCCCGAGGGGACCGTCGATCAGGTCGTCATGGTCCTGCCGCACACCGCCCGGCCCGGCTTCCTCGGCCGGATGAGGCGCGGCCTGACCGTGCTGGCCTCCTGGCTGAACCCGTTCCGCTGACATCTCCGGACCGGGCCTGGCGGGGGGCGGCGCGGGCGCGGCCGACGGTTTACAGTGGGAGTCAGACGCGCGGCTAGCCGCGGTCGCCCTCTGGCATGGAGAGATGACGTGTTTCTCGACCTTTCGTTCGGCAAGATCCTGGTCCTGGCGGTCATAGCCATCGTGGTGTTCGGGCCGGATCAGCTGCCGAAGCTCGCCTCACAGGCGGGCCGGACGCTGCGCGAGCTGCGGCGGATGGCGGACGGCGCGACCAAGGAACTGCGCGAGGGGCTGGGCCCGGAGTTCGCCGACTTCGACGTCAGCGACCTGCACCCGGCGAACTTCGTGCGCAAGCACCTGTTCGACGACCCGCCCGCCGGGGCGGACGGGACGGCGGCCGAGGCGGACGGGGCGGCCACCGCCACGGCCACGCTCGGCCGGGAGGAAACCCCGCCGTTCGACTCCGAGGCGACCTGAGGGCGGGTTCACCGCGGTCGGCGCCCCTCGGGCACCTGCACGCACGTCGCCTGGGAGCGTGCCCGGCAGGCCTGAGCGCGAGGTCAGGCGGCTGAGTGCGGGTCAGGCGGGGGTCAGGCCCAGGCGGCGTCCGGCCAGGCCGCGGGAGCGGCTGAACAGGCTTTTGGCGATGGCGGAGAGCTGCTGAGCGGCGGCTGACGTGGGGTCGCTGAGGACCAGGGGCACGCCGAGGTCACCGCCTTCGCGCAGCCGCACGTCGATCGGCACCTGGCCGAGCAGCGGCACCCTGGCCCCGGTGACGCGGGTCAGCGCGTCGGCGACGGCCTGGCCGCCGCCGGAGCCGAACACCGGCATCTCCTCGCCGCAGTGCGGGCAGGCCAGGGCGGACATGTTCTCGATGACCCCGGCCACGCGCTGGTGGGTCTGGACCGAGATGGCCCCGGCCCGCTCGGCCACCTCCGAGGAGGCGATCTGCGGGGTGGTGACCACGATGATTTCCGCGCCGGGCAGTAGCTGCGCCACCGAGATGGCCACGTCGCCGGTGCCCGGCGGCAGGTCCAGCAGCAGCACGTCCAGGTCGCCCCAGTACACGTCGGCCAGGAACTGCTGTACCGCGCGGTGCAGCATCGGGCCCCGCCAGACCACCGGCGCGTTGCCGGTGGTGAACATCCCGATCGAGATGACCTTCACGTCGTGCCCGGTCGGCGGCATGATCATCTGCTCGACCTGGGTGGGCGGGTCGGTGATGCCGAGCATCCGCGGCACCGAGTGGCCGTAGATGTCCGCGTCGAGCACGCCCACCTTCTGCCCGGCTGCCGCCAGCGCCGCGGCCAGGTTGACCGTGACCGACGACTTGCCCACGCCGCCCTTGCCGCTGGCGATCGCGAAAACCTTGGTCAGCGAGGTGGGCTGGGCGAACGGGATCTCCTTCTCCGGGCGGCCGCCGCGCAGCCGGGTCTGCAGCTCGCGGCGCTGCTCCTCGCTCATCACGTCCAGCTCGACCCGGACCCGGGACACCCCGGCCAGCTTGCTCACCGCGGCGGTGACGTCCTTGGTGATGGTGTCGCGCAGCGGGCAGCCCGCCACGGTGAGGTAGACGTCCACCCGCACCACGCCGGCCGGGTCGATCTCGACGTTCTTCACCATCCCGAGTTCGGTGATCGGCTTGTGGATCTCGGGGTCGTTGACCCCGGCCAGGGCCTGGTGAACCTGCTCGGGAGTGGGCGGCGCGGAGACAGAGGGTGGCATGACCATGCCCTCATGCTACGAACACCCGGACCCCGGGTCGAACGCGGTGCCGTCCGGGGCGGGCCGTCAGCGGGCGGGCTCGCCGGTCACCGGGCTGAGGATCGGCGGGGTGAAGTCGGGCCTGCGCCAGTTGAACAGCCCGTCCAGTGACCCGGCCAGCCGGTCGAACGACCCGCCGCCGATCCGCTGGCCACCGAGCCAGTTGTCCTCGATGAAGGCGATGACCGACGTCTGGTCGATCAGGGCGCTGTCCACCGCGTTGACCCGCGCATACGGGGAGAGCAGCAGGAACGGCAGCCGGGGCCCATGCCCGCAGCGGTCGGCGTAGCCGGCCAGCGGGGTGCCGTGACCGCACACCCCGGGGCCGTTCAGCGCGTCCGTCACCGGGTCGGGCGGGCCGCGGCCAGCCGCATGGGAACCCCCGGAGTGAGATCTTAACTTTCCGTATCTGTTCTCTCACTCGGGGTAAGACGGTAAACCTGCCCGGTCCGCGCCCACCGCTGGGCCGGTGACTCGCCGCCTGGCTCCTGCGCCGGGTTCAGCCGGCCGGCCAGCAGCGCGCCAATGACCCCGGCCCAGCCCGGCGACTCCGGGTCCACCCGGGTCACCGCCGCGGTCCAGGTCAGCAGCTGCCCGCCGGTGTCCTTACTGGGCACGGTGACGGCGGCCTCGCGGGCGGCGTCCAGCCCGGGCACGGCCTGCTCACCGGGCCCGGTCAGCACGTAGGCGGCCCCATCCCGCCAGGCGTGCCAGGCCGCCCGCGGCCGCGCCGCACCGGGCACGCTGATCCAGATCAGCCCGGCCCGCTTGGTAGCCTCCGCGATGAGGGCGGGCGGGACGGCGCCGGGCCGGGGTTCGCTCACCGGACCGAGTACCCCCCACTGGGTGAGGGCTTCGGCCAGGCCGCTGGTGAGCGGCAGCGAGGCCACGTCGGCCGGGCTGACCCAGCGCGCGTCGGCGGCATCGTCTCCCGGCTGGAGCGTGCCACCGGCGACTGTGGCCCGGAAGTCCCTGATGACCAGCACGCCCCCATCCCGCATTTCCCGCTCAACGAACCCCGCCAGGGCACCGCACGTCACCGACAACCCGGTTTCCTCGTGCAACTCACGGACGACCGCCTGCTCGTCGCTCTCCCCGGCCTCGACCCGGCCACCGGGGAGCGACCACCGGCCCGCCTCGGGGTCATGCCCTCGCTTGATCAGCAGCAGCCGCCCGGCCTCGTCCGTGACGATCGCCCCGACGCAGGGAATCCGCGGTCCGCTCACCGGTCCAGTATCACTGGCCAGAGCCGGAGGTCACGGTGTTCACCGCCGTGAGGTGCTTGACGTGGGCGCCGACGGAGATCAACGTCGGTACTCATGATGAAAGACCCGGTCTGCCCCCGGTGCCGGGGCCCGCTGAGCGAGCCGAGCGCATGGCACTCCGCGTGGCAGTGCGACCTGCACGGGGCGGTCCAGCCGCTCCGGCTGACCCGCAGCCCGTCGCCGGAAAGGCTGCAGGTGCTGCTGGGCACCGCGAAGGTACCGGTATGGCTGCCGTGGCCGCTGCCCATCGGCTGGCTGGTCACGGGGTTCACCGGAGCCGGTGACGAGCGGAGCGGGACCCGCGGCTGCGCGGTCGCGCTGTCCGGGCCGAACCCAGTCGGCGGCCTGGCCGAGATGCTGCTCATCTCCGAGGAGCCGGGGCTCGGCCTGGGGGCCGGGCTGGCCGGGCTGGCCGGCCCGATCCTGGCGAGGGCTTCGCCGCCGGGCCACCGCACGCCCTGGTCAGCTTCAGCCATCACGAGTTCCCGCTGTGGAGCGTGGAGGCGCCCGGGGCCGCGGCATTCGCCGGGGAGGTGCTCGGCAACTGGCTGTGGATTATCCTGTGGCCGGACACCGCGGGGGTCCTCATGCTGGAGCGGCTGTCCCTGCGTGACCTGCGTGACCCGGGCCAGGACCTGGACCTCCCGTTTGGCGCCAAGTCACCGCGGCTGCCGGGCTAGTGCTGCTGGCCGGGGGACGATCCTGGAGCCCCCCGGCATTGTCGCCTCGCGGCGATATCCCCGGAGCCTGCGCGGGGTGCCGATGCCGGCCTGGGGGCCTACGATGAGCCGTCGTGCGCATCGATCTGCACACTCACTCTGCCGCCTCGGACGGCACCGACCCGCCCGCCGAGGTGATGCGCCGTGCCCGCGCCGCCGGGCTGGACGTGATCGCGCTCACCGACCACGACACCCTGGCCGGGCAGGACGAGGCACGCGCCGCGCGGCCCGCGGGCTTGCGGCTGGTCACCGGGATGGAGCTGTCGGCCCGGCTGGACGGGCACAGCGTGCACATGCTCAGCTACCTCCCCTCCGGGGCGAGCCCCGAGCTTGCCGCCGAGTGCCAGGCCATCCGGGAGGACCGGGTGCGCCGGGCCCGGGCCATGGTGGGCCGGCTCCGTGAGCTCGGCGTCGGCATCACCTGGCCGCAGGTAGCCGATATCGCGGGCGAGGCCAGCATCGGCCGCCCGCACATCGCCCGGGCGATGGTGGCCGCCGGGGCGATCCGCGATCCGCGGGACGCGTTCACCCCGGAATGGATCGGCGCTGGCGGCCGCGCTTACGTCAGCCGGTACGCGCTCGACCCGGCCCGGGCCATCGCCCTGGTCCGGGCCAGCGGCGGCGCGGTGGTGCTGGCCCATCCCGGGGCGGCTTCCCGCGGCTGGCGGCTCGGCGACGAGGCCATCGCGGCCCTGGCCGGGGCCGGCCTGGCCGGGCTGGAGATCGACCATCCCGACCACCCCCCGGCCGAGCGGGCCCGGCTGCGCGGGCTGGCCGGGTCCCTCGGCCTGCTGGCGACCGGGGGCAGCGACGATCACGGCACCCTGACCGGCCACCGGCTGGGCGTGGAGACGACCAGCCCGGCCGCATTCGAGCAGCTGATGGCCTCGGCGGCCGGGGCAGCCCGGCCCGGCGGCGGGTAAGCGGCCCGCGCGGTCAAATTCTTCCGGGGAGTGTCGCGGGCTTGGTTGTCTGCGGCGCGCTTGGACGCCGGTCTCACTACCGTCCGGTGCCCGGAATCCCGTTGCTACCGGCAGCCATGGCTTGATTGGCAAGGATGTCACGTAGCTCGTACGTGAGGCCGTCTGGATACTGGTCAAGAGTCGCACCAAGATCGTGCCGCTGGGCCGGGGTTGAGTATGCGGCCAGCTCGCGCTCCAGTTCAAAGCGTCGCTTGCGGTCCGCCTCAGGGATGGCAGGGATCAGCGGGGCGGACAGGAGGAACAGGAGTCCGGGGAGGAGAATCACGCCGGCTGCGCTGCTGCGCAGCATGATGCCGATCACCGTGAGCACCCCCCCGGCCAGCAGGAGCTGCCAGCGGGGGCGCGGGCCGCGTGCGAGACTCATCAGGCCCATGACTGTAAGCAGCGCGCCAATTCGGATGCACCTGCGGATCCGCCTATTGCGGGCGGGCCGCGTGAGCCTGAGCGCACCGTACCTGTCGGCTGGGCCGGCGGGCGAGTTCCATACCACCAGGTTCCGCCGATGCGCTCGCAGCCTCATCGCAGCCTCCTGCATCCGGCTCCGTACTGCCTGTCACTAACGGTACGCTCCTGCTCTCTTGGGGAGAATGCCGCGCGCGCAAGAGACAGCTCGCAAAGAAGGCCGGATGCTCATCAGCAACCTCCCTTGAGACTCCGTTGAAACGCCAGCTACCCAGCTCCTAGACCACCTGTGCCGCCCCGGCTTTGCCTCTGGTCCTCCCGTCCGCCTGGCTGAGCGCTGGTGCCGATATCGTGGCCGTGGCCGCGTGGCTCGGAGACAAGGGAAGTGCCCCCGATGTGCCCTCAGACGGTGCGGTGTGACACCGGTCCGCAGGTCAGGGGCGCGCGGTGAAGTTCTTCTGGGAAGTCTTCGTCACGTTGCTGGTGATCATGGACCCGGCGGGCACCGTCCCGCTGTTCATCGCGCTGACCCGGCGGCGCAGGCCCGCGAGCGGCACCGGCTGGCCTGGCAGGCGGCGCTGGTCGCTCTCGCGGTGATCGTGGCCTTCGCCCTGTTCGGCCGCGAGGTGCTGGCCTACCTGGGCGTCCAGCTGCCCGCCCTGGAGGGGGCAGGCGGCCTGCTGCTCCTGCTGGTGGCCCTGGAACTGCTCACCGGCAGGGCCCAGCAGCCCACCGACGAGGAGTGCGACCAGGCCAATGTGGCGTTCGTGCCGCTGGGCACCCCGCTGCTGGCCGGCCCGGGCGCGATCGTTGCGACCATGCTGTTCGTTCAGCGGATCCATAATGGGGCGCAGGTGGCCGGTTTCGCCCTCGCGCTGGGCGCGGTGATCGTGCTGCTCTGGCTGGCGATGCGGTTCTGCGGGGTGGTCAAGCGCATCCTGCGGGACGCCGGCGTGGAGCTGCTGACCCGGATCTCCGGCCTGCTGCTGTCGGCCATCGCCGTCCAGCTGGTGGCGGAGGCGGTCCGGGCGTTCGTGACGCAGGGCTGAGCAGGGCTCGAGGCTGAGGGAGGAAACCGGCATGGAGGCGCGGATAGCGCAGGTCACTGCCGCAGGCGGGGTCACCGCCACGGACAGTAACGCCTGGATCGTGGGCGATGACGAGGAGGTGATCGTCGTCGATCCGGGCACCGACGCGGACAGCGTGCTGGCGGCCGTCGGGGAGCGGGAGATCATCGCAGTGATCTGCACCCACGGCCACGCCGCGCACGTCGCGGCCGCGCTGGATGTGGCGGCCCGGGACGAGGCCCCGGTGGCGCTGCACCCGAAGGACCGGATGCTGTGGCGGGAGACCCACCGGGACACCGACCCCGAGATCGAGATGGAGGACGGCGGCATCTTCGAGGTCGCCGACGTCTCGCTCGAGGTGATCCACACCCCCGGGCACAGCCCCGGCTCGGCATGCCTGTACAGCGAGGAACTGGAGGTGGTGTTCTCCGGTGACTGCCTGATCGGGACCGGCCCGGTGGCACACGAGGGCGAGTACCCGAACTTCCCCGCCCAGCTGAGCGCGATCGGCGAGCACCTGCTGACGCTGCCCGCCGGGACCCGGGTCCTGTCCGGGCATGGTGAGGAATCCACGGTGGCGGACGCGCAGAAGCGGTTCGACTCCTGGGTCACCGCCGGCCCGCCCGCCCTCGGCGGGCTGGGCTGACCGCTGTGCTGCACGGCGAGCAACTCGGCCTGGACGGCATGCCCCGCCGTCTGTACCCGTGCACGCCGACCCGGCTGAGCACCTGGCTGGGCTGCCGGCGGCTGTACCGGATGACCTACCTGGACCGCCCGGCCCCGCGGAAGGGGCCGGCCTGGGCGCACAACAGCCTCGGGGCCAGCGTGCACAACGCGCTGGCCGGGTGGTGGCGGCTGCCCCCGGGCCAGCGGACCGTGCCCGCCGCGGCCGGTTTACTGGACCGGGGCTGGATCAGCGAGGGCTTCGCCAGCGACGCCCAGTCGGCGGCCGCGCGCGACCGGGCCCGGGAGATGGTCGAAGAGTACGTGGCCCGGCTGGACCCGGCGGCCGAGCCGGCCGGGGTGGAGCGGACCGTCGCGGCCCGCACCGCCCGGATCGCCTTCTCCGGGCGTATCGACCGGCTCGATGACCGGCCGTCCACAGCTGGCGGGACCCTGGTCGTGGTCAACTACAAGACCGGCCGGCGCCCGCTGAGCTCCGACGACGCCCGCGCGTCGCTGGCGCTGGCGTTGTACGCGATCGCCGCGGGGCGCGTGCTGCGCCGGCCCTGCCACCAGGTGGAACTGCATCACCTGCCGACCGGGACCGTGCACGGCTGGGAGCACACCGAGGCCACGCTGGACCGGCACCTGGGCCGCGCCGAGGACATCGCCGCCGAGTGCGCCGACGCTGACGAACGGCACAAGGCCGGGCTGCCCGCGGGCGGCCAGGATGAGGTGTTCCCGCCCAGCCCGGGCCCGGGCTGCGGCTGGTGTGATTTCCGGTCCCTGTGCCCGGAGGGCTCCGCGGCGGCCCCGGCCCGCCGTCCCTGGGACGGCCTGGACCTGGCCGCCCCGGCTACCGATCTGGAGGCGCGTCCGGGGGAGTGACGCTGGCCGCCACGAAGCTCTCGGTCAGGCTGCCGCAGCAGACGACCGGGCGCGACGCGACCACTCCGCACGTCCGGCACAGGTACTCGACCAGGCCCCCGGGCGAGACCACAGGGCCCAGCGGTTCGCTGTGATCCGGGTCCGGGCATGATCGCCCGAACCACAGACAGCCACGCATCCGGCAACTCGCCATGCGGACAGTCTCCTACCTCGATCTGCCCGGCGGCACGATCCGCACCGGCCGCCGCGGCCGGTATTGCTGGTCGAACGTGCTGCCTGAACGCGGCCTGCGGGTTAGTGCCTGGACCGGGCCCGGCTGCACTCGGCCGAGTTCCAGAACGCGGTCAGCGTGCTCGCGGTCGTGTCCGGTGCTTCCACCGCGGGGGAGTGGGCGGCGGCGGGGATGCAGATCCGGTTGGCGCCGAGCCGGGCCGCCATGTCCTCCTGGGCGGCGGGCTCCCACGCGTCGTCGTTCTCGCCGTAGACCACCATGAACGGGAGGCCGTCCAGATCCGCCAGGGCCTGGACACGGTCCGGGCAGCCGAGCAGCGCCTGGCCCATGGCACGCAGGCCCGTGGCGCTGCTGTGCAGCAGCCGGGTGCGCAGGAAGTCGATGATTTCCGTGGGCACCCCGCCTGCCACCGCCTCCGGTTCCAGCCGGGTCTTCCAGATGCGCTCCACCTCGGCCTGCAGGGCGCCGGGGGCGGTCCCGTTCAGCTCGGTGAGCAGGGCCTGCAGGATCACCGACCGCGGCCCGGTGAGCGCCCCGGGCCCGGAACTCATCAGGGTCAGTGAATGGACCCCGGGCGTGCCGGCCAGGAGCGCCTCGCGGGCTACCAGGCCGCCGAGGGAGTGGCCGAGGAGGTGAAGCCCTTTGTCCTCCGGGCCAGGGCCAAGCTGGTCCACGATCGCGGCGATGTCGGCGGCCAGCGCGTCCAGCCGGTACTCAGCCGGGTCGTCGCCGCCCGGCGTCTCGAACTGGCCGCGCATGTCGATGGAGACCACCCGCCGCCCGGCTGCCGCGAGCGCCTGCAGGATCAGCAGGAAATCCTCTTTGCTCCCGGTGTAGCCCGGGACGAGCAGGGCCGGCTGCCGTTCATGCACGCCATGGACCGGGAGGGCCTCCAGGGCGGCGAACTCGCCGCGGCTGGTTTCGATGGTCCGCCGCTTTACCCCGGAGGGCAGTTGCAGGGTCTTGGGTGTGCTCACAGGCGGCCAGCCTACCCACGGTTGCTCGGACTACGCCCTACGGCGGCTTAGCGAATTCTGGGATCCGCCCAGGAATTCGCTAGCTGGCTGCGCTCTCACCCGTGCCGCGCCCGGAACGCCGCCTGCGCCGCCGCCGCCGTGGCTGCGCCTGGGCCGCGTCACCGTCCCTGGCCGCCTCCCGCGGGCCGCTGCCGCCGCGCGGGCCGTTCCCGCGCGGGGCGGCCGGCTCGGCCGCATCACCGGTCTCGTGGACCGCGACGCCCGCCCGGGTCCGCTTGCGGACCCGGGGCTTGCGGGCCGGCTGGTCGCTGCGCGTCGACCGGCGCGGTACGGGACTGCGGGACCGCCCGGTCTCGCCGATGTCCTCGAGTTCCTCGGCCTCCAGGCCCGCCCGGCCCCGGCTGGCCCGGGGCAGCGTGCCTTTGACCCCGGCGGGGATGTCCAGCATGGTGTACAGGTGCTCGGACGTGGAGTACGTCTCCGGCGGCTCGGGCTGGCCCATGCTCAGCGCCTCGTTGATGAGCTTCCACCGGGGCATGTCGCGCCAGTCCACGAACGTGACCGCGATGCCGTCCCGCCCCGCGCGCCCGGTCCGCCCGGTCCGGTGCAGGTAGGCCTTGTCGTCTTCCGGGCACTCGTAGTTGATCACGTGCGTGACGTCGTCCACGTCCAGCCCGCGGGCGGCCACGTCGGTGGCCACCAGCACGTCGATCTTGCCGCTGCGGAACGCCCGCATGGCCCGCTCCCGCTGGCCCTGGCCCAGGTCCCCGTGCACGGCCGCGGCGGCGAAGCCGCGGGTGGTCAGCGCCTCGGCCACCTGGTCGGCGGACCGCTTGGTCCGGCAGAACACCATGCTCAGCCCGCGGCCGTTGGCCTGCAGGATGCGGGCCAGCATCTCGATCTTGTCCATCTGGTGCGCGCGGAACACGTGCTGCACAGTCAGCGGGACCAGGTCCGGCTCGTTGCCGTGCTCGGCCCGGACGTGCAGCGGCCGGTTCAGGTGCCTCCGGGCCAGGGTGACCACGTCACCCGGCATGGTGGCGGAGAACAGCATGGTCTGCCGCCCGGCCGGGGTGAGCTCGAGGATCCGCTCCACATCGGGCAGGAACCCGAGATCGAGCATCTTGTCGGCCTCGTCCAGCACCAGGGTGCGCATGGCGGAGAGGTCGAGATGACCCTGCCCGGCCAGGTCGAGCAGCCGCCCGGGGGTGCCGACCACGATGTCCACGGTGGCCCGCAGCGCGTCGATCTGCGGCTCGTAGGCCCGGCCACCGTAGACGGTGACCACGCGGGCCCCCAGGGCCTGGCCCGTTTCCCGGAGGTCCTCGGCGACCTGGCCGGCGAGTTCCCGGGTGGGTACCACGACCAGGGCGGCGGGCGCGGAGGGGCGGCTGGCCGGGGCGCCGGCGACCTGCTGCAGCAGCGGGATGCCGAACGCCAGGGTCTTGCCGGTCCCGGTCCGGGCCTGGCCGATGATGTCGTGGCCCGACAGCCCGATCGGCACCGCGAGGGCCTGGATCGGGAAGGGCGAGTGGATTCCCGCGGCCTCAAGGGAGGCGCAGATGTCCTCGGCCACGCCGAGCTCGCGGAAAGTCTGGATATCGGAGGGAGCGGTGGCCACCGGATCTTCGTCCGCCGGGGGCTCCGCTAGGGGCGAAGTCAAGGTGTGCGTTGTCAGTTCAATCAGCTTCCGTCAGTGGCCCGCTCTGTCCGGTCGCTGCGACATGCGCGCGTCCTGGGCCCTGCGGACCTGTTCATCGGCTCCCGGTCGGCCCGTCCGAGGCCAACCGGGGCGCCAGCCTTGGGCACCTGGAGCCGTCCTGCCAGCAGGAACGCGGTAGGGGGTTGCCGCATTCCCAGCCAAGTGCTGCAAGCAGTGTACCAATGTGACCGGCCCCGCGCGGGAACCGCCGCGCGGGGCCGGTGTTGTTACGCTTCGCGGGTGACCGAAGCACCAGGGCGCAACGCCGCGCCCGAGGGTGAGCGCCGCGAAGGCGTGCTCGACCTGCTCGGCCTGCTCGCGTACGCCGAGCTGGTCGCCTTCTTCCGGTTGTCCGAGGATGCCGCGCTGGCGCCGTCGCTCGCGGACAAGTCGGCACTGGGCGGGATGGCGGTGGCTGAGTTCGGCCACTTCCGGCTGCTCTGCGAGCGGATCTCCGCGCTGGACGGCGTGCCGGATCAGGTGATGCTGCCGTTCGCCCCGGCGCTCGATGCCTTCCACGCCCGCACCGCGCCCGCGGACTGGCTGGAGGGGCTGGTCAAGGCGTACGTCGGCGACGGGATCGCGGCCGACTTCTACCGGGCCGTGGCGCAGGTGGTGGACCCGCAGACCCGGGACCTGGTGCTCGCGGTGCTGGGCGACACCGGGCACGCCGAGTTCGTGATCGCCCGGGTCCGCGCGGCGATCACGGCCGACCCGCAGGTGGGCGGCCGGCTCGCGCTCTGGGCCCGGCGGCTGGTCGGCGAGGCGCTGGCTCAGGCGTACCGGGTGGTGGCCGACCGGCCCTCACTGTCCGGCCTGCTGTCCTCCGGCGGCACCGGGGAGGACGGCGGGACCGCCGCCGAGCTGGGTGACGTCGGCCGGATGCTGGCCCGGATCACCGACGCGCACGCGGCGCGGATGGCCTCACTGGGGCTCAGCAGCTGATCACAGGCTGCCGAAGCCGACCCGCCGCTGCTCCGCGCCGGCGAATTCCACGTATGCGATCTTGTCGGCGGGCACCAGGAACTTGCTGCCCCGGTCGTCGGGCAGCACGAACAGCCCGCTCCCGTCGGCGGACAGCGCCTCGGTCAGCAGCCGCTGAACTTCATCCGCGGAGGCCTTGGTCTCCAGCACGAGTTCCCGCGGGATGGACTGGATCCCGATCTTGACTTCCACGGCTCTACCTCTCCTCGGCCGAACTGCTCAGAGGCTAACGGGTGCCGTCCCGGCCGGGGCGCAATCCGCGGCCCATCCCGGTACGCCCCCAGCGAAAGGGCGGGTGTGCGTTGGCCTCCCCGGTCCCTTCGCCGGCGAGGCGAGGCGCGCCGCAGGCGTGACCTCGCCGAGCCCGGCGAATGCGCCGGGGGTTCCGGGGGGCCGTCCCCCCGGGCCAGCACTGCGCCGGGGGGTTCCGGGGGGGCCAGCAGAGCTCAGGCGGTGCGCGGCCAGCCGCTGATGCCGCGCCAGGCCAGCCTGGCCATCAGTTCCTCGGCGGCGTCCTTGGGGATCGACCGGCCGGTGCTCAGCCAGTAGGTCGCGCTGACCTGGGCCATGCCGACCAGGCCGATGCCGAGCAGGTGTGCCTCCGCGTCGCCGATGCCGGCGTCCTCCCGGATGATCTCGCTGATCATCTCCGCGTGCACCCGCATGGTCGCGTCGAGGCGGTCCCGCACCGCCGGCTCGTTGCGCAGGTCAGACTGGAAGACGAGGCGGAACGCCTCCCCGGCACCGCTGACGAAGTCGAAGAACGCCTGGAACGTGGCGCTGACCCGCTGCTTGTTGTCGGTCGTGGAGGCGAGCGCGGTGCGGATCGTCTCGGTCAGTGCCTCGACGCTCTCATCCAGCAGGGCCAGGTAGAGGTCGAGCTTGCCCGGGAAGTGCTGGTACAGCACCGGCTTGCTGACCCCGGCCCGCTCCGCTATTTCATCCATCGCCGCCGCGTGGTAGCCCTGCGCGACGAAGACCTCCTGGGCGGCCCCCAGCAGCTGCCGGCGCCGGGCGGGCCTCGGCAACCGCGTACCGGCCGTACGGGCCTGCGGTGTTGCTGTCACGAGACTCTCCGATGCGTCTGTCCGGCGGCAAATCCACCAGATGCAGGCCATCCTACGACCGCATCAGCCCGTCGAGACGGGTAACAGAGGGTGACTGTGTCCGGCCGCCCCGCCACATGCCCGCCGGTCAGCGGTAACTGTCCTCGTCGTTGTCCTCGATCCCCATGTGCTGCTCGGCCGCGTCGGCCTCGTCCGCCTCGGCCGGCACGTCGAAATCCTCGGGCACTTCCGGCTGCTCAGAGCCGCCGGGCAACGGCTGGTGCTGCTCCACCGCATCGTCCGTCGGCGCCTCGATGTCGTCGCTGGAATCCCACTCGACGTCGCTCATCGGCCACCACCCTTCTCCCGTGGGGCCCCTGCGGTCTCCGGAACCGCGCTCCCCGGCACAGGGGATTGTCCCACCATCGCGGACGCTCCCAGGACGGTCTTGCCCGCGGCGGGCTGCCCCGGCGTCAGCCCGGCGGCGGGTTCCGCTCCGGCGGCGGGCGCCGCGGCCGGCTGCTCCGGCGGCAGCCCGCCGGCCGCCGGTGGCTCTGCCGTCATCAGCCCTGCCGTTACTGGCCCTGCCGTTACTGGCCCTGCCGTCACTGGCTGTGCCGCCGGAGGTTCCCCGACGGCCGGGTCTCCCGGCTCCGCAGGCTCCGCGGGTTCCTGCCCGGCCGGTTCCTGCCCGGCCGTGCCCCGCTCGGCCAGTCCGCGCAGGGGCGTCCCGATGGCCTCACCGTAGGTCGGGAAGGCATGCACCACGTCGGCGAGCACGTCGAGCGGGACCCCGGCCCGGATGGCCAGCGTCACCTCGCCCATCCACTCCTCGGCGCACGGGCCGACCGCGGCCGCGCCGACCAGCATGTCGTCCCGGCCGGCGTCCGCGTACAGCTCGACCCGGCCACGGTCATCGTCATCCACGGTGGCCCGGGCCGTCTCGGCCAGGTCGAAGCTGACCGTGACCAGGTCCACCCCGGTCGCCGCGGCGAGCGAGGGCGACATCCCGACCGCGTACACGGAGGGTGACGTGTAGACCGTGCGCGGCACGGCACGGTAGTCGGCGCAGCGGTTCCCGCCCAGGATGTTGGCCGCCACGATCCGGGCCTGGTAGCGGGCGGTGTGCGTGTAGGGGGCGACCGCGGTGACGTCGCCAGCCGCCCAGACCCGGGCCGGGGTCTTCCGGCTGCCCGGCCGGGCCGGGGCCGGGGCCGGGGCGGGCAGCAGCACCCGGCACGTTTCGTCCAGCGGCAGCGCCACGCCGGGCTCCAGGTCCAGCACGTCCAGCCCGAGCCCGCTGACCCGGGGGCGGCGGCCGGTGGCCAGCAGCACCCGGTCCGCCTCGATCCGGGACCCGTCGGCCAGGGTGAGCGCGAGGCCGGTGTCGGTCGTCTCCGCCTTCACCACCGGTGAGCCGAGCCGCAGGTCCACCCCGGTCCGGCGCAGTGCGTCACCGAGGATCTCCCCGGTGAACGGGGCCTCGCCCGGCAGCACGTGCGGCTCGCCCTCCAGCAGGGTGACCTGGGAGCCGAAGGCGGCGTAGATCTGGGCCAGCTCGCAGCCGACCGGCCCGGCGCCCAGCACCACCATCCGTCTGGGCAGGTCCGGGCAGGTCAGTGCCTCCGCGCTGGTCCAGGTGGGCACGTCGGTGAGGCCCTCCACCGGAGGCGCCACCGGCTCGCTGCCGGTGGCCAGCACCAGGTCCCGGTAGTGCAGGTTCACCGGGCCGCCGGTGACCCGGGCGCCCGGCAGGCGGTTCGGCTGGACCACCACGGTGCCGGGCTTGGTGATCCGGCCGGTGCCGCGCAGCAGCTTCACCCCGGTCTCGGCCAGCCGGGCGGTGGCCACCGTGTCCACCAGGTGCCCGGCCATCTCGTCGCGGCGGGCCACGGCGTGCTCCCAGGTCTCGCCCCGGCGGGCCGACTGGAGCAGTGACTTGGACGGCATGTCGGCCAGGTACGGCGCCTCGCCGCCGACCAGCCCGGCCTCCACCAGGGCAGCGGACCGGCCGGCCCGGGCCACCTCCGTGGCGATGAGCATCCCGGAGGTCCCCCCGCCGAGCACGACGACGTCGAATGCAGGCATGCGCTGATCCTCCCCCGTCTCGGTACCCCTACGCGGTCCGTTCATCATGACAGCCCCTCCCCACCCTGCCCCACCCCAGACGGGGACATTCAGTGCTTAGTAATCTGGCCCCGGCCACGGACCCGGCCGGAAGGGCAGCTACTGATGCGGACGCGGACGCTCGGCCTGGGGCTGACCGTGAGTGAAATCGGGCTCGGCTGCATGGGGATGAGCCAGTCGTACGGCACCCCGGACGACGAGGAGTCGGTGGCCACCATCCGCCGGGCCCTGGACATCGGGGTCACCTTCCTGGACACGGCCGACGCATACGGGCCGTACGTGAACGAGCAGCTGGTCGGGCGGGCCCTGGCGGGCCGCCGCGACGAGGTGGTGCTGGCCACCAAGTTCGGTAACCAGCGGCAGCCGGACGGCAGCCGGACGGTGAACGGCCGCCCGGAGTACGTGCGGGAAGCGTGCGACGCGTCGCTGCGGCGCCTCGGCACCGACCACATCGACCTCTACTACCAGCACCGGGTGGACCCGGACGTGCCCATCGAGGACACCTGGGGCGCGCTGAGCGAACTGGTCCAGGCGGGCAAGGCCCGGTTCCTGGGTATCTCCGAGGCGGCACCCGCGACGCTGGCCCGGGCCCACGCCGTGCACCCGGTCGCCGCCGCGCAGTACGAGTACTCGCTGTTCAGCCGGGAACCCGAGGACGAGCTGCTGCCGCTGCTCCGCGACCTGGGCATCGGCCTGGTGTCCTACAGCCCGCTCGGCCGGGGCCTGCTGACCGGGGCCCTGGCGGCCGGGGGCGGTTTCAGTTCTGCCGACTTCCGGTCCCGGGCCCCCCGGTTCCAGGGCGAGAACTACGCCCGCAACCTGGCCCTGTCGGCCCGGGTGGCCGAGCTGGCCGCGGCCCGGGACGTGACGCCCGCCCAGCTGGCCATCGCCTGGGTACTGGCCCAGGGGGAGGACATCGTGGCCATTCCCGGTACCAAGCGCCGCTCCTACCTGGAGCAGAACGCGGCCGCGGCCGGCCTCGCGCTGGCCCCGGACGACCTGGCCGCGCTGGAGGTCGCGGTGCCCAGGGACGGGGCGGCCGGGGAACGTTACCCGGCGGAGTTCATGGCCCACATCGGCCTGTGATCATCACCGCGCCGCGGGTGATCCCCGCGCTTCCCGGGACCGGCGTGCTGGCCCCCGGGTACGTGCAGATCGAGGCCGGCCGGATCACCGGTGCCGGCCAGGGTCCGCCTCCAGCCGCGCCGGATACTGAGCTGGAGACCGGCGTGCTCATCCCCGGCCTGGTAGATCTGCAGGTCAACGGGTACTTCGGCGTCGAGATGCAGGCCGCCGAGCCGGAAGGCTGGGCCACCGTGGCCGGGCGGCTGCCCGGGACCGGGTGCACGGCCTTCCTCCCCACGTTCATCACGGCTCCGCTGGGGCAGCTCACCGGCGCGTTGCGTTCGGTCGCGTCGTTCTCAGCCGGGGCGCGGCCGGCAGCCGGGCGCGGCGCGCGGGTGCTCGGCGTGCACCTGGAGGGGCCGTTCATCTCGCCGGCCCGGCGCGGCGCGCACAACCCGGACTGGATCGTGCCGGCCGCGCCCGGCGCGGTCGCGGAGCTGCTGGAGGCGGGGGCGGGCCTGGTCCGGCTGGTCACCCTGGCCCCCGAGGTGGACGGCGGGCTGGCTGCCGTCCGCCAGCTGGCCGGGGCGGGCGTGCTGGCCAGCGTGGGGCACAGCAACGCGACCGCGGCGCAGGTCTCGGCGGCCGCCGGGGCCGGGGCGCGGATGGTCACGCACCTGTTCAACGCGCAGCCGTCGATCAAGTCCCGCGAGCCCGGCGTGGCCGGCCAGGCACTGGCCGACCCGCGGCTGACCAGCGGCCTGATCATGGACACCTTCCATGTGTCGCCGGCGAACTGCACGCTGGCGTTCGCGGCCGCGCCGGGCCGGGTCTGCCTGGTCACCGACGCGGCGGCGTGCGCGGGCATGCCGCCGGGGGAGTACCTGCTGGGCGGCGAGCCGATCAGGCTGCCGCCCGGCGACGGCGTGCCGCCGCGCCGGGCGGACGGCGGCCTGGCCGGGTCGGCGCTGCGGATCGACCGGGCGGTCGCGAACATGGCTCTGCTAGCCCGGGGGGGCGGCCCCCCGGAACCCCCCGCGGATCGCCGGCTCGGAGGGGACACGCCTTCGGCGCGCCCCGCCTCGCCGGCGAGTAGCTCCGGGCTGGCCGATGCGGTGGCCGCCGCGTCCCGGGTCCCGGCTGACCTGATCGGGCGCCCCGAGCTCGGGCGCCTCGCGCCCGGCGCCGCGGCCGACCTGGTGTGGCTCGACGACGAGCTGCGGACTGCCGCGACGTGGATCGATGGTGAGAGGGTGTACCCGTGACGGGTGACGAGGTGACCGGGCTGACCGCGATGCGGGCCGAGATCGCGCAGCAGCCGGCCGCGCTGCGCGCCACCCTCGACGCGCTGCTGCCGCGCGGCGGCGAGGCAGGCGCGCTGGCCCGCGACTGCCGGCAGGTCCTGTTCATCGCCCGCGGGACCTCGGACAATGCCGCCGTGTACGGCGGGTACCTGCTGCAGGCGCACGCCGGGATGCTGGCCACCCTGGCCTCCCCGTCAATCGCCACCGAGTACCACAGCCGCCTCGACCTGTCCGGCGTGCTGGCGGTGGCGCTGTCCCAGTCCGGCGAGACGCAGGAGATCGTCGAGACGCTGGCCTGGGCGGGGGACTGCGGCGCGCGGACCGTGGCCATCACCAACGGCGGTGCCGGGTCGGCGCTGGCCCGTGCCGCGGACCTGGCGTTCGTCACGCGGGCCGGCCCGGAGCACGCGGTGCCCGCCACGAAGACGTTCACCACCCAGCTCGCCGCGCTCGCGGTGCTGGCCATCGGGCTCGGCGCCGCCCTGGACCCGGGACTGCTGCGCGCTGCCCCGGACGAGATCGAGCGCATGCTGGCCGGGGACCCCGACGCCGCGCTGGAGCCCATCGTGGCCGAGATGTCCAGGGGATCACTCGGCCGGGCTAGCACCGCCGGGGTGGTGGTGTCCGGGCGCGGGCACGCCTACGCGGCGGCCCTGGAACTCGCGCTCAAGCTCAAGGAGGCGTGCTACCTGCACGCCATGGGCCTGTCCTGGGCCGACCTGCTGCACGGGCCGATCGCGGTGGTGGACGCGGCCACGCCGGCCATCATCGTGGCCGCCGATTCCGGGCCCGCGCTGCCCGGCAGCATCGAGCTGGCCCGGCGCGTGGTCGCGGCCGGGGCCCGGGCGTACGCGATCGGCGGCGGCCCGGGGCTGGCCGCGGCCGAGCAGCCTGGCGGTACCCGGCCCGGCCCTGCCCGAGTGGCTGGCCCCGCTGGGCCTGATCGTGCCCGGGCAGCTGCTGACCGAGGCGCTGTCCCGGCGGCTCGGCATCGACCCGGACAGCCCGCGCGGGCTCAGCAAGGTCACCCAGACGGCCTGATGGGCCCCATGACTCCGCCAGGCCCGTTCCGGGCGGCCGTGTTCGACCTGGACGGGACGCTGATCGACAGCGAGACCCGCAGCCGGGAGAGCTGGCTGCAGGTGTTCGCCAGCCGCGGCATCCCGCCGGACGAGGCGCTGATCCGGTCCTTCGTCGGCCGCCGCGGCGTCGACATGCACGGCCTGCTCAAGGAGCGGCTGCCCGGGCATGACCCGGCCGAGCTGATGGCGGCCACCAGTGCGCATTTCCATGCCC
Source organism: uncultured Actinomycetes bacterium (assembly GCA_963767385.1). Lineage (GTDB taxonomy): Bacteria > Actinomycetota > Actinomycetes > Streptosporangiales > Streptosporangiaceae > RYN-230. The sequence goes on along the minus strand of CAVYEA010000005.1, from coordinate 70,678 downwards.
CGCATCACCCGCCGCTCGGCCCGCTGCCCGGGGCGGTGGACCTGATCCGCTCCCTCGCGGCGGCCGGCGTCCCGGTCGGGCTGGTCACTTCGGCGGGGCGGCGTTATGCCGAAAGCAGCCTCGGTGACCTGGGGATCCGTGCGTTCTTCGCCGTGGTGGTGACGGCCGAGGACGTCCGGGTGGGCAAGCCGGATCCGGAAGGGTACCGGGCCGCGTGCCTGGCGCTGGGCTTCCCGCCCGCCGCCTGCGTGGTGTTCGAGGACGCGCCGGCCGGGGTGGCCGCGGCCAAGGCGGCCGGGGCCTACTGCGTGGCGGTGACGACCACGCACGAGTCCGCCGAGCTGGCCGCCGCCGACCTGGTGGTGTCCGACCTCTCCGCCGTCACGTGGCCGCTGTGAGTCAGGTGCCCTGGCGGTAGACCTTGTGCTGGGCGGCCTGGGCCCGGGGGCGGAGCACGAGCAGGTCCACGTTCACGTGCGAGGGCCGGGTCACCGCCCAGGCGACGGTGTCGGCCACGTCATCGGCGGTGAGCGGCTCGGGCACCCCGGCGTAGACCGCGGCGGCCTGCGCTTCGTCGCCCCGGTAGCGCTTGACCGCGAACTCGTCGGTGCGGACCATGCCGGGCGCGATCTCGATGACCCGCACCGGCTGGTCATACAGTTCCAGCCGCAGCGTCCCGGCGATCGCATGCTCCGCGTGCTTGGCCGCGGCGTAGCCACCACCGCCCTCGTAAGCGGTGAACCCCGCGGTCGAGGACATGATCACGATGGTCCCGTCCCCGCTGCCGATCAGCATGGGCAGCAGAGCCTGGGTCACGTGCAGCGTGCCCAGCACGTTGATGTCGAACATGGCCTGCCACTCGGCCGGGTCGCCGACCGCCACCGGGTCCGCGCCGAACGCCCCGCCAGCGTTGTTGACCAGCACGTCGCAGCGGTCCAGGCGGGCAGCCCAGGCGTCCACCGTCGGCCGGTCGGTCACGATCCAGCACGGTCGCGTCCGCCTGTCCGCCGTCGGCCCGGATCCGGGCCACCTGGGCCTGGATGCGGTCGGCGCGCCGGGCCGCCAGCACGACCTGGTACCCGGCCTGCGCCAGCTTCGTCGCGGTAGCCGCGCCGATCCCGCTGCTCGCCCCGGTGACCACGGCGACTGGTGCCATCGGCCTGCCTTTCGAGTCCGCCGGCTCCCCCGATTCTGCCAGGGCGCTGGCCGCCGGCCCGGCGGCCCGGCACCAGCCGCAGGCCGCAGGTCAGCGGGCGGTCCAGGAGGCCAGGCCGGCCGCGGAGCGCGTGTTGAGCACGCGGTCGGCGGTGATGCCTGCCGCCTCCGCGCGGCTGCAGCCGTTCTCCAGCCAGTCGAGCTGCCCCGGCGCGTGCGCGTCGGTGTCGATAGTGAACACGCAGCCCATGTCGGCGGCCAGCCGGAGCAGGCGGCCGGGCGGGTCGCGGCGTTCCGGACGGCAGTTGATCTCCACCGCGACCCCGGCGTCGCGGCACGCGGCGAAGACAGCCTCCGGGTCGAACTCCGATTCCGGCCGGCCGCTGGCCGCCGAGCAGCCTGCCGGTGCAGTGCCCCAGCACGTCCACGTGCGGGTTGCGCACCGCGGCGACCATCCGGTCGGTCATCGACCCGGCGGGCATCCGCAGCTTGGAGTGCACGCTGGCCACCACCACGTCGAGCCGGCCGAGCAGGTCGTCGCGCTGGTCCAGGGATCCGTCGTCGAGGATGTCCACCTCGATCCCGGTCAGGATGCGGAACGGCGCCAGGCCCGCGTTGAGCCGGCCGACCAGGTCCAGCTGGGCGTGCAGCGCTCGGCGGTCAGCCCGTTGGCCACGGTGAGCCGGGGGAGTGATCGGTCAGCGCGATCCAGTCGTGGCCCAGGCCGCGGGCGGCCTCGGCCATCTCCCCGGCGGGCTGCCGCCGTCCGACCAGTCGGAGTGTCATCTATCTGATGATCGTTCCATGTGGTCACGTAGACGCTGCGGTCGGCCGGGTACCCGTCGGCGGCCAGGTTGTTCTCCAACTGCTCGCGCTCGACCATGACCGTCACGGGCTGGCCGCCGATCTCCAGCATGATCATCTTGCCCAGAGCCATGCCAGGAACCTAACGTGCAACGTCGGCCAGACCTGGGAACCGCGCCGTACCGCGGTCGGCGTCACCTTGACAGGTCGTCAGCAGCACGGTCTCGACCTGCCCGGCACCAGGTCAGAGACCCATGGTGTGTCCGTGAGTGACCCCTGATTGGGCTCAGGTGGGGCCGAGCTTCCAGGACGCCCGGCGGGACACGCGACGTGACTCATGGTGCTGGAGTCAGTGCTCACCGATCGCTACGTTTCCGCCATGAAGATCACCATTAGGGATGGCCGGGCTGGGCACTCGTCTGACAGCACCGGCAAGGGCGTTGTGCTGGCCGAGGTGGACCGGCCTTCCCCCTTGGATGAGGGGGACACCATCGCGCTGGGCGATGGCACCAGGGTCATCGTGATCGGCTTGGAGGAGAAGTTCAACGCGGAGGAGTACTCCCAGACCGTGTTCGTCGGCAGCGTCCCGGCCTGAGCCCCCATGAGCGATACAGCACCGGACAGGAATCAGCCCCCCGCCCAGCCACCGCAGCAAAAGGTCGAGGAGACGGGCGTCGGCAAGTCCATCTTCTCCGCCCTGGCCTCGGACGCGAACCAGGTGATGGTCGCCGCGATAGGGGGTGCGACGGGAGCTGCCGTGGTTGGCGGGGCGAAGAAGCTCGGCGGCATCGTCCACCGGAACGACCCGGATAGCAGTCAGCCGCGCGGGAAGCACGCCGCCCCGCCCAAAGCGGATTAGTCCGCAGACGGGCCAGACTGGCGGTCAGGAAGCCAGGAGCGGATCCTCGCCATCATCGACGGCCTCTTCGCTGGCGTCTGGGCGCTCTTTGCGGCTGGAAGACCCATCTTCCACTGAATCCCTGACCGCGATCTTTAACGTCAGCGAGACAGCAGACGACAGGCGTAGGTGGCCTGTAGGCCGGGGCTTGTGCCAGGGTGTATCTGACCTCGGTGAACGCACTCTGCATGCCGTCTGGCCTGCGGATGAGATCTCGCCAGCTCTCAGCAACTCTAGGCATCACTCGCGGTGGTGTGCCCCCGATGTGCCCCGAGGTCCCACCCGCAGGCCGCGCCATCACCGCACATGTCACCTCGTCGGAACGGGTATCAGCGCCCGCTGCTCATGTCCGCCCACCAGTCGGCGGCTTCTTGCATCAACTCGTCCTCGACAGTTGCGACAACACCAAGTGCCCGGCGCTCCAACTCGCTGACATCGATGAGGCCAAACGCTAGGCCGCCGTCCGCGGTCGCAATCCTGAGCTGGCTGCCCGGCAGTGCCCTCAGTGACCGGCTCCGGTCCCCTGGCACGGCAACACCGCGCTCGAATTCAGCTTCGTCGAGGTGTTCAAGAGCGTTCCGGACATCCGCGAGTACTTGGTCGCGAGGCGGCGGGTCATCACCTCGTTCTTCCGCCAGTCGCCGGGCCCACCGCTCAACCTGGTGAGCCGCCCAAACCAGGGCCTGCTCTTCCGTCCACTGCTCACGAGAGCACCGGGCGAGGTCGAGTTCATCCGGGCTCCAGTCCTCCATCCGCTCGTAGGCGCGACCGAGGCTACGAGCCTTCTTTCGGACCTCGCTGACACGCTCTACCTGGCGCATGACCGCCTCGGCCCACATCTGAACAAAAGACCGGCATGTATCCTCTGCATCCCTCACAGCACCACTGTACGGATAACCCGCTGAGGACTCACCTAAGATACGAGACCACGCGCACAGACCCCATGAAATGACGCCGCCGGACCGTCACCAGCCTGCCATGACCAAGTCCTGGCGCTCTTGATGCGAACTGGTCGCAGCCGTTCGCCATGCGACATTATGGGGGCATGGACATGGATCTGCTGGCAGCCTATCGATCTTTTACTGACACATCCGCAGCTCGGCTGGAGCATGATCCGAAAGCGGGTGATTACCGGCGACGTAAGGGGTTTCAGGCGGCCGCTGTGCTCTTGCTCCAGCAGGCAGCCGTAGTGCCCCTGTGGAACGATCGTGATCCGCTCGTGTGGCCAGCTCTGTACAGCTTCCGCCATTATATGGAACTTGAACTTAAGTACCTTATGCGCGAGTTCCCTGAGCTGGGCCTCGGTGCTCCCCCCACGACTCATCGGCTTAGCAAACTGTGGCCCTCCGTAGCCAAGGGTTTCACCAGATGTTTCGGGGATGAGGATCGTGAACCATTCGATGTACTTGAGCGTGCAATTGCGATGCTTGAGGCACTCGATCCGGCCGGTGACGGCTTCCGATACGCAACCACGCGAGTTGGCGAGTCATCAATGATCGAAGACGTTTATCTTGACCCGCAGGCACTGCTGCGCCTAACCAGCGAGGTAGACGAAGTCTTGGGTGCAGCGGAGATGGCCTTTCAGGCGGAGGCAGAGGTAATTCAAGAGATGCTGGAACTCGGATAAGACTCCTGAGTGTTCCTGGAACCACGTCAACGTGCCCGCAGACGCTCAAGCTGATGGCGGCGCAATGCGGCTCAGCAAAGAGTCTCGGTTCGCCTGGATGGTTGATAGCGGGACGTTCAACTCACCAGACTCAACCTTCCTTACTTGCTCTTGATACCAACTCTCTAGGTGCTCGACGGTTAGGCCTGACTGGTGGAGCGACGCTGTGCCTATGGTTTCCGTCAGTCGACGGTCTACATCCTGGAAGTGCTTGCGGGCGCTGATGAGATAGGCAATCATCTCTGCCCGTCCCTCGTCAGACCCGATTCCGCGAGTAAGTGGGTGATACGGCCCGCAAATGCCGATAGGTGCCGCCCTGACCTGGGATGATGATCATTGCGACGTGACGATCATCTCAGCGGGGAAGGCACCTATCTGGTGGCCAGGATACGCGGCAGGAAGCGGCAGCGCCGGCAGGCGCGGATCGGCGCGCCGGACGCGGCGCTGACCTCGAATGCTGGGCTGGCCGCGGTCAGCGAGCTGTGTGACCGGCTGGGCGTGATCGAGGCGATCGATGCGGCGGTCGGGCCGGTCAAGCAGCGGGATCGCGGCTTTGGGGCCGGGGAGCTGCTGACCGGGATCGCGGCGGCGCAGCTGGCCGGGGAGGACTTCCTGGCGGGCCTGGACCGCCAGCGCGCCGATGCGGCCGGGCAGCAGCTCACGCCGGTGCCGGGGCTGACCTCGACGACCGCGGCGGGCCTGGCCCGCCGGATCACTGCCGGGCAGTGGCAGGCCGTGGAGGCCGGCCTGGCGGCGGTCACGCAGCGGATGCTGGACCTGCTGCCAGCGCCGCGGGCGGCGGCGCTGGCCGGAGGGCCGGTCACGATCGACCTGGATACCACCGACGTGGAGGTCTACGGCCGTAAGAAGCGCGGCGTGGCCTATAACCATCAGGGCCAGCGGGCGGGCCGCCCGCACGTGGCGGCCTGGGCGGAGACCGAGATCGTGCTGGCCGCTGACCTGGGCACCGGGACCGATGACCCGCGGGCGAGCGCGCCGGATCTGCTGCGCCGCGCGCTGGCCGCCCTGCCGGAGCGGGTCCGGGCCGGGGGCCGCGTGGCGGCGCGCGTGGACGCCGGGTACTTCGCCGGGCAGGTGGCCCGCGCCGCCCACGACGAGCGCATCGCGTTCGCGATCGGCGCCGGCGGATCGCGCCGCTGTGGCGGCTGCTGGACGGCATCGCCGAAGACGACTGGCGCGATGCGATCGAGATGGACAATGCCCAGGTCGCGGTGGCCGATTACCGGCCGGACTGGTGGCCGGCGAACACCTCGCTGCTGATCCGCCGGGTCCGCCTGGCACCGGAGCAGGTCTCCGCCGACCCGCGGTCCCGGCGGCGCCGCACCCTGCATCCCGGCCAGCGCGCCCTGCCGATGCCCGGGCTGGCTGATGCCGGGGCCATCTACGGCTACAGCTTCATCCTGACGAACCTGGACGTGTCCGCGCCGGACAAGGCCGCCGCGGTGGAGCACTGGTACCGGCACCGGACCACCATCGAGAACATCTTCCGCGACGGCAAGCACGGTGCCGCCCTGCGCCATCTCCCAGCGGCTACCCCCGGGTCAATACCGCCTGGATGTGGGGCGCGCTGCTCGCCGCCAGCATGGCCGCCTGGCTGCACCAGCTCACTGCCCCCACCCGCGGCGAGGCGATCCTGGAAGGCCACGGCACCCGCGGCGGCAAGGCCATGATCGCCACCCTCCGCCGCCGGCTGATCGCCATCCCCGCCCGGCTGGTGCGCCACGCCGGGCAGCTGATCCTGCGGCTGCCGCCCGGCCACGGCCTGCTCGCCGAGATCCTCGCCCGCCTGCGGGCCCTCCCCGCGATGCCCTGACCACCGGCCCCACGGCCCCGCACCCGGAACCTGGAACCCGCGAACCCGGCGCGACACCCGGGCATCAAGCCTGCCCGCGCACCAGAAAACAGCACCCGCGAAGATCAGAAACAACCCTCGAAGATCAGCTCCGCGCACTACTCGCGGATTCGGGTCAGAGCAGAAGTCCTCTGCTCTCTCGCGCCAAAACCTGTGTGCTAGGTCGTTGCGCAACCGCAGTGCTTCAACGAGGTCGGCGGCTAGGCTTTGGTCGGTTTGCGTGAGGTTCTCAAGCTGCTTGACTAGCTTGCCCAACGTGTCCTTAAACTTGTCATTCCACGGATCCGACAGCAGTTGCTCAGCATCTTCGCGCGCACGGACTAGGCGGTTGACAGCGAGTACATTCACGATCTCGTGCTCAAGCACAGAGGACTGGTAGTAGGTGAGTCCAAAGTGGGCGAACGTGGTTTTTATATCCGGCTCAAGGTCCTCGTTGGGTTCTTCGGACTGGTCTTCGGTCCGTTTTCGAGAGGTACCCCTCCTGGAACGTCGAAGCCCACAACGTAGAGATCAACCATAGCCACCATTATGCGCCACGCGGGTGAGGGAGGCGACTTGATTTCGTCCGCCATGTCCCGCTGGCACTCGATCGCCAACTGGCTCCTGCTGTCAACGCATCCTTGACGTAGAGGCTGATTGTTCAGCTTTTGCGAGCCGAGGACAACGACGACACTCCCGCGCCGACAGAGCGGCGGATTTGACACGGGGGCGGCGGCTGTACGCTTGTCCGCGATCGGGCGGCCTTCCCAGGTCGCGCGCATAAGCCCGATGGAGCCGCCGCGAGGGGTCCCCGTGTCAAATCCGCCGCGGCATTGATGACTTCCCTGGGTTCTGCCGCCCTGTGTCCCGCCTTCGCGCCTGCCGACCGGCGTCGGGGGCCGCCCGGCATGGGAGTCGCAGCGTTAGTGCCAGGCGGGCCCGCCGTGGCGGCGGCGCGTGTGGCCCCCCGGGGCCCGCCTTGAAGATGCAAAGAAGGATCTCACAGGTGGCGACAGCCGACAGTAGCTACCTCAGGACAGGGCCTGGTTATGAAATGAACACTGCGATCGGGCCGGATATGACGTTCTTATGCCGGTTCCCAGCGCCAGCCGTCGTTGTCTTCACAAATGATCTTCTCCCCATCACCTGCTATCCCGCTCGCCCCATGGTCACTATCGCGGCAGTATTCGCCAGGCTCATAGCAGGTGCCCTCGTCGCTGAGCGGGTAGCAGCCCGTCGGCGCGGGGGATGACGGGGGTGCGGAGGTGTCACTAGGCGCAGGTGCCGGATGGGCCGGAAGGACGGGGATGGCAACATGGCGGGACAGGCGTGTCAGCATCACCGGTGCCAGGCGTTTCAGCGCAGGTAGCGCGTCGATTGTTCTCGCGCCCGCCGTGAGCTTCGAGGCCGTGGCTTTGAGCTTGCCTCCCATTGCATCCAGTGCGCTGTTCATCCAATAAGCCATGGCTAGTTGGTAATGTCCTCCGCTTGCGCAGGCGGGGAGCTGGTGGCCATCTGCGCGCCGCGCGGCGGAATTCATCGTTTGTGCCTCAGCGCTGACCCTTGCCCGGCTGCCGCTTCGAAGAGCAGCACGCATCTTGAAACTCGCGCCCACTGCTGCGCGGAAGGCGGTCCCGCCGCGGCCGTCGCTCCACGACCGCACGGCCGATGCGCAGGACTGGGAAGATGTAGGAGACGCAGCGCGAGTTTTCGGCGTAGAGCCGCCTGTGCCTGAACAGGCAGCAACCACCAGTAAGGCTAACAAAGCACAGATGACTCGAAGGGGGCGCATTTTGAGGCTCTCCTGCCTACAGGACGCGGGGCGCTAACTCATATTCGACGCTTCACACCTGCATCAGGAGCACAAGCGCGAGTGAGATGGCTGCGTAATGGTAGAGAATGTCCCACATTAACCCATTTTGTTCCACGCCCAAGGCAACCAACTTACCGGGCAGCTTTGAAAGAGATCCTGAAAGTTGTCACGAAGGTGCTTGGGGATGCCCCCGGAGGGCTAGCGCACGGTGGTCGGCTGGTCTCCAGGCGCGTGGGGTGCGTGGACTGGAGGCCGTTTCGATGATCCGCCGGGTCATCTCTCCGCCTCGCGGTGCCTGCCCGCCAGCAGCAACGAGGCAGCCGTGTTGGGCGGGTCTTCGGCGCGCGGCACTGAGTAGATGCCCGGAGCTTGGGGGTGGATGGCCCAAGCTGACTCATCGCCGTGGCGGAGTCCGGCCGCGGACAGTTGACATGTTGGCTGTGTCGTCGGCCATAGCTAGGCAGCGCATTTCCTGCGCAGCGAGCTTCGCGCGTGCGAGTGTCCCAGCTAGCACCTCGGCTTGGTCCCCGCGCGACACAGGGCACCAGGAGCAACGAGAAGTCTACGGCCGGGAGACGGCGAAGTCCTCAGTCACGTTGTGCGCCGCGTGGCCAGATCACACGTACCGGCGTGCCGCGTTCATGGGCGTATGCCACCACGTCGGCGGTCCCGCCGTAGGCCCGCGCGGGCTTGCCGTCCCACACCGCGTACAGCTCATCTGCGTTGTCGATCATGGCCTTGCTTGCTTCCATGTGGGACTCGGACGTGGACTCGGTAAACGGCAGGCGGCGGATAGCGGCGGCCTGGGCGAGCAGCCCGTCGTATTCGCGGTGTGCTTCCTCTGGGCAGCCTGTCACGGTATTCGGCGGCGGGGATGATGACTTCGAGTGGTCCGCCGAGGTCGGTGACCGCGCGGGCGAAGATCTGGTCCGCACCGTCGGCCAGGCACGATATGCCGGTCACGTCGGGCGCGTGCTCGGCGAGGGCCGCCCGGATGGCCTTGTCGACCAGGCGCTGCTGTCGGGGCCGGGCAGGCCGCGGTGGCCTGAGATCGGCGATGCGGTAGCATGCGCGCCCTCAACAGCAGGGCTGCGCGGAGCTGGTCATCGAACTCGCGGACGTAGCTGGTCGCCGGGCCGGTGTACTCGCGGCGGAACCGCCGCGCCCGGTCGATGATGCGCTCGGAGGAGTAGGTGACGCCGACCCCGAGGGCCTCGCAGCCGAGCCGGAATGCCTCATCGATCCGGTCGCTGTCGCGCCGGGCCGTGCCGTCCTGGCGGGCGGCGGTCGCGACTTCGAGCATGATGACCGCGCGCTGCTTGGGGGCGGGCTGGGCGGCCGACAGGGACTCGGTGAACGCGGCCAGCGCGTCGCCGGGGCGGGTGAGCCGGACCGCGACCAGCGCCCGGTACCCGGCCAGCTTGGCGTGGTCGAACGGGAACACCCACGGCCAGGGCGGTGGTTCTGCCCGCCGGTCCTGGTCGATGGCCCTGCGCGGCGCGGGCCAGCGCCTGCCGAGGCGGCATCCCCGTCGCGGCGCGCTGCCGCGAAGCTGAGCGCCTCGGTGGCGTCCAGCCATGCCCGTGGTGCCGGGTGCGGCGTGGCCCCGATCTGCTGCCGTGCCTCGCCGACGAGGGTAAGCCCGAGTTCGGGATCGCCGCCGTCGATCTCGAACGCGGCCAGGCTGCCGAGCATGTACCCGGCGAGCAGGTCTTGCCCGGCCTGGCGGGCGCGGCCGATCGCCATCCGGTAGTAGGCCCGCGCGCTGCCGATGTCGTACATGTCGGCGTGCAGCCAGGCGGCGAATCCCGCCGCCTCGCTGGCGGCGGCGGCCACGTCCGCGGCGTACGGCGTTCTTGCCGGCCCGCGCGAGCAGCCGGTTGGCCATCTCCACGTGCGCGGTCACGCCGCGCGCCAGTTCGCGGGCGGACGTGGTGGCATCCAGCCGGCGCTGCGCGCCGGTGATCGCCGTCAAGGTCGGGGCCGTCGTCTCGTCGACGACCGCCCGTGTGGGCAAGCGGGACAAGGGCCAGCGCCATTGCCTTGCCGAAGTCTCGCCGTTTCGTCGGATCGTCACCTCCCGGGTCGCCGAACCGGAGTAGGTGAACGGGTACCCCGATCCGGCGCGATATCTCCCGGACCTGGTCGACGGTCAGTGCCTGCTGCCTGCGCAGCACGTTCGAGACCCAGCTCTGGGAGTACCCCACCGCCAGGGCCAGCTGCTTCTGCGTCCAGCCGTGCGCTCGCCGGATCTCCTCCAGCAGCGTCGCGAAGTCGCAGCTCGCGAGCGCTGCGGCGACGGCCGGAGAGGACCAGAACTCTGGCGGTAGGTGTCTTGTTTCTGCCTGGTCCATGAGGATAGGTTACGGCACGTCACCGCAGGCCGACCGCTACCAGCAACGGTAATAGCGCGTCGCCTGTTAGTAATCGCCGGTTCCGGCCGGGTGCCCTGCCCGCCACCATCGAACTTGTGCAGCGGTGCAAGCTAGCCAACAGATGCAAGACCGGCACCGGGCGATGCGCGTCGCACGTCACCGCGAAATTGACGGCCCCGCTGCCTGAACCCGCAACGAGGCGATCCGGCAGGCGAGCCTCGCCCGGACGGCCGCTGACCAGGAGGACTCTGGTGGCTGACCAAGCAGGCAAACTGCCTGGCGTTGACCACGGCAATCCCGAATGTCGCGGGATGTGGGATTACTACCTTGGCGGGAACGAGAACACTGACGCCGACCGGGAAGCGGCCCGGCTGGTGCTCGGAGCCGCGCCCGATGTCCCGCTGGCCGCCTTGGAGAACCGGGAATTCCTCAAGCACGCTGTCCGGTTCCTCGCCGCGGAGTCCGGTATCTGCTCAGTTCATTGACATCGGCCCTGGCCTCCCCACGCGAGGCAATGTCCACCAGCTCGCCAGGGAGCACAACCAGCGCGCGCGAGTCGCGTACGTTGACAATGACCCGGTTGTGCTCGCGCGTGGCCGGCGCCCATCTTGACGGCCTGGCCGGCGTGGTCCTCATCCCCGGCGACCTGCGAGACCCCGCCGGCATCCTCGGGCACCCCGAGCTGCGGAGAATCATCGACTTCTCCCAGCCGGTCGCGCTGTGCATGACGCTCTGCTTCATTTCGTCCGCGACGAAGAAGACCCGTACGGGATCGTGGCCAGGCTGTGTGATGCCCTGTGCCCGGGAAGCTATCTCGGTCATCTCCCATGTGACGCGCGAGAACCGGGACCATGCCGCGCTGGGCGCAGATCGCGGCGCTCTACGATCAGGCGACCGCGCCGATGGTGATGCGCACAAAAGATGAGATAGAGCGATTCTTTGCAGGGTTTCGAGATGGTCGAGCCCGGCATTGTCTTCTCTGTCCCAGTGGCGTCCGTAACGGAATACTACGCTGGCGGCGGGACACGCTGGGTCTATGCGGGCGTCGGGAGAAAACGAACCGAACGCATAGAAGCCGCGACTGAGTCTCACGGGAAAGTGGTCGGCGCATGACCGGGCAAATCGGCGCCCCATGTGACGTCGCCCCGGACGGAGCGCCCCTGGCCAGGCACCGGCTGGCGTGTCCTTCGCAAGCCCGGCAGCCTGGAAGCAGGGTAGATGGGTTGAGGGTTCCCGGCGGCTTGGCGTCGTGGGCTCGGGCCTTTCCCGGTACTCCTCGTCATGCTGGGGCTGCGCGGCGGTTCGTGGTCGGCCTGCTGGATGGCTCGCCGTTTCGTGACGACGCGGCGGTTGTGTTGTCGGAGCTGTTCACTAACGCGCTTGCTGCATACCGCTTCTGGTGGGCCGGGTGGGCTGGTGGTTGTCCACGTCGCGCGCTGGCGGCACGGTGTGCGGATTGCGGTGACTGATCAGGGGTCTTCCGCCGAGCCGGTTATCCGCGACCCCGACGGCGCAGGGGTGCCTGCGGAGAGCGGGCATGGCCTGTACCTGGCCGCTCACCTGGCCCAGCATCTTGGCTGGCACGATGACGCGTCCGGGCGCACTGTCGCGGCCGTCCTCGGCCGCCCCCGGCCCGGACTCAGCGGGCCGCCGCCCACCGGCGGGCGGGGCCAGCATCCCGGTGGGCGCCACCTGGTCGGCGGGTGGGTGAGCATGGCTGGGCTGGGTGGTACCGGGCGGCTGGCCGATGACTTGTGGCTGCTGGCCCATCACGAACGGTCGGGCAGGCCGCATCTGCAACCCCGCGCGCTGGGCCTGGGGTTAGCCGGAGGTTTGCTGGCCGAGCTGGTCCTGCCGGGGACGATCCGGGTGTGGCGGGGCCTGATCATTCCCGCAGGCGCGCAGCCACCCGATGACGACCTCACGCACAGGGTGCTGCGCACGATGACCGCCGAACGGGAGCATCTGCCGGTCCGGGACTGGCTGGCGTTCCTGGCCGGCACTGCGGCCAGGGATGTGGCGCGCCGGCTGGAGCACGCCGGCTACCTCACCCGTGCGCGTGGCGGGCTGGTGGGCCGCGGTGAGCGGTGGGTCCCGGTGGACGCGGACGGCGCGTTCGCGCCGCTGGTGCGGGTGAAATCGGCGCTGTCCGCCCGTGGGCCGGTCCCGGTCCAGCATGTCGTGCTGGGCGCGCTGGCCACCAGCTGCGGCCTGGACCACCAGTTAGCGCTGTACCTGCCACCGGGAGCCCGCGACCGTCTGCGGGCGGCAGCACGCCAGCTTGACGGCGGCCTGCGGGAACTGATCGCCGTCACCCAGACCACGGTGGACGGCGCGCTGCTCGCCCACCGCATGTGATCCCTGCCCAGCCCCTATCCGATTCCCGGCAATGTGAAGGAGAGCCCCAGCGATGCGCACAGCCCAGCGGCCCGGCAGTTGGCCCGCATGAGGCAGCAGTTTTCGGTGACCGGGCCGGTGTGGCGGCCGCAGCGGTCCTTCCGCCTGGCCCGGCGGGGCCGCCGCCGTTCGTGGTGGCCGGCTGGTGTGCTGGCCGCTGCCGTGGTGGCGGTGCTGGTGGGAGCGGTGGCCTGGGCCGGTGGCGGTGGGAGCCCGGCGCGGCCGGGGCGGTTACGCCGCCGCGGCTGGCGGCGTGCCTGGCTGGCGGGGTGCCGTGCTATGGCCAGGACCCGCTGCACCGGGTGTATGACCTGGGCGCGCTGTATGCGCCGGGGGATCACCGGGGCCGGGACGACGGTAGCGGTGGTGGATGAGGGAGCCAATCCGTGGGTGCGGGCTGACCTGGCTGCGTTCTCGCGGTTCTTCCGGCTGCCCCCAGCCCAGTTGCGGGTCCTGCCCTGGGGGCCCGGCGCGCCGGGCCCCGCTGACCCGGCGGCGGCGCGTGAGGACATCGGGGACCTCGAACTGGTCCACTTCATCGCGCCCGGGGCCCGCCTGCTGTATGTGCAGGTTCCCGCCGGGCCGGGCATCACCCCGGCGGCAGCGGCGGTGGCCGCGCTGGGTGCGGTGGCGGCCCGCCAGCACATCAGCGTGGCGTCGCTGTCGTGGGGCATCCCCGAGACCGCCATCCCGCGCGGGAAACTGGCCGCGCTGCGCGCGGGCCTGGTCAGTGCCGCCCGCCACCACGTCAGCGTGATCGCCGCGACCGGCGACAGCGGCCCCACCTGGCCCGGCCTGAGCCAGCCGCACGGTCGCCTGGCCCGCTTCCGACCCGCTGGTCACCGCCGTCGGCGGGGTCGTCGTGCACGCCAGCGCGTCCGGGCGGCGGCTGCGCCCCGACACCGTGGCCGGGGGCCTGTATGCCACCGGGGCGGGAGTCTCGGCCCTGTTCCCCCGCCCCGCCTACCAGGACCAGGTCAGCGGCGTGGTGGGTGATCACCGCGGGGTAGCCGATGTGTCGATGGACTGCGCCATGTGGGTCCACGCACAGATCCCGCACGACCCGAACGCCACGGGGTGGTTCTCGGTGTGCGGGACCAGCCTGGCCGCCCCCATGTTCGCCGGGATCGCCGCCCTCGCCGACCAGGCCGCCGGGCATCCGCTCGGCCCGCTCAACCCGCTGCTGTACCGGCTGCACGGGCCGCGGCGACGGAGTCCTGGATGTCACCAGCGGCAGCAACACCGACGACGGTGTGCGTGGTTTTCCCGCCGTGCGCGGCTATGACCTTCCCTCGGGCATCGGGACGGTGGGCAGCGCCCCCGCGTTCGTCTCCGCCCTGGCCGGTCACCAGCGGTTCACCCCGTGCCAGCGCGCGGGTGCGGTGATGGGTGCCAGCACGTCACCGCCAGCGGCGCAGGCCACGCTGGCGTGCTCCAGGCCGGGGCGCAGGTGATGGACGTGCCTGCCCGTCACGGCGCCAGCGTTACCGTTCCTGTCCCGCTCACCTCAGCTGCGGTGATGACGGCTGTCCGCGAGCTTGCGGGCCGGGGTGCTACCGGCATCGAGATCGCCCGCAAGACGGGCCTGGCGGAGAACCGGGTCTCCGAGGCGCGCACCATCTTGCGGCTGGCACCCGACCTGGCTGATGTAGTGGCTGCTGGGCAGATGACCCTGTCCAGGGCCTACCGGGCCGCGGTGGCCCGCCAGGCCGGACCCATTGACCTGCGGACCGTGACGGATGTGACGGTGGCGCAGATGGCCCGGCTGCTGCACGTGTACCCCGATACGGTCCGCCGGGCCATCCGCCGCGGGGACCTGGAAACAGACCCCACCCGCCACCCCACCCGCATCCCGGCCGCCGCCGCCCGCGCCTACCTGGCTGCCCACGGTGCGGCCAGCGACCGGCAGGAAGACCTGCTCAGGCCGGCCGCTGCGGCCACCGCCCGTGGCCTGAGCACCAGCACGCTCGCCCGGTCCGCGGACCGTGGGCGGCTGCCGGCCATCCGCACCCCCGGCGGCCACCACCGCTACCCCGCCGCACCCCCATGAACCACGCCACCCCTATCCAGTCCGCCGCGACGTGGCCATATGTGCCCGCTACCTGCCTGTATCCGATCCGTTCTGCTGACTGCGGAGGTACCTGATGCCCAGAACACGAACTGCCCAGCCCAAGCCAGGGGGCGTGTCCCAGTCCCTGGCCAAAGACCGGCTCGGCGTGCCCGCCGTCCTGTTCTTCGTCCTGGCCGGTGTCGCCCCGCTCACCGTGGCGGCCGGGGTCATCCCGACCGCCTACGCCACCACCGGGTTAACCGGCATCCCGGCCGCGTTCGTGGTCATCGCGGTGATCCTGGCCATCTTCGCGTCCGGGTACGTGACCATGGCCCGGCACATCCAGAACGCCGGCGCCTGCTACGCGTTCATCTCCCACGGGCTGGGCCGCACCCTCGGCGTGCCCGCCGCGCTGGTCGCGCTGCTGGCCTACTCGATGCTGCAGATCGGCCTGTACGGCGCGCTCGGCCCGGCCGCCGCCACCGAAGCCGCCACCTACCTGCATATCCATGCGCCAGTGGTGGGCGTGGGCGCTCGGCGCGTGGGCCATCATCACCATCCTCGGGCGTGCTGCGGGTGGACATCACCGGCCGGGTCCTGGGCGTCCTGCTGTGCGCCGAGCTGCTGGTCATCGTCGCGCGAGACGGTGCTGGGGCTGGCCCACCCGGCGGGCGGGCACCTCAGCTTCGCCACCCTGTCCCCGAGCGCGCTGACCTCGGCCGGGTTCGGCACGTTCGGGGTGCTGGCCGTGATCGCCGTCCTGGGCTTCGTCGGCTTCGAGCAAGCCCCGGTGCTGGCCGAGGAGGCGCGGAACACCGCATCGCACGATCCCGGTGGCCACCTACACCGCGCTGGGCATGATCGCGGTCATTTACGCCGCCGCGTCCTGGGCCATGGCCGCCCACACCGGCACCGCGCACGTCGTGGCCGCGGCCGGGAAGCAAGGCCCCGGGCTGCTGTTCGGCCTCGGCGGCAGCAGCGGGCTGGGCCAGGCCGCGCAGTGCTGTTCATGACCTCGCTGTTCGCCGCCGCGCTGTCGTTCCACAACGCCACCTGGCGCTACGCGTTCGCTCTCGGCCGGGAGAACGTGCTGCCCGCCGCGCTCGGCCGCACCGGCGCCAACAACATCCCCAAAGCCGCGTCCCTGGCCCAGAGCGTCACCGCCGTGGCCGTCATCGCCATCTACGCGGTGACCGGCCAGAACCCGATGACCCGGCTGTTCTTCTGGCTCGGGCACGACCGGCGGTTACGGCATCCTGCTCCTGCTCGACCGCGACCGCCGTCGCCATCGTGGCGTTCTTCGCCCGCGACCCGCGCGGCGAGAACGCCTGGCGGCGGCTGATCGCCCCGAGCATCGCCGCGATCCTGCTCGGCGGCATCGTCGTCCTGGCCACCCGCAACTACGCCACCCTGCTCGGCGTCCCGCCCGGCAGCCCGGCCGCGTGGATCCTGCCCGGCAGTTACCTGGCGGTCGCGCGTCATCGGCGAAGTGTGGGCCGTGGTGCTCCACGAGCCGCCGCCCCGACATCTACGCGGCGATCGGGCTCGGCCCTCACGCCGTCACCAGCCAGCTCGCCGCCGGCCAGCGACAGGACGCAGGCATGAGCGCCGGGCCCGGCGCAGCCGCTGCCCCGCCGCCAGCCGCCAGCACCAGATCGTCACCGCGCAACGCGGCCGACACCGACGCGCTCAGCCAGGTCATCGCTGACGCCTTCCATGACCTGCCCCAGTCCCAGTGGCTGATCCCCGACCCCGACGCGCGCCAGCGAATCCTGCCCGGCTACTTCCGCATCCTGGTCGAGCACGCCCTGGCCACCGGCACCGTGCACACCACTACCGACCGGGCCGCTGCGGCGCTGTGGATCCCCATCAGCCCCGAGGGCGCCAGCCCGCCCGATGACTACGCGGCCCGGCTGGCCGCGCTCACCGGCCCGTGGGCCGGCCGGTTCACCGCCTTCGACGCCGCCCTGGACCGCCACCATCCGGCCGGGTTCGCCCACCACCACCTGGCCATCCTGGCCGTCCACCCCGACCGGCAGGGGCAGGGCATCGGCAGCGCACTGCTGCGCGGCTACCACGACATCCTCGACCGGGGCCTGAACCTGCCCGCCTACCTGGAAGCCGCCCAGTGGCGCACCCGCCAGCTCTACCGCCGCCACGGCTACCTGCCCAGCGGCCCGTTCTACCTCCCCGACGGCGGACCGCCCATGTTCCCCATGGCCCGGCCACCCCAGCAGCGGCCCGCGACAGCGGTCCTCCGCACCCGGCCCAGGAACCGGGCAGCCCGTCACGGTGCCCCAGCCGCGCCCGGCCCCCGAGAGCACGTTATGAACGGCAATACATCCCAGACCCTCCAGCCCGCCTCCGTGCGCGGCGGCCACCCGGGGCGAGAGCCTGCCCGCCTGCCGTGCCTGGCCGCTGAGCGCAGCCCCGCAGGCGGGGCGGTTGCTGCTGACCGCCCCGTCGCAGGTGATTGCGCCGCGCTGCCGCAGGTGGCCAGCGCGTACGCCGCGTACCTGTACGCCAGGACCGGGGTGCTGCCCGGAACCTCCGCCGGCGGTGACCAAGCGCACGTGAGTGTCCGCACCCAGGGCAGGCTGCTGCTTCTCACCTTCCGGTGCCGCAACGGGAACGGCCAGAAGTGGGCGCTGAGCAGCGCCGAACTCAGCTGCGGCCAGCAGGTCACCACATTCGGCTGCGGCCAGCTTCGGCGGATGGCCGCGGCCTTGCTTGGGCCATAAGCGCGCCGTAAGTGGATTGACCTAGAGATTCAGTTTGCTAACCAGCGCGGTGCAGCTGGGCGGTATCACTTGGCGCGAAGGAGAAGACCAATGAGCGCCTTCCGGAAAGTCCATGGTAGCGGGAATGATTTCATCCTGATTGCCGACCCGCGTGATACCCGTGAGTGGGGAGATCTGGCGGCCAGTCTTTGCCATCGGCGTCTGGGCGTTGGTGGTGACGGGCTGGTTGTGAGCGAGCGCATGTCGGCTGGAAGCTATGCGGTGACGTGTTACAACTCCGATGGCTCTGTGGCGAGTATGTGCGGCAATGCGCTGCGACCGAGTGGGGAGTTGCAGACGAGCGGGGCGAGATCACGGCCTGCGAGAGCGAGCAGGCCGCACGGCAGCTCCAGGCTGCTTCCGGCGGTGAGCTGGTCTACCGCCGAACCTGGATCACAATCTGGTCCTAGGGCTCGCCGCTACCCGCGAGGGAAGCACGGCCCCGGGCACGCGCTGCCATTCCTGGGAGTGCGTGATCAGGGCGGGCAGCGCAGCAGGACAGAGGCGGCTGTCACCGTTACGGAGCCGGAACGCGTCGCTGTAAAGCTCCAGCCAGCCGAGCCGCGTCTCGGCGCCTTGCCGGTCGGCGAAGCAGGTCACTTCCCAGTCGCGCAGGAACTTCGCGCGCCCTGCCGTGTCCAGAGCCTCCCAGTGATCGGCCACCTTGATGCGGCTCTCGGCCTCGCGCCACTCGAAAGTGTCAGGCTCGTGGGGCTCGGCTGCGCAGCGCGGCGATCTGCGCCTCCGTCTTCGCGAGAGACGCTTTCATGTCCTCGTCGCCGGGATCGTCCGCGAGCAGCTCCCTGCGGCGTTCCGCCGCCCGCTCCAGGCGGGCGATGTCCGCGGCGTGGTCGTCTCCGTGGACGACGCGCTTTTCCAGCAGGACGCGCCCGCCCGCCTCGTGGAGGACCAGTGCCTCTATCAGCGGCTCGATCCTGTCCATGCGGATGTTCAGACCGCATGACTTGCACGTGTAGTAAGCAGGGTGCTCACGCTCAGCTGGCCGCTCCGGTTCCAGTTCAAGATCCGGCGAGACCTCGGCCAGGAGTGTCTCCACCGTCATACCGAACGCGCCCGAGATCAGCCTGAGTGCCCGGACAGACGGCCGCTGTAGCCCACGCTCAATCTTGTTCAGAGAGGAGTCGGAGAGCGTCGTCAGCTCGGCAAGCTGGCGCAGCGATAGTCCGGCCCGCTTGCGCTGTCCCAGGATGAAGGCGCCGAGGGCAGCAAGCTGGTCCTGCGAGGCGAACTGGACTGACTCACGGCGAACCTCGTGCCAGGTCGTGTGCCGCCGGGAGCCGTACATGCGCACAGCCGTTTCCGGATTAAACGGCTTGGGGGAGCACGACCGGCAGAACAGCACACGGTAGAGCATGTGCCGCGACTGAGCCTGTCCCCGGGCGCGAGAACCGGCCCTGATAGCTTCCTGCAGCTCATCCCAGGTCTTCTGGTCGATCAGCGGCTCGTCGGTGAACATGACCGGCTGGCCGTCCTTGCCGCGCCTGGTCGCGACTACCTGCCCCTTCTTGTAGCCCGGCGTTCCCTTGACGCCGGTCTCGCCTTTCATCACGACGACGTGACCGAGCAGCAGCGGCGACGTGAGGATCTTGCTGACGGTGGTGGCGTTCCACTTGCCGCCGCGCGGGGCCGGGATGCCGCGCTCGTTCAGCTCGCCGGCTATCGCGCTGAACCCCCTGCCCGCGATGCGCTGCTGAACCATCCATTTCGCGATGGGTGCTTCCTCGGGGTCCTGGACTCGCCACCAGCCTTTTTGGCGGTCAGGTGGCTCAGGGCACCGGCGCTCACCGTGGCATATGCAGCGTGGCGAATAGCCATATCCAGGAGTGCCGCCACCCCAGCGGCCTTCATCGCTCAGCCTATTTGCCGCCTTGCGGCGTCTCGTGGCCATCCTCTCGCGTTCACGCTGTGCGGCGAGAATACGATCCTCAAGCTGCTGGCGCCCGCGTTCGGTGCTCGTGTCGGTGCCGTCGCTGACATCGATGATGACCTTCCCCAGCGCCGCCATGTCCCGCGCGAACTGGAGGTAGTCGAGCATGTCGCGGCTGAGCCGGTCCATCTCATCGGCCAGGAAGCCGTCAATCTGCCCGATCCTGTCCGGGGCCAGCCACGGCCCGAGACCGGGGCGCTCCCTGATCGGGTCGGCCCCCGACACGTCCATGTCCACGTCCACGAAGATCACGTGGTCGCCGTGGTCCTCGGCATACTCGGTGATCCTGGCCCGCTGGCCTGCCGGATTGACGGACGAGTCCTTGTAGTGCGAGAGCCTGAGCGGCGCCAGCAGCGTCCTGTCCATGTTCATAAATATACCATTCCGACCAGTCCGAGTGGGTATGGCAGTCGCCGCGCAGCGCCGACCGGAGCGCGCTCGGCCCGGCCTGCGGCCCAGCGGCTGGGGCCGAGGCGGCCTCGTCGATGAGTTTGGCCAGGTAGGACGGCTGCTCGCCGCGGGCGGCCTGAGTGATCACCTCGGCGGTGGTGGCGCCGATGCCGCTCAGGGCCTGCAGGGTCCCGTCCTGGACCCGCTGCCGCAGGTCGGCGGCGGGCAGGTCACGCACCACCTGCGCGGCCCGGCGGAACGCCCGCACCCGGTACGTCGGGGCCCCCGCCCGCTCGAGGTGAAACGCGATGTCGCGCAACGCTTGCACCGGATCCACGTCGTTTCCCATACCCGCAGAAGCCCGCGGCGGCGTCACGTGTTCCGGCCTGACGCCCGCAGGATGCCCGCCCAGCCGGTGACGTCGTGTTCCTGCCGCCGCCACATGAATAGCAGCACGGCCAGCGTTTCCGGCGGAGGGGCGTAGTCGTGCCCGGCGGCCGCGGTCACGTCGCTGTGATCCAGGGCCAGCTCGCTGAGGCCGTAGACGACTTGCTGGGCGACCGGGATCGGGCCGCGCTGATGAGGGATCAGCTCCGCGCCGTCCCCCAGCGCGGCGGTGAACCCCTCGACCGCGGCGCGAAGCTCGCTGGCGGGGTCGGTGCCCGGGTAGCCGCGGACGCGGTGCCACGCCGCGGGGGAGGCGTCCGCGAGGTAACGCCCGAGTTCTGGCCGGAGCAGCTGAGGGGCATAAGGCCAGGGCGAGCCTGGTGCGGGGCCGGACCGGTCACCGGGCACCCCCGGGCGGCCCGGCCCGGCGCGGCGCGGCCGTGCCGTGCTGGCCCGGACGGGCCAGGCGGCGCCGCAGGGCGGCCTTGGTGGCCGGCCATTCCGGGGCGATGACCGAGAACATCGCGGAATCGCGGAGCAGGCCGTCCTCGCCCGGCGCGTGCGACGGGGACCACTGGCGCAGCACACCTTCGAAGCGGGCGCCCAGGCGCTCGATGGCCCGCCGGGACCGCTCGTTGCGGGCGTCGGTCTTCAGGTCGACCCGGGCCACCCCGAGCTTCTCGAACGCGTGCTCCAGGAGCAGGAACTTGGCCTCGGCGTTGATACCGGTGGACTGCGCCGAGGCGGCCAGCCAGGTCCAGCCGATCTCGACGGCACACAGGTCGGATCGGCCCGGCCAGAACCGGGGGTCCCAGTACGCCGTGACCCCGACGGCCCGGCCGTCAGCCTCCCGGATCTGGGTCAGGGGCACCAGCCGGCTGCTCTCGGCGCGGGCGAAATGGGCGGTGATGTAGTCCTCCGACCGCGCCTGCCCGGGGCACGTGGGTGAACCGGTACGTGCCGCGGTCCTCCTCGGCCGCGGCGGCCAGGTCCGCGGCATGGCTCATGGCCAGCGGCTCCAGCCGGACCAGGGCGCCGCGGAGCACGGGGACCTCAGGGAGCATGCTCATGGCATTCCTCATCGATCCTGGCCTTGGCACCTTGCGGCGGGCGCAGGTTGCCGGACCGTCTCCGGGCCAGGTCCCTCAGGTCCTCTGGATGATTACCAGCTACATACCGTACCCATAGCCCTCCGGCCCGGCCACCGGGTAACCGGCCGGTGCACGGCGGGCGCCGCCCCCTTACCTTCTTGGGTGTGCCCGGGCAAGTAGGGTCCGGGCCTGGGAAGTCCGGTGGTGCCGGCATGGCTCTTCGCCCCCTGCAGCTCCTATGGCCTGGGGGGTGTTGCCACCGGCACCGCTGGTGCGCGGACCTCTGATGGGGACATGCGGCTTGATCGCTGATTCGTAAGGTGGATGACGGCGAGCGCACCACGGGCGGCCTTCCCGCAGTTGATCAGGAACTTTGCGGAGGAAGGGGCAGTGGTGGCCGTACCCGGGCAGGTGGACGTCTGGATTGGGCTGGACGTCGGCAAGGGCGAGCACTTCGCTGATGTCCTCGATGACGACGGGGAACGGCTGTTCGCCCGGGCGGTGCGTAACGACCAGGGCGACCTGGAGGCCCTGCTGGAGCGGGCCGCGCGGCACGGCACGCCGGGGCTGGTGATCGACCAGCCCGGCTCGATCGCCCAGCTGGCGCTCGCAGTGGCCGCCCGCCACGGGGTGCCGGTGGCGTACGTGC
The DNA here is from genome assembly GCA_963767385.1 of uncultured Actinomycetes bacterium. Classification (GTDB taxonomy): domain Bacteria; phylum Actinomycetota; class Actinomycetes; order Streptosporangiales; family Streptosporangiaceae; genus RYN-230. The sequence continues at coordinate 48,423 of CAVYEA010000005.1, read as the reverse complement.
CGGGCCTGGTGATGCGCCGCGCCGCCGACCTCTACCCCGGTGAGGCGAAGACCGACCGGCGGGACGCCTACGTGCTCGCCGATACCGGGCGGACCCGCCGCAGGCAAGTGCACTGGCTGGACGCGGGCTCTGATGAGCTGCTCGCCCAGCTGCGGGTGCTCAACGGCTTCGACATCGACCTGGCCGCCGACGCGACCCGGCTGGCTAACCGGCTGCGCGACGCGCTGACCAGCATCTCCCCGGCCCTGGAACGAGCCGTCCGGCGAGCGGCTGGCCAGCCCGGGTCCGTGACCTGCTGGCGAAGTACCCGACGCTGACCGCGCTTCGCGCCGCCAGCCAGTCCCGCATCGAGCGCACCATCAAGGCCCGCTCGCCGCGGGTCGCCGCCAAGGTCACCGCGGCGATCGCCGCCGCGCTGGCGGCCCAGGACGTCACCGTCCCCGCCGAGGCCGCCACCGGCCGGGTCATCAGCGAGCTGGCTGGTGAGCTGGACCGGGTCAGCGGCCGCCGGGACGCCCTGGCCGCCGAGATCGAGGAGGCGTTCCTGAGCCACCCTTCCGGTGAGCTGCTGGCGTCCATGCCAGGGATCGGGCCGCGGACCGGCGCCGGATCCTCGCCGAAGTCGGCGACGGCTCCGCCTTCGCTAACGGCAGCAAGCTCGCCGCCTACGCCGCCTGGCCCCGGTCACCCGCCAGTCCGGCACCTCCCTCAACGGGGAATCCCGCAGCCGCCGAGGTAACCACCGGCTCAAGAACGCCATGTTCCTGGCCGCCTTCGCGTCCTTGCGCGACCCGGCATCCAAGGCGTTCTACGACCGCAAGAGAGCCGAGGGAAAGCGCCACAACGCCGCCCTCATCTGCCTGGCCCGCCGCCGCTGCGACGTCATCCTCGCCATGCTCCGCACCCGCCAGCCCTACCAGCCCGCCCGCCCCGCACCCAGCCTGGCCGACGCCGCGTGAACCAGGCTGAGCCGACCACCCAAGTTCCCCTACGAGCTTGACAAAGAACATGGGGACACCCCCCGCGCGCATTCAGAGGGAGCGCAGAAGGTCCGCCAACAGCAAACAGAAAGCCAGCGGGCACCTTAGAAACGTGGAGGCCGGCAGGGACCGCCGCCGGCCAGGAGATCGAGGAGAGAGCCGTGACCGGCATCGTGATCGCCAACTTCCCCATCATCGCCCTGATCGTCCTGGGCATCGTTGGCGTGCCGCTGTGGATGACCTTCAGGCACCCGCAGACCCACCCGGACTACTCAGAGGCGAAGGCGCATTTCCGCGCCAAGGCCGCCACTGAGGTGCACACCAGCGACTTCGTGCCCACCACGAAGGTGCCCGCGATCCACGGCCTGACCGTGGCCCGGCAGCACCTGGCCCCGCGCAGCGCCGTGCCCGGCCGCCGGCACGCCGCCCAGCCGGCCGTGCGCACGCACCCGGCCAGGCACGCCCGCCCGCCAGCGTTCCGACGCCACCACCGAGACCCGGTGATCCTGGGTGCGGGGGGCACCGCCTGGTAACAGGCCGCATCTGCGACACGGCGAGAGTCTGAGGACCTCGCCGTGTCGCTTTTCCGGGTAACTATCATCGGACCCGTGCCTCCCGCTGCCCCGCCGTCCGGCGCCCCCGCCCTGCACGGGGTCATCACCGACTGGGGTGGCGTGATGACCAACCCGCTGCTGGAGACGGTGCGGGCCTGGATCGAGGCGGACGACATCGACTTCGGCAGCTACCTCGCGGTCATGCGGCCGTGGGTGAGCGCCGCCTACGCGGATGCCGGCGCCGCCAACCCGGTGCACGCGCTGGAGCGGGGCGAGTGCACTGACGCCGAGTTCGAGCGGCTGCTGGCCGCCCAGATCGTCCGCCGGGACGGGACGGCGGTGACCCCCGACGGGCTGCTGGCCCGGATGTTCGCCGCGTCGCTGCTGTCGGACCCCATGCAGCACCTGCTCCGCGGGGTGCGCGCCGCGGGGCTGCGCACCGCGCTGCTGTCCAACTCCTGGGGGCTCGGCGATTACCCCCGGCACCTGTTCCCCGGCCTGTTCGACGCGGTCGTCCTGTCAGCCGAGGTCGGCATGCGCAAGCCTGAGGAGCAGATCTTCCGGTACGCCGCGGGCCTGCTCGGGCTGGCGCCCGGGCAATGCGTGTTCATCGACGACATCGAGGCCAACGTGCAGGCGGCCGAGGCCATCGGGATGGCCGGGGTGCTGCACGTGACCCCGGCCGAGACCGCCCGGCGGCTGGCCGGGCTGCTGGGACTCCCGGCGCTCAGCGGCTCACCGGCCTAGCCTTGGGCACCGTGGCTGACTATCCGAGCCCGTCCAGCCCGGGACGCTCGGCCAACATGCGGGCCAACCGGCGCACCGACACGAAACCCGAGCTTGCGCTGCGCAGCGCCCTGCACCGGCGGGGCTACCGGTTCCGCAAGGACTTCCGGCTCGACCTGGACAGCGGCGCCCGGGTCCGCCCGGACATCGCGTTCACCGCGCGCCGGGTCGCCGTGTTCGTGGACGGGTGCTTCTGGCACGTCTGCCCGGAACATGGCCGGGACCCGAGGGTCAACGAGTGGTACTGGGCGCCGAAACTGCGCCGGAACATGGAACGGGACCGCGCCGCCGACGCGGCGCTCAGCGCGGCGGGCTGGCGGGTGATCCGGGTCTGGGAGCACGAACCGCTGGAGGCCGCCGTGGCGGCCGTGATGGCCGCCCTGAACGGGCCAGCCGCCCGGGACGCGGCAACTGGCGCCCTGGACGGGGCAACTGCCGCCCTGGACGGGGCAACTGCCGCGCCGTCCGGCCGCGACGATGGCACACTGCCAGCAGTGGGCAGCGCGGACGCACCGCCAGGCGGTCCTGGCATCCCGGTCCCGGACGCCGGCTGACCACCGGGAACAGCGGGGATCATTCATGCGTGTCTACCTGCCGGCCACCCTGCCGATGCTCGCCGGCCTGCTGCGCGACGGCGAGATCGGCCCCGCGCCGCTGCGGGCCTTCGCTGTCACGCCCGCCCTCCGTGAGTCCTACGCCAGCGGTGACCAGGAAGAACTCGAATACGTCGCGATGACACACGCCGCGCGAGGGTCGTTGCGCATGCTGATGGATGATCCGCAGGCGCCCCGCCGGCGCGTGGTGCTGGCCGCGGAGATGCCGGACGACCAGGTCGATCACAAGGGCGGCTTCGACGAGCCGACGCTGGTGCTCATCTCCGCCGCGGTCCCGCTGCGGCGGGTGGCCTCCGGTCACGTCGATGACCTGCTCGCCGTGGCCGACATCGCCGCCGCGGCGGATGCCCTGCGCGCCGCCGAGGCCGGGGACGACGACGCCGGGTTCGTGGTGGACGGGGCCGAGGGGCACGAACTCCTCTGGTACGCCACCCAGGAACTGCCCTACCTCTTCGACTGACCCGCCGCCCTCCCGGCCGGGACGCGGACCGGCCTGACCTATGAGTTAGCCTAACCTAGGTTAAGCTAACCGTGTGTACTTCGACATCCTGATGCTGCGCGTGCTGGCCGACGCCCCCCGGCACGGCTACGAGATCAAGAAGCAGGTCGAGCGCATCCTGGGCGGGCGGTCGATCAACAACAACGTGCTCTACCCGGCGCTCCGCCGGTACGAGGAGCAGGCCGTGGTCGAGCGGGTCGCCGCCGAGGCCGACCCCGGGCGGCCGCCGCGCACCATCTACCGGCTCACCGACACCGGTCATGACCTGCTCCAGTCGATGATCCGGGACGCCGACCCGGTGCTCCTGGCCGACGACAATGAGTTCCAGATGCGGGTCGCGTTCTTCGCCGATCTCGCCCCGGACGAGCGACTGGCGATCATCCGGGCCCGGCGCGGGATCGCCGAGGAACGGAGCGCGCACCTGGCCGCGCTGCGGCCCGCTGCGCAGGCTGAGCCGTGGGGCCTGCGCGTGATGGACTTCAACCTCGCCGCCATCCAGCACGAGATCGTCTGGCTCGACCAGCTCGCCGCCGCGGCCGCCGCGGCCGCCGCGGGCGGGGGCCCTGCCGCGGGCGGGGGCGCCGCCGCGGGCGCCGCCCCCGGCGTCCCGGCCTTCGGGGCCGCCGGGCCCGCCGGGGAGGGCGCCGGGCCCGCGGGGCGGAGCCGATGACGGCCGCCGCGCGCCCGGCCACCGGAACGGGCGCCCCGGTCATCCCCGCCCGCCTGGTGGCGCTGGTCTGCCTGGCCGGCCCGATGCTGTCGATGATCGACTCGTCGGTGGTCAACGTCGCGGTGCCGGTCATCGTCACCGACCTGCACACCACGCTGGCCACCGCGGCCTGGACGCTCAGCGGTTACCTGCTCGGCCTGGCCTGCGGGCTGGCGGCCAGTCCGTGGCTGGCCCGCCGGTTCGGCACGCTGCCCGCCTACCGGGGCGCCCTGATCGGCTTCGTGGCCGCCTCGGCCGCCTGCGCCCTGGCCCCCGGGATCGGCCTGCTCATCACCGCCCGGGTGGTCCAGGGGCTGGCCGGGGCCCCGATGGTGCCGCTGGCGATGGGGCTGCTGCTCGGGCGGGAGGGGACGGCGCGGACCATGCCGGCCAGCGCGGGCCTCATGCTGTTCGCCGCCCCCGCGCTCGGTCCCGCCCTGGGCGGCCTGCTGCTCAGCGCGTTCGGCTGGCGCTCGGTGTTCCTGGTCAACCTGCCGGTCGGGGCAGCCGCGCTGGCGGGCATGCTGGCCGTCGGGCGCGCGGTGCGGCGGGCCCCGGAACGGGGCGGCCCGCTCGCCGGGCGCGGCGACCCGGCGGCCCGCCTGGACCTGCCGGGGCTGGTCCTGCTCGCGGCCGGACTCGGCCTGGCTACCTACGGGGCCAGCCAGGGCCCGGCCCGCGGCTGGTTGTCCGCCGCGGCCGCCCCGGCGTGGGCCGGCGGCCTGGCGCTGATCGGGGCCTACCTGCTCTGGTACCGGGCGCGGCCGGGCGGGATGCGGGCAGGCCGGGCACGGCCGGGCGGAACCACGGCGGGCGGAACGGCGGCGGGCGGGACGGCGGCGGGCGGAACCACGGCGGGCGGAACCACGGCGGGCCGGGCGGGCGTCCCGCCCGCGGTCAACCTGAGCGTGCTCGGCGCGCCGCACCGGGCGCTGACCCTGGCGCTGGCCTGCGCCGCCAGCGTGGTGCTGTTCGCGGTGCTGTTCCTGGCCCCGGTCTACCTGCAGGACATCCAGCACGCATCCACCCTGGTCACCGGGCTGGTGCTGCTGCCGCAGGGCGTGGTGATGGGCCTGGCCAGCTGGCTCGGGAACGTGGTGGTGCAGCGCGGCGAGGAGCGCCCGGCCCTGCTGGCGTGGAGCGTCTGCGGCGGGCTGGCGCTGCTCGCCGTGGCCACCCTGGGCATGGTGCTGCTCGGCGCGGGCACCCCGCCCTGGGTGACCGCCGTGGCGCTGTGCGGGCGGGGCGTCGCGCTCGGCCTCACCATCCAGCCGCTGATCAGGGAATTGCTCGGCGACCTCGATGCGGCACAGTTGCCCGATGCGAACACCCTGTTCAGTATCTCTGAACGGATGGCTGGCTCGTTCGGTATTGCCCTGCTCGCGACCTTCTACGCGACTGAAACCCGGAGCACCGGGCAGCCGCTGACCGCCTTCCATGACTGTGTGCTGGTGCTGACCGCCGCGGCCGCGGCGGGCGCCCTCGCGGCGCTGGCCCTGCCCCGGGGCCGGGATCAGGCCCGGCTGAGGGCGCCGGCCAGCGCCTAGGCCCAGGCGTGCGACGATGGATCCACCGCCTTCACTGCCGCAGTTCGGGGAGATCCTCATGGACGCCGTCAGCACCGTGCCGCCGCCCGCCAACGAGCCGGTCCGCGCCTATGCGCCGGGGAGCGGCGAGCGCGCCGCCGTGGAATCCAAGATCAAGGAACTGGCTGCGAGCCCGGCCGAGCTGACCATGACAATCGGCGGCCAGCAGCGGATGGGCGGCGCGGAGCGGATCGCGGTGGTGCAGCCGCACAACCACGCGCACGTCCTCGGCCACCTCGGCAACGCCACCGCGGCCGACGTGGCCGCGGCCATCGACGCGGCCGCCGCGGCGGCGCCGGGCTGGCGGGCGATGTCCTTCGACGACCGGGCGGCGATCTTCCTCAAGGCCGCCGACCTGCTGGCCGGCCCCTGGCGCTCCACGATCAACGCGGCGACGATGCTGGGCCAGTCCAAGTCGGTGTACCAGGCCGAGATCGACGCCGCCTGCGAGCTGATCGACTTCTGGCGGTACAACGCGCACTTCGCCCGGCGGCTGCTGGCCGAGCAGCCGGTGTCGGCGCCCGGCGAGTGGAACCGGATGGAGTACCGCCCGCTCGAGGGGTTCGTGCTGGCCATCACGCCGTTCAACTTCACCTCGATCGCCGCGAACCTGCCGACCGCGCCGGCCCTGATGGGCAACGTCGTGCTGTGGAAACCGTCGCCGACGCAGCAGCTATCGGCGCACCACACGATGCGGCTGCTGGAGGCGGCCGGGCTGCCGCCCGGCGTGATCAACCTGGTCACCGGGGACGGCCAGGCGGTCTCCCAGGTGGCGCTGCCCGCACCCGGATCTGGCCGGCATCCACTTCACCGGGTCCACCGGGACGTTCCAGCACCTGTGGCGCACGCGTGGGCGAGAACATCGCCGGCTACCGGGGCTACCCGCGGCTGGTCGGCGAGACCGGCGGCAAGGACTTCGTGTTCGCGCACCCCTCCGCCGACCCGGACGTGCTGTCGCGTGGCGCTGATCCGCGGCGCGTTCGAGTACCAGGGGCAGAAGTGCTCCGCCGCCTCGCGGGCCTACATCCCGCGGTCGGTCTGGGACCGGATGCGGGACGAGTTCCTGGCCCAGGTGGACTCCCTGACCGTCGGGCGACGTGGCCGCTGACCTGTCGCTGTTCATGGGCGCGGTGATCGATGAGCGGGCGTTCCGGCGGCTGTCGGGGGCCCTGGCCCGGGCCCGGAGCACCGCCCGTCGATCCGGGTGCTGGCCGGCGGGGACGCGGACGGCACCGAGGGCTACTTCGTCCAGCCCACCGTGCTGGAGGGCAGCGACCCGTCCGACGAGGTGTTCCGCACCGAGTACTTCGGGCCGGTCCTGACCGTGCACGTGTTCGACGACGCCCGCTACGACGAGGTGGTCGCCCAGGCCGCCGACGGTCTCCCCGTACGCGCTGACCGGCGCGATCATCGCCCAGGACCGGGCCGCCATCGCCGCGGCCACCGAGGCGCTGCGGTTCGCGGCGGGCAACTTCTACATCAACGACAAGCCCACCGGCGCGGTGGTCGGCCAGCAGCCGTTCGGCGGGGCCCGGGCCAGCGGCACCAACGACAAGGCGGGCTCGATCCTGAACCTGACCCGCTGGGCCAATGCCCGGGCCATCAAGGAGACTGTTCGCCCCGCCGACCGACTACCGCTACCCGCACATGGGCTGAGGGCGCTTCCGGCCTGGTCCCGCCTGGCCCGCAGGTCATGGGCGCCCAGCCGATCACCAGGAGCCTGGCCGCCGCCGGCTGGATGGTCGCCGCGGTGATGGGCGGCCTGAGTGTGCTGCTGGCCGCGGGCTGGTCCTGATGCCCGTGCCGGGCGGCCCGCCGGGCGGCCGGTGGCCGGGACCACGCCGGGCCGTCCAGTTCCTCCGCCCGCGGGCTGCGGTGACCGCGATGGCCAGCGCCGTGGCCAGGATGATGGCCAGGAAACCGCTGGCCAGCGCCTGGACCACGCCGAGGGCGAGCGCCGCGGAGGAGCCGCCCCCCGGCCCGCTGACCGGCACGGTGACCAGGCCAGCGGCCACGTAGGCGAGGGCCGGCACCGGGATGATGCGGTGAACGGCCTGGGGGCGCACGGCGAAGGCGGCGGCGGCCGTGCCCGCGACCAGGAAGGCGCCGGGCACGAAGCCGGGCTGGCGGCCGGCCACGATGGTGATGACCGCGCCGAGCGCGGCCGCGCCGATCACCAGGAGGATCCCCGTCCGGGCGGGCAGCGCGCCCCACTGCGGTGCCCTGCGGCCCGCGGCGCCGGCCGGTCATCATCCGGCCAGTCATCACTAGGCCGGTCATCGCCAGGCCGGTCAGCACCAGGCCGGCCCGCACCGGGCCAGTCATCACCCAGGCCGGTCAGCACCAGGCCGGCCCGCACCGGGGCCAGCCGCGGGCGGCCTCCAGCCCGGCTGCGGCCCCCGGTGGTAGGGCGGGCGCGGAGCCGGGTCGTGCCATCGCGGGTCGCCCATGCTGGTCCCCGATGTTAGCCATTGCGTCCTGGCCCGCCGGGCGGGCTGGATAGCCTTTGCCGCGGGGATGCCAAACCGGGCCGGAAGGATTCGATGCCCAGGAGAACATCGCGGCCCGGCCTCTCCGGCCGGGCCTGGTACTCCGTGACCTGCATCGCTGCGGCGCTGGCCGTGCTGGCCAGCGGCGTCTCTTTCTATGTCGTGCGTGACGTGGGCAGCATCGGCTCCTCGCATGCCATCAGCAGCGGCCCGTCCACCGGCGCGCAGAACATCCTGCTCATGGGCCTGGAGAGCCGCCGGGACTGGAACGGGAACATCCTGCCCGGCAACATCCTGAGGGCGCTGCACGCCGGGAGCCGGCAGGCGGTCGCCAACGGCACCGGCGGGAATGACACGAACACGCTCATCCTGATCCACGTACCCGCCGACGGCAGGAAAGCGACCGGTTTCTCGATCCCGCGTGACGACTGGGTCCAGTTCGCCCGCACGGTGGGCCCGCAGCAGGTCGGCAAGGTTGACCAGGCCTACGGCGTGAGCATGTTCTACGAGCAGCAGAAGCTCCGCGCCCAGAATCCGGGCATGAGCCAGGACCGGCTGGCCTTCCTGGGCAACGAGGCCGGCCGCACCGCCGCCGTGGCCACGGTGGAGAAGCTCACCGGCGTGCACATCGACCACTTCGCCGAGGTCAACCTGGACGGCTTCTACGAGCTCGCGAAGGTCCTCGGCGGCGTGGAAGTCTGCCTGAACCACCCGGTCCACGACGTCAACTCCGGCGCCAACTTCCCGGCCGGCCGCCAGCACCTGGACGCCGCGCAGGCGCTCGCGTTCGTCCGCCAGCGCGATGGCCTGCCCAACGGTGACCTCGACCGGACCCACCGCCAGCAGGCTTTCCTCGACTCGGTGCTGCACCAGCTCCGCACCGAGGGAGTCCTGAGCGACCTGACCAAGATGCGGGCCCTGCTGTCGGTGGCCCGGCAGTACGCCATCACCGACGCGGGCTGGAACCTGCTCGACTTCGCCCTCCAGGGCCGGAACCTGACCAGCGGCAACCTCGTCTTCCACACGCTGCCGATCGAGGGTTTCGCGACGATCGACGGCCAGGACGCCAACGTGGTCAGCCCGCCCGCCATCAAGGCCATCGTCCGCGCCGCGTTCTACCCCTCGCCCGGCCAGCCCCGTGCGCACCGCCGGCCAGCCACGGTGGACGTCCTCAACGGCGGCAGCACCGCAGGCCTGGCCGCCGCCGTCTCGGCGGCCCTCACCCGGGGCGGGTACCGGGCCGGGCGGGTCGGCAACACCAGCCCGCGCAGCGCCACGGCGGTGCGCTACGGCCGGGGCGCCTCGGCCGCCGCCGGGAAGATCGCGGCCCTGTTCGGCGTCACCGCGGCCGCGAGTGCCCCGGTCGCCGCGGGCCACGTCGAGGTCCTGCTCGGCGCGGGCGCCGCCGTGCCGCACGTCAGCGCCCCGGCCACGTCACCGTCAGCAGCGGCGCCTCCCACGACCGGGCCGCAGGGCGGGGCGGTCCGGGCCACGAGCGGCATTCCCTGCGTGAACTGACCCGCCTCACGCTGCGGCGGGGGCATCCAGGCAGCCATCCCGGGGGTGTGAACCAGTTGTGTGGGTTCAACCCCTACAATTGAGATCGTGCTGATCCGAGTAGATCCCGGTTCGCCTGCCCCGCTTTACCAGCAGATCGCGCAGCAGATCCGCGGGGCGCTGGCCGCGGGTGCGCTCGCCCCGGGGGAACGGCTGCCGCCGGCCCGGGACCTGGCGGACGCACTGCAGGTCAATGTGCAGACGGTGCTCCGCGCCTACGCGGAACTCCGCGACGAGCAACTCGTGGAGGTCCGGCGTGGCCGGGGGGTGACCGTGCTCGGCCGGCCGGAGCGGGCCGGGCTGGCCGACCAGGCCCGCCGCCTCATCGAGGCCGCGCGCGACCTGGGCCTGTCCGATCCGGAGATCCACGACCTGGTCCGGAGCCACCTGTGACCGGGGGTCCGGCGTGACCGGGATGCCGCCGGGCCGGGCCGGCCGCGGGCCCCGCCTGGACCTGCAGGGGGCAGCGGCCGTGGCCATCGGCCTGGTCATCGCGGTGGCGGCGGTGGCGCCGTTCCTGCTCTGGTGGCACCGGCTGCCCAGCCCGATGGCGGTGCACTGGGACGCGGCGGGCGCCCCGGACGGCGCGATGACCAAGGCCGCGGCGGCCGCCCTGAGCGTCATCCCGGCCGGGCTGTGCGGCCTGCTCGCCGCGGCGCTGTGCCTGCCCGTCGCGGCCGGCCACCGGTCCCCGGCCAGCCTGGGAGCCGCCAAGCTCGCCTCGATCACCGCCGGGATCGGCACCCTGCTGGCCGTCACGGGCTGGGCCACCGCCGCGGCCAACGCCGGAGCGGGATCATGGCACGCCGCCGGGCGGCTCGGCCTGCCGCTGATCGCCCTGGGCGTGGTCGCGGGCATCCTCGTGCTGCTCGGGATGGCCGGGCTGACCCAGGTGCGCCGGCGGGCCGACGCCGGCGGGGCCGGGGCCGCCGCCGTGACACCGCCCGGGCCGGGCGGGCTGCTCGGTCCCGGGCAGCGCGGGGCGTGGACCGGCCGGGCCCGGCTGACCTGGTGGGTACCGGTGGTCCTGATCGTGGCGGCCGCGGTCAACGTCGTCCTGGCCCTGGTCCGCGGAGTCGCCCTGGTGATGCTCATCCCGCTGGCCGTCCTGCTGCTGGTCTACCTCGCCCTGGGCTGGGTCCGGGTCACCGTGGACTGGCGCGGGCTGCGCATCCGCTACGGCGCGCTGCCCTGGCCGGTGACGAGGTACCCGCTGCCGCGGATCAGGGCGGCCGACCGGATCGACCTCAAGCCGATGCAGTGGGGCGGCTGGGGGTACCGCGGCAGCCGGACGGCGTTCGGCCGGGCCGCCGTGGTGCTGCGCGGCGGCGACGCGATCCGGCTGCACCTCACCGACGGCACCGAGTTCGCCGTCACGGTGGATGACGCCGCCACCGGCGCCGCCCTGCTCGCCGACCTGCTGAGCAACGCGCCCGCGGGCGGCTGAGCCGCTCGCCTGGCCGCTGCCTGGCCGACGCCCCGGCTGGCCCTTCCTGTCCCGTCCGCCGCCTGGGCACCAGCTGGCCGCCCCTCGACACACCTAATCCTACATATGTAGGATTAGGCCATGAAGCTCACCCGGCCGCTGGAACGGGTCCTCAGGGTGTTCCTGGCCGATCCGTCCGCGCCGCGCTACGGCTACGACCTGATGAAGGCGGCGCGGCTGTCCAGCGGGACCCTCTACCCCCTGCTGGCCCGGCTGCACAGCGAGGGACTGCTCAGCTCGGCCTGGGAAGAGCAGCCGGCCGACGCCAGCGGGCGGCCGCCCCGCCGGTATTACCAGCTGACCGGGGACGGGGTCCGGGTCGCCCGGCTGGAGCTGGCCCGGGCGGGCCAGGCCCAGCGCAGCACCCGCCGCCAGCCCCGCCCCGCGCCGGGAAGTGCGCCGTGACCGGTCGGCCTGCTAGCCAGCGGGTCGCCGGGTGGCTGGTCCGCCGCGCCTGCCGCCGCCTGCCGGAGAGCATCCGTGACGAGACGTGCCGGGAATGGACCGCCGAGCTGCCGGCCATCACCGGCGATCCGGGCATCCGGCTCGGGCCCGTCCGTGCCGTCCGGGCGCTGGGCTATGCGGCAGGGACCTTCCGCGGCGCCCGCCGGCTGGCGCCGGCTGGCGGGCGGGGCCCGGCGGTCTGGGCGCGTGGGCCGCCCCGCCGGGGCCGCGCCGGGCGGCTGGGCCAGTTCCAGCCACCGGCCGCCGGTCATGCCGCCCCTGCCGGACGGTGTCCGGTTCATCGCGGCGGGGGTGGTCCTCTGGCTCGCGATCGTCGCCCTGCTGCGCCTCGTGCCGGTGACCGGCTCGTGGAATTACCTGTATCTCGCGGGCGGCGTGGCCTGCGACGCCCTGATCGTGACCGGAATCGTCCGGCTCATCCGCTGGGCGCGGCGGCGGCGCCGAGAGCCCTGAGTCCGGCCCCGCTCGCGCGGCGACCGGAACCGGTGACCGCCAGCGCGGCGGGGGCGCGGGGCATAGGCTGGCACCGGCCTGACACGGGGGACGACCACGAGCAGCCAGGCAGGCGCCCGCCGCGTGCCCCGGTGGCCGAGTTCGACCTCGGAGGTTCCGATTCACCGCCTCGTCCTGTGGAACATTGACCTGACCCTGGTGGACGTGGGCCGGGTTACCAGGGATGCGTACGCCGACGCGTTCCGCCGGCTGCACCGGGCGGCCGCTGATCCAGCTACCGCAGCTGGCCGGGCGGATGGAGTCGGAGATCTTCTTCGAGGCGCTGGCCATGAACGACGCGGCCGCCGCGGCGGGAACGCCGCCGTCCGACGGCGCGGGCGGGGAGGAACTGCTGGCCAGGTTCGGCGAGGAACTGGCCCGCGCGTTCGCCGCCCGGGAGGACCAGCTGCGGGAGCAGGGCCGGCTGCTGCCGGGCGCCGCCGAGGCGGTCGCCGAGGTGGGCCGCCTGCCGGGTGTCGTCCAGTCCATCCTGACCGGCACCATCAAGCCGAACGCCCTGCTCAAGCTCCGTGCCTTCGGCCTGGCCGGGTTCTTCGACACCGAGGTCGGCGGGTACGGGTCGCAGGTGTTCCCGAAGGGCGCGCAGTTGCTGATGGCCCGGACCCGGGCCACGGAGAAGTACGGCGTTCCTTTCGATGAGCGGCGCACCGTCTACCTGGCCGACTCCTCCCGCGACGTGGCCGCGGCCCGGACCGGAGGGGCCCGGTGCCTGGCCGTCGCCAGCGGCAGGTCCACCGTCGGCGAACTGCGCACGGCCGGCGCGGACGTGGTGTTCGAGGACCTGGCCGACACCGCCGCCGTGGTCCACGCCGTGGACCGGCTGACCCTCGCCGCGGCCAGCTGACGGACGTGTTCCGCGCTGCCGAACCAGGTCCAGTCCGGTGGTAGTCGCCAGCGGCTGCCAGCCGCAAGGCATCACGTCGCCTCGGTCTGAAGCATTTCAGCAACGGGTCGCCGGAGGCCGATCCGTGCCGGAACACTGGTGAGCGCCGCCACAACGAACACGGTTCCGAGCACCGCGGCGACCAGCCAGAGCACTGGCGGCAGGCCACTCAGGCCGTGAGCCGCGACCTTGAACAGACCGATGCCGAGTGGGAGGCCGAGGATCGCGCCGGGCAGCGCGGGGATGACCTGCGTCATGGCCAGCCCGGCTCGGACTTGCTGCGGCGTCGCACCCAACGCCAGCGTCACTGCAGAGGCGCGCCTCGCGTCGAGGACCGTCGCCAAGGCGGTGAAGATCGCCGTAAGGGCCGCCAGGATGACCAGCAAGATCGTGAGGACGGTCAGCACCTGCTCCGCTCGGGGGATGTCCGGGTTGACCAGCCCGCCCGAGCTCCCGAAGTGAGAGAACTTATTGTCGGCGCCGGCGTGGAGGGCGAGCGCGGCGACGAGACCCATGACGGTGACGGCGATGCTCGCCGCGCTGAGGATGGCGCGCCGTGGCCGGCGGGCCACGAGGCGCAGCCCGAACAGCGCCGGCACGGGCAGCTTCCTTGACAGCCGTATCAGCGAATCCCGCCGCCTCGGCAGGCGAGGCGCGTCGGCGAGAGCGCTGACCGTGCTCATCCGCGCCGCACGGATCGCGGGAACGAGAGTCGATGCGAGCGCCACGGCGAGCGCCACGACGAGGCCTACTACGACCGTGACGAGCGTGAGCGGCGGTGCTCCCGGAGCACCGACGAGGTCGGCCTCGGGATTGGATATGAGCGGGGCCGCACGCCAACCGGCCAACAGGCCGACGAAGGCCGCGACGAGCGCCAGGAACAGGTTCTCCGCAAGGAAGGTCGCCGCGACCAGGTCCGGCGTGCCGCCGACGGCCTTCAAAAGCCCGACCCGCCGGGTCCCTTCCGCCAGGCGGCCCCCGACGAGGACGGCCACACTCGCGAGTGCGAGCAGGCCGAGCAGCGTGGTGCCGGTAAAGAGCACGGCCTGGTCGCTGCGCAGGAAGCTGCTGTCCTGGTCGGCGGTCACCGTCCATGAGGTGAGGAACGGGGATGATGCGTTGTTGGTGCTATTCGCGTTCACGAACCCGGCGACCGCGCGTGGCGACGCGTCGGACAGCTTGAGGTTCGAGTAGTACGTCAGCGGGGCCGCCTTGGCGGCCAGGCTGCGCGCCGCCGCTTCGGTGGCCCACATCAGGCTGATACCCGGGAAGCCATCGAACGCCGTCGAGACTGCGAAGCCGACCACCTGGAAGGGGTGACCGTTCAGCGTGATTGCCTGGCCGAGACGCAGGTTCGCCGCCTGGGCAAAGGACCGCTCGACCACCACACCCCCAGATCGGATCCACGTCCCGTCCGTCACTTTGGGCTGGTTGACCGCAGCCACGCCAGGCTGACGTCCTTCGACGGACGCCTCGGTAACGATGCCCGTGCTGGCCATGGCAGCGGTCGCCATCGGATAGGGGCCGCTGTGGGCCTCCACCCCCTTGGCGTGGTTCAGCGCCACGAGAGCGGCGAGCTGCGCAGGCGACGTCACGCTGGTGTTGGGGGAACCTGGCTTTCCAATGGTCTGGGCCACGACGTCGGGGCCCTTCGTCGCTGCCTTGGTCTGCTGGAAGGGGTTGCTGTTCACGCCGTTCAGCGCGAAGGCCATGGTGAGCGCGGCGGTCGCGACAGCGATTGCGACAACGAGCAGAAGCGCCTGGGCGAAGTGGTGCCGAATGTCTTGCCGGGCGAGACGAAAGAGCAGCAGGGCGCGCCCCTTCACTCCGCCCACGCGGCGCGCACGTCGCCGTTGGTTCATGACGTTCCCCTTCGATCTCACCCGAGGTGCTCCCACTCCGCGAAGGTGCCGAGGTTCCCTCGCGAACCGCCCGTCAGCCGCGTCTCGTCGACAAACGCTCCGTCGCGCATCGAGATCAAGCGGTCCGCGGTCGCCGCGATCCGCTCGTCGTGGGTGACGATCACCAAGGTCAGGCCCTTGGCGTGCAAGTCCCCCAACAGCGAAAGCACGTCGAACGCCGAAGCACTGTCCAAGTTGCCGGTCGGCTCGTCCGCCAGCACGATCTCCGGATCGTTGACGAGTGCTCGCGCGATCGCGACGCGCTGGCGCTGACCCCCGGACAGCATCGGGGGAAGGTGCCGGGCGCGATCGGCGAGGCCGACCTGTTCGAGGAGTGCGGTGGCGCGCGCCCGAGCCTCGTTCGGCGAGCAGCCGGCGAGGAGGGCGGGCAGCTCGACGTTCTCCTGCGCGGTGAGCTCGTCCATCAGCTGGAACGCCTGGAAGACGAATCCGATCTCATCGCGGCGCAAGTACGCGAGGGCGCGTTCGGAGAGCTCGCCGATGCGTTGCCCCGCGACCGACAGCTGGCCGGCGCTCGGACGATCGAGCCCGCCGATCAGGTGGAGCAGCGTCGATTTGCCACAGCCACTCGGACCCATCACCGCCACGGCCTCGCCGCGATTGACGTCGAGGTCGACCATGTCGAGCGCGCGCACCAAGCCCTCGCCGCTGCCGTAGTCCTTTCGCAAACCCTTGGCGTGCACGAGCACGGTGGGCGAGTCATTCATTTCGGGGCACTCCGTTTCGTCCAGGCGATCTCGCAGGCTCGCAACCAGCGCAGGTCGGCTTGCAGGCGAAGCACGATGCCTTCGAGGAGCAACGCCGCGTCGGAATCCTTTTCCTCTTCCATCACCGCGCGCCCCACTTCTCGCAGACGGCGCAGCAGGTCGCGACGTTGCGCGTCGATGAGGCTGATCGGGTCGGCGAGCGCGCCCTGCGCGGCGGCGATGAGCTTCATGTGGAACTCGGCGAGGTCGGGCCGCGGCCAGCTCACGTCCGACATCCACCCCGTCACCCGCTCCTGGCCGGCGGGAGTGAGGCAGTACACCTTGCGATCGGACCGCTGGCCGGCGCGTCGAGCCGCGCAACGAAGCCGCCCTTTTCCAACCGCGCAAGCGTGACGTACATCTGAGCTTCGCTGATCCCCTCGGCCACCGGCCCGAGTGCCCGGGCCAGACGAGCTCGCAGCTCGTACCCGTGGGACGGCTCCTTCGCCAGCATCGCCAGCACGACTTCCTGCTGCACGCTCCAACCTCCCTTAACGGTTCAGTACCCTAAACCGTTAAGGATGTTGCGTCAAGGTCGGTTCTCAGAAGTCTGGTTCGACGAACCCGCTCGAGCGGATCAACAGCCCTACCCCGAGCGCGATACTGGCCACGTCGCCGAACTCAACAGCGGCGACTAACACCGAGGATCAACCTCGACTTTCCCACCACGCCGCGGGGCGCGGCCCGCGCCTGCCCCGAGCCCCGCACCGGACGTTCACCGGCCCGGCGTAGGGTAGCCGCGTGCCGGAGGACCTACTCCCTGACCAGGCCGGTGCTCCGGAGGCCGTGCCGCCGCCCCAGGTAGCCCTGGCCACCATCGTCCGTGAGTGGGGCCGGATCGGCTGCATCGGCTTCGGCGGCCCCCCGGCGCACATCGCGCTGCTGCGCAAGCTGTGCGTAACGGACCGGGGCTGGCTGGCCGCCGCGCGAGTTCGAGGACGGCGATCGCCGCCTGCAACCTGCTGCCCGGCCCGGCGTCCACCCAGCTGGCCATCTACTGTGCCTGGCGGCTGCGCGGCGCGTGGCCGCGCTGGTCGGCGGGTTCTGCTTCATCCTGCCCGGCCTGGTGGTGATCCTCGGGCTGTCGGCGGTGTTCCTGGCCACGCACCCGCCCGGCTGGATCGGCGCCGCCGCGGCGGGCGCGGACGCGGCGGTGCCCGCGGTGGCGCTGGCGGCTGCGGCCGGGCTGCTCCCGGCCAGCTGGCGGCGGGCGGCCCGGTCCCGTCCGGCGCGCGGGCGCTGGACCGGCTACCTCGGCCGGCCTGGCGGCGACCGTCGGCCCCTGGCTGGTCCTGGTCCTGCCGCCTGCGGGTTCGCCGGATCGCCTGGAGCCCGGCGGCCAGGCCGCCCGCCGCGCGCCCCGCAGCCGGGCCACCCAATCCGGGCAGCCGGCGACGGGGAGCCGGGTCCGGGGCCGGCGACGGGGAGCCGGGTCCGGTGCAGCCGCCCGGCCGGACCGCGCGGCGCTGCTGCCGCTGGTGGCCGTCGCGTGGTCGCCGCGGGCGGGTTGCTCGCCGTGGCCTGGGTGGCGCTCAAGGTCGGCGCGCTGTCCTACGGCGGCGGCTTCGTAATCATCCCGCTCATGCAGCACGACGCGGTGCACACCTATCACTGGATGACCTCGGCCCAGTTCCTCAGCGCGGTCGCGCTGGGCCAGGTGACCCCCGGGCCGGTGGTGCAGACCGTGGCCGTGGTGGGGTACGCCGCCGCCGGCGTCGCCGGCGGGCTGCTCGCCGCGCTGGTCGCGTTCAGCCCCTCATTCCTGTTCGTGCTCGGCGGCGCCCGCATTTCGACCGGCTCCGGGCCAACGACGCCGTCCAGGCCTTCCTCACCGGGGCCGGGCCGGCCGCCATCGGCGCCATCGCCGGAGCCGCCATCCCGCTCGGGCTGGCCCTGGCCCACCTGTGGCAGCTGGCCGTCCTGGTGCTCGCTGCGATCTGGCTGGTCGGCCTGCGCCGCGGGGTGGTCAGCGCCATCGCCGGCTCCGCGGTCCTCGGCGTGATCGCCTCCTCCGCCGGCGCCCCGGTGGGCTGACCGGCCCGGCGCGCGTGCCGCGGAGTGGCCTATGTCACGAGGCCGACTGGGCGCCGGGACGTTGCGGCGGCTTGGGCGACGCCCGATGCTGGGGCCTATGCCAACCGACGACGAGGTCATCAAGCTGCTCGGCCCCGACTACGGGACGGTGCTATGGGAGCCCAGCCCGGAACGGGTCGAGCAGGCCCAGATCACCCGGTACCGGCGCTGGCTGGCGCAGCGCGGGGTCGTGGCGCACGGGTACGCCGACCTCTGGGAGTGGTCGGTGCGCGAGCCGGCCCGGTTCTGGGACTCGATCTGGGACTACTTCGGCGTGCTCGGCCAGCGCGGCACCGGGCCGGCCGTCACCGGGGAGCTGCCGGACGCCCGGCTGGTTCCCCGGCGCCACGCTGAACTACGCGCGCAACGCGCTGCGGGCCGCGCTGGATGCCCCGGACCGGATTGCCGTCATCGGCTGTGCCGAGGACGGCGAGCCGCGCCGGATCAGCTACGGCCAGCTCGCCGCCGAGGTGGCCCGGGTCCAGGCGGCGCTGCGCGCGCTGGGCGTCGGCCGCGGTGACCGGGTCGCCGCCTTCCTGCCGACCGTCCCCGAGGCGCTGGCCGCCATGCTCGCCACCGCCAGCCTCGGCGCGATCTGGTCGTCCTGCTCACCGGACTTCGGCGCGCGCAGCGTGATCGACCGGTTCGCCCAGATCTCCCCGACGGTGCTGCTCACCATCGGCGGCTACCGCTACGGCGGCAAGGAGTTCACCGCCGGGACGAGGCGGTCGCCGAGATCATCGACGGCCTGCCCGGGCTGGCCGCGGTGATCACCGTGGGCCCGGGCCCCGGCCCGGCGGCGGAGGCCGCGGCCGGCCGGGCCGGCGCGGCCACGCTGCCCTGGGACCAGCTCCCCGGAGAGCCGGGCGGGCTGGAGTTCGAGGAGGTGCCGTTCGATCATCCGCTGTGGGTGCTCTACTCCTCCGGCACCACCGGGCTGCCCAAGGCGATCATGCACGGGCACGGCGGGATCGTCCTCGAGCACCTCAAGGCGCTCACCTTCCACCAGGACCTCGGGCCGGGCGACACGTTCTTCTGGTACACCACCACCGGCTGGATGATGTGGAACTACCTGGCCGGCGGCCTGCTGGCCGGGACCACCGTGCTGCTCTACGACGGCAGCGCCACCTACCCCGGGACCGACGCGCTGTGGCGGCTGGCCGCCGAGCACGGCGTGACCTACTTCGGCACCGGCGCCCCGTACCTGCTCACCTGCGCCAAGGCCGGGCTGGCGCCGGCCCGGGAGCTGGACCTCTCCGCGATCCGCGGGATCGGCTCCACCGGCTCCCCGCTGACCCCGGAAGGGTTCGCCTGGGTGTACCGGGGATCGGGCCGGGCCTGCAGCTCGGCTCGTTCTCCGGCGGCACCGACCTGTGCACCGGGTTCGTCGGCCCATGCCCGCTGCTGCCGGTGCGCACCGGGATCATCGCCGGCCGCTGCCTCGGCGCACGGGTGGAGGCGTACGACGAGGCGGGCCAGCCGGTCACCGGGCAGGTGGGTGAGCTGGTGCTCACCGCGCCGATGCCGTCCATGCCGGTCAGCTTCTGGAACGACCCCGGCGGGGAGAAGTACCACGCCAGTTACTTCGCCGCGTACCCCGGCGTGTGGCGGCACGGCGACTGGATCACCGTGCTGCCCGACGGCGGCTGCGTGATCTACGGCCGCTCCGACGCCACCCTGAACCGCGGCGGCGTCCGGATGGGGACCAGCGAGTTCTACCGGGTGGTGGAACGGCTGCCGGAGATCACCGACAGCCTGGTGGTGGACACCGGCCAGCTGGGGCGGGAGGGCCGGCTGGTGCTGTACGTGGTGCTGGCCGAGGGCCGCGCCCTCGATGACGAGCTGAGCGGCCGGATCCGCCGCGCGCTGCGCACCGAGCTGTCCCCCCGGCACGTGCCCGACGAGATCCACCAGGTGCCCGGCATCCCGCGCACGCTGTCCGGCAAGAAACTGGAAGTCCCGGTGCGCAAGATCCTGCTGGGCACCCCGGTGGCGCAGGCCGCGGACCCGGACGCGCTGGCCAACCCGGAGGTGCTCGGCGTGTTCGCCAGCGGCGTTGACCCCGCGTACAGTCGTGATCAGGTGCGGCGCAGCGAAGAAGGGTGATTGAGGAAACGCGTGAGAACACCACAAGCGTGGTGGGGCCCAGGCGATCACCGGCCTCCGGCAGTACCCACCCGGCCTGACCCGGCCCGCCGGCCCGCCCCGCCCGCGGAGTTTCGGCGAGGAAGGCGGGCTGCTCACCTACGGCGGCTACCTCCGGCTGCCGGACATGCTCGCGCTGCAGGTGCCGCAGGCTGACCCGGCCGCCCACGACGAGCTGCTGTTCATCACCGTGCACCAGGTGTACGAGCTGTGGTTCGGCCAGTTGCTGCACGAGCTGGCCGCGGTGCGGGGCGCGATGGCCGCCGGGGAGACCTGGCGGGCCCGGCACCTGCTGCGCCGGGTGCACGCCATCGAGCGGCTGCTGATCAGCCAGGTGGACATCCTGGAGACGATGACCCCGCAGGACTTCCTGGAGTTCCGCTCGGCGCTCGCCCCGGCCAGCGGGTTCCAGTCGGTGCAGTACCGCGAGCTGGAGTTCCTGTCCGGGCTCAAGGACGAGCGGTTCCTGGCCCGGTTGCGCGCGCCGACCGACGCCGAGCGGGCCCGGCTGCACCGCCGGCTGGCCGAGCCCACCGTCTGGGACGCCTACCTGGGGCTGCTGCGCGCCCGCGGGCTGGCCGCCGGTGACGACGAGCAGATCCTCGCGTCGCTGCGCGAGCTGGCCGCCGACCGGGGCCACCACGACGACCTCTGGCAGCTGGCCGAGGACCTGCTCACCCATGACGAGCTGGCCGGGCTGTGGCGGGCCCGGCACGTGACGATGGTGGAGCGCCAGATCGGGACGAAATCCGGGACCGGCGGGTCAACCGGGGCGCCGTACCTGCGCGCCCGCGTGCCGGTGCGCTGCTACCCCCTGCTGTGGGAGCTGAGGGACGTCCTGTGACGACAGGGAGTGTGAGGAATGTCGGACATGGCAGCGAATGACAGCCCGGCCGATGACCAGGACGAGCTGCTGGCCGAGGCGGCCAGCGTCGCCGCCACCCTGGCGGCCAGGGGCACCGAAGCCGGGGACACCGAAGCCGCGGACACCGAGGCCGGGGACCTGCTCCGGTTCTTCCGGGCCTACTACGGGCACGTCCCGGCCGAGGACCTGGCCGCGGCCGGCCCGGACCGGCTGGCCCGGGTAGCGCTGGAGCAGGCCCGGCTCGCGGCCCACCGTCCGCAGGGCCGGTCCCTGGTCCGGGTACTCCCGGCCCCCGAGGGCGCCACGTTCGACCCCGGCCGTGCCTCGGTGGACATCATGACCGACGACATGCCCTTCCTCATCGACTCGATCACCATGGAGCTGGCCCGGCACAACCTCGACAGCTACCACGTCATCCACCCGCAGCTCGTGGTCCGCCGCGACGTCACGGGCCACCTGCGCGAGGTGTCCGGGGCGCTGAACGGCGGCCGGTCCGGCGCGGACGAGCTCGTCGAGTCCTGGACCCACATCGAGGTCAACCTGCGGGCCTGCAGCGCGCCGGTGGACGTGCTGGAGATAGACCTGCACCGGGTGCTGGACAACGTGCGGGTCGCGGTGGAGGACTATCCCCGGATGCAGGCCAAGGCCACCTGGCTGGCCGACCGGCTGTCCGCCGAGGGAGCCGGGGCCGCCGACCGAGACGGTGGCGCTGCTGCGCTGGCTGGCCGACAACCACTTCACGTTCCTGGGTTACCGGGAGTACGACCTGGTGGAGAGCACGGACGGGATGGCGCTGCAGGCCGTGACCGGGACCGGGCTCGGCATCCTGCGGCATGACCGGCGCGGTTCCAGCGCGTTCGCCGCGCTGCCCCCGGAGGTGCGGGCCCGGGCCAAGGACCCGCAGCGGCTCATCCTGACCAAGGCCAACTCCCGCTCCACCGTGCACCGTCCCTCCTACCTCGACTACGTGGCGATCAAGCGGCTCGACGAGCATGGCGAGATAGACGGCGAGTACCGGTTCCTCGGGCTGTACACGCACGCCGCCTACCACGAGAGCATCACCCGGATCCCGGTGCTGCGGCGCAAGCTGGCCAACGTGCTGGAAGCGGCCGGGATGACCGTGGACAGCCACGACGGCCAGGACGTGATGGAGATCCTGGAGGGCTACCCCCGCGAGGAGCTGTTCCAGATCTCCGCCGAGGAGCTGACGCCGATCGCGCTGGGCGTGCTGGCCCTGCGGGAGCGCCGCCAGACCCGGCTCTTCCTGCGCCGGGACCGGTACGGCCGGTACATGTCCTGCCTGGTGTACCTGCCCCGCGACCGCTACACCACCGTGGTGCGGCTGCGCGCGCAGGAGATCCTGCGCCAGGCGTTCGGCGGGGTGGCGGTCGAGTACAGCGCCACCATCGGCGACTCGGCCCTGGCCCGGCTGCACGTCGTGGTCCGGGCGGACCGTGGGCGGCAGCTCGCCGAGGTCGATCCCGCGCAGCTGGAGGCCAG
Source organism: uncultured Actinomycetes bacterium (assembly GCA_963767385.1). Lineage (GTDB taxonomy): Bacteria > Actinomycetota > Actinomycetes > Streptosporangiales > Streptosporangiaceae > RYN-230. The sequence goes on along the minus strand of CAVYEA010000005.1, from coordinate 26,051 downwards.
GCTGGCGGCCGCGGTGCGGTCCTGGGATGAGGACCTGGCCGAGGAGGCGCGGACCCGGCTGGGCGAGACCCAGTCGGAGGTGCTGCTGGCCGCCTGCGCCGGCGCGATCCCGGAGACCTACAAGACCGACGTGCCGGCCGCCTACGCGCTGAGCGACCTGATCCGGGTGCACCTCCTGCTCCAGTCCGGCGAGCGGGTCGCCTTCGACCTGTGGGAAGCCGAGGGGTACTCGGGCGGCACCCCCGCACGCCCGGGCCGGACGGTGCCCGGGTCTGGCGGCTGACGATCTACCGGACCGGGACGCCGATCACCCTGACCGACGTGCTGCCGCGGCTGCAGCACATGGGTGTCGAGGTCGTGGATGAGCACCCGTACGAGTTCGGCGGCAGCGAGCTGGAGCGGCCGTTCTGGATCTATGACTTTGGGTTGCGCAGGAGCGGCGGCGCGGGCGCGGAAGGCACGCGGGATCATCCGCCGCTGCGGTCCGGCCCGGTCAAGGGCTTGTTCGAGGACGCGCTCGGCGCGCTGTGGCGCGGCCAGATCGAGGACGACGGGTTCAACGCGCTGGTGCTGGACGCCCAGCTGAGCTGGCGGCAGATCATGATGCTGCGCGCCTACGCCAAGTACCTGCGCCAGGCGGGCACCCGGTTCAGCCAGGACTACATCGAGCGGGTGCTGCGCTCCAACACCACGGTGACCCGGCTGCTGGTCCGGCTGTTCGAGTCCCGGTTCGACCCGGCCCGCCACGGCGGCCAGGCCGAGCGCAGCGAGGCGATCACCGAGGAGATCCGCGGCGAGCTGGACGATGTCGCGGTGCTCGACCATGACCGGGTGCTCCGCGCCTACCTGAGCCTGATCCTGGCCACGCTGCGGACCAACTACTTCGCCGACCCGGGCGGCCGGGCCGGCCATGGCGGACGGCCGGACGGCCGTGCCATACCTGGTCGTCAAGCTGGACGCGGCCCAGGTGCCGGACCTGCCCGCGCCCCGGCCCAAGTACGAGCTGTTCGTCTACTCGCCCCGGCTGGAGGCCGTGCACCTGCGGTTCGGCGCGGTGGCCCGCGGCGGGCTGCGCTGGTCGGACCGCAGCGAGGACTTCCGCACCGAGATCCTCGGCCTGGCCAAGGCGCAGGAGGTGAAGAACTCCGTCATCGTCCCGTCCGGGGCCAAGGGCGGCTTCGTCTGCAAGCGGCTGCCGGACCCCGCCGACCGGGAAGCGCACCAGGCCGAGGTGCTGGCCTGCTACCGGACCTTCATCAGCGCCATGCTGGACGTCACCGACAACCTGCACGCCGGCCAGGTGGTGCCGCCGCCGGGCGTGATCCGTTACGACGGCGACGACCCGTACCTGGTGGTGGCCGCGGACAAGGGCACCGCGACGTTCTCCGACACGGCCAACCAGATCGCCACCAGCTACGGGTTCTGGCTCGGCGACGCGTTCGCCTCCGGCGGCTCCGAGGGCTACGACCACAAGAAGATGGGCATCACCGCCCGCGGCGCCTGGGAATCGGTCCGGTTCCACTTCGCCACGCTCGGCCTGGACACCCAGGCCACCGACTTCACGGTGGCCGGGATCGGCGACATGTCCGGGGACGTGTTCGGCAACGGGATGCTGCTGTCGCGGCATATCCGGCTGATCGCGGCGTTCGACCACCGGCACGTCTTCCTCGACCCCGATCCCGACGCGGAGGCCAGCTTCGCGGAGCGCGAGCGGCTGTTCGGCCTGCCCCGGTCCACCTGGGCCGACTACGACCCGGCGCTCATCTCGGCGGGCGGCGGGGTGTGGGCACGGACGGCCAAGTCCATCCCGGTCTCGGTGGCGGTGCAGCAGGCCCTGGGGCTGGACGAGTCGGCCCGGGCGCTGTCCCCGGACCAGCTCATCTCGGCCATCCTGGCCGCCCCGGTGGACCTGCTGTGGAACGGCGGGGTCGGCACCTACGTGAAGGCCAGCACCCAGTCGCACGCCGAGGCCGGGGACCGGGCCAACGACGCGGTGCGGATCGACGCCACCGCGGTCCGCGCCCGGGTCATCGCCGAGGGCGGCAACCTGGGCGTGACGCAGGCCGGCCGGATCGAGTACGCGCTGGCGGGCGGCCTGATGAACACCGACTTCATCGACAACTCGGCCGGCGTGGACACCTCCGACCACGAGGTCAACATCAAGATCCTGCTGGCGGACAGCGTCAGCCGGGGCGACCTGCCCGCCGCCGAGCGGGGGCGGCTGCTGGCCGAGATGACCGACGAGGTCGGGCAGCTGGTGCTGCGGGCCAACTACCAGCAGAACCGCGCGCTGGCCTCGTCCCGCGCCCAGGCGCCCACCATGCTGCACGTGCACAGCCGGATGATGCGCAAGATGGCCAGGGACGGCCGGCTGCGCCGCAAGCTGGAGGTGCTGCCCGGGGACAAGGAGGTCGCCGAGCGCCGGTCCGCCGCGCTGGGCCTGACCACCCCCGAGTTCGCGGTGCTGCTCGCCCACGTCAAGATCGGCGCCGAGGAGGAGATGCTGGCCTCGGCCCTGCCCGACGACCCGTACCTGCGGTCCGTGCTGGCGGGGTACTTCCCGGAACCGCTGCGCGAGCGGTTCTCCAGCCAGATGGATGCTCACCCGCTGCGGCGGGAGATCATCACCACCGCGGTCGTCAACGACATGGTTGACCGCTCTGGCACCACCTTCCTGTTCAGGATGAACGAAGAGACCGGGGCGTCGGTACCCGACATCACCGGCGCCTGGCTGGTGGCGCGGGCCGTGTTCGACCTGGCCGGGTTCTGGGCCGAGGTCGAGGCGCTGGACGGCCAGGTGGAGGTGGCCACCCAGCTGGCCCTGCTGCTGGAGGGCCACAAGCTGGGGGAGCGGGCCACCCGGTGGCTGCTCTACAACCGGCGGCCGCCGTTCGACATCGCCGAGACCATCGACTTCTTCGCCGGCGGGGTGCAGACCGTGGCCTCCGGGCTGCCCAAGCTGCTCACCGGCCGGGACCGGTCCGGGTTCGCCGACCGGCTGGAGCAGTTCACCGCACGCGGGGTGCCCGCCGGGCTGGCCGAGCGGGTGGCGGCCATGGTGGCCACCTACTCGGCGTTCGACATGGTGCAGATCGCCACGGCCACCGGCCGCAGCGTGGAGGAGACCGCCGAGGTCTACTTCGACCTGGCCGACCGGCTGCAGATCACCCGGCTCCGGGACCGGATCACCGCGCTGGCCCGCGATGACCGGTGGAACACGATGGCCCGGGCCGCGCTGCGCGACGACCTGTACGCCGCGCACGCCGCCATCACCCGGGACGTGCTGGAGGTGACCGGCCCCGGCAGCCCGGAGGAGCGGCTCGGGGTGTGGGTCCGGCGCAACGACCCGGCGGTCCGGCGGGCCACGCAGACCCTCACTGAGATCTGGGAGAGCGACCGGTTCACCGTGGCCATGCTGTCCGTGGCGGTCCGGGCGGTCCGCACCCTGGTGGAAGCCAGTTCGCTGCCCGAACATCCTTCGTAAGTTGCCGGGCGATCGTCCTTTCGAATGCCCTCTCTCGCGTAGGCTTTCCGGCATGGCAGGTACCGATCCCGCAAATGAGATCTCAGAGCTGTCGGCCACTCTCACCAGCGTGGAGTCCGTGCTCGACCCGGAGGCCATGCGCCGGGAGGCAGACAGCCTGCGGGAGCGTGCCGCCGACCCGGGCCTGTGGGATGACCCGGAGCGGGCCCAGGCGGTGACCCGGCGGCTGTCCTACCTGGAAGGCGAGCTGAGCCGCCTGGACGGGCTGCGGCGCCGCCTCGACGACACCCGGGTCATGTTCGAGCTGGCCGAGCAGGAGCAGGACGAGCCGACCCGGGAAGAGGCGACCCGGGACCTGGCCGCGCTGCGCCGGGAGATCGACCAGCTCGAGGTGCGCACCCTGCTCAACGGCGAGTACGACGCCCGGGAGGCGCTGATCACGATCAACGCCCAGGCCGGCGGGGCGGACGCGGCGGACTGGGCGGAAGGCCTGCGGCGCATCTACCTGCGCTGGGCGGAGCGGCACGGCTACCCGAGCGAGGTCTACGACACCTCCTACGCGGAAGAGGCGGGCATCAAGTCCACCACGTTCGCGATCAAGGCGCCGTACGCCTACGGCACGCTGCGCGGCGAGCACGGCACGCACCGGATGGTGCGCATCTCCAAGTACGACAACCAGGGCCGGCGGCAGACCTCCTTCGCCGGGGTGGACGTGATCCCGGTCGTGGAGCAGACCGACCACATCGAGATCCCGGACGACGACATCCGGGTGGACGTGTACCGGTCCAGCGGGCCGGGCGGCCAGGGCGTGAACACCACCGACTCTGCCGTCCGGATCACCCACATGCCCAGCGGCATCGTGGTGTCCTGCCAGAACGAGCGCAGCCAGATCCAGAACAAGGCCACCGCCATGGCGGTGCTCCAGGCCAAGCTGCTGGAGCGCAAGCGGGCCGAGCAGGCGGCCAAGATGAACGAGCTGCGCGGCGATTCCTCGGGCAGCTGGGGCACCCAGATCCGCAACTACGTGCTGCACCCGTACCAGAACGTGAAGGACCTGCGGACCGGGCTGGAGACGGGGAACACCGCGGCCGTGATGGACGGCGAGATTGACGACTTCATCGAGGCCGAGATCCGCTGGCTGCGGAAGAACCCCACCGCCGAAGACTAGTGAGCTCATGAGCCGCTGAGACTCGCCGACGGAGCGCGGCGGGGCGGAGCGGGCCGGCGCGGCGGGGCGCCGGCGGGGCGGGCAGGCGAAGCCGTGTCCCGGCCGGGCCAGCGATGCGCGGGGGGCTCCGGGGGGTCGTCCCCCCGGCTGCTCAGTCCCCAGTTGCTGCACCATGACGACGAGGGCCAGCAGCGCCACCAGCAGGGCGGCGATCATGGGGATGGAAATCCCCGTGTGGTGATGGTGCATCTGGGCCCGGGCCGCCTGGCAGGCAGGGCAGCGGGCTTCGACGACCGGTCCTGCGCATCTGGCGCAGATGAGATGTTCGCAGCTCATCCGGGTCCCTTCAGCGTCATCCGGGGTCCCTGGGTCAGCGGCCGCCGGTGCCACTTCAGCAGTGTTGCACGTTCAGACTCAGTTTCCCCCCTAGACTGGCCCCTGGCCAAACCGGACAGCCCACCGGGCCCGGATGGCCGTGCGGTGGCCGCATCGCGGCCGCTGCGCCCCCGCAATTTCGTCGAGCGCTGTGATGGGCCAGTGATCCACTTCGATAACGTCACTAAGACGTACCCGAACCAGAGCCGCCCGGCACTGGAGAACGTCACGATCGATGTCGAAAAGGGTGAGTTTGTCTTCCTGGTCGGGCCCTCGGGCTCCGGCAAGTCGACGTTCCTGCGGCTGATCCTCAAGGAGGAGAAGCCGTCCGAGGGCAGGATCCACGTGGCTGGCAAGGATCTCGCCCGCCTGACCAACTGGAAGGTGCCCTACCTGCGGCGCAGGATCGGCTGCGTGTTCCAGGACTTCCGGCTGCTGCCCAACAAGAACGTCTACCAGAACGTGGCCTTTGCCCTGCAGGTGATCGGGAAGCCCCGGCGGTTCATCCGCAAGGTCGTCCCCGAGGTGGTGGACCTGGTCGGGCTGGAGGGCAAGCACGACCGGATGCCCGATGAACTGTCCGGTGGCGAGCAGCAGCGGGTGGCGATGGCCCGCGCGTTCGTGAACCGGCCGATGATCCTGCTGGCCGATGAGCCGACGGGGAACATCGACCCGGCCACCTCCATCGGGATCATGAAGGTGCTCGACCGGATCAACCGGACGGGGACCACCGTCGTCATGGCGACGCACGACGCGGCGATCGTGGACTCGATGCGCAAGCGCGTCATCGAGCTCGAGTACGGGAAAGTTGTGCGCGACCAGTCTCGCGGGGTGTACGGCCAGTCGTACTGACCAGCCGGGCGCCCGGAGCGGCCGGGCGCTAGCGGGGGTCTGGGCGGTACCAGATACCGAGGATTACCGAGGGATCAGCGACCAATGCGTGCACAGTTCGTCTTCCAAGAGGTCTGGACAGGCCTGCGGCGCAATCTGACGATGACGATTGCGCTGGTAGTCGTCGTCGCCATCAGCCTGTCGCTGCTCGGCACCGGGCTCCTGTTCGTGAAGCAGGTGGACAACACCCGGACCTACTGGCAGGGCCGGGTCCAGCTGTCCATCTACCTGTGCACCGCGACCAGCGTGAGCCCGCAGTGCAAGCAGAACGGGCCGGCCACCGCGGCCCAGCGGCAGCAGATCTACACCGACCGAAGCGCTCCGGTCACAGGGCGTGGAGCACGTCTACTACGAATCGCAGGGGCAGGCGTTCCAGCGGTTCAAGCAGGAGTTCTCCCAGGACAAGTCGTTCGCCAGCCTGGTCACCCAGAACGAGATCCCCGACTCGTTCCAGGTCAAGCTGCGCAACGCGCAGTCCGATTTCAACGTGGTGGCCGGCACGGTGGAAGGGCGGCCGGGAGTTGACAACATCGTCAACGTGGAGTCGATCCTGTCCAACTTCTACCGTTGCTCGACGCCGCCCGGAACGCGGTCATCATCACGGCGATCATCCTGGTCATCGCCGCGATCCTGTTGGTGGCGAATACCATCCGGCTGTCCGCTTTCAACCGCCGCCGGGAGACCAGCATCATGCGGCTGGTCGGCGCGTCCAACTTCTACGTTCAGCTACCCTTCCTGCTAGAAGGAGTCATCGCCGGCTTGATCGGCTGGCTCATCGCCGCCGGGATGCTGATCGCGGTCAAGACCCTGGGCCTGGACACGCTGCAGCAGTACTTCGGCTATAACGTCCGCCTCGGCCTCGCCGACCTCATTGAGGTCATCGTGCTGGCCATGGTCATGGGAGTGGTGCTCTGTGGCGTCACGTCCTTCCTCACCCTCAGGCGTTACCTTCGCGCCTGAACACAGCGGACGCTAAGGCAGTGGCACCGAAGCAGCAGTCCACGGTCATCGCCCGCAACCGGCGGGCCAGGCACGACTATCACATCGAGGACGAGATCGAGGGTGGCCTCGTGCTGACCGGCACCGAGGTGAAGTCGCTGCGGGCCGGCCGGGCGTCCCTGACGGACGGGTTCGCCCAGATTTCCGATGGTGAGATGTGGCTGCATGGGGTGCACATCCCCGAGTACACCCAGGGCACCTGGACCAACCATGAGCCGCGGCGGATCCGCAAGGTGCTGCTGCACCGCAAGGAGATCGACCGCCTGGCCAGCAAGACCGCGGAGCGTGGCCTCACCATCGTGCCGCTGTCCCTGTATTTCAAGGACGGCCGGGTCAAGGTGGAACTGGGCGTGGGCCGCGGCAAGCGCAGCTACGACAAACGGCAGGATCTGGCGCAACGCGACGCTGCCAGGGAGGTGGAACGTGCCTTCCGGCGGCGGGGCTGATGGCGTAGCGGGCTGTGGCCTCATACCGTAGGCGGGGGGCGCATGCGGCCGCACGCAAGCCCGCGGCGCCCTTCGCTACAGTCAAGGGCGCTCCGCAGCCAGCCGTCGGCGGGCGCGTCTCGCGTGAAGGCGGCGCCGGGGGATTCGTGAGCGGCCTGCGTTCGAGGTCGCGGCAGCTGAAGCTGGGGGCTGCCGGGCTGGCTTTCGCCATCCTGGTCGCCGGCATCGCCGGGGGGTTCGTCAGCGGTGAGCCGTCGGCGGAGCCGGCCGCGCAGGCGTTCCTGCTGGACTGGGCCCAGGGGCAGTACCGGGCGGCCGCCGCGCTGACCACCGGTGCCCCGGCCGCCGTGACCACCGACCTGAGCACCGCCTACGAGCAGCTCGGCGCGGCGGCCTACTACCTGTCGATGGGCCGGATCGTGCAGCACGGCGGCACCGCGCAGGCCTACTTCTACGCGTCGGTGGACCTCGGCCAGGACGGGGAGTCCTGGAACTACCAGGGATCGTTCGCACTGCGGAAGATCTCGTCCCACTGGCGGGTGGTGTGGAACTCCACCGTCATCAACCCGGGCCTGCACCAGGGCGTGCGGATGGCCGTGGTGTCGGTGATGCCGAACCGGGCACCGCTGCTCGACGCGGAGGGCGCCTCGCTCATCCGGCCCTCCGCCGCCTACATCGCGCAGGTCCGCCCCGGGCGGCTGGCCCACCCGGTGGCGACCGCGTTCGCGTTCGCCTCGGCGACCGGGCTGGATGAGGACCAGGTGCTCAGCGTGATCCGGGCCGCGCCCCAGTCCCGGCCGCTCACCCTGGTCACCCTGGACCCGGCCAGCTACGCGCGGCTGCGGCGCAAGCTCGGCCGGGTGCCCGGGCTGATCATGCGCCAGGTCTCACGGCGCCTGTTCGACAGCATGGCCAGCGACATCACCGGCTCGGTCGGCACCGAGATCACGCCGGCGCTGCAGGCCCAGGGCATCACCTACCGGCCGGGGACCACGGTGGGCGTATCCGGGCTGCAGGAGGTCTACCAGCGCAAGCTGGCCGGGTCGGCCGAGACCGAGATCGTGGCGGAGAACAACGCCGGCCGCCAGGTAGCCGTGCTCAAGGAATGGAATGGCCAGCCGGGGACCCCGGTGCGCACCACCATCCGGGCCGGAGTGCAGGCCGCCGCGCTCAGCGCCCTGGCGGGCCAGCCGGATGATGCGGCCATCATCGCGGTGCAGGCGTCCACCGGGCACATCCTGGCCGTGGCCGGCCGGGCCATGCCCGGCCAGCCGAAGATCGACCCGCTGGCCGGGCGCTACCAGCCGGGCAACGCCTTCAGTATCGTGTCGGCCGCCGCCCTGCTGGCCGGTGGCCTGCAGGCCAGCACGCCGATCCCGTGCCGGGCGGACACCAGCGTCGGCGGGCGCACGTTCAGCAACGTGCCGGGCACGCCTGCCCTGGGTGACCAGGCGTTGTTCAGCGCCGACTTCGCGCAGTCCTGCGTGACCGCCTTCAGCACCCTGTCGCAGCGGCTGAACGGCAGCAAGCTGGCCGCCAGTGCCACCGCGTTCGGGCTGGGCGCGCGGTGGAAGCTGCCGCTGAGTGCTTTCGCGGGCTCGTTCCAGGCCTCCAGCAGCCAGGCGGGGGTGGCCGCCAACAGCATCGGCGAGCAGGGCATCCAGGTCAGCCCGCTGGCCATGGCGCTGGTCGCGGCCGGGGTGGACGCGGGCACCTGGCGGCCGCCCGTGCTGATCACGTCCCCGCCGGACCCGGGCCTGGACCCCCGCACGGTCGCCGGCGCGCAGACCGTGGCCACCCTGCGCCACTTGATGCGTGGCACCGTGACCAGCGGGGCGGCTAAGGCCGCCAACCTGGGGGGCTTCCCCGTGTACGGGCAGGTGGGTTCCGCTCCGGAAACCCCGGGCTCCCAGTGGTGGGCGCACTGGTTCGTCGGCTACCGGAACGGTGTCGCTTTCGCGGTCCTGGAGCTGACCAAGTCACCATCCACATCCGCCGTTCCGCTGGGGGCCGCGTTCCTCGGCGGCTTCCACGGCTGAGACCGTCCCGGCCCGGGATGCTGCGATCCAGTTAGCTGCCCCTGCGGCTGGCTGTGCTGCCGCGTTCCGGCAGGACCCTGCCCCAGGCTGTGCTGCTGGTGCCCGCTGGGGCCTGCCCCAGGCTGTGCTGCTGCGTCCCGGTTTGCCGCCACCCCGCGGTCGCGCAGCGTGAAATTGACCTCGATTTTTGTAACTGAGAGCAACCAATCGGCTACCCGCTGGCGTCTTACCTAATGACTGGGGGCCGCTTGGGGGGTTGCGCCTCAGTCGCCGTGATGAGAACCGGACCTCATCTCGGGGGAGGTCCGGGCTGTAAGACCGGCCCCGACCCTGCCGGTCGGCCCCCGTGGATGCATTTCGGCCACCGCCAGCGTCCACGGGGGCATCTCATCCCACGTGAGATGCCCGGCGGGAGCTGCTCAGCGGCTCCTGCCGGGCATCTTCCTTTCCCCGCCCGGCGCTGCCTCGCAGGGGATCGACCCTGCCGGGAGTGCCCCCGCCGGGGACCGCGCCCACCAGGAGCGGCCCCAGTCGGGCACCGCCCTCCTGACCCTGGTCCCTGTTCCCGGCGCCCTCCCCGTCTGATTTCGCCAGTGGTTAAGATCGGACCCCCTGGGCGGGCTGTGTCGGATTCGTTTTGGCTGGCGGGCCGAGGTACCGTTGCCGGGCTGGCTGGGCCGGGCGGCCGGGATTTGGGCTGGGCTGCCGGGCCGGGCTGGCCGGCCGGGGCCCTGGTCGTCAGCCGGCCAGGGCGGCCAGGGCGGCCTGGGTGAGGTTCCCGGTGGTGATGGCCTTGAAGAGGTTGTGCACGGTGACGGTGAACCGCCATCCGGCGCTGGCTTTGGGTTTGCCGCGGGTGGCGAGCTGCCGGATGCCCATGTTGTGCTTGATGTGGCCGTGCGGGGTCTCGGCGATGTGGCCGCGCCTGCGGTAGGCGGTGATGCCTTCGTTGGTGGCCAGCCGGGCGGCCATCGCCGCGATCGGGTCTTCCTCCTCGTCTGCGCCGTCCTGGCCGGTGGTGTCCCCGGCGGCGGCCTGGCGGGCGGTTTTCTCCAGGTGCGGTGCTTGCCGGTGGCGATGAGCCGGCCGGGCCGGCGGCGGTGAGGTTGTCCCCGGACAGGTAGCCGGCGTCAGCGAGCACCAGCCCGATCCCGCTGCCCTTGCCGTCCTGGCTGCCTTTGCCGTCCTGGCCCGCAGGGGCAGGACGGGCTGGTGGCGGCTGATGGGCGGTGATCAGGGCGGCGGCGTCTTCGGCCTGGCGCAGCACCGGGGTGAACCACCCGGTGTCTGTGGTGTCGCAGGTGAGCTCGGTGGCGATGATCAGCCCGTCTTCGCTGGTCATGTTCTGGGCGTTGTAACCCTGGATGAACCCGCCGCCGCGGACCGGCATCAGCCGCGAGTCCGGGCCGGTGATGTTGCGGGCCGGCCCAGGGTCTTTCTTCTGGCTGGCTTTCCGCTCCGCCTGCGCGGCCCTGGCCTCAGCCTTGGCCAGGGCCTCGCGGGCGGCCTTGACCAGGCAGTAGTCCTCGATCCCGGCCCGGGGACGATCCCGGCGGCTGCCGGGCACCCGTGGCCCGGCCGCCCGCGCGTGCAGCTCCGCAAGCTGCGCCGCCCGCTCAGCGCGGGCCTGCTCCAGTTTCGCCCGGGCCGCCTGCACCGCGATCTCCGCCGGCGGCGCCCCGCCGGTGCCCGCCTGCCGCCGCTCCCAGAACGCCTGCGCCTGCTTTTCCCGCTCCCGCTCTGACGCCTGCCGTTCTGCTTCCAGGTCCGCCAGCGCGGCGGCGATCCGCTCAGCGCGGGTGGCCGGGTTCACCGCCTCCGGCGGGACCTCATCACCGCGCTGCCCCTCGCCGAACAGCTCATCCTCGGCCGCATCGGCAGCCGCGTGAGCCTTCGCTGCCTCCGCCGCCGCCTCAGCGGCCAGCTTGCGCAGCGTCTCCTCCGTCCGGTTCGCCGCCTTGGAGGCGTTCGCGGCGACCTTCGTGCCATCCAGCGCGATCGTCCCCAGTTTCCCCATTCCCAGCTTCGCGCACAACACCAGCACCTCCGCGAACAGGCTTTCCGCCGCCCCGGGGAACGCGGCCCGGAACCGGGCGATCGTCACATGATCGGGCGCCTTGCCCGCGCAGATCACCCGGAACGCCACATCGGGCCAGCACGCCGCCTCGATCCGCCGCGAGGAGGTGACCCCCTGCGCATACGCCCACATCAGCAGCGTCACCAGCATGTCCGGGTCATACCCCGCCGTCCCCGCACCCCCGGTCCGCCGGGCCGCGTGAAACGCAGAGGTATCCAGGTGATGATCTTCGACCACCCGGATCACCAGCCACACCGGATGACCCGCCGGCAGCCACTCCCGCATATCCGGCGGCAGCAAGAACCCCTGATCCCGGTCCACCCGACGGTAAGTCTTCGCCATGGGTAAATCATCCCAAAACGTCATCTACCAGCACAAACAACACGCCGCAGGACACCCGGCGATTCTGCAACAGCCCGTAGGCGGGGTCGGATCTTAACTGCTGTCCCGGTCGCGTGCCGCGGGGGCGGAATTGCGGTTGGCTCTGGGGCGTTGACTCCAGTAACGTCGTGGTGCAGGTGCGCGCTGCGGCAGCTTGACAACTCAACATGAGTTACCCACAGGGGGTGACAGGCTTCGACTTCGGTGGTTGAGCCAGGGGAAGCGAGCCGAGGACGGCGGACATAACCTCGTTAACACTGTGACCGCAAACCAATAAGTGCCAATGTTAAGCGCACTCACCTCGCCCTCGCGGCCTAAATAACCGCGGGTTAGGGGTTGTCAGCCCGGGAGTTCCTCCGGCCCGGTGTCTGGCATCAGCGAGGAGGATCCACCGCCCAGCCCGGTCGCGGGGCTGAGCGGGACATCTAACAGCGACTGAGCCCGTCGGTGGCCTGCCTGCAGGACCGCCGGGGCCGAGAAAAGCGACGCAGGCTGCGCTCGGAGAAGCCCTGGTGATGTACTGAAGGACGCGGGTTCGATTCCCGCCACCTCCACGACGCGGGCCCGGTCCGCGCCGCCGTTATGGCGGTGCGGACCGGGCCCGCAGTGCTTTCTGGGGTTCGCCGCCAGGATCGCTGGTGGTGATCTGCTCAGGCCGGGGAACAGGCGGTGTCGATGGTGAGCCGCAAGGGTCGGCTGCGACGAGTACCTCCCCGCCGCGTACCCGGAAACGTCCCGTGCACGGTCATGAGCCCGAACATCGCACGGACGTCCGCGCGGACAGTGCTGCCTGAGGGTCGATCCGGTACCTGCCCGGCGGCGGCACGGCCGATGGGGACATGGTGGATCCTGGCTGGGTCATGACAGGCTCTCCTCCTCGAGGTGGCCGGCCCGCCCGTCGGTCAGGCCGGGTTGGCCACCGGTCAGGCCGGATTGGCTATCTGCCCGGCCGACGACAGCGAGCAGGTCCTGCAAGGCGGCCGTGTAGTCATCCAGGGCGCGCCGCCCGTTACGGGTCAGCGAGACATAGGTGACGGGGGTTCGGCGCCGGTAGGTCTTGGTGACGGCGATGTAGCCGGCATCCTCGAGCTTCCGCAGGTGGGTGGCGAGGTTGCCGGCGGTCATGCCGAGCAGTTCCTGCAGCCGCGGAAAGGTGATCTTGTCGCCTTCCGCGAGAGCTGTGAGGGCCACCATCACGCGCAGCCTGGGCTGGGCATGGATGACCGGATCCAGCGGCGGCGGCGCTCCCGAGCCGGTCACGGGCGTGACCGGCGGCCCTGCCACCAGCCAGGCGCGGCCGCTACCAGGAAGCCCCCGCCGCCGGCCAGCGACAACACCGCGAAGTTGCCGGGAACGCCGGCGAACACACTGGCCACCCCGGTCGCCATGGTCCACAGGCCAAGCCCGTACGAGATCCGGTCGCGGAACAGGAAGCCCGCCGCCAGGAAGAGCACGCCGATCATCACCGCCGAGCTGCCTGGCCAGAGCAATTCCGCCAGCCGCGGAGGCAGTCCCCGGTTCAGCATGCCCACGTTGAGAGCCATGATGGCCAGAATCGCCAGCGGCCAGGCCGCCAGGAACATCGACATCACCTGGCGTGATGGGCCCTCGATCCCGCGTCCCCGGCGGATCGGCTGGCCGAAAGCCACCGCCAGTGCGCCCGCGTTCAGCACGCCGATCACCGTCCAGGCCGCCCACCAGGGCAGCAGGGGATCGTGCCGGGCAGCGAAGTACGAAGCACCGAACCCGGCAAGCCAGGTCACTCCCCACGCGGCCAGAAGCACGGACACGTCCGGATGCAGGCTCTGGGCCGTCCGGCGGCGCTGCTCCTGCACGACGGCCAGGGCTTCCGCCGGGGACAACGGCGGGTCCCCGCCTGGGGCCGCTCCGCCATCGGCCCGCGTCTCGGTCATAGTCGGTACCCCCGTAGCTAGATGAACTTTGATTCACAAAGTACTTTGCAGGCTACGCGGATCCGGACCAGACCGCAAGCGGGCGCGAACCACGCGGGCGCGGACTGGTGCGGCCGGGTCAGGCGGAGTGCCAGTGGGGGCGCGGCCGGGATCGGGCGGAGTGTGAGCGGGGGCGCGCCTGAGATCAGGCGGACAACGGGCAGGGTGAGCCCGGGGTCAGGCGGAGTGCGGGCTGGGGCGAGCCTGGACATGGGCGGCGTCGAGCAGGGCCTCGGCGGCGGAACGCGCGACCGCCGAGACGGACGGGTCGCGGTCCATCCGGGCGGACAGGCTCGCGCCGTCGTAGAGCAGGTGCAACTGGCGGGCGAGTTTCGCCGGATCGTCCGCTCCGGCCTGCTCGGCGAGTTCGGTGAAGAGCGCGCGGACCCAGGCCCGGTAGTCGTCCGCCGCGCGCTCGGTGGCACTGCCTGGCTTCGCTTCGGCCGAGGCGGCGACGAAGGCGCAGCCGTGATAGTTCGGCTCCGTGAACAGGTCGCCCTGCGCCTCGAACACGCCGAGCAGCCGGTCACGCGGATCGGCGTACCGCTGCAGGGCCCGGGTGAAGCGGTCCTGGATCGTTGCGTGCCGCGACTTCAGGTACGCCGTGACCAGTTCTTCCTTGCTGCCGAACGTGTTGTAGAGGCTCATCTTGGCGACCCCGGCGCGGTCGATCACCTTGTCGATGCCCACCGACTGGACGCCTTCTTCGTAGAAGAGCTCGTTGGCCGCCGCCAGCAGGCGTTCGCGGGCAGAGCTCTTCCTGGCGGTCCCGGCCATCGCAACCTCCTATACCAATCAGTCTAGTCCGGTGGGGCGGCGGGAACGGGTCCCGCCAACGGATAGACCGGTCTGTCTATTCCGGCGGAAGGCGGAACGCCGAGCGCTGCACGCGGTGCGGAAGGGTGCCGCGCCTAGGGGGTGACGGCCGGGCTGGCCATGCCCAGGGCGGCCGGGCCGAGGCCGGCCAGGCGGCACTGCGGCCGGGTCAGCCGGGACAGCTTGTCGGTGTGGCTGAACGCGCTCCGGCAGAGCGCCCGGGCCTGGGCGCCGCAGTCGTGGATGACGGCACCGCCGGTCGAGCTGACCACGGTGAGGTTGACGCAGCCGTTCCGCGAAGGACCGTAGCTGCCCTGGTTCACCGAGGACCAGATGCCCACCCCGGCGAGCACGGCGACCAGGGCGGCGCCGATCAGCCCCATCACCCACTTACCCCGGGTGCCCAGGGACTGCCCGAAGTTCTCGGGGTTGCGGCCTCTCATGCCAACAGAGCATAAAGGGCGCCAGGTCAGCCGAACGCCGTGTACGCGGCGTAGACCCCCAGGATCAGCAGGACGGTCGCGGTGAGCAGCCGGGCGATCGTCACGTTGACCAGCCGGAGCACCCCCTGGCCACCGGCCACCGCGACGCCGGCCACGGCGGACAAGGCCAGCAGCGCGCCCAGCCCGACCGCCAGCGGCGCGTGATAGCGGGCCGCCAGGTTGACGGTGAGCACCTGGGTCAGGTCACCCCATTCGGCCAGGAAGATCACCCCGAATGCGGTCACGGCCGACCGGCGGCGCCGCATCCGGCCGTGATCGGGCACGTCCGGGTCGGCCTCGTTGCCGCCGTGTACCGCCTCATACAGTACGTAGCCAGCGCCGGCCAGGAATGTCAGGGCGACGGCAACTTCCGCCACCCGATGGGGAAGTATGTGCAAGAGCAGGACGCCGACCGTGGTGGCGATGACCACGTGCACGGCGAAGGCTGCGGTCGCACCGAGCCAGACGGCGAAGGGCCGCCCGCGGGTGGCCATGACCAGGGAGGCGAACATCGTCTTGTCCGGCAGTTCGCCCAGGAAGATGACGGGGAAGACCGCGGCGACGACAGCAAAGTTCACGCTGGCCCTTTCCTCCGCCGGGACGGGGGCGTACCTTCATCCCGGCCACGGACGTACCCATGACGGCTGGAACGAAGGTCTCGCCCACCTGCAGTCGGCGCAGGCCTGGCAACCGGGCGCCGCAGGCGCCAGCATGTCGATTACCGGTCGGGGGCTACTCCCCTTCGGAATCCACGATAGTGCAGCGGCCGATGACTGAGCCGAAGTCCGCGGAACCGGAACCAGAAGGGGAGCCCGCCGCCAGGCCGGGGCCGCCCCGGCCGGGGCCGCAGCGGCCGCCGGGGAACCGGCTCCAGCGCGATTTCGAGCGCGGGCTCAGCCTCGCCCAGCTCACTGTGGTGCTGCCGGTCATCGTGCTGCTCCTGTCGGGGATCGGCGCCTTCGTCTACGCCACGGTGTACGCGGTGCACACGGTGGCGGACATCGCCCGGCACCCGTTCGCCGAGCACAACCTGCGGCTGTTCATCATCGAGATCGACGTGTTCCTGATCGGCGCGACGCTGATCATCGCGGCTTTCGGCCTCTATGAGCTGTTCGTGTCCCGGATCGAGCCGGACGGGCGGGGCCGCCCGCTGCCGGCCTGGCTGGAGATGAACGACCTCGACGACCTCAAGGCCCGGGTGATCTCCATGATCATCCTGGTTACCGCGGTGACCTTCACCGACGAACTGCTGGACTTCACCCACACGCTGGACATCCTCTATCTCGGCGTCGGGGTCGCCATCGTGATCGGGGCGCTCACCGTGTACCTGCGCTACGGCTCGGATACGGCCAACCACAAACAGGCTGATCGCGGCTAGCGGACGACGCCGCGATGCCGCGGCCCCGGCCAGCCGGCCGCCGGCCCCGGTGCCGGGTGCCGCCGGCCGCGGCATCCGTGAAGCCCGGTGCGGACGGCCCTGGACACGCCTCACCCGCCTGCCTATCCTTGACTGTATGGTCAGTCAGCTTCGGTACCCCCCTGCCCCGCTCGACGCCGCCGCCGTCCAGGAGGCGCTCCGGCCGTTCGGCCAGAGCCGGATGCTGCCCCGCGCCGCGTACACCGACCCCGCGGTGTTCGCCTGGGAGCGGCAGCATTTCTTCGGCGGCGGCTGGACCTGCCTGGGCTATTCCGCGCAGACGCCCGCGCCGGGCGACATGCGCGCCGAGCCGGCCGGCGCGGGGAGCGTGCTGCTGGCCCGCGCCGACGACGGCGTGCTCCGGGCGTTCGCGAACTTCTGCCGGCACCGCGGCCATGAACTGCTGCCGTGCGGGGCGGTCACTCAGCAAAGCGTCATCATCTGCCCCTACCACTCCTGGACTTACGGGCTTAACGGATCGCTCCGGGCAGCGGCCGGCTTCGAGAACCGGCCGGGGTTCGACGCGGATGCCTGGGGCCTGGTCGAGCTACCCGTGCAGGAATGGCACGGGCTGGTTTTCGTTGATGGCTCGGGCCAGGCTGGCCCGCTGGCTGACTCCCTCGGTACCCTGGAGCCGCTCGTCGCCCCCTACGAGGTGGAGCGCCTGGTGGTCGGCGGCCGGCACGACTACGAAGTCGCGTCGAACTGGAAGATCCTGACCGAGAACTATCACGAGTGCTACCACTGCCCGCAGATCCACCCGGAGCTGTGCAAGGTCAGCCCGCCGAAGAGCGGCGAGAACTACGCCGACCCCGGCGCCTGGGTGGGCGGCTGGATGGACCTGCGCGACGGCATGACCACGATGTCCCTGGATGGCACCAGCCGCGGGGTGCCGCTGCGGAACCTGGACGCCACCGGGCTGCGCACCGTCATCTACGTCAACGTGTTCCCCAACGTCCTGCTCAGCCTGCACCCGGACTACGTGATGACGCACCGGCTCACCCCGCTGGCCGCGGACCGGACCCGGATCGAGTGCACCTGGGCGTTCGCGCCGGAGGCGGTGGACACGCCGGGGTTCGACCCCGGCTACGCGGTGGACTTCTGGGACATCACCAACCAGCAGGACTGGCACGCCTGCGAGTCGGTTCAGCGCGGGCTGGCCTCACCGCAGGCCATCCCGGGCCCGCTGTCCGCCGAGGAGGACGCGGTCTACCAGTTCGTCACCATGATCGCCCGGGGTTACCTGGGCCAGCCGGTGTGGAACACCGGCAGCGCGGCCAGTGCCACCGCCGCCGTCGGGTAGCGCGCGGTCATGACTGTCCGCCGGGCGGGCCGCTGGCCAGGTCCGGCGGCGGAAGGCGCGGTGGCGGGCTAGGCTGCCCGGATGTGACCACGGCACCGGATATCCCTGGGCATAGTGTCGTCGGCGTCCTTGGCTCGGGCGGGTTTGCCACTGTCTACCGGAGCTGGCAGGTCGCCGTCGGCCGCGAGGTAGCCGTGAAGGTGGACAGCCGGATCCTGCACACCGAGCGTGACCAGCGCCGGTTCTTCCGTGAGGTAACCGCGGCCGGGCGGTTGTCCGGGCATCCGCACGTGATCGACGTGTACGACGCGGGAACCCTCGGCGATGGCCGCCCGTACCTGGTGATGGAACTGTGCCCGCACGGCTCACTCAATGACGAGCTGCGCCGCGGTGGGCCGATGAGCGCGGCGCGGGCCGCGCATCGGGGTCGGCCTCGGCGGACGCGCTCGCCGCGGCGCATGCGGCGGGCATCCTGCACCGCGACATCAAGCCAGCCAACATCCTGATCAACCGGTATGGCATCGTCGGCCTCTCCGACTTCGGGCTGGCCTCGATCATCGCGGCCAGCGGCGAGCAGTCGGTCAGCCGCGACGCGCTCACTCCGGCCTATGCGCCGCCGGAGAGTTTCCGGGGGGTCGAGCCGTCGGTGGCCGCCGACATCTACTCCCTGGCCGCGACCCTGTACGCGCTGATGGCTGGGCGGCCACCGCGCTTTCCCGCGGACGGGAGGCCGCCCGGCATAGCGACCATCCTGGCCCTGCACGACCAGCCGGTGGAGGATGTCCCGGGGGTGCCGCCCAGGCTGCTGGCCGTCCTGCGCCAGTGCCTGGCGGCCGACCCGGCCGCCCGGCTGCCGAGCGCAGCCGCCCTCCGGGACGAGCTCGCGGTGCTTCGGGGTCAGCCTGCCCGTGGCCCGGCGCAGGCCCCAGGGATGACGCCGCCACCGGCCGGGCCGCCCGCCCGTACCGGGCCGCCCGCCCGTACCGGGCCGCCCGCCCGTACCGGGCCGCCCGCCCGTACCGGGCCGCCCGCCCGTACCGGCCCCCGGCCAGGGGCCGCCGACGGCGCCCGCCCCGGCGCGCGCGGCGGCCCGCGGTGCTCGCGGCGGCCGTGGGCGGCGGCCTCGTCCTGGCGGTGATCGCCGCCCTCATCGGCGCCCGCTTCCTGGCGCCCGGCGCCGGAGCGGGCACGATCCCGGGCGCTGGCTCGTCTGCTCGCCCGGGTACCACGGGCACGGCTCAGGCGATCGGCACGTTCGGGATCGCGACAACGACCAGTAACTGCCCGGCGGCGTCAGTGCCGGGAGCCGGTGCCCGCTGCCCGAAAGACCCGGAATGCTGGAACGGGCTGTTCGAGGCGGAGGGCATCATCACCGCCCCCAGTGCCCTGCCGTGCACGGGACCGCATACCTGGCAGACGTTCGCGATCGCCCTCATGCCCGCGGACGCCTCCACCTTCAACGTGAACATCCTGCAGTCCAGCCCGGCCGTGCGCGCGGTCTGCTCATTTCCCGTGCTGCTCCGGTCGCGGGCCGGCCAGGCCCGGCTGATCCCACGGGGCCGGTGGAGTATCCAGGTGCTGCCACCCGACGAGGCCGCCTACGACAGCGGCGTCCGGACCTACCGCTGCCTCGCTGCCCTGGGCTACGCGGCCTCGCGGACGTCCCAGTTCGGCCCCTAGCAGGCCAGCACGTCATCGTCAGGCCGGTCACCACGCGCCCAGCGGAGCCGGGCTTGCCGTCCACGGATGGCAGCAACCCGCCGCACCGCTGCGCCGTCAACAGGGGTATCGGGCGATTCACCACCACATGGGTGGGTCGCGCAGACCCGGAGGAAGGCGACGGGGATGACGGGGATCCGCGCGTTCTTAACTACCGCAGGGCTCCCGGGGGCACTGGCGGCGCTGCTGGCTTCCTGCGCGCCGGCCGCCGCCGGCCCGGCCCGGGGGGCGGCCCGGCCGGCGCTCAGCCCCATCTCGGCGAGCTTCATCGACGCGTCGGCCGGCTGGCTGCTGGCCGTGCCTGCGACCTGCCCGCGGGGAAACTGTCCCGCGCTGCGGCTGCGCAAGACCACGGACGGCGGGCGGCACTGGTCCCGCGTGCCCGCGCCGCCGACCGTGGCCTCGGTCCGCTTCACTCGTCCGCCGGCCGGCTCAGTCAGCCAGGTGGCCTTCGCCAGCTCCTCGGATGGCTGGGCTTACGGCCCGGGATTGTGGTCAACCCACGATGGCGGCCGGACCTGGCACCGGGTGCCCACCTACGGCCAGGCCGTGCAGAGCCTGGTGACCGTGGGCGGCCGGGTGCTCGCCTCGTTCAGCCGGTGCGGCCCGGCGCAGCCGCCGGGCTGCGCGGGCTTCCAGGTGTACTCCTCGCCGGCGGCCCGCGACGACTGGCGGCCGGTCCCGGGCGCCGCGAGCCGCCGGTACGGGTACGGCCGGGTGGCGGCGGCCGGGAGCCGGGGGTTCGTGACCGCCAGTACCGGGGCCGTCGGCCGCCGGGACCTGCTGCTGGCCGGCCCGGTGAACGGCTCGGTGGCCTGGCAGCCACGGCCCGTGCCCTGCCTGAACTGGGTGAACTGGGGGATGCCCGTGGCGGCCACGCCCGGCGGCACCGTGGTGCTCGGGTGTGCCAGCCAGCCGGGGGCGGGGCAGCAGCCCAAGTCGGCCTACCTGTCGCGCGACGGCGGGCGGACCTGGCGGCGGCTGGCCGACCCGCCGGCCAGCGGGTACCTCGGTGCCCTGTCGATCACGCCGGCCGGGACCATCGCCGTGTCCGGCACCCGCAGCGACGTGTACCTCTCCTGGGACCGCGGCCGGAGCTGGCATGCCAGCCGGAGCCTGGACCGCGCGGACATCGGCGACGGGCTGTTCGCGACGATGGTCACGGACACCACGGGCTTCGTGCTGCAGAACAATAACTCGCTGACCCAGATCTGGTTCACCCGCGACGGCGGCCGCACCTGGGCCCCGGTCACCATCCACTGAGCCGCTGCCGCCCTTTCGGCGGGCCGCATCCCCGGGCAGGAGCGGGATGCGGCCCGCCGGGGTGGTCAGGCGTCGTGGCCGGGGATGCGGCGGGGCAGGGCGAGCACCAGGATCAGGGCGAGGACCACGAATCCCAGGTTGGCGAGCAGGGCCAGCTGCGCGCTGCGGGCGAAGCCGGTCGCCACGGCCGCCGGGCCGGGATGGATCCGCAGCGTGCCGAACAGCACCGTGCCGATGATCGCGATGCCCAGGGCGGTGCCGATCCGCTGCGCGGTACCGAGCACGCCGCTGGCCGTCCCCGCCTCCTGCCGGGGTACCGACGCGAGGACGAAGTCCTGGTTGGGCGCGATCGTCATGCCGTTGCCCAGCCCGGCCACGAAGAGCGGAGCCACCAGGTACCAGCCGCTGACGCCGGGGGCGGTGAGGTGCACGACCAGCGTGGCGAGCGCCAGCCCGGCGATGACCAGGAGGCATCCGGTGACCAGCACCGCGCGGCCCAGCCGCGCGGACAGCTTGTCGCTCTGCGCGGCCGCGATCAGGCTGCCCACCGAGAACGGGGCGATGACCAGCCCGGTGGTCAGCGCGCTGTGGCCGAGGCCCTCCTGCCACAGGATGGACAGCGTGAAGAACACGCTGGCGAACCCGGCGAAGTAGACGATCGCGAACACGGCACCCGCGGCGAAGGACGTCTGCCGGATCAGGCCCGGCTTCAGCAGCGGGTCGCCGCCGCGCCGTTCCTCGCGGACCTCCCACGCGGCCAGCAGCGCGAACACCGCAACGCAGCCGCCGAAGCAGGCCCAGCACCAGGCGGGCCAGCCCGCCGTCTCGCCTTCCACCAGCGGGACCAGCAGCAGCAGGAGGCCCGCGGTGAGCAGCCCGAGCCCGGCCGGGTCGAAGCCGCGCCGCGCGTGCGCCGGGGAGCGCGGCAGCAGCCAGGCGGCGAGCGGGATGATGACCGCGCCGATGAACAGGTTGACCAGGAAGACCCAGCGCCAGCCGTCCCGGGGCCGGCCGCGGCGATGATGAGCCCGCCCAGCAGCGGGCCGAGCGCGGTGGACACCCCGATGGTGGCGCCGAGCACGCCGAACGCCTTGGAGCGCTGCGGCCCGGTGAAGGACAGCTGGATGGTCGCGGAGATGGCCGGGTAGAACAGCCCGGCCCCGAGCCCCTGCACGATCCGGGCCACCACGATCTCGGCCGGGTTCTGCGCGATCCCGCAGCCCACGCTGGCCAGCGTGAACACGGTCAGGCCGAGGAGGAACAGCGGCTTGTGCCCGAACCGGTCCCCGGCCCGGCCGGCGGCACCAGGGCCAGGCCGTAGGCCAGGGCGTAGCCGGCCACGATCCACTCCAGGCTGGCCGAGGAAGTGTGCAGGCCGGCGCGGATGCTGGGCAGGGCCACGTTGACGATGGTGGTGTCGAGCAGGGCCATGAACGCCCCGACCAGCACGATGGAGACCGCCCGCCAGCCGTGCCCGGCCAGGCGCGGTCCCGGCTGCCTGCTGCGCCGGGCCGGTGCTGGTGGTCATCGGGGAGCCTCCTCCGGCTCGGGTGACTGCTGGATGGGCCCGCCGACGCCGGCCTGGAAGTCGGCCACGATCTTGGGGATCCGCTCCAGGAGCTCTTCGTGCCAGCGGACCTCGGCGGTGGCCCGCTCGATCAGGTGCCCGATGGCGAGGCGCTCGGCCTCGTTCACGTAGGGGTCCGCGTTCTCGGCCATCTGCCGCAACGTGGCCTGCTGGACCCGCAGCCCGCCCAGCCGGTGCGTCACGACATGGGTGAGCGTGTCCTCGTCCAGGTCGGGTGACTGGGTCAGCGCCAGGTCGAAGGGGTCATTGGGGAAGGCGAGCGTGCGCATGGCCTGGTCCCGGACGGCGCCCAGGGCGCGCCGCCCGTCGGCGGTGATCTCGTACACGGTCCGTTCTGGCCGGTTGCCGACCCGCTCGGTGCGGACCTCGCGGACCAGTCCCTCGTTGGCCAGCCGCTTGAGTGCGCCGTACAGCGAGCCCACCTGGACATCGGCCCACAGCTCGGTGCGGTCCACCTGCGCCTGCTGGCGGATCTGGTGCCCGTGCAGCGGGCCGGTCCGGGCCAGGGTGCCCAGGATGAAAAGCCGGATAGATGACACGCGATTACTCTTACATAAGTAATCGCGTGAAAGCAAGTGACGGCACCCGGCCGGCGCGACCCGGCCCAGATCTGGCGCAACCCGGCCCAGATCATGTCCTGTCCCTCCGCGATGACCGGGGCTGGCACCGTGCCGCGGACGGCGACGTATCCGCCGGCCACAACGGATTGATCGAAGCGGGGTACATGAGTACATTAGTCGAGTAATGAACCAGTGAACGTGGAGGCGCTGTGCCCGCGCTGGACGATGGGATGCCGCTGTTCGTGCAGATCGCCGAGCAGCTGGCCGACGACATCGTCGACGGCGCGCTGGCCGAGGGCGCCCGGGTGCCGTCCACGAACGAGCTGGCCGCCTTCTACCGCATCAACCCGGCCACCGCGGCCCATGGCATCAACCTGCTGGTGGACGACGGCGTGCTGGAGAAGCGGCGCGGTATCGGGATGTTCGTCGCCGCCGGCGCCCGGGAGCAGCTGCGGGCCGGCCGCCGCAAGCGGTTCGCGGAGCAGTACGTCGACCCGATGCTGGCCGAGGCCATGCGGCTGGGCATCGACACCGACACGCTGGTGTCCCTGATCCGGGGACCCGGCCAGCACAACGGAGGCAGCAGGCCATGATCCCGACGATCTCCGCGACGGCGCTGGGCCGCCGCTACCGCGACCAGACCGCGCTCGACGACGTCTCCCTCACCGTCGAGCCGGGCACGGTGACTGGCCTGCTGGGCCGCAACGGCCCGGGCAAGCCCGATACGGAATTGTGACACTTCCTTGCCTGGACAGCCCGTCCTCGCGCGCCAGCAGTCACCATACGTCCTGGTGAGGCTACCGCATGTTCCGTCCCGGCAGTCCTTGGCTTAGGACCGCGGTCCAGCCGCCCGTCCCGAGACGGGGCGGGGGTGAGCGCCTCCGGGCCGCCCTTGCCGACGCTCCGATCAAACAGGCACCTCCCAGCCGAGGGCAGCGTCAGGGAGTCGTGGGAGGCTCGCCTGCCATCGCCCGGTTTAGCGACTCCAGGGCGAGGTGCCAGGGGAAGGCGTCCAGGTGCTGGCTTCCGGTACCGGGCGCGTGAAGGGGGTAGACGTCTGGCCCGTAGAGCACCTGGACCCCCCATGACCTGAGCTTTTCTATGTTCTCGCCAAACGCTGGGTGGGCGGCATGGGCATAGTTCGTAAATGGCAGAGCCACTACCGGAAGCTTCTTGCCGATAGCTTCAACGAGGATACCAAGGGGAAGGGTGTCACATATTCCGTACGCCCACTTATTGATCGTGTTTAGGGTTGCGGGCGCGACGATTATGGCATCGGGCGGCGGCAGGACATCTGGTGTCCCCGGCTCCTTGTAGCTGCTGCGTACGGGATGACCTGTCTGCACTTCCAGGGCGGCCGTGTCTACGAAACTGATTGCCGAGGGTGTTGCAAGCAGGCACACGTCCCACCCGTCCTGCTGGGCGGGCTCGATGAGCCGGGTGACCTGCCGGGCGGGGGGAGCGGCGCAGGCGATGATGTACAGGACTTTGCTCATGCTGTCACCCCGGAACGCTCAGCAAGAGATTGCAGCGCGCCAGGCAACTTGCCGCGTGAGCGCTGAATCAGGTTCTCGATCGTGTTACGCGCGACGGGACGGCAATTTACTTCACGCGGGGCAAGGGCCTCAGCCTCAAGAAGCTTTTCGAGAGCCTCATCCCTCTTTCCCCACTGGCTATACCCGCGTGCAATATCGATGAGATAGGTTGCTCTACGCTCGCGGCGGAGCATCCTTATTTCTGCTTGATCAATAGCAGCACCGACCTCGACGGCTAGTCCGCCTTCGCCAAGACTGACTAGCGCCGCGACATGATGGAGCCCGGCATTCGTCGGGCCGAAGGACAGCCGATGGTGGTTAGCCTGGTCCGGCACGTGCCGCGCGACCGTTTTGGCTTCATTCACCATGTCGCGCACGCCGATAGCGTCGCCACCGCTGGCCGCAGCCATAGCAGCCTGCAAGAGGATATGGCCGTATACCGATCTATCCGCCTCAGTCCGCAGGCTGGGCTCAAGCCTGGACGCATATGACACATTGAGATCGAATGCGGCACCCGCGCGACCGATGGACATGAGCGCATTCGCCACACGGAATCCTGTCAGCGCCGCAAGTATTGGCTCACCAGTACGCTCTGAAAGCGCTACCCCGCGATCACCGGCGAGCCAGGCCAGCTCATATTCACCTAGCTTCCGCAGGGTGGAAGCCGTGATCTGGTAAACCTCAGCCAGGCTACGGGCCGTATCGGCGGTCTCTTGGGTGACATGGCATCGCTGTGCATCCAGCAATAGATCGGGCAAACTGCGGCTGACAACTTGATAGTCCGCTAGCTCGAAGGCCGACCAGACGTAAGCTACCTGGGCTCGTAGCCGGGAAATGTCAGCCGTATGGCCGTCTGGGAGTTGGTTCCTGATGGCGTCATAGCGCTCTAGCGCGGCGCGGATCATCTCGACCTGGATGTCATCGATACACTCACGGGTATCTCGCGCCAGATCACGTCCGATCAGCACCGGTAGATCGATGCGAAGCTCCTTGCATATGGTCATGAGGATAGGAAGCCGGTTGGCGCTTCGCGTTCCCGCCTCGACCTTTTCGATCCAGCTCTTCGAACGTCCAATCCGGTCAGCAAGGAGCTTCTGGGTAACGCCGCGCCGCTCGCGCCAGTGTGCGATCCGTGAACCTAGTTCCTGATCATTCATCCTCGCGCGGTGCCCTCCTTCGTGCTGAGGCCCCCACCCCATCGTAACCAGCGCCGCCGCACGCTACGGCGCTGACACTGCAAAGGGTCGCACTAGCTGTGCGACCCCGATCACCATCCGCAGCCTAGCGTCGATTCGACAGCGCGGCAGAGAGGAGGTGCCAGTGGCGCCGCATCGCCCCCGTGACCAGGCAATTTCACAACGTACCCGGCCAGGTAGTCGGTGCCGTGGCGACGGCGCCAGTCCCCTTCGCGGCGCTGCGGACAGCTTGCGGTGGGCGTTGACGGTATTGCCCGAGGTGAGCGTGACGACGATGAGTTTCAAGCCAGCGCTGTGCACTGACACAGGCGCGGATGCGAGGGAAGCAAGGACCGGATGGCATTAATGACTAGAAGTGAT
>CAVYEA010000004.1:0-139879 GCA_963767385.1 uncultured Actinomycetes bacterium | reverse complement strand
TGCCCCAGGGCCGCCCCGTCGGCCGGATAGCGTCGTGCGGCCACGGAGGCCCAGCGGGGAGCTGGCTGCCTTGCGGCATGCCTGTCAGCAGCCCGGTCTCCTGGCGGACCGGCCGGACCTGCTCGTCGCGACGTCCTTCGGAGAGGTCGCTGACGCACTACCGGCGCTTGCCGCGCCCGGTGGAGGCGATGCCGCAGGCGATGGCGGCCAGGACCGGGCGGGCCTCGCCGCGCCACGACGGGCCGGACGGGCAGGTCAGCAGGGACGTCTCCGCAGGCTGCGCCACGCGCATCCGGCAGGCGCCGCGCGGCGTCCTCCGCCCTGATGCGGCGCAGGCAGCCGCAGGGGTCGCCGAATCGCTTTAGCCGCGGCCAGCTGAAACTCACCCACCCGTCCTGATGGTCGTCCGCTGGCGCTCGCCCTTCTTCACCAGCGCTGGCTGGCGCTGGTCGGGCCCTGCGGCGCTGGGCAGGCCGGGCAGCGGCGTGGTACACCCCAAGCAGGCTGAATGGCTGATGAAATAGGACGGGATGATCGGTGAGTCGGTCGGCGGGTTGGTGGCCAGGAGCATCGGCGTGCGGGGCTGCTGGCTGAAGTTGAAGTCCTGCTCCAGGTTGCCGAGTACCGGCTCGTCCTCGCGGACGTCGGGCCGGGGGTCGGGGCGGCCGTCGGTCTTCGGGTTGAGCCGGACGCCGCCGAGGAAGTCGTCCTCGATGAACTTGAGGTACGCGTCGCTGCTGAGAGTGTCTGGTGGTCGATGTAGCCCTCCCCGGGCGCCCCGGTGGTGCTGTTGGTGCTGTCCCGGGCGGTCCGCACCGTCACCGGCGTTGCGCTGCGGCCGGTGCTGCTGCCCGGGAACCTGACCGTCATCCCCGCGCACACCGGCTTCTCCGCGTTCTCGCCCACCTACCTGTCGGTCTTCCTCGTCGCCGTGACCGCCGTCCCGGTGCTCATCTACCTCGCGGGCCGCCCCCCGCGCGGACAGCGCCATCGTGCCGGTCTGGGATGGCGGCATGGTCGCGTTCCGGCCGCGGATGCAGTACTCCGCCATGACCTTCTCCGCACCCACCCGGGTCACCTTCGACGCTCTGTACCGGCCATCAGTATCGGTGCACCGCGCCTCCGACGACCCGGCCGGAAGGTCAGGGCCGGTGCACTACGAATCAGAAGTGGCCCCGGTCTTCCTCCGCTACCTGTACCGGCCGGTCATCCGCGCCGTGGAATGGCTCGCCGACGTGATCCGCCCGATCCAGTCCGGGGGACGTCAGCCTGTACCTGTTCTATGTCTTCCTGATGATCCTGCTGGCCTACTTGCTCGGAGCGCTGTGACGCCCGCCCGCTGACGGCTAGGCCGCTAAGGCGCCGTCCGGTTGCACCGCGCCCAGGGCCCGCGCACTAGCCTGGAGCATGTGCTTCGCCTGCTGGACGCCCGGACCGGCTCATATGCTGAGGTCAGGCCGGCCCGTCCAGGCCTGCTGCGGGTGCACGTGCACGCACCGGGAGGCGCCGGGGGATCAGGCATCACCGGGCTGCGCGTGCTGCTGATCGCGGATCTGCTGGCCCGGACCGCTGAGTTGCGTGGCCTGCAGGTGCTCACCACCGTGCTGACACCTGTCGGCCAGCCTTCCGGGCAGGCGGCCGCCCTTGAACGCCTCGCCGGCACGCTTGGCGTCCACCCGCCCGCCGCGCGCGCTGGTTCTGATGACGCCCAGACGTCGCTGGGCGGCCCGGCTGATGTGCACGTGGTTAGCAGCGGCACCAGTGTGGACCGTGGCCAGGGCGGGATCGTCGTGGACGTCGGTGCTGCACATATGCACCAGGAAGCCGCCCGTGCTGGGGCAGGGGCAGGCGACATGCTCGCCGGGCCCGGGCATGACCTGCTCGCGGTCCGGCTTGCGCTGATGTCCTTCCCCTGTGGCCAGGCGGTGGATCTCACGGAGGGCGCGCTGACCAGCGCGCGCGAGGAACTCGGGCGCTGGCGGCATGAGGTGGCCGGATGGGCGGAGTCGCCCTCCAGGCCGATGCCGACGCGCATCGCCGAGACGGCCCGGGCTGTCTTCGATGACCTCGACACCGTGTCGGCACTCGCGTTGCTGCGCCGCCTGGAGTCCGACGCCAGCTTGCCCGCAGGTGCCAGGTTCGAGACTTTCGCGTTTGCCGACCGCATCCTTGGGCTGGACCTGGCCCGTGACATAGGGCGGCCGGCTGGATGACCGTGGCGGAGCGGCCATGGTGCGGGGTCCGGTAATGGCCGGGGTCACCCCTTGGGTCTGCGATGTCATGGGCGCTTGGCTGCCGGGGCTCTCACCTCGCGAGGCGTCACGAAGACGGTCAGCCGTGCCGTTCCCGGGCTCAGCTGATCCCAGCTCCCGGTGAATTCGAAGACCGCGATGGCGGCCGTGGGGAATTTGGCTTGCATACGGTCTCCGGCGGCACGTGATACGGCGTCGCCCCGGGTGCGACCGCCGCCGGGCGGGGCGGTTGCTGCCAGCGTGAGTGCCAGTTCCGGAATCGCTGGATCATGGCCCACGATCAGCAGTGTCCTTACTGCCGGGCGGGCGCGGCGGATGAGGTCCAGCAGCTGCGCCGCTGACCCCTGGTACACGCGGTTGTCGAAGCGGACCGGCGGGGCGGCCCCGAGCCCGGCCTGCGCGAGCTGCCATGTCTCGCGGGCCCGCCGGGCAGTGGAGCACAGGACCTGATCTGGCACATGCCGGCCGCACGGAGCCAGCGCCCCATGGCGGGCGCATCCCGCTGGCCACGGCGGGCCAGCGGCCGGTCATGATCTGGCACATCGGGCCAGGCCGACTTGGCGTGCCGCAGCAACACCAGCGTCCTGCCCGCGCTTCCCGCCATGGTCACAGCCTCGCAGACCGCTGAGGGCCACGGCCGGCTGGGTAGCAGCGCGGCCCGTGAGCCTCCGGCGCCGTGCAACGGCGGGTCCTCTGGAAGAGGGTGTGGCGGAGGGCCCCGCCGGCAACCGCGGCGCTGCCGCCAATGGCTCCTGCCTGACGAGGGTAGGAGGCAGGCGTGCGTGCAGCCCAAGACCCCGATCCGCTGCTAGCGGCACTCGATGGGCTATCGGCGCTCGGCGGGGAGGCGGACCGCGCTGAGCACGCCGTTTAGCTCCGGCAGCATACGTGCTGGTGAAGCCCCCGTCCTAGCTATTTAGCGCGCAAATTCTGGCGTTTGTCGGGGCCTGCGGCGGACGGTGCACCGGATAGTGCCATCGTGCATCCCAAGCAGGCGGAGTGGGAGATGAAGTAGGCCGGGATCATGGAGGAGTCGGTGGGTGGGTTGGTGGGCAGGAGCACAGGTGGCCGTGGTGGCTGGCTGAAGTTGAAGTCGGCGACCAGGTTGCCGAGGATCGGTTCGTCCTCGCGCACATCAGGGCGGGGATCGGGGCGGCCGTCGGTCTTCGGGTTGAGCCGGGCACCGCCAAGAAAGTCATCCTCGATGAACTTCAGATACGGCGTCGCTGCTGAGCGTCTGACGATCGATGCATTGGACAGCAGGTCCCACGGCTAGTGGCCGGTCCGGGGCCGACCGCGGCCGGGCGGGATTCCGGCCAGTCAGGGCCGCTACCACCTGGTCAGCGAATATCGGGGCTGCGCAATCGGGTACTGGGGCAGCGCTCACAATGGCAGCCCGTGAGCCCGCAGCAATGAGCAACTGCCTGACCACGCCGAAGAACTCGTTGTTATCCCGCTCGGGAAAGTCACCCGCATTACACCCTGTCATCAGCACGATATCGGCCCGGAACTCGCGACCCACCAAGTCAACAGGCGTAATCCAAGCGCCGTCGCGGGACAGCAGAAGACCGTTTCGGTCGGCGTGGCAGGCGAGGTGCAGCAATCGCACATGACAGCTTTGCTCAAGGAGCCGATGACAGTCGGCCGTGGTGAGGAATCCGGATTGAGAGTCGGCGGCGAAATAGTCACGGGCAACCGCTTGCACCTCCGCATCTACGCAAGCGAGCGGCGCCCCGCCGGCTGCTGCGCCATCACAGGCCACCCCTAGGTAGGCCGCGGCTGGCCTGCGGGCTGACGCTGTGTCGTGGCTGGCTCGAAGTCTGGGCAGAAGCCCGGCGGCTGGTATGACGGCAGTGGCGTATCGCTCCCCGAGTGGCTCACTGGAGCCGCCGGATATCGGCAGCGGGACCAGGTGCCAGGGGAGCCCGTTCAAGAGTCCGTCAGGGGAGATGATGAGGGCTTCGGTGTCGGCGGGAATGTGGCCGAGCAGGTCCGCTGCATCCTGGGGACTGATATCGGGCGGAATCTGCCCATCCTTGGCGGGGGCGACCGCCTGCCTGACGTATTCCGCACAGTTGCCGCCCGCTGGCTGGATGCGGACCATGCTGGAGGTGACCAGGGACCGGATTGGAGAGCCTCCGTTCCACAGGTAGCCAAGGTATGCCTCACCGGAGTGAAGGCATGCCTGTAGTTCCCCGGGTGTGACAGGAGGGACGCTGGCGAGTGCTGCCTGTTCCGGTCGTTCCCGGACCACACCTTCCACCCTCCGGTCGAGTTGCCGTCGAGCGTTCTCCAAGTCTGAACTGATCGCGTTCCGTTCTCCTGCTTGTGCCCGGATCTTGTCGCTGATCTGGCCGGTGAGTAGGGCTGCGTCGATTTTGCGGGTCAGCTCATCCTGGCGGATTGTGAGGAGTTCGATCCTGCCGGTGAGCTCACGCAGAATGATGTCGCAGGTGACGAGGCTGTTCCACACTTCATCCTGACGGTGCTGGTCGAGGAAGGAGCGGCCCTTAGCGGCCTGCTCCAGCCGCCAGGCCAGGTCGTTCCACTGTGGTGTGCCGCCCTTACCCGGCCAGGCCTGCTGAAGATCTGGGTCAACAACATCAGGCCATAGCTGACCTGCTTGTCGTTGCGCTGGCGGTGCTGCGGGATGAGCAGGCAGGCGCGGGCAGCCTCGTAGCTGCGCAGCGCGAGCAGGGCCGAGGCCATCCACTCGTCAATCGTGCCGACCTGGGTCAGCTCGATTGTCACGGCGAGTCGGCTACCGGTTTCCGCAACCGTCCAGCCCGCCCGGGCGAATGAGCGCACCGACTGGCGCAGGACCGGCAGATTGCGCGGGTCTGGCGCGGCAGGGCTCCGGCGTGTTCCCGCCTTATGAGGGTTTGACCCGATATGGGCGGATGAGGCGGTAGCGCGGTTTGTGGGTGCGGGCACGCCACGGTGATCATGTAGGTCTCTGAGGTCTACGTGAACGAGGTGCAGCGTGCCCGCTGTGGCATTGTCGCGCGCCGGGGCGCGCGTGGTCGAGTCCGGCCCGGATGGCCAGGACCTGACCGCCAGTGCGTGGCATCGGCTGGAGGCATTGCCGGACCCGCGGTCCCCGCAGGGGCGGATTTACCCGCTGGCCTGCCTGATCGCGGTCGCGGTGTGCGCGTTCACCGCGGCGGGGAACGACCGGCTGACCGCGGTCGGGCAGTGGACGAAACGGGCCAGCCAGGAAGACCTGGCCCGGCTCCGCGCTCCGTGGGATCCGGTGTCCGGCGGGTACCGGGCACCGGATGAGAAAACGATCCGGGTGGTGCTGGACCGGCTGGACCCGCGGGCCCTGACCCGGGCCCTCCTCGGCCCGCGCCGCCGGCGGCGCCGGAAATCTGGCGGGCCGCCTTCGGCTGGGGTGCGGGATTACCGGGCGCGGCGTGCAGTCCAGGAGGGGAAAGCAGCCGCCCGCAGCGGATTACGGGCTGTCGCGGTGGACGGCAAGACCT
Organism: uncultured Actinomycetes bacterium; assembly: GCA_963767385.1. GTDB lineage: Bacteria > Actinomycetota > Actinomycetes > Streptosporangiales > Streptosporangiaceae > RYN-230. The sequence goes on along the minus strand of CAVYEA010000004.1, from coordinate 134,142 downwards.
CCCGCGGGGCCCGCCGCGGCGACGGGACCCGGGTGCACCTGCTCGGCGCCGCCGAGCACGGCGGGCGGCTCCTGGACCATCTCGAGGTGGACGTGAAGCACAACGAGACCAGCCATTTCGCTGAGCTCCTGGAACCCCTGGACCTGGCTGGTGCCGTGGTGACCTTCGATGCGCTGCACACGGTGCGGGCGAACCTGGAGTGGCTGGCCGGGGAGAAGAAAGCCCAGTACATCGCGATGGTAAAGGCTAACCAGCCGCTGTTGCATGCCCGCCTCAAGGCGCTGCCCTGGCGGCAGGTCCCGGCCGGCAGCACTACCCGCGAGACCGGGCACGGCCGCGCGGAGACCCGCACCCTCAAGACCGCTCATGTCAGGGGCCTGGACTTCCCGTTCGCCCGCCAGGCCATCAAGATCACCCGGTGGCGGCAGGACACCACGACCGGGAAGATCTCCCGGGAGACCGTCTACGCCATCACCAGCCTGACCAGCGCGCAGGCCACCGCGGCGCCTGGCCCGCCTCGCCCGCGAGCACTGGACGATTGAGGCACATCACCACATCAGGGACGTGACCTTCGGCGAGGACAGCTCGGCCAGCCGCACCGGCAGCGGCCCGGCGAACCTGGCGACCATCCGCGCCGCAATCACCGCGGCGATCAAAGACGCCGGCTACCTGCACGTTCCTGAAGGCCGCCGCGACCATACGACCCCCGCCGAAGCCCTCCGCCTCCACGGCCTCGATTAGGACACCAACGGACAATCACGGAACACGCCGGAGCCCTGTCTGGCGCGGCCGAGGGGTCGTCCTTGCGCAGCGCCTGCCCGGCCAGAAACTCAGCGACTCCCTTGCCGGCCATGTTCCCGGCTGCGGCAAATCGGTCGGCTGCCAGGCCGCACGCTTCATAGCACTTCTCGCGGTATTCCGGGTGCAGCAGCCCGAGCCAGTTATAAGCCTGTGCTGCGCGATACCAGCAATCGCCTGCCCTGCCAACGTCGTCAGCCTGATCGAACAGCTGCGCAGCGCGGACGTACTCCCTGGCGCATTCGGCATGTTGTGCTGGCCGGATGCGCTCCAGGCACACCGCGAGCTCGTAACGGCAAAGTGCCTCCATGCGCTCATCACCGGCGCTTGTGTACCGCTCGGTGAGCCGCCGCAGCCGTTCTGCTCCCGTCTGGGGGCTATCCCTCAGCACTGCCCCAAGGCCTTTGAGCGCCTCTGCTTCCCAGCCACCGGCGTCCGGCAGGCCGGCGATAACGGTCATCGCCAGCTCGTATGCTGTTGCGGCGTCCTGGAAGCGTTTCAGGATGCGCAAGCTGTGTCCTGCTGCGAGCCGCAGCCGGGCCTCCAGTTCACGCTCTCCCAGCTCTGATGCGAGGCTCGCCGCCTGAGTCGCGGTGTCCGCAGCACCGGCATGGTTCTCCCTGCCGGCTAGTGCTTGTGCCTGGTAGGTGAGTGCGATCAATCTGGCTGCTCGTGCCTGCTGCGTCTGGTCTCCGTCGGTGATCGTCAGGACCTTCTGGCTTCTCTCGATCTCATCCCACTGCTGGAGATCGGCCTGCGCCTGCAGTCGTCCCGCCTCGGCCTGCGCCAGTCCAGCCTTATCGCCGCAGGCTTCAAACCGCTCAGCAGCCCGTGAGAACCACTCAACGCTCTGCTGCGTCTCGTCGTCCGCGAGCAGAGCGCTAGCGCAGCCCAGCAGCGCGCGGCCGGCCCAGGCCGCTTGCCCGCTTGTCTCGTACAGCTCCGCGGCGCGGCGGAACTGCTCGAACCCCGTGCTGCCACGTCCGAGCGTCAGCAGTTGCGTGGCCAGTTCAAGGCGAGCTCTTGCCTCCGAGGTGGCGCGCTCCGCCGTCGAGGACGCACCACCCGTTTGGCTTCCTTGCCCGCCTCTAGCTGCGCGGCCGCCTGTCCGATCTGCCGCTTGCTCCTCACGATCGCCGGCAAGTGCTGACAGCATGAACCGTGCAGCGGTCTCCGCTTCGGCGTTGCCCTCCAGCCCGGCATTCGCTAGCGACAGTTCCGCCAAGCGGACCATTTGCTCCTGTTGCGCGCTGCCGTAACCTGGATGGACGGAATGGAGGGCGTTAAGCAATGCGATCCGCGCGCGTGCCTCGAACTGCCCGTTGCCGACCATCCTGAACAACTCTGCCGCTGATCTCAACGGCGAGATGGCCTCGGAATGACGCCTCGACCTCGACAGTTGTTCTCCCAGCGTCAGCTGCAACTCTGCAGCCATCTCCGGCTCGTCTGTCTCAAGGGCCAGGCTGCTGGCGTGTACGAGGTGCGGTCGGGCCTCTTCGGCTTGGCCCTGGGACAAGAGCAAGGCCGCCAGTGCCTGGCGGGCCAGGCACTCGCCGAATGCGTCTCCCAAGCCCTCGAACAAGGTCGCAGCCTTGGAAAACGCATTGGTCGCCGGCCCGGCTTCCCCGCAGAACCTCAGCATGTCACCAGCGGCCATCCAGGCCAGCGCGGCGACGGTTGTCCCCGGCGCGAGTTCGGCCGACCGGCAGAGGTAAGGAAGGCTCTCCTTCTCCCGGCCGTCGATCGAGCCGATGCATTCTCCGCAGCCAAGCCACGCATCGGCCTCAAGCAGCGTGTCACCGTTGTTTGCTGCGAGTTCAGCTACTTCTTCGAACAGTGCCAGCGATGATGCAGGGTCATCATGTTGTTCCGCCCGCGCACGCGCCAGCAGGGCCTCCAGGTCGGCACGGCGCGGCATGGTCACTCGCCCCCTCTCTGCGATCGGGGCACTCCGGTCTTACGGCAGGGTGATCTGCGGAATCCCTCGGACCACCGTGTAGCCATCTCCCTCGATCTCCTGGCAGGCCCCCCCCAATGACGCCATGAAGAAAGGCTGCATCTCCCGGCTCACCGTGTACGCACCTCGGGCAGGAAACATCTTCATGTCAACCTGGACCTTCCGGTTGCCAACTGCCTTGAGCTCAACGGCATGACCGACTCCGCACACGCGGCATTTCATGATGGCGATCTGGTGCAATGAGGTGCCGCTGGTCGAGCTATCCCAGTCATGGCCCCCAAGACCACACTCTGAACCCGCCATTTGCCCTCCTAAGCGTCCATACGCTCACGAGCCCGGGAACCCGCGCGCACGCCGCCCTCATGACACCTTGTCGCCGCGCTTGTAGCAAGCGATGACACCCTTGATCCGGTCATCAGCCCCAACATGATGGATATCATATTGATACTCCGGATGGGTAATGGACAGCAAAGTTGCCGTGTTTTCTGCGTCGGCTTTTTGCCAGAATACGCCTCGGTCTGCTCCGGTACCTTCTACGGCCACGAGCTTGCGTCCGGGTTCACGTACTATAAGGTAATAGTCGCGATTGTTATCGGCCATTCGCTTATCCTCGTCTTGGCAGAGTTACTTTCTCTTTCATCGGCAACGACTTGGTTCCCGAGGACCAGCGGTCAACGTCCGCTAGCATCCATGTTCAACTGCGATCTCGCATAGGTCAGTACCGAACGGAAGCCCCACCGGCAACGCCAGCAGATAGATGGGCTGGGCTCGCTCTTACGCGAAAGTCAAGAGCTTCAATGTGTGCCGAGGCTGGCGACATAGAGATGACGAGCCATCCGACCGGAATGTCCCGGATTGGTCCGCTTTGCGCGGTCAGATATCAGCAGTCGAGCCTTTGGATTTTCGCTCCACCATGGCCAGGAAACCAGATGGCACCGTGCTCATCCACACCCATATTTCCCCCCACAGAAACACTGGCAGTCAGCACTGCCGGACCCAGTGTCCCGCAGCATGCGATTGGGCCGAACTATCCAGATAGAAACAATCTTGTAACTATACGCCTGTCACTTGACACTGAGCTATTGGTCCGGTGACCTTGCGGGTTTCAAGGACGTAGATGGCTTTGGCGAGTTGCCCGGCACGTCAGGGGCAGTCGCAGGTTTGCGCGCGATCCGCCAAGTCCTGAGCTGGGCATCGGCCCGCTCGGCTGGGCTGGCCATCGCCGACCCCGGCCCCAATCCTGCGGGGTGCCAGATCTCTGCCTGACCTGTGAGCTGCAGCGATGCGCCGCAGTCCAATACTGCTTAGTTAAGCTACGGCAAGAATATGGACATGCGGAGGCGTGCGATACTGCATTGTGGTGTCGCTGCGGCGTTTCGCCCGGTAGGCATGGACGTGTATGCGCTTGACGACTCGCGGGCTGCTGCGATTCCGCCGGGGCGGATTAAGTCTTTCAAGAATTTCTGCGAGACTCGCGGCGAGGGCGTTCCTCAGACCCGAATCCGCGAGTAGCGAGCGAGGGCTGATTCTCAGGGTTGTTTGTGATCTTCGTGGGTGGCTTTCTGGTGTGCGGGCAGGCTTGATGCCCGGGTGTCGCGCCGGATTCGCGGGTTCCAGGTTCCGGGTCGGGGCCGCAGTGGCCGGTGGTCAGGGCATCGCGGGGAGGGCCCGCAGGCGGGCGAGGACCTCGGCGAGCAGGCCATGGCCTGGTGGCAGCCGCAGGGTCAGCGTCCCGGCGTGGCGCACCAGCCGGCCGGGGATGGCGATAAGGCGGCGGCGGAGGGTGGCGATCATGGCCTTCCCGCCGCGGGTGCCGTGGCCCTGCAGGATCTCCCCGCCGCGGGTGGCGGCAGTGAGCTGGTGCAGCCAGGCGGCCATGCACGCAGCCAGCAGCGCCCCGTGCATCCAGGCCATATTGACCTGCGGATAGCCGCTGGGGAGATGGCGCAGCGCGGCGCCGTGCTTGCTGTCGCGGAAGATGTTCTCCACCGTGGTGCGGTGCCGGTACCAGTGCTCGGCGGCTGCCGCCTTGCCCGGGCTGGACACGTCCAGGTTCGTCAAGATGAACGAGTAGGCGTAGATCGCCCCGGCGCTGGCCAGCCCGGGGATCGGCAGGGCACGCTGGTCCGGGTGCAGGGTGCGGCGCCGCCGTGACCGCAGGTCAGCGGAGACCTGGGCCGGGTCCAGCGCCACCCGGCGGATCAGCAGCCGGGTGTCCGCAGGCCACCAGTCCGGGCAGTACTCTGCCACGGCGACCTGCGCGCCCTCCATGTCAATGGCATCGTGCCAGCAGTCGCCGGCGATGCCAGCGAGCAGCCGCCACAGCGGCGCGATCCGCTTCGCGCCGATCGCGAACGCGATGCGCTCCTCATGCGCGGCGCGGGCGAGCTGCCCGGCGAAGTACCCGGCATCGGCGCGTAGCGCCACCTGGCCCCCCGCGCGGGCCCGGCGCGGCAGGCAGGCCAGCGCCCGGCGCAGCAGATCCGCCGCACTGGCCCGCGGGTCATCGGTCCCGCCGCCCAGGTCAGCGGCCAGCGTCACCTCGGTCTCCGCCCAGGCCGCCACGTGCGGGCGGCCTACTCGCTGGCCCTGGTGGTTATAGGCCACGCCGCGCTTCTTCCGGCCGTAAACCTCGACGTCGGTGGCATCCAGATCGATCGTGACCGGGCCGCCGGTCAGCGCTGCGGCACGCGGCGCGGGCAGCAGCGCCAGCATCCGCTCCGTGACCGCCGCGACACCGCGCTCGACGGCCTGCCACTGCTCAGGCCTGATCCGCCGGGCCAGGCCCGCCGCGGTCGTGGAGGACAGCCCCGGCACCGGCGTGAGCTGCTGCCCGGCAGCATCGGCACGCTGGCGGTCCAGGCCCGTCAGGAAGTCCTCGCCGGCCAGCTGCGCCGCCGCGATCCCGGCCAGTAACCCCCCAGCCCCATAGCCGCGGTCCCGCTGCTTGACAGGCCCGGCCGCCGCGTCGATCGCCTCGATCACGCCCAGCCGGTCACACAGCTCGCTGACCGCGGCCAGCCCGCCGTTCGCCGTCAGCGCCGCATCCGGCGCGCCGATCCACGGCCGCTGCCGGCGCGCCCGTTCCCTGCCCCGTATCCTGGCCACCAGATAGGTGCCTTCCCGCTGAGATGATCTTCACTTCGCAATGATCATCATCCCAGGTCAGGGCGGCACCTATCGGCATTTGAAGGGCCGTGCCACCGACGTACTCGCGGATTCGGGTCAGACGGCAGGGGGGAAAATCCTGCCTGGTCGGTGACCTGGCGGCGGATTACACGAAGAGATCGCATGAAAGACAACCTGCCGGGATCCTTGCCAGCCTGGTCGGCCGCTTCGCACATGAGATGCCGGATCGCATAGTGGGTGAGCAGGAAGGCCCATATCTCCTGCTCGGCCATCTCCGGTGATTTCGAGCGCAACACGCCGCCGCGGCCGCGCTGGTGAGTCTTGATCTCATCCAGGCTCGACTCGAACTCCCAGCGCTCCTGATAGGCGGCGGCCAGCTCGGCGGCGGTCGCATCCTCCGGATCCATGATCGTCGTGATCAGGCAGAAGATCTCGCCCTTTCCCTCGCGATTCGTCACCTCATACTCGATGACCCGCACCGGAATGCCGGACGGCTCCTCGATGTTCGCCGATCCGCGGTATTTCTGGTTACCGCGGCGGCCGCGGACCTTCGGGTCAAGCAGGAACGACTCGTACGACCCGTCTGGGAAGGCGCGCACAACAGGCAGATCCGGCCCGGCCGGCATGCGCCATAGCAGGTCCGCTCCCGAGTCAGCCGCCGCCTGCCACAGGTGGTAGCCGTAGAATCCGCGATCGGCTATGACCAGCATCCCTGACTGAAAATCAGAGATGAGCTCTTCCGCGAGAATGCGCTCATTGACGCGCCACGGACCCAGTCGCGCAGCCACGATGGCATGTGTTCCGCATTCACCCAGTCCAGCCAGGCGTACCTGCGGAAACGGAGCCGGATTCTTCGTGCCCCCGGACCGGCCGAATGCCGCAGCATTCTCGTCTGTATCGGGAACGTCCAGCACAAACCCGTCGATGGCCATCAGTCGTCGTGAGCCTAGCCACGCGCCTCGCGTGCCCCGCTGCGCGCAAGGGACCGCCACCCGCTCAAACAGTACGCGCAATGGCTCAGGACCAAGCCGCTGACGCGCCTGCGCGATCGCTCCCGTCGTGGGAACCGTCCAGTCATTCCGCCATGACCCCAGAAACCCAAGGCCGTCAACGAGAAGGCGCATTACTTCCTCGTAGGCCTCCCCAAAGAACAAGCACAGCGCTATCACGTAATAGACGACGACGCGCGCAGGCAGCAGGCGTGACCTCTGCCCGGCCCGGCCCGTCTCGGCGAGAACGTCATCGACCAGGTCACGATCGATAAGTCGTGTCAGCACCCCGACGCTAATCCGATCGGTCAGGCGAGTACCTGAAACTGGCGCCGGGCTGCCCTCTACCATACCCATGGCGAGAAGATAACCGGGCTGCGGGGGAAATGGAAGCACAAGCATCAAAATAGCGAGTTGTCCACAGATCCACGGGCGTTTCGCTGTTGAAATGTGGATAGCAAACTTCCGGGAACCTTAACTAAGCAGTATTGCGCCGCAGTCAGCCGTACGACATGATGATCGGCCGTGTCTATGCGTCTGCCCTACCTGACATTTGTTCGGCTGTGCGGCTGGCTGGTCCTAAACGAGCAGCAGGAATCGACGCCAACCTCTCCCGCAGGGCAGACACATCCGGCGTAACACAGTTTTCTGATTCGTCACCTTTGTGGCACACCAGAGACTAGCCTTGATGTTTCGCGATCTTGATGAGTCTGGCTGAGGCGGCGGCGGGCTGCTGTTTTTCAGTGTTGGGCCGTGCCTGGGTTCCCGGCTGTCGCGCCGGGCAGGCGGGGTTCCACGGGCCCTGGGATTCATCCTTCCTGGTCGGAGGGTCGGTCCCGGCTGGTCAGCCGGGCCCGTAGGCCTGCAGCCGGGTGATCGCGGCGGTGAGCTGGCAGGCCCAGGGCCAGGTCGTGGCCAGGCGCAGCCGCAGTCGGCGGCCGCCGCGCACCAGCCGCCCCGCGGCGGCGAACAGCCGCAGCCGCAGCCGCTTGGGTTCCCTGGCCCGGGCAGGCCCGTCGAGGGCGAGCATCGCCATCCAGGCCAGGAGTTCGCAGGCCATGGCGACGAGCTCGCGCCAAAGCTGGTTCTGCGCGAAGCCGTGCAGCGGCAGGCCGCGGAGCCCGGTGTCTTTGGCGTTGCGGATCCGGTCCTCACACCGGGCCCGGCGGCGGTGGCGTAGTTCCAGGTCAGCGAGCTGCCCGGTCCGGGCCTCGGTGGCGAAGCAGGTGACGCGGTGCCCGCCGATGTCGGTGAACCGCAGCTGCGCACCGGGCTGGGGGCGTTCCTTGCGGACGATCACCCGCATCCCGGGCGGCCAGCCTGTCAGGTCGAGCAGGCCGGTGAGCTCCGCAACCCACGCACCGGGCCGCATGTCGCCGCCGGCGTCATAGGCCGGTTCCTAGACCCGGTCCGGGATGGTGAGGATGGCCTGGTGCATGTCCTCGGTGATGGTCATCCCCACCGAGTAGTGCAGGCGGCGGCCGGGACTGGTCAGCCAGGTCAGGAAGTCGTGGGTGCCGCCGCCGGAGTCGGTGCGGATCAGCACCCAGCGCCGCACCCTCGCTGGCAGCTGCGCGAGCGCCAGCCGGGTCACCTCGATGTGGTCGCTGGCCGTATTTGACCCCGCGTTCCCGGGCCGCAGCACGATGGCCAGCGGCTCCTGTGCCGCCCGAATACTCGATCGACAGGTTGACCTGCCGTTACTGGCCGCACGCCTGGTGTTGTGATGGTTGGCTGGCCGGGTGCTCCTGAAGATCTCCTACCTGCTCATGCGCTGGTTATTCGGGCTGGTTGTGCTGGTGTTCCGCGGCGACGAGGCGAAGGACGCCGAGCTGCTGGTGCTCCGGTACGAGAACGCGGTGCTGCGCCGACACGCCAGCCGGGTACGTTACGAGCCGGCCGACCGGGCCTGCTTCGCCGCGCTGGCCCCGTTCATCCCCCGGCCGCAGTGGGCCGGGATCTTCCCGGTGACCCCCGCGACGCTGCTGGCCTGGCACCGCAAACTGATCGCCAGGAAGTACGACACGAGCACACGGCGCCGACCCGGCCGCCGCCGGCAGTCCGGAATATTGCCCGGGTAGCCGTTCGCCTGGCCAGGGAGAACCCGTTGTGGGGCTACCGGCGGATCCACGGCGAGCTGACCAAGCTCGGCGTGACCGCCGCCCCGTCGACCGTCTATGAGATCCTGCGGGCCGCGGGCATCGATCCGGCGCCGCGCAGGTCCGGTCCGACGTGGCGGCAGTTCCTGCACGCCCAGGCCGCCGGGATCCTGTCGGTTCACTTCCTGCACGTAGACACGGTGCTCCTGAAACGGCTGTACGTGCTGGTGTTCATCGAGCACGGGACCCGCCGGATGCACCTGGGCGGCGTCACCGCCCACCCCACCGGCGAGTGGACCGTGCAGCAGGCCCGCAACCTGGCCCTGAACCTCGACGAGCGGTTCGAGGACTTCCGGTTCCTGATCCGTGACCGCGGCTCCAACTTCACGGCCTCGTTCGATGCGGTCTTCCAGTCCGCCGGCACCACGATCTTGCGCACCGCTGTCCAGGCTCCGCGGATGAAACCTCGGGCTGCATACTGCACCTCTATGGTCGGTGAGGCGGGTTCTGTTGTTGTCGCGATCTTGCCGTGTCGCTGCGGAAGGCCGGCCGCATGAGAGTTGGTGAGCAATCCAGTTTCCCGCCGCTTCCGTCACCGGTGGCCGCAAGCGGCCGCGGATTACGCCGGCGCAGCACGGCGACCTCGTGCCGCAGTACCAGCAGTTCCGCGTCCTTCGACGCCGGCGATCGGCCGAGCGAGACCAGCAAGCTGCAAAGCCGGACGAAGATGAGGTAGAGCAGGCGAAGGGACATGGATGATCATCCTGCCCGGCCATGCCTTGCCTGTCGTCCCAGTTCACAGGCGCAGCCGACTTTTGGTACCCGACAGGACTCGCAGGCCTACCGGGAAATCCGCGAGGACGGGCACCCCGTCGTGGTCTACGCCGGCCGCGACCTCATCGACATCCTCAAAGCCAGCGGCCTGGACAACGCCACCGCGATCCGCCGCCACCTGCTCGAGAACTACCCCCCTCGGAGAGCACAGTCATAGGCCCGGGGGAGGGTGTGAGACTGCGCGAACGTCAGCCCGGAGGGCCCTCCCAGTCACGGGTTCTGATCAAGGAGTGTGAGAACAGGGCGCTCACACTGCCGCCCGATGACCAGCCTGGGAGCGGAACTCGATCGCGTCATCGGGGACTGGCAGCCCGGCAGAGTGCGCCGGGTTGCAAGCCCCTACAGCGGGTTGAGATATGGCCGGCCCGCCGGGAGGCTCCCGGCCCGGACGGCACGCTCGGTGGCATGAGCTTGTGTCCCGTCACGGCAGAGGAGAAACCTGTAGCTGAGGTGCTCGCGGATGTAGCTTTTCGTCAGCTGGTCCAGGAGCAGGTCGCCGCGGCCGATGTCGCGCTGCTGCGCCGGCGGTAAGGGCCGGGACGATGAAGCGGTCACAGATGTAGACGTTGAACTGGTCCCCGGACCGCCGGCCGGACGTGTGCGAGTTCAGCCGGGTCCACAGGCCCAGCGCCTTTCCCGGCTGGTCCTGGAGGGCGACGAAGTCCTCGGACTGGGCGCCCCGGCCGCTCATCCCTGCGTAGAGGAACTGATCCCCTCGCCAGATGGTGTAGACGCCTGCGGCACGGCGGGGAACGTCGCCGCTGGGCCAGTCAGCAAACCTGAACAGCGGGCCGTCCTGCAGCGTGTTCACGGAGCTGACCGTACCGCCACTTCGGACACGCAGGGCGCGGGCGAACCGGACCTCAGCGGTCCAAAGGGTGCAGCACTTGGGTGGCCCTGCCCGGGTCTTGCCCGTCATTCGATATGAGCACAGCCGCGTCATTCCCGGTGAGCATGGCGAATCGGACATAGCGAAGGGTGTGAGGTGGCCGTGTTCATGATGCGGCGGTATGCTTGCTGTCGCGGGTTTTGTCACCATGGCAGCCGTGGCGGTCACCGGGAGTGCCGCGGCCGGTCCTGGCGGGGGATGCGGGCATGAGGATGCCCGGGAGCGACGAAGATGATCATCCACCGGGGCGGGCATGAGGGCGTGCCCCAGCCCCAGGGTGTTCATACACCGGCACCGGACCCTCAGCCAGGAACCACCTGACGGCAGGGCTTACGCCGCACCTGCCGACGACAACTTCCGCATCCGGCGACGTGACCGGCTTGGCGGCCTGATCCATGAATATTCGCAGGTCGCGTGAGGCGACGGTATTTCGGCACCCACAGGTTGCAGCGGAGCCGGAGAATCAGGCGCCCGGCTCCGCTCATGTCTAGTCCGGTTACCGGACGGGTGTTTAGTGCGGTAGACTGGGTATCATGGTGCGAGGACGGCTGACCGGTAGCCAGTGCGTCAAGGCCCTCCGTGGGGCGGTTCGGGACAAGAACCGCGCCGAGGGCACAAGCTACCGGGTCGTGCCCAGGGCTTTCCTGGGCGATGGAGCTACGAGTTCTGGTCGGTCGTTGATGAGGCGAACCATGACAAGGAAATAGCGAAAGGCAAGATCACTTCGCATATGGGCGAGGGAGAATCAAAGACTTCGAGCAAAGATTCGAAATACTCTTTGGGAAAGGGTGGCTGCGATGAGGGACATTTATTCCGTGAAGCTCGGCAGGGACGGCGACTGGTGGACCGCACTCTCGTCCGGCCCGTGCCTTGAGCCAACTGGTCATGCCGCTAGCGAAACGCGGTCCATCGCTGCGCTCGAAGAAGATGTCAGGGACACTATCGCAGTCCTGACCGACCGTGATCTCGACATACCGCATGAGAAAGCCATCAACGACTTTGGCATTCAGTGGGACTACTCAGGACTACCTGAGTCCACTGCTAGCGCTCTCGCGGATTACTTTGCAGTGAAAGCCGAGCGGAATGAGCTGGAGAACCGTTATGCGGCTAGTGTCAGGCGTGCTGCGGTAGGACTCACTGGCGTCACGCATGCGAGTTACCGTGACGCCGCACATGTGCTGGGATTGTCCACCAGCGTGTCTCCCAAGTACTTCAAGGCAAGTAGGCGTCTCGGCGGATATCGTGAGGCGACCAGTCGCATTGCCGAGGCCCTGACGGGATATCCGACTGGTTAAGCTCACGGCGGCAGGCGACTGAGCGAGGGCTGCCCTAGCGAAGGTCCTGACAGTCGTTGGTCCAGGCATAGGCTGACAAGCGGAACGATTGGGCCGGTAGCGTGGCACGTCGCGCCTTAGCGAGAGGACATAACGCGGCCGTGATGCTTCCTCTGGAGTTCTTTGAGCGGCTGAGCTCATGTACCGGCGCCCAAATGATGGATCCCTGGTGGCGGTGGACAGCGAGGAGCCAGGACCGCAACGCGCCCTCGCGCTCTTCCCAGGGCAGTACGCCTACGAACGGCAGGGCCGTGCACGCTCCTACCCGCACGCCGCGTATTTCTCGATTGACGAAGCCCCGGCTCTTGACGCGGGGGAGATCTGGCGTGCCTTCCTGGGCGAACTGGATGGTGCCCGACCGAACACGAAACTCAACCCGCTTACCACACCGTGGCGCGGTGCAACTGCGTCTGCTGTCCTTCGCGGGCGACGGCGGAGTCGTGGACGTCATCGAGGCCGCACGCCGTGAGGTTGCTGCCGGTCGCGTGCATTACGCTTTCGATCGCCTGGACAGGGTCCGCGGGGTCGGACCCAAGATCGCGTCGTTCTTCCTTCTGGATGTAGCTGTGCGGTTCAAGATCCAGCCGCCCCGGGATCGGGAACTGCTCCAGCCGATCGACGTCTGGGTACGGCGGTCGTGACGCGCCTGACCGAGGCGGCTGTGCCGAGCAGCGACTCCCTGGCTGCCCGGTGGATCTGCGCGAACTCCGCATGCCCGAGGCAGCCAACCAGGGCCTTTGGTATTTCGCATCGCAGATCGCATCGTCAGACCCGAATCCGCGAGTAGCGAGCGAGGGCTGATTCTCAGGGTTGTTTGTGATCTTCGTGGGTGGCTTTCTGGTGTGCGGGCAGGCCTGATGCCCGGGTGTCGCGCCGGATTCGCGGGTTCCAGGTTCCGGGTCGGGGCCGCAGTGGCCGGTGGTCAGGGCATCGCGGGGAGGGCCCGCAGGCGGGCGAGGACCTCGGCGAGCAGGCCATGGCCTGGTGGCAGCCGCAGGATCAGCGTCCCGGCGTGGCGCACCAGCCTGCCGGGGATGGCGATAAGGCGGCGGCGGAGGTGGCGATCATGGCCTTCCCGCCGCGGGTGCCGTGGCCCTGCAGGATCTCCCCGCCGCGGGTGGCGGCAGTGAGCTGGTGCAGCCAGGCGGCCATGCACGCAGCCAGCAGCGCCCCGTGCATCCAGGCCATATTGACCTGCGGATAGCCGCTGGGGAGATGGCGCAGCGCGGCGCCGTGCTTGCTGTCGCGGAAGATGTTCTCCATGGTGGTCCGGTGCCGGTACCAGTGCTCTGCGGCGGCGGCCTTATCCGGGGTGGACACGTCCAGGTTCGTCAAGATGAACGAGTAGCCGTAGATCGCCCCGGCATTGGCGAGTCCGGGGATCGGCAGGGCCGCTGGTCCGGGTGCAGGGTGCGGCGCCGCCGTGACCGCAGGTCAGCGGAGACCTGGGCAGGGTCCAGGCCACCCGGCGGATCAGCAGCGGGGTATCCGCAGGCCACCAGTCCGGGCAGTACTCCGCCACGGCGACCTGGGCGCGCTCCATGCCGATGGCATCGTGCCAGTCGCCGGCGATGCCTTCCAGCAGCCGCCACAGCGGCGCGATCCGCTTCGCGCCGATCGCGAACGCGATGCGTTCCTCATGCGCGGCGCGGGCGAGCTGCCCGGCGAAATACCCGGCATCAGCGCGTAGCGCCACCTGGCCCCCCTCGCGGGCCCGGCGCGGCAGGCAGGCCAGCGCCCGGCGCAGCAGATCCGCCGCACTGGCCCGCGGGTCATCGGTCCCGCCGCCCAGGTCAGCGGCCAGCATCACCTCGGTCTCCGCCCAGGCCGCCACGTGCGGGCGGCCTACTCGCTGGCCCTGGTGGTTATAGGCCACGCCGCGCTTCTTCCGGCCGTAAACCTCGACGTCGGTGGCATCCAGATCGATCGTGACCGGGCCGCCGGCCAGCGCTGCGGCCCGCCCCGCGGGCAGCAGCGCCAGCATCCGCTCCGTGACCACCGCGACACCGCGTTCGACGGCCTGCCACTGTTCAGGCCTGATCCGCCGGGCCAGGCCCGCGGCGGTCGTGGAGGGCAGTCCCGGTACCGGCGTGAGCTGCTGCCCGGCGGCATCGGCCCGCTGGCGGTCCAGGCCAGTCAGGAAATCCTCGCCGGCCAGCTGCGCTGCCGCGATCCCGGCCAGTAACCCCCCAGCCCCATAACCGCGGTCCCGCTGCTTAACCGGCCCGGCCGCCGCGTCGATCGCCGCGATCACCCCCAGCCGGTCACACAGCTCGCTGACCGCGGCCAGCCCGCCGTTCGCCGTCAGCGCCGCATCCGGCGCGCCGATCCGCGGCCGCTGCCGGCGAGCCGCTCCCTGCCCCGTATCCTGACCACCAGATAGGTGCCTTCCCGCTGAGATGATCTTCACTTCGCAATGATCATCATCCCAGGTCAGGGCGGCACCTATCGGCATTTGCGGGGTCGTGTCACACACTTACTCGCGGATTCGGGTCAGATGCGGGCTGAAGTTGTCACAGACGATCGCGATGCGCACCTGCGGCGGGTAGAGGGATCGCAGGTAGCGGCAGAACTCCAGGAACCGGCCCCGGGTCTTGCGCGGCTTCACGTGCCCGAACAGCTTGTCTTCGCCCAGTTCATAAGCCGCGAACAGGTGCCGCACCCCCTCAGTGCGGGTGTAGGTGGCGCGCATCCGCGGTCGCGGCTCACGCCCTGGTTCCTTGCCTTTGCCACTGATGGCGGCCCATTGCCGGCCAGGCCGGGGCTGCAGGTTCAGCGGCCCGAACTCATCCACCTATGCGGACATCCGCATAGATCGATCTATGCCGACACCGCGACTATGCCGAGGGGTTCTGTTGTCGGCTCTTATTGGCGTGACGACGCCGGGGTTCCTCGTCGTCTGACCTGTGCTGGTGTCGGCATAGTTGCGGGCTGAGTGCAGCCTCGGACAAGGGGCACCGTGCTCCCTCGAGGGAGGCGAGCGCGATGGCGAGTACGCGGAGGAAACCCGGTCAGCTGGGCCCGCAGGTCGAGGGCTACCGGGCGTGGCTGGCGCATCGGGGCTACACGCCCCAGACGGTCAGGAACATGCTGGCCGACCTGGGCCGGCTCGGGCGGTGGATGTCGGGTGAAGGGCTGGTGCCGGCGAAGCTCGACGAGGACGCGATGGTGGCGTTCCTCGCGGCACCGCAAGCGGCTGGCCGCCGGAGGGCCTTGGGTCCGCGCGCGATGATGCCGCTGCTGAGTTACCTGAGGGAAGCCGGCGTCACCCCGGCAGCGAAGCCGCCGCGGACTCCTCTGGGGGCGCTGCTCGGGGAGTACCGGATGTGGCTGGCCCGGGAACGGGGCCTGGCGGCGGCCACGGTGCTGCGCTATGAGAACACCGCCCGTCGCTTCCTGCAGCAGCAGGCCATGGCCGGTGGCGTGCTGAAGCCGGCTGGCCTGGCCGGGGCGGACGTCAACGCGTTCCTGCTCCGGGAATGCGGTCGTGTCTCGGCCGGGTCGGCAAAGGGACGGGTCGCTGAGCTTCGCGCGGTCCTGCGTTTCCTTTATCTGCAGGGCCTCACGCCGTTGCGGCTGGGGACGGCCGTGCCCCCGGTCGGTGGCTGGCGGCTGGCCGCACTGCCACCCACGATGACGGCCGCCGATGTCCAGTTGCTGCTGGACAATTGCGACCGCAGCACCGACGTCGGCGTCCGCGACTTCGCGATCATGACGCTGGTCGCGCGGCTGGGCCTGCGGTCCATCGAAGTCGCGCGCCTGGAACTGCGGGACGTTGACTGGCGGGCGGGTGAGCTCGTCGTCCGGGGAAAGGCGCGTCGCCAAGACAGGCTCCCACTGCCGGCCGGGGTCGGCGAGGCCCTTGTCGCCTACCTGACCCGGGGGCGGGTGCCTGCAGGTGCCCAGCGGCTGTTCCTCACCTGCCGAGCTCCACGCGGACCGATCCGCGCGGACCTGGTTGGTGACGTCGTAGAACGGGCCTGCCTGCGGGCTGGCCTTCCGCGCGTGGGACCGCACCGGCTACGGCATGCCCTGGCAGCTGAGCTGCTTCGCCAGGGCGCTGGGCTGGTCGCGATCAGCCAGGTGCTTCGCCACCAGGATCTGGCCACCACCGCCCTCTACGCCAAGGTTGACCTGACCACGCTGCGGCAAGTCGCACAGCCCTGGCCAGGAACAGCCCGGTGAGCGCCCTTGAGCAGGCCCTCAGCGACTACCTCCAGCTGAGACATTCGCTTGGACACGAACTGGCTCAGGCCGGCGGGCTCCTGCCAGGCTTCGTGGCCTACCTCGACGCCCACGGCTTGCCCACGGTCACGATCGAGGCAGCGCTGGCCTGGGCCCAGCAAGCTCCGAAGTCACCGGCGGGCCGGGTAACGACCGTGGGACCACGGCGGATGACAGCTGCCCGCGGCTTCGCCCGCTATCTGTCCGGGATCGACGCCGGCACAGAGGTGCCGCCGCTGGGTCTGATGCCGCACCGGGCGCCCTGGCGCCGGCCGTTCATCTACTCCGCAGCCGACATCGACGCGCTGCTGGAACTGGCCCGCCAGACGATCGTCTCGCCGCTGCGGGCGGCGACCTACCAGACGCTGATCGGGCTGCTCGCGGCGAGCGGGCTGCGGATCGGTGAGGCCATCAAGCTCGACCGCAGTGACGTTGACTGGGCTCAGGGTGTGCTGCTGATCCGCGAGTCCAAGTTCGGCAAGTCGCGCCTGGTGCCCCTGCACCCCAGCAGCGTGCAGGCGCTCGAACGCTACGCCCTGCTGCGCGACCATCTGCAGCCGCGGCCCGCCGAACCGGCCTTCTTCGTGTCCCTCAAGCGGAAGCGATTGCTCTACGCGGTCGTGCAACTGGCGTTCCGGCAGCTCATCGGCAGCGCCGGTATCGGCGCTGCCGCGCCCTCACCGCCACGGCTGCACGACTTGAGACATACCTTCGCGGTCCGCACTCTGCTCGGCTGGTATCGGGCGGGCGAGGACGTGCAGTCCAAGATCCCGTCGCTGTTGACCTACTTGGGTCACCGTGAACCGGCATCCACCTACTGGTATCTGTCGGCAGCCCCGGAACTGCTAGCGCTGGCTGCCGCCCGGCAGGACACCGCATGGTCGGCGGCCCGGTCATGACGCTGATCGCGCCGACATTGCAGGCGTTCTTCACCGACCGGCTCGTCCAGCAGCGCCAGGCCAGCCCGCAGACCATCGCGGCCTACCGCGACGCCTTGCGCCTGCTGCTCACTTTCGTGCGCCAGCGCACCGGGAAGATGCCCGCCCAGCTCGACTGGGACGACCTGGACGCCATCACGATCTCAGCGTTCCTGAACCACCTTGAGAGTGAGCGGCACAACAGCACCAGGACCCGCAACGTGCGCCTGACGGCGATCCGTTCGCTGTTCTCCTACGCCTCCCTGCGCCACCCCGAGCATGCGCTGCTCATCCAGCGCGTGCTGGCTATCCCCCCGAAACGGTTCGACAAGCGGATCGTGACGTTCCTGACCGCCACCGAAGTCGATGCGCTGCTCGCCGCGCCGGATCAGGCCCGCTGGGAAGGCCGGCGAGACCGGGCCCTGATGCTGCTGGCCATCCAGGCCGGCCTTCGGGTCTCCGAACTCACCAGCCTGAACTGCAGCGACGTCACACTCGGAGCCGGCGCCAACGTCCGCTGCGAAGGAAAAGGACGAAAGCAGCGCGCTGTTCCTCTCACCACCCCCGCCGAGACGCTCTTGCGGGTCTGGCTCAGAGAACGAGCCGGGCATCCCGACGATCCGCTGTTCCCGACCCGCACCGGACGGCGGCTCAGCCGCGACGCCGTCGCACTGCGGATCAGCACCCACGCCGCGACTGCGGCACAGCGATGCCCGTCGCTGCCCGGCAAGAGGATTCATCCGCACGTCCTGCGCCACAGCTGCGCCATGTCGCTGCTGCAAGCCGGCGTTGACACTTCCGTGATCGCCCTCTGGCTTGGCCACGCTGGCGTCCGGTCCACCGACGCCTACGTCCACGCCGACATCAGCATCAAGGAAAGGGCCCTCGCACTCACCACCCCCGCGGAGGCCAAGCCTGGCCGTTACCACCCAACGGACAAGACGCTCGCCTTCCTCGAAGGCCTGTAACTATGCCGAGCCGCAACCAGCCAGCCGTCCTCGGTGACAAGACCCCACAGCCTGCCCCTCCGCATAGTCGCGGTGTCGGCATAGATCCACGCAGAAGAAGACCTCTGGCTCGCCGGGGTCCGGCGCTACCTCGCCGTCAGCGATGGCATACAGGTGCTCGACGCGGGCCTTCTTCTCCGCGTAGCGCGGATCCGCCGACGCCTTCCAGGTCTTTATCCGTTGAAAGGTGACGCCTTCCTCGCGGAGCAGCGTGCGCAGCCCCTCGTGGCTGATGTCGTTGACCACCCCCTCAGCGACCAGGAACTCCGCCAGCTTGGACAAGCTCCAGACCGAGAACGGCAGATCATGCTCAGCTGGCCTGGACCTGGCGATCTTCTTGATCTCCCGCCGCTGCGGCAGGGTGAACTTCAGCGGCCGCCCACCGCGATACTTCGGATACAAGGAAATGAACCCGTCAGCGTTGAAGTTGCGGATCACGTCCCGCACCCGGTCCTCGCTGGTGAACGCCACCCTCGCGATCGCCGCCACGTCCATGGCCTGGGCGGACAGCAGCACCATCTGCGCCCGCCGCCAGGTCACCACCGAACCCGTGCCCCGGCGCACGATCCGCACCAGGCGCCGGCCCTCGTCATCATCGATCTCACGCACCCGCAGGCATTCGGTCACCGGCCCAGTCTGCAGGATCAACAGCCGCCGCCACCGCCCGACTCGACGGGGCAAACGTGGCCTGCTACGGCACTAGCCGGTGCGTCCGCAGGTTGGGGGGCAGGAGCCGGATCAGCGCGGCGAGGACCGCACGGTCGGCCCAGTCCAGGCGCGGCCGGTGCTGGGTGCGACGCAGCACCGCGACCTCATGCCGCAGCACGAGCAGCTCGATGTCCTTGGACGCTGTTGACCGGCCGAGCAGGACTAGCCAGGCGCAGGTCCGGGCGAACATCAGGTAGAGCAGACGGATGCGCATGCTCGGTCATCATGCCCTGCCCGAGCTGCAAGCGTCGTCCCAGCCCAAAAGGCTGCAGACTTCTGGCACCCCACAAGCGGGCCGTTCCGTCGCAGCCGGTGCGGCACGAGGGCACACTAGCAGCAGTCTTCACGCTGCGTGACGGCATTGGCAGGGCTAGCTGGGCCCGGCTCCGGTTCGGATCAAGAGGTATAGACCATTGGTCTAGTGAACGTGGACGCCCGGTCGGCGCTGGGCTCCGCCCGGTCGCGGCCGTTCTTGACAAGCCTGCCACGACCCGGTCCCAACTTACGAGCTAACACGGATCCAACATGGGAGCAAAACGGACACATGAAAAAGACCTTGAAGCGATCAAACCCCAGGTCATCACGGCTGCGCTGCCAGGGACGGGGGCTCAGAACCAGGGGATTAAGAGTCTGCTGCTCTGCCAGTTGAGCTAGCGGCGCGTGATGCCGGGTCAGGTTATAACGTGCCGCGCTGTACAGCAAACCGGCAGCAGGGGCGCCGCATGGTGCCGCGCGCTACCGCGCCCGTGCCGCCACATCCGAGCAACATGGGGCAAACGTGCGTCCCGGCACGGGATCGGCGTACGCCAATGAGAACGCGCTCGCTTGAGCCAGCTGGTGTGGCTGGAATCCCTTGGTCACGGAGTTCCCCCGCCTGATTGTGGTGGCCGGCTTTCCTGGCTGAGCTGACGGATCTCGAGGAGGTCGAGGCCGAGCGCGTCGATCTGATCCAGGACGCCGTAGAGCGCCGACCGGTCCAGCAGGCCGGTGAGCACGGTGTCGGCGCCGCGGCGCTGCGGCTCCATCGCCGGGAACGCAGCGAGCACCATGGCGCCGAGGTGGCCGTTGATCCGGATCGCGTACCGGGCGGCGGCTGAGTCCATGACGCCAGGATCGCGGGCGGGCAGGTGAATCCTCATCACCAGGATCTGGTGACCCGCCCGCTAATGCGTCAGGCCAGCGGACAGCAGCCGCAGTTCCCGCGCGCGCTGCACGGCCGAGGAACGGTCACGGGCCCGGAGCTTGGCGTAGATGTTGCGGACGTGTGTGTTGACTGTGTTCACCGAGACAGACAGTTCGCTGGCGATCTCAGGCCGGGACAGGTTGGTCGGGAGATATCGCAGCACCTTGAGCTCACTGGGGCTGAGTTCCTCCGTTGGCGGTGCTGCTGGCTGGTCTTTGGCCGCCAGCGGGCCGCCGTGCACGACGTCGAGGACGTCGGCCCGCAGCGCGGCGTGCGCGGTCTCGTGCCGCGGCAGGGCCTCGAGCAGCTCGGCTGCGCCTGTCATCGCGAACGGCAGGACGAGTGTGTCCGGCTCGGCCAGGGCGAGGGCGCGTTCGGCGGCCTGATTCGCCGCGCGCTGGTCACCGAGCTCGCGGTGGGCGAGCCCAGCGAGCAGTTGGGCCTCCACGACCGTGACGTAACCGATGACCGGTGCCGTGCCATCCAGCTCCGCCCGCACCGCGTCCAGGGCTGCGGCCGGATCGCCTTCCGCCAGGCAGATCACCGCGGCGGCGTTACGGATTTCGCCCGAATTGGCCCGCTCGTCATCGAGCGCCGCGAGGCAGGCGCGGGCCTCACCAGGATGCCCGAGGCGGGCTTGCGTGGCCAGCATCCAGCCGGTCACCTGATTCGCCAGCGCGTGCGATCCGGCCAGCCGCGACCGCAGCCGCTCGGCCGCGCTGAACTCCTCGAATGCCTCATGGTGGCGGCCGCGGCCGGCCTGCAGCATGCCGCTCACAATGTGCACGAGCTGCCGGATGCCGGGCCCGGAGTCTGTTTGCAGGGCGCGGGCGGTGCGCTGCAGCCACCGGTCGCCTTCGGCAAAGTCACCCGTCCATGCCATCGTGCTGGCCAGCGTTACCAGCGCGGGCGCGGCGATGGGCTCCGCGCCCCAGCCGTGCCGGTCAGCGAGTGCGATCGCCTCGTAGCAGCGGCGCCGGGTCGTGGCGAACGGGTGGATCTTCGAGGCGAAGGCGAGCTGGGCCAGGCAGCTGACTTCGAGATACGGCCGGCCGATGGTCCGGGCCAGCACGGCGCCTTCCTGGAGGTGGCGTTCAGCGTCTGGAACCGCCAGGGACCACGCCTCGACGATGCCGAGGTTCATCAGCGCCACCGCGCGCAGGTCGCTGCCGAGCGCGATGTCTTCCTCGGACTGCCCGGTGACCGGGGAGGCAAGGAATTCCGCCTGTTCGAGAACGCCGGCCAGGTTGCCGCGCCGCCTGGCCAGTGACAGCTTCAGCGACGCGATCGCCACCCGGAGGCGGCGCTGGCGATCTGGCGGTGCCGTCTCGATGTACGCCTCGGCGACAGCCATCCGGGCGGCTGCCTCATCCAGGCGTCCCTGGACCAGGTCAGCCGTCGCCTGCACCACGGCCAGCTCGGGGTGATCTGCTCGCGGCGGGAAGGCTTGCAGCAGCGCCTGGATGGTTTCCGCTTGCCCGTCGAGCGTCAGGCTGAACGTACGGTCAGCCAGCAGCCGGGCCGCGCCGGGCCAATCGCCCGCCGCCTGCAGGTGCCGGATGGCGTCGGCGACCCGGCCATGCTGGGTGAACCAGGCGGCGGCCCGCCGGTGCAGGACGGGCACTTCTTCGGGCCGCGTCCGGCGCAGCTCCAGACGGAGCAGATCCGCGAACAGGTGGTGGTAGCGGAACCAGGTGCGCGGGGGGTCGAGCGATACGACAAACGCGTTCGCGTCTTCGAGCTCCAGCAGGATCCGTTCTGAGCCCGGGTGGCCGGTCAGCAGGTCTGCCAGTTCGCCGTTGACGCAATCCAGCAGGGAGGTGCGCAGCAGCAGGGATTGGACGTCCGCTGGCTGGCGCTCCAGCATTTCGGCGAGCAGATACTCGGCGACTGTCCGGTCGCTCCCGGAGAACTCGGCGACGAAACGCTCCGGGTCCGGGTGGTCAGCCAGCGAGATCGCCGCGAGCCGCAGGCCCGCGGCCCACCCTTCCGTCCGCTGATGCAGTAGCGCCACGCCGGCCTCGGACAGCGCGATGCCTGAGGCATCGAGAAGCTGGCGGGTTTCCCGCGCGGTGAAGCGCAGGTCGGCGGCGCGGATTTCGGCTAGCCCACCAGCGAGACGTAGCTGATGCAGGCGCAACCGGAGATCGCGACGCGTCGCCAGCACCGCATGCACGTTGTCGGGAAGGTTCGTCAGCAACGTCGTGAGCTGGCCCAGCGCGTCCGGCGAGTGCAGCTCGTGCAGGTCGTCGATGATCACGATGAGGCGGCCGTGCTGGCCGGCGAGTTCTGCGAGCACCCGGTTGACCATCGCCCGCCCATTGAAGTCGGGTGTCGCGGCGGGCGGCTCCGCTCGCGCGGTTGCGGCGGAGGCGTTGCGGACCGCGCTGAGCAGGGCAAGCCAGAACTGCTGGGCGTCGTGCTGGTCGCGTTGCACCGGCACGACGGCCAGCCGGTGCGGCTGGCCCGGCTGGCCGGCCCAGGTGCGCAGCAGCGAGGTCTTCCCGCTGCCAGCCGGCGCCGAGATGATCGTGACCTTCCGCGCCGTCGCGCGATCCAGGGCGGCAAGAAGATCACCCCGGCCGATCAGCCGGGGGCCTGCCGGAGCCGCCTCCCGGGCCCGCTCTGGCGCCTGCCCCGGACCCCCTGCCGTCGGCCACACAGTTCTCTCGGTATCAGGCCAGCGCACGCAGTGTCAACGGCGCGCGTGGGCCGCCTCAACGCGATCGATCGCGTTCGTGATGCCCCCGCCGGGTGAATCACCAGGATCCGGTGACGACCCTTCACCTGCCTGGTGGCCAGCCTGGATCCATCGCAAGACTAGGTAAGGAGAAGTCATGAGCGCACAGGTGGCGATCGTGGCCGGTGCGGGCGGTGCGCTTGGCCGCGCGACGGCGATGACCCTGGCCGCTGGCGGCCGCTCGGTGGTGGCGGTCAACCGTAGTGAGCGCGGGCTGGATGAACTGCCCGGCAGTGTCCGCCGCGAGGTGGCCGACACCACCGATCCCGCCGTGGTGGCGACGCTCATCGACCGGATCGCCGCCGAGGCCGGGCCCCCTGACGTGCTGGTGAACACCATCGGTGCGTTCCGCCTGGGAGACGCGCTCAGCACCACTCCCGAGATGCTGCGGCTCATGCTGGACGTCAACCTGGGACCCGCGCTGTGGCTGAGCCAGGCGGTAGCGCCGCATATGCAGCAGCAGGGTTCGGGTGCCATCGTGCACGTAACCGCCCGCCCGGCCATCGAGCCAGCCAGCGGCATGGCCGCCTACAGCGTGAGCAAGGCCGCCCTGGCCCACCTGACCCGCACCCTTGATATCGAGCTCCGCCCGCACGGGATCCGGGTGAACGCGGTCGCGCCGCAACTGCTCGACACCCCGGTGAACCGGGCCACGTTCCCGGCCGAGGTGATGGCGCAGGCGGTCACGCCCGAGGAGATCGCCGGCGTGATCGCGTTCCTGGTCAGCAACGCCGCCGCGCCGGTGAGCGGAGCGATACTCCCGGCCTACGGCGGCTGAGCGGCCGGGGCGCGAATCACCATGATCCGGTGACGACCTTTCACCAGCCTGGTGGCCAGCCTGAATCCGTCGCGAAACCTCGCACGGCCAGCAGGGGACGTGCGGCGAGATTCCAGGGAGATACCGTGACATCACCAGCCTCCGGCGCCAACGGCGCCGCAGACCTGCCCGACTACGCGCCGGTTCCCCGGTCCGCGCTGGGCCCTGCGCTCAACGATCAGGGGTACTACGTCGGACGGGTCGAGCGGAACCTCTACTGGGTCACCGACGGCGTCTACCAGTCGGCGTTCCTGACCACCCGGGACGGCGTCGTGCTGTTCGACGCTCCGCCGAGCATCGGCCACAACCTGCGGCGGGCGGTGGACGAGATCGCCGCCGCCAACGGCGTGAGCAACACGGTGACGCACCTGGTCTACTCCCATCATCACGCCGACCACGCCGGCGCGTCCTCGCTGTTCGAGGGGGACGTGGTCCGCATCGGGCACGAGGAGACCCGGCGGCTGCTGCTGCGCGATGATGACCCGGCCCGGCCGGTGCCGGAGGTGACCTTCGCCGACCGGTACACGCTGGAGGTGGGGGGTGAGCGGGCCGAGCTGGCCTGGCATGGTCCCAACCACTCGCCGGACAACATCTACATCCATTTCCCCGAGCACGACGCCCTGATGCTCATCGACGTCGTGAACGCCGGCTGGGTGCCCATCTACAACCTCAACCTGTCCGAGGACGTCCCCGGATACATGGCCGCCCCGGCCACGGTGCTGTCCTACCCGTGGACCCACTTCATCTGCGGGCACCTGGGCAGGCTGGCCACCCGCGATGACGTCTCGGTGCACCAGCAGTACATCGCCGACATCGAAGCCAGCGCGAAAGAAGCCCTGGCCAGCGTCGACCCGGTGCCCTTCTACATGCACTACGGGGAGAACTCCTGGGCCGGGGTGAAAGCCCACCTCGACACCGTCACCGAGCGCGCCGCGGCGCCCATCATCGCCAAGTACACCGGCGTGCTAGCCGCCGCGGACATCGAGATTTTCACCACCACCACCACGTTCGCCATCATGCAGTCGCTGCGCCTCGACCGCGGGCCCAGCGGGCCAGTCCACCCCTAGCCTGCTTAACGCCGGTACACCGCCGGTGCCGGTGCGCATGGTGGCGAGCCGCCCGCCGACGGCGCCTGCCAGGCCCTGACCCCGCCTGGCAGGCGCCTGCCCGGTTCGGCGTGACTAGCTGGTCGCTTTGACGAGGAATAGCCACGCGTTGATCACGCCGCCAACCAGGCTCGCCACCGCGGCGGGGATCAGCCAGTACAAGCCACCACTGGCCTTGAGCAGGAGGGTGAGCCCGGCGACGCCAATGAGCACGGCGGTGACCGCGTTGGGGGAGAACCGTTCGATGTAGCGGGCCACGCCCTGATCGCTACCGCGGCCCGCTCGCCGGTCCAAGATGAACAGGGCTGCGCCCGAGACCACGCCGGTAGCCAGCAGCTCCCAGCCGAGGGCGGCCGCTGGCTGGGGAGCCACCAGCAAGACCGCGATGAGCACAGAGGTCATGAACAACACCAGGGTCTGAGCGGCACGGGCGCTGAGGCTGCGCGATGCAGCCAGCACCTCACCCTTGACGGAGAGCGCGACGAACAGCAGGCCCGTGAGCGCACCGGCAACGGCAGCGAGGGCCTCACCGAAGCCGAGCCACATCGCGGGCGTGTACCCCACCAGGCGCCCTCCCAGATCCTGACTGGACAGACGAGCTGATTTAATCAGCGACCGGTGAGCTCAGGCGTTAACGCCGTCCAATGGCGCAGCGCCTCGTCATCGAGCGTCACCGCTTCGGCGGCCAGGTTTCCCGCAGGTGAGCAGCCGAGCCGGTCCCGGGGATGAATCAGGTGGCGTGGTCCCGGCACCGGTAGTGCCGGGACCGCACCGAGGGGTTGAGAGGGAAACCGTGTGTTAGCCGGCGGCCTGCTTGATGAGCGAGGCGACGGGCTTCGGCTGGGATAGGTAGACCGAGTGGCTGCCGGCGACCTCGGTGACGGTGGCCCCGGTGCGTTCGGCCATCGCACGCTGCGCAGGCGGCGGGATCATCCGGTCGTCAGTGGCGACCAGATACCAGCTTGGCTTGATCCGCCAGGAGGCTTCGCTGATCGTTCCGCCGAGCGCGTTCACCCCCAGGGGACCTGGGAGTCGGCCATGAACGCGGCCAGGCCGGCCGGCAGGTCGGCAGCGAACGATGCATGGAATTTATCCCGGTCGAGGAACAGGAAGCCGTCCCTGGGAGGCAGGATCGGCGGCTGCGGCCCGCCGGCCGGGAAGCCGGCGAGGAGCGTGTTGACCGACTCGCCCTTGTCCGGCGCGAATGCCGCGATGTACCTGTCGCACCGCACGGTCGCCACACACCTGTATCAGATCTTCCCGAAGCTCGGCGTCACTTCGCGGGCAGCACTACGCGACGCCCTGTCCAGCAACGAAGGTCGAGACGAGGCAGGCCCGTAGCGCTGACCCGCCGACCGGCATTGTCGCAACGCCGCGTTGGGGGCCACTGGGACAAGATCCTGCATAACGGCACGCACGTAGCGAATGGTGACAAAGGCATCGACGCGGGCTGGGGCCTGTGGGATAACGGAGCAGTGCTGTGGGTGGGAGGCCCGGCGGACTGCGCCGGGCCCGTGAACCTGCGCCCGGGCCGCCGCTGTCCCACCATGCCGGCGGCGGGCCCGGCCGCGTGAAGGAGGGGCATGTCAACCAGAATCGGCAAGCTGCGTCGTGACACCGGGCCCGGCGCTGGCCGCACCGGATCCCGCGGTAGGCGGCTCGCCTCGCGGGCTCTCCCGCTGATGGCGGCCACCAGCATGATCGCGCTGGCCGCGCCCGGCGCGGCCAGCGCCGCGGGTCACGCCGCCCCGGTGGCGCCGCGGCCCGCGCTGAGCGGGCCCCTGCTGACCGGCGCGGTGCACCCAGCGCCGCTGACCACGACGGACTGCCTGGCCGCCTTCAAGATCAGGTGCTACACGCCACTGCAATACCAGGCGGCCTACGACCTCAACCCGCTCTACCACCGCGGGATCACCGGCGCGGGCCGGACGATCGTCATCGTTGACTCGTACGGGTCGCCCACGATCAGCAGCGACATCAAGACGTTCGACAAGCAGTTCGGCCTGCCCAACCCCGACCTGCGGATCGTCAAGTTCGGCAACGTGCCCGCCTTCGACCCGACCAACTCCACCCAGGTGGGCTGGGCCGAGGAGACGACCCTCGACGTGGAGTACGCGCACTCCATCGCCCCCGGCGCGAAGATCGTCCTGGCCGAGACCGCGGTCGCCGAGACCGAGGGCGTGACCGGTTTCCCGGAGATGATGAACGCCGAGGAATCGCTGATCAACGCCGGTATCGGTGACGTGATCACGCAGAGCTTCGGCGCCACCGAGAACACCTTCCCCGGGTTCAGCCAGGGCAACTACTCGAGCCTGCTGGACCTGCGGTATGCGTTCAAGGACGCCTACGCCCATCATGTGACGGTGCTCGGCGCCTCCGGTGACGCCGGTGCCACCGACTACGAGCTCGACGGCTCGACGCTGTACCCGAACCGGGTGAACTCCTGGCCGTCCTCCGACCCGCTGGTCACCTCCGTGGGCGGCTCGCAGCTTTACCTGGATAACACCGGGCAGCGGGTGCAGCCGGACTCGGTGTGGAACGACGGGTACGGCGCGGGCGGCGGCGGCGTCTCCGCGGTGTTCTCCCGGCCGCTGTACCAGGCCGGGCTGGGCAGCGTGACCGGCGGGCACCGCGGCACGCCGGACATCTCGATGAGCGCCGCGGTCAACGGCGGCTGCTGGGTCTACTGGTCCTTCGCCGGGACCGGCGGGGCCGGGTGGTACATCATCGGCGGGACCAGTGAGGCGTCACCGATCTTCTCCGGCATCGTCGCGCTGGCCGACCAGGCCGCGGGGCACCGCCTGGGCCTGATCAACCCGGCGCTGTACGCCCTCGGCACGGCCGCCCGCCATGGCGTGCCGGGCACCGGGCTGGTGGACATCACCTCCGGCGACAACAGCTTCGCCGGGGTCACCGGGTACCCCGCCACGGCCGGTTACGACCTGGCCAGCGGCTGGGGCACGATCGACGCCGCGAAGTTCGTGCCGGCCCTGGCCCGGGCCGCCTCGCTCGGGCAGCGGTAGCCGCTCCTGGCCCGGGCTGCCCGGGGCCGCCAGCCAGCGGTCCCGGGCAGCCCCGGCCGGGCTCTCCGGCCGACCGCCCGGGCTCCCCGGCCGCCCGCCCCGGCCGCGGGCCGGGAAGGCTCAGCCGCCCAGGAACCGCCCGGCGAACTGGGCCAGCCTCGACTGGTGCCCGGTCCGTGCCTCCCAGCGGTCGGCCCAGCTCATCGCCTGCAGGCCAGCGTTGGCGCCGAGCCAGCGCAGCGGCTCCGCCTCCCACGGCGGCGACTGGTGACCGACCCAGGGCAGCCGGGTGATCTCCGAGTCGTGCCCCAGCACCAGGGCGGCCAGGGTCCGCCCGGCCAGGTTGGTGGTGGCCACCCCGTCCCCCACGTACCCGCCCGCCCAGCCCAGGCCCGTCGCGCGGTCCAGCCCGGCCGAGGCGCACCAGTCCCGCGGCACGCCCAGCGGGCCGCCCCAGGCGTGCGCCACCGTCACCCCGCCCGCCCCCGCCGCCCGGCCGAGCGCCGGGAACAGGTCGGCCAGCGACCGCCGCAGCGCGCTGAACACGGCGGGGGAGCGGTCGAACTCCGGCCGCACCGCCGAGCCGAAGTGGTAGGGCGCGCCGCGCCCGCCGAACGCGAAGCGGCCGTCCGCGGTGCGCTGGCCGTAGATGATCAGGTGCCGGTAGTCCCCGAACGTCGGCCGGCCCGCCAGCCCGATCTCTTCCCAGGTCGCCGCGGGGAGTGGCTCGGTGGCGATCATCAGCGAGTACACCGGGGCAATCGCGCGGTGCAGGCCGGGCAGCCGTGGCGTGTACCCCTCGGTGGCCCGGATCACGTACTGCGCCCGCACCGTGCCGTGCGGCGTGCGCAGCCGCCCCGGGGCGATCTCGGTGACCGGTGTCTGCTCGTGCAGGGCGACCCCGCGGCGGCGCAGCAGCGCCGCCAGCCCGCGGGCCAGCCGGGCCGGGTGGATGGCGGCGCAGTGCGGCGTGTACGTGGCGCCGAGCACCCCGGAGGCACGCACCCGCTCCGCGGTCTCGGCCGCGCTGAGCAGCCGGAGGTCGTCCTCGCCGAACCCGTACGACCGTGCCTCCGCCACCTCCTCGCGGGCCCGCTCCAGCTGGGCCGGGGACCGGGCCAGCTGGAGGGTCCCGCCCTTGGCCCAGTGGCAGTCGATGCCCTCGGCGGCGGCCACCCGGCCCACCTCGTCCACGGTGTCCTGCATGGCCCGGTACATGGCGACCGCGGCGCGGCGGCCCGCCATCCGCTCCAGCTTGGCCAGCGAGGCCGGGAACAGCGCCGAGCACCAGCCGCCGTTGCGCCCGGAGGCGCCGAAGCCGGCGATCTCCCGCTCGCACACGGCGATCCGCAGCCCGGGGTCGGCCTGCGCCAGGTAGTACGCGGTCCACAGGCCGGTGAAGCCGGCCCCGGCGATGGCCACGTCCACGTCGGTGTCGCCCGGCAGCGGGTTCCCCGGAGCCAGGTCCTCACCGGGCGAGCTGAGCCAGTAGGACAGGGAGCGGTATGCAGTGATCTGGGACACCCGATTATGGTGGCATGCTCTTTCGCCTGCCGTGTAGCGGCGCAACCTGCAACGATCGGGGGCGTGAGCACTCCGCGGGTCGGGCATTCTGGTCCCATGCCCGCAGAAACATCCGCGTTGCCGGTCCCTCCTGCCCCGCGCCGTGCCGCTGCGGCCCTACCGGATCTGCTTCGTCTGTCTCGGGAACATCTGCCGCTCGCCGATGGCCGAGGTGACGGCGCGCGCCGAACTTGGCCGGGCCGGCCTGGGCGGGCTCGTCGAGGTGGACAGCGCCGGGACCGGGGACTGGCATGTGGGCGGCCCGATGGACCGCCGCGCCCGGGCTGAGCTGGAACGGCGCGGGTACGACGGGTCGGCGCACCGGGCCCGGCAGTTCCAGCCGTCCTGGTTCGCCGGCAAGGACCTGGTGCTGGCCATGGACCTGGCCAACCTGGAGGACCTGCGGGAGATGGCCCCGGACCCGGAGGCGGCCGGGCCCAGGCTGGCGCTGTTCCGCTCCTTCGACCCGGGACTGGACGCCCGGGACGACCCCTTCCAGGGACAGGTCCCCGACCCCTACGGCGGTGCCGCCGAGGACTACGCGCTCGCCCTGGACCTGGTGCAGGCGGCCGTCCGCGGCCTGGCCGGGCAGCTCACCACGCTGCTGGAAGCCCCGGCCGCGGAACCGGGCAGCAGGTGAGCGCGGCCGGCCTGGCCGGCCCGCGGCTGGCGGAGCGGCTGGAGCGGGTCACCGGCAGCGCCGTCACCGCGGCGGTCCCGGTCGGGTCACAGCACCTGTGGGCGCACTACCGGGTGACGCTGGCCGACGGCCGGGCCGTGTTCGCCAAGGCGGCCGCGGGCGACCTCGGCGGGATCTTCGAGGCCGAGGCGCGCGGGCTGCGCTGGCTGGCCGAGGCCCGCTCCGTGGGGGTCCCGGAGGTGCTCGGCTGGGATGAGGCCACGCTGGCCGTGGCCTGGCTGCCCGCTGGCGCGCCGGACGCGCACGCGGCCGAGCAGTTCGGCCGCGACCTCGCCGTGCTGCACGCGGCCGGGGCGGCCCGGTTCGGCACGCCATGGCCCGGGTACATCGCCAGCCTCCCGCTCGGGGACCGTACCGGCGACGCGCGGCCGTGGCGGCCTGGCGGTGGCCAGCAGCGCCGGTGACTGGGCGAGCTGGTACGCCAGCAAGCGGCTGCTGCCCTACCTGCGCCGGGCCGCGGACACCGGCACGCTGGACGCGGCGGACACCGCGGTGGTCGAGGAGGTGGTCAGCCGGATCAGCGCGCTGGCCGGGCCGCCCGAGCCGCCCAGCCGCCTCCACGGCGACTGCTGGTCCGGGAACGTGCTGTGGTCCGGGGGCCGCGGCTGGCTGATCGACCCGGCCGCGCAGGGCGGCCACCGGGAGACCGACCTGGCCATGCTGGCCCTGTTCGGCGCGCCCTACCTGGACCGGATCCTCGGCGCCTACACGGACGTGGCGCCGCTCGCGCCCGGGTGGCGCGACCGGGTGCCGCTGCACCAGCTGCACCCGCTGCTGGTGCACGCCTGCCTGTTCGGCGCGGCCTACCGGCAGCCCGTGCTCGACGCCGCGCGCGCTGCCCTGGCCGCCTGAACGCCCCGTCCGGGGCGGGTCACCGCGGGCTGTGCCGGGGGAGAGGGGCTCGTCCTCGCCGCCGATCTCGTCGGCGGCCTGGTCGGTCTCGTCGCGCTGTGCCTCGGGAGCGAGCGGCAGGGTGATCCGGAAAGTCGCCCCCTGGCCGGGGGCCGTGCTCAGCGTCACGGTGCCGCCGTGCGCGGCGACCAGGGCGGCCACGATGGCCAGGCCCAGCCCGGTGCCGCCGGCCTTCCTGGTCCGCGCCTGGTCGCCCCGGTAGAACCGCTCGAAAACGTGTTCCGCCTGCTCGGGGCTCATCCCGGGGCCCTGGTCGGCGACCTCCAGCACGACGGAGGGCACTGGCTGCCGCGGGCCGGCCAGGATGCGCACCGAGATGGGAGTGCCGTCCGGGGTGTGGTTCAGCGCGTTGCTCATCAGGTTGCCGATGACCTGGCGCAGCCGCACCTCGTCACCGAGCACCAGGAAGGCGGTCGCCGAGCCTACGCTCAGGTCGATCGCCCGGCCCGGCGCGATGATCCGCGCGTCCTGGACCGCGTCCGCGGCCAGGGTGAGCAGGTTGACGGGGCGCCGCTCGATGGGCCGCTGCTGGTCCAGCCGGGCCAGCAGCAGCATGTCCTCCACCAGCACGCCCATCCGCGCCGACTCCTGCTCCACCCGCTGCATGATCCGGTCCAGGTCGGCGCGGCTGAGCTGGCCCCCGCCGCTGCCGGGTGACCCGTTTGCCTGGGTGCCGTTCAGCGCCGGGACGCTCCCCGTTTCCGGCGCGGCCGTGGCGGCGGGCTCCTCGCTGATCCCGCCGCGCTGCCGGTAGTACTCGGCGTAGCCGCGCATCGCGGTCAGCGGCGTGCGCAGCTCGTGCGAGGCATCCGCGACGAACTGGCGCATCCGCTCCTCGGAACGCCGGGCCGCCGCCTCGGAATTTGCCCGGGCCCGGAATGAGGATTCGATCTGGGACAGCATCGTGTTCAGCGAGCGGCCCAGCCGGCCCACCTCGGTGCGCGGGTCCCGGTCGGGCACCCGGCGGGACAGGTCACCGGCCGCGATGGCCTCCGCGGTCTCCTCGATGTCGGTGAGCGGCCGCAGGCTGCTGCGCACGATCGCGATGCCCACCACCGCGAGGGCGATCATGATGACCACGCTGACCAGCAGGTCGATCCGGCGCAGCCAGCCGACGGTGCGGTCGATGTTCGCCAGGCTGGTGCCCACCACGAGGATGACCCGCTGCGAGGACGCGGACTGCTGGGTGAGGTCGTTCGTCAGCGTGACCGTGACCGGCTTCGCGATGACCTGCCAGCTGGCGCTACCCCCCTGGCCGGCCACGGTGGCCAGCTGGCCCTGGTTGGCCTGCAGCCAGCTGCTGCTGGTCGGCACCGACGGGCCGGGCAGGTTCGACCCGCCGCCGAATGTGGTCGCGCCGAATGGCTGGACCACCTGCCCCTTGGTATTCAGCAGCTCGACGAGGTAAGGGCCGTAGTAGCCGAAGTCGTTGGAGTCCAGGCCCGGGCCGCCCCCGATCCCGCCCTGGCTCGAGTTGAGCTTGTACATCCGCGAGTTGTAGATGTCGGCCACCTGGCTGCCGGACTGGCCCTGCAGGTACCCGCTGAACTGGGTGAGCCCGACGGCGCTGATGACGACCAGGGCGATGGCGACCAGGGCCAGCAGGGCCGTGATCATCTTGACCCGCAGCGGGGTACGCCCCGACAGCGCGCGCAGGAATTCCCGCGAGCGGTGCGGCCAGGACGTCGTTGTCATCCCCGTCGGTTAGGACGTGGGCAGGCGGAGCACGTAGCCGACTCCGCGCAGGGTGTGGATCAGGCGGGGCTCGGCGGTATCCACCTTGCGGCGCAGCACGGATACGTAGGACTCCACGATCCCGGTGTCACCGCGGAAGTCGTAGTCCCAGACGTGATCCAGGATCTGCATCTTGGACAGCACCCGGTTGGCGTTGCTCATGAAGTACCGGAGCAGCTTGAACTCGGTGGGGGACAGCTGGATGGGCTGGCCCGCCCGCCACACCTCGTGGCTCTCCTCGTCCAGTTCCAGGTCGGCGAACTTGAGCCGGGGGTGGGCTCCACGCCGTCGCCGTGCGTCCGGCGCAGCACCGCGCGGATCCGGGCGATGACCTCCTCCAGGCTGAACGGCTTGGTCACGTAGTCGTCGCCGCCCAGGGTCAGCCCGCGGATCTTGTCCTCGGTGGCGTCCCGGGCCGTCAGGAACACCACCGGGATCCGCGCGCCGCCGCCCCGCAGCCGCCGGACCACGTCGAAGCCGTCCATGTCGGGCAGCATCACGTCGAGCACGATCAGGTCGGGCCGGTGGCGCTGCGCGGCCTGGACCGCCTCGGTGCCGCCGGTGGCGGTGAGCACGTCAAACCCCGCGTAGCGGAGGCTGGCCGACAGCAGTTCCAGGATGTTGGGCTCGTCTTCGACAACGAGCAGCCGGGCAGCCGCCTGGGTCCGCCCATTCACCTGCGGCATGGTCATGACCTGCATCTTCCGGAGTCAACCTGAAGATTTCCTGAAAACCCCCTGGGCTTGATCTCATGGTCACACAAGTTCCAGCCGCAGGCCAGCCAGGGGTCAGGTGATGCCAGTGCCAGCGTCGCCCCAGCGGGAGATCGCGGCCGCGCGCGACTGCGCGCCCAGCTTGGCATAAATGCGGTTCACATGGTTCTTTACCGTCTTTTCGGCCAGTACGAGCTGCGAGGCGATCTCGCCGTTGGAGTGACCCTGCGCGATCAGGGTCATGATCTCCGCCTCGCGCAGGGACAGGCCGTGCGGGCGGCTCATGCTGGGGATACTGCCGGTCCTCAAACTAACCTCCGGCCAGGGCTACCAGCGATATGGGATGCGACGCATGGTACGGAGGCGGACACGATATGCGCAAGAGGCCAAAATGGCACAATACTGACCGTGGGCGGCTCTTGCCGGGCTGGTGACCGGCCGGAGCCGGCCACCAGCCGCTGAACCGGTATTGCGGCGCTAGCCGACCTTCGTGCCGGTGATCAGGTTCTTCGGCACCGGCTGGTCGTTCTTCAGCGCGTTGAACAGTTGCTGTGCCTCGGCCGGGTTCCAGACGACCACGTCGCCCACGGCCGTCACCGGCTCACTGCCAATCGGCATGGTGGTGCTCTCCGGGTGCCGCAGCGCGAAGGCGACCTGGGCCAGCTGGTACAACTGCGTCCCGCTGTCCACCGTGAGCGCGTCCGCCGAGCCGACCGTCGCCGGGATCACCGTGAACGGGTTGACCAGGGTTCCCGGGCTGGTCATCTTGCTCAGCAGCGCCTTCATGAACGCCCGCTGGTCCTGCTCCCGCTGCAGGTCCTGGGTGGCGAACAGGTGGCGGGTGCGGACGAAGCCGAGCGCCTGGGCGCCGTCCAGTGTCTGGCAGCCCTTCTTCAGGTGCAGCCCCGAGGCGGGGTCGTTCAGGTTGCGCGGGATGCACATCCGCACCCCGCCGACCGCGTCCACGACATGGACCAGGCCGCCGAACCCGATGCCCATGTAATGGTTGATCTGCAGCCCGGTGGCGTTCTGCAGGGTCTCCGCGAGCAGCTTCGGGCCGCCGAAGGCGAAGGCGGCGTTGATCTTGTTCATGCCGTAGCCGGGGATCTTCACGTACGAGTCGCGCGGGATGCTGATCAGGACGGGCGGCAGGCCGTTGGACGGGATGTGCAGCAGCATGATGGTGTCCGAGCGTGCCCCGGTGATGGAACTGGCCTTCCCGGTGGCCAGCTGACGCTGCTGCTGCGGGGTCAGTCCCTGGCGGCTGTCGTCCCCGGTGATCAGCCAGTTCGCCCCGGCCCCGGCCACCGGCCGCCCGGCGTAGTCAACCAGCACGTTGGCCCGGGTCAGCTTGGAGTTCAGGTAGAAGTACATCGCCCCGGTGAAGATCAGGATGACCACGACCAGCAGGGCGATGATGCCCAGGACCCGGCGGGGCCGCAGCCACCGGCGGCCGCGGCCGCCCGAGTAACCCCGCCCCGAGGAACCCCGCCCGGAGTAACCGGGCCCGGCGGGCGGCCCGCCCTGCCCGGCGCGCACCGGGGGCTGCTCCGGCCAGGCGCTCGCGCCAGGGTAGCCGCCCGCCGACAGGCTCTCGGTGGGCTCGCTGGCTCCCGGATACCCCCGCCCGGACGGCGCCTGCTGGGACGGCCGTGGCGCCGGGTCGCGGAACCAGCTGTCTGACAAGTCGCTCACGCCGCGCCCTCCCACCAGATGGTGACCACTTCCCGCCCGGACGTGCCAAGGTCAGCAGGCTGATCATCGCCCAGCCCGTGCTCCCGGAGCGCCGCTTCCACCTCGACGGCGCGTTCCGGGGGCAGGCACAGCCTGCGCCTGGTCACGTCCACTAGCTCGCTCATTGTCGTGTAATCCGCCTCACCCGGACGATTCCATTCAGTGTGCCCTGCCCGCAGCCCCATCGCGTCCAGGATGGCGAGGACGCCGGCGGCCGTGGGCCCCTCCGGCCGGCTCAGCCCGTGGAAGTGCAGCCACAGCGGGTTGAGTGACGCCAGCGGGTGGGCCGCCGTCATCTCGACGACCACCTGGCGCCGCGCGTGCCCGGTCAGCGCATCGACGAACGGGCCCAGGTCCGGGACGTTGTAGAGCACGTGATGGCAGGTCACCAGGTCCGCGGCGGGAGTCTCGGCGGCCACGTCCGGCCAGCGGCCGCACACCAGGGTGGCGAGGCCGGCGGCGCGGGCCCGCTCGGCCAGCAGGTCCAGCATCTCCGGGTCGGAGTCCACGGCGGTCAGCCCGGTGGCCCGCGCGGCCAGCGGCAGCGCGGCGGCCCCGGCGCCCGCGCCCACGTCGAGCACGGTGCCCGGCGGGTCGAGCGCCGCGCACTCGCGTTCATAGGACGGCCCGGCCGGGGCGCGGCGCAGCCGGTCGGCCCGGCGGGCGAACACCTGCCGGGGCAGTACCCACGGCGACTCGGTCACCGCCCCGGCGATGTGCCCGGGGATGGCCCAGCCCGCCAGGTCGTCGCGCCACCCAGTGAGCAGTTCGGACAGCGATGGCATGGCATCACAGTAGGCGAGCGCGGGGCCCGCCAGCCCATGCCAGCCGCGGTTGCCAGAAACCTGGAAAATGGCTCCGCGGTGAACCGGTTCGGCCCGGCCGGACCCGGGCGGTGCCCAGGTGGTCCCGGCTGGTTTGTCGGCACCCGGGCATAGCGTCGGCGGGTCAGGATGCGCGGCGCCAGCCGGCGCCGGGCCAGGAGCCCCGTCCCAGCGGGCTGGATGCGAGGAGGCGCCGTGCCGCAGCCGCCAGCACTCAGATTGTCAGGCGTGGTCCTTGACTCGCCGGATGCCCGGGAGCTTGCGGCCTTCTACCGCAGGCTGCTCGGATGGGCCGCGGCGGAGGACGAGCCAGGGTGGGTGACCCTGCGCTCGCCGGACGGCGGGGCCGGCTTGTCTTTCCAGACCGAGCCCGCCCACGTACGGCCGGCCTGGCCGGCCGGACCAGGGAACCAGCAGATGCAGGTGCACCTGGATATCGCCGTCGATGACCTGGTGACCGCGGGGGAGCACGCGGTGGCGGCCGGGGGGCTGCTGGCGGAGTTCCAGCCCCAGGACGACGTGCGCGTCTATCTCGACCCCGCTGGCCATCCGTTCTGCCTGTACCAGCCCGGGTAAGCCGACGGCCCCAGGGTGCGGGCGGCCGGAGCTAGGGTCGGACCATGAGCCCCCGGCCGATGCCTGCTGCGGAGGTGGACATCTCCGCCGGGCTGGTGCGGCGGCTGCTGGCCGCCCAGCATCCGGATCTGGCTCCGCTGCCGGTCACCGTGCTGGCCAACGGCTGGGACAACGTCCTGTGCCGCATCGGCCCGGACCTCATCGCCCGGCTGCCACGGCGGGCCGCGGCGGTCCCGTTGATCAGGCACGAGCTGATGTGGCTGCCCGTGCTCGCCCCCCGGCTCCCGCTGCCGGTCCCCGCGCCGGTCCGGGCCGGGCGCCCCGGCCCGGGCTACCCCTGGCCGTGGAGCATCGTGCCGTTCCTGCCCGGGCGGGCGGCCTGGCTCGAGCCGCCGGCTGACCGGCAGGACGCCGCCGCCTGCCTGGGCGGGTTCCTGGCCGCCCTGCATGCGCCCGCCCCGCCGGATGCTCCCGCCAACCCGAGCCGCGGTATCCCGCTCGCCCAGCGCCACGAGACGGTGATCCAGAACCTGGACGCCGCGGCGGACCGGGCCGGCCGGGTGGCGGTGCTGGCCGCCTGGGAGGCGGCGCTGGCCGCGCCGGCCTGGGCGGGGCCGCCGGTGTGGCTGCACGGCGACCTGCACCCCGGCAACATCCTGGTCCGTCATGGCCGCCTCAGCGGGGTGATCGACTTCGGGGACATCACGGCGGGGGACCCGGCCACCGACCTCTCGGTGGCCTGGATGCTGCTGCCCGCCGAGCATCATGCGGCGTTCCGCGCCGCCTATGCGGCGGCGAGCCAGCACGGAGCGCCCGGCGGTTCCCTGTGGGACCGGGCCCGGGGCTGGGCCCTCGTGCTGGGGCTGGTGTTCGTGGCCCACTCGGCCGACCACCCGGAACTGGCCGCCGTGGGGGAGCGGACGCTCCGCGCCGTGCTCGGCCCGGCTTAGGGCGGCACCCGGCAGCGCCGCCTTCACCGGGTTCCCCGGGTCAGCCTGACCGCGAGCCAGCCCGCGGCGGCCGCCAGGGGCAGCTCGATGAAGACGGCCTCAGCAATTGCCAGCGCATGATCGAGGCCGGGCGCCGATGTGCACACGTCGAACCAGGCGTCTACGAGCAGCAACGTGCCACCGGCCGCCGCGGTCAGCGCCGCCCAGGTGCCCGTGCGGGCGATCAGCACCGCGGTCGCCAGCGCCGCCAGGGCCTCCGCGCCGTCCAGGCCCGCCCAGGCCAGTGACCAGTTCTGGGCTCGCGCGGTGGCCGGGAGCATTGCGCTGAGGAACACGCACCAGGGCAGCAGGAAGCCGCCCACCGCCAGGGCGGCCAGCCGGGCCCGGCGCAGGGCGGTGGGGCGCAGCCGGGCGGGGCCGCCCAGCGCCGCCGCAGCGAGCACCGGCCGCAGCCACGCGCGTCGCCGCGGCACCGTGTCCTGGCCCAGCATCTCATCGACTGCTTCGGCGACCCGGTCGTCGATCACGTCGCCGAAGCGGGCCAGGAACTCTTCGTCGGACTGCGTCGCGCGTGTCTGCATGGCCAACAAGCTAGACATGCAGAGAAAATTTTGCAAATAAAATTCTGCAGAGAGATCTCCGCAATGCTGGTACGCTGCAGGCATGGCGATCACTCCACGTCGCGTGGTCGGCGATGCCAAGCGCTGGAAGGCCATGTCACATCCGCTGCGCCGGGAGATGCTGCGTCATCTGGCCGAGCACGGGCCCGCCACCTCCACCACCCTCGCCGAGGCGCTGGGCGAGAACACCGGGACCACCAGCTACCACCTGCGGCTGCTCGCCGACGCGGGTGCCATCGAGGAGGTGCCCGAACGCGCGAACGGCCGGGAGCGCTGGTGGCGCACCTTCCCCGTGGACATGCGCGAGCCCGACTACCACAGCCTCAGCCCCGAAGAGCGCGCCGCGCTGGATGAATGGCGTGCCGGGCAGATTCCGGGCGAGCTGGCACTGGTCAACCGGTTCATCCGCGACGTCCGCCAGCACGGCCAGTGGGCCAAAGCCTCCCGCGCCGATGGCTACTACACCGTCGAGGACCTGGAAGCGCTGTACGACGAGTACATAGCCCTGCTCAGCAAGTATGGGCACACCGCACGAGACGCCCCGCCCGGAGCGCGGCTCATGCAACTACGGATGTTCTACATCCCCGACGAATCCGCCCCGCAGGAGTAACTCAGCCACCCGGCTGACCGGCCACCAGTGACCGGCGGCCAGTGTCCGGCGGCCAGTGTCCGGCCACACAGTGTCCGGCCACCAGTGTCCGGCCACCAGCCCGGGGCGCAGCGCAGGACAGCATGCGGGAGGCCGGGCCAGGTACCTGGCCCGGCCTCGTGACCCGCTCTTTCAGTGGGGTGAGCGATGGGATTCGAACCCACGACATCCAGGACCACAACCTGGCGCTCTAACCAACTGAGCTACGCCCACCATCGCCAGCGGCTGCATGAAGCATAGCGGCGTCTGGCACCGACTCAGAACCGGATACCGGTGACAAGCCCGGCCGGATGCCCGCCGGCCGCCGTCACGGGCGCCGCGGGCCGCCGTCCGGGCTGACGGTCCCTGCCGGCCGGCGCGATGCCGTACTTGCTGGCGATCTCACGCGCGGTGGCTGAATCGGGGCCGGGCGGCGGGACGAAGATCGCCTCCCGGTAGTACCGCAGTTCCTGGATGCTCTCGCGGATGTCGGCCAGCGCCCGGTGCCCGCCATGCTTGGGCGGGCTGGCGAAGTAGGCCCGCGGGTACCAGCGCCGGGCGAGTTCCTTGACGCTGGACACGTCCACCATCCGGTAGTGCAGGAACGCGTCGAGCTCGGGCATGTCCCGGGCCAGGAACGCCCGGTCGGTGGCGATGGAGTTGCCGCACAGCGGCACCTTCCGCGCGTCCCGGATATGACCGCGCACGTAGGCCAGGACTTGTTCCTGGGCCTCGGCGAGGGGCACGCCCGCGGCCAGTTCCTCGATCAGCCCGGAGGTGGTGTGCATCTCCCGGACCACCTCGACCATGTGGTCCACCGCTTCAGCGGGCGGCTTGATCACCAGGTCCACGCCCTCGTCCAGCACCGTCAGGTTGCCGTCGGTCACCAGGCAGGCGATCTCGATAAGGGCGTCACGGGCAAGGTCAAGCCCGGTCATCTCGCAGTCGATCCAGACGAGCTGGTCAGTCATCCCCCAAGACTAGAGCCTCACCGATGTTTCCCGTCCACGTCCCCACCTGGGCGGCATCAGGGCCGGGGGCCCGGATCCCCGGCACCGGCGAGCGCCTGGATGTGCGCGGGCACGGGAGTGCCGGGGGCCAGCGCCGGATCCGGCTCGGCCCGGCCGAAGGTAAGCGCGGCGGGCACCACCCCGGCCCACACGTCCAGGGCGTAATCGTCCGGGTCATCTCCGGGCGGGCCGCTGCGCACCTTCACCGACGCCTCGGCCAGCGGTACCGCGAGCACCGCGGTCGCGGCCATCTCCTTGCGGGTCGGCGGCCGGACCGCCGCCCAGCGGCCGGGCACCAGGTTCTCGGTGATCACCCGCAGCCCGTGCAGGCGCTCCTCATCCCCGGTGACCAGCCGCGCCGTGCCGAACACCACCGCGCTCCGGTAGTTCATCGAGTGGCTGAACACGGCCCGGGCGCAGACGATCCCGTCCAGGTGCGTCACGGTCACGCACACCTCCTGGCCATCGGCGGCCAGCAGGCCGCGGTTGGCTGAGGAGCCGTGCAGGTAGAGCAGGTCGCCGTCGCGGCCGTAGCCGGTCGGCAGCACGACCGGGACACCATCGACCAGCACGCCGAGGTGACAGACCAGCCCGGCGTCCAGCACCGCGTACAGGTCGGCCCGGTCCTCCCGGCCCCGTTCCTTATGCCGCCGCAGCGCGGTCCGCTCGGTGCCGGACAGCGCCGTGGCCGCGGGCATGGTGATCTGTGCCGCCGGGGAGTGGCCGGCGGTGCGCTCAGTGCTCATGATGCTTTACGGTACCCAGGAAGTGGACCTATGGCAGTAGCCACTATGAGGAAAGAACTGATGACCACTTTCGGGCGAGCCGCCGTTGAGCTGCCGGTTAGCGCGGACCGGGGCGATGTCGCGCCGCTCACCACCCAGATCGCCGCCCAGCTGCGCGAGTCACTGGCCGACGGCCGGCTCGCCCCGGGAGAGCGGCTGCCGTCCAGCCGCGCCCTGGCCGCCACCCTCGGGGTGAGCCGGACCGTCGTCACCGCGGCCTACACGCAGCTCTTCGCGGAAGGGTGGCTGGAGGGGCGGCACGGATCGGGCACCTACGTGGCCGCGGGCGCGGGAAGCCCGCCCGGCCTGGCGGCTGACCCGGCCGGCCCCGTCGCAGTGTCCCCGGCCGGTCCCGTCGCGGCGTCCTGGGCCGGTCCCGTCGCGGTGTCCCCGGCCGGCTTCGCTGCGGCGCGCCCGGCGGCGATCCGGCCGGCGCCTGTGCCGGGGGCGGCCGGGCCCAGTCCCGGGCCATCGTCCCCGGTCAACCTGCGGCCCGGCATTCCCTGGGCGGACGGGATCGACCAGGCGGCCTGGCGCCGCGCCTGGCGGCAGGCGGGCCGGCCGACGCCGTCCGGGTGGCCTGACCCCGGCGGCCTGCCCGAGCTGCGCCAGGCCCTCACCGGCTACCTGCGCCGGGGCCGC
Organism: uncultured Actinomycetes bacterium; assembly: GCA_963767385.1. Classification (GTDB taxonomy): domain Bacteria; phylum Actinomycetota; class Actinomycetes; order Streptosporangiales; family Streptosporangiaceae; genus RYN-230. The sequence continues at coordinate 92,997 of CAVYEA010000004.1, read as the reverse complement.
GGCATCCGCTGCGCGGCCAGCCAGATCCTGCCGACCCGGGGTGTCGCGGCCGGGCTGCGGCTGGCCGCGGCGGCGCTGCTGCGCCCCGGTGACCGCGTCGGCGTGGAGGAGCCGGGCTACCCGGCGGCCCGGTCGGTCTTCGCCGCCCACGGTGCCCGGCTGGTGCCCTGCCGGGTGGACGCGGCCGGGCTGGTCGTCGAGGACCTCCCCGCTGACCTCCGCCTCGTCTACACCACCCCGGCCCATCAGTACCCGCTGGGCGGGCGGCTGCCCGTGCGCCGCCGCCAGGCCCTGGTGGCCTGGGCGCACGCGACTGGCGCCCTCATCCTCGAAGACGACTACGACGGTGAGTTCCGCTATGACGTCGCCCCGCTGCCCACCTTGTTCGGCCTGGACCCCGAGGCGGTCATCTATCTCGGGACCACCTCCAAGACGCTGACGCCCGCGCTCGGCGCGGGCTGGATGGTGGCCCGGCCGGACCTGATCCCGGTCCTCACCCAGGCTGCGGCCGCCCTGGGGGAACGCGTGCCCGAGCCGGTTCAGCGCGTCGTCGCCGGATTGCTGGCCGGCGGGGAGCTGGAGCGGCATGTGCGCCGGATGCGGCACGAGTACGCTCGCCGCCGCGCGGCCATGACGGCCATCCTCGGCGAGGTGCTCGCCGGCCAGGCGGTGCCCGCGGCCCGGCTGACCGGGGACACCGCGGGCATGCACATGGTGCTGGAGTTGCCGCCCGGACTGGTTGCGCCGGTGGTGACGGCCTCGGAGCAGCGGGGCGTCATGATCGCGGCCCTGGACCACCGGTATTACGCGGGGCCGGTCACCGGCCACGGCCTCGTGCTCGGTTACGGCGCGGCCGACCTGGCCGGCGTGCGCCGCGGCTGCCGGGTCATCGCCGGGATCCTGGCGGGCCCGCGGAACGGTCCGCCCGGCGTGCCGGGGGCGGCGGGGGTGCCGCCGCCCCCGCTGGGCATGCCGCCCGGGGCGGCGGCCGCGGGCCAGCCGGCAGGCCGCTGACGCTGAGCGCCGGTGGGCCGGCCGCTGTCGATGGCCATGGGCCTGGCGCAGGGACAGCCGGGCACCTGGGAAGCGTGGAAATGGCCACCGCGGGCCCAGTCCCGCCGGCTGCGCGGCGCCCGGGCGGCCGGGGCCTGGGGCGGCCGGCAAGCCGGCCCGCCGTGCGGCACCCGCCAGGAATCGAGCCACTTCACGATCTCGTGCAGCCGGGTGGCCGAGCCGTTGCTGAACAGTGCCCCGGGCTGGCCGATCACTCCGATCTGGGCGCACACCCGGCCCTCGTTGTTCACGCCGGGCAGCCCGTCCCGCGCCGCCGGGGCCAGCGGTTCCCCCGGGGGGGAGCAGGCCAGCCGGGGGGAGTCGGACGGCCAGCCGAGTGCCCGCGCCGCCCGGGTCAGCGGGATGAGCTGGGCCACGTCACCGCTCAGCGGGTTCCACACCAGGTGGCACGGCCGGCCCAGGCGGGCCAGGGATTCCGCCGATTCCCGCGCGGTGGTGCGCACCGGGTCCCCCGGCAGGACCAGCCAGACAGCTCGTGGGATGCCACCCTTCAGGCAGCCACCATCGGCGGCGGCCAGGACTCGCTCGGCCCCTGGCATCCAGGCGTCAGTCACGATGCTCCATCCTCAGGTCTAGACCTGTTGGCGGTACCCCTACCTGAGTACGTCAGGGCGGCGCTTTAGTCCAGAGGGCCAGAGGCCCGAAGGTGAGCGCCCGCGGTCCCCCGGCCAACCACCTCGGCAGGCCGGCCGCGGCGCGCTAGCGTGTCAGGATGCACGCCGGGCGGTCCGGTGCCGGCGGCGCGGGACTGGAGCGTGCGATGGCGACCGATGCTGTCCCCGGTATCGAGGATCTGCCCCGGCTGGGCCGCTGGCTGCAGGACAGCGGCATCCTGCCCTCGGCTGCCCCCCCTGACGTCCGCCTCATCGCCGGCGGCCGGTCCAACCTGACGTACCTGCTGGACCCCCGCGGCACGGCCGGCCCCGAGGCGCCACTGCTCGTGCTCCGGCGGCCTCCGCTGGGGCACGTGCTGCCCACCGCGCATGACATGAGCCGGGAGTACCGGGTGCTCAGCGCGCTGCAGGGCACGGAGATCCCGGTGCCGCGGGTGATCGCGCTCTGCGACGACCCCGCGGTGATCGGCGCCCCGTTCTACCTCATGCGCCACGTGCCGGGACATGTGCTGCGCACCCGGGCGGACGGGCACCTGGTCACCCCGGACCAGGCCGCCCTGCTGTCCGGGCAGTTCGCCACCATGCTGGCGGCGATCCACGGAGTGGACCCGGCGTCGGTGGGCCTGGCGGGCTTCGGCCGCCCCGAGGGCTACCTCGAGCGGCAGCTGGCTCGCTGGCAGCGGCAGTGGGAGCTGTCGGTGACGCGCGAGGTGCCCGGCTATGACCAGCTCACCCAGCGGCTCGCCGCGGGCCTGCCGGGCCGGTCCGAGGGCCCGGGAACGCTGGTGCACGGCGACTACCGGATGGACAACATGCTGATCACGCTGGGGGACCGGCCAGCCATCGCGGCGGTGGTCAACTGGGAGATGTCCACCCTGGGTGATCCGCTCGCCGACCTTGGCCTCGCCCTCGTCTACTGGGCGCAACCGGACGACGACGAGTCGATGGAGCTCAGCGTGGCCGCCGATATCACCGCCTCCCCCGGCTTCTTCAGCCGGGCGCAGATCGCGGACAGGTACTCGGCGATCACCGGCCGGGACGTGAGTGGCCTGGGCTACTACATGGCGTTCGGCTGCTTCAAGCTGGCCGTGGTGCTGGAAGGCATCCACGCCCGCTACCTGCAGCGCAAGACCGTGGGGGAGGGCTTCGAGCGGGAAGGCCCGGCGGTGCCGCTGCTGGTTGCGCGCGGGCACCGGCTGCTGGACTCCGCCGGCTGAGCCGCGGCCGGCGCCGCGCCTGACGTGCCGGGGGTGCCAGTCCTGCCCCGGACAAGGAAATGAGGCCCGGCACCCCGCTCTGGCCGGACCTCATGTCCCATCCCTCAGCCAGTGGCCCGGTGAAAGCTCGCTCCGGGCCGACCGTACTGAGGTAGTTCGATGAGGCCCGACGCCCCGCTCTCGTCGGGCCTCACATAAAAGACGCGACGCCCTCCCAGGGGGTTGTCATGGATCCGTAAGAAATTTTGCCGGAGTTGCCGGCCTGCTGAGCTGGCCTGATCCGCCCGTGCCGCCTGGGTGCTGGCCGATCCGCCCGTGCCGCCTGGGCAGGCCGGGCCGCAGTTCGGGGTGCACAGCCGCCGGGCCACGGCGGCGAAGAACACCTTGCTGATCTGGGCCGGGTCGGTGATCTCGAACGCCTGGCCGCCGGTCACGCCGGCGATCTGCTGCAGCGCCGCGAAGTTCCCGGCCTTGCCGAACTGGATGACGATGATCTCGACCCGCCGCCGGGGGTTGTAGAGCTGGTGCAGTTGCTGCACCAGCGCGCTGGCGGACATGTCGCCCGGAGCGTTGTCCACGCCCGCCGTCATGACCAGCACCGCGTTGGAGTACCTGCTCTGGTAGGTCGAGGTCATCTGCCGGAATGCCGCCAGGATGCTCCCGTACAGGGCGGCGGGGGCTGGCACCGGCTTGCCTTGCTGGGCGATCTGCCCGGCCTCCTGGCGCCGGGTGATCAGGCCGAGCGGGGCCGACAGCGGGCCGACGGGGACGAGTTCCTTGTACGGCAGGCTGCCGTCCAGGTGGCTGGCGAACGCCCAGTCACCGAGCTGGGTGCTGTCCGGGAACTGGGCCAGGCCGAGACCCGCGGCCTGGCCGAGAACCTGTTCCAGGGTGGGGCCGCCGGCCGCGACCGGCGTGGCCATCTGCTCCGAGACGTCCAGCAGCACCAGGTCGCGGGAGCCGAGGCTGAGCCGTTCCCAGGCCTGCAGGCTGGTCTGCGCCTGGCCGGGGGCGGCCGCCTGGGACAGCGCGGGCTGCCCCGTCTCCAGCCCGTACTGGCCGATCCAGGACGGCGCGGCCCCGGCGGCCGAACGGAATCCTTCATAGCGCACGTACGAGGTCGCGTACGCGGACCGCAGCGCGGTCTCGAACGCCTGCGCGGCCTTCTTGGTGTCGGCGTTCGCGGTGGTCAGCACGTAGGGGTAGTCCAGCTCGTAGGTGCCCTGAGTGGGGTACCTGGCCGACAGCGACTGCGCGGGGTGCGCCCGGTCGAACTGGGCGATCGCCTGTTCCGAGGCGACCGTGACCGGCCGCTCGTCGCGGGGTGGCTGGGCCAGGCTGGCCAGGGAGGTGAGGGCCGCGCTGCCCGCGTCCTTCGTCACCTGGACGTTGAACACGAACTTGGTGAAGTCGGCCAGGGCGGCCGTGCCCGAGCCGAGCATGTGCTGCAACTCGATCAGCGTGGCCAGGCCCGCCGAGCTTCCGGCCGGGTCGGGGAAGTCCACATGCAGCCCCAGGCCGGTGGCCGGGCCGCCCACCGACTGCGGCAGCAGGAACTGCCAGCCCACCGACGCGCCGTAGGCGGGCAGCTGCTCGGCCACGGACCTGGGCATCACGATCGCCAGCGGGGACTTGGCCACGGTGAGACCGGTCTGCTGGACGAGCTGGGCGCCAGCCGGGGAACTGCGGGCCACGCTCACCCACAGCGACGAGTCGGGAATCCAGGCGTCGAAGGCGGCACTGGAACCAGACTGGGCTATCTGCCCCGCGGCCGTGGCGGAGGAGTCGCTGACGACGTGGACGACCGCGCAATGCCCGTTGACGTCCTGATGCTCCGCGTTGAAGAACTTCGCCACATGCTGGATGGCGGGCGCGATCTCCTCCGCCGCGGCGAGGCGCACGACGGCCGGGTGCGCGGTGCACGAGGCCCGGGACACGACGGCCTCGGCGCCGAACGCGACCAGCAGCGTGCAGGCGATTACGCCGGCCAGGGCGCTCAGTGCGACCCAGATCCGAACCCGGCGGGGCCGTCTGCCCCCGGTGCGAGCCGACGGGGAGAGCGGCCCGGTGGCTCCAGCGTTCACGGCATCCCTCGATCAGGTGCTCCGCGGTCCCCCGCGGAGTGGGACCGACTTTATCGGGGCAATGCTGGACAGATCTGGCGGTTGCTGGCTTTGTAATAACTCCGGGCCCCGGGCGGGCCGGGCAGACTGGGGCGGTGGCTGGTCCGATCGAGGTAACTGACCCGGCCGACCCCAGGCTCGCCGATTACGTGGCGCTCACCGATTCCGCGCTCCGGATGAGCCTGGAGGCCCGGCACGGGCTGTTCGTGGCGGAAGGCGAGAAGGTGATCCGCCGGGCCCTGGCCGCCGGGCTGCCGATCCGCTCGCTCCTGGTCACCACCGGCAAGCTGGCCCGGCTGGCCGGGCTGGCGGAAGAGTGCGCGGCACCCGTCTACGTGATGACCGAGCAGGCCGCACGGGAACTGACCGGCTACCGGGTGCACCGGGGCGCGCTGGCTTCGGTCAGCCGCCCGGAACTGCCCCCGGTGCCGCAGGTGCTGGCCGCGGCCCGCCGGGTGCTGGTCCTCGAGGACCTGGTCGATCACGGCAACGTCGGGGCGATCTTCCGGTGCGCCGCGGCGTTCGGCATCGACGCGGTGGTCCTGTCGCCGCGCTGCGCGGACCCGCTGTACCGGCGCGCGGTCAAGGTGTCCATGGGCGCCGTGTTCGCCATCCGCTACGCGCGGATGAGCGACTGGTACGGCGGGCTGGGGGAGTTGCGCGCGGCCGGTTTCCGGCTGCTCGCGCTGACGCCGGACCAGTCCGCGGCGCCGGTCGCGTCCGCGCTCCCGGATGGCCGGGTCGCGCTGCTGCTCGGCACCGAGGGCGATGGGCTGACCGCACGGTGGCGGCACGAGGCCGACCAGGCGGTCTGCATCCCGATGGACCCGGCCGCCATGGCCCGCGGCATCGACTCGCTCAACGTGGTCGCCGCCGCCGCGGTCGCCTGCCACCTCCTGGCCGCCCGCGCATCCTGACCGCGGCCCCGGGGTCAGGGGTGGCGGGACGGCTCCCGGGCGAAGGCGGCGCGGAGCCGGCGCTCGGCATCCGCGGCGGCGCCGGCCCGGTCCAGGCCGAGCAGGGCGGCGCCCGCGATAGGCGGCACCTGCACCACGCTGACCTCAGCCCCCGGCGCCTGGCTGGCCAGCCCCTCGGTGATCCAGCCCAGGAGCTGCGGATCCCGGGCGGTGAGCACCCCGCCGCCCAGCACGACCGGGACCGGCTGACCGGTCAGGCCGAGCCGCCGGATCACCGTGCCTGCCATCGTGGCGATCTCGCCGGCCAGCCGGCTAACCAGGTCGCGGGCCACCTGATCGCCCTGGCCGGCCGTGGCCAGCAGCAGCGGGGCCAGGCCCTGCAGGTCGTCCTCGGAGATCTTGCCGAGGTGGATCGCCACGGCGACGTCACGGACCGCGGGCATGCCGAAATGGCCGGCCACCACCCCGCGCAGCGCGGTCTGCGGCCCCCGGCCGTCCTCGGCGCGGATCGCCCACCACAACGCCGCGCGGCCGAGCCCGTAGGCGCCGCCCCAGTCGCCGGTGATGCCGCCCAGCGCGAGGAACCCGGTGGTCCGGCCGTCCGGGGCGACGCCCACGCAGTTGATCCCGGCGCCGCAGGTCACCGCCACGCCCCAGGCCGGCCGGGAGGGGTGTCCAGGCCGGCCCGGAGCACCGCGAAGGTGTCGTTGGCGACCTCGGTGGTCGTGCTCCAGCCCGCGGCCGCGATCATGGCGGCCAGCCGCTCCTCTTCCTCAGGCAGGTCGGCGTTGGCCATGCAGGCGACGGTGTGCGCCGCGACCGGCCACCCGCCCGGCCGCCCCGCGTCGAGGGCCGCCGCCCCGATCACCGCGCCGATCGCGGCCAGGACCGGTGGCGTGGGAAAGGTGCGGACCCCGGGACCACGGCCCCCGGCGAGCAGCGTCCCGTCCGCGGCCACCAGCGCGATGTCGGTCTTGCTGTTCCCGCCGTCGATGGCCAGGACGGCAGGTAGTTCTGCAGCTCACGGTCGTCCCCCCGGGCCAGCACTGGCCCAGGGCAGGAAGTCACGGTTCTCGGCGATCAGCCGGTCGGCCAGCCCGTCGGCCAGGTCAAGCTGGCCGACCAGCGGGTGGGCCAGCAGCGCGGCCCGGACCCGGTCCCGGCCGCCGCGCAGCGCGGCGTCCACCGCCAGCTCCTCGTACGCGGACACGTGCGCCACCAGCCCGCGCATCAGCGGCGGCAGCGGCGCCGCCGGCACCGGGCGCGGCCCGGCCGCGCCGATCACCGCGGGCACCTCGATGACCGCGTCGTCGGGCAGGAAGTCCAGCGTGCCGCCGTTGCGCAGGTTCACCACCTGGGTGTCCCCGGCGTCGCTGACCAGCGAGGCGAGCAGCGCGACCGCCGCCTCCGAGTAGTACGCCCCGCCGCGCTGGGACAGCAGCTCCGGCTTGCGGTCCAGCGCGGGGTCCGCGTACATGGCCAGCAGCTCCCGCTCGATCGCGGCCACCTCCTGGGCCCGGGTGGGCTGGCCCCGCTCCTCCGCCACCACCGCGTCATGAGCATAGAAATAGCGCAGGTAGTAAGACGGCACGGCGCCAAGATCGTTCATAACGCCCCGTGCCAAGCCGGTGTGCCCCGCGATCTCCGCGCCGTGCGCGGCGATCAGGGCGGGCAGCCGGTCGGTGCCGTCCACCCAGGCGCCCCGCTCCCAGGTGAGGTGGTTGAGGCCGACGTGGTCCAGGGACACCTGGCCCGGGTCCACCCCGAGCAGCCCGGCGAACAGCCGCTGGAACCCGATGGCCACGTTGCACAGGCCCACCGCGCGGTGCCCGGCGTCGAGCAGCGCCCGGGTCACGATGCCGACCGGGTTGGTGAAGTCGATGATCCAGGCGCCGGGGTCAGCGCGCCGCTGGGTGCGTTCGGCGATATCAAGGACGATGGGCACGGTCCGCAGTGCTTTCGCGAGGCCGCCGGCCCCGGTGGTCTCCTGGCCGATGCAGCCGCACTCCAGCGGCCAGGTCTCGTCCCGCTGGCGGGCGGCCTGGCCACCGACCCGCAGCTGGAGCAGGACCGCGCCCGCGCCGTCCACGGCCTCGTCCAGGCTGGTTGTCCAGCGCAGCCGGGCCGGGTGCCCGTAGCGGCGCATGATCCGGGCCGAGACCGGGCCGACCACGGCCAGCCGGCCCTCGTCCGGGTCGGCCAGGACGAGTTCGGTGACTTTGAGGGCGCCGGTCAGCCGGGCCACCCCGTCAACCAGTTCCGGGGTGTACGTGGACCCCCCGCCGACGACCGCGATCTTCACCCGAACGCCCTCACTTCCGCTCCGGCCGCCGCGACGTGGCAGGCGGCGGCGTGCCCCGGACCCAGTTCGGCCAGGCCGGGGGTGACCTGGTGGCACTCGTCGATGGCCAGCGGGCAGCGCCAGCGGAACCGGCAGCCCGGGGCCGGGTCAATCACCTTCGGCGGCTCGCCCAGGTCGGTCTCGGCCGACACGTCCAGCGGGGCGCGGGGGTCCGGGACGGCGGACAGCAGCAGCTGGGTGTACGGGTGCCGCGGGCTGGCCAGCACGTCCTCCACCGCGCCGGATTCCGCGAGCTGGCCGGCGTACATGACCAGCAGCCGGTCCGCGACATACCGCGCGCTGGCGATGTCGTGGGTGATGTAGAGGATCGAGACCCCCTGGTCGTCGCGCAGCGAGCGCATCAGGTTGAGCAGCCCGATCCGGATCGACACGTCGAGCATGGACACCGGCTCGTCGGCCAGGATCAGCTGCGGGCGCAGGGCCAGGGCCTGGGCGAAGCCGACCCGCTGCCGCTGGCCGCCGCTCAGCTCGTGCGGGAACCGCTGCAGCACCTCGGCGGCCGGGGTGAGCCCGACGATCTCGAAGACCCGTTCCGCCTCGGCCTGGCGCTGCGTGGCCGACAGTTCCGGCCGGTGCAGCTTGAGGCCGCGCAGGATGCCGTGCGAGATGCGCAGCACCGGGTTGATCGAGCTGAACGGGTCCTGGAAGACCATCGGCACCAGCCCGGTGTAGTGCAGGGTGTCCTTCCGGGACCGCATCGCCGAGACCGGCCGCCCCTGGAAGTAGATCTCGCCGCTGGTCGGCTTGTACAGCTTGGCCAGCAGCCGGGCGATGGTGCTCTTGCCGCTGCCGCTCTCCCCGGCCAGCGCGACGATCTCCCGCTCGCCGATGGCCAGGCTCACGTCGTCGACCGCGTGCAGGGTGTGCCGGGACAGCGTGCTGCCGATCTTGAAGTGCTTGGTCAGGCCCTCGGTGCGCAGCAGCGGCACTGTGCTACCGGGCGGAGCCGCCCCCTCACTCATTGCCGCCTCCGGTCGTCGTGGTCCCCGCGGTCTCGGCCGCCCCGCGGCCGTCCTGCGGGGCATGCAGCAGGCAGCGGACCTGGACCTCGCCGACCTGGTAGAGGCCCGGGGGAGTGCCAGCGCAGCGGTCCATGGCCTGCGGGCAGCGCGGCGCGAACCGGCAGCCGGCCGGCGGCCGGGCCAGGTCGGGCGGGCTGCCCGGGATGCCGGTCAGCGGATGCCGGGCGCCCCGGATGGACGGGAACGCGTCCAGCAGCCCGGCGCTGTAGGGGTGCCGCGGCGTGTCGAACACCTGCCTGGTCGGGCCCAGCTCGGCCACCTGGCCGGCGTACATCACCATGAGCCGGTCGGAGAAGTGGCTGACCAGCGACATGTCGTGGGTGACGAAGATGATCGCGAAACCGAGCCGCCGCTGCAGGTCCTTGATCTGCGCCATCAGCGACCGCTGGGCGACCACGTCCAGCGCGGAGGTCGGCTCGTCCATGATCACGAGTTCCGGGGTGAACAGCATGGCCATCGCGATCATGGAGCGCTGGCGCATCCCGCCGGACAGCTGGTGCGGGTAGCTCTTGAGGTGCACCGGGTCGATGCTGACCATGCGGAGCACCTCGGCGGACCGGTCGGCGATCTCGGCTTTGGACGTCACGCCGTGCGCCCGCATCGCGTCCCGGAACTGCGCGCCGATTGACGTGACCGGGTTGAGCGCGTTCATCGCGCTCTGCATGACCACGGACAGGTCCTTCCAGCGCACCGCGGCCAGCTGGGCGTCGGTCAGCCCGACCATGCTGCGGCCGGCGAAGGTCACGCTGCCGCCGGTGACGGCGGCGGGCGGGGCGAGCAGCTGGGCGATGGCGAACAGCAGCGTGGACTTGCCGCACCCGGACTCGCCCACGATGCCGACGAACTCCCCGGGCGCCAGGTCGAAGCTGACGTCCTCGACCGCGCGGACCGGGCCGCGGTCCATCGCGTACTCCACGGTGAGGTCGCGGACGGCCAGGATGGGGTCAGGCATTCGTCACCTGCTTCCGCGGCCGGCGGCGGCCGCAGCGCCGGGTTGCCGATCTCGTCGAAAGCGTAGTTGAGCAGGGCGAACGCCGCACCGAGGGCGGCGATGCAGGCACCCGGCGCCAGGGCCCACATGGGCTGGCCGGTCTGCAGCGCCGCGTTGTTCTGCGCCCAGTACAGCATCGTGCCCCAGCTCTGCGTGTTCGGGTTGCCCAGGCCGATGAACTGCAGGCTGGACGCGAACAGCACCGCGTACAGCGCGTTGGTCAGGAAGGCCGCCACGATCAGCGAGGTCATGGTGGGGATGACCTCGACCACGATGATGTACAGGCGCCGCTCGCCGCGGACCCGGGCCGCCTCCAGGAAGTCCCGCCTGCGCAGCGACAGCGCCTGGGCCCGCAGTTGCCGCGCGGTGTAGGACCAGCTGGTCACGGTGATCACCAGGATGAGCACCAGGGTGCCCCCGCCGTGCGCGTACCCGGCGATGATGATCAGCAGCGGGAACAGCGGGATGACCAGCAGCACGTCGGTGAGCAGGCTGAGCGAGCCGTCCCACAGCCCGCCGAGGTAGGCGGCCGCGACTCCGATCAGGACCGCTATCCCGGTCGCGGCCAGCCCGACGGTGAACGCGATGATCATCACGTTCCTGGTGCCCCAGACGAGCTGGGCCCACATGTCCTGGCCGTAGGCGGTGGTGCCGAGCAGGTGGGCGGTGGACAGGCCCAGCTTGGGCGGGTAGGCGTCCGCGCCCGGGTTGTCCTTCGCGATCAGGCCGGGGAACGCGGCCGCGAACACGAAGATGGCCAGCAGCACGGTGCCCGCGGTGGCCTTGCGGTTGGACCGGATCGCGCGGGCCATCCGGGCCAGCGCGCGGGTGCGCGGCAGCGGGGCCTGCCCGGCCCCGGCCGGGCCGGTGCCTGCGGGCTCGAGGGTGGCGGGCACCCCGGAGATGGGCATCGACATGGCTACCCCCCCGTCCTGGTGCGCGGGTCGAGCAGTGCGGTGGCGATGTCGGCGAGCAGGATGGCGAACAGCACCGCCACCGTGATCAGCAGGAACAGCGCCTGTTCCAGTGGGTAGTCCTCGCCCTGCACGGCCTGCAGCAGCATGTAGCCGACACCGGGGTAGTTGAACACGTACTCGATCAGGATGGCGCCGCTGACGACGAAGCCCAGGGACATGGCGAATCCGGTGAGGTTGGGCAGGATCGCATTGCGCGCCGCGTAGTCCACCATGATGCGCCGGCCCGGCAGCCCCTTGGCCCGGGCCATCCGCACGTAGTCCTCGGCCAGCGTGGTGATCATCGTGTTGCGCATGGTCAGGATCCAGGTGCCGATCGTGGTGATCAGCAGCGCGATGGCGGGCAGCGCGGCGTGGGACAGCACGTCCTGGAAGAAGGTGAGGTTGAGGCCCGGGCTGTCCGTGGATACGTAGTAGCCGCCCTCGGTGGGCAGCCAGTGCAGGGTGATCCCGAAGATCAGCACCAGCACCATGCCCATCCAGAAATACGGGATCGCGGAGGTGATCACGAACACCGGCGGCAGCACGCTGTCCAGGCGCCCGCCGCGCCGCCAGGCGGACACGATGCCCAGGCCGGTGCCGAGCAGGAAGGCCAGGATGGTGACGATGCCGACCAGGCCGAGCGTCCACCAGATGGCGCTGCCGATGACCGAGGTGACCGGCTCCGGGTAGAAGTCCAGCGAGGGCCCGAAGTTACCGGTGAAGACCTGGTGCAGGTAGCTGAAGTACTGCGCGACCAGGCCCTTGTTCGTGTTGACCCCGAACAGCACCTCCAGGGCGTGCAGCGTGCCCGGGCCGAGCTGGCCGTGGAACTTGGCCAGCATGGCCAGCGCGGGGTTTCCCGGCATGAGCCGGGGCAGCAGGAAGTTCAGGGTCAGCGCCGCCCACAGGGTGAGCACGAAGAAGCCGAGGCGGCGCAGCGCGAATCTCATGCTCGCCTCCTTGTCATCATGGTGAGCTCCTCATCCGGGCGGTCTGGCCGGCGGCGGTGCGTGCCCGGGGGCTGGCCCCGGGCACGCACCGGATCACCGGCGCGGCGTCACCTGCGCGGTGTCATCTCCTGCGGGTCACTTCGTCTTGAGATGGAGCAGCACCTGCTCCGCATCCGGGTAGGAGTACGCGGCCGGCTGGGCGTACGGGTTGCCGGGCGTGGGCCATCCGGTGAGCGAGGAGTCGTTCCACTGGTACCAGTCCACCGCCTGCACCACCGGGATGATGGGCAGGTCGGACAGCATGACCTGCTCCACCTGGTTGATGATCGAGTGCTGCTGCGTCACCGACGTGGACGCCGCGTACTGGCTGAACAGCTTGTCCGTGGCCGGGTTGCTGTACCGCTCGTAGTTGGTCGCCGCCTGCTTGCCGATCGGCGCGGTGCCCGCCGAGTCCAGCCAGTTCCGCAGCTCGTAGTACGGGCTCGGGCCGAAGGTCTGCTGGTCGTAGTACGCGAGCTGGAACTTGCCGGTGTAGATGGCCGCGGTGAAGTCGGTGTTGGTCAGGTTGTCCGGCGACACCTGGATGCCGACCGCCTTGAGGTCCTGCGCGACCACCTGCATCGAGGCGACCCAGTCGGAGTAGTCGCCGATGTTGATGACGCTGAACGAGAGCTTCTGGCCCTTCGCGTTGGCCATGATTCCGTCCGAGCCCATCTTGAAGCCGGCCGAGGCCAGCAGCTGCTTCGCCTTGGCCGGGTCGTAGCCGTAGTTGTACTTGCCGGCCAGCGAGGAGTCGAGCCAGCTGGAGAACGTCGGCGTGACGATGCCGGCCTGGTTCGCGGGCGGCTCATAGCCGGACTCACCGATCGAGGAGACCTTCGAGCGGTCGATCGCGTACGCCATGGCCTGGCGCACCTTCACATTGCTCAGCAGGCTGTTCGTCAGGTTCGGCACCAGCGAGACGTTCACCGTCGGCGGGAACCAGTAGTGATGGTTCGGGCTCTTGGAGACGTAGAACGACTGGATGGACGGGATGTACTGCGAGCCCCACTGCGCCTGGCCGTTGGCCAGCTGGTCGTTGGCCGTGTTGTTGCTGGTGAAGGCCGGGTACTGGACCTTGGTGACCTTCGGCAGGCCGGGCTGCCAGTAGTGCGGGTTAGCGGTGTAGGTGATGTTCTGCTTGGTGCACGGGTTCACCTTGTACGGGCCGGTGCCCACCGGGCTGGCGTCCGCGAAGGCTACCGGGTTACTGATCTTCGACCAGACGTGCTCCGGCACGATGGGCGTCTGGCCGGCGATGTAGTAGAAGGCCGGCACGGCCGGCTGCTTGAAGTTCATCGTCACCTGGTCGGACCCGGTCTGGGTGACGCTGGACAGCACCGCCCAGTCCCCGGTCAGGTCCAGGGCGGGGTACTTCTTGAGCAGGTTGAAGGTGTACACCACGTCGGCGGGCGTCATCGTGGTGCCGTCGCTGAACTTGACGTTCTTGCGGATGGTGAACGTCAGCGACTTGTTGCCCGCCCCCCAGGTCCATGAGGTGGCCAGCATGGGCGTGGTCTTGCCGTTCTGCAGGGCGTTCACGAAGACCAGCGGCTCGTAGACGAAGCCGACCGACAGCAGCGTGTCGGAGCCGTTGAACGGGCTGAAGTTACATGTCCAGAGGGCACCGTTCTCGTTGGAGATGGTGACCGTATTAGTGGCCTGGGTGCTGCCCGAACCGGAGCCGGCACTGCACGAAGCGGCGAGCAGGCTGGCTGCGACAAGGGCCCCGAGCGCGGTGAGGCGTCTCATGGCTGATGCCTTTCATCGAGAGTGTCATCGAGAGTGCGGAGTGGAGGATGGGATACCGGGACGCCGTCGGCGACGGCGGCCGCCCCGGCAGCGTCCGCGGCCAGGGCTACCGCGCCGATGAGCGGAGCCTCCGCGGGGAAGCGGGCCAGTGTCAGTTCGGGCGGGAACGGAGTGCCCGCCTTGAGTGCCCGTTCCAGGCCGGGCCGCAGCCGGTCCCAGGAGCGGACCATGCCGCCGCCGACCGCGATCCGGGCCGGGTTGATGCAGATCGCCAGGTTGACGACGTGGAAGGCGAGTTCGGCAACGAAATCGCTGAGCAGTGCGTCCAGCCGCGGATCACCGGGGCTGGCCTCGAAGACCTGCGCGGCCGACATCGGCAGCGCGTCCAGCCCGGCTGGCCCGGCGTGCCCGGCTGGCGTGCCTGGCGTGCCCGGGCCGTCTGGGCCGTCGGGGGTGCGGGACCCGTCCGGCCCGGCGAGCGCGGCGGCCCGCCGGGCCAGTGCCTGCCCGCTCACCATGTCCTCCAGCGGGACCCGGGCGCCGAGCGCGAGGCCGGCATCGGCTGCCGCCCGCAGGTTGTAGCCGATCTCCCCGGCCGCGCCGTCCGCCCCGGTGACCACCCGGCCGCCCAGCACCAGCGCGGCGGACAGCCCGGTCCCCAGGTTCAGGTACACCCCCGGGTCGGCCCCGGCCAGCGCGCCCCAGCGCGCCTCCGCCTGGGCGGCCGCCTTGGCGTCGGTGGCCATCCGGATCTCGCTCCCCGGGAACGCGGCCCGCAGTTCCCGCCCGAGCGGCAGCACGTCCCAGCCGCTGATGGCGGGGGCGAGGTCCACCCGGTCCTCGAACGGGATGCCGAACGTCGAGACGCCCACCGCGGCCAGCCGGGCGCCCGGGGCCACCGAATCCAGCAGGCCGCGGGCGGCCTCGATGCCGCGGTCGAAACTGGCCCGGGCGCCGAGTTCCCCGCCGCTGCGCATGGTGGCGGAACCGAGCCGGTTCCCGGCCAGCCCGCAGACCGCTACGGCGATCTTGGTACCGCCGAAGTCGATCCCGAGGATTACCGGGGAGTCAGTCACGGGCACCTGCCTGAGAAAACGGCGGACGCATCCTTGCGCGAGATTGTTAGGACAGTATCCTAACTAACTAGGGGTCACAAGAGTTGTTATGTGAGCTTTACCCGGCGGCGCTGCTGGACCCGGCGCGGCCCGGCAGATGGCTTTCCGCCGGCTGATGCGGTGCGGGAGGATGAGGCGGGAGGTACCAGTGACAGTGACCTCGCCCGGCGTGCCCGACGGCGCCGTGCCGGACGGCTTGGTCCCCATGCCGCGCCCGCCGGGCGGCCCGCTCGCCGCGGCCCGGCCGCAGCTGATCCGGGCCATGAACGAGCAGCTCCTGCTCGGCCACATCCGGGCGCTGGGCCAGTGCTCCCGCGCCGAGCTGGCCCGGCTGTCCGGGCTGTCCAAGCCCACCGTCTCCCTCGCGCTCGCCGCCGTGGAACGGGCCGGGCTGATCCGGGAGGCCGGGCAGCGGACCGGGGTGCCCGGCCGCTCCGCCCGGCTGTACGAGGTCCGGCCGGATGCCGGCTACGTGCTGGGGCTGGACATCGGGCATAAGTACGTGCGGGGCGCGCTGGCCGACCTGGCCGGCGGCATCCTGGCCCGGGCGGCCAACCCGTCCCGGGCGTCCAGCGTGCGCGGCCGGGTCGGCGAGCTGATCCGGCTCGCCGACGACCTGTGCGCGGAGGCGGGGATCGCGCGGTCCGCGGTCACCCAGACGGTGATCGGCAGCCCGGGCGTGTACGACCCGCGGCGCAACTCGATGGCCCTGACCGGCGGCCTGCCGGGCTGGGACCGGCCCGCGGTGCTGGCCGACCTGCGCGCCGCGTTCGGCCAGTCCCTGGTGGTGGAGAACGATGTGGACGCGGCGGCGCTGGCTGAGCGCACCCACGGGCACGGCCAGGCGGCGGACAGCTTCGCGTTCGTCTCGGTGGGCAGCGGGATCGGCATGGGCCTGGTGGTCGGGGGGCAGCTGCACCGGGGACGGCACGGCGTGGCCGGCGAGATCGCCTACCTGCCGATGTCCGGCGGCCAGGGCGCCGACCCGGGTGACGCCCGCCGCCGCGGCCCGCTGGAGGCCGCGGCATCCGCGCCGGCCGTGGTGCGGGCGGCCCGGCGGGCCGGGATGCGCGGCCAGGTCTCCGCGCGGCGGGTGTTCGAGGCGGCGGCCGCCGGCGACCCCCGGGCCGCGGCGGTGGTGGCCGAGGAAGCCGAACTGGTGGCCCGGGTGCTGTGCTGCATCGTCACGATCGTGGACCCGGCGCTCATCGTGCTCGGCGGCGGCGTCGGCCAGGCCCCCGGGTTCGCCGCGGCGGTGACCCGGGAGCTCAGGCAGATCGCGCCGGTCATGCCCGAGGTCCGGGTCAGCGCGCTGGGCAGCGATGCGGTCGTGCACGGCTGCCTGGCCGCGGGCGCGGAACTGGCCTGGAAGCAGCTCACCGCGCTGCTGCCCGCGCTGGCGCCGGAAGACGCCTCCGGTTAGGGGGCCTTGGACGCGGCGTAGTAGCCGCTGGAGTCCCGGCGCCACAGGAAGAAGACCGCGCCCAGGCCGATCAGCCAGACCACCAGGAGCAGCACGATGCCGAGAGTCGCGTGCGGCCGGGCCAGGCTGGCCAGCAGGATCAGCGTGTTCAGCCCGAACAGGACCGTTGACATGATCCTGGCCCAGGATCGCCCGCCCTGGTTCGCCCGGGCCATCCAGAGCCACAGCCCGATCGTGATGAGCTGGACGACCACCTCGTAGGCCACCAGGCCGATCGCCGCGCGGCGTACCCGGGTGGCCGAGTAGCTCGGGAACGCGTTATGCACCGCGGTCTTGGCACTGCCGATGGTCAGCAGGGCCACGATGATGACGATCGCGCTGACCGCGGCGCCGCCGTACATGAGCTTCACGGCGTTGCGGATGGAGGACGGCGGCTGCGCGCGCTGCGGTCCCGGTTCCGGTTCCGCGCCACCCTTGGGATACGGCTGGTACATGGAGGCTCCCTGGCTGGATTCCCGATGGCGTGCGAGCCTGCCGGCGCGCTCACGAGCCGACGGCGCACCGAAGCTTAGCGGCGCGGGTCACCGTTGCCTAGGCCAGTCCGCCGCCTCGGCGGGGTGTCCCTGGCGGGAACTGTGCCCGCTTTCAGCCGCCCGGATGCAGCAGCGACCAGACCACCTTGCCGCCGCCGTCGAGCAGGTGCCATCCCCAGCGCACGGAGCACGTTTCGACCACGGTCAGCCCGCGGCCGTTCTCCGCGCAGGGATCCGCCTCGCGCAGCACCGGGATCCCGCTCCCCGGGTCGGCCACCATGCACATGACGTACGGGGCCTGGCCCAGCAGCCGCAGCTGGATGGGGCAGCCGTCCTGGGCGGCGTGGCCGGCCGGCAGGCCGTGCCGCAGCGCGTTCGTCAGCAGTTCCGAGACCACCAGGCCGGCCACGTCCACCAGGTCGGCCAGCCCCCAGTCCAGCAGCACGGAGCGGGCGAAGTCACGGCCGGTACGCACCGCCTCGGGGACCGGGCGCAGGCCGCAGGTAGCTGACGGCTGGCTGGCCGCGGCCTCATCCAGGGCCGGCACGGGCGGCCGCAGCGGGCTGGCGTAGCTCACGGTCGCAGACTCCCCCGGGGAGAGGAGCCACTCATGGCCCACGCTCGTGACCTCCGTCGTGACTGGCGAGGCCGCCCGGTGTGCGGTCATCGGGTTCCCGTCTGTCTGCAAAGCACTCATCGTGCGTGCGGCGCGCAAGCGCTATCATCGCCTACGTACCTTGCATGCGCAAGGGCGGATGCACGTGCAGATGTAAGTGCGTCAGGCACGTGCGGATCGTGAGGAGGCCTCGACGGGAGGAGCTGCTGACGAATTCCTGATGCGGCAGAACAGGGGGGTTCAGTGATCTCGGTACAGCCAGGAAGCGGCCCCACGGTTCTTCGCATCCTTCTGGGTTCCCAGCTGCGGAGGCTGCGTGAAGCCAACGGCATCACGCGCGATGAAGCCGGCTACGCGATACGCGCATCCGGCTCCAAGATCAGCCGCATGGAGCTCGGCCGGGTCGGGTTCAAGGAACGCGACGTCGTCGACTTGCTTGGGATGTACGGAGTCACCGACGACACCGAGCGCAAGGCCCTGGTGGAGCTGGCCCGCGAGGCGAACTCGCCCGGGTGGTGGCACAAGTACGGGGATGTGCTCCCGGACTGGTTCCAGGTGTACGTGGGCCTGGAAGAGGCCGCCTCGCTCATCAGGCTCTACGAGGTCCAGTTCGTGCCCGGGCTGCTGCAGACCGCGGACTACGCGCGGGCCGTGGTGGCACTCGGGCAGCCGGGGGCTTCCGCTGAGGAAGTGGAGCGCCGGGTCAGCCTGCGGGTAGCCAGGCAGGAATTGCTCAGCAAGCCGGGCGCGCCCCGGCTGTGGGCAGTGGTGGATGAGGCGGCTCTGCGCCGCCCCATCGGAGGCAGGGAGGTGATGCAGGCGCAGCTCGAACGGCTGATCGAGGTGACGAGGGAGCCCAACATCACGCTCCAGGTAGTGCCGTTCAGCTCGGGGGGTCACGCCGCCGAGGGCGGGGCGTTCACGATTCTCCGCTTCCCCGAGGTTGACCTTCCCGACGTGGTTTACGTCGAGCAGCTGACCAGCTCGCTTTACCTGGATAAACGCGACGACGTGGAGCGGTACACCGAGGTGATGGAACGCCTCAGTGTCGAGAGCGAGTCGCCGGAACACACCACGGAAATCCTGAGCAGAATGCTTGAGGAAGTCGAATAGATGAACACTTACAACGGGATGCCAGCCACCGACCTGGTCGATGCCCGCTGGCGCAAGAGCAGCATCAGCAACTCGCAGGGCACCTGCGTGGAACTGGCCCGGCTGGACGAGGGGCAGTACGCGATGCGCAACTCACGTAACCCCGAGGGCCCGGCCCTGATCTACACCCGGGCTGAGATCGCCGCCCTGATCGAGGGGGTCAAGCGCGGGGAGTTCGACGACCTGCTGGTGTAGCGCCCGGTCGTCTCACCCGCGGTTTCCAGCCACTGGCCGCCGTGTCCCTGCGCGACGCGGCGGCCAGTGCCATGCCCGGGGTCACGCCGCCGGCCGCACCGCCCGCCGCCTTGCCCCGCACGCGGTGACCGGACCTAAGCTCGGGGAGTGGAGAAGGCCACAACCGCCACGCCTTGTTAGGTAAGCCTTACCTACCCTATGCTGGCGGCACTGATCATTCTCCCGGGCAGGAGGGCCCCCACGTGTCATCGAGCCAGATCGCGCTGCTGGGTGCCATCGCGGGGCTGACCATCGTCCTCGGGCTGCCGATCGGCCGGATGAATGCCGTCACGCCCAAGGTGAAGGCGTTCCTGAACGGCACCGCTATCGGGATCCTGGTCTTCCTGCTGTGGGACGTGCTGACCAACGCCTGGCAGCCCGCCGACGAGTCGCTCACCGCTCACCACTACGCCAGCGCGGTGGGCAATGCCGCCGTCATGCTGGGCTGCGCCGGGGCCGGCCTGCTCGGCCTGGTGTATTTCGACCGCTGGATCGCCCGGCGGGCCCGCCGGGCGGCCCCGGAAGGGCCCGGCGCGGCCCCGGCCCGGCCGGTGCCGGTGCCGGCCGTCCCGTCGTCGGCCGCGGCCCGGGCCACCCAGTTGTCCATGCTGATCGCGGTCGGCATCGGCATGCACAACTTCGGTGAGGGACTGGCCATCGGGACCTCGGCCGCGGCCGGGCGGCTCAGCCTGGCCGTCCTGCTGGTGATTGGCTTCGGCGCGCACAACGCGACCGAGGGCTTCGGCATCGTGGCCCCGCTGGCGGCGGCCGGGGAGCGGCCGTCCTGGGGGCGGCTGGCCCTGCTCGGCCTGATCGGCGGTGGCCCCACCTTCGTCGGCACCGTGGTCGGGGAGCAGGTCACCAGCACGGTGCTGGGAGTCGCGTTCCTCGCGCTGGCGGCCGGGTCCATCCTGTACGTAGTGATCGAGCTGCTCGCGGTGGCCCGCAGCAGCGGCTTCAAGGTCGTCATCACCTGGGCGATCTTCCTCGGCATCGTGCTTGGCTTCGCCACCGACGCCATCGTCACCGCCGCCGGCGCCTGAGCGCCGGCTGGAGGCTTGCTGCGGGCTTGCTGCGGGTTGGCCGCACGGGGTCTCTGCCGGGCTGCCCCTGGGGGCATCGCGGCTAGAGTCCTGACGTGACTCAGCTGCAGGAAACGAGCCTGACCCCGCTGACCAGGCGATTGCTCGGCTGGGAGATCGTCATCGTGTTCGCGCTGTCGCTGGGCGGGAGTGCGCTGTTCGCGGTCATCAACCTGATCGGCTCGCTGACCGCGACCACGGCCCTGAGCAAGCAGCAAGCGCTCATCGTCGGGTCGTTCGCGCCGGGCCGTCCCTGGCTGGATCTCACCCTGCAACTGGCCAACCTGCTGATCGCCCTCGCCCCGGTGGCCCTCGTGTTCTACCTGCTCTTCCGGGAGGGCGCGACGCCGTCCTCGGCCATGGGCCTCGACGCCCGCCAGCCGGGCCCGGACCTGGCCAAGGGCGCCGCCCTCGCGGCGCTGATCGGCGGTTCCGGGCTGGCCCTGTACCTGGCCGCGTACAAGCTCGGCCTGGCCTTGAACGTGGTCCCCGAGAGCCTGCCCGCCGTCTGGTGGCGCATCCCGGTGCTGGTGCTGGATGCCGCGCACAACGGGATCGTGGAAGAGATCCTGGTCGTCGGCTACCTGCTGCGCCGCCTGGATCAGCTGGGCTGGGCGCCGGGCAAGGCGATCGCGGTGAGTGCGGTGCTCCGCGGCTCCTACCACCTCTACCAGGGCTTCGGCGGCTTCCTCGGCAACGCGATCATGGGCGTGATCTTCGCCCTGCTGTACCGCCGCTGGCACCGGGTGACCCCGCTGATCATCGCCCATGCGCTGATCGACACCGGCGCCTTCGTCGGCTACGCGGCGCTGCACGGTCACGTCTCCTGGCTGCCCTAAGCCGGGCGGGCCAGGCCGTCGATGACGCGCGCGCCGGGCAGGCGGCCGAGCGCGGCCCCGGCCAGCGTCAGCTTGGACCGGCGTACCCCGCTGCCGATCACGACCTGCGGGGTGGCCGCCACCGCGGCGTCCACCAGGATGGGCCAGCCCGCGGGCAGGCCGACCGGGGTGATGCCGCCGTACTCCATGCCGGTCCCGGCCACCGCGACGTCCTGCGGCGCGAAGGAGGCCTTGCGGACGTCCAGTTCCCGGCGCGCGGCGCCGTTCACGTCGGCGCGGGTGGTGGCCAGCAGCACGCAGGCCGCGAACCTGGTCTCGCCGCCGCGCCGCCCGCTGATCACCACGCAGTTGGCCGACTCGGCCGCGGCGACGCCGTAGCGCTCGCAGAACGCCGCGGTGTCGGCCAGTCCGGGGTCGATCTCGGCGACTCCCAGGGGGGCCAGGTCAGCGCCGAGCGTGGCCAGCGCGGCGGCCACCGCCGGGGCCAGCAGGTCCGGGCGGCTGAGTGCGGGCACTGTGGCCAGCTTTCCCATGGTCATAGGCACCTGGTTATCCTGCCACCATGCCTCCGCCCGCCGGGATGACCGCTGCCAGCGATGGGCCAGGGCCCGGTCAGCCGGTGGCCGCGCTGCGGCGGGCCCTGGCGGCCGGCACCCTCAGCTCAGCCGAGCTCACCGCGGGCTACCTGGGCCGGATCGCCCGGCTGAACCCGCGGCTGCGGGCGGTCATCTCGGTGAACCCGCACGCCCAGGACGAGGCCGCAGCGAGTGACCAGGCCCGCCGCCGGCCCGCGCCGGCTGGCCCGCTGGCCGGGATCCCTGTCCTGGTCAAGGACAACATCGCGGTCCGCGGGATGCCCGCCACCGCCGGGTCGCCCGCCCTGTCCGGCGCCGAGTCGGGGGACGCGTTCTGCGTCGGGCGGCTGCGCCAGGCGGGCGCGGTGATCCTCGGCAAGGCGAACCTGTCCGAGTGGGCCAACTTCCGCTCCACCGTCTCCACCAGCGGCTGGAGCACGCTGGGCGGCCAGGTGGTGAACCCGCACGGCCCGGGCCGCAACCCGTCCGGGTCGAGTTCCGGCTCGGCCGTCGCGGTGGCGGCCGGGCTGGCGCCGCTCGCGGTCGGCACCGAGACCAACGGCTCCATCGTCTGCCCGGCCAGCGCCTGCGGGATCGTCGGCATCAAGCCCACCCTCGGCCTGGTCAGCCGGCACGGGATCGTGCCGATCTCCGCCGCCCAGGACACCGCGGGCCCGATGGCCCGGACCGTGGCGGACGCCGCCGAACTGCTCAGCGTGCTCGCCGCGGCCGACCCGGCCGACCCGGCCAGTGCGGCCGCGCCCGGCCAGCCGGGCGACTACACCGCCTTCCTGGACGCCGCGGCGCTGCGCGGCGCCCGGATCGGCATCTGGCGGGACGGCTGCCGCGACGGCGGCCCGGCCACCCGCGCGGTCCTGGACGGGGCGGTGGCGGCGCTGCGCGGCCTGGGCGCGACCCTGGCGGACCCGGTGGAACTGCCCGGTGCCGACGCGATCAGCGATCATGAGTTCACCGCGCTGCTGCACGAGTTCAAGCGGGACCTGAACGACTACCTCGGCGGGCTGCCCGGCGAGCATCCGCGGTCGCTCGCCGAGCTCATCGAGTTCAACCGCCGTAACGCCGGGCGCGTGCTCACTCACTTCGGCCAGGAAATCTTCGAGCTGGCCGAGGCCACCAGCGGGGACCCGGCCGACCCGGCCGCCCGGGCGGCCCGGGGCAAGGCCACCGCCCGGGCCCGGCAGGCCCTGGACGGGGCGCTGGCCGACGGCCGGCTGGACGCCATCGTGACGCTCACCGCCAGCCCGGCCTGGCTGACCGACCACGTGCTCGGTGACCACGACGTGTTCCACACGTCCGGGCCGTCCGCGGTGGCCGGGTACCCGGCGGTCAGCGTGCCGGCCGGGCAGGTGGCCGGCCTGCCGGTGGGGCTGTCCTTCCTCGGCCCGGCGTGGAGCGAGCCGCGGCTGATCGCGTTCGGCCACGCCTTCGAGCAGGCCGTGCCCGCGCTGCGCTGGCCGGACCTGCTGCCCGACGGCGCGGACAGCGCGCCGGTGCCGCAGAGATAACCTGCGCTCATGGAATCCTGGCGGGGCGCATCCGTTCCTGAGCTGCCGGGGCGCGGCCCCGAGACCATGGTCACCAACACCGCGACCGGCGAGCTGACCGTGGCCGCGGCCGGCCCGGCCGCGACGTTGTATGCCTGCGGCATCACCCCCTACGACGCCACGCACCTCGGGCATGCGGCCACCTTCCTCGCCTGGGACCTGCTGGTGCGGGCCTGGCGTGACGCCGGCCACCGGGTGACCTACGTGCAGAACGTGACCGACGTGGACGATCCGCTGCTGGAGCGCGCGGACCGGGACGGCGAGGACTGGCGCGCCCTCGCTGACCGGGAGATCGGCCGGTACCGGGATGACATGACGGTGCTGCGGCTGCTGCCGCCGGACCGCCTGGTCGGGGCGGTCGAGGCGCTCGGCCTGATCGAGGGCTTCGCCGGCCGCCTGGCCAGCCGTGGTGCCCTGTATGAGGTGGACAGCGACCAGTACTTCTCGCGGGCCTGCGACGAGGCGTTCGGGTCGGTGTCCCGGCTCAGCCCGGCGGTCATGACGGACCTGTTCGCCGAGCGCGGCGGGGACCCGGCGCGGCCCGGCAAGAAGGACCCGCTCGACCCGCTGGTCTGGCTGGCCGCCCGGCCCGGCGAGCCGTCCTGGCCAGCCCGGTTCGGCCCGGGACGGCCCGGCTGGCACGTGGAGTGCGCGGCCATCGCCACCGAGTACCTGGGCACGGTGTTCGACGTCCAGGCGGGCGGCAGCGACCTTATCTTCCCGCACCACGAGATGAGTGCCTCGCACGCCCGGGTGGCGCTCGGGCCCGGTGCATTCGCGCGATGTTACGTGCACGCCGGCATGGTCCGGCTGGACGGCGAGAAGATGTCCAAGTCCCTGGGCAACCTGGTGTTCGTCTCCCGGCTGCTGGCCGGCGGCGCCGACCCCATGGCGGTGCGGCTCGCGGTGCTCGCGCATCACTACCGGGGGGACTGGGACTGGACCTCGGACGGCCTGGCCGCCGCGGCCGCGCGGCTGGCCCGCTGGCGGGAAGCCGTCCGGCTGGCCGCCGCCTCGCCCGGCCCGCTGCCCGGGCCCGCGGCCGCCGGCGTGCTGGCCACGGTGCGCGAGCGGCTCGCCGACGACCTCGATGCCCCAGGCGCCCTCGCGGCCGTGGACCGGTGGTCCGATGCCGTCCTCGCGGCGGAGCCCGGGGTGCCCGGCTCGCCCGGGCACCCCGGCGCCACCCTGATCCGGGACACCGTGGACGCCCTGCTCGGCATCGCCTTGTAAGCAGCATCGCCTGGTCACAGCCTCGGCTTGTCAGCGATATCTCCGCGCGATATCGTTCGCGGTATCAGGCGATATCGCACACCGGCCTGTCCATGTCCTCGGAGCCGACGATGACCGAGCCGCCCCATCCCGCTGAAGGCCAGCCCGCTGAAGCCCGCGCCGGGGCCGCGGACCTGCCCGGCGAGGCCGCCACGACTTCCACGGACGCGGCGCGGCTGCTGGTCCGGGCGCTGGCCCAGCTGCCGGCCGCGGACCGGGACCGGGTGTACACCTGGCTGCTGGGCACGAGCCTTTCCCCGCAGGCGGGGGTCATCGCCCCGCTCAGCCGCCGCCTCGGCTGGGCGGTGCAGGCCGAGGCCCCGCCCGCCGCGCAGCAGGATTTCGCGGAGGCCGGGCGGGACATGGTGCGCAGCCTGTTCCGCGGCCCGGCGGCGTCCGCCCAGCAGATGGTGCCGGTGCGGTTCTCCACCGAGCAGCACGCCCGGCTCCGGGCCTGGTGCACCGAGCACGGCTTCTCGATGGCCACCGTGATCCGCGGCCTGGTGGACCGCTTCCTCGACTCCCAGCAGCCCGGCCCCGGTTAACCCGGGTGGTGGTCAGGCGGGGAGGGTTGCCTCGGCACGGCGCAGCTGGCCGGCTGGGTGCGCGTTCATCGACCGGGCTCGATGCCGGGGCCCCCGGCGGCGTGGAGGGCCGCCGATGAGGTGGCCGCAGGCCATGCTGAGCAATCCCGGCGTCAGTATGGACCCTGATCGATAACCGGCCACGATTCGTACGGAGTCCGGGCGGGCGCGGTGGAGAGCCAGGCATCGCCGGGCTGCCACACTGCGATCTGCCATTCAGGCTGCCCCGGCGTACTCACGGCCACGTCGGCAATCAGCCGGCGGCCTCCTGCCTGCCAGCCGAAGGCAACCCCGTTCCCGCTGCCGACCGTGGTCCCTGGCACCGCAGTTATCCGCCCGCCCGCGACAGTCGCGACCATGAGCCGGGTCGCGGCGGCGCGGCCAGCCAGTGTGACCCCGGCCGTCACCAGCAGGGCAAGGAGCCGCCCGTCCGGGCTGAACGCGCCGTCGTAGGGCTTGCTTCGCCCGGGCAGTGCGATCTGCTCGACCCGGCCGCCGGGCAGGCTCAGCACGTGCACCCGGCAGCCCGCGGAGCAGCCGGGCATCCAGGCAATCGCAGCGGGGCCTGCTGCGATCAGGTTCATGAAGGAACGTGTCACCTGCCGGGTGCCCGGATCCCACAGCTCGTACCTGACAGGGCTTGAGCCCGCCAGTTCCTGCACCAGCAGCAGGCCCGCGCGGGTTCCCTGGTCGATCATGTACCCGGCGGCAGCCTGAGCCGGGGCCCGAGCGTGGCGCCGGTGACGCTGATCTCCTGGGCATTGCCCACCGCGGTGCTCATGTCCGCACCACGCCCGTAGCTGACCAGCCACAGGGCGCCGGGAATAGCGGCCGGGGCGGTGAAGCCGGCGGTGCCAATTCGGCTCGCGACCCGTGATCCATCTGCGACGTAGTAAACCGGCAGCGGCCTGGGGGCGCAGTTGCCGCAGCCGGCGTCGCCAGCGGGGAATGGCTGCGCGGCCCAGCCGCCTGCAATGCGGATGAGCTGATAGCCATTGCCCCACCGGGGCAGCCCGCGGATCGGCTCGGTCCGGCCGGTGGCCACCGAGAGCCAGGCTGGCCTCTGGCCGCCGAGCATCAGCCACAGGCTGGCGTCGCGCGGCAGCGGCTGGCCGGTCATCCGGGCGGGCTTGCTCGGCAGCGGAGACGGTGCGGCAGTGGGCGAACCGGGTTCTCCTTGCGCCGCCTGGCTCGGACCGGCGGCACCTGGTCTCGGTTGCGCATCGTGCTGTCGCGGGCCTGGCAGGTACCAGATGAAAGCGGCGGCCAGTGCCACGGCGATGCCGGCCGCGGCAACCGCCAGCCACCACCAATGCCGCCGCCAGCGGGGCTCGCGGTCCCTGCCGTAACTGAGGATGTCGCTCATAGGCCACCGCCACGGGACAGCGTCCTGTGCCGGGCACAACGATACGACGCCCCGGTCGTGCACCGCGAACGCCAGCGCGTGCGGCCTCAGCGGCACCGAGCGGAGGGTACCGCTGGGGCCTGGAGCCCGGGACGGGCCGCTGCGGGGCGGTCAGGCGGGGAGGGTTACCTCGGCACGGCGCAGCTGGCCGGCTGGATCCACGTCGACGGCCAGGGTGAGCCGGGTGTGCTCACCATCCAGTTCCACCACGGTGCTGGTCTCACCGTTCCCCCCGCACCAGGCCCCGGGGCGGCACGCCCCGGCCCACGCGGCCGCCATCCGCAGCCGGCGCAGCAGCAGGCCCGTGCAGGCCGGCCCGGCGACCGGGAGGCCTTCGGGCCAGCGGGCGGACGGGTCGTTGGGCAGGGAATTGATCAGGTCAACCAGGGCGAGCGTGCGCTCCCAGAGCACCCCGCCGGGAGCGGGCGGCACGGCCAGCGCAAGCAGCTGCACCCGGGGCGGCCGCTGCGCGGTGAGCTTGATCTCGGCGCAGGCGGTAGCCGTGCTCGCCCGCCAGCCACCAGCGGCAGTGCGCGGGGGAGTCGAACTCGGCGGGCCGGGGCTCGCCGGGGCGCAGTCGGCCGATCCGCTCCCAGAACCGCCCGGCCTCGTCCCGGCGCCGGGCGTAGGGCTCATCCAGGGCCACGTTCGGCGCGAAGAGCTGGTCGGCGGCCTGATCGTCCCAGGACCGGAGCAGCCGGTCCGCTTCGCGCTGGGCCTGCAGGGTCTCCGGCCATGGGCCGCCCGGCGCGGGCGCGGGCCCGGTCACCACCGGCCCGCCGGGCCGCCCGGCGGCGGCCGTGCCGCGGAGCAGCTCCTCCATCAGCCGGGCCGCCAGCGGGTGCGCCGCGGCGTAGGTGCTGTTGGCCAGGACGATCACGCCCAGGCCGGTGGCCGGGTGCCAGCGCATGTGGCTGCCGAAGCCGGGGTAGCCGCCGCTGTGGAAGACGATCCGGCCCCAGGCGGGGGTCTCGGTCACGAACAGGCCGAAGCCGTAGCCGCGCGCACCGTCCGCCACCTCACCACCCGGCAGCGGCGGCTCGTCCGGCGGGAGCAGCACCTGGGCCAGCTGCATCTCGCGGCGCGCCGACCGGCCCAGCGGATGCCCGCCGCCGTCCGGCTCCGCTCCGGGCGGGAACGCGGCGGCGAAGCCGCTCACCCACCGGGCCAGGTCGCTGACGCAGCTGAAGACCCCGCCCATGGGGGCGAACGCGCCGTACCCATCCGGCACCAGCTCGGCCCAGTCCGTCCCGTCCCGCTGGTAGCCACGGGCCAGCTCGGCCGGGCCACTCGGCCGGCCTCGAAGCCGGTCCGGGCCATGCCGAGCGGCGCCAGCAGCCGGCCGGTGACGAACTCCCGGTACTCCGTGCCGGCCGCCGCCGCGATGACCCGGCCGAGCAGCGCATAGCCCAGGTTGGCGTACTCGAACATGGTCCCCGGCGCCCACGCCTGGCGCAGCCCGCCGCGGACCAGGTCGCCGAACTCGGCCAGCGGCAGCGCCTGCTGCCGGTCTCCCCACGGGTCGTCGGTGGGGAAGCCGGCGGTCATGGTGAGCAGCTGCCGGATCGTGATGGGCGGTGAATCGGGGCTGGCCTGGCGCATGCCGCGCAGTTCCGGGACGTACCCGGCGGCCGCGTCGTCCAGCCGCAGCACCCCGTCGTCGCGGAGCAGCAGCACGGCCGCGGCGGTAAAGCTCTTCGTCATGGACGCGATCCGGAACACCGTGCCCGCGTCCGGCGGCGGGCCGCCCAGCCAGCGCTGGCCGGCCCCGCCGGCGTGCGCCAGCGCGCCGGCCGCCACCACGCCGTAGGCGACACCCGGCTGGCCCCCGGCCCGGTGGAATTCCGTGACCAGGCCGTCCAGCGCGGCGATGACGGATCCGGGCAGCGACGTGGCGGCCGGGCCATCCGGCGTGGCCGGGCGGTACGGGGTGCGGGGATGGCCCGGGGCGGCCGGGCCGGGCGGCGGGACCGGGGCGGCCGCCCCGGGAATGCGTTCATCCACATCGGTGACCGTAGCCGAGCGGCCGGGCAGGCTGGCAGGCTGGGTGGGCCGGGCCGGCCGGAGACGATGGCCGGCAGCCACCGCGACTGGCCGATGCGCCGTCCCCGCGGCCGGCGGCGGGGCGGGCGCGGAGAGCAGGTGTTCATGGCCGGACGGCAGACCAACTGGGCAGGCAACGTCGTCTACCGGGCGCACCAGGTGAGCCAGCCGTCCAGCCTCGCCGAGCTGCGGGAGCTGCTGCAGGCCAGCAGCCAGGCCCGGGTACTCGGCACCGGGCACTCCTTCAACCGGATCGCGGACACCCCGGGCCTGCTCGTGTCGCTGGCCGGACTGCCGCCGGTCATCGACATCGACCCTGGCCGGAGCGTGGTCAGCGTCGGGGGCGGGGTCACCTACGAGGCCCTGGCCCCGGAGCTGTCCCGGGCCGGTTTCGCGCTGCCCACCCTGGCGTCGCTGCCGCGCCTGTCGGTGGCCGGGGCCTGTGCCACCGCGAGCCACGGTTCCGGGGACGGCAACGGGAACCTGGCCACCTCCGTCTCCGAGGTAGAGCTGCTCACCGCCGCGGACGAGCTGGTCACCCTGCGCCGGGACACCCACGGCGACCAGTTCCGCGGGGCCGTCGTGGCGCTGGGCGCGCTGGGCGTGGTCACCCGCCTGACGCTGGATCTGGTGCCCGGGTTCGAGGTGCGCCAGTACGTCTACGAAGGGCTGCCCGCCACCATGCTGTGCAGCCACTTCGACGAGATCTTCAGCAGCGGCTACAGCGTGAGCGTGTTCACCGACTGGCAGGGCGGCCGGCACAACCAGCTCTGGGTCAAGCTGCGGGCCGGGCAGCCCGCGCCGCCGGCCCGCTGGATGGACGCGACGCCGGCCAGCCGGGCGGTGCACCCGATCGCCGGGCAGCCGCCCGCGAGCGCCACCCCCCAGCTGGGCGAGCCGGGGCCGTGGCACGAGCGGCTGCCGCACTTCCGGGCCGGCACCACGCCCAGCGCGGGGCAGGAACTGCAGTCGGAGTACCTGCTGCCCCGGCAGCTCGCGGCGGGCGCGTTCGACGTGATGGCCAGCCTGGCCGGGGTGCTCAAGCCGGTGCTCCAGGTCTGCGAGATACGTACTGTGGCCCCGGACGACCTGTGGCTGTCCCCGAGCTACCAGCGGGACACCGTGGCGCTGCACTTCACCTGGGTCCAGGACACCGCGGCGGTGACCCCGGTGGTCGCCGCGATCGAGCAGCTGCTGAACCCGCTGGGGGCCCGGCCGCACTGGGGGAAGGTGTTCGGCACCCCGCCCCACGCGCTGCGGGCGCTGTACCCGCGGTGCGCCGACTTCCAGGCCCTGATGAGCCACTACGACCCGGCCGGCAAGTTCCGCAACCGGTTCCTCGACAAGTACTTCCCGGCCTAGCTGTAGCGCCCGGCCGGTGCCTCCCGGCCTAGCGCCCGGCCGGCACTTCCCGGCCTGGCGCCCGGCTCGTGCCTCCCGGCCTGGTGGCTGGCGGGCGCAATGGCGTCACTGGCTCGGCTGCGGCACGTGGCAGACCACCTTCGGGTTCACCCCGACATAGTTCAGCGGCCCGGCCAGAATCGTGACGAGAATCGTGCTCGCCTTGGTGCAGCTGGACACTGAGCCGCTGTAGTAATGCCGCTGGGCTCCGGCGATGGCGCCGATAACCAGCCAGATAACCAGAATGGCCGATCCCAGGCGCATGGTACCTCCGGTCAGCGATCCCCGCCGCGGCGCCCCATGCGCTCGCCAGTACTGGGTGCGGGTCAGCTTATCCGGTTATGGTGCCATCCTGTCACCCATCGCGGGCCGCGTTGCGCGGCCGGCCGGACGCACCTTCCTGGCCGGCATGTCAAGACCCACGTTTCCGCTGTGCACGGGTCATGGCATTTCCCGGCGGTTGGGCCGGGTGATCGGCTTAAAGTTCCGGCTTATCCACAGAACGTAATTCTGTAGTGGCTGCCATCTGGCTTCCTGGCCAGCTTGGCGGTATGACTAACACACCGCCCGCCGCCGGCCCCGGCGCATTCTCCGGGCCGCCTCGTATCCGGGTCAGCTCGCCAGCCGACCTCCTTGCCGTCGTGCCCCGCCTGCTCGGCTTCCATCCCGCCGCGAGCCTGGTCGTGATCGGCGCCGGGCCGCCCCGCGGGCGGATCGAGCTGGCGTTCCGGTACGACCTGCCCGACCCGCCCGATCCCCGGACCGCCGGCGAGATCGCTGCCCATGCGGTCGGCGTGCTGCGGCACCGCCGGCTGGGCACCGTGATCGCGGTCGGCTACGGCCCCGGATCCCTGGTCACCCCGGTCGCTGACGCGCTCGCGGCGGCACTGCGCCGGGACGGACTGCGGTTGCAGGAACTGCTCCGGGTCCAGGACGGCCGGTACTGGTCCTACCTGTGCGCCAACCCCGGCTGCTGCCCCGCGGAAGGGGTGCCGTTCGACGTGCAGGCCAGCCCGGCGGCCGCCGCGATGACCG
This sequence comes from uncultured Actinomycetes bacterium, assembly GCA_963767385.1. Lineage (GTDB taxonomy): Bacteria > Actinomycetota > Actinomycetes > Streptosporangiales > Streptosporangiaceae > RYN-230. The sequence goes on along the minus strand of CAVYEA010000004.1, from coordinate 62,106 downwards.
TGGCCGGAATGGTCGCCTTACCGGACCGCGCGGCGCTGGCCGGCACCGTGGCCCCGGTCACCGGCCCGGCGGCGCAGGCCGTGGAGCGGGCCACCCGCCGGGCCCGCGACCGGGCCGCCGGGCTGGCCACCCGGGCCGGTGCCGGCCCGGACGGCCAGCCGCCCGGCGGGCGGCTGCTGGACGCCGGGCGGCTGGCCGTCCAGGAGGCCATCGCCACCTACCGCGCCGGCGGCCGGGTCACCGGGGACGACCAGGTGGCCTGGCTCTCGGTGGTGCTCGCCCTGCTGCCGGTCCGGGACGACGCCTGGGCCCGGATGGATCCCGACGCCGCCCTCCGGGCGGCGCACTTACGGTTGTGGGCGGACCTGGTCCGCCGCTCGTGCCCGGCCTACCGGCCCGCGCCCGCCTCGCTGCTCGCCTTCACCGCCTGGCAGGCCGGCGACGGCGCGCTGGCTAACATCGCCCTCGACCTGGCGCTGGAGGCGGATCCCGGGTACAGCCTGGCGCTGCTGCTGCGCGACATCATGGAGGCCGGGGTGCCTCCGGCCGCGGCGCGGCTGCCGATGACGCCCGAGCAGGTGGCAGCGGGGTATGCGGCGGCCGGGTACGAGGCGGCCCGGATGGCCACGGACCCCGGGGCGGTCCCGGCCACGGCCGCGGCCCGGGAGGCGCCGCGGCGCGGACGGGGGACGGGGCGGAAGCGCCGGCCCACCCGCCAGTGACGGGCAGGCCGGGGCGGCGTGACGGAATACTCAGGGGCAGACGTGCGGGCTGAAAGCTACCGCAAGGTAAACTTCCTGCGCCGTTCGTCCGTTCGGCTCGGAACATGCCCAGCTGGGCCTGCTGCGCTCGCTCGCAGCGGCCAACCGGCACGGAGCGAAGGGAAGGCGGAGTGAGCGACCAGACGAGCCCGGCGCTGGCCGGCCAGCCAGCCAGGACCGGCGAACCGGGAGTGACCGGCGGACCGGCGGTGGCCGGGGCACTGCCCGCCGGGGTCCGCGAGGAGCACGCGGCGGCGGTGGCGGCCATCCGCGCGGCGTACGCGGCGGCGCCGCCGGGCAGCAAGGTCAGGCTGGCCAAGCGCACCTCCAACCTGTTCCGGTTCCCCGACACGGCGAACGGCCGGCCGTGACCCCGCTGGACGTCTCGGCCTTCAGCCGGGTGCTGCACGTCAACCCGGCCACCAGGACCGCGGTCGTCGGCGGCATGACCACGTACGAGGACCTGGCCGACGCCACCCTGCGGCACGGCCTGATGCCGTTCGTGGTGCCGCAGCTCAAGACGATCACCCTGGGTGGTGCGGTCACCGGCCTGGGCATCGAGTCGACCTCGCTGCGCAACGGGATGCCGCACGAATCGGTCATCGCCATGGAGATCCTCACCGCGGACGGGGACGTGGTGACCGCGACCGCGGGCAACGACCACGCCGACCTGTTCCGCGGGTTCCCCAACTCCTACGGCACCCTGGGCTACGCCCTGTCGCTCACCATCGAGCTGGAGCCGGTCGCGCCGTTCGTGCACCTGCGGCACTTCCCGTTCCGCAGCCCGGAAGCGTGCATGGAGGCCATCGCGCAGGTCGCCGCGGACGGCAGCTACTCCGGGCACCGGGCCGACTTCATCGACGGCACCATGTTCAGCCTGGACGAGATCTACCTGACGGTGGGCGCGTACAGCGACGTGGCCCCGTGGCACAGCGACTACACCGGCCGCCAGATCTACTACCAGTCGCTGCGCGGCCCCCGCGAGGACTTCCTCACCATCCGCGACTACCTGTGGCGCTGGGACACCGACTGGTTCTGGTGCTCCCGGCCCTTCGGCGTGCAGAACCCGGTGATCCGCGCCCTGTGGCCGCGCCGCTACCGCAGGTCGGATGTGTACCGTTCGCTGGTCGCCTTCGACCGGCGGCACGGCCTGTCCGGGGTGCTCGCCGCGCGGCGCGGGCAGCCGCCCCGCGAGGACGTGATCCAGGACGTGGAGATCCCGGTCGGCCGGGGCGCGGAGTTCCTCCGCTTCTTCGCCGCCGAGGTGGGCATGAGCCCGGTCTGGCTATGCCCGTTGCGGCTGCGCAGCGCGCAGGCCTGGCCGCTGTACCCGCTGGCCCCGGGCGAGGCCTACGTGAACTTCGGCTTCTGGGGCACCGTCCCGCTGCCGCCGGGGCGGTCTGACGGCTACTACAACCGGCTCGTCGAGGACCAGGTGGCGGCGCTCGGCGGGCACAAGGGCCTGTACTCGACCTCGTTCTACACCGAGGAGCAGTTCTGGGCCAGCTACAACGGGCCGGCCTACGCCGCGCTCAAGCAGCGTTACGACGCTGGCGGCAGGCTGGCCGGGCTTTACGAGAAGTGCGTGCGCGGGCAGTAGCGCAGGAAGGATGGCAGAAATGGCGCTAGCCGACGTCTTCGAGCGGATCGCGGGACCCGATGCGCCCGTGGAGTTCCGGGCCTACGACGGGAGCGTGGCCGGTGCCAGTGACGCCCCGATCCGGATCACCGTGCGATCCCCGGTCGCCGTGTCCTACCTCGCCCAGGCACCCGGGTCGCTGGGCCTGGCCCGTGCCTACGTGTCCGGCCACCTGGATGTCGAAGGCGACATGTACACCGCGCTGGCCCGGATGCTGCAGGCCCAGGAGGTCAGCGTGACCGCCTCGGACCGGCTCAGGCTGCTGCGCGAACTCGGCGGCCCGAAGCTGCTGATCCCCCGGGTCCCGCCGCCGCCGCAGGAGGTACGGGTGAACCGCCGCTGGCTCAGCGGCCGGCGGCATTCCAAGCAGCGGGACGCGAGTGCCATCTCGCACCACTACGACGTGTCCAACACCTTCTACGAGTGGGTGCTCGGGCCGTCCATGTCCTACACCTGCGCCTGTTACCCCACTGCGGACGCCACCCTCGAGGAGGCGCAGGCCTACAAGCATGATCTCGTCGCCCGCAAGCTCGGCCTGCGGCCCGGGATGCGGCTGCTCGACGTGGGCTGCGGCTGGGGCGGCATGGTCCGGCACGCGGCCCGGGAGTACGGGGTGAAGGCCCTCGGCGTCACCCTGTCCGCGCAGCAGGCCGCCTGGGCCCAGCGGGCCATCGAGGAGCAGGGGCTGTCCGGCCTGGCCGAGGTGCGCCACCTCGACTACCGCGACGTCACGGAAGGGGAATTCGACGCGGTCAGCTCGATCGGCCTGACCGAGCACATCGGCAAGGGCCAGCTGCCCGGCTACTTCTCCTTCCTCTACGGCAAGCTGCGGCCCGAGGGCCGGATGCTCAACCACTGCATCACCCGGCCGGACAACCAGGGCCCGGCCCGGGTGACCGGCGGGTTCATCAACCGCTACGTCTTCCCGGACGGTGAGCTGGAAGGGCCGGGCTTCCTGCTGTCGATGATGAATGACACCGGGTTCGAGGTCCGGCACGAGGAAAACCTGCGCGACCACTACGCGATGACGCTGGCCGGCTGGTGCGCCAACCTGGACGCGCACTGGGACGAGGCGGTCGCCGAGGTGGGCGAGGGCACGGCCCGGGTGTGGCGGCTGTACATGGCGGGCTCACGGCTCGGCTTCGAGCGCAACGTGGTGCAGCTGCACCAGATCCTCGGGGTGAAGCTGGGCGACGCCGGGAGCTCGGGCATGCCACTGCGGCCGGACTGGGAAACCTCGGCCAGTGACCCGGCGATGGCCTGACCCCAGGCCGGCGGGCGTCAGGACGGCCGGTAGTACTCCGCCACCGTGAAGGCCAGGTCCAGTGACTGGCTGCGGTTCAGCCGCGGGTCACACGCGGTCTCGTAACGGCGGTACAGGTCATCCTCGATGACGTTGTAGCTGCCGCCCACGCACTCGGTGACGTTGTCGCCGGTGAACTCGATGTGCACGCCGCCCGGGTGGGTACCCAGGCTGCGGTGCACCTCGAAGAACCCGCCCACCTCGTCGAGCACGTCGCTGAACCGGCGGGTCTTGTGGCCGCTCGGCGCCTCGAAGGTATTGCCGTGCATCGGATCGCAGATCCAGCTCACCGTCGCCCCGTGCCCGGTCACCGCGCGGACCAGTGGCGGCAGCGCCTCCTGGATCCGGCCGGCGCCCATCCGGGTGATCAGGCTGAGCCGCCCGGGCTCGTTGTCCGGGTTGAGCTTCTCGATCAGCCCGAGCACGTCCGCCGGGCTGGCGGTGGGCCCGACCTTGACGCCGACCGGGTTCCGGATGGCCGACGCGAATTCCAGGTGCGCGCCGCCGGCGTCACGGGTCCGCTCGCCGATCCACAGGAAGTGGCCGGACAGGCCATAGGGCCGCCCGGTGCGGCTGTCGTCGCGGGTCAGTGCCTGCTCATAGTCGAGGATCAGCGCCTCGTGGCTGGCGAACAGCTCGACCGTGCGCAGCTCGTCGGGTTCCGCGCCGCAGGCCCGCATGAAGGCCAGCGCCCGGTCGATTTCCCGGGCCAGCTGCTCGTAACGCTGCCCGGACGGGCTGTCCCGGACGAAGTCCTGGTTCCAGGCGTGCAGCTGGTGCAGGTCGGCGGACCCGCCGCTGGCGAAGCCCCGGCAGATGTTCAGCGTGACCGCGGAACAGTGGTACGCGTGCAGCAGCCGGGCCGGGTCCGGGGTCCTGGCGTCCAGGCTGAACTCCAGGCTGTTCACCGCGTCACCGCGGTAGGCGGGCAGTTCCGCGCCGTCGCGCACCTCGGTGGGCCGCGACCGCGGCTTGGCGAACTGGCCGGCCATCCGGCCGATCTTCACCACCGGGATGCTCGCGCCGTAGGTGAGCACCACCGCCATCTGCAGCAGCGTCTGCAGCTTGGCCCGGACATCATGCGTGTTCGTCCCGGCGAACGTCTCCGCGCAGTCCCCGCCCTGGAGCACGAAGGCCTCGCCGCGGGCCACCGCGGCGAGCCGGTCCTTGAGCAGGTCGCATTCGGCCGGGGACACCAGCGGGGGAAGCCCGGCCAGTTCGGCCGTGACGGACTCGAGCTTGGCCCGGTCCGGCCAGAGCGCTTCCTGCGTGACCGGGCGGCTGCGCCACCCGCCCCGGCCCGGCGGCGGCTCGGTGACAGACGTCACGGCCAGGCCACCTGGCCACAGAGGCATGCGCGAATCACGTGATCACGGTACGCGCACCGGGCCCGGCCCGTGACCGCGCCGGAATCAACGGCTGGTCCGGGGTAGTGCCATCGCCGTGGCCGGCCGGAGCGGGGCCGGATGGCCGGTCCTCGATAACGCCCGGGGCCGCCGATGACGGAGAATGTGGCCATGGAAGCTGCCCAGCCCGGGTCCGGCGGCCCGCCCGCGACATCGTCCTGCTCGGCTCGACCGGGTCGATCGGCACCCAGGCGGCCGACATCATCCGGCGTAACCCGGGGAAGTTCCGGCTGGCCGGCCTGGCGGCCGGGGGCGGCAACCCCGGCCTGCTGGCCGCCCAGGCCATCGAGTTCGGTGCCGAGGTGGTCGCCGTGGCCGGCGAGGCGGCCGTGCCCGAGCTACAGGAGGCACTGCGGGCCCGGGCCGCTGCCACCGGCCACCCGCGCCCGCTGCCCAAGGTCCTGGCCGGCCCGGCCGCGGTGGCCGAGGTGGCCGCCTGGCCCTGTGACGTGGTGCTGAACGCGGTGACCGGCTCGGTGGGCCTGGCCGCCACGCTGGCCGCGCTGGACGCCGGCGCTACCCTCGCCCTGGCCAACAAGGAGTCGCTGATCGTCGGCGGCCCGCTGGTCGCCGGCAAGGCCGCGCCCGGCCAGATCGTGCCGGTCAACTCCGAGCACTCGGCCATCGCCCAGTGCCTGCGCGGCGGCCGGGCGGACGAGGTGGGCCGGCTGGTGCTGACCGCCAGCGGCGGCCCGTTCCTCGGCCGCAGCCGGGCCGACCTGGAGCAGGTCACCCCGGCCCAGGCCCTGGCCCATCCCAACTGGAGCATGGGCCCGGTCATCACGATCAACTCCGCCACCCTGGTCAACAAGGGGCTGGAGCTCATCGAGGCGCACCTGCTGTTCGGCCTCGGCTTCGACCGCATCCAGGTGGTGGTGCACCCGCAGTCGGTGATCCACTCGATGGTGGAATTCACCGACGGGGCGACGATCGCCCAGGCCAGCCCGCCGGACATGCGCATCCCGATCGCTCTCGGGCTGGCCTGGCCGGAGCGGGTGCCCAGGCCGGCCCGGCCATCGACTGGTCCGTGTCGCACGCCTGGACGTTCCAGCCGCTGGACGAGGAGGCGTTCCCGGCCGTGGCGCTGGCCCGCGAGGCGGGCCGCACCGGGGGCACCGCCCCCGCGGTTTACAACGCGGCCAACGAGGTCTGCGTCGAGGCATTCCGGGCCGGCCGGATCGCCTTCCTGCGAATCGTGGACACGGTGGCGAAGGTAGTCTCTGAGCATGAAAGCACGGCGCGGGACGCGGTGACGCTGGAAGGCGTCCTCGCCGCGGACAGCTGGGCCCGGGCCCGTGCCCTGGAACTGACCGGTTCGGGTTCCAGTCGTGCATAACGCCCTCGCCGGGGCGCACAGGGAGGGAGAATCGGCCGGATGACCCTGCTCGGCTGGATCATCTTCATCTTCGCGCTGCTCTTCTCGATCATGCTGCACGAGGCCGGGCACTTCGTGACGGCCAAGAAGTTCCGCATGAAGGTCACCCAGTTCTTCGTCGGCTTCGGGCAGACCCTGTGGTCGCGGACCAAGGGGGAGACCGAGTACGGGATCAAGGCGCTGCCCGCCGGCGGGTACGTCAAGATCATCGGGATGACCGCGCTGGAAGACGTGGACCCAGCCGATGAGGACCGGTCATTCCGGCGGCAGCCGGGCTGGCAGCGGATGATCGTGCTCGGTGCGGGGTCGTTCATGCACTTCGCGCTGGCCTTCGTGCTGCTGTTCATCCTGGCCGTCGGGATCGGGCTGTCCAACAGCAACTCGTCCACGGTCGGCGCGATCGACCCCTGCGTGCCGTCCAGCGCCACGGCAGCGAGCTGCGTGTCCGGCAACCCGAAGTCCCCCGCCGCCCAGGCCGGCCGGGCCGGCGACAAGATCGTCGCGCTCGGCGGGACCCAGGTGCACAACTGGACCCAGCTGGGCACCGCGATCCGCGCGCAGCGGCCGGGTACCCCGGTGACGGTGACCGTGGTCCGCGACGGGCGGACCATCACCCTGCACCCCTCGCTGGCCGTCATCCACGGCCGCAAGGGTTCCTACCTCGGCATCTCGCCCGCCGTGCTGTTCCAGACGGTGGGCCCGGTCAGCGCGGTCCGCTACGCCGGCTCGGAGTTCGGCCAGATCGTGGCCGGCTCGGTGAAGGCGCTGGGCAGCATCCCGAAGGCCATCCCGGACCTGTTCGCCAAGAACCGGAGCAGTACCGCGGGCGGCAACGTGACCAGCGTGGTCGGCGCGGGGGAGTACACCGGCCAGGCCTTCGCGGCCAAGGTCGGCTGGCAGACCAAGGTCTCGGTGGTGCTGTTCATCGTCATCTCGCTGAACATCTTCGTCGGCCTGTTCAACCTGCTGCCCCTGCTCCCGCTGGACGGCGGGCACCTGGCGGTGGTGATCTACGAGACCATCCGGTCCTGGTTCGCCCGGCTCCGGCGCCGGCCGGATCCGGGGCTGGTGGACATGCGCAAGCTGCTCCCGCTCAGCGTCGGCGTGTTCGCGCTGCTGGTCGGGTTCGGCGTGCTACTGATCATGGCGGACATCATCAATCCGGTACACATACCCCAGTAGGCGCTGGGCGCGAACGCGGACAACACGAAACACAGTGAGGTTTGCAGATAATGACGGTTGACCTTGGTATGCCGCAGCCTGCTGCCGAGCCGCTGGCACCGCGGCGGAAGTCCCGCCAGATCATCGTGGGCCAGGGCAAGCACGCGGTGCCGGTCGGCGGGGGCGCGCCGGTGTCGGTGCAGTCGATGACCACGACGGTCACCGCGGACGTCAACGCCACCCTGCAGCAGATCGCGGAACTGACCGCGGCGGGCTGCCAGATCGTCCGGGTGGCCGTGCCCTCCCAGGACGACGCGGAAGCGCTGCCCGAGATAGCCCGCAAGTCGCAGATCCCGGTCATCGCCGACATTCACTTCCAGCCCAAGTACGTGTTCGCCGCGATCGACGCGGGCTGCGGCGCGGTCCGGGTCAATCCCGGCAATATCAAGCAGTTCGATGACAAGGTGGCCGAGATCGCCCGGGCCGCCTCGGCCGCGGGGATCCCGATCCGGATCGGCGTGAACGCCGGGTCGCTGGACAAGCGGCTGCTGGCCAAGCACGGCCGGGCCACCGCGGCCGCGCTGGTCGAGTCCGCGCTGTGGGAGTGCTCGCTGTTCGAGGAGCACGGGTTCACCGACATCAAGATCTCGGTGAAGCACCATGACCCGGTGGTGATGATCGCCGCGTACCGCCAGCTGGCGCAGGCCTGCGACTACCCGCTGCACCTGGGGGTCACCGAGGCCGGGCCGGCGTTCCAGGGCACGGTGAAGTCCGCGGCCGCCTTCGGCGCGCTGCTCGCCGAGGGCATCGGCGACACGATCCGGGTGTCGCTGTCCGCCCCCCCGGTGGAGGAGGTCAAGGTCGGCGCCGCCATCCTGGAGTCCCTCGGCCTGCGGGACCGGGGCCTGGAGATCGTGTCCTGCCCGTCCTGTGGCCGGGCCCAGGTGGACGTCTACACCCTCGCGGATCAGGTCACGGCGGGCCTGGAGGGCCTGGACGTGCCGCTGCGGGTGGCGGTGATGGGCTGCGTGGTCAACGGCCCGGGGGAGGCGCGTGAGGCCGACCTGGGCGTCGCCTCGGGCAACGGCAAGGGCCAGATCTTCGTCAAGGGCGAGGTCATCAAGACGGTGCCCGAGTCACAGATCGTCGAGACCCTGATCGAGGAGGCGATGAAGCTGGCCGAGTCCATGCCGGCCGCCTCCTCCCCGGACGGCCCCCAGGTGACGGTGTCCTGAGGTACTCGCCGGCACGGCGGGGCGCGCCGGAGGCGTGTTCCCGCCGAGGCGGCGATGCGCCGGGGGTTCCGGGGGTCGCCCCCCGGGCTGGCGCAGTTAGCTGGTCTGCTGGCGAGCGCCGTCCGGCTGCCCGTCCGCGATGATCAGTTCGGCGACATGCTCGGCCAGCAGGGTGCGGGCCTCGGGGTGCAGCAGCCCGTCGGTGATCAGGGTGTCCACCTCGTCCAGCCGGGCGAACGAGCTCAGGCCGACGATGCCCCACTTGGTGTGGTCGGCCACCACGGTGACCCGGCGCGCGGCCTGGACGAAGGCCCGGTTGGTCTCCGCCTCGGCCAGGTTGGGCGTGGTCAGCCCGGCCGCCGGGTCGATGCCGTGACAGCCCAGGAACAACTGGTCCACGTGCAGCGACCGGATGGCGATGTCCGCGATCGGGCCGACCAGGGCGTCCGACGGGGTGCGGATGCCGCCGGTCAGCACGACCTGGACCGTGCCGCCGATCTGGCTGGCTGGCCGGCCGGTGCCGAAAATGCTCGCCACCCGTACCGAATTGGTCACGATTGTCAGGTCGGCCACGTCCACCAGCAGCTGGGCCAGGGCGAAGGTCGTGGTCCCGGCGGACAGCGCGATCGCGGTGCCCGGGGCCACCAGCGCGGCGGCCGCCCGGGCGATCGCCTCCTTCTGCGGCTTCTCCAGCACCGATTTGGCCTCGAAGCCCGGCTCGTGGCTGCTGGGCGCGCCGGGCAGCACCGCGCCGCCGTGCACCTTCTCGATCAGGCCCGCGCGGGCCAGTGCCTCCAGGTCACGGCGGATTGTCATGTCCGACACGCCGAGGCGCTGGGTGAGATCACTGACCCGGGCGCTCCCGGCTCGCCGGATGTCTTCCAGGATCAGGGACTGCCGGTGTCTGGCGAGCATGCTGACCTTCCTTAACCCCGAGAGCCCCGCCCCGCGGGCAGGCCTGCACGCCGCGCGGCCGACCTGTGATAACGCCGGAATCGGATCTTTATATCTTGTTCGTTGACGATCGGGTCTGTGTGATTTAGCTTAAGGCTCCAACAAGGGGCGTACGGTTTCCGATTCGGGCTGGATCTTCCGGTTCAGACTGGGTTGAGAGCGCTAACAGGTGGTCGGCCTGGCCGACCAGACGCCCTACTGTGGCTGAGCACCGGAGCTCTGCGGCCGCCCAGCCTCGGAACACGACAGGATTCGAGGAAGGGCGATGCAGCGAGTGCGGCCGGTGTCCGGTGCGGGGCCGCACTCTTCGATACCGCCCGCGGGGCGGCGGCGATCCTGCCACTCCGCGCGGCCAGAGGTAGCCTCGCCGCCCCGGCGGCGCTCGCGGGATGACCCGTGAGCGCGCAGCATGGGCGGCCCGGCCCGGGGGGCCGGGCCCCTCACGAGTTTCCTGGCGCACCGCGCCGTGGTGTCACGCCGAGTACCGAGGTCATTCTCCTGGAGGTAGATAGATGAAGATCGACCCCAAGGTTGACGAGGCCATCGAGACCTTGAACATGAAGGACGGGCCGAGCCGCCGCCGGCTGCTCAGTGGCGCGGGGATGGTCAGTGCCTCCGCGGTCGCGGCGGGCCTGCTCGCCGCCTGCGGCGGGTCCACCCCGGCCAGCAAGGCGGGCACGGGCGCCGCCGGGAACTTCCCGAAGACCCCGGCCTGGCAGTTCTGGTACGTGAACCACGTCACCACGAACCCCTTCTTCGTGCCCACCCAGTACGGCTTCCAGGACGCCGCCGCGCTGCTCGGCCTGCCCACCCCGAAGTGGGGCGGCTCGCAGACCTCGCTGGCCTCGGAGATGGTGAGCTACTTCAACACCGCGATCTCCGCGAAGGCGTCCGGGATCGCCTACGCGGGGATTGACGCGACCTCGTTCACCACCCCGACCACGAACGCGATGAACGCGGGCATCCCGGTGCTCAGCTACAACGCCGACGGCCTGGTCAAGAACGGCGTCGCCGACATCGGCACCAACCGGCTGGCGTATGTCGGCCAGGCGCTCTACATCTCCGGCCAGCAGCTGGGCCAGAAGATCAAGTCGCTGATCCCGGGCGGCGGGGAAATCGCCATCTTCATCGCCACGCCCGGCTCCGGCAACATCCAGCCCCGCTACGACGGCGCGGTGTCCGTGCTCGGCAAGAGTTACACCGTGCACGAGGTGGCCACCGGGGCAGCGACTGGCGCCGAACTGTCCGCCGAGAAGGCGTTCCTGAGCGGGCACAAGACGATCAAGGGCGCATTCGCGGTGGACGCGGGCTCCACCGAGCTCCTCGGCCAGGCGCTGTCCTCGACCGGCCTGACCATCCCGAACGGCGGGTTCGACACCACCCCGACCACGCTGTCCAACATCGAGGCCGGGAAGACCGACTTCACCATCTACCAGGACCCCTACCTGCAGGGCTTCCTGCCGACCCTGTACTTCTACCTGTACAACATCTCGGGCGGCACGATCAGCCCGCCCGACACCGACACCGGCCTGACGTTCATCACCAAGTCCAACGCCAAGCCGTACACGGCCAGCAGCCGGTTCCAGGGCTCGACCAGCGCGCAGAAGTACATCGCGCGCCCGTCCGGCGCGATCAGCAACCCGATGGCCACCACCAGCACCTGATCCGGGTACTGGCAGGCATGACCGGCGGCGGGGCAGACTGGCTAACAAGTGCCAGCCTGTCCTGCCGCCGGTTGACGTGGTGAGTTGAGGGAACGGGAGTCGATATGAGCGAGATCACCGAGCGCAGCCCTCAGGCCGTATCGCCGCCCGGGGGACAGCCCGCGGGGGGTGCGCCGAGCCCGATGCGCAGCGCGCTGAACCTGCTGGCCCGGCAGCGCGAGGCGACGGTCTTCGTGGTGGCGGTGGTGCTGCTGCTCTACTTCGGCATCAGGTACAACTCGACGTTCGTCAGCTCGACGAACCTGGCCAACCTGCTGTCGGAGACCGCGGCACCGATCATCATCATTGCCATCGGTGAGGTGTTCCTGCTGATCTGCGGCGAGATCGACCTTTCGGTCGGCTTCGTCTACACGTTCGCGCCGTTCCTGATGCACTACCTGATCGACTTCTACCACGTGCCGCCGTTGCTGGCGATCATCATCTCGCTGCTGTTCGGCCTGGTGGTCGGCACGGCCAACGGCTTCCTGACCGTCACCATGGGGCTGCCCTCGTTCATCACCACGCTGGGCACCGGCTTCATCCTGCTGGGCCTCACGCTGACCACCTCACACGCCTACCCGGCGAATATCCCCGCCTCCTCGGTGAGCTACGGGCGCTGGATCGGCGCGGCACCGTGGTCCCAGTTCATCTGGGCGATCGCGCTCACCGCGATCTTCTGGGTCGTACTGAACCGGACCAAATGGGGCCTGTACACGGTCGCGACCGGCGGTAACCAGCTCGGCGCCCGGGAGGCCGGCATCAAGACCGGCCGGATCAAGTACGGCAATTTCATGCTCACCTCGACCCTGGGCGCGCTCGTCGGCTTGCAGGTGGCCTTCTACGTCAACACGATCGACCCGAGTGCCGGCGGCTTCCAGCCGATGTTCTACGCGGTGACCGCGGCGGTCATCGGCGGCACCGCGATGCTCGGCGGCCAGGGCACCATCCTGGGCGCATTCCTGGGGGCGATTGTGCTGGCCACCCTGCTCGACGGGCTCAACGTCGCCGGGATCAGCGCCAACCCGCTGGACATCATCCTGGGCGCCGCGATCCTGCTCGCAATGATCGTCAACGTCCGGCTGGCCCGGCTGCGGGCCGCAGGGAGGAACTGATGACGGCAGAGCCAACGCCGCCCACCGCGGCGGCTGACGGCAGTGGCGATGTGCTCCGGGTCGAGCACATCAGCAAGCGGTTCGGTGCGGTCACCGCGCTGGACGACGTGAACCTGCACCTGGGCAAGGGCGAGGTGCTGGGGCTGCTGGGCGACAATGGCGCGGGAAAGTCCACCCTGATCAAGATCATATGCGGCTTCCAGCCCCCGACGTCGGGCCGGATCATCCTGGAAGGCCAGGAGGTCACGTTCAAGTCGGTGGACCAGGCCCGCTCCATGGGCATCGACACGGTGTACCAGGACCTGGCGCTGATCAACGAGCTCACCGTCTACCACAACATGTTCCTGAACCGGGAGCGGACCCGCTGGTCGCTGCTGTCCAACCGGAGCATGCGGCGCACCGCCAAGGAGCAGCTGGACAAGATCGGGGTGAATATCCCGTCCGTCGAATCTGAGGTGGCCAAGCTGTCCGGTGGCCAGCGGCAGGCCATCGCGGTGGCCCGGGCGGTGACCTCGCACGCCAAGGTGCTGCTGCTCGACGAACCGCTGGCGGCCATGGGCGCCAAGGAAGCGGCCATGATCCTGGAGCTGGTCAAGGACCTGAAGCAACAGGGCGACATGTCGATCATCATCATCGCGCACAACTACGGGCAGGCCCTCGAGGTCTGCGACCGGATCAACCTGCTGCAGCACGGTGAGATCACCTTCGACAAGCTGGCCAAGGACACGTCGGTGCAGGAACTGAACGACATCGTCATCGAGGAGTACCGGAAGGCGCTGCGGGAGCGCGAGCGCCAGCAGTCAGCCTGAGCCGGGCGTGCCCCCGGGCCACCCGTCGTGGCCCGGGGACTCCGGCGGGCCGGCCAGGATGTCTAGCATGCTGAGTCCCCACCGCCCAGGCGGGCGCGCCGGCCGGTTCGCCGTCCTGGCCGCCATCAGCGCCGCCAGCGTCGCGATCGCGGGCTGCACTGCATCCAGCAGCGGCGCGGACCCGGCCTCCTCGGCGGCGGCGCCGGCCGCGGCCCAGTCCGCGGTGCACTGGCACTCCTGCTCGGTGCAGGGCGCCAGCATGCAGTGCGCCAGCCTCCAGGTGCCGCTCGACTACGCGCATCCAGGCGGCCGGAAGATCACCCTGGCGCTGTCCCGGGTGGCGGCCACCGCGCCGGCCAGCCAGCAGCAGGGCGTGCTGCTGGTCAACCCGGGCGGCCCGGGCGGCCCCGGGCGGTCGCTGGCCGCCTACGTGGCCCAGGGGCTCAGCCCGCAGGTGGCCGCTGACTACACGATCGTCGGCTTCGACCCGCGCGGGGTGGGGGCCAGCGTGCCCGCGCTCAGCTGCGAACCCTCCTTCTTCTCCGGCCTGCGGCCGGACTACATCCCGGCCACCGCGGCCGCCGAGAGCGTGCTCACCGGCCGGGCCAGGCAATACGCGGCCGACTGCGAGCGGCGCTACGGCTGGCTGCTGCCCTACCTGACCTCGGTGAACGCCGCCCGGGACATGAACGCGATCCGGGCCGCGCTGGGCGTGCCGGCCATCAGCTACTTCGGCTACTCCTACGGGACCTACCTGGGCCAGGTGTACGCCACCCTGTTCCCGCACCGGCTGCGCCGGATGGTGCTGGACTCCGTGGTGGACCCGGCCGGCGCCTGGTACGCGGACAACATCGCCCAGGACTACGCGTTCCAGGGCCGGATGGAAGCCTTCTTCTCCTGGGTGGCCGCGCACAACGCCACCTACCGGCTGGGCAGCACGCCGGCCGCGGTGAACCAGGCCTGGCACCGGGCCCGGGCCGCGCTCCAGGCCCATCCGGTGCGGGGGGTGATCGGCGCCGACGACTTCGACGACACCTTCCTGCAGGGCGGCTACAGCGATGCGCTGTGGCCGGGCCTGGCCGCGGCGCTGGCCAGCTACGCCCACAGCGGCTCGGCCAGCCAGATCGTCGCCCAGTACCGGCAGGAGGGGGTGCAGAGCGAGAACGAGTTCGCCGTCTACAACGCCGTCGAGTGCGCCGACGTTAACTGGCCGCGGAACTGGGCCCGGTGGGACGCGGACACCAGGCGGGTGTACCGCACCGCGCCGTTCCAGGCCTGGGACAACGCCTGGTTCAACGCCGCCTGCGCGTTCTGGCCGGTCCGCGGGCCAGCCCGGCCGCTGCAGATCCGGGGCGCGGGCCTGCCCGGCATCCTGATGATCCAGGGGACCCTGGACGCGGCCACCCCGTACACCGGCGCCCAGGTCGTGCGCCGGCTGCTGCCCACGGCGCGGATGGTGGTGGTGCAGGGCGGAGGCAACCACGGGCAGTCACTGGCCCAGCCGCCGAACACCTGCGTGGATGGGTACCTGAACCGGTACCTGGCCACCGGCGCGCTGCCGGGCGGCCCCGGCCTCGTCAGCGCCACCTGCCCTGCGCTGCCACCGCCCGGCCCGGCCCGGCTGACCGGCGCGCAGCCGGTGGCGGCCCGCTACCCTGGGAGGGTGCTGCGCACCAAGGCGCTGAGGTCCTCGTCGCTGCGCCTGCTCAACGACCGCGATCGCGACGACGTACTGGACCTGTGCGACCGCGAGCCCGTGGTGAACGTCTTCGTGAGCTCGCGGGTGCATGAGGCCGGGCTCGACCCGGTCCGGCTGGGTGGCCAGATGTGGGGCTACGTCCCGGGCGGGAAGCTCGTCTCCGCCTGCTACGCGGGGGCGAACCTGGTCCCGGTGGCGGCCGGGCCGGCCGCGGTGACCGCGTTCGCCGGCCGGGCCCGGCTGCAGGGCCGGCGCTGCTCGTCCATCGTGGGCCCGGCACAGGCCGTCGGGTCGCTCTGGGACCTGCTCCGCCCGTACTGGGGGCAGCCCCGGGAGATCCGCGACCGGCAGCCGGTGATGGCCATCTCCGGCCCGCCCCGCGTCCCGGCCGACCCGCGGGTGCGCCGGGTCCGGCCGCACGAGCTGGACGTGCTGCTGCCCGCGTCGGTGGCGATGTTCACCGAGGAAGTCGGGGTCTCCCCGCTGGGACCGGACGGCGGCGCCGCCTACCGGGCCCGGGTCGCCGAGCTGATCTCGCTGGGCCGCGCCTTCGCCCGGATCGAGGACGGCCAGGTGATGTTCAAGGCCGAGATCGGCGCGGTCACCCCGTACGCCTGCCAGGTGCAGGGCGTCTGGGTCCGGCCCGACCTGCGCGGCCGCGGCCTGGCCGCGGCCGGGATGGCGGCCGTGGTGACCGAGGCGCTGCAGACCCTGGCGCCCGTGGTGTCCCTGTACGTCAACGACTTCAACACGCCCGCGCGGGCGGCCTACCGCAAGGTGGGGTTCACCGAGCTGGCGACGCTGACCTCGGTGCTGTTCTGAGCGCGGGGGGAAGCGGGCTGGCCTGGGGCCAGCCGGGAGCGGGCATGGCCCAGCGCCGGGGGCGGGCTGACCGGGGCAACACTCAGGGGGCCCGGGAAGGGGCGGACCTGCTTGCGGCGGTCCGCCCCCCCGGTCCCCCTGTCGCCTCCCGCCCTAGCCCATACATCCCCTCCGGCGAGACCTGCGTCGTAGGCTAGACCGCGTAATTCGCAGTAAGTGCGCATAGAGCGGATCGAGCCGACTGGTGACCGAACCCCAGCTTGCCGCGGGCCGTGAGGCCGCCGGCCGCTACCTGCACGAATTACTGCTGCGCCCGGGCCGCTACCGGCAGCTGTGGGAATTGCGCGCGGAGCGGACCCGGCCCGGTGCCATCAATCACCTCGCCGTCGCCAGCGTCCTCGCGCACTACCTGTGGAACGTGCCGCGGGCCGGGGGCAGCTCCGACGTGCTGGCCCGGCAGCTCAAGGACACCGTGGGCCGCGCGCTCTCCGGCCGGGTGCTGAGCCGTTCCACGCTCGAGACATTCGTGGCCGCCTTCGGCTTCACCCCGCAGGAGGCGGACCGGCTGTGGCGGCTGTGGCGCGGCACCGGGCGGATCACGGTGCTGGCCGGGCCGCGCGCGATGCGCTCCGGTCATGCGGCCGCGGTGGCCGGCGTGCTCGGGCCGCGCCGTCACCAGACCGTCGCACTGCACGACCACGTCTACATCGGCGGCGACCGCAAGCCGTCCCGGACCCGCACGATGCAGGTGGTCGAGGCCGTGGTGGACGGCCTGGACCGGATTCCGTACATCTACGACACGAACGCGGTCACCCTCGAGCTGGGCCAGGGCTGCGCCGGGGCGCCCGGCCCGTTCCGCCAGATCGGTGACCTGGCCGCGACGGACATCCCGCTGACCCGGAGCCTCGGCCTCGGCGAGACGCACACCCTGGAGTACTGGACGTCATACCACTACGACGGGAACCCCGACGACCCGGAGGAACGCGAGTACCGGCGCGCGGTCATGGGCACGCTGGAGAACTTCGACATGCGGATCGAGTTCGATCCCCGGGCGCTGCCCGCCGCCATCTGGTGGGCCGTCTGGGACGGCATTGAGGGGAGCGTCCTGGACCAGGAGGAGGTCAGCCCGGACCCGCAGCACGCGGTGCACCGCTACCTCAGGTCACTGGAACGGTCGGTGGTCGGCTTCCACTGGTGCTGGCGAGGGCCGGGCTGAGCCGCCGCAAGGCGGGCCGCCCGCCCACGGCCGCGGGCCGGCGGAGGCCGGCGGAGGGCCGGGGGAAGGGCCGGCCGGGCGGGCTGGCGCCGCGGATACTGCTGGGCGCGGCCGGGTTTCGTTTAGGCTCTGCAGCGTGTCAGACGCACAGAAAGCAGTCATCGCCGCCGGGGAGGCGGCCCAGGCCGGCGCGGCCAGCCTGGCCCAGGCCCCGGACGGGGTCATCAACGCCGCGCTGCGCGGCATGGCGGCGCTGCTCACCGAGCGGGCGCCGGCCATCCTGGCGGCCAACGCCGCGGACGTGACGGAGGGGGAGCGGACCGGGCTGGGCCGGGGCCTGCTCGACCGGCTGCGCCTGGACGATGCCCGGATCGGCGACATGGCCCGGCAGATCGGCCTGCTCGCCGAGGCGGCGTTCCCGCCCGAGCTGACCCCGGTCGGCGATCTCCCGGGTGGCCTGCGGCTCGCCGAGCGCCGGGTGCCGGTGGGCGTCATCGGAGCCAACTTCGAGGCCCGGCCCAACGTCACCATCGACATCGCCTCGCAGCTGCTCAAGTCCCGGAACGCGGGCGTGCTCCGTACCGGGGGCGCCGCGCTGCGGTCCGCGTCGGCGCTCGCCGACGAGGTGATCGCCCCGGCCGCCGGGGCGGCCGGGCTCGACCCGGGCGCGCTCCAGCTGGTCCGGTCGGCCGACCGGGAGGCAGCCGCGGAACTGGTCCGCCAGCCGGGCCTGATCCCGCTGGTGATCCTGCGCGGCAGCGGGGAGACGACCCGGGCGCTGGCCGCCGAGGCCGCCCGCCGCGGGGTGCGCACGCTGGCGCACGCGGACGGCGGCGGCGTGCTGTACCTGGACCGGGCCGCGGACCCGGCGCTGGCCCGGGAGATCATCACCGCGAGCCTGGACCGGCTCGGCGTGTGCAACCGGCTGAACCTGCTGCTGATCAGCGCGGACGCCTGGGACGAGCTGCTGGAGGTGGCCATGCCCGCGCTGCGGGAGCGCGGGGTGGCGGCCGCGCTGCCGCCGCACGCGCAGCCGCTGGGGCACGAGTGGGCCC
This sequence comes from uncultured Actinomycetes bacterium, assembly GCA_963767385.1. Classification (GTDB taxonomy): domain Bacteria; phylum Actinomycetota; class Actinomycetes; order Streptosporangiales; family Streptosporangiaceae; genus RYN-230. Next base: position 43,856 of record CAVYEA010000004.1, on the reverse strand, counting down.
TGGACACCGGGCACGAGGCGACGGTGACGGTGGCCCCGGCGGACGGCCCGGCGGCCGCGGCCGGGCTGGCCAGTGCCGCCACCTCCGGCCTGGCCGCCAGCATCGTCACCGCCGACCCGGCCGCGGCCCGCGAGTTCCTGGCCGCCTACCGGGGGACGGGCGCGTTCTGGAACGCCAGCACCCGGCTGCTCGACGGCTTCAAGCTCCGCGGGGTGCCGGAGACGGGCATCAACGTGGACCACGTGCCCGGCCCGCGCGGCCCGGTGACGTTCACCGACCTGTGCCTCCGGCAGTACGTCGTCACCCCCGCTGAGTGAGCCGCTGGTGAGCTGGGTCCGCCGGCCTGCGCCGCCCGGGGAGCGGGCCGCGCTGCTGGAGGTCCGGGGCCTGACCAAGTGCTTCGGGCCGCTCACCGTGCTCCGCGGCGTCAGCCTCCAGGTCCGGCCGGGGGAGATCGTGGCCGTGGCCGGCGGCAACGGGGCCGGCAAGTCCACCCTGATCGGCACCATCGCCGGCGTCCTGGACGCCGATGGCGGGGAGGTGCTGTTCGCCGGGCGGCCGATGCCGGGCCGCCCGGCATCGGTCCGCCGGGCCGGCGTGGAGACGGTCTGGCAGGAGCACGGGCTGTGCGATGACCTGGACGCGGTGGCCAACATCTTCCTGGGCCGCCCCGGCCGGTGGGTGCTGTCGGAGTCGGCCATGCGCGAGGAGGCCGCCGCCGTGCTGCACCGCGCGGGCGCCGCGGGACTGCACCTGGACGTGCCGCTGCGGGTGCTCTCCCGGGGGCAGCGGCAGCTGGTGGCGCTGGCCCGTGCGCTGCTCACGCCACCGCGGCTGCTGATGCTGGACGAGCCGACCGCGTCCCTCGGCGTGCCGGAGACGGCGCGGGTGGAGTCCATCCTGCGGGAGACCCGGGAGGCGGGCGCCAGCGTGCTGCTCGCCTCGCACGACCTGGAACAGGTCTTCGCGCTGGCCGACCGGATCGTGGTGCTCCGGGACGGCGCGGTGGTGGCCGACGTCACCCCGGTGGAGGTGCAGCGCAGCGACGTCGTCGCGCTCATGTCCGGGGTGGAGGTCGATTCCATCGCCAGCCGCCAGATCCGGCGGCTGCAGAGCCTGGCCGACCAGCTGTCCGAGGCGGAGCCGGCCGCGTCGCTGCCGCTGATCGTCTCGGCCATGGCGGGTGCCCTGGACCAGGACATGCTCTGTGTCCACCTGCTGGAGACCAGCGGCGACCAGCCGGTGCTGCGCCGGCTGGCCGCCACCGGGCTGCCCTCCGAACTGCTCGCGGTCAATGCCGCCCTGCCGGTCGGCGCGGACGGCGGCCCGGCCGGGCTGGCCGCCGCGGACGGGGCGGTGGTCGTGGTGGACGACCTGCTGACCAGCCCGGCCTGGCAGGCGGGGACGGTGGCGGCGGCCGCGTCCGGTGTCCGGAGTGCCTGGGCCGCCCCGATCGTGGGCAGCGGCGGCGTGCTCGGCACCGTGTCCGGCTACGCGGCGTCCCCGGGCAACCCGGCGCCCGAGCGGCTGGAGCTGGCCACCATCTACCTGCGCTACGCGGCCTCCGCGATCGAGCGGGAGCGGCTGCTGACCGAGGTGTCCCGGCGCAACCGGGTGCTCGAGTCGCTGCGCGGGCTGCTGGAGACGCTCGCCGGGCCGGAGCGGCTGAACGGCGGCCTGGAGATCGCCCTGCTCGCGCTGCTGGACGGCCTCGGCGCCGACGCGGCCGCGGTGATCGCCGGTGATGGCGGCGCGGGGGAGTTCCGCTCGGTGGCGCACCGGTCCCTCGGGGCCGGCTCCCCGGAGGTGCGGGCGCATCTGCGGGCGGCGGCCGGGGCGGTGCTGGCCGGGGAGGATATGGTCCCCGCCGGGCTGGCCGGGCCCGGGCTGGCTGCCGTGTCGCTGCGGCTGCCCGGCCAGCGGGGGGCGCTCGCCGCCCGCTGGGACCCGGGCACCGCGATCACCGCGGACGCTCTGGAACTGCTGGACGACGCCAGCCGGTCGCTCGCCCTGGCCATCGAGCGCCAGGCGCTGGAGGCGGCCCGGCAGGAGGCCGCGGCGCTGCGCCGGTCGCAGAGCATCCAGCGGGACATGCTGTCCTCGCTCAGCCATGAGCTGCGCACCCCGCTGACCGCCATCCACGGCTACGCCTCCACGCTGTGCCAGCCCGACCTGACCTGGAATCCCGAGTCGAACCCGGCGCTTCCTCGGGTCCATCGCCGCCGAGTCGGCCCGGATGGAACGGCTGGTCGGGGACCTGCTGGACTCCACCGCGATCGAGTCCGGCGTGCTCCGGCTGCAGCGCGACTGGTGCGACCTGCCCCTGGTGGTCGGGGCCGCCGCGCACTGCCTGTCCGGCAAGCCCCGGCCCGGGCCGCGCATCCAGGTGGAGCCGGGAGTGGAGCCGGTCTGGGCCGACCACGACCGGCTGGAGCAGGTCTTCGTGAACCTGCTGGAGAACGCCGCGAGCCATGGCGCGTCCGCCCGGGGCACCGACGTCACCGTCCGCCCCGCGGCCGCCGCGGGCTGGGCCGAGGTGGAGGTCACCGACTACGGGACCGGCATTCCGCCGGGGCTCACCGAACGGATCTTCGTGCCGCGGGTCCGCGGCACCACCGAGGTCGCCGGGACCGGCCTGGGCCTGTCCATCGCCCGGGGCATCGTCGAGGCGCACGGCGGCACGCTCACGGTACGGCCGGGCGGGTCCGGGGCCTCCTTCCTGGTCTCGCTCCCGGCTGAGCCGCCGGGCCCCGCGGCCGGGCCTGCCGGGGCATCCTGGAGCGTGGTGGAGGAACCGGAGGAGATACGTGGTGGCTGACAAGACGGTCGTCCTCATCGTGGAAGACGACCAGAACATCGTCAACCTGGTCCGGTCGAACCTCTCCGCCCGCGGCTACGACGTCATCGTGTCCAAGGACGGGGCCGGGGTCGGCGAGGTGCTCGCCGAGCGCCCGCTCGACGTGGTCCTGCTCGACCTGATGCTGCCCGGCCGGGACGGCTTCGAGCTGTGCCGGGAGATCCGCCAGGAATCCGGTGTCGGCATCATCGTGCTGTCCGCCCGGCGTGCCGAGACCGACAAGGTCCGCGCGCTCAACCTCGGCGCCGACGACTACATGACCAAGCCGTTCGGCATCGAGGAACTGCTGGCCCGGATCAACGCCACGCTCCGGCGCAGCAAGCCCTCGGCCGACGGCCGGCCTGAGCCGGGCGTGGTCCGCATCGGTGACGTGGAGATCGACCTGGAGCGCCGCCGGGTCACCAAGGACGGCACGCTGGTCCACCTCACCCCGACCGAGTTCGCGCTGCTCCGCCAGTTCGCGATCAGCCCCGGTGAGCTGCTCACCCACGCCACGCTGCTGCGCCGGGTGTGGGGCCCGGGGTATGAGACGCAGACCGAGTACACCCGGGTCTACGTGGGCCGGCTGCGCGCCAAGCTGGAGCGGGCCGGGGACGCGCCGCTGTTCATCACCGAACCGCGGTCCGGCTACCGCTTCGCCACCACATGACCAGGCCCCGGGAACCGCGCCGCGGCCAGGTGAGCGGCCCCGCGCGGCTCACCCGGCCCTGGCGCGCGGCCTGCGCGCTGCTGGCCACGGCGGCCGCGGCCGGGCTGGCCGCCGGGTGCGGCGGGGCCGCCCCGGCCGGCCCCGCGGCGAGCGTGGGCACGGTCATCCCGGCCGTCGCGGCCGGGGATTTCGGCACCAGCTTCTCGGCGCTGCACCGGCTGCACGGCCTGGCCGCGCTGGGCAGCGGCAAGATCGGGGTGCTGCTGCCGGACACCACCACCTCACCCCGGTACACCGAGTTCGACGCGCCGTACCTGGCCCGCGCGCTGGAACTGGCCGGGCTGGACCGCAGCCAGTTCATCATCACCAACGCCCAGGGCAGCGACGCCACCGAGCAGGCCCAGGCCGAGTCGGACATGACCCAGGGCGCGACGGTGCTGCTGCTCGACCCGATCGACTCGGGTGTCGGTGCCTCCATCGAGTCCGAGGCCGCCGCCACGGGCGTCAAAGTGGTCGACTACGACCGGATGACGCTGGGCGGCGCCCGCGCCTACTACGTCAGCTTCGACAACGTGGCGGTGGGCGCGCTGATGGCCCGCGGCCTGGTCAGCTGCATCCGGGCCTGGCACGTCCGCAAGCCGGACGTGCTGGTCATGCGGGGCGCGCCGACCGACAACAACGCCACCCTGTTCGCCCGCGGCTACGACGGCGTGCTGCGGCCGGAGTTCCGCTCCGGCCGGTACGCGTTCGCCGGCCAGCCGCCGGGCACCTGGGACCCGACCACGGCCCAGGCCACCTTCGAGGAGCAGTACACGGCGGACAGCAAGATCACTGCGGTGCTGACCCCGAACGATGAGGTGGCCAGCGCGGTCATCTCCTACCTCAAGACCCTGGACACCCCGCCGCGCACCTTCCCGGCCACCGGCCAGGACGCGACCCCGGCCGGGCTGCAGAACATCCTGGCTGGCTACCAGTGCGGCACCGTGTACAAGCCGATCTACGAGGAAGCCCAGGCGGCCGCGGCGCTCACCCTGTACCTGCGGGCCGGGATCACCCCGCCGCGCACCCTGGTGAACGCGCGGACCTATGATCCCGTCACCCGGACCCAGGTGCCGTCCGTGCTGCTCAAGCCGGTCTGGGTGACGGCGCGGACCATGTCGGCCACCGTGGTCAGGGACGGCTTCGTCCCGGTGGCGCAGCTCTGCGCCGGCGACCTGCGGGCCGCCTGCCGCCGCGCCGGGATCAGGGACTGACCCCGATGGCCCGCGCCACCCGCGCGAGCACCGGCGCCGCACCGGTCACCACGCCCGTCACCCCGCCGGTCACCCCGCGCCGCGCCTTCCATGCCTACCTCGTCCCCGGCGAGAGCGGTGCGCTGTCGGTGATCATCGGCCTGGTCGTGATCGGCGCCATCTTCCAGTCGCTGAACGGCCACTTCCTGTCCCCGGTGAACCTCACCGACCTGCTGGTGCAGGGCGCCGTGTTCATGCTGCTGGGCATGGCCGAGGTCTTCGCGCTGCTGCTCGGCGACATCGACCTGTCGGTCGGCTTCGTCTCCGGGCTCGGCGGCGTGATCACCGCGGAACTGGTCACCGGGTCCCGGGACTGGCCCTGGTGGGCCGCGGTCGCCGCGGCCCTCGGCGTGACCACCGCCATCGGCGCCCTGCAGGGCACCCTCATCGCCCGGCTGCGGCTGCCGTCCTTCGTGGTGACCCTGGCCGGCCTGCTCGCCTGCGAGGGTGCGCTGATCTGGATCGTCGGCTCCCGCGGCACCCTGCCGATCCCGAGCAACGTCATCAACGACCTGGCCAACGGCTACCTCGCCCCGGCGGCGGGCTGGCTGGTCATGGCGGTGTGCGCGGCCGTGTTCGCGGTGCTGACCGCCCGCCGGGACGCGGAGCGGCGGGCCGGCGGCCTGGCCGGGCCGCCGGTGAGCCTCACCGTCGCCAAGATCGGCACCGCGGTGCTGGCCGGCCTGGCCGTGGTCATCGTGTGCAACCTCAACCGCGGCGTGCTCAGCCCGGTCCGCGGCGTCCCGTGGGTGGTCCTGATCGTCCTGGGCGTCCTGGTGGCCTGGTCCTTCCTGCTCAACCGGACCAGGTTCGGCCGGGACGTGCACGCGATCGGCAGCAACGCCGAGGCGGCCCGGCGGGCGGGCGTCAGCCTGGCCCGGGTCCGGACGGCGGCCTTCGCGCTGGCCGGGCTCACCGCCGGCGTGGCCGGGATCATTTACGCGTCGGAGCTGCGTTCAGTATCGTCGGGCACGGACGGGGCGACCCTCGTGCTGTACGCGGTGGCCGCGGCGGTGATCGGCGGGACCAGCCTGTTCGGCGGCCGGGGCAAGCCGCTGGACGGGGTGCTCGGCGGTCTCGTCATCGCGGCCATCTACAACGGCATCTACCTGCTCGGGATGAGCGCGGCCGCGCAGGACCTGATCTTCGCCCTGGTGCTGCTGGCCGCGGTGAGCGCGGACGCGCTGGCCCGCCGGGCCCGCCGCCGCGCCAGCCGCTGAGTTCCTCCGGCCCCGGGCCGGAACGGAGCGGGCGTCCGTTTTGTCGTAGGCTGCCGCTCGATGACCGCCCCTGCCCAGCCCGCCGCCCAGCCCGCCGCGCGCCCCGGGCATCGCCGCCCGGTGCTGATCGCGCTGATGACCGCGATGGCGCTGGCGGCCATGGACACCACGATCGTGTCCACCGCGATCCCCCAGGTCGTCCGGGATCTCGGCGGGTTCTCCATGTTCAGCTGGGTCTTCTCCGGCTACCTGCTGACCCAGACGGTGACGATCCCGGTGCAGGGCGGGCTGGCCGACCAGTGGGGCCGCAAGCCGGTGCTGATCGGCGGGACCCTCATCTTCCTGGCCGGTTCCGCGCTGTGCGCCTCGTCGTGGGACATGGTCAGCCTGATCGCGTTCCGCATGCTGCAGGGCATCGGCGCGGGCGGGGTGCAGGCCACCGTGAACACGCTCGCCGGTGACCTGTACGCCCTGGAGGAACGCGGCCGGGTGCAGGGCTGGCTATCCAGCGTGTGGGGGATCTCCGCGGTGGCCGGCCCGGTGCTGGGCGGCTCGCTGGCCCAGTACGCATCGTGGCGCTGGATCTTCCTGATCAACCTGCCGGTCGGGGCCGGGACGGTCGTGCTGCTGCTCCGCTACCTGCACGAGAACGTGCGCCGTACCCGGCACCGGATCGACGTGGCCGGGGCCGTGGCCATGTTCGTGGCCGGCGGCGCCCTCATCCTCGGCCTGCTGCAGGGCGGCGTGGCCTGGCCGTGGTGGTCCGCGCCAAGCCTGGCCGTGTTCGGGACCGCCGTGGCCGCTGCCGCCGGCGCGGTGTTCATCGAGCGCCGGGCGGCCGAGCCGATCATGCCGCCGTGGTTCTGGCGCCGCCGGGTGCTCAGCGGCTCCGCGCTGGCCGCGCTGGGCCTCGGCCTGCTGGTGATCGGCCCGACCACGTTCCTGCCCACGTACGGCCAGGCGGTGCTCGGCCTCGGCGCGGTGGCCGCGGGCGCGGTGCTGGGCACGATGAGCATCGGCTGGCCGCTGGCCTCCTCCCAGTCGGCGAGGCTGTTCCTGCGCGCCGGGTTCCGTGACACTCAGCTGGTCGGGGCGTCCATCTGCCTGGTGGCGGTGGCCGCCTTCCTGTTCAACGGCGACCCGGCCCCGGTCTGGGCGCCCGCGGTGGAGACGTTCGTCCTCGGCGGCGGCCTGGGGCTGCTGTCGGTGGCCTCCATCGTCGGGCCGCAGTCCACCGTCGCCTGGGGGCAGCGCGGCGTGGTCACCGGGACCGTCATGTTCTGCCGCTATCTCGGCCAGAGCCTGGGCGCGGCGATCTTCGGCGCGATCTTCAATGCCGCGCTGAACGAAAAGCTCCGCACCGCTCCCGCCTCCCTGCGCGTTCGCCTGCCAGGGCAGGTCAGCGGGGTGAGCGCGGCGCTGGCCCAGCCGCAGGAACTGGGCCAGGCCGCGGAGGGCTACCTGAGGGCGGCCATCGCCACCGCGACCAGCCACGTGTACGTCGCGCTGACCGTGGTGGCCGCGCTCACCATCGCCGGCGTTCTGCTGCTGATGCCCCGGCGCTTCGACACCGCCGCCGGCCGCGCCCCCTCCACCGGCTCCCCAGCCTCTGCTGACCCAGCAGTGGGTGGCACTGCAGCCTCTGCTGACCCAGCCGCGGGCGGCACCGCAGCCTCCGCCCCCGGGTAGCCCGGCCACCTTCTGGCCGCTGCGGCTGAGTGGTGTTTTTGGGGGCGTGGCGGACCCGAAGTCACCGCGTGGCGGGAGGCGGGGAAATCTGGGTGACCTGGCGGGCGGGGCGTTGCTAGGCTCTTGGCCCTTGTGCCCAATCCCATGCCTGCGAGGTGATGACCCATGCCCCCGGCCAGCGGGACGCAGCGCGACCCGCAGCCCGCCCCCACCGCCCCCACCGCCCCCACCGCGCCCACCGCACCTGACACTCCTGGCACTCCTGGCACGTCAGCCTCCTCCGTAGCTCCCGCCACCGCCAGCACCAGCGCCCCGGGAGACCCGGTCCTGGCCGCTGAGCGGGACCACCTGGAACGGTCTCGCGAGTTCCTCCGGCTGATGCGCGAGGACGTGCTGTCGCTCCGCGCGCTCGGCGGCGACCCGGTCTCCGAGGAGTACCTCAAGGCCGACCTGTACCGCCGCGCGGAGGCGCTCAGCGACCTGCCCGGCACCCCGCTGTTCTTCGGCCGGCTCGATTACGCGGCCGGGGAGTTCAGCGGGGAACGGTTCCACGTGGGCCGCCGCCACGTGCATGACCCGGCCGGGCGGCCGGTGGTGGTTGACTGGCGGGCACCGGTATCCCGGCCGTTCTACCGGGCCAGCCCGCCGGACCCGATGGGGCTGTCGATGCGCCGCCGGTTCGGCTTCTCCGGTGGAGAGCTGACCGCGCACGAGGACGAGGTGTTCGCCGGCCGGGTGCCCAGCCCGGCCCGCGTGCCCAGCCCGGCCCGGGCCCGGCGGTCAGCCGGATCCTCATCGACGAGATCGAGCGCCCCCGGTCGGGGCCGATGCGCGACATCGTCGCCACCATCGCGCCGGACCAGGACGACATCGTGCGCGCGGACGCGGAGCAGACGCTGTGCGTGCAGGGCGCGCCGGGCACCGGGAAGACCGCGGTGGGCCTGCACCGGGTGGCCTACCTGCTGTACGCCTACGCGGGCCGGATGAACCGCGGCGGGGTGCTGGTCATCGGGCCGAACCGGGCCTTCCTGTCCTACATCCGCAACGTGCTGCCCGCCCTGGGCGAGCTGAACGTCACCCAGACCACGCTGACCGACCTGGTGTCCCGGGTCCCGGTGCGGGCGGCCGATGCGGCGCTGGCCGCGCGGATCAAGGGTGATGCCCGGATGGCCGAGGTGCTCCGCCGGGCGCTGTGGGCCGGGCTGGCGGAACCCGCTGAGCCGGTCGTGCTGGCCCGCGGCACCCGCCGCTGGCGGCTGTCCGGCGGCGACCTGGCCGACCTGGTCGCTGGCCTGCGGGAACGCGGCGTCCGCTACGCCGCGGGCCGGGAGATGCTCGGCCACCGCATCGCGCATGTGATCCTCACCCAGATGGAGGCGGCCGGGGAGAGTTGCGACGACCGGACGCACGAGTCGGTCCGGCGGAGCAGGCCGGTGCGCGCGGCGGTGGACGCCATCTGGCCGAAAGCGGACCCGGTCCGGCTGGTACTGCGGCTGCTCTCGAGCCGGGGCTGCTGGCCGCGGCGGCGGATGGCCTGCTGGACGAGGCCGAGCAGCAGGCCATCCGCTGGGATCCGCCGCCGCGGGGCCCGGCGTCGGCCCGGTGGACCGCGGCCGACGCCGTGCTCATCGATGAGGCCAGTGACCTGATCACGCGGATCCCCAGCCTGTCCCATGTGGTGCTGGACGAGGCCCAGGATCTGTCCGCGATGGAATGCCGCGCGGCGGGCCGGCGCTGTGCGACGGGTTCGGCCACGGTCCTCGGTGACCTGGCCCAGGGCACCTCACCCGGCGCCGTCGGCAGCTGGCCCGGACTGCTGGAGCACCTGGGCAAGGGCGACGCGCAGCTGCGGGTGCTGCAGACCGGCTACCGGGTGCCGCGGCAGATTCTCGACTTCGCGAACCAGCTGCTCGGTGCCCTGGTGCCGGGGCTGGCGCCGGTCCGCTCGCTGCGCGCTGACCCTGGCTCGCTGGCCATCCGGCCCGTGACCGGCCCGGCGCTGCCCGCCGCCCTGGCCGATGCCTGCGCGGACGCCATGGCCTCGCCCGGCTCGACCGCGGTGATCGCCGCCGATGACCAGGTGCCGGCGCTGTCCCGGCTGCTCGGCGCGGCGCGGCTGGTGCACGATGTGCTGGACGGGACGGCGGCCGGGCTGGAGGGCGGCGGCCTGCTGGTGGTCCCGGTCACCCTGGTCAAGGGCCTGGAGTTCGACCACGTCATCGTGGTGGAGCCAGCCCGCATCGCCGCGGCCGAGGCAGGCGGCCTGCACCGGCTCTACGTGGCCCTCACCCGTGCGGTGTCCCGGCTGACCGTGCTGCACAGCGAGCCGCTGCCCGCCCCGCTGGCCCCCTGACTGGTGCCCGCCAGCGGCTACAGGTCCTTGATCACGGAGGTGATCAGGGCGGCCGAGTCCTCGAAGGACAGCGCGGTGGCGCGCAGGTGGTTGAAGAACATGTTGTAGCGGTCCACCTCGTTCACGTCCTCCACGTAGAGGGCGCTGGTCAGGTCTTCCAGGTAGACCACGTCCGGGTCGGCCCGCTCCGGGAAGGCCAGGATCACGAACGGGCGGCCCATCGCCGGGTGCGCGCCCGCGCCGAACGGCAGCACCTGGATCGCCACGTTCGGCAGGCGGCTCAGGTCCAGCAGGTGCTCCAGTTGCAGCCGCATCAGCCCGCCCCCGCCGACCCGGCGGCGCAGCGCGGCCTCGTCCAGCACCGCCCATAGTTGCGGGGGCTCATCGCTGGTCAGGGTGGGCTGCCGGGCCATGCGGAAAGCCACGATGCGCTCCACCGCGCCCGGGCCGCCGTCCACGGTCCCGGCCGCGATGACCGCGCGCGCGTAGTCCTCGGTCTGCAGCAGCCCCGGGATCAGGGTCACCTCGTAGATCCGGATCTCCGAGGCGGCGCTCTCCAGCCCGATGTAGGTGGCGAAGCGTGGCTCGATCGCATCGCTGTACGCGTGCCACCAGCCCTTCTGCCGAGATTCCCGGGCCAGTTGCACCAGGTTGTCCCGCTGCGGGGCAGGCACGCCGTAAAGTTCGAGCATGTCGCGGACGTCCCTGGGGGACACCGACACACGCCCGGTCTCGATCCGGCTGATCTTGGATATTGAGCATTCCAGGTGCTCGGCAACCTCCTCGCAGGTCAGCCGGGCTGCCTCGCGGAACCTGCGCAGTTCCAGGGCCAGCCTGCGGCGCCGGACGGTTGGGCTTTGCTGGGTGGCCGTCGGGATCCCTCCGTCCCGCTGTGACGATGCCTCCAGTGTGGCACCTGCGAGGACGAGCTAAATACCGAATGCATATTGCAAAGAGCAATCTCAGGCGCCATCCTGACCTGAGGACTCTTAGCTATCGTCTGATTACTAGAGGTGATTTAGATGGTCATGGGCACTGACCGGACGAGCGCCCTGTCTCCGCCGGATCAGGCTTACACCGACCAGCTGGACCGGCTCGCGGCCGCGCTGGCCAGGCACGGCATGACCACCCACCTGATGGCCCCGCCGGGCCGGGTGCCCAGCCTGCGGGTCGTGAATGAGGCGGCACCGGCGCTGGCCGAGGACGTGTACGCGGGTTGCTGCGAGGACGGCAGCTGGTGGTTCTGGTGGTCCTGGGCGGAGCGGATCGCGGCCGCCGCGGACCTGGACGCGGCCGCGGCCCGGGTCGCGCACGTGCTGGCCGCGCCGCACGCCAACTGACGCTCCCGCTGACCGCCCCGCACGCAAGTGACGCCCCTGCTGGTCGCGCCACGCCAACTGACGCCCCGGCTGGCTCGCGGTCAGTGACCCGGGGACGGTGACCGGGCCGCGGACGGTGATGGCGTCCCGGCCGGGGACGGTGATGTTGTCCCGGCCGGGGACGGTGAGTTGTCGGGACTGTTTCCCGGCCGGGGATGGCCCGGCCGCGCCACCCGGGGTGCTGAGGCCAGGGAAGGCGGAAGTGCGGCCCAGCCAGCCGGCCGCCCGGCCCGCGCAGCCCTGGGCCTGCCGGGCCCCCCAGGCCCGCAGTTGCGGGTCCGGCAGTGCGACCAGGCCCAGGTAGGCCCGGACCAACTGCTCCTCCAGGTACCCGGCCAGCGACAGCGCGGCGTGCTCGGTATGCACCGGGAACGGCAGCCGGTACGCGGCGGCCGCGGCGTCCGGCTGGGCTCCCCGGCTGGTCAGCAGGGACGCCAGGGTGTCCCGGGTCTCCTGCAGCCCGGTCCAGTCCTGCTGCGCGGCGGCCTGGCGCGCGCCCGGAAGCCGGGCACCGGCCACGCCGTACCCGTAGATGGCCGCATTCACCGCCCGGAGCGCCGCCTGCAGCGCGGCCACCGCCTGCTCCTCGCTCACCGGGAGGCCCGGCGGGTGCGCAGCAGCACCGCGTGGCTGGCCTCCGACGCGGCCACGCTGGCCAGCAACTGGGCGAGCGAGGGACTCACCGCGGCCAGCAGGGTCGTGAACGTGGCGGCGGCGGCATCCTCGGCGGCGGCCAGCGCGGGGAGCGTGGTGGCCGGGGTCCCCGGGCTGGCCGGCTCAGGGGTCGCTGATCCCGTGGCGGCCGGTCCCGTCGTGGCCAGTGCCGTGGTGGCCGGGGCGCCGGGCGGCACGATGAGCCGGGCCTGCAGGGCGGCCAGGTGGGCCTGGTGCTGGGCGAGCAGCGGCCTGAGGGTGCCCGCGAGGGACGGCGAGGCGTTCACCGCCGAGCGGTACCTGGCGATCATCACCTGCTCCGCGCTGATCGCCTCATCGAGCACGCCCACCTCGCGGGATGGTTTCGGCGGGGTGCCGAGGACTCGCACGCCCTTGCACCCGGCCGCCAGCAGGGGCACCGCCGCCGCGCCCGCGGCCAGCACGCTGCGCCGTCTCAGATCTGCCCGCACCGCTCCTCCAGTCCCCGGTCCCCTGGTGCTAGCCGAGAGCGTAGGGGCAGTGCCGGGCCGCCCGGCCCGCGCCACCCCGGTGGCCGCGCGCCGGGCCGCCGGCCCGGCGCGCCGGGCGCGGCCTGCGGACCGGCCGAGCGGGGCGCGCGGGCCGGTTAGGCTAGGTCAGGCCAGACAACAGCACAGGTGGCGGACGAGGAGGTCGTGATGCGTGGTACTTCCCGTCACGTTCCGTCACGTCCGGCGGACACCGGGCGGCTGTCCCGGGTCCTCGACCCGGTCGTCAGCGCCGCCGGGCTGGACCTGGAGTCGGTACGGGTGGTGGCCGCCGGCCGTCGCCGCCTGCTCCGGGTGGTGGTGGACGGCGACGGCGGCCCGGGCCTGGACGACATCGCCGAGCTGAGCCGCTCGCTCTCCGCCGAGCTGGACAGCTCGGGGGTGATGGGCGAGATGGCCTATACGCTCGAGGTGAGCTCGCCCGGGGTGGACCGGCCGCTCACGACGGAGCGGCACTGGCGCCGGGCCCGGGGCCGGCTGGTCCGCGTCCCGCTGACCGAGGCCGCGCCCGGCTACCCGGGCACTGTGCTGGGCCGGGTGCTCGCCGCCGGGCCGGCCGGGGTGAGCCTGGACGTCGATGGCCACCAGCGGGATTTCGGCTACCAGGAACTGGGCCCTGGGCAGGTACAGGTGGAGTTCGGCGGCGCCGGCCAGGGCGCGGCCGGGCCGCCCGGGGACGAGGGGGAGCCAGATGGACATTGACTTGAGCGCCCTGCGCAGCCTGGAGAGCGAGAAGGACATCTCGATGGACCTGGCCATCAAGGCCATCGAGGATGCGCTGCTGGTCGCCTACCACAAGACCGAGGGGGCGGCCACGTCCGCCCGCGTCGAGGTTGACCGGCGCACGGGCCACGTCACCGTGTGGGCCCGGGAGGGCAGCGCCGAGGACGGCGGAGTGGCCCGGGAGTACGACGACACCCCGGCCGGCTTCGGCCGCATCGCGGCCACGACCGCCCGCCAGGTGATCCTGCAGCGGTTGCGGGATGCCGAGGACGAGCTCACCTTCGGGGAGTACGCGGGCCGGGAGGGTGACATCGTCGCGGGCGTCATCCAGCAGGGCAGGGACCCGCGGGCGGTGCTGGTCGACCTGGGCAAGATCGAGGCCATCCTGCCGCCGACCGAGCAGGTGCCCGGCGAGCGCTACGCCCATGGCGAGCGGATCCGCTGCTACGTGCTGCATGTGCGCAAGGGCTACCGGGGCCCGTCCATCACCCTGTCCCGCACCCACCCGAACCTGGTGAAGAAGCTGTTCGCCCTGGAGGTGCCGGAGATCGCCTCGGGCGCGGTGGAGATCGTGGCGCTCGCCCGCGAGGCCGGGCACCGGACCAAGATCGCGGTCGCCTCGCACCAGCCGGGCGTGAACGCCAAGGGGGCCTGCATCGGCCCGATGGGCAGCCGGGTGCGCAACGTGATGACCGAACTGCACGGCGAGAAGATCGACATCGTCGACTACTCCGAGGACTCGGCGCAGTTCGTGGGGAATGCGCTGTCCCCGGCCCGGGTGGTGCGGGTCCACGTGGTGGACGCGCAGGCGAGGATCGCGCAGGTCATCGTGCCGGACTACCAGCTGTCGCTGGCGATCGGCAAAGAAGGGCAGAACGCGCGGCTGGCCGCCCGGCTCACCGGCTGGAAGATCGACATCCAGCCGGATAACCCGGCCGCCGGGCCGGGGCCCCGGCCGGTCACCGGATCAGGCCCGGCGGCGGCCGGGCCTGGCGCGCACGACACGGCCGGGCCTGGCGCCCAGGACACCCCGGGCGGCCGGACGGAACCGGGCCGCACAGAACCGGGCGGGTCGGCTCCGGGGGAGGGCGGCGGGCCACCCGGAACCGGGCGCGGTGTTGCGGACGCGCCGGCGAGGTAAGCTAACGGTGGTAATGGCGGCACGGTCCCACGGGCCGGTGCGGTCCGCACCCGCGGTCCGTACCTGTGTAGGCTGCAGGGCTCGTGTGGCCAAGTCCGACTTGCTGCGCCTGGTGGCGGCCGGGGACGACATCGTTCCCGACCCTCAGGCGCGGTTGCCCGGCCGGGGCGCGTACCTGCACCCCAGCCAGGAATGCTTCGAGCTGGCACAGCGGCGCCGGGCCCTGCCGCGGGCGCTGCGCGAACCGGGACCACTGGGTACCGGCCAGCTCACGGATTACCTGGCTGGACAGGGCGAAGCTGGGTCGTGAAGGGCTGAGTGCAGCCCGGACCGGCCTGGCGCGGCGGGCCTGCCCGGGCCCGTCCGGGTGGGCGGATCGAAGCGGAACGGCAGCAGTGCCGGGAAAGCGGGATCAGTTGTGATGAGCGCGCGATGAGAACGCGGCGATGAGAACCAAGAACTGAGGTCGGCCGGAGCGCGCTGCAACGGACCGGCCACGATGGCCCGGGCGGAGCCGGGCCGAAGAGGGAGCGCAGTGGCGAAGGTCCGGGTTTACGAGCTCGCGAAAGAGTTCGGGGTAGAGAGCAAGGCCGTCATGGCCAAGCTCAACGAAATGGGCGAGTTCGTCCGTTCGGCGTCCTCCACGATCGAGGCGCCCGTGGTTCGCAGGCTCAAGGAGGCATTCGCCTCACAGGGCCCCAAGACGCAAGGCAGGCGGCCGCAGGGCCAGCCGGTGCCGTCATCGCCCGGCCGTGGCGCCGATGGCAACGGCGCGCGCCCGGGCCCCCGGCCTGGCCCGGCGCGGCCGCAGGCTCCGGCCGCGGCTGCCCCAGGCGGCCCGCAGGATGCTGCCCCGCCGGCGGCCAGTCCGGCGGCCACCCGGCCGCCGGCCGCGGAGCCCGGCGGTGCGGTGCCCCGTCCGGCCACTCCGGACGGCGGTGAGGCGGCCCGGCCCGCGGCGGCGAGCGCCGCGCCCGGTGCCACGGCCCCGCCGCGGCCCCCGGTGCCTCCGGTTCCCACCGACGGCGCGCCCGCGCCGTCTCCGTCCGCGCCCTCGCGCAGCGGCCCGGTCCCTGGCCCGCGGCCGATGGCCCCGCGGCCTGCTCCCGGTGGTACCGGGACGGGCGGGGCCGGCCAGTCCGGCCCGCGGCCCGCAGGCCCCCGGCCTGGCGGCCGCGGTGGCCCGCGGCCCGGCCCGCGACCGGGCAACAACCCGTATGCTCCGGTCGCCTCCGGCATGGGATCGGCACCGCGTGGGGCACCGCCCCGGCCGGGCCAGCCGGCTCCGGGCGGATCCGATCGCCCGGCCGCGCCCGGCCAGGGCGGTCCGCGCCCGGCCGGCCCGCGGCCAGGTGGCCCGCGCGGTCCCGGCGGGCGGCCCAGCCCGGCTGACATGGCCCGGCCCGGTGGCCCGCGGCCCAGCCCGAGCAACATGCCGCCCCGGCCGGCTCGCGGCCCGGGTGGTGGCCCCGGCGGCGCCGGCCGCCCGGGTGGCGGCCCCGGCGGGCGTCCCGGCGGCGGTGGCGGCCGCGGTGGCCCCGGCATGGGCGCCCCGCGCCCTGGTGGCGGCGGTGGCGCTGGTGGTGCCGGGCCGCGTCCCGGCATGGCCGGCGGCGGCGGCCGTCCCGGCGGTGGCGGCGGCCGTGGCCGCAGCGGCACCCAGGGTGCGTTCGGGCGCCCCGGTGGCCGCCCGTCGCGGGCCAGGAAGTCGCGCAAGGCGCGTCGCCAGGAATTCGACAACATGCAGGCCCCGTCGATCGGCGGGGTGTCCATCCCGCGCGGCAACGGGCAGGCCATCCGGCTGTCCCGGGGCGCTTCGCTGAGCGATTTCGCGGACAAGATCGGGGTCAACCCGGCCTCGCTGGTCCAGGTGCTTTTCCACCTGGGCGAGATGGTGACGGCCACCCAGTCGGTGAACGACGAGACGCTGCAGCTGCTGGGTGCCGAGCTCAACTACAACGTCCAGGTGGTCTCCCCGGAGGAAGAGGACCGGGAGCTGCTGGAGTCGTTCGACATCGAGTTCGGTGAGGACGAGGGCGGTGAGGAAGCGCTCGTCGCCCGGCCGCCGGTGGTCACGGTCATGGGTCACGTCGACCACGGCAAGACCAAGCTGCTCGATGCCATCAGGCACACCAACGTGGCGGCCCGCGAAGCGGGCGGCATCACCCAGCACATCGGCGCCTACCAGGTCACCACCGAGGTGGACGGCCAGGAGCGGAAGATCACCTTCATCGACACCCCGGGTCACGAGGCCTTCACCGCCATGCGGGCCCGCGGGGCCGAGACCACCGACCTGGTGGTCCTGGTCGTCGCCGCGGACGACGGCGTGAAGCCGCAGACCACTGAGGCACTGAACCATGCCCAGGCGGCCGGGGTGCCGATCGTGGTGGCGGTGAACAAGATCGACAAGGAGGGGGCGGACCCGGCCCGGGTACGTTCCCAGCTCACCGAGTACGGCCTGGTCGCGGAGGAGTTCGGCGGCACGACCCTGTTCGTGGACGTGTCCGCCAGGCAGGGCACTGGCATCGAGAACCTGCTCGAGGCCGTCGTGCTGACCGCGGATGCCGAGCTGGACCTGCGGGCCAACCCGGAGCAGCAGGGCCAGGGCGTGGCCATCGAGGCCCACCTGGACCGTGGCCGCGGCCCGGTGGCGACCGTCCTGGTCCAGCGCGGCACGCTGCACGTCGGCGACTCCATCGTGGCCGGCGACGCGTTCGGCCGGGTCCGGGCGCTGCTCGACGAGAACGGCGCCCCGGTGCCGGACGCGCCCCCGTCGCGCCCGGTGCAGGTGCTCGGGCTGACCGCCGTGCCGGATGCCGGGGACAGCTTCCTGGTCGTCAACGACGACCGGGTGGCCCGGCAGATCGCCGAGCGCCGCGAGGCGCGCGAGCGCAACGCCATGTTCGCCCAGCGGCGGCCGCGGGTCACCCTGGAGGACCTGGAGTCCGCGCTCAAGTCGGGCGAGCGGGAAGAACTGCTGCTCATCATCAAGGGCGACGTGTCCGGCTCGGTCGAGGCCCTGGAGGACGCGCTGCTCAAGATCGATGTGGGCGAAGAGGTGCTGCTGCGGGTCATCGGCCGCGGCGTCGGCGCCATCACGCAGGACGACGTGAACCTGGCCATCGCCTCCGAGGCGGTGATCGTCGGGTTCAACGTCCGTCCGGCCGGGCGGGCCGGGGAACTGGCCCAGCGCGAGGGCGTGGACATCCGCTACTACTCGGTCATCTACCAGGCGATCGAGGAGATCGAGGCCGCGCTCAAGGGCATGCTCAAGCCCGAGTTCGAGGAGGTCCAGCTCGGCACCGCCGAGATCCGGGAGGTCTTCCGGGTCCCGCGGGTCGGCAACGTGGCCGGCTCCCTGGTCCGCTCCGGCACCATCACCCGGGGCAGCAAGGCGCGCCTGATCCGCGACGGCGTGGTGATCTCGGACAACCTCACGGTGGACTCGCTGCGCCGGTTCAAGGACGACGCCACCGAGGTCCGCGAAGGCTACGAGTGCGGCATCGGGATCGGCTACAACGACGTCCGGGTCGGTGACACGATCGAGACGTTCGAGATGCGGGAGAAGCCGCGGGCCTAGTCCGCGGATCACAGTGCGCGGATCACACCGGGCATCCCCGTGCTGCGGCGGCCTGTGCTGCACTGCCCAGCATCCGCCGCAGCCGGGGAGGGCCGTATGTACCTGGGCGCACTGACCCTGGATGTGCTGCTCGGCGACGTCCGGTCGCTGAAGCAGAAGCGGTCGGCGGTGGCCTCGGTGATCGCCGAGGTCCGCCGCCGCCAGCCCGGTGTCTCGGTCGCTGAGACCGGGCACACCGGGCTGCACCGCCGGGCGGAGATCGGCGTGGCCATCGTGTCCTCGACCCTCGCCCACGCCGTCGAGGTGCTCGACGCCTGCGAGCGCCTGGTGGCGGCGCGGCCCGATATCGAATTGCTGTCCGCGCGGCAGCGGCTGCTGACCGAGGAGGAGTGAGCGACCCATGGACCACGCACGGGCGCGGAAGCTCGCCGACCGGATCGCCCAGATCGTGGCGGAGATGCTGGAGTGGCGGATCAAGGATCCCCGGCTCGGCTTCGTCACGGTGACCGAGGCCAGGCTCACCGGGGACCTGCGGGAGGCGACCGTCTTCTACACCGTCTACGGGCCGGCCGAGGAGCGCGCGGCCAGCGCGGCCGCGCTGGCCAGCGCGACCGGGATCATCCGGTCCGAGGTTGGCCGGCTGACCGGCCTCAAGCACACCCCGTCGATCACGTTCATCCCCGACACGCTGCCGGAAGGCGCCCGGCACATGGAAGAACTGGTGGCCCAGGCTCGCGAGGCCGACGCCCGGCTGGCCAACGTGCGCGAGGGGGCGGTCCCGGCCGGCGACCCGGACCCGTACCGTGAGCCGTCCGGCGGAACCGACGGCACCGATGATCACGGCGCGGGATACTCGCCTCCGTGACTGCCCCGGCCCTGGACCTCGCCGCCGAACTG
The DNA here is from genome assembly GCA_963767385.1 of uncultured Actinomycetes bacterium. GTDB lineage: Bacteria > Actinomycetota > Actinomycetes > Streptosporangiales > Streptosporangiaceae > RYN-230. The sequence continues at coordinate 24,895 of CAVYEA010000004.1, read as the reverse complement.
GCCCGCACTGCCGCCCTGATCGACGGAGCCGACGAGGTCTGCCTCGCCTGCCACATCCGCCCGGACGCGGATGCGCTCGGGTCCATGCTCGCGCTGGCCTGCGCACTGCACGCCCCGGGGCGCCGCCCGCAGCGGATCACCGCCTCCTTCGGCGATGAGCCATTCGAGGTCCCGGAGATCCTCCGCTTCCTGCCCGGCCTGGACCTGCTCAGCCCGCCGGGCCGCTACCCGGCCCGCCCGGAGCTGATGATCACCTTCGATGCGGGCAGCATCGACCGGCTCGGGCTGCTGGCCGGCCGGCCGCCCAGGCCGCCACCCTGATCGTCATCGACCACCACGCCTCCAACACCCGGTTCGGCCGCGTCAACCTGGTCGACCCGGGGGCCGCGGCCACCGCGGTGCTCGTCCTGGACCTGATCGGCTCGCTCGGGGCCGAGCTGACCCGGGACGTCGCGCTGGGCCTCTACGCCGGGCTGGTCACCGACACCGGCTCGTTCAAGTTCTCCACCACCACCCCCGAGATCCATCAGGTGGCGGCCCGGTTGCTGAGCACCGGGATCGAGCCGGGCGCGGTGGCGAGGCAGTTGTGGGACCGGGCCCCGTTCGGCTATCTGGGCCTCCTTTCCGGCGTGCTGGCGCGCGCGGTCCTGGAAACGGACGCTGCGGACGGGCACGGCCTGGTCTGGACCGCGGTGAGCGCGGCCGACCGGGCGGCGCACGGGCTGAGCATGGACGCCGTGGAACCGGTCATCGACGTGGTGCGGCGCACCCAGGAGGCGGACGTCGCGGTCGTGCTCAAGCAGTCCGAGGACGGGCTGTGGCAGGTCTCCGCCCGGTCCGGCGGGAAGGTCGACGTGGGCCACGCGTGCACCCGGCTGGGCGGCGGCGGGCACCGCAACGCGGCCGGGTTCACCGGCTCGGCGTCGGCCGAGGAGACGATGGCGCGGCTGCGCGGGCTGCTGGCGGAGGGCTGAGCCGGTGTCGCGCGGGGGCGGCCGGTGAGCGCGGCGGAGCCGGGGATCCCCCCGGGCGGGCTGCTCATCGTGGACAAGCCGGCCGGCATGACCTCCCATGACGTGGTAGCCCGCGTCCGCCGCCTGGCCGGCACCCGCCGGGTCGGGCACGCCGGGACGCTCGACCCGATGGCGACCGGGGTGCTGGTGATCGGGCTGGACAAGGCGACCCGGCTGCTCGGCCACCTCACCCTCACCGACAAGGTGTACCAGGCCACGATCCGGCTGGGCCAGGCCACCGACACCGGCGACGCCGAGGGCACGGTGACCGGGGGAGCGCCGGCCAGCGGGCTGCCGCCCGCCGCGGTGCGGGCCGCCGCCGCGGCGCTGACCGGACCGATCGAGCAGGTGCCGCCCGCGGTCAGCGCGATCAAAGTGGCCGGCCTGCGGTCCTATCAGCTGGCCCGCGAGGGCGCCCCGCCGGTCCACAAGCCCCGCCCGGTGACCGTCTGGTCGTTCACCGTCGGCGACGTGCGGCCCGCCGGTGACCTGCTCGACGTGGACGCCGAGGTGCGCTGCTCCAGCGGTACCTACATCCGGGCACTGGCCCGGGACATGGGCGAGGCGCTCGGCGTCGGCGGGCACCTCATCATGCTGCGGCGCACCCAGGTGGGCCCCTACGGCCTGTCCGCCGCGCACCGCCTCGAGGACCTCGCCGCGGCCGTCGGCGAGACGGCCGGCGGGGCGGCCGGGGCGGCGGCGGGCCGGGCGGCGCTGCCCGTGCTGCCGCTGGCCCAGGCGGCCGCGGCCGCGTTCCCGAGCCGCCTGCTGACCGCGGATGAGGCGCGTGCGCTCTCGCACGGCGGGCGGCTGCCGGCCGTGACGCAGGCGGCCGGGGCTGACCCCGGCGCGGGGGAGCCGGGCGCGGGGGAGCCGGGCGGGGAGCCCGGCGGGGGGAACCGGCCGTGGGGAAGCGGGCCGGCCCGATCGCGGCGTTCGGGCCGGACGGCACGCTGATCGCGCTGGTGCAGGAGGAGGGCGGCCAGGCCCGCCCCCTCACCGTCTTCGTCCCCTGACCTCCGCCCGCCGGTGCGCGTCTGGAGGATCGCCGTCCTGGTGGTGGCCAGAAACCGCTGATGTGGCGGCCCTGTCCATCTGGGCCCGCGAAATGTCCCCGCTCGTGGTAGTCACGTGGCTGGTGATGCTAAAGGGTCAGATGAGCTCCACCATCAAGATCAACTTTTGATGATCTTGACTTAGGTGTCGTCCTGACGACACCTAAGTCAAGATCACGACGCCGGGCCGGGGGTTCCCGGGGCTCCCGGTCCCGGGGGTTCCCTGGGTTCCCGGGGTTCCCGGCCACCACCCGGCAGCGTGATCGAGGACAGCTCCGGCGCGAGTGGGGCGGGTGGCCGCTTGCGGCGGCCGGTCACTGGGCGTGGTCCGGCAGAATGGCAGCTGGGATTCCCGCGCCCACCGAACGCGGGCGGCACCCGCCAGGAGGAGGCACCTGATGCCGCACACCAGCGATACCCGCATCCTGGGCTATGAGCCGTTGCTCTCGCCCGCGGCGTTGCTGGAGGAGCTACCGCTGGCCGCCGCGGCGGCGGATGAGGTGGCGCGGTCCCGGGCCGAGGTCCGGGCAGTGCTGGACGGCGAGGACGACCGGCTGCTGGTGGTGGCCGGGCCATGCTCGGTGCACGACCCGGCCGCCGGGCTGGACTACGCGGGGCGGCTGGCCGCGCTGCGCGCTTCGCTCGCTGATGACCTGCTGATCGTGATGCGGGTCTATTTCGAGAAGCCGCGGACGGTCACCGGCTGGAAGGGCCTGATCAACGACCCGGGCATGGACGGCACCCACGACGTGCACCGGGGCCTGCGGCTGGCCCGGCGGTTCCTGCTCGACGTGACCGGCCTGGGCCTGCCGGTGGGCTGCGAGTGGCTGGACCCGATCACCCCGCAGTACATCGCGGACACCGTGGCCTGGGGCGCGATCGGCGCCCGCACCACGGAGAGCCAGGTGCACCGGCAGCTCGCCTCGGGCCTGTCCATGCCGGTCGGGTTCAAGAACGGCACCGACGGGGACATCGGGGTGGCGGTGGACGCCTGCCGGGCGGCCGCCGCCGGCCACACCTTCTTCGGGGTCACCCGGGCGGGGGCCGCGGCGGTGGTCACCACGGCCGGCAACCCCGACTGCCACGTCATCCTGCGCGGCGGCCGGGCCGGCCCGAACTACCAGGCCGGGCACGTCGCCGCCGCGCTGGACCTCATCGACGCGGCCGGGCTGGCCCGGCGGGTGATGGTGGACGCCAGCCACGGGAACAGCGGGAAGGACCACCGCCGCCAGCCCGCGGTGGCGGACGCGCTGGCCGGCCAGGTCGGCGGCGAGCCGGGCATCATCGGGGTCATGCTGGAGAGCTTCCTGCACGCCGGGCGGCAGGAGCCGGGTGACCCGGCCGGGCTGGTGTACGGGCAGAGCGTCACCGACGCGTGCATGGACATGGACACCACCGCCGACGTGCTGGCCGGCCTGGCCGCCTCGGTCCGGCAGCGCCGCGCGGGCTCGCCACCGCGCCCGGCGGCGGCCCAGGCATGGCAGGCTTGACCTAGCGGCGCCAGCCGCCGGACCAGGTGACGAGGGACCGAAGGAGCAGCACCGTGCAGCGCTGGCAGGGCCTGGACGACGTGCCGGGGGACTGGGGCTCCTCGGTGGTGACCGTCGGCGTGTTCGACGGTGTGCACCGCGGGCACCAGCACATCGTGGCCCGGGCCATCGAGGCCGCGGCGCGGCTCGGGCTGCCGGCCGTGGTGATCACATTCGACCCGCACCCGGACGAGGTGATCCGGCCCGGGTCGCACCCGCCGCTGCTGTGCACCGTCCGGCGCCGGGTGCAGCTGCTGGCCGGGCAGGGCTGCGACGCGGTGTGCGTGCTGCCGTTCACCCTGGACTTCTCCCGGCTCGTCCCGGACGAGTTCGTCCGGGCGGTGCTGGCCGACCGGCTGCACGCCCGCTGGGTGGTGGTCGGGGAGAACTTCCGGTTCGGCCACCGGGCGGCCGGTGACGTCGCGCTGCTGGCGGAACTGGGCGAGAAGTATGACTTCGGCGCCGAGGGCGTGCCGCTGCTCGCCGAGCACGGCACGACGATCTCCTCGAGCGAGATCAGATCCATGCTCAACGCCGGTGACGTGGCCGGTGCCGCCCGCGACCTGGGCCGTCCGCACCGGGTGGAGGGCGTGGTGGTGCGCGGCCACCAGCGCGGCCGCGCCCTCGGCTTCCCCACCGCCAACCTGGAGACGGTTCCCTACACCGCCGTCCCCGCCGACGGGGTGTACGCGGGCTGGCTGATCGGCCTGGACGGCGACGGCCGGGAGGAGGAGTGCTGGCCCGCGGCGGTCTCGGTCGGCAGCAACCCGACCTTCGACGGCCAGGACCGGACCGTGGAGGCGTACGCACTCGACCGCGACGACCTCGACCTGTACGGCCGGCATATGGCCGTCGACTTCGCCGCCCGGCTGCGCGGCATGGTCCGCTTCGACTCGGCGGAAGCGCTGATCGAGCAGATGCACCGGGACGTGGATCAGGCGCGGGAGCAGGTCGGCCTGCCGGTCTGAGCGGCCCCGCTCAGAGGGTGCCGGACGGGTGCTTGGCCAGGATCTCCTGCAGCCGGGCGGCGAACCGCAGCGACTTATCGTGCTCCCGCTGCCAGACGTTGCGGCCGAAGATGAGCCCGGTCGCGCCGGCCTCCAGCGACATCTCGGCCTTCTCCAGCATGGCCTCGTCCCCGGCCCGCTCGCCGCCGGACACCAGCAGCAGCGTCCGCCCGGCCGACCGGACCACGGCCTCGATCGCCTGCCGCTGGGTGAAGTCAGCCCGGTAGGGCTCCTTCACGCCGGACTGCTTCTCCGGGTGCGGGAAATTGACCTTCACCACGTCGGCGCCGAGCTCGCTGGCCACCCGGGCCGCGTAATCGACCGCGTAGAAGGAATCCTTGCCGCCCTTGGCCTCGATGGCCGAGCCGCGCGGGTAGGCCCAGACGATCAGCGGCATGCCGAGCCGCCCGGCGTCCTCGCGGATCTGGCGGTACTGCGCGAAGTCCTGTTCGGCGGCCGGGGTGCCCACGTACAGGGTGTAGCCGACGGCGTCGGCGCCGAGCCGGACCGCGTCGCTGACCGTCGCGTGCACCGGGGACAGCGCCGCGTCGTCCGGCGGGATGTCAGTCTTCCCGTTCAGCTTCAGCACCAGCGGCACCTCGCCGGCGTAGTCCCAGTAGAACTTCTCAGCCAGCCCGATCTGCACCGCGATGCCGTTGAAGCCGCCCTCGAGGGCGAGCTTGATGATGTAGCGCGGGTCGGTGGCCGCCGGGTTGGCGAAGAAGTCCCGCGGGCCGTGCTCCAGGCCCTGGTCGTAAGGCAGGAACAGGGCCGTGCCGTTACACAGCCCGTGCTGGAACAGGATCCGCCGCAGCCGGGCCTTCTTGCCCGCGCCCAGGCCGAGGTCACCGAGTTCCGGACGTGTTGTCATGATGATCCCCCTTCCGGGAGCCCGGCCCGGGCACGGCCCGGACCACGAAGTGCTTACCTGCCCCGGCCGGCAGGGAGAAACCTTCCGCGAAGCCCGGCTCCACGTCCAGCAGCAGCCCTGGCTGGCCCCAGGCGCAGTCGAGTTGCCGGTCGATGTAGAAGGGGCACCCCTCGACCTCGCCGAGCAGCACATCGGCCGCGCCGAGGAGGAACTCGCCGCGGCGGAAGCACATGGGGGCGCTGCCACCGCAGCAGCCGGCCGATGGACGAACATGAGCGGCCCGCCGCGGGCGCGCAGGCCGGCGATGGCCTGCCGCGCCGCGGGGGTCGCGGTGACCCGGTGAATCGGCCTGGACCCGGTCATGGTCACCGGCTCAGAACAGGCCCATTGGCTTCGGGTCGTAGCTGACCAGCAGGTTCTTGGTCTGGCTATAGTGCTCGAGCATCATCTGGTGGGTTTCCCGGCCGATGCCCGAGACCTTGTAGCCACCGAACGCCGCCCCGGCGGGGTACTGGTGGTAGCAGTTCGTCCAGACCCGGCCCGCCTTGATGGCCTTGCCCATCCGGAAGGCGCGGCTGCCGTCCCGGGTCCACACGCCGGCCCCAGGCCGTAGAGCGTGTCGTTGGCGATCGCCGTCGCCTCCGCTTCGCCGGAGAAGGTGGTCACGGCCAGGACCGGCCCGAAGATCTCCTCCTGGAAGACCCGCATCTTGTTGTGCCCCTTGAGCACGGTCGGCTCGTAGTAGTAGCCGTCGGCGAACTCGCCGCCCATCGCGGCCCGGTGACCGCCGGCCAGCACCTCGGCGCCTTCCGCGCGGCCGATGTCCACGTACGAGCTGATCTTGTGCAGTTGCTGCGCGGAAACCTGCGGGCCGATCATGGTCTCGGTGTCCAGCGGGTTGCCCTGCCGGATCCGGCCGATCCGGTCCAGGCACCGGGCCATGAACTCGTGGTAGATGTCCTGCTCGATCAGCGCCCGGGACGGGCAGGTGCAGACCTCGCCCTTGTTGAACGCGTACAGGACCAGGCCCTCCACCGCCTTGTCGAGGAAGTCGTCGTCGCTCGGCCAGCACGTCGGCGAAGAAGATGTTCGGTGACTTCCCGCCCAGTTCCAGGGTCACCGGGATGATGTTCTGCGCCGCGTACTGCATGATCAGCCGTCCGGTCACGGTCTCCCCGGTGAAGGCCACCTTGGCGATCCGCGGGTTGGTGGCCAGCGCCTTGCCGATCTCCGCGCCCGGCCCGGTCACGATGTTCAGCACGCCCGGCGGGAGGATGTCCCCGATCACCTCGGCCAGCTTGAGGATCGACCACGGGGTCGGGCGAGGCGGGCTTGAGGACCGAGGCGTTCCCTGCCGCCAGCGCCGGCGCCAGCTTCCAGGCCGCCATCAGCAGCGGGAAGTTGAACGGGATGATCTGGCCGACCACGCCCAGCGGCTCGTGGAAGTGGTAGGCGATGGTCTTGCTGTCGATCTCGGTGATCGAGCTCTCCTGGGCGCGGATCGCCGCCGCGAAATAGCGGAAGTGATCGGCCGCCAGCGGGATGTCGGCGGCCAGCGTCTCCCGGACCGGCTTGCCGTTCTCCCAGCTCTCGGTGACGGCGAGCATCTCCCGGTGCGCGTCGATGGCGTCGGCGACCGCGTTCAGCACCTCGGCGCGCTGGGCAGGCGACGCCTCGCCCCAGTCGGGAGCGGCCGCGTGCGCCGCGTCCAGGGCGTGCTCGATGTCCTCCGGAGAGGACTCGGCGACCTCGCAGATCGGCCGCGCCGTGGCCGGGCTCAGGTTGACCCGGTATTTCCCGTTGACCGGCGGCAGCCACTTGCCGCCGATGAAGTTGTCGTATCGTGGCTGGACAGTAACGATGCTGCCGGCTGTTCCCGGTGCCGCATATTTCATCTGGCTGCTCCTTCCCTGCCGCCCGCGTCGCTGCGGGCAGGTGCCCGGGCGCGGCGCTAGCCGTGGCCGGGAGCACCCACTGTCACTGTCGCCGCGGGGAAGGCCCGCGCGTAGGGACCAAGGTCGGAAGGAACGTCCTTGATCATCGCGCGTCGGCGCTGCGCGGCGGTGCTGCGCGGCGTCCTTGGCGGCGCCGCACGGCATGCTGGCGGCGCTGCGCCTGACCTACCGGTCACCGTGATATCTTTAGGCGTTGGTCGGCGCGTTCCGGCCAGGGTTAGCTGCACCCTCAAGCGGCTGACCGGGGCGTCCAGCACTACCCGCACCGCCGGGCCGAGCTGGCCCCCTCCCGATCACATGACACGAAGAACAGGGATGCCACGTGCCGCTGGACACAACCGTCAAGAAGGAGATCATCGCGGACAACGCGACCAATGAGGGTGACACCGGTTCGCCGGAAGTCCAGGTCGCACTGCTGACCCGCCGGATCAACGACCTGACCGAGCACCTCAAGGTGCATAAGCATGATCACCATAGCCGTCGCGGCCTGCTGCTGCTGGTGGGACGCCGTCGGCGCCTGCTGCAGTACCTGTCCCGCACCGACATCGAGCGCTACCGTGCGCTCATCAGCAAGCTGGGCCTGCGCAGGTAGGACCCGGGAAACCCCAGAATAGCCATCCCGCGGCCCGATACCGGGGCGCTCACGGCGCCAGGACCGGTCCTCGGTAGTGGTTCTCGGGTCGCGTGCGCACCGCTCAGGCGGGCACACGGGCCGAGGACTTCGATCGAAGACCGGGCCGGCCGCTGGCTCGGCCAGGCGGCCCGGGCTAGCTGGCAGGGCGAGACGACCCACCAGGTAGCACCGGACCCCCGGCGGTAGCCGGCGCGTCACCGGTGGCGGGCAGTGCGGGACCTCAGTCAAGGAGGTCTCACCCGTGGAGGGTGTGTACACCACCGAGGCCGTTATCGATAACGGCGCCTTCGGAACCCATACCATCAAGTTCGAAACCGGCCGGCTGGCCCGGCTGGCCGCTGGCTCGGCCGTGGCGTACCTGGATGAGGACACCGTCATCCTGTCCGCCACGACGGCGGGCAAGCACCCCAAGGAGGGGCTGGACTTCTTCCCGCTCACCGTGGATGTCGAGGAGCGGATGTACGCGCTGGGCCGGATCCCCGGCTCGTTCTTCCGCCGGGAAGGCCGTCCCTCCGAGGACGCCATCCTCACCTGCCGGCTGATCGACCGGCCGCTGCGGCCCTCGTTCGTCAAGGGCCTGCGCAACGAGGTCCAGATCGTCGAGACCATCCTCTCGCTCAACCCCGAGCACCTGTACGACGTGGTCGCGATCAACGCGGCCTCGCTGTCCACCCTGCTGTCCGGGCTGCCCTTCTCCGGGCCGATCGGCGGCGTGCGGGTGGCCCTGATCAAGGGCCAGTGGGTGGCGTTCCCGACCCACGAGCAGCTCGCCGAGGCCACCTTCGACATGGTGGTGGCCGGGCGGGTCCTCCCGGACGGCGACGTCGCGATCATGATGGTCGAGGCCGAGTCCACCACGGGCACCATCGGCCTGCTGGCCGACCCGTCCAGCGGCGCGGTCGCGCCCACCGAGGACACCGTGCCGGAGGGCCTGGAGGCGGCCAAGCCGTTCCTCAAGCTGCTGTGCGAGGCCCAGCAGCGGCTCGCCGACCAGGCCGCCAAGGACCGGGTGGAGTTCCCGGTGTTCGCGGACTACCAGCCGGATGTCTACGACGCCGTGGCCGAGGCGGTCTCCGGTGACCTGGCCCGGGTGCTCACCATCGCGGGCAAGCAGGAGCGGGAGAGCGAGACCGACCGCGTCAAGGCGATCGCCATCGAGAAGCTGGCCGGCCAGTTCGAGGGCCGGGAGAAGGAGATCAGCGCCGCGTTCCGTGCGCTCACCAAGAAGCTGGTCCGGGAACGGATCATCCGGGACGGGGTGCGGATCGACGGCCGCGGCCTCACGGACATCCGGCGGCTGTCGGCCGAGGCGCACGTGCTGCCCCGGGTGCACGGCTCGGCCCTGTTCGAGCGCGGGGAGACCCAGATCCTCGGCGTCACCACGCTGAACATGCTGCGCATGGAGCAGATGCTGGACACGCTCAACCCCGACCGCACCAAGCGGTACATGCACAACTACAACATGCCGCCGTACTCCACCGGGGAGACCGGCCGGGTCGGCTCGCCCAAGCGCCGCGAGATCGGCCACGGCGCGCTCGCCGAGCGGGCCCTGCTGCCGGTGCTGCCCAGCCGGGAAGAGTTCCCGTACGCGATCCGCCAGGTATCCGAGGCGGTCGGCTCCAACGGGTCCACCTCGATGGGCTCGGTCTGCGCCTCCACCATGTCCCTGCTCAGCGCGGGCGTGCCGCTCCGGGACATGGTCTCCGGCATCGCCATGGGGCTGATCCACGAGGGCGGCCAGTACGTCACGCTCACCGACATCCTCGGCGCCGAGGATGCGTTCGGTGACATGGACTTCAAGGTGGCCGGCACCAAGGACATCATCACCGCGCTCCAGCTGGACACCAAGCTGGACGGGATCCCGGCCGCCGTGCTCGGCGCGGCGCTGCGCCAGGCGCGCGGGGCCCGGCTGACCATCCTGGAGGTCATGCGCGAGGCGATCGACGAGCCGGCTGAGATGAGCCCGTTCGCGCCGCGCATCATCACGATCAAGGTGCCGGTGGACAAGATCGGCGAGGTCATCGGGCCCAAGGGCAAGATGATCAACTCGATCCAGGACGACACCGGCGCGGAGATCACCATCGAGGACGATGGCACGATCTACATCGGGGCCACCGACGGGCCGTCGGCCGAGGCCGCGCGGACCACGATCAACGCGATCGCCAACCCGCACATGCCGGAGGTGGGCGAGCGCTTCCTGGGCACCGTGGTGAAGACGACCACGTTCGGCGCGTTCATCTCCCTGCTGCCCGGCAAGGATGGCCTGCTGCACATCACCCAGCTGCGCAAGCTGCACGGCGGGGCGCGGATCGACAACGTGGATGACGTCGTGAAGGTCGGCGACAAGATCCAGGTGGAGATCCGGGAGATCGACGACCGGGGCAAGCTGTCGCTGGTCCCGGTCGAGGTCGTGGAGCGGGAAGCCGCGGCCGCCGCGAACGGCGGCGCCCCGGCGGGCGACGCCGATGGTGACGAGCCGTCCCGCGAGCGGTCCGGCGACCGGGAGGCACGCTCGGGTGCGGGCCAGGGCGGCGGCGACAGCCACCGCACCCGGCACCGCGAGCGCCGGCACCGCGACTCGTGAGCGCCCCGGTAACGCAGGCCGGTTACCTGGGCAGCGGCAGCGGCGCCGTGCGGTACACCGTGCTGCCCGGCGGCCTCCGGGTCATCACGGAGGCCCTGCCCTCGGTCCGGTCCGCGGCGTTCGGCATCTGGGCGGGGGTGGGGTCCCGGGATGAGGGCCCCGCCCACGCCGGGGCCACCCACTACCTGGAGCACCTGCTCTTCAAGGGCACCTCGTCCCGGACGGCCCTGGAGATCTCGGCGGCCATCGACGCGGTCGGCGGCGAGCTGAACGCGTTCACCGGCAAGGAGTACACCTGCTACTACGCCCGGGTGCTCGACGCCGACCTGCCGCTGGCCATCGACGTGCTGTCGGACATGGTGACCAGCTCGCTGATCGAGCCGAAGGACGTGGACGCGGAGCGCGGGGTCATCCTCGAAGAGATCGCGATGAACGACGACGACCCGTCGGACACCGTGCACGAGGCCTTCACCGAGCAGTTGTTCGGTGATACCCCCCTAGGCCGGCCCATCCTGGGCACGACGGCCTCGATCAACGCGATCACCCCGGACCAGATCGCCGAGCACTACCGGGCCCGGTACACCCCGGACAACCTGGTGGTGGCCGCGGCGGGCAGCCTCGACCACGAGACGGTGACCGAGCACGTGCGCCGGGCCTTCGGCCCGGCGCTCGACGGCGTCCGGGAGCCGGCCCCGCCCCGGCTGGCCGCTCCCGGGGAACTGGGCAGTGCCGCGGGCCGCGGGGTGCGCCTGATTTCCCGCGGCATCGAGCAGGCCAACCTGGTGCTGGGCTGCGAGGGGCTGCGCCGCACCGACGAGCGCCGGTTCGCGCTCGGCGTGCTCAACGCGGCGCTCGGCGGCGGCATGTCGTCGCGGCTGTTCCAGGAGGTCCGGGAGAACCGCGGCCTGGCCTACTCGGTGTACAGCTTCACCTCGCAGCACGCGGACACCGGGATGTGGGGGATCTACGTCGGCTGCCTGCCGTCGAAGGCCGACGAGGTGCTGGCCATCTGCCGCGAGGAGGTCGCCAAGGTGGTATCCGGCGGGCTCAGCGACGCTGAGCTGGACCGGGGCAAGGGCCAGCTGCGCGGGTCGATGGTGCTGGGCCTGGAGGACCCGTCGTCGCGGATGAGCAGGCTGGGCAAGTCGGAGCTGGTGTACCCGCGGCTGGAGCCGGTGGACGAGATCCTCGCCTCCATCGAGGCGGTCAGCCACGACGAGGTCCGGGCCGTGGCCGCTGAGGTGCTGACCAGGCCGCCGGTGCTGGCCGTGGTCGGGCCGTATGACGACGACGCGTCGTTCGCCGACGCGATCGCCTAGCCGCCGGGACGGAACGCGATGATCAAGGTAGGGGTGCTCGGGGCGCGGGGCCGGATGGGCACGGCCGTGCGCCAGGCCCTGGCGGCCGCGGACGATCTCGAGGTCGCGGCCGAGGTGGACGACGGTGACCCGCGGGAGCCGCTGGCCGGCTGCGGGGTGGCCGTGGACTTCACCCACCCCGGCGTGGTCCTGGGCAACCTGCGCTGGTGCATCGAGGCCGGGCTGGACACGGTGGTCGGCACCTCCGGCTTCGATGAGGCACGGCTGGCCCAGGTCCGGGACTGGCTGGCCGCGGCGCCGGATGCCCGGGTGCTCATCGCGCCGAACTTCTCGGTGGGCGCCGTGCTGATGATGCGGTTCGCCGCCCAGGCGGCGCGCTTCTTCGAGTCGGCCGAGATCATCGAATTGCACCACGCGGGCAAGCTGGATGCCCCGTCGGGCACTGCGTCACGGACCGCCTCCCTGATCGGGGCGGCCCGCGCGGCGGCCGGCCTGGGCCCGTCCCCGGACGCCACGGCCACCGCGCTGGACGGGGCGCGGGGCTCAGTCGTGGACGGGGTGCACGTGCACTCGGTCCGGCTGGCCGGCCTGGTCGCCCACCAGGAAGTGCTGCTGGGCGGGAACGGCGAGACGCTGACCATCCGGCACGACTCGCTGGACCGGGCCTCGTTCATGCCCGGCGTGCTGCTCGCGGTCCGTGGCATCGGCTCGCTGCCGCCGGGCCTGACCGTCGGCCTGGAGCCCCTGCTCGGCCTCGGCTGAGGCCGCCCCACCGGAGCCGGGCGGTCAGGCCGCCCGGGTAGGGTCGGCTCATGTGCCGCAGCATCAAGACCCTGCGCCCGCCCTACACCGAGCCGGTGACGGAAGAGGACATGCGGGCCGCCGCGCTCCAGTACGTCCGCAAGATCAGCGGGTTCCGGCGCCCGGCCCGGCATAACGAGGCGGCCTTCGAGCAGGCCGTGGAGGCGGTGACCAGCGCCACCCAGGCCCTGCTCGGGCAGCTTGAGATACGGTAGGACATGTCCGGGCATGCCGCGGGAGGGCGGCCACGGGATCCACCGGGGGGCGGCGGATGAGAACGATCCTGAACGTGATCTGGCTCGTGCTGTGCGGATTCTGGATGGCCATCGCCTACGCGCTGGCCGGGCTGGCCTGCTTCGCCCTGTTCTTCCTGGTCGTCACGATCCCGTTCGGGATCGCCGCCTTCCGCATCGCGGGGTACGTGCTCTGGCCGTTCGGCCGGACCATCGAGCCGCGCCGGGACGCGGGCCTGGGCTCGATGATCGGCAACATCATCTGGATCGTGCTGTTCGGCTGGTGGCTGGCGCTGGGCCACCTGGTCACCGGGATCGCGCTGTGCATCACGATCATCGGCATCCCGCTCGGCCTCGCGAACTTCAAGATCATCCCGATCTCGCTGGTGCCGCTGGGGGTCCAGGTGGTGCCGACCGGGCAGCTTTACCCCGGGTACCGCTGACCCGCCGGGCCTACCGCTGGCCAGGACCGATGGCGTAGCTTCGGACCATGTGTCGCGATATCAAGATCCTGCGCGCGCCCTACGCCGCCAGCGTGTCTGACCGGGACGTGCAGGCCGCCGCGATCCAGTACGTGCAGACGGTGAGCGGGTTCCGCCGCCCGGTGCCCGGTGACTCGGACCTGTTCGACTGGGCGGTTGACGCGATCGCCAGCGTGACCCGCGACCTGCTCGCCCAGCTGGAGGCCCGCGCCGCCACCGGTCCCGCAGGCGGCTGAACGGCCCGTCCGGCGGGCTCACGCCGCCGCGCTCCGCGGGCCGGGGAGTCAGGGCAGGCCCGCGGTGGCGGCATGCACCATCATCAGCGAGTCGGGCGGGGTGAGATCCACCCCGTCGGGGTCGTTAAGAAATCCAGGGGCAGTTCCTGGGCGGCCCGTGTGCCCGTACTGCCAGACGATCCGGTTGGTGACGGGGTCAATGACGATGACCCGGTCGTTGTAGTCGTCATTGACCAGGATGTCGCCGTTGGGCAGCGGCAGCGCGAGTGACGGGTGGTTGAGCCCGCCGAAGCGCCACAGCAGCCGGCCGGTGGGGGTGAATTCCACCACCTGGCCCGGGGTGGAATAGTCGGCGGTCAGGTACCGGCCCGGGTAGACCTCATTGGTGTCTGACGGGTAGGCGACGCCAGGCGGGTTGGCCGACCAGGCGACGTGGCCGGACAGGCTCATCGCGTTGACCCAGTCACCGTTGATCTCGGTCACCAGGTACTGGCCGCTGGTCATCGGGAACGCGCCGTTGGGGCTGCCGAAGTGATGCGGCGGGCTGTGCCAGCAGAGGCCGGTGGTCTGGCCGATGACCCGGGACGGCTGGTGCGCGGGCGGCCGGACCAGGAGGATCCGGCAGTTCTTGATGTCGGCCGTGAGCAGCGTGCCGCCGGGCAGCAGCATGGCGTCGTCCGGGTTGGACAGGTGGTTCGCCGTGGCGCCGGGGACGCCGGGGGTGCCGTAGCGGTAGGCGATCCGGTGCGTGGCGATAGTGATGATGCTGATGACCGAGTCGTCTTCTTCGGTGGCGATGATGTCCTGGCCGTCGGGGGAGAAGAAGGCGTCGTCCGGCACCAGGAACTTCTGCCCGCGGGCCAGGTCGCCGGGGGCGGGGAACTGCCACCGGACGCGGCCCTGCGGGTCCACGATGAGCAGCCGGTTGTTCCGGTGGTCGGCGATCAGGATGTCGCCGGGCAGCGCGGCCGGGTCGGAGTGCGGGGCCAGGTGGCCGGGGCCGCGCGGCGGGCCCAGCCACGGCTCGCTGGCCAGCACCGGGCCGGTCACGCCGGCCGGCGTGGTGGCGGAGGGCGTGGTGGCGGAGGGCGTGGCCGTGCTGCTCGGCCATCGGGCCGTTCGCCGCGGCGTCCGGTGCCCCCGCCACGGGGGCGGCGCGGCTGGCCCCGGCGGCCGCTGGTACCAGCCGGAGCCTGGTGACGGACGGGACGGCGTGCGCGCCGTCGTCCCCGCCGACCAGGAACGCGGTGCCGGACAGCACGGTGGCCGCCGCGTTCGACACCGGCACCGGGAGCGTGCCCGCGACGGTCGCGGTGCGCTGGCCCGGGCGGTAGCGCAGCACCAGGCCGGTGGTGACGGCGGCCGCGGCCGGGGCGGCGGGCCGCCCGGCCGGCGGCGGCCCGGTCACCTGGCCGCCCGCCACGTACAGGGCCCCGCCGAGCGCGAACGCGGTGCCGGCGGCGGCCGGCCGCGGCAGGTGCCCGGCCACGGCGGACCGGGCGGTGCCAGACCGGGCCGGGCCGCCCGGCCCGGTGCCGGGCAGGCTGATCCGCTGGATGTCGCTGGTCAGGCCGGCCGGGGTCTGGCCGCCGAACACCCAGATCTGGTGGCCCAGCGCGGCCACGGCCGGGTACCGGACCGGGACCGGCAGCCTGGCCACCGCCCGGAAGTGGCGGCCATCGGTGGTGGCCAGCACCGATGCGTCGTACCTGGAGCCGTCATACCCGCCCAGCAGGTAGGCGGTGCCGCCCACGGTCACCGCGGTCAGGTCGCTGCGCGGGCCGGGCAGCCGCGCCGCCACGGTGGCCGGGTGGTTCCCGGTGAGCGCCTGCACGGTCGCCACGCTCGCCTGGTCCCCGCCGCCGAAGATGAAGTCCCGGCCGCCCAGGGTGGCGCCCGCCGCGTCGTGCGTCGGCGCGGCCAGCCGCCCCGCGGCGACGGTGCTGCCGGTCACCGGGTCCAGCAGGCGCACCGCGGTGCTGGACGTGGCCTGCGGGGTGAGCCCGCCCGCGATCAGCAGATCGGGCCCGTGCGCAAGCACGACTTCCCGGGAGAGCCCGCCCGGCAGCTGGTAGGGGGCGGGGGAGATGGCCAGGCTGAGCGGCGCGGCCGGGCTGGCCGTGGCGGACGGCGCGCCGGGCGCCCGCGGCGACGGCCCGGCCGCGTGCCCGGTGGCCCCGGAGCAGGCCGCGGCCAGGACGCTCACGCTGGCGGCCACCGCGAGCGCGGCCAGCCGGGCCTGGCTGGCGCGGAGCGAGCGTCCCGCCGACACGGCATCATCCTCCTGGGCCCGGGTTACCGCTGCTGAGTCCCGCACTCTCCTGCCCCCTGGGGGCGCCCGGCGAACATGACGGCCGGCCCTGATCGGAGCGGACGGCCGCCTCGGCGCCAGGGTAGGCCCCGGCGGCGGCGTGGGGGCTTCCAGCCTCGCATTTATTGCGCATAGTGTGGGCCCGATCGGCGCAAGGTAATCACTCGATCCGCCGCCCGGGCCGGCTGCTGCCCCGCCGGGGTGACGCGAGACTAGTCATCCGGGGTCATTTACAACGCGGGCCGGCCGGGCTGGACTTGGTGGCGGCGGCCCGGCACCGGTGCCGCGTTCCGGGAGACGCTGAGGGAGCCCCGCAGTGCCCGACGAGCTGTCGTTGTACGCCGCGATGCTCGATGACCCGGCGGGGGGCCAGCTGGGGCGGCTCCTGGAAGGCATGATGACGGCCCAGGTCACGGCGGCGGTGGCCCGGCTCGGCGTGGCCGACGAGTTAGCCGGCGGCCCGCTGGCCGCCGCCGAGCTGGCCCTCCGGGTCGGGGCCGCGGCCGGTGCGCTGGCCCGGCTGCTGGCCGCGGCGGCCGCCTACGGGCTGGTGAGCCGCCGCGGCGATGGCCGGTACGCCCTGACCCCCGCGGGTGCGCTGCTGCGCTCCGACACGCCAGGCTCCGCGCGGAGCCTGGCGGTTGGCTTCCTCGGGCCGCCGATCTGGGCTAGCGCCGGGCGGCTGGCGGACATCGTGCGGAACCCGGAGCCGGTGAACCCGGCGGCGCCCGGAGGTGTCTACGCCTACTACGGCGAGCACCCGGACGAGGGGGCATGGTTCGCCCGGGCGATGGGCCGGACCACCGCGATCCTGGTCTCCGAGCTGGCCAGGACCGGGTTCCGGCCGCTGACCGCGGGCCGGATCGTGGACGTGGGCGGCAGCCGCGGCACGCTGCTCGCCCATCTGCTGCAGGTCCTCCCGGACGCGGACGGCGTCCTGCTGGACCGCGCCGAGGCGCTCGCCGAGGCCCCCGGCTACCTGGCCGCGGCCGGGGTAGCTGGCCGCGTGGAACTCGCCACCGGGGACTTCCTCCGCGCGGTGCCCCAGGGCGACCTGCACGTGCTCAGCCAGGTGCTGCACAACTGGGACGATGAGCACGTGCGCAGGATCGCCGGCCAGTGCCACCGGGCCAGCCGGCCTGGCGGCGCGCTGATGGTGATCGAGTACGTCCTCCCGGACGGGCCGGAACCCTCGCTGGCGCACCTGATGGACCTGATCATGATGATGGCGGTGGGCGGGCGGGAACGGACCGTGGCCGAGCACGAGGCGCTCCTCGGCGCGGCCGGCTACCGGCTGGTCCGGGACACCCCGCTGACCGACGTGCTGCCGTGGCGGATCCTCGAGTTCCAGCGGTCCTGACCCGCGCGGCCTGACCGGGGGCGGCCTGACCCGGGGCGGCCTGACCCGGGGCGGCCTGACCCGGGCGGCCGGCCTGACGGGAGACCTGACCGGGGAGGCTAGGCCGTCTCGGTGCGGGCTGCATCCTCCAGGCCGAGCTCGGAGACCGAGGACTCGCGCATCCTGAACTTCTGCACCTTGCCGGTCACGGTCATCGGGAACTCGCCGGTGATCCGCAGGTACCGGGGGATCTTGAAGTGCGCGATCTTCCCCGTGCAGTGGGCGCGCAGCTCTTCCAGGGTCAGCTGCTGCCCGGGCCGGAGCTTCACCCAGGCGCAGATCTCCTCCCCGTACCGGGCGTCGGGCACCCCGATCACCTGGACGTCCTCGATCGCCGGGTGGGAGTACAGGAACTCCTCGATCTCCCGGGGGTAGACGTTCTCCCCGCCCCGGATGATCATGTCCTTGATCCGGCCGACGATGTTCAGGTACCCGGCCTCGTCCATCACCGCGAGGTCACCCGTGTGCATCCAGCGCGCCGTGTCGATGACGCCTCCGGGTCTGCTCCGGGTCATCCCAGTACCCGAGCATGACCGAGTAGCCGCGGGTGCACATCTCGCCGGGGGCGCCCCGCGGCACGACCAGCCCCGTCTCCGGGTCCACGATCTTCACCTCGACGTGCGGGTGCACCCGGCCCACGGTGGACACCCGCCGCTCCATGTCGTCGTCGGCCCGGGTCTGCGCCGACACCGGGGACGTCTCTGTCATCCCGTAGCAGATCGTCACCTCGGTCATGTGCATCTCGCTCACCACCCGCTTCATCACCTCCACTGGGCAGGGGGAGCCGGCCATGATGCCGGTGCGCAGCGAGGACAGGTCGTACTCGGCGAAATCGGGCAGGGCCAGTTCCGCGATGAACATGGTCGGCACCCCGTAGAGCGAGGTGCACCGTTCGGTGACCACCGCGCGCAGGGTGGCGGCCGCGTCGAAGCCCGGCGCCGGGATGATGATCGCGGCGCCGTGCGTGGTGCAGGCCAGGTTGCCGAGCACCATGCCGAAGCAGTGGTAGAAGGGCACCGGGATGCACACCCGGTCCTGCTCGGTGTAGCGGCAGCCCTCGCCGATGAAGAAGCCGTTGTTCAGGATGTTGTGGTGGGAGAGCGTCGCGCCCTTGGGGAAGCCCGTCGTGCCGCTGGTGTACTGGATGTTGATCGGGTCGTCGAAGGACAGCGTGGCCTGCCGGGCGGCCAGCGGATCGGCCGTCCCGCCGGGCGCGCCGCCGCCCGGGCCGGCCGCCAGCCCGTCCCATGCGGCCGAGCCCAGGTAGATCACCTGCTCCAGGCCCGTGAGGCCGTCGCGTACCTCCTCGACCATGGCCCGGTAGTCACTGGACTTGAACGACTCGGCGCTGACCAGCAGCCGCACCCCGGACTGGAGGAGCGCATAGCCCAGCTCATGGCTGCGGTACGCCGGGTTGATGTTGACCAGGATCACCCCGGCCTTGGCCGTCGCGTACTGCAGCAGCACCCACTCCGGGCAGTTCGGCGCCCAGATGCCCACCCGGTCCCCGGCGTCCAGCCCGGCCGCGATCAGGCTCCGGGCCAGAGCGTCGGTGGCCGCGTCCAGCTCCGCATAGGTCCAGCGGCGGCCGGACGGCACGTCCACCACCGCCTCCCGGTCACCGTGCGCGGCCGCGATACGGCTCAGGTTCTCCCCGATGGTCTCGCCGAGCAGTGGCTGCGCTGCGGTCCCGTGGCTGTACGAGGGCTGGGCTGGACCGGTCATGACATCCTCCGACGTTGGATGGCACCATAATTCCCGTTCCGGGCCCCGGTGTGAATGATCATCCCAGCGGGCGACGGCGGAATGAGGGACTTCCGCCCTCGCGGCGCGGGGCATGCCGGGGTTACTGTCAGAGCAGAGGGCTGGGCGGGCGCGTGCGCATGCCGCGCACACCGCCGCTCCCGCTCCGGGAGTAGCCATGGGCTCGTGGATTGTCTGGCTGGTCCTAGCCGCGGTGCTAGGTGTCGCCGAGGTGCTCACCACAACCCTGGCCTTCGGCCTGCTCGCGGCCGGGGCGGTGGTCGCAGCCGTGGTGGCCGGGCTCGGCGCGGGCCTGCCCTTCCAGCTGGGCGCCTTCGCGGTCGCGGCCGCCGCCGGGCTGGGCGTGGTGCGGCCGATCGCGGTCCGGCACCTCAAGCAGCCGCCCCCGCTGCGCACCGGGACCTCGGCCCTGGTCGGGCGGTCCGCCAAGGTCGTCGAGGAAGTCACCGACGACGGCGGCAAGGTCCGCATCGGCGGCGAGCTGTGGTCGGCCCGCCCCTATGACGAGTCGCAGGTCATCGCTGTCGGCTCCACCGTTGACGTCTTCGCGATCGAGGGCGCCACCGCACTCGTCCATCCCCGGGAGTAGCCATGGAACTGGCCGGGCTCATCGCCGCCCTCATCGCGGTCATCCTCGTGTTCATCGTGGTCAGCAGGACCGTCCGGATCGTGCCGCAGGCGCGGGCCCGCAACGTCGAGCGGTTCGGCCGGTACCGGAAGACGCTGGAACCCGGGATGAACTTCATCGTGCCCATCGTGGACCGGGTCAAGCCGCTCATCGACCTGCGCGAGCAGGTGGTGGCCTTCAGGGGCAGCCGGTCATCACCGAGGACAACCTGGTGGTCAGCATCGACACGGTGCTGTTCTTCCAGGTGACCGACCCGCGGGCGGCCGACTACGAGATCGTCAACTACATCCAGGCCATCGAGCAGATCACCGCGACCATGCTGCGCAGCGTCATCGGGAACATGGACCTGGAGCAGACCCTGACCTCGCGCGACCAGATCAACATGCGGCTGCGCGGCGTGCTGGACGACGCCTCGGGCAAGTGGGGGCTCCGGGTCACCCGGGTGGAGATCAAGGCCATCGACCCGCCCAAGAGCGTCATCGACGCGATGGAGAAGCAGATGCGGGCCGAGCGGGAGAAGCGGGCCGCGGTGCTGACCGCCGAGGGCGTCCGCCAGGCGAAGATCCTCACCGCCGAGGGCGAGAAGCAGAGCAGCATCCTGCGGGCCGAGGGAGAACGGCAGGGCCAGATCCTCCGGGCCGAGGGCCAGGCCCAGGCGATCGGCGCCGTTTTCCAGGCCGTCCACGACGGCAACGCCGACCCCAAGGTGCTGGCTTACCAGTACCTGCAGACGCTCCCGCAGCTGGCGCAGGCGCAGGGGAACACGTTCTGGGTGATTCCCAGCGAGGTGACCACCGCGCTCAAGACGCTCAGCACCGCCTTCGGCGGCGCCGGGGACGAGGCAGGGTCTCCGGTCGCCGGACCTCCGGCGCCGGCTGGATCACTGCCGGGCGGGCCCCCGGCCCCGGGCGAGCCGCCCGCGCCGCGCACTGATACCCCCAACGGCGTGGTGAGATCCACCAACAGTGGCGGATTCCAGCCATCGTCGCAACGCGGTGACTGATGTTCGAAAGCGTCGTCGTGCTCAGCGCACGGCGGCGCGGACTGTTCGGGGACCGGCGTGCCGGTGCCGGTCGCCCAGGTCTGGATGGCGGCGGCGAGGGTAAGGGCGCTGCCGTAGAGCACGTGTTTGCCGCCTTGCCTGGTGATCAGCGTGTTCAGCGAACCGAAGGCGCGGCCCTTGCGGGCGAGGACGAGGATATCGGTCGCGGCGCGTTCGCCGAGCCAGTGCCCGGCGGGCAGCCTCACGCGCGGGCCGAGATCTTTCGGCGCGTGCGGATCACTGCCGGTGAGCCAGTCATCGAGCAGGCCGAGGGCGGTGCCGATGCACCCGGCGACGGTGGCGACGGTGTTGTCTGGTGATTCGGGTTGTACTTGTTCCAGGATCGCCGCGGCGAGAGTGGTGTCGCCTCCGGTGATGGCCTCGACAGTCAGCCGCAGGGTAGTGATCACCAGGTCGCGGGCGTGGCCGACCGGGGTGAAGCGGGTCATGTTGTGTCGTTCGACCGCGCGGTTCATCGCCGCCTGCAAGGTGTCCAGGTCGGGCACGTCGATGTTGTTGACGTCGATGCCTTCCTCGGCGAGCAGCGGAGCGAGCTCGCGCAGCGTCTCCTTGGCTATCCCGGGCTTGAACTCGATCTGCGGCGCCCCGGGCGGTGGTTCCGGGCTGCGCCGGCGCATGTCGGCCATGAGCCCATCCTCTCAGCGGCTCCTGCGGCGGCAGCGCCGTGCCCGCCGCGCCGGGGTGGCGGGCGTTACTGCTGGCCGCCGGTGAGGAGTTGCTCGCCGTCGCCGCCGAGCAGGAACGCGAACCGGGCCAGGTCGTCCCGCAGCGCGGGCAGCTCGTAGCCGTCGGTGGCGACGAAGCGGCGCAATGAGGCGGCCAGCAGGCCGTGGTCGGGACCGGCAAGCCAGTCGCGGCAGAACGTGAGCATTTCGGCCAGCTCACCGGCCTCGGTGACGTTGAGGCTGGCGCCGTGGATCTGCTCGGGCATGCTGTCCAGGGTAAGCGGGCGGGGCGGGCCTAGCGTGGCCGTCACGGCAGGTATGCGGCGAGCCGGGCAGCCGGGGTGTCCCAGCCGAGGGTCTTGCGCGGCCGGCCGTTGAGTTCCGCGGCGACCGCGGCCAGCCGCTGCTGGCTATGCACGCGCAGGTCGCTGCCCTTGGGGAAGTACTGGCGCAGCAGGCCGTTGGTGTTCTCGTTGGTCGGCCGCTGCCAGGGTGAGTGCGGGTCGCAGAAGAACACTGGCATGCCCAGCGCGGCGCTGATCTCGGCGTGCAGCGCCAGCTCCTTGCCCTGATCCCAGGTCAGCGAACGGCGCAGCTCCGCAGGCAGCACTGCCATGGCCTGCACCAGCGCATCCCGGACCGCCTCGGCGGTATGCCGCCGGCCGGGCAGGTGCACCAGGATCGTGAACCTGCTCGCGCGGTCCACCAGGGTGCCGATCGCCGACCGGTTGGCCGCCCCGGTGATCAGGTCGCCTTCCCAGTGCCCAGATTCCTTGCGGCCGGCCGCCTCGGCGGGCCGCTGATCAAGCATGGCCATCGCGACGATCCCGTTCGGCCGGCGCTCGCCCGGCAGGCGATGCGGCCTGCGCCGCCGCCGGCGCGTGCGCAGCACCCGGGCTGGCAACTCGCGGGACAGCCCACCCAGCTCGGGACGATAGACCGCCTGATAGATCGTCTCGTGCACGACATGCCGCGCCGGCTCATCCGGGAACTCGCGGCGCAGCGCCTGGCTGACCTGCTCCGGGCTCCACCGCTTCTCCAGCCGCCCGGCCACGAACTGCCGCAGCACCGGATCAGCGGTAATCTTGCCCGGCCGCGGCCGGGCGCGCCGCCGGACAGCCAGCTTGTGCGCAGTGAACGGCCAGTACTGGCCGCTGCCAGGATCCCGGTTCCGGTGCAGTTCCCGGCTGATTGTTAACGGACTGCGGCCCGTCTGCTCCGCGATCGCCCGGACACCATGTCCCGCCTGGCGCAGATCGGCGATCCGCACCCGCTCCTGCTCAGACAGGTACCGGTCCGAGACCTCCCTGACACGCCCGCCCGCCCCCGCAACCACGGGAGCATAATGCAGCTTCCGGCCGTCACGGGCCGTGATCGTGCGGCCGTGTCGCCACCGTTTCCCGGTCCGCCGGTTGATCCCGACGATCCGGCACGCCTCCGAGTTGTTGTAGCCCTGCGCGATCAGCCGCGCATACTGCTCCCGCTTCCTGGCCTGCGGCAGCGCTCCCGGTCCCCGCCGTCCCATCGCAACCCCCGAACCTGTCGAGTGTTGCGACGACCGCTAGAAACTGCCAGTTAAGTTCTGACCCCCCAGGCGGGCTGTGTCGGAATTGGTCCGGCTGGCAGCGGGCGTGGTGGCGTTGCCGGGCGGCTGGGCCGGGTGGCGGGGCTGGATTCGGCCGGGCGCCGCCAGGCCGGGCCTTACTTGGCCTCAGCCGGCCAGGGTGGTGGGGGCTGGGTGGTTCCCGGTGGTGATGGCTTTGAGCAGGTTGTGCACGGTGACGGTGAAGGTCCATTCGGCGGCTGGCTTTGGGTTTGCCGCGGATGGCCAGCTGGCGGATGCCCATGTTGTGCTTGATCTGCCCGTGGGGGGTCTCGGCGATGTGGCCGCGCCTGCGGTAGGCGGTGATGCCTTCTTCGGTGGCCAGCCGGGCGGCCATCGCCGCGACCGGCCCCGGTCCCCGTCGTGGCCGTCTCGCCGGTGGCGGTGTCCGGGGCGCGGCGGTCTGGCGGGCGGTTTTCTCCAGGTCGCGGTGCTTGCTGACCGCGATCAGCCGGTCCGGGCCGGGGGTGGTCAGGTTGTGCTCGGAGCAGTAGCCGGCGTCGGCGAGCACCTGCCCGATCCCGCTGTCCTGGCTGGCGGTGCTGGCGTCGTGCTGTCGTGCTGGCTGGCGGTGGCTGGTGGGCGGTGATCAGCGCGGCGGCGTCCTGCGCGGCGGCGAGCATCGGCTCGAACCACTCGGTGTCACCGGTGTCGCAGGTGAGCTCAGTGGCGATGATCAGCTCGTCTTCGCTGGTCATGTTCTGGGCGTTGTAGCCCTGGATGAACCCGTCGCGGGTCGGCATCAGCCGCGAGTCCGGGTCGGTGATGTTGCGCACCGGCCCGGGCCTGTTGTCCTGGCTGGCTTCCCGTTCTGCCTCCGCGGCCCTGGCCTGCGCTTTCTCCAGGGCGATGCGGGCGTTCTTGACCAGGCAGTAGTCCTGAATCCCCCCCGGGGGCGATCCCGGCGGCTGCCGGGCACCCGCATCCCGCCCGCCCGTTCCTCCAGCTCAGCGATCTGCGC
Source organism: uncultured Actinomycetes bacterium (assembly GCA_963767385.1). GTDB lineage: Bacteria > Actinomycetota > Actinomycetes > Streptosporangiales > Streptosporangiaceae > RYN-230. Next base: position 782 of record CAVYEA010000004.1, on the reverse strand, counting down.
TGCCCGCTCAGCGCGGGTCCGCTCCAGCTTCGCCCTGGCCGCCTCGACCGCGACTTCTGCAGGCGGCGCCCCCGGCCCCCCCCCTGCCGCCGCTCCCAGAACGCCTGCGCCTGCTTCTCCCGCTCCCGCGCCGCGGCCTCGCGTTCTTCTTCCAGGTCCGCCAGCGCGGCGGCGATCCGCCCAGCGCGGGTGGCCGGGTTCACCGCCTCCGGCGGCACCTCATCCCCCCGCTTACCCTCACCGAACAGCTCATCTTCCGCCGCGTCCGCCGCCGCGTGCGCCTTCACTGCCCCCGCCGCCGCCTCGGCGGCCAGCTTCCGCAGCGTGGCCTCCGCCCGGTTCGCCGCCTTCGAGGCGTTCCGGCGACCTTCGTGCCATCCAGCACGACCGTCCCCAGCTTGCCCATCCCCAGCTTCGCGCACAGCACCAGCACCTCCCGGAACAGGCCCTCTGCCGCGCCGGGGAACGCCGCCCTGAACCGCGCGATCGTCACATGATCCGGCGCGTCACCCGCACAGATCACCGGAAAGACACGTCCTGCCAGCACGCCGCCTCGATCCGCCGCGAGCTGGTCACCCCGTTCGCGTACGCCCACATCAGCAGCGTCACCAGCATGTCCGGGTCATAGCCCGCCGTCCCCGCGCCCCCGGTCCGCCGCCGCGCATGGAACGCCCAGGTGTCCAGGTGGTCCGCCACTGCCCGGATCACCAGCCACACCGGATGATCCCAGGCAGCCACTCCCGCATATCCGGCGGCAGCAAGAACGGCTGATCCCGCCGCAC
>CAVYEA010000003.1:0-389769 GCA_963767385.1 uncultured Actinomycetes bacterium | reverse complement strand
GCTCATCTCGGTCACTCTAGGTGACCCCGGCGGCCGGCGCTTCTCCATTCCTGACCGGCCTGGTCACCTGTCTCGCCACGTCACGCTGCCGTTCGTGCAGGTCGTGGCGGCGATCGCCGGACGGCTCAGCGCAGCTCGTTGATGCGGATCAGGTTGCCCGCGGGATCGCGGAAGGCGCAGTCGCGAACCCCGTACGGCTGCTCGGTGGGTTCCTGGACGACCTCGGCCTCGCTGGCCTGCAGCCGCGCGAAGGTGCCGTCGAGGTCCTTGGTGGCCAGGGTGATGATGGCGTAGGTTCCCTTGGCCATCATCTCGAGGATGGTGCTGCGCTCGTCGTCGGTGATGCCGGGGTCGACGCCTGGCGGGTACAGGACGATGGACGTCCCGGGCTGGCCGGCGGGGCCGACCGTGATCCAGTGCATCCCGCCGTAGCCGACGTCGTTGCGGACCTCGAAGCCGAGGGCGTCACGGTAGAAGGCCAGGGAGGCGTCCGGGTCGTTGTGCGGGAGGAAGGCCGCGTGAATGGTGATGTCCATGGCGGTCAGGCTAGCTGCGGCTCGGTGACCGGTGCTTCTCGATTCCTGACCGGCCTGGTCACCTGTTTCGCCACGCACGGCGGCATCCCGGCCGTCGCGCGCGCCGCCTGGCGCCGGTAGGTGCTGGGCGGCACGCCGACCAGTTCGGTGAAGCGGGTGCTGAAGGTGCCCAGCGACGAGCAGCCGACCGCGAAACAGACCTCGGTGACGCTGAGGTCGCCACGGCGCAGCAGCGCCATCGCGCGCTCGATCCGCCGCGTCATCAGGTAGCCGTACGGTGACTCGCCGTAGGCGAGCCGGAACTCGCGGCTGAGATGCCCGGCCGACATGTGCGCGCCGCGGGCGAGTGCCTCGACGTCCAGTGGCTGCGCGTACTCCCGGTCGATCCGGTCGCGGACGCGGCGCAGCCGCGCGAGGTCGCGCAGGTGCTGCTCCGCGGCGGGTCTGCTGGTCACCTGCCCGATCATCCCACGTCGTGCCGGAGGTGCCTAGCGCGGCTGGCGTGCTGCCCGCCCCGCGCCCGCCCTGGCCCGGCCTGCTCCCCTTACGTCCCCGGCCTGCTCAGGCCCTGAGGTATCCGCCACACGTCAGCACGTCTCGTGAGCAGCCAGCCCCGGGCCTAGCATCCGATGCGGGAACTGCCAGTCCGGGGGCCGCCATTGGGGCTGTTCCGCAGGGCGCCGCGTGAACGGCTGGCGCCCGCCGCCGCCGGCCGGCAATTGGTATGTTCGAGGCCGCTGCCGGGTGTGGGGAGCCTGCCATGGAGAAGGTCAGTGAAACTGAGCTGCTGGAGGCGGGCCGGGCAGGACGGGTGCTGGACTGCTCAGACGGTGCTGCCCGCCTGCCGGTGGACGCGGCTGTGCTCCGTCGCTGCTGCCTGGAACTTGCCGACCAGATCGATCCGCGGGGCATCAGGCTGGAGAATGCCCAGGTAGTCGGTCAACTGGATCTGGCCGGGGTGGAGGTGCCGTTCCCGCTCCGGTTCGAGGGCTGCGAGTTCGATTCTCCCCTAGCGGCTGATGGCGCCCGGCTGCATGAGCTCGCGGTGACCGGGTGCGCGCCGCTGCCCGGGCTGCTCGGCAATGGGCTGCGGGTCCGCCGGGACCTCGACTTGTCCCGGTCCACGGTCAGCGGCGCGCTCCGGACCAGCGCCAGTGCGACCCGTCGATCGGCCATCTGGTTGTGCGAGTCCGATATCGGCGGGCGGCTGCTCTGCCGGGACACGATCATCCGCACTGAGGGGGAACGGGCCATCCAGGCCGACCGGATGCATGTCGGGGCGACGATCGGGCTGCTGCACGACTTCACTGCCGTCGGCGAGGTGCGACTGCTCGGCGTGCGGATCGACGGGTCACTCGATGTGACTGGCGGACGGATCGAGCATCCCACCGGGCCTGCGCTAGACCTGGGTGACGCGGTCATCGGCGGCAACGTGTTCATCGTCGATGACCCTACTGGCGGCCGGCCGGTCATCCGGGGCCGCATCGATATGGGCAGCGCCCGGATCTCCGGGCAGTTCATCCTGCGCAACGCGACGCTGGAAGAGGCCAGGACGGCACCTGCCGAGCGCGGCTACGCCAGATCCCGGGCGGCGGGCACCGCGCTGTGCGCTACCCGCCTGTCAGTCGGCGCCGAGATGGCCCTGGAAGGCGAGTGTCAGGTCTCTGGCGGCCTGGAGCTGTCGATGAGCGACTTGACCAGCCTGTCGATCGGCAGTGCTTGCTCCCTGCGCGCGGCCGGGCGGACGGCACTGGACCTGACCCATGCCGAGCTGCGGTCATCCCTCGTGCTGCACAAAGGCATCACAGTCCAGGGTGCGGTGCGGGTGACTGGTGCGCGCATCCACGGGAACCTCACGCTGCAGGCGGCCAGGCTCAGCGCGCCAGAACGGCGATCCCTGGTCGCCGCGCGGGGGGTCACCGTTGACGGTGACGTGGAGCTGCAGAACCTCCAGGCCACCGGCGGGCGGCTGCGATTCAGCTACGCCACGCTGGGCAGCGTCATAGCGGCCGGCGCGCAGCTGGACAATCCGGGCGGGTTCGCGCTGACCTTGCACCAGGCCACCGTGAAGGGATCAGTCATCCTGGCCGGGAACTTCCGGTCGGTGGGCCTGGTCTCGCTCACCCGCGCCGTGATCGAGGGCCGCCTCGAATGTACCGGCAGCTCGTTCATCTGCCCCGAACCGTTCGAGCGCAACGAGCAGGGCCACGCGATCGAGGCCATCTCGGCCAGCATCCGCGGCGGCATGGATCTGGCCTGGGCCTCGGTCGCGCCGAGTGTGGACTTCACCGACGCCAGCACCACCTTCCTGGCCGATGATCCGCTCACCTGGCCGCCCCGGTTCACCATCATCGGATTCAGCTACGACAGGTTCGAGCAGCCTCGCGGTGTTGGCCCCGGGCGGGCCTGGGACCATGTCGCCAGATCTGCCTGGCTGGCGCGGCAGACGGTGCATGACGCCGGTCCCTACGAACAGGCGGCCCGCGTGTTCCGCCAGCACGGCTACAGCAGCGAGGCGGAAACGATCCTGGTCGCCCGGCGGACCCAGGCCCGCCACCTCATCAGTGGCCGGGGAGCCACGATGCGCCGCGGCCTCGATGCCATCTTCGGGGCGAGCGTCGCCTACGGGTACCGCCCCGGCCGCGTGCTCTGGCTGCTCGCCGCCCTGCTCGTCCTGGTCACCTTCTCCCTGGAGATACCGGCTAGCCGGGCGACGTTGCGGGCCACGACCGGCGCCGGCGATGTGTACACCACCCAGGGGCCGGTGCAGGCGGTCAGCGCGCCCGCGGTCCAGGATCCGGGTGCCGGCCGCGCGCACCAGCCCGACGCCTGCGGCGACGGGCAGGTGCGCTGCTTCAGCCCGGTCCTGTACGCCATCGACACGGTGATCCCGCTGGTGTCACTCGACCAGCGCGCGACCTGGTACCCCGACCCGAACACCCAGGACGGACCGTTCATGCAGTGGTGGCTCAACGCCGCGACACTGCTGGGCTGGTTGCTGTCCTCGATCTTCGTCCTCTCCCTGGCCCGGCTTTCCCGCTCCGCATAGGCGGCCGAAGCAGCCAGGCTCGTGTCGTTCGGCGGCAGGCGGGCCTGCTGGGACAGCTACCCGGAGGATCCGGACTTCATCGTGCTGGAAGATCCCGAAGGCAATCGGTTCTGCATTGTCGACCTGAGCCATGAGCACGCCTAACTGGGTGTCTTGAGGTTCCCCGCAGGATCATCGCGCCGTAACTGGCGTGCACCCAGTTGATGTCACGCGCTTCGGAGCGGCGCTCGCAATGACCGGGGCGTGATCCCGAAACCAGCAAGACCCCCGAGCCCGACGGCCCGTGGAAGCTGAGCCGCCCGGAGTCCCACTTACGTGCGGGCAACGCTAGTCGCCCGCACGTGCGCGCGGCAGCCGGCCTGAACGTGACGGGCCTGACGTGTGGAGGGCGCCGGGACGAAGCGGGGTTCCGAACACCTGGCTGACGAGGCTGCGGTGGGCAGCGTGGAGGGTGCGGACGGCGGCTGGCGTGAGGCCGGGCCTGACCGGCTCGCGGCCGCCCCGGGGCCGCCCGGGCTTGGTGGGGATCCACAAGTAGCCGGGATCGCTGCCCTCGAGTTCGGCGATGATCGCCGCCCGGGCCGCGAGCCACCGGGTGAGAATCTGCACGGTCGGGCCGCCGAGCGGGCAAGGGCCGTCGGCGAGTTCGATGCGTGCCTTGCCGTCCAGGTGCAGGGTCCTGACGCTGAGGCGGGCCAGCTCGGGGACAGACCGGCCGGTGTCGGCGACGAGCGCGGCCAGGGCGGCGGTGCGCAGGCATGTCACGGCGTTGGCGTGGACGGGCCTGCGCACCGCCAGGTCGTGGAGAAGGCGCTCGGTATCGGCGGGAGTCAGGCGGTAGCCGCTGGTGGGCGGCTGGCTGTCACGGCGGTCCGGCAGGCGGAGGAATTCGGCGAAGGAGTTGTAGGAGTCGATGCGCACCCGCATCGAGTTGGGGTGGGCGGCGGCATCGCGGCCGCGGAGGGTGTTTCGGGTGCGGGTCTTGCCGGCGGCCGCATCGGAGAGCCACGCGCCGGCGCGCGCCGGGTCCAGGAGCTCGGCGACCGTGATCTCGACGGTACCGGCGGCCTGCTGGGCATGGTGCAGGTACTCGTCGAGGAAGTGCCTGCGGATCCGCCGGGTGCTGGCAGCGAACCGGCGGTCGGCCAGATGACCGATGAAGTCGTCAAGGGCGTCATGTGCCGCCGTGCGGCCTTCGGGAGCTGGCATATGCCCGAACGATATCCGCTCTGTCCTGATAACAGCAAGATGCACAGCCTTACCCCCAATGCTCCCCCACCCCCTACGGCGCCACATGGTCCGGGCCGGACCGGACCGAATCAAACCGGTCCGAACCGGTCCGACCCGGACCTCGACAACCCCGCAGTAAGGCAGCGGCCTGGCGCTGTGGCCCGCTTCTTGCTGTTATCGGCTTCTTGCTGTTATTACCAGCGACGGCACGCCAGGGCCAGGGACGAGTGCCTGTACCGGCCGTCAGGCGCGAGCTTCCCGCGCGGCCGCGCGGGCCTGTTCCAGCTGCTCGGCGCTGACCGGGCCGGTATCCGGCAGGCCTGCGGCCAGCCACGCCTCCTGCGCGCGCGCCACGTCGCCGCCCGCCTCCTGCAGCACCATCTTCTTCGCCGTGGTGCTGGGCACGGCCGCGTCAGCGCCGAGATCCATCAGGTGGGCCAGCATCCGCACCGACTGGTTCCGCTGGCCCGCCTTCTGCTCGTTGTAGCGGTACACCAGCACCCAGCGTCCCTCCAGGGAACGGGCCCGCTCGATCAGGGCCCGCCCGCGGTCGGTGTCCGCGTGCTCGGTGCGGATCGGCTCGCTCTCGCCCGACGGCAGGCGCAGCGTGACCAGCCCGCGACGGCTCGATTCCTCGATCTCGACCTTCTCCAGGAACGCGATGAAGGTCCGGGCTGACTCCAGCCGCTCGATGTCCTGCCTGGCCTGCTGGGCGATCAGGTGCAGGTCCACGGTCAGGCCGTGCACCCGGCGGCCCCATGCCGCCTCCCCGCCAGGAGCACACGGCCCCGCCGCCTGGGCAGCCGCGATGACGAGGCTGTAGTGGCTGGTGTCCACGCCGCCCATTATCGCCCGCCGGGGCTTGCTGATGCCTTCCCGTCACTGGGTGCCGTACTCGTCGTGGCGGCGCCACCAGAAGCCAGGCTCGTTGCGGCCGAGCGGCGCGCGGTCGAGCCACTGGTACATGCCCCACAGGCCGTCCAGCCCGCGCCCGTACGCGGAGTAGGTGTGGTAGACGGCGCCGTCCTCGAGCGCGAACGCGCTCACGCCGGGCCCTTCCCGCCTGAACGTCTCCCAGTCCGTGCCGACGAGGCTCGATGCGAACTCGTCGAGCCCCGAGCTGTCCTGGCCGGCTGACGGCCGGAAGTCCTCCTTGCGGAAGTTGTACTCGACGGATCCTGACTCCCACTCCTCCTTGGTGTGCGCGGCCTGGAAGTCGTAGTTGAAGTCGCTGTGGAATGACGACGCCCAGGGGAAGCTCCAGCCCATCCGCTGCTGGTACGCCTGCAGTTTCGCGAGCGGGGCGCGCGACACCGCGCACAGGGTGACGTCATGATTCGCGAGATGGACGACGGAGGCGTCGAAGCCGTCCGCGATCGCCGAGCAGGACGGGCACCCGGCCGTGAAATCGGGCCCGAACATGAAGTGATAGGTGAGCAGCTGCGAGCGTCCTGCGAAGAGATCGGCGAGTGACGCTGTGCCCTCGTCGGTCTCGAAGCGGTACTCCTTGTCGATCCGGACCCAGGGCAGCTCCTGCCGCTGCCGCGCCAGCTCGTCGCTGCGCCGCGTCAGCGCCTTCTCGGCGTCCAGCAGCTCCAGCCGGGCCGCCAGCCACTCGTCACGTGTTCCGGTCTTGTGCGCGGTCATCAGGTTCTCCTTCTTCTTGTGGTGACAACAGCCCGGCGCGGTCAGCGCCAGCGAGGCCGCCCTACATCGGTGGCATGAGCCCGGGAACGGACGACGGCGCGATGACGATCAGGACCCCGAGCCCGGCGATCGCCAGCGCCAGCGGCACATCGAGGGCGGCTCTCGCGGGCAGCAGCTTCTGGGCCAGGACGAGGACGGCGATCACGCACATCCAGGTGACGCTCATGACGCTCACCGCCACCAGCAGGAGCATCAGCCCGATGCTCGAGCCGGCGCAGCACAGCCCGAACTCGAATCCAGACCGGGTGCTCGCCCGGCAGCGCCGCCGGAAGTGCCGCTTGAGCGGCGTGAGCTCGTAGGCGCCTGCCGCGATCACCACCAGGCCGGCGGCGAGCGGCCCGTGCGGCCGGTACAGCGCATACACCGCGACCCCCACCAGGGCCCAGACGGCAAGGTAGGACCCGACGAAGAGCGGCACGGCCCGCACGCGGCCGCTGGCGCGGACGCGCCTGATGACGGCCGGGACCGCGCCCGGCAGCATCATCGCGGCCATCATCCACACCCACAGGGCGGCAAAGAACGCGAACGAGCCCAGCCGGGTCGCCACGCCCATGTCCATCCCGTTCATCTGCCGGACCGCGACGACCCAGGATGCGGCGGCGAGCCCGAGCGTGGCCGTCACCGCGGCGGCCATGGCGGTGGCCGGGCCGGGCCGGAGCTGCACCGTGTCCCGCACCGTGCTCATGATGTGACGGGCTCTGCTGTCACGAACGCCGCATTCTGGCGCTCGAGCTCCTTGGCCGGGCCGCTGCGCCAGCGGCCGGCCATGGACTGTGACATGGGATCGGGGAAGATGTCTTCCTCCCCGTCCTCCACCCCGTCGAAAATGGCTCGCGCGACGGATTCCGGGGAGGCCTTCGGTATGTCGAAGCCCCGGGTCATATCGGTGTCTGTGGGGCCGGTCAGGACCGCATGAACCCGCACGCCCCGCCCGGCCAGCAGAGCGCGCAGCGACTGCGTCAGGTTGAACGCGGCCGCTTTCGAGATCGCGTAGGCCGGAGTGAGCGGCAGGGGGGCGATGGCCATCATCGACACGTTGTTGACGATGGCCCCCCGGGAGGCAGTCAGCAACGGCAGGAAGGCCTGGGTCACGCCATAGGTGCCGAACAGGTTGACGGCGAGGTGCTGCTCGAGCGCGGCACGATCGCTGAGGTCATCGTAGAGCGCCACGCCCGCGTTATTGACCAGGAGATCGAGAGACTCGACTCCCCCGGCCGCGGCCTGAATCTGCGCCGCATCGGTGACGTCCAGGGCCAGGGGCGTGACGCGCGCATCCGGGTGGGCCATGGGCTGGCGCGTGCCGGCATAGACCCGCCTCGCGCCCCGCCTCAGGGCTTCGGTGACCAGCGCCTGCCCGATGCCGCGGTTGGCCCCGGTCACCAGCACTGCCTTGCCTTCGGTGGTCATGATTTCCTCCTCGGTAATGCGGGCGGCCCGCGGGCTGCGGGCGCCCGGTGACGCTCATCCCCGTGTGCCCCGGCGATCGCGGGGAGCCGGTCGAGCCGGCCGGCCCCGGCTGCGCCAGGTCACTCCCCCGGTCCCGCCGGGCCCGGGGCCGCGGCCCCGGGCCGGGCCGCCGGGCCGTCCAGTACGCGCTGCAGCCGGGCCAGCTTGCTGTCCCAGTCCCGGGCCAGCGCCGCGAGGTAGGACTGGGCCGTCGCCATCGGCGCCGCGTTGACGCGGCAGCGGATCCGGCGGCGCTCGCCAGGCTCGGCGAGGACCAGTCCTGAGGCGGCGAGCAGGTCGAGGTGCCTGGCGATCGCCTGCCGCGAGATCGGCAGCAGGCCCGCCAGGCCGGTCGCCGTCATCGGGCCGCGGGCCGCGAGGGCACTGAGGATGCTGCGCCGGGTCGGCTCGGCGAGCGCGGCGAAGACGGCCTCGGCGGCTGCCTCCGGGTCAGGCCGCGGCATGGCGGCAGCCAGCCTGCGGCGGCTGGGGGAGATCGATGCGATCCGGGATGGCATCAGGGAACCTCCGCATATCGCAACCATTGGATTGCGATAAATCTATAGCAACCTTCTGGTTGCGTCAAGCCCCCGGCTCTGCCCGCACCGGCCTGGCGGGCACGGAGCGCTCCAGCACATTCGCCCGGCATGAACACGCGCGCTGGCCGGGGCTGGATACCCGATGATGGGGGCCATGAGAGTGCTGGTGCTCGGCGGGACCCACCATGTCGGCCGCGCGGTGGTGGAAGCCGCGCTGGCGCGGGGCGATGAGGTCAGCACGCTGAACCGGGGCGTGAGCGGGCCGCCAGCGGCCGGGGCCCGCGCCCTGCACGCCGACCGGGGCAGCCGGGTCGAAGTCGCCGCCGCCCTCGGCGGCGGCGACGCCTGGGACGCGGTCATCGACACCTGGAGCGGCGCACCGCGCGCCGTCAGGGACGCGGCCCAGCTCCTGGCGGGCCGGGCCGGGCACTACAGCTATGTGTCCAGCCGTTCGGTCTACCGGTGGCCGATACCGCCGGGCGCCGGCGAGAGCGCGCCAGTGGTCCAGGCCGACCCCGCATCCGGGGACGGCGATGACTACGCGGCCGCCAAGCGCGGCGGCGAGATCGCGGTGGCCGGCGCCTTCGGCCGCCGGGCCCTGCTGGCCCGGGCGGGCCTGATCCTGGGCCCCTACGAGATCGTGGGGCGGATGCCGTGGTGGCTGCGGCGGATCGAGCGCGGCGGCGAGGTGCTCGCCCCCGGGCCGCCGGACCTGCCGCTGCAGTACATCGACTGCCGTGACCTCGCGGCCTGGCTGCTGCGGGCGGCCGAGGCCGGCCTCGGCGGGGCCTTCAACACCGTCAGCCAGCCCGGTCACGCCACCATGCGCAGCCTGCTGGAAGCGGCGAAGGCGGCGACCGGGTCGGCGGCCCGGCTGGTCTGGGTGCCGCCGGAGATCATCAGCCGGGCGGGCATCGAGCCGTGGACCGAGCTGCCGGTCTGGGTTCCGGTGGACAGCGAACTGGCCGGGCTGCATACCGGGGACGTCTCCGCCGCGTATGCGGCCGGGCTGACCTGCCGCCCCGTCGAGGACACGGTGAGGGACACCTGGGCCTGGCTGCAAGCCGAGGGCGACCCGCCGTCCCGGCCGGGCCGCCCCGCCCACGGCGTGGACCCCGGCCGCGAGCAGCAGGCGCTTCTCATGGCGGCGCCCCCCGGGGCCACGGCAGGCCGCGCAGAGTTACCGGGCCAGGGTCTCCGCCACGGTACGTTCCGCCAGCGCCGCGAATCCCGGGCTGGTCTCGCGGTAGTACGGGATGATCAGCGCCGCCTGGTGCAGCGCGTACCCGCGGGCCCGTTCCCAGGTGCCGTCATCCACCCCCAGGGCGCTGCGGAACGCCGCGCGCCCGGCCCGGCCGAACACGCTCCACGCGGCGATCACGTCGGCGGCCGGATCACCGGCTCCGGCACTGCCGAAGTCGATGACCGCGCACAGCCGCCCGGCCCGGCTGAGCAGGTTGGGCCGCAGCAGGTCGGCGTGGACCCACACGGGCGCGCCATCCCAGGCGGGCGCCTCCAGCGCGCGCTCCCAGGCGGCCATGGCCGCCCGGGAGTCGATGACGTTCCGTGCCTCCTCGATGGCGGCACGGGTAAGCCCGTCCAGCTCGCGCAGCGGCGCACGCCCGGCGCGCGGCACCCCGGCGCCCGGCGGCACCTGGTGCAGGGCGGACACGAACCCGGCCAGGTCCCGGGCCGCCTGGCGCTCGTCCGCGACCCGCTCACCGGTATACGGCTGGCCATCGATCCAGCGGTAGAGGGCCCAGGTGAACGGGTACCCGCCCGCGGGGCGGCCGAGCGCGGCCGGCTCGGGGACCCGCAGCGGCAGCAGCGGCGCGAGCCGCGGCAGCCACTGCCACTCGCTGTCCAGCGCCCCCGCCCACTTCCCCAGCCGCGGCAGCCTCGCGCAGAGCCCGCCGCCGATCCGGAACAGGGCATTGACGGTCCCGGCGGGCCGGACCGGGGTGACCGGCAGGCCGGCCAGCCGCGGGAACTGCGCGGCGACCAGCCGGGACACCAGGCCGGCGTCGATGGCGGGCTCCCCCGCGTGCATTGTCACCAGCGCGCCGCCGCCCGGCCCGGCCGTGTGGACCGCATGACCCGCGAGCCTGGCATGCGGCCGCGGCGGGCGCGAATGATTTTTGCCGTTTGGCCGCCGCCGGTGAATCCTGGCAGCCTGGGGGACATGAGCCAGGAACCCCGCGCCGCGGCCGCCGCCGGGGCGGGCGGGGCGGCGCGGGGCCGGACCGGGCCGCCGGGCGCGGCCGCCCAGGCCAGCCGGGCCCGGTTCGCCGGGCTCGGTTACGCGCTGGCCGTCCTGCTCACCGGCACGAACCTGGCCACCCCGCTGTACGCGGGCTACGAGCGGCTGTTCGGCCTCTCCCCCTTCGGCGTCACGCTGCTCGTCGCCGTGTACGCGGCGGCGGTCATCGCGGCCCTGCTGGTGTGCGGCCCGCTGAGCGACACGGCCGGTTACCGGCCAGTGCTGCTGGCCGGGCTGGCCGCGGCCGCCGCCGGGTCGGCCCTGCTGGCCGCCGCGTCCGGCGCGGCCTGGCTCTTCGCCGGGCGGGCGGTGCAGGGACTCGCGGTCGGCACCTGCTCCGGCGCGCTCACCGCCGGGCTGGTGCTCACCGAGCCCCGGGCGCGGCAGGCCCGCGCCTCGTTCCTGGCGGCCACCACGACCACGGCGGCGTGCGGCATCGGCCCGGTGCTGGCCGGGGCGCTGGCCCAGTACGGGCCGGCTCCCCGCAGCCTGAGCTTCGGCGTGGAGATCGGCTTGCTCATCCCCGCGATCGCGGCCGTGGCCGCGCTGCCCGCCTCGCTGGGCCGGTCCGGCCATCGCTGGCAGCCGCGCTGGCCGCGCCTGCCCGCCGCCATCCGCGGCCAGTTCGTCCGGCCCGCCCTGGTGAGCCTGCTGGCCTGGGCCGTCGCCTACGTGGTGCTGGCGCTCGTGCCGTCCTACGCGGCGGCCACCCTGGGCGGCAGCAACCTGCTGCTCGACGGGGCGGCCGCCGGCTCGCTGCTGCTGGTCGCGGCGGCCGCGCAGGCCGCCTGCCGGTCCTGGGGCAGCGCCCGGGCCGAGGCGGCCGGCCTGCTGGGCCTGACCGCCGGGCTGGCCGGGCTGGTCCTCGCCGGCACCACCGGCAGCGCGCCCGTGCTGTTCGCGGCGATGGCGGTGGCCGGCGCTGGCCAGGGCCTGGCCTTCATGGGCGGGGTGCGCCAGATCAACGAGATCGCACCGCCGGATGCGCGGGCGGGCACCGTCTCCATGTTCTACCTGGTGACCTACGCCGGCAGCGGGCTGGTCACCGCCGGTGTCGGCCTGCTCGCCACCGACCTGGGCCTGCGGGTCTCGGTCGCCGTGTTCGCGGTCACCCTGGCCGCCGCCTGCCTGCTCACTCTGGCGTCAGGGAGGCGCCCCGCCGGTGCAGCGACGCCCGCTGGAAGCCGGCCAGCCAGGTAGCCAGGACCAGGCCGCCCAGCCCCAGGGCCAGCACGAGAAGGGCGGCATTGACCGGTATCGCATTTCCCCGCTCCGCCAGGCTGCCGAGTGAGGACAGGGTGATCACGCCAGCGCAGCCGACGCTCAATGACGCCAGGCCGAAGATCCTCCAGTAGGTGCCCAGGGGCTTTGCCCGGGTCAGCGGGAGCCATTCCCCAGGCCATTCCGGGCCAGCTCAGCCGGCCCGGGCGGTGACCCGGGCCAGGGCGGCCCGGGCGTCCGCGGTGACCTGCGCCACGTCGAGGGAGAGGATCGCGCCGTCCCGCTTGAGGAACCGGCCGTCCGCGAGCACGTGCCGCACGTTGGCCGGCTGGGCCGCCGTGACCAGCAGCTGGGCCGGGTCGGTGAGCACGCCCAGGTTCGGCTCGTCGGCCGCGATCACGATGACATCGGCCCGCTTGCCCGCGGTCAGCGACCCGGTCACCCCGGCCAGCCCGAGCGTGCGGGCTCCCTCGATGGTTCCGAGGGCGAGCGCGCGGCGGGCCGTCATCGCGAACTCCTCGTGCGCGGCCGCGTTCACCAGCCCCTGGGTCAGCTTCATGATCGCGAACATGTCGGCGTTGCCGGTCAGCGCCGTGGTGTCCGCGGACAGGCCGACCGGGATCCCGGCGGCGAGCAGCGCGCTGGTCCGCGGCAGGCCATACCCGATGAGCAGCTCGCTGAACGGCGACAGGCTGACCGGGCTGCCGGCCGCGGCCAGCTGGGCCAGTTCCGCCGCGGTGGCGCAGTTGGCGTGCACCACCTGCAGATCGGGCCCGAGCAGCCCGTCCGCGGCCAGCGCGGCGATCTGCCCGGCGGCCGAAGGCGGGCCGCTGGCGTGCACGGTCACCGGGAGGCCCAGGCCGCGGGCGGCCTCGATCTCCTTGCGGTAGATGGCCGGGGCCACCCGCATGGCCGGGTTGCTGCCGCCGGTCCCGCGCCACGCCATGCCGAGGCTGAGGCGGCCGCCGCGCGGATCCCACTCACGGTGCAGGGCGGCCAGGCCGGCCAGGTCCATCGGCTGGTCGTTGGGCTGCCCGGCGGCGTAGCCGTAGGAGAACCGGGCCCGCAGCCCGGAGGAGGCCAGCGCGCCCGCCCCGGCTTCCGCGTGAGCGGGCCCGCGCACGTTGTGGCACCAGTCATGCACGGTGGTGATGCCGGAGTTGATGGCTTCCGCGCAGGCCAGCATGGTTCCCGCGTGCAGGTCGTCCGGGCCGAAGGCGGGCCCGAGCCGCGCGCAGGCCCGGAAGTACCCCGGGCCGCTGCCCGACAGGCCGCGCAGCAGCGTGTTCCACAGATGCCAGTGGGTGTCGACCAGGCCGGGCGCCACGATCATCCCGCGGGCGTCCAGCACCGCCGCGCCCGGCGCGTCCAGCGCGGGCCCGACCGCCGCGATGCGGTCCCCGTCCACGAGGACGTCGCCGGACGGGATGTCGCCGAGTTCCGGGTCCATGGTGAGCAGGTGGCCGCCGCGGATGACGAGGCGCCGGGCCTCCCCTGTCACCGGGTCACCATCATCAGGGGACCGGCCCCGGCACGGCTGCGCACCCGGCGATGCTACAGCGGCTGGCCCCGGGCATGACAGCCGCGGGGCGGGCCGGAGGCTGCCCCGGGCGGGCCGCGGCCCCCGCTGCCCCCCGGCCAGTCCCGCCCTCCTCCCCTACGGCGTGCCAGCCTCCCCCGTGAACAGGCTGAACGCCTCGCTGTGGATGTCCCGGATGGTCCCGTCGAGCTCGTCGGCGGCCCGGCGCAGCTGGTCCGCCACAGGCCCGCTGACCTGCCCGGCCGCGGCTTCCAGGGCCAGCCCCACATTCAGCAGCCGCCGGATGACCGTGCTGGCCAGCCGGACCGCGGTCTCCGGGTCGGCCCCGGCACCGGGCGGGGCCGGGCCGCCCGCCACCTGCCCGCCCGCCACGATCCCGCCGGGCACCAGCCCGCCGGGTACCGGGCCGCGGCCGATGTCGGCGACGCACACCAGCAAGTTCCCGACTGGCCAGGGCGACCACCACCAGCGCGTCCAGCGGGGGCCGCCGGGGGCCGCCAGCTGGCAGTCGAGGCTGCCCCGCTGGCCCGCCGCCGCCGCCAGCCGCAGCCGGGCCCGCAGCACGGCGCGCACCGCCGGGTGAATGGGGCCGAGCCAGCCGTCACCGGCCTGCTGGGCTCCGGACAGCGCCGACCATCCATCGTTCACGGCCAGCACCGAGCCGTCCTCCCCCAGCAGGAGGGCAGCGACCGGCAGCGCGGACACAACGGTGTCCGGCGTCGGCCAGGCGTACATCGCAACCATGCCCGCTCCACAGGTCAACACCGGCTCTGGCCAGCGTGGGCGACCATCGGGCCGATGCATCGACTCGCCAGGGACCAGAGCGAGACGGGACACACTCACACTAGCCCCGCGGCAGGTGCCTGGAAAGGCCTGGCGGGCCGGGTGCGCGGCACTGGTACAGCCGATGCCCGTGCGCATGGTAGGCATGGTCCATGGCTGAACTCATCCCCCGCCGGGTCCTGTTCGGTAACCCGGAGCGCGTCAGTCCGGAGATCTCCCCCGACGGGACCAGGCTGGCCTGGATCGCCCCGTACGAGGGCGTGCTGAACGTCTGGCTCGCGCCGGTCGGCGCGGACGGCGTGGCCTGGCCCGCGGCGAGGGTGATCACCGACGACACCGACCGCGGCATCCGCATGTTCGCCTGGGCGCACGACGGGCGGCACGTGCTCTACCTGCAGGACACCGGCGGGGATGAGAACTGGCGGCTGCACGATGTTGACGTAGAGACCATGCGGCGGCGCGACCTGACCCCGTTCGAGAACGTGCGCACCGAGCTGGTCGCGATGGAGAAGAAGTTCCCCACCGAGATCCTGATCGGGCTGAACAAGGACAATCCCGAGCTGCACGACGTCTACCGGCTGGACCTCACCACGGGCACCCTGGCCAGGGAAGTCGAGAACCCGGGGTTCATCGGCTGGGTCGCGGACAGCCAGCTGGCGGTGCGCGCCGGGATCGCGCCCCAGCCGGACGGGGGCATGGTCATCATGGTGCGGGACGGCGCCGGCGACGGCTGGCACCCGCTGCTGACCATCCCCGCGGAAGATGCGCTGACCAGCGGACCGGTGGCGTTCAGCGAGGACGGCCGCTCGCTGCTGGCGGAAAGCTCGGTCGGCGCGGACACCGGCCGGCTGGTGCGGTTCGACCTGGCGTCGGGCGCGGAGCAGGTGCTGGCCGCCGACCCGGAGGCGGACGTGGCGGGCCTCCGGCTGCACCCTGACACCCGCGAGCCGCAGATCGTCACGTTCCTCAAGGACCGGATGGAGTACCGGGTGCTGGACCCGGCGGTGCAGCCGGACCTGGACGCGATCCGCGCGCTGCACCCGGGCGACCCGTCGCTGGCCGGCCAGGACGACGCGGACGAGACCTGGCTGGTCGCGTTCACCACCGACACCGGCGCCGTCCCGTACTTCAGCTACGACCGGCGCGCCCGCACCGGGCAGTTCCTGTTCTCCAGCCGCCCGGAGCTGTCCCGCTACGAGCTCGCGCCCATGGAGCCGTTCACGTTCACCGCGCGGGACGGGCTGACCATCCACGGCTACGCCACGTTCCCGCCGGGCGCGCCCCGGGAGGGCCTGCCGATGGTGCTCAACGTGCATGGCGGCCCGTGGGCCCGGGACGCCTGGGGGTTCGACCCGGAGGCGCAGTGGCTGGCCAACCGCGGTTACCTGTGCGTGCAGGTGAACTTCCGCGGCTCCACCGGCTACGGCAAGGCGTTCGTCAACGCCGGGGACCGGGAGTGGGGCGGGAAGATGCACGACGACCTGGTGGACGCGGTGGCCCACGCGACCGGCCAGGGCCCGGCCAGCCAGGACTGGGCCGACCCGGCCCGGGTGGCCATTTACGGCGGCTCCTACGGTGGTTACGCCGCGCTGGCCGGCGCGGCATTCACCCCGGACCTGTTCCGTTGCGCGGTCGATATCGTCGGGCCGTCCAATCTCAAGACGCTGATCGAGACCATTCCCCCGTACTGGGCGCCGATGATCGCGCAGTTCCACACGCGGGTCGGCGACCCGGAGAAGGACGCCGACTTCCTGTGGTCCCGCTCCCCGCTGTCCCGGGCCCGGGACATCCGGATCCCGCTGCTCATCGCCCAGGGCGCCAACGACCCGCGGGTGAAGCAGTCCGAGTCGGAGCAGATCGTGGCGGCGCTGACCGAGGCGGGAATCGATCACGAGTACCTGCTGTTCCCGGACGAGGGTCACGGGTTCGCCAAGCCGGAGAACCGGCTGCGCTTCTACGCGGCCGCCGAGCGCTTCCTGGCCCGGCATCTCGGCGGGCGGGCCGAGGACTAGACGGCCGGCGCACGGCGGTGCAGGATGCCCTGGATTTCCGGGCATAACGCACCGCGTGGTGGCCGGTGACACCACCTGGCAGGCAGGGAAGGCGGGAGCAGAGCGGGACATGGTGGAGATCAAGACCGACCAGGCGCTGGACGCGATGCGCGAGGCGGGCCGGGTGGTGGCGCGGGCGCTGGCGGCTTCCCGGGAGGCCGCGGCGGTCGGCGTGACGCTGAAGGACCTGGATGAGGCGGCGCACGGGGTCATCCGCGAGGCGGGGGCCGGCTCACCGTTCCTGAACTACCACCCGTCGTTCGCGCCGACCCCGTTCCCCGCGGTGATCTGCGCCTCGGTGAACGACACGATCGTGCACGGCATCCCGCACTCCTACCGGCTGCGGGACGGGGACCTGGTCAGCATCGACTGCGGCGCGACCCTGGACGGCTGGACCGGGGACGCCGCGATCAGCTTCATCGTGGGTACCCCCCGCCCGGCCGACCTGCTGCTCATCGAGACCGCGGAGAAGGCCCTGGCGGCGGGGATCGCGGCGGCGGTGCCCGGGGCCCGGATCGGCGACATCTCCCACGCGGTGGGCAGCGTGAGCCGCTCGGCGCACTACGGCATCCCGTCCGGGTTCGGCGGCCACGGCATCGGGCGGCACATGCATGAGGACCCGCACGTGCCGAACGAGGGCCGCCCCGGCCGCGGCTACCGGCTGCGGCACGGCCTCGTGCTGGCCATCGAGCCGATGCTGATGGCCGGCGGCAGCGACACGTACATGACGGCGCCGGACGGCTGGGCGCTGCGTACCGCCGACGGCAGCCGGGCCGCGCACGTGGAGCATACGGTGGCCATTACCGACGGCGGCCCGCGCATCCTCACCCTGGTCTGACGGGCCGCCGCCGGCCCACCAGCAGGCGGCCCCGTTGAAGGTGCCCCCCTATGCACGAACCGTGCAACGCTGGCCAATCTAGCGGCATAGTGAGACCTCTGTGGCTAAAAGGTCACACTCGCGAGTAAGTTTTCAGATCCGTAAGTTCGCAGCCACTCTCCGGCGGCGCCTGGCTGGCCGCCGTCAGCTCCCGGGGCAGCGGGATCAGCTCCCGAGGTAGCGCAGCACGGCGAGGACCCGCCGGTTGTCCGCCTCCGACGGCGGCAGCCCCAGCCGGGCGAAGATCCCCGCGACGTGCTTCTCCACGGCCCCCGGCGACACCACCAGCTGGGCGGCAATGGCCGCGTTGGACCGGCCCTCGGCCATCAGGGCCAGCACCTCCCGCTCCCGCGCGGTGAGCAGGGCCAGCCCGTCCGCCCGGTGCCCGGCGGCGAGCAGCTGGCTGACCACCTCCGGGTCCAGCGCGGTGCCGCCCGCGGCCACCCGCTCCAGCGCGGTGGCGAACTCGGCCACGTCCGCGACCCGGTCCTTGAGCAGGTAGCCGAGGCCGGCCGGGCCGGCCGCCAGCAGCCGGGCCGCGTACCGGGTCTCCACGTACTGCGAGAACACCAGCACGCCCAGGCCGGGGTGGTCGCGGCGCAGCTGGATGGCGGCCCGCAGCCCTTCGTCGGTGAAGCCCGGCGGCATCCGGACGTCCACGATCACCACGTCCGGGTGGTGCCGCGCCACCGCGGCGAGCAGCGCCGGGCCGTCAGTGACCGCCGCGGCGACGGCATGGCCGCGGTCCTCGAGCAGCCGCCGCAGGCCCTCCCGGAGCAGGGCCGCGTCCTCCGCGATAACCACCCGCATGCGCGTGCTGCCCTCACGCCCGCAGCGGCAGCTCGACGGCAGCCACGGTCGGGCCGCCCGGCGGGCTGGCCAGCGACAGCATGCCGTCCACCACCGCGATCCGCTGGCTCAGCCCGGCCAGCCCGGTGCCCCGGGCCGGGTCGGCACCGCCCGTCCCGTCGTCGCTGACCACCAGGCGGAGCGACTGATGCGGCCCGGCCTCCCGGGCCGTGACGGTGATCACGACCTCGTTGGCCGAGCTGTGCTTGACCGCGTTGGCCAGCAGCTCGCTGGCGCAGAAGTAGGCGATGGCCTCGATCGCCGGGGTCGGCCGGAGGGGCAGGGCGGTGCTCAGCCGCACCGGCAGCGGGCTGCCCGCGGCCAGCGTGGCGAGCGCGTCCGGCAGGCCGCTGTCCAGCACCGGCGGGTGGATGCCCCGGACCAGGTCACGCAGCTCGGCCAGGGCTTCCTTGGCGCCCCGGTGCGCGGTCCCCACCAGGTCACGGGCGGTGTCCAGGTCGGGGGCCGGGCCGCCGGCGCCGAGCTTCTCCCGGGCCATGCCCAGGCTCATGGCCAGCGCGGCCAGCCGGACCTGCGCGCCGTCGTGCAGGTCCCGTTCCACCCGGCGCAGCTGGGCGGCGGAGTCGTCCACCGCCCGCGCCCGGGTCTCCTCCAGCTGGCGGACCCGCTCCGCCAGCCGGGCCGGGCCGAGCAGGCCGCGGATGAGCCACCGGTCCGCGGTGGCAGCCGCCCGGGCCGCCCAGGGAGCGGCCAGCAGTGCCGCCGCGCCGAGCGCGAACGCCGCCAGCGTGCCGGGATAGGTGCTGATGTGCAGCACCGGATCGGTGCCGGCCACGAACGGGTTGAGCGCCACCGCTGGCTGGAGCCGGGTGCCCGGCGGATGGTTGCGCAGCAGCGGCCACCACAGCGGGTAGCTCAGGTCCGCCAGCCCGGCGGCGGCCAGGTAGACCGCGTACGCCTCGGCCGCCACGACCGGCAGCTTCAGCAGCAGGTAGCCGGCCGCCCGCCAGCCCGGGCCGTCCCGGAGCCGGGCATCCAGCCGGCCCAGCAGGCCATGCCCGGGGCGGAACGCGGGCGGCGCCGGCACCGGCTCGCCGGGCAGCCAGCCGGCCAGCGCACGGTGCAGCCGGGCCGCCTGCCGGGCGAACCGGAGGGCCAGCGTGATGAGCAGCAGGCCGATCACGGTGCCGGCCACCGTGGCGGAGATGACGCCCCCGGGGACCAGCAGCGTGAGGGTGACCACGGCGCCGGCCACCCCGAGCGGCACCGAGGCCAGGCAGAACAGCAGCTCGTGGCAGGCCCGGCGGCACAGCGGGGCGCGGGCCGCCGCCCAGGCCCGGCGGCTGGCCCGCCCCCGGCCAGGCTGGCGCCCGGCCCGCAGCCCGCCGCCGCGGGATCTCACCGCTGCCATGCCCACCGGCTCATTGTCCCGCGCCCGCGTCCTGGTGGCCCAGCCGCCAGCCGCCCGCGGCCAGTACCGCGGCGGTGTAGAGGCAGAGCACGCCGAAGGCCGCCCACGGCGGCAGCGCGTACCGCTCGGGCTTGACCGCCGCCAGGGACTGCGCCGCGATCGCCTCGGGCAGGAACCGGGTGACCGCGTGCTGGACCGTGGCGGGCAGGGCGATGGTGACGAACGGCAGCACGAACACCACGGCGACGAGCGCGCCGATGGCCCCGGCGGTGTGCCGGATGAGCGCGCCGAGCCCCAGCCCGAGCAGCCCGATCAGGCACAGGTACGCGCCGGTGAGCAGCACCGCGCGGAGCACCCCGGGCTGGCCGATCGTGGCGTGCGGCGCGGGGGCGCCCAGCGCCGCCTCCCCGGTGAAGAAGGCCGCGAACGCGAGCGCCTCGCCCGCCGCCAGCAGCACCGCGGCGAGCACGGCGGCCTTGGCCGCGAGCACCTGGCCGCGCCGGGGCACCGCGGCCAGGGTGGCCCGGATCATCCCGGAGGAGAACTCGCCGGTGATGACGAGCACGCCCAGCACCCCGACGGCGAGCTGGCCGAGGGCCACGCCGGTGAAGCCCTGGTTGACCGGGTCGAAGGACGCCCGGTCCGCGGCGGACATGCCCGCCCAGCGCGCACCGCCGTACTGGCTCATGACCAGGATCCCCAGCCCGATCATCCCGGCCGCCAGGACGCCCAGGATCACCGCGGTGGACCGGACCGACCGCAGCTTGGCCCATTCCATCCGGGCCACGTCGGCGAACCGGTAGCCACCCGGCCGTGCGTCCCGCGTGGTGACCGCGCTCATGACGCGCCCCGCCGCGGCGCGCCCGCCCCGGACCGGTGGCTGGCCGCATCCGAGGTCAGCGCGAGGAACGCCGCTTCCAGCGAGCCGGACGCCGCCGACAGCTCCCCGACCGTCGTCTCGGCCAGCAGCCGGCCCTGGCCGATGACCACCAGATGGTCCGCGGTCAGGGCCATCTCGCTGATCAGGTGGCTGGACACCAGCACCGTGCGGCCCTGGGCGGCCAGCGACCGCAGCAGCGTGCGCAGCCAGGCGATGCCCTCCGGGTCCAGGCCGTTGACCGGCTCGTCGAGCAGCAGCACGCCGGGATCGCCCAGCAGCGCGGTGGCGATGCCCAGCCGCTGCGCCATGCCCAGGGAGAACTTCCCGGCCCGCCGCCCGGCCACGCCGGCCAGCCCGGTGATGGACAGCACCTCCTCCACCCGGGACGCCGGGATGCGGTTGCTGGCGGCCAGCGCGGCCAGGTGCGCCCGGGCGCTGCGGCCGGGGTGGAAGCTGCGCGCCTCCAGCAGCGCGCCGGCTTCCCGCAGCGGCCAGCGCAGCTGGCGGTAGGGGCGGCCGCCGATGCGGGCCTGGCCGGCGTCGGGGAAGTCCAGCCCCATGATCATCCGCAGCGTGCTGGACTTGCCCGAGCCGTTCGGCCCGAGGAACCCGGTCACCCGGCCCGGCCGGACCGTGAAGGTCAGCCGGTCGGTGGCCAGCACCGGCCCGTGCCGCTTGGTCAGGTCACGTACCTCGATCATGATCCTCCGTCCGGCACGCGGGCGCGTGCCCTCGGGTCATCACGCTAGGAACGGCGGCCCCGCGGCGGAATCCGGCTAGCGGCCGCCTTTCCCGGGGGGATATCCCCCCGGAAGCCATGTCCCGGCCGCCCGGGGGCGGGACCTTCGCCGGGACCATCGGCCACGGTGCCGCGCCGCCGGCCGCCGCACAATGGGCACGTCCGGCGACCAGGAAGAGGTGGCGGCGATGGCGGAACCAGCATCCGGGCCGCGGCTGGAGGGGGCTGCGGGTGCCTCCCCGCGGCTGCGCGGCCGGTACCTGAGCCTGACCAGTGACAAGCGGGACGGCACCGCCGTGGCCACCCCGGTGTGGTTCGTGGAGCACGAGGGCCGCCTGCTGGTGCAGACCGACGCCGCCTCCGGCAAGGTCAAGCGGATCCGGCGGAACCCGCAGGTCCGGGTGGCGGTCTGCACGGCGGGCGGGCGGCTGCGCGGAGAACAGCGGGAGGCGGTGGCCGAGCTGCTCCCTGACGCCGAGACCAGCCGGGCCGAGCGGCTGCTGCGGCGGAAGTACCGGTTCGACATGCTGATCATCGCCCCGCTCCGGTTCGCCCAGTCCGCACTGCACCTGGGCCGCCCCCGGACCCGCTCCGTCATCCTGGCGATCACCCTGCGCTGAGCGGGGGCAGCAGGAGGCGGAACTCGCTGCCTCCCCCAGGCGTGCTCTCCACCTCGATGCGCGCGCCCAGGGACTGCGCGGCCCGCCGGGCGATGGCCAGGCCCAGCCCGGAGCCGCCGGTGACGCGGTCCCGGGCCTCGTCAACCCGGTACAGCCGGTCGAAGATCCGCTCCAGGTGCTCCGGGGCGATGCCGATCCCGGTGTCGCGCACCGCGATCACCGTGGCTGACCGGTCCTGGCCGGCCTGGATCTGCACCTTGCCGCCGGGGGGCGTGTACCGGATCGCGTTGGACACGAAGTTGTTCAGCACGGCGTCCACCAGCCGCGGGTCGGCGACCACGGAGGCCGCTCCGCGCAGGCCATGAGGGTGACCTCCGCGCGGTCGGCGGCGAGCCGGAACCGCTGCGCGGTTTCCCGGCACAGCACCCCGAGGTCAACCTGCTCCTGGCGGACGCTCTCGGCGAGCTCCAGCCGGTGCAGGTGCCGGACATCGTCGAGCAGCCGCTGCAGCCGCTCCGACTCGTGCACGACGATGGCGGCCGCCTCGGCCCGCTCGGAGATGGTCTGGGCGCTCTGGTCGACCAGGGCGAAGGCGAAGCCGGACACCGCGCTGAGCGGGGTGGCGATCTCGTGGGCCAGGTCGGCCAGGAACCTGTTCTGCTCGGTGTCCGCCTGCTGGAGCTGCTCCGCCATGCCGTCGGACGCCCGCCGGGCGGCGCGGATGAGCAGGGTGGTGGCCAGGGCGGCCTGGCCGGTCAGCACGAGGGCGATGACGCCGGCGGCCACGGCCCCTGCTGTCAGCCCGCCTGTGAGGGCGGCCCCGGCGCCGGTCGTGACCACGGCCGTGGCCAGCATGGCGGCCAGCAGCCAGGCCCGGAGCGGGGCGAGCCGGTCAGGCATCGGCTTCCAGCCGGTAGCCCACACCCCGCAGCGTCGAGATGCGCAGCGCGTCCCCGAGCTTGCGCCGCAGGCCGACGATGTGCACGTCGATGGTCTTCTCGCTCACGAACCGGGATCCCCAGACCTCATCGAGGAGCTGGTCCCGGGTGTAGGCCCGGCCCGGGCTGGCCAGCAGCGTCTCCAGCAGGTCGAACTCCCGCCGGGTGAGCTCGACCCCCGCACCGCCGATGGTGCAGCGCCTGGACCGCCGGTCGAGCTCGACCACGCCCACCCGCAGGGTCAGCGGGTCGGATTCGAAGCCGCGGGCCCGGCGCAGCTGCGCGCGGACCCGGGCGACCACCTCATGGGCCAGGAACGGCTTCACCACATAATCGTCGGCGCCGATTTCCAGGCCTGCCACCCGGCTGGCCTCCTCCCCGCGCGCGGTCAGCAGGATGATCGGGATCGAGGAGCTCCGCCGGGCCCGCCGGACTACCTCGAAGCCGTCCACCTCCGGCAGCATCACGTCCACGATGGCCAGGTCGATGTCGCCCCGGCGCAGCGCGGCCAGCGCCTCCGGGCCGGTGCTGGCTTCCTCTACCGCGAAGCCCGCCTTCGCCAGGTACAGCCGTACCAGGCGGCGGAGGGACAGCTCATCGTCAACGATGAGGATCCGTGCCGCGTTCATGTTCACATGTTCACATGGGCTCACCCTGCCCTGGCACTTACTTAACAGTTCCCTAATTCCGGCTTCGTAGCGTCTGGGGCTAACCGACCAAGCCGGGAGATAGGAGACCGCTGGTGCCGCACGACGCTATGGCCGCGCCGGCCACGGGCCGCGAGATCCTGATCATCGACGATGAGCCGGCCATCGGCCGGCCGCTGGCCACGTTCATCGGGGCCACCCACGGCGCGGTGCACGAGGTGCTCGACGTGCCAGAGCGGGGATACCGGGCGATTGCCAGGCTGAGCGGGCACCTCGCCGCCATGTGGCGCACGGTGTACCCCAGCGCGGCCAGCCACCCCGGCGGGGGCGGGCCGCTGCGGGCGGCGTGCCTGCGCCGGGCCCGCGAGGTCGAGTGGACCCTGCGGCATCTCGAATGCCAGCTGTCCGGTGAGGTATCCGCCGCCGGCCGGCCGCCGCTGGCCACCCGCACGGCGCTGGCCCGGCACCTCGACAGCTACCAGGCCGCCGAACGGGCCCTGGTCAGCTGGCTGGAGGACCAGCTCGACGCCGAGCACCAGGAGAAGCTGGCCCGGAGATACCGGCGCGCCCTGAGCCGCGCGCCCACCCGGCCGCACCCGCGGTGCGCCCGCTCCGGGCCGCTGTGCCGGCCCGCGTTCTGGCTGCATGGCCGCTGGGACCGGTTCCTCGACGCCGTGGACTCACGGTCCGGCGTGGGCCACGACTACCGGCTGGCCCTCGCGCAGCCACCCGGCACCCGGCCGGCGTCCCCCGGCACGGAGGCCGCCGGGACGTGAGCCCGGCGCGCCGTTCCCGGTCAGCTGAGGTAGCGGCGGGCGCCCGCGTAGTACGGGAAGCCGGACACCGGCTCGATGCGCACCGCGGCACCGGTGTGCGGCGCGTCGATCATGTTCCCGCTGCCTGCGTACATGCCGACGTGGCTGATCGCGCCGCCTGGGCTGCCACGGAAGAAGACCAGGTCACCCGGCTGCAACGCGGCCCGGGCGACGGCGGTGCCGTGCACCGCCTGCTGGTCGGCGTCCCGGGACAGCGTCACGCCATAGCGCTGGTACACCGCGTAGGTGAAGCCCGAGCAGTCGAAGCCGAAGCCGGAGGTGCCCGCCCACAGGTAGGCCAGGCCGCGGAACCTCTCCGCCTCGGCGACCACCCGCGCCCGGCCGGCACCCCAGGAGGTGCCGGCCGTGTGCAGGATGGCCGCGGCCCGGCGCAGCGCCAGGTGCTGGCCGCCGATCATCGCGACCTCGACGTAGGACGCGGTGGCGCGGACCACGGGCAGCCGGGTGCCGTACGGGGCGAGCAGCACCCCGCGGCCGGTCACTCCCCCGCTGCCCCACCCGCTGTACAGCCAGGCGGACCGGTACCCGACCACCGCGGTGGTCGCGGCGGCGGGCGGGACGGTGCGGGTGAGCTGGCGGGCAGGAACCCAGCCAGGGTAGCCGCGGCTGTCCCGGTTGGTCGGCTGGGACGGGACGGCGACCTTGGTCCACGCCGGGCCAGAGTGGCCGATGACCGTGACCCTGGTGCCGTACAGCGCCTGGGTCTCCAGCTTGCCGACCAGCCACTGCTTCTGCGCGGTGGTCATGCTCATCACCCAGCGCAGCGGCTGGGCCGGGCTGGCCAGGGCGGGCTGGTCCACCGGGCGCGGGTAAGACGGGCTGACCCACAGCGTGGCCACGCTGACCGCCACGTAGCAGGTACCGCTGGCACAGGCGGCAGGGGCGGTGGCGGCCAGGCGGTCCTGGGACAGCCCGGCCTCCGGGCTGGTCTGGCCGGGCCAGGCCACGATCACGGCGAGCGCGGTGAGGAGGGCCAGCGCGATGACGGCGGCCGCTCCGGCCAGGTTCCGCAGCCACCGGGCCGCAGGCCGCCGGCGGGCGTGCCGGAGCCCCGCGCCGTGTGGCGCCGCTGAGGATGGCAACCCGGAACCGGCCATCGCGACCCTCCCCGGCATCCACGTTAGGCAGCCCGGCGGCCCCCGGCCCGGGCCGAAGGCCCCCCGGCAGCGGGCCGACGGTCCCGTCCGGCCCAGGGTTGTCCTGGTCAAGCACCGGTCATGACACCGCCCCGGCCGGCCTCCTGGTCCGCGCGCCGAGCTGCTCCGCCGCCCAGTCCGCGGTCTGGTACCGGTGGAACGGGGACAGGTTGGCGCAGCCGTGATTGCCCTGCTCCAGGAGCAGCAGCTCGGCCGGGCCGCCCGCCTCCTCGACCAGCCGGGCCGCGTCCCGCCACGGGATCAGCCGGTCCAGCTTGCCCATCACGGCCAGCAGCGGGCAGCGGATCAGTCCCGCCCGGCCTGCCATGCTGAGCTGGCCGGCTACCTCCCGGGCCGCCTCGAAATCCGGCGTCTTGGACCGGACCCGGAACGCCTCGCGGGTCAGCACCGGGCGGTTCTCCCAGTGATCGGCGAAGTTGTACGGGCCGGCCAGCGCGACGCAGGCGCGGACCCGGTCATCCCCGCTGGCCACCCGCGGTGCGTAGTAGCCGCCCAGGCTGACCCCCCACACCCCGATCCGGCCCGGGTCCAGCCCCGGCTCCGTGACCAGCCAGTCGATGATGGCGGCGCCCGGCACTTCCCAGTCGCCGCGGATGGCCAGGTCGTACTCGGCCTCGCCCTGGCCGGGGCCGTCCACGCTGAAGGTGGCGATGCCGCGGGCCAGGAACAGCTCCTCGGTGCTGCGCAGTTCCTCCTTGGCCGAATCCAGGCCAGAGAGCATGATCATGACCGGGTGCGGCCCCTCCCCCGGCGGCTGCCGGAGCACTCCGGCCATCCGGGAGCCCTCGAACGGGATCTCGATCCGGCGCCCGGGCGGATCCAGGTAGGGCAGCGCCTCGTCCAGGCAGCGCACCGCGGCCCGGTGCGCCGTGCGCATCTGGGCCAGGTCGTCCACGAAGAGGAACTTGGCGAAATGGTAGTAGACCGCCGCCTGGGCCAGGTGCGCGCCGGCGGACATCTCACGGCCCGCCGCCAGCGCGGCCCGGCCCAGTTCCTCGTGCTCGGCGGCGACGGCGCTCCACGCCGCGCACCAGTCCTCCCACCGCTCCAGGCCCGCGGTGATCCGCGCGAAGTCGCCCGCGGTGACCCCGTTGGCCGTGAACCGCGGGGCCCAGTTCGAGATCGCCATCGTTACCCGCTCGTCCACCCGGCTGCCTCCTTCACGTGCCGATGCGCTGGCCATTCTCTGCAAACGAATGCATACTCTCTGGGAGCGGGGACCGTCAACCGGGCGGGCCGGTCCCGCGGGGCGGAGCGGAGGGCATGACGCAAGACATCCGGGTAACCGTGAACGGCGCGGAGCGGGTCCTGTCCTGTGAGCCGCAGGCGCCGCTGCTCGACGTGCTGCGGCATGACCTGGGCCTGTCCGGCCCGCGGTTCGGCTGCGGCATCGGGCTGTGCGGCGCGTGCTTCGTGCTCCTCGACGGCCAGGCCCGGTCTTCCTGCGACTTCCCGGCCTGGGCGGCCGAGGGGCACGACATCACCACCGTGGAGGGGCTGGCCCGCGGCGGCACGCTGCACGCCGTCCAGCAGGCGTTCCTGGACGAGCAGGCGGCGCAGTGCGGGTACTGCACGGCCGGCATGATCATGAGCGCGGTGGCGCTGCTGCGCGGCAACCCGGCCCCCACGGAGCAGCAGGTGCGGCAGGCGCTCGACGGCAACCTGTGCCGGTGCGGGACGCACGGCCGGATCATCCGCGCGGTGCTGCGCGCGGCCAGCCGGATGCAGCCAGCCGCCCAGGCCGGGCCGGGCCAGCCAGGATGAGCGGGCCTGGCGCGGGCGGCCTGCCGCCGAGCCTGGCCGCCAACCCGGCGCTGCGGGACTGGCTCGACTTCGGCGCGGACGGCGTGGTGACCATCCGGTCCGGCAAGGTCGAGTACGGCCAGGGCGTGTGGACCGCACTGGCCCAGATCGCGGCCGACGAGCTCGACGTGGCCCTGGGCCGGGTCCGGGTGGCCCCGGTGAGCACCGCGGGGAGCCCGGACGAGGGGGTCACCTCGGGCAGCCGGTCGGTCGAGGACTCCGGGGGCGCGCTGCGCCAGGCCTGTGCCCAGGCCCGGTCCGCGTTCCTGGCCGCCGCCGCCGCGAAGCTGGGCACCGGCCCGGGCGCGCTGTCCGTGACGGACGGCCAGATCTGCGGCCCGGACGGCGCCACCGGCCTCAGCTACTGGTCGCTGGACGAGCCTGGCCTGCTCGGCGAGGCGGCGCTGCCCGCCGCGGCGGCCAAGCCGGCCGCCCGGTGGTCGGTCGCGGGCCGCAGCGCGGCCCGCATCGACCTGCCGGACAAGGTCGCCGGCCGTCCCCGCTTCCTGCACGACATGGTGCTGCCGGGCATGGTGTACGGCCGGGTGGTCCGCCCCCCCGCGCTGGACGCGCGGCTGGACGGCGTCGGCCCAGCCGACCTGCCGCCCGGGGTGCTGGCCCAGGTGACGGACGGCTCGTTCCTGGCCGTCGTGGCCGACCGGGACCGGGCCGCCGTGACCGCGGCCGCGCGGCTGGCCGCGGCGGCCCGGTGGACGGTGCGCGAGTCGCTGCCCGACGAGGACGACCTGCGCGGCTTCCTGCTGTCCGCGCCGGAGCAGGCCGAGCCGGTGGTGGCCCGCCATGATCCGGCCGCAGCGGGCCGGGCCTCGCTCACCCGGCAGTCCGAGTTCACCCGGCCGTTCCTCGCGCACGCCTCCATGGCGCCGAGCTGCGCCATCGCCCGGTGGGACGGCACCGCGGCCGAGGTGTGGACGCACAGCCAGGGCATCTTCGCGCTGCGCGGCGCGCTGGCCGCCGGGCTCGGCCTGGACCCGGCACGGCTCATCGTGCACCACGTGGAAGGGGCCGGCGTCTACGGGCACAACGCCGCGGATGACGCGGCGGCCGACGCGCTGCTGCTGGCCCGGGCGGTGCCCGGCCGCCCGGTGCGGGTGCTCTGGACCCGGGAGGACGAGCTGGGCTGGGGCCCGGTCGGCCCGGCCATGCTGGCCCGGCTGTCGGCCGGCCTGGACGCCGCCGGGCGGATCGTCAGCTGGCGGCAGGACGTGTGGAGCAACGGCTTCATCGGCCGCCCGGGCACTGGCGGCGAGCCGCGGCTGCTCGCGCTGGCGCACCGGGCCGGCGGGAGGCCGATCCCGGCCGCGCTGGACGGGCCGCCGACCGGGGCGATGGGCGCGACGCGCAACGCGGTGCCCGGGTATGACATCGCGGACCTGGCGGTGACCCGGCACCGGCTGCTGGCGATGCCGGTCCGGACCTCGTCGCTGCGGTCCCTGGGCGCGTTCCTCAACGTGTTCGCGATCGAGTCGTTCATGGATGAGCTGGCGGAGGCGGCCGGGGCCGACCCGGCCGCGTTCCGGCTGGCCCACCTCAGCGACCCGCGGGCCCGGCGGGTCATCGAGGAGGTGACGGCCGCCTCCGGCTGGGCGGCCCGGCCGCCGGGATGACGGGACGGGGTTCGGCCTGGCCTACGCGCGGTACAAGGGCCTGCGCCGGCTACTGCGCGGCCGTGGCCGAGGTGTCCGCGGACACCAGCATCACGCTGCGCCGCCTGTGGCTCGCCGTGGACGTCGGCCGGGTGATCAACCCGGACGGGGTGGCCAATCAGGTCGAGGGCGGCGCGATCCAGAGCGCGAGCTGGGCGCTGCGCGAGCGGGTCCGCTTCGACCGCACCCGGATCACGTCGGTCACCTGGGACAGCTACCCGATCCTGCGGTTCACCGAGGTCCCGGAGGTCACGGTGCGGATCGTCGCCGCGCCGGGCGAGCCGGAGACCGGCGCCGGGGAACTCGCCCAGGGCCCGGTGGCCGGCGCCATCGGCAACGCCGTGGCCGACGCGGTCGGGGTGCGGGTGCGGGACCTGCCGCTCACCACCGAGCAGGTGACCCGCGCCATCGAGCGCAGCTAGGGTTTGCGGCCGATCCCACAGTAGGCGGGCAGGTCCTGGCCAGCGCAGGTCCTGGCGGCGCGAGGTCCACCACCGGCGGGCGCCACCGGTTCAACTGCACGACCCCCGGCTCGACCAGCTCCAGCCCGGCGAAGTACCGCTCGATCTCCGTCACCGGGCGGCGGCGGAGCTGGATACCTCCCATGCGCTCGTTGAGCCGGGCGGTCGCCACCTTGGCGACCTCTTCGCCGACACCGCTGACCGTGTCGGACAGGGCCAGGTAGCTGCCGGAGGGGACGGCATCCACCAGCCGGGAGATGATCGAGTGCGGGTCATCCTCATCTGGGATGTACTGCATCACCATCAGCGCCATGACCGCCACGGGCTGGCCGAAGTCGAGCGTCTGCGCCGCGCGCCGCGTGACCGAGTCCACGTCGCGCGCGTCGGCGTCCAGGTAGGCGGTCACCCCTTCCGGCGTGCTGGTCAGCAGGGCCCGGGCGTGAGCCAGCACGATGGGGTCGTTGTCCACGTAGACCACGCGGGATTCGGGGGCGGCCGCCTGGGCGACTTCGTGCGTGTTGTTCGCCGAGGGCAGGCCGGTCCCGATGTCGAGGAACTGGCGGATGCCCGCGTCAGCCAGGTACCGCACCGCGCGGGCGAGGAACTGGCGGTTGGCCCGCACGCCGGGCAGGATCGCCGGGTTGGCCTCGGCGGCGGCGGCGCCTGCCACCCGGTCCGCCTCGAAGTGGTCCTTTCCGCCCAGCCAGTAGTCGTACACCCGGGCCGGGTGCGCCACGCTGGTGTCGAAGTCCACCGGCTCCCGGGACTCCGCGAGTGGAGCCCTCAGCCAGTCCCCTGTCATGAGGCCGCCCTTCCCGCCGCCCATCCCCCGGCTTTATGCCGCCATTCCGGGCCGTCACCGTAAGCTTAACCGTTCTGGCCCGGCCGGGCCGGGCGGGCGCGGCATCCGGCCGGGTTCAGTGCCCGAACAGGACGCTGACCGACTCCCCTTCGTGGATCCGGCGGATCGCCTCGGCCAGCGCCGGGGCGAGCGAGATCACCGTCAGCTTGCCGCCGCGCAGTTCCCCGGGGATCGGCACGGTGTTGGTGCAGACGACCTCGGTCACCTCCGGCGCCGCTTCAATGCGCTGCAGTGCGCCGTCGGCGAACAGGCCGTGGGTGCAGGCCACCCGCACCGACCGGACGTCATGCTCGCGCAGCCGGGCCAGCAGTTCCAGGACGGTGCTGCCGCGGGCGATCTCGTCGTCCAGCACGATCACGTCCCGGCCGGTCACGTCGCCGATGATGGAGGTGATGGTGACCTCCTCGTCGCTGAACCGCTGTTTCGCGCCCGCCGCGACCGGCAGGCCCAGCCGCCGGGCGAAGGCCGCCGCCTGCTTGGCGTTGCCCAGGTCGGGTGAGACCACGACGGTATTGGACAGGTCGGTGTCCCGGAAATGGCCCGCCAGCTCGCGGAGCGCGTGCAGGTGGTCCACCGGGACCGAGAAAAACCCGTGTACCTGCGGCGAGTGCAGGGTCATGGTCAGCACCCGGTCCGCGCCCGCGGTGACCAGCAGGTCGGCGACGAGGCGGCCGCCGATGGACACCCGGGGCATGTCCTTCTTGTCCGAGCGCGCGTAAGCGTAGTGCGGGATGACCGCGGTCACCCGGGCCGCCGAGGCGCCGCGGGCGGCGTCCAGCATCAGCAGCAGCTCGACCAGGTGCTCCTGGACCGGCGCGCACAGCGGCTGGATGAGGAAGACGTCGCGTTCCCGGCAGTTGGACTGGAGCTGGACTTCCATGCAGTCGTTGGCGAACCGGCGCAGCCGTACCGGGCGGAGCCGCTCGCCGAGGTCCGCGCAGATCTCGGCGGCCAGCTCGGGATGGGCGCTGCCGCTGAACACCGCGATGTCCCGCACGCGCCCAGGGTAGTGGTGTGGTCCCGGGGCGCGGCCCCCGGGCTAGCACCTCCCGGCGAGGTGCTCGGCGGCCAGCCGGAGCCAGCGGGCCGGGTCGGCCAGCGCCGGGGCCGGGCCGCCGGCCAGCGCGGCCAGCGCCAGGGCGTGCCGCGCCGCCGGTGGCGGGTCGGCGGCCAGCTGGCCCGCCACCAGCGCGGCGGGCACGCCGGCCGCCGCGGCGGCGGCCAGCACGGTCCCGGTCACCTTGCCGTCGGCCGAGGTGCGGTCGTAGCGGCCTTCGCCGGTAATGACCAGGCCGGCCCCGGCCAGCGCCGTCTCCAGCCCGGCCAGCTGGCACAACCGCGGCGCCCCGGGGACGATGACCGCCCCCCACGCGGCGGCCAGGCCGTAGCCGGTGCCGCCCGCCGCCCCGGCCCCGGCGGCACCAGGCTCACCGCCGAGCATCCCGGCCAGCCGGGCCAGCCCGGCGTCCAGCCGCTCCACCTCGGCCGGGCCCGCGCCCTTCTGCGGGCCGAACACGGCGGCCGCGCCGGTCGGCCCGAGCAGCGGGGCCCGCACATCGGACAGGCAGCTGACGCCGCCGGGCGGTGGCCGGCGCAGCCCGGCCAGGTCCACGGCGGCCAGGCCGCGGAGCGCCCCGCCGCCCGCGGGCAGCGGCCGCCCGGCCGCGTCGAGGAACCGGGCCCCGAGCGCGGCCAGCGCCCCGGTGCCGCCGTCGGTCGAGGCGGAGCCGCCGAGCGCGACCGTCACCTGGCGCGCCCCGGCGTCCAGCGCGTGCCCGATGATCTCACCCAGCCCGGTGGTCTGCGCGCCCAGCGGGTCGGGCGCGGCCAGCAGCGGGAGCCCGCTGGCCCCGGCCAGTTCCACCGCGGCCGCGCCGCCGGGCAGCTCCAGCCACGGGCAGTCGGCCGGGCGCCCGCCCGGCCCGGTGACCCAGGCCCGGTGCCAGCAGGCGCCGGGCACCGCGGCGGCCAGCACGTCCAGGGTGCCCTCGCCGCCGTCGGCGAGCGGGATGCACCGCACCTCATCGCCGGGCCGGCGGCTGAGCCACCCGCCCGCCAGGGCCGCCGCGGCCTGCGCCGCGGTGATGCTGCCCTTGAACGAGTCGGGCGCGATGACGACCTTCACCGCGGGGCGGCCGGGCTGGGCTGGTAGCGGGGCAGCCCGAGGGCGGAGCGGATCGCCTGCTGTACCCCGTCGCGGTCCAGGGTGGCGTCGATGGTGAGGACGTACTCCTTGCGGCCGAACAGGGCCAGCACCGGGTCGGTCTTCTCGTGGTAGTCGCCCAGCCGGACGGCGAGCGCCTCCTCGGTGTCGTCCTCCCGGGTGACCAGGGTGCCGCCGCACACGTCACACCGCCCCTCTTCCCGGGGGCGGCCCTGGATCAGGTTGTAGTCCATGCCGCAGCCCGAGCACAGGCGGCGGGCCAGCACCCGGCGGCGCACCTCCGAATCGGGCATGTCCAGGTGGATTACCGCATCGATGTCGTAGCCCTCCAGGAAGAACTCGGCCTGCCGGGCGTTGCGCGGGAAGCCGTCGATGATGAACCCGTAGTTCCAGTCGTGGTCGGTGAGCCGCTGCGCGGTCACCGCCTCGGCCAGGTCGTCACCAACCAGCTCGCCGGCCGCCATTACCCGCCGTACCTGAGCGCCCATCTTGGTGTGCTGCTGCACGTTCCAGCGGAAGATGTCGCCCACGCTGATGTGCGTCAGGTCCAGGTCGGCGGCGAGGGTGGCGGCCTGGGTGCTCTTGCCGCTGCCCGGCACGCCCAAGATCACGTACTTGCGCATGTCGCTACCTTTACACATCCGCCCGCCAGCGCGGCGGGATCAGGGGGCGGATCAGGGGCGCGGGAGGCCGCTGGTCAGCCGGCCTTCTCCGCGACGCAGCTGTTGACGCACTCGCCGAGCCCTTCGATGACGGTGCGCAGCAGCTGGCCGGGCTGCAGGTAGACCGGCGGCTTGCGGGCGTCGCCCACCCCGCCCGGGGTGCCGGTCAGCAGCAGGTCACCGGGCCGCAGGGTGATGGCCTGGCTGGCGTAGGCCGCGATGTCGGCCGGGCTGAACAGCAGGTCAGAAGTGCGGGACTGCTGCATCACGACCCCGTCCACCTCGCAGCGGACCTCCAGGTCCGCGGCGTCGCCGACCTCGTCCCCGGTGACCAGGTACGGGCCGGCCGGGGTGCTCCGCTCGAACATCTTGCCCGCCAGCCACTGCAGGGTGCGGCGCTGCCAGTCGCGCATGCTCACGTCGTTGGTAACGGTGTAGCCGGCGATGGCCGCGGCCGCCTCGTCCCGGCTGGCCCGGTAGATCGGCTGGCCGATGACCACGCCCAGCTCGACCTCCCAGTCCACCCGCTCGCTGATGACGGGCAGCACCAGCTCGTCACGCGGGCCCAGCAGGGTGTCGGCGAACTTCGCGAACAGCGTCGGGTACTGGGGCAGCTCGCGCCCGGTCTCCAGGATGTGCGCGCGGTAGTTCAGCCCGACGCAGATGATCTTGGATGGCCGCGGGACCACCGGGGCGAAGCTGGCCTCGCTGGCCGGGACCGGCGCGGCGCCCGGCCGCGGCGGGACGGCCGCCGGGTCCCCGCCGGCCAGCAGCCCGGTCACGTCCGCCGCGGCCAGCGGGACCAGCACCTCCCCGTCGAGCCGCGCCGCCGTCGTGCCCTCAGCCGTCCGGATCGTGGCAAATCGCATGCGCCGAACTGTAGACGGCACGGCCCCGCGCCCGGCCGCCGGGGCCGGGTCACGCGGGCCGCCCGGGGCGCCCGGGTCAGCCGGGCCGCCGGGCGAACGCGTCGTTGGCCGGCACCGCGTACTCGTCGTTCGCGGTGAGCGGGCCGATGCCCAGGGCCTCCTCGATGGTCCGGGCCGTCGAGTAGTGGTCGTAGCGGACCTGGCTCACGTAGCCGCTGCGCACCGTGCCGGGCGAGCCCACCAGCACCGCCGCCACCCGGTTGGCCGATTCGGCCATCCTGGCGTTCAGGGATGCCTCATCCCAGGTGATGATCAGCAGCGACTTCTGGGCCCGCCAGGCGGGCGAGTCCAGGATCGGGGTGACCGTCCGCCGCAGCCAGCCGTCCTGCACCACCCGGCTGCGCAGGTTGCCGTTACCCGCCGACTCGCCGTCGTAGTAGTCATCGGCCGCGATCCAGGCGAAATCAGGCGTGGTCGCCACGCTCCCCAGGTCCGGCCCCAGCTGCCGGGCGTCGGCCAGGTGCGCCCGGCACCGCGCCTTGTTCCCGCTCACGTCGGTGTAGTTGATGAACGGCGCGTCGTCCGGGTAGTAGTACTTGTCGTGGGAGAACTCGGTCCTGGCGCTGGCGTTGCACGCGAAGCCCATCCCCTGCTCGTACGCCTTCCAGGTCATCCCCCTGGCCTGGAGCTCGTCGCCGAGATTGCGGCCCCGGTCCTTGATGTCCGGCCAGTAGATGGCGCCCCGGGCGTAGGTGTCACCACCCGCGACGGCCAGGTAGTTCTCGTCGCTGGGGTGGTACACCGCGTGGTAGTTGGCCAGCGTGCTGCCCTCGGCCATCAGCCGGTGGAAGAACGGCATGCCGCTGCCGGCGCCCAGGACGGCGCGGCCGTTGGTGTTCTCCATCATGATCATGAAGACGTGGTCGAAGTGCGGCACGGCTGACGGCGGTGGCCCGAGGCGGGCCGGCCGGGCTGGCCCGGACAGGGTCAGGGCCAGGTTGTCGAGCATGCCGCCGCCTGGCCCGGACGGGTAGGGCTCGCCGCCGGGCGGGTTGGCACTGCGCGAGAAGGCCGCGGTGACCCGGGCCGCGCTGGCCCCGGGCGGCACTGTCCCGGTGGTGTCCCGGCCCAGGAACCCGGTGCGGCCGCCCCGGTCCGCCCGGGTCACCGCGGGCAGGCTGACGGCCCGCCCGACCGGCCCGCCGCGCCAGTCCAGGAAGGTGAGCGACACCGTGGCGTACCCGGGCTCGCGGCGCCAGCCGCCCAGCCAGCCGGACAGCCGGAAGGTGACCGGGCCGCCGTCCCCGCCCTGGGGCGCCAGCCGCACCAGCTGGGTCATGGCCGAGTCGCCGTACGGGCCGGAGCCGAAGAACCCCCGGCCCGCGGCGCCCGGCGGGTGGCGGAACCGCCCGGCGGGGTAGCACATGACGTCCGGGCTGCCCGTGGTGACCGTCCAGCCCGGGATGGTCGTGGCGGCATTCCAGTCCCGGGTGCAGTAGCCTGCCTCGCCGTTCCCGTCCGCGATCAGGTTCGGGCTGGCCCAGCCGTGCGCCCGGGAGGCCCCCGGAGCGCCCGCCGCCACCAGCCCGGCCAGCGCGGCGCCCGCCGCCATGGCCCGGCCGGCCGGATCCACCGTCGCCTCATGGCACCCACCTCCGCCAGCCTGGCCCGGGGCTGCGCCCACTGTGCCTCAGCGAACCGCGCCCAGGCCACCCGGTGGTGAACGGGGACACTCAGGGCGGTAAACGGTGCACGTAGCCTGCGGGCGGCCAGGCCGCCAGGGCCCGGCCGGCCGGGCGCCGGGCCCGGGCCAGCCGGGACCGGCGGTCAGGCGTAGTAGCGGTAGATGGCCTGGGCCACGCAGGCCCTGGCCCCGCCCTCGACCTCGATGGTGAAGTCCGCGGTGACCTGGACCGCGCCTGCCCCGGCGGGCTCCACGGCGGCGAGCCGGGCGGCCAGCCTGATCTTCGAGCCGACCGGGACCGGCGCCGGGAAGCGGACCTTGTTCAGCCCGTAATTGATCCCCATGCTGACCCCGCCGACCTGCAGCAGCTCGGCGAACAGCGGGATGACCATGGACAGGGTCAGGTACCCGTGCGCGATGGTCCCGCCGAACGGCCCGGCCGCGGCCCGCTCGGTGTCCACGTGGATCCACTGGTCGTCGCCGGTGCCGTCGGCGAACGTGTTCACCCGCTCCTGGGTTATCTCGACCCAGCCGGTGCGGCCCAGGTCGGTGCCGGCCAGCGCGGTGAGCTCGTCCAGGCCGTTGACGGTGGTGGTCATTGAGGCTGCCCTCCGTGGGTGTCGCGTAGCTGTTTCTTGAGGATCTTCCCGGTGGCGGTGCGGGGCAGGGCCCCGGTGAAGCACACCGACTTGGGGATCTTGTACCGGGCCAGGCGGCCGTCCAGGAACCCGAGCAGTTCCGGCCCGGTCACGGCCGCGCCCGGCCGGAGCACCACGACGGCGCGGCCCACCTCGCCCCAGGTGCCGTCCGGCACCCCGATCACCCCGCAGTCCGCCACCGCGGGGTGCTCCAGCAGGGCGCCCTCCACCTCCGCCGGGTAGATGTTCTCCCCGCCGGAAATGATCATGTCCTTGATCCGGTCCACCACGGACACGTACCCGTCGGCGTCGGTGACGCCGACGTCTCCGGAATGCAGCCAGCCGCCGTCCAGCACCGCCGCGCTCGCCGCAGGCTGGCCCCAGTACCCGGGCATCACGTTCGGCCCGCGGACGCAGATCTCGCCGCGTTCCCCGGGAGCCGCCTCCGCCCCGTCCGGCCCGGCCACCCGGACGTCGGTGAAGAAGTGCGGCACCCCGGCCGAGCCCGCCTTGGCCCCGGCGTGCGCGGCGTCGAGCAGCAGCGCGCCCGGGGCGGCCTCGGTCATCCCGTAGCCCTGGATGAAGGCCAGGCCCCGCTGCGTGTACCGGCGGATGGTGGCCAGCGGCACCGGCGCGCCGCCGCACAGCAGCGTGCGCAGGCTGGACACGTCGGCGTCGGCCCAGCCGGGCGCGGCGGCCATCGCGTCGTAGATGGCCGGGACACCGAACAGCGCGGTGACCCGGTGCGCTTCGATGGCGGCCAGCGCCCGGCCCGGGTCGAAGCCCGGCTCGATCAGCACCGTGCCGCCCTTGAGCAGGGCCGGCAGGCACAGCATGTTCAGCCCCGCGGTGTGGAACAGCGGGGCCACGGCCAGCGCCACCTCGTCGGCCCGGAAGTCCGCGTCCACCACCACGTTGACCGCGTTCCAGGTGATGTTGCCGTGGGTCAGCACCGCCCCCTTGGGCCGCCCGGTGGTGCCCGAGGTGTACATGATCATGCATGGGTCATCCAGCCGGACCGGGACGTCGTCCGGCGCGGCCGGCGGCCCGGCCAGCAGGTCCTCGTAATCGTGCTCCCCCGGGGCGGGCCGCCGCAGCGCGATGACGCGGGCCGGCCGGGCCCCGCCGGGCAGGCCGGCCACCGCGGCCGCCTGGGCCGGGGCGTAGACCAGCACGCCCGTGCCTGAGTCGGCCAGCTGCACGGCCAGTTCCGGCCCGGCCAGGCGCATATTCAGCGGAACGAAAACCGCCCCGCAGCTGCCCGCCGCGAACAGCGTCTCCAGGAAGGCGGGATGGTTGGGGCCGAGATAGGCGACCCGGTCCCCCGGCGCCGTGCCGAGCCCGCGCAGCGCCCGGGCCAGCCTCCGCACCCGGTCATCCAGCCCGGCGTAGCTGACCGGGACGCCGTCGTAGACCAGGGCCACCCGGTCCGGGGTCTTCCGGGCCCGGCGGCCCGCCCACGACCCAACGCCCTCGTTGAGCATGGCCAGCCCCTCTCACCCGCCCCACGGGTGCATGGTAGGGCAAGGCCCGCCTACTCGGGCAGCGCCGCCTCCGGCCTGGCGTCCGGCGCGGCCAGGCCGCGCAGCGCCAGCCGCCGCTCGCACCAGCGGCGCAGCTTCGGGTCGAGCGAGGTGCGCAGCAGCGGCCAGTCCTGGCGCAGCAGCCGCGCGTTGACGAACCGGGCCAGGTCGTTGCGGCGCCCCTGGGTCAGCACGATGCCGTACAGGCTGCGGCGCAGCCGGTCGTCGGTCACGTCGAACTCACGCATGCCCGGCCAGGCCAGGTGGCGGGGCAGCACGATGACACCCCGTTCCGGCCCGTGCAGGTCTTCCAGCCGCGCTGGCAGCCGTCCGGCCAGCCCCATCCGGCCGGGCCGTAGCAGATCCGTCAAGGACATGCTCCTGATTATCACTGACCTGCCGCAATGTCTCGGCATTGACGCGCGGGGAATGCGGCGCGGCCTTGAGCCACAGGGCATCCGGCGTGCCGCCCGGTGCAGGCTAGACTCGTGCCATGTCCAGCGATCCCCCGGCCGCGCGCTGGCGGTTCCTGATCCAGCCCCGGTGGCTTGGCTGGCATGCCCTCATGGTGGCCTCCGTGATCGGCATGCTGGCGCTCGGCGACTGGCAGTTCCGCCGCGCTGAGGCGGGGAACGCCCTGAGCTGGGCTTATACCTTCGAATGGCCGATTTTCTCGGTGTTCGCGATCGTCTTCTGGGCTAAGACGATCCGGGACGAGTTCCACCCGCCCGCCCCGGCCGGCCAGCAGGATGTCGCGCTGCCCGCCGGGGCACCGGGCACGCCCGCGGCCCAGGTGGCGGACGCGGCCGGTGACGACGACGAGGACGACGAGGAACTCGCCGCGTACAACGCCTACCTGGCCCGGCTGACCGCCGAGGCGAAGGGGCACGGACGCTGGCACGGGCTCCGCTGAGGCGGGCCCCGCCCAGGCAGCTCACGCAACCAAGATTGAGGAGGCAGGCCGGTGCGCGCAGCCGTGCTCCGCTACCGGGTGATGGCGTACATAACCGGGGTGGTGCTCATCATCCTGTGCTTCGTCGGCATCCCGCTCCAGGTGGTCGCGGGCAAGCCCGAGGTGGCCAACGATGTCGGCGTGCTGCACGGCCTGCTGTACATCATCTACCTGGTGTTCGCCTTCCTGCTGGCCCGCCGCCTGCGGCTCGGCGCCGGGCCGACCGTGCTGGTGCTGCTGGCCGGCACCATCCCGGTGCTCACCTTCGTGGTGGAACGGTGGCTGACCCACCGGTACATCGACCCGGCGCTGGCCCGGGCCGGGACCGCTCCCGCCCCGGGGTCGGTGCCCGCCCCGCCGGCGTCCCGGTAGCGGTCACGGCGGCATGGCAGGCGAGCAGCCGGCCGGGGCCGGGCCGGCGGAGCAGTACTTCACCGCCCGCCCGGCGGCCGCGCACCGCCCGGGGCTGGTCCAGGTGGTCCTGCCCGACCTGCATTTCGAGTGCGAGACGGACGCGGGGGTGTTCTCCGCCTCCCGGCTGGACCCGGGCACCCGGGTGCTGCTGGAGACCGTCCCGCCGCCCCCGTCCGGTGGCGACCTGCTCGATCTCGGCACCGGCTACGGGCCGGTCGCGCTGGCCATGGCGGCCCGCTCCCCCGGCGCCACGGTCTGGGCGGTGGACGTGAACGAGCGGGCCCTGGGACTGTGCGCGGCCAACGCGGCCCGGGCCGGCCTGCCCGGCGTGCGCTGCGTGAGCCCGGCCGACCCGGGGCTGCCCGCCCAGTTCGCCGCGATCTGGTCCAATCCCCCGGTCCGGATCGGCAAGCAGGCGCAGCACGAACTGCTCGCCGCCTGGCTGGGGCGGCTGGCGCCGGGGGCCCGCGCCTACCTGGTGGCGGCCCGGCACCTGGGCGGCGACTCGCTGCACCGCTGGCTGCGCGAGGAAGGCTGGGACACGGCCCGCCTCGCGTCCCGGGCCGGCTACCGGGTGCTGGAGGTGACCGCCCGGTGACCCGCCCCAGCCGGCCCCGGCCGGGCCGCCCCGGCAGCTGCGCCCCACCGACGTCAAGCGGCTGAACCGCTCGTGGCGCCGGGCCACCGGCGGCCGGCTGGCGCTGCTGCTGGACTCGGTGACGCAGCCGTTCAACGTGGGCATGATCATCCGCTCCGCGGCCGCGTTCGGCGCGGACCGGCTCTGGCTGAGCGGGAACACCGCCTCGCTGGACCATCCCTCGGTGGCCAAGACGGCGCTCGGCACCCAGCGGTTCCTGGACGCCGAGCGCGAGCCCGACCCGGTCGCCGCGGCCAAGGCGGCCCAGGCGGCGGGCCTGCGGGTGGTGGCCATCGAGCTGGCCTCCGGCGCCCGGCCGCTGCACGAGGCGCCGCTGGACGGCGATGTGTGCCTGGCCCTGGGCAACGAGGACCACGGCTGCTCCCCGGCGCTGCTGGCCGCCGCCGACGCGGTCGCCTACATCCCGCTGGTCGGCCGGGTGGGCTCGCTCAACGTGGCCGCCGCGGCCGCGATCGCGCTGGCCGAGGCCCGCCGCCGCGAATGGGCCGGCATATCCCCGCCCTAACCCCGCTTTCAGCCATCTGACGTGCTCCGTTTACAGGCCGCACCCGCCGGTGACGCATACTCGCATACATGCTGACCGCATTCCTTGATCACCCGAGGCCGGTGGCGTTCGCGCACCGGGGCGGGGCCGCCCATGCCCCGGAGAACTCCTGGCGGGCCTTCGAGCATGCGGTGGGGCTCGGCTACTGGTACCTGGAGACCGACGTCCAGGCGACCGCGGACGGGGTGCTGATCGCCTTCCACGACCGCACGCTGGACCGGGTCACCGGGCGGCCCGGGCGGATCGCCCGGCTGCCGCACCGCGAGGTGGCCAAGGCACTGATCGGCGGGACCGAGCCGATCCCGCTGCTGGAGGACCTGCTGGGCGCCTGGCCGGACGTGCGGTTCAACATCGACGTGAAGGATGCGCCCGCGGTCCAGCCGCTGGCTGAGGTGCTGCGCCGCACGGGCGCCTGGGAGCGGGTGTGCGTCACCTCGTTCAGCGCCAGCCGGCTGCGCACCGTGCGCCGGGTGCTGGACCAGCAGGTGTGCATGGCCGCCTCCCCGCTCGCGGCCGCGGTGGTGCGGTTCGGCGGTCCCCGCGGCCCCCGCGACCGGACCCGGCCGGGCCAGGGGCGTCCCGGCCAGCGGCGGGCCGCCGGCCGGGGGGCGTACCCGGCGCTGGCCGACCGGCTGGCCCGGACCGGCGTGCGGTGCGCCCAGGTGCCGGCCAGCGTGGCCACCCCGTCCTTCGTCGCCCGGGCTCACGCGCTCGGGCTGGACGTGCACGCCTGGACGGTCAACTCGCCGGACCTGATGCACCGCCTGCTGGACAGCGGCGTGGACGGCATCATGACCGACGAGACCGTGACGCTGCGCGACGTCCTGCTCAGCCGCGGCCAGTGGCACCCCCGCCCCGTGGGCTGAGGGGGGGTTGGAATCGGGCACAGCGGGAATCTTGACCGGGTACTCGGCGTTATCCACAACACAAGGCTGAGCGCCTGGGAGGCAGTGACTGATGGCCGAACGCGCACTTCGCGGTACCCGGCTCGGGGCAACGAGCTACGAGAACGACCGTAACACCGATCTGGCGCCCCGCCAGGAGATCGCTTTCGACTGCCCCAAGGGTCACCACTTTACCGTCCCGTTCGCCGCGGAGGCGGAAGTTCCGGCCACGTGGGAATGCCGGGTGTGCGGGGTGACGGCGTTCACGGCCACGGGCGACCTGTCCGCACCGCGCAAGGCCAAGCCGCCGCGCAGTCACTGGGACATGCTCCGGGAACGCCGGTCCATTGCTGACCTTGAGGAAGTGCTCGCCGAACGGCTGGCGCTGATCCGCGGCCAGCGCGGCGAGCCGGCCCCGCCCAAGGTGTCGGCCCGGCAGCGCAAGAGCGCCTGACGGCAGCCCGCTAGCGGGCCCGGAGGGGCCGGTCCCCGGCCACGGGCCAGTGCCCGGGCCTGGCCCGGCCGTCCGGCACCCGCGTCGTCTCGTTACCCGCCGCCGAGTCCAGCTGCGCCTGGGTGAGGAACAGGCTGCCGGCCAGGTCCGCGCCAGCCAGCCGCGCGCCCCGCAGGTCCGCCCCGGTCAGGTCGGCCAGCCGCAGGCCCGCCCCGCGCAGGTCCGCCCCGATCAGGCAGGTCCCCCGCAGGCTGGCCCCGCTCAGGTCGGCGCCCCGCAGGTCCTGCCCGGCCAGGTCCGCGCCCCGCAGGTCGGCGCCGGGGCTGGCCGGCGCCCGGGCCGCCGCGCTGGCCCGCAGCAGCAGCCCGTTGACCTCCTGCCGGTGCGCGGCCACGTCCAGCGCTCCCAGCGCCGCCGGGCGGCCCGACGCGAGCTGGCTGGTGCTCGCGGCGGCCCCGCGCAGCTCCGCCTGCAGCGGGCCGCTGACGGCCGCCACGGCCTCACCCAGGTACCAGAGCAGCTCGTGCAGCTGCCGCATGACCCCGAACACGGCGAACATCTGGCCGGCGTCGGCCGGCGCCTGCCGCCAGTCCCGCCCGCCGAAGGTCTCCTGGGTGACCCGCTGCCCCGCCCCGAAGCAGTCGTAGACGGCGCAGCCGGGGAAGCCGCGCGCCCGCAGCCGGTCGTGGATGCCGCAGCGGAATCCGGCGCCCAGATGGGGGCAGGGCTGGCCGGCCGGCTTATCGAGGGCGAAGTCGGCCGAGGCGGCGAAGGCCGGCGCGGTGCAGCACAGCCCGGCGCACCGCCCGCAGTCCGCGCGCAGT
Source organism: uncultured Actinomycetes bacterium (assembly GCA_963767385.1). GTDB lineage: Bacteria > Actinomycetota > Actinomycetes > Streptosporangiales > Streptosporangiaceae > RYN-230. Next base: position 347,429 of record CAVYEA010000003.1, on the reverse strand, counting down.
TCCACGGGAGCGGTCAGGCGGCGCGGCGGCGTGACCCGCGCAGCGACTGCCACCGGCCGGCCAGCCCCCACCAGGCGACCCGCCAGAACGCCTCGGCCACGATGGCCTTGCTCATCTTGCTGGAGCCGTGCACCCGCTCCACGAACGTGATGGGCACCTCGGTCACCCGCAGCCCGGCCGCGAGGGCCCGGCGCGCCAGGTCGATCTGGAAGCAGTAGCCCTGCGAGTGGATCTCATCCAGGCCGATGGCCCGCAGGGCGGCGGCCCGGTAGGCACGGTAGCCGCCGGTGGCGTCCCGCAGCGGGATGCCCAGCATCAGCCGGGAGTAGAAGCTGCCGCCGCGCGAGATCAACTGGCGGGACCTGGGCCAGTTGACGGTCCGGCCGCCGGGCACCCACCGGGAGCCGAGCACGAGGTCGGCGTGGCGCAGCGCGTCCAGCAGCAGCGGCAGCTGCTCGGGCTGGTGCGAGCCGTCCGCGTCCATCTCCACGACGGCGCCGTAGCCCTCCTCCAGCGCCCAGCCGAACCCGGCCAGGTACGCGGTGCCGAGCCCGCCCTTGCCGGGGCGGTGCAGCACGTGGATACGGGAGTCCTCGGCGGCCAGCTTGTCCGCCAGGTCACCGGTGCCGTCCGGGCTGTTGTCGTCGACCACCAGCAGGTCGGCGTCGGGCACCGAGGCCCGCACCCGGCCCGCCATGGCCTCCAGGTTCTCCCGCTCGTTGTAGGTGGGCATGATGACGGCCACCCGCCCGATGGGAGCCCCGGCTTCCTCGTTGCCAACCAACCCTCTGCCTGCCTTCCGCCGCCTGCCGCGTCCCCGCGGCCTTTCCGGCCCCCGGATCCCTAGCAGGTTACCGTCGCGCCACCACGCCGCGTCCCGGCCCCAGGACGGCAATAGCGAAATTTGCACCTGCGTTGACATCGGGCGGGCGGCGCCGTTCCGCTGCCGGCGGCTTCCGCTGTCGCGCGCCGTCCCCGGGGCCGGTGCCGCGGCCTATCCGGCCCGCCGTGGGAAGAGGGCCCGGGCATCCTTCGGACCGGAACCCGTCCCGCCGGCGGCGGGCTCGCGTTCCGTTGTCTACTGGTGCCCAGGCCCTTCCCGGTGCCAACCCCCCCGGCGTGACCTGGTCAGCAGGCCGGTTCCCCCGCTGTGCCTGGCGTCAGGGCCGGTCCCCCGGCCCCTGGCACAGCCGCCGGGACGGCCCCGCTCCCCTGGCCGGCTAGCCCGGTGCTGGACTGCGCAGCAAGATACCGCCGCGGCCGCTGATGTCAACCGGGTGACGGGCGGGCCCTAGTCCGGGCCGTCCGCTTGGGGCTAGCATGAAACGGTTTCCCCAGCGTATGAGGGGCGTCTTGACACCGAGGTCAGCGGGCGGTCCGGGATGGGGCGGCGGCGCGGAACGCGGCTGCCCCGGCGCGCTTGTGGCTGGCTTCCGGATACGGGCTGAGAGCCATGGGAGAGGACCGAGTAGATGACCGAAAGCCAGCAGGGCCAGGTTTCCGAGTCCCAGATTGCCGTGCACTGGCGCGAGGAAGAGTACATCTATCCCGCCGAGTCGTTCGTCCAGCAGGCCAACGCGAACGACCCGGCGATCTTCGACCGGTTTGACGAGAAGAACTTCCCCGACTGCTTCACCGAATACGCGGACCTGCTGAGCTGGGACAAGAAATGGGACACGGTCCTGGATACCGCCAACCCGCCGTTCTGGCAGTGGTTTACCGGCGGCCGGCTCAACGCGTCCTATAACTGCGTGGACCGCCATCTGCAGTGGAACGCGAACAAGGCCGCGCTGATCTTCGTGGGGGAACCGGAGGCGGAGGAGCCGCTCACCCTCACCTACCGTGAGCTGTACAACCGGGTGAACGAGTTCGCCGCGCTGCTGCGCGACTTCGCCGGGCTCAAGGCCGGCGACCGGGTCACCCTGCACATGCCGATGGTCCCGGAACTGCCGGTCACCATGCTGGCCTGCGCCCGTCTCGGCGTGGTCCACTCCCAGGTCTTCGGCGGCTTCAGCGGCAACGCCTGCGGCACCAGGATCGCCGACTCGGGCAGCCGGGTGCTGATCACCATGGACAGCTACTGGCGCAGCGGCACCCTGGTGGATCACAAGGTGAAGGCGGACGAGGCGCTGGCCGAGGCGCACAAGCAGGGCCAGGATGTGGACAAGGTCCTGGTCTGGCGGCGCTACCCGGGCCAGTACGCCTCGCAGACGCCGATGACCGAGGGCCGTGATTTCTTCGTCGACGACGTGCTGGCCGGCTACCGGGGGCAGATCGTGCCGCCGGTGTCCATGCCGGCGGAGGCGCCGCTGTTCCTGATGTACACCAGCGGCACCACCGGACGGCCCAAGGGCGCCCAGCACAGCACCGGCGGCTACCTGGCCTACGTGGCCGGGACGTCCAAGTACTACCAGGACATCCACCCGGAGGACACCTACTGGTGCATGGCCGACATCGGCTGGATCACCGGGCACTCCTACATCGTGTACGGCCCGCTCGCGCTCGGCACGACCAGCGTGGTCTACGAGGGGACGCCCAACTACCCGGACGCCGGCCGGCCGTGGCGGATCGCCGAGCGGCTCGGCGTGAACATCTTCCACACCTCGCCGACCGCGATCCGGATGCTGCGCAAGGTCGGCCCGGACGAGCCGGCCAAGTACAACTACCACTTCAAGCACATGACGACGGTGGGCGAGCCGATCGAGCCCGAGGTGTGGCGCTGGTACCACAAGGTGGTCGGCAAGGATGAGGCCGTCATCGTGGACACCTGGTGGCAGACCGAGACCGGCGGCTTCCTGGGCAGCTCGCTGCCGGCCCTCAAGCCGATGAAACCGGGCAGCTGCGGCCCCGCGGTGATCGGCATCTACCCGGCCATCTACGACGAGGAAGGCACGGAAGTGCCGGACGGCCGGGCAGGCAACATCTGCATCCGCAACCCGTGGCCCGGCATCATGCAGACCGTGTGGGGCCAGCCAGAGCGGTTTCTCTCCGTCTACTACGAGAAGTACAACAAGAACCCCGACAGCAAGGACTGGCACGACTGGCCCTACTTCGCCGGGGACGGCGCGGTCCGGGCCCCGGACGGGTACTACCGGATCCTGGGCCGGGTCGACGACGTGATCAACGTGGCCGGGCACCGGCTGGGCACCAAGGAGATCGAGTCGGCCGCGCTCACCGTGCCCGAGGTCGCGGAGGCGGCCGCGGTCCCGGTGATCGACGACATCCGCGGCCGCGCGGTCGAGGTGTACGTCTCGCTCAAGCCGGGGTTCGTGGCGAACACGGAGATGGAGGGCAAGGTCACGCACGCGATCGAGACGGAGATCGGCAAGATCGCCCGGCCGAAGAACGTCTGGATCGTGCCGGACATGCCGAAGACCCGGTCCGGGAAGATCATGCGCCGGGTGATCGCGGCGGTATCCAACTTCGCCGACACCGGTGACGTCACTACGCTGGCCAACCCGGAGATCGTGGCCGACATCCGGCACCATGTGCAGGCGGCCAAGGCGGCCAAGGGGGACGTGCCCAGGGAGCTGACCGAGGCGGAGTTCGAGGAGATCAAGTCGTTCGGCGAGTCGTAGAGTCCGGGTCGTAGAGCCGGGCCGCAGCGGTCATGTCACCGCCGCCGGCACCACCACGGTGCCGGCGGCGGTGACCGCGGCCCGCGGGCCGCCCGCCGCGGGTGACGTGCGGGCCCCCTCGGCTAGCGGCCTGGCGCGCCGGGCCGGGGCCGGCCGGGCTGCCCGCTCGATGGCGGCGGGTCGGCGCTGAACGGGCCGAGCAGCGCCTGCCACAGCCTGGACGCGGGGTTTTCCGGTGCGCCGCTGCCGGCCGGGTCAGGCCCGGCCAGGGCATCGCCGTCCGCCGCGGTGGCCTTGCGGCCGCGGCGGCGGGTGACCTCAAATCTCGCCATCAGTCCCGTCCCTTGCCTGCGCATGATCATGGCTGCGCGTGGGTGCCGGTGGACCCGCGAGAATAGCGGAGTTCCCGGCCCGCCGGGGCCGGTTCGCCGGCCCCGGCCCGGGCAGCGCGGCGCCGGGCGTCAGGGCACGACGACGGTGCCGGTGGCGGTGACCGCGACCAGGGGCTGGTCCAGCACCCGTGACGCGGACGGCCCCCGTCCCGGGTCGGCCCGGCACACCACGCGGGCCTCGAAGGCGAGCTCGCGGCTGCGCCGGCCGGTCCGGACCAGGGTCGCGGCCGCCTCGATCACGTCCCCGGCCAGCACCGGCGCCCGGAACTGGACGTCGGAGTAGGACGCGAACAGGCCCTCATCCCCGGCCATCCGGATGCACGCCTCGGTGGCCACGTCCCCGAACAGGCCCAGCACGTAAGCGCCGTCCACCAGGTTGCCGCCGTAGTGCGCATGGCTCGCGGGCACGTAGCGGCGGTGGGTGACGGTCAGCCCGCCGCCCCGCCCGCCCTCAGTCACGGCGCGGCTCCCCGGCCATGGCCGGCTCCGCGGCGGCGGCCCCGGCCGGCTCGGGCGCCAGCAGGTGCACCAGGTAGCTGGCCACCTCCCGGGGGGTCGTGCCCCGCCCGAAGATCCGGTCCACGCCCAGCTCGCCGGCCATCGCGGGGTCGAACCGGGGGCCGCCGACCACCAGCAGCGGCCGGCCGCCGGCCGGGTAGGCGGCGCGGAACGCGGCGGACAGCTGCCGGGCCCCGTCCAGGTGCGCCTCCCGCTGGGTGACGACCTGGCTGACCAGCACGGCGTCGGCCCGTTCCGCCTGCGCCCGGGCGACCAGGCCGGCCACCTCCACCTGGGCGCCCAGGTTGACCACCCGGATCTCCCGGTAGTACTCCAGGCCCTTCTCCCCCGCGTGCCCCTTCACGTTGAGGATCGCGTCGATGCCGACCGTGTGCGCGTCGGTGCCGATGCACGCGCCCAGCACCACGAGCTTGCGGCCCAGCCCGGTGCGCAGCCGCAGGTTGATCTCGGCCGGGGACAGCACCGGGAATTCGCGCCGGGCCACGGTGACAGCGGAAATGTCAACAAGGTGACTTACCCGGCCGTAGACGATGAAGAAGGTGAAGTCCGGCCCCATGCCCTTGGCGTGCACGACCATGGCCGGCTCCAGCCCCATCTTCCCGGCCAGCTGCAGCGCGGCCCCCTCAGCGACGGCCCGCTCCTCTTCGTTGCCGAACGGCACCGGCAGGGTGAATGACACCTGCACCTGCCCGTCGCCGGTGGTGTCGCCGTAGGGCCGGATCACCTGGCCGGTCATGATGCCCCCTCCTGCCCCTGGGCCCCGCCCTCCAGGAACTCTGCCGCCGGATTGCTCTGCTGGCCCGGGAGGGCGACCCCCCGGAGCCCCCCGGGCAAACCGCCTTCGAGGAACTCACTCGCGGGGTTGAAGTAGTTATCGGCGCGCTTGATGACGCCGTCGAGGCCGCGGCCGCCGCCGGCGGGACGGCGGGTCACCCCGAAGGTGCCGTCCGCGATCGCGTTCAGCAGCCCGTCCTGGCTGATCCGGCGGAGCAGGTCCACCGCCTCGCCGAGCACCTGCTGGGCGCGGCGCTCCACGAAGCCGCCCGGCGGCGGCCGGAAGTTCTCGCCCAGCCGTCCCGCGGCCCGGGCCACGTACCGGGCGTTCTCCAGCGCCAGGTCCCGGTCGGACAGGAACGGGGTGTGGATGCCCTCGGTCATCATCCCGATCAGCAGGATGGACTGGTCCGTCATCACCCCGGCCAGGTTGAAGAACGCGTCCAGCAGGTAGCCGCCGAACACGTTGCCGGTCATGTGCTTGGTCGGCGGCATGTACTTCAGCGGGGCGTCCGGGAACAGCTCCCGGACCAGCTGGGCGTGCGCCAGTTCCAGTACGAACGAGTCGGGCAGGTCCGGGTTGATCTCGAACGCGTGCCCCAGCCCCAGCTGCCCGTCCGCCAGCCCGGCCTCCTTGGCGAAGAACTCGTTGAGCAGCTGGCTGACCACCACCGTGTGCGCCGCGTCCACCGCGTCCGCGGTGGTCAGGTAGTTGTCCTCGCCGGTGTTGATGATGATCCCGGCCCGGGCGTGGATCTGCCGGGCGAACCGCTGGTCGATGAACGTCCGCTGCGGGTTGATGTCCCGGAAGATGATCCCGTACATGCAGTCGTTCAGCATCATGTCCAGCCGCTCCAGGCCGGCCAGCGCGGCGATCTCCGGCATGCACAGCCCGGACGCGTAGTTGGTCAGCCGGACGTACCGGCCCAGCTCGCGGGACACATCGTCGAGAGCGGCCCGCATCAGCCGGAAGTTCTCCCGCGTCGCGTAGGTGCCGGCGTAGCCCTCCCGGGTCGCGCCCTCCGGCACGTAGTCGAGCAGCGACTGGCCGGTGGACCGGATCACCGCGACGATGTCCGCGCCCTCCCGCGCGGCCGCCTGCGCCTGCGGGATGTCCTCGTAGATGTCGCCGGTGGCGACGATGAGGTAGATCCACGGCTTCGGCGGGTCGGCCGTCTGGCTGATCATGGCCGTGCGCTCGGCCCGCCGGGCGTCGATGGCCGCGAAGCCCCGGCCGAGCGCGGCGCGGGCCGCGGCGGCGGCCGCCGCGGCGTCCGCGCCTTCGGGCACCCGGAACTTCACCGCGCCGGCCGCGGCGTCCCGGGCCAGCGCGGCCAGGTCCGGGTATCCCCCGGACAGCAGCGCGTCCCAGGCGGGCAGCGCCACCCCGTGCTCCAGCCCGGCGCTGTCCCGCACCGCGTCGGCCAGCCGGTTCACCCAGGGCATGCCGTCGCCGTCCGCGCCATCCAGCCCGGCCAGCCGGAGCACGGCCCGCTCGATGGCCACCGTGCTGTGCGTCCGGGCCAGGTTGACGATCGGCCCGCCCGCCGCGCGGGCCAGCTCACGGGCCTCCGCCACCATCGCGGGGTCCAGCCGGAGCCGGGCGCCAGCCTCGGCGCGAAGCGCCGGGCGCGGGGTTGCGGGGGGTCGTCCCCCCGGGCTAGCACTAGCTTCCACTGCGGCCTCCCTCAGTCTTCCGCCAGCCGGGCCTCGAACAGCTGGCGCACGCCGGGCTCGGCCCGCAGCAGGTCCAGCGCCAGTTCGGCATGTCCAGGCACATACCCGTTGCCGATCAGCATCGTCACATCGGCGGCCAGGCCCTCCGCGCCGAGCGCCGCCGCGCTGAACGAGGTCGCCATCGAGAAGAAGATCACCGTGCCGCCCGGCGCGGTGCCCAGCACGGCGCCGCCCTCGCAGCCGGGCACGTCCACGCAGACGACCGTGACGTCGGCCGGCCGCCCGCCGAGGTGACCGCGCCGGCCAGCGCCACCGGGTCCCGCGCATCGGCGATCACCACCCGGTCGGCCAGCCCGGCCGCCCGGACCGCGGCCGCCTCGGCCTCGGCCGGCACCACCCCGATCACGGCGCGGGCACCGGCCCGCCGGGCCGCCGCGGCGGACAGCGACCCGCTCTTCCCCCCGGCCCCGAGGATGGCGACGACCGGCCCGCCCTGCTGGCCAGCACGCCCTCTCACCACCCGCTCGGTCAGCGCGGGCGCCCCGCACACGTCGAGCACCGCGAGCGCCAGCGCGGCCGGCAGGTCGCCGGGCAGCACGGCCGCGATGGACCGGCCGAACAGGATCGCGTGGCCGGCGCACGGCACCTGCTCGCCCTGGCCGTCCCAGCCCGCCAGGCCGTCGGTGATGGCCAGCGGGGTCAGGCTGAGCGAGACCAGGCTGGCGACCCGGTCGCCCGGCGCCAGCCCCAGCGGGGACTCCGGGCCCGCCTCCTCCACCACGCCGGTGAGCATCCCGCCGGAGCCGGTCACCGGGTTCTGCATCTTGCCCCGGTCAGCCACGATGCCCAGCACGGCCGCGCGCATGGCCGCGGCGGAGCCGCCGGAGGATTCACGCAGCTGGCGGAATGAGGCGGCGTCCAGGTTCAGCCGCTCCACCCGCACCCGGACCTCGTCGGGCCAGATCCCCGGGTCCGGGTCGAGCCGCCAGGCGGCCTGCGGCAGCACGCCGGCCGGCTCGATCACCCGGTGCAGCCCGAGCGGAGACCCGCCCCGGCGCAGCCCCGCCATCCTGGTTGCCCCCACCCGCGGCACCTTCCCCTCTTCCCGAGCAGGACCGAAAGACTTACTGTAGATACCTACCCAGACACTAGCTTCTTTTGTCGAGGGTCGATAGACAAGGATATCGTTCAGTAACGGGCGAGCCGGGCCGGACTGGCGCCCAGGACGGGACGGGAAGGTGGTCGGGGTGGTCAGGCAGCCATACGCGTACCGGCAGGCGGCGCTCGCCGAGCCGGACTGGCGGCGCTTCCCAGGCTGGTCCGGGGTGACCGCCGCGGAGTGGGAGTCGGCCCAGTGGCAGCGGGCGCACTGCGTGAAGAACCTGCGCCAGTTGCGCGAGGTCACCGGGCCCGGGCTCAGCGAGGCGTTCTTCGCCGACCTCGAGCGGGACCAGCGGGAACGGGCCACCATGTCGATGCTGGTGCCGCCGCAGATGCTGAACACGATGGTGCCTGCGCAGGCACCGGGCGAGCCCGGCTTCAGCACCGCCTTCAGCGCGGACCCGGTGCGGCGCTACATGATCCCGGTCTTCAGCGACCGCCGCACCGACTGGCCGTCCCACCCGTACGCCAGCCGGGACTCGCTGCACGAGGCGGAGATGTGGGCGGTCGAGGGGCTCACCCACCGCTACCCGACCAAGGTGCTGGCGGAGATCCTGCCCACCTGCCCGCAGTACTGCGGCCACTGCACCCGGATGGACCTGGTCGGCAACCCGACGGCGAGCACGGCCAAGCTCAAGTTCGCCGCGGCCCCGGCCGACCGCCTCGCCGCGATGATCGCCTACCTGCAGGCCACCCCGGGCGTGCGGGACGTGGTGGTCTCCGGCGGGGACGTGGCCAACATGCCGTGGCCGCGGCTGGAGGCGTTCGTCGGCGCGCTGCTGGACGTGCCGAGCATCCGGGACATCAGGCTGGCCAGCAAGGCCCTGATGGGCCTGCCGCAGCACTGGCTGGCGGATGAGGTCCGGGCCGGGATGGAGCGGCTGGCGGCCAAGGCCGGCAGCGCGGGGTCAGCATCGCCATCCACACGCACGTCAACGCGGCCCAGTCGGTCACGCCACTGGTCGCCCGGGCCGCGCAGGCCATGCTGGACACCGGGATCCGTGACGTGCGCAACCAGGGCGTGCTGCTGCACGGGGTGAACGACACCGCGGAGGCCCTGCTCGACCTGTGCTTCGCGCTGCTCGATGAGGCCCACATCGTGCCCTACTACTTCTACATGTGCGACATGATCCCGGGCAGCGAGCACTGGCGGGTCTCCCTGGCCCAGGCCCAGGACCTGCAGGAGCAGATCATGGGGTACCTGCCGGGGTTCGCCACCCCGCGGGTGGTCTGTGACGTGCCCTACGTCGGCAAGCGGTGGGTGCACCAGGTGTCGCGCTACGACACCGACCTGGGCATCTCCTACTGGACGAAGAACTACCGGACCGCGGTGGAGGCCGCCGACCCGCTCGCGCTGAGCCGCGAGTACCCCTACTACGACCCGATCCACCTGCTGCCCGAGCGCGGCCAGGAGTGGTGGCGCGCCCGTGCCCGCAGCGAGCCCGCGGCCGGCCTCAGCCCCGCCATCTGAGCCACGTGCAGGCGGCACGTCCCGCCGCCAGCCGGCCGTGAGTGCCGCCCTGGCCAGCCCGCCCCGGAACACCCGGTGGCAGATGACCCAGGGCCAGCGGCTGGAATGGCGCGGCCCGGACGGCACCCTCATCGCCTGAATGAAGGCGGGCCGGTCGCTGTCCGGGCTGCGCGACGAGCCCGGCCGGCTGCTCGTCACCTTCCACCCGGCGGTCGCCCGCCAGTTCTCCGCGGGCAAGATCGTGGGCGCCGCCATCGAGGGCGCCATCTCCGGCCCGGACGACATGGAGCCCAGTGCCCCTCGGCGCGGCGGCCCGCCTGCGCCTCCGCCGCTGAACCTGCACGATGTGCCCACGGGCCTCACGCTGGCGCAGGTGGAGCCGCACCTCGGCGGGGCGCACGTGGATCTGCTGCCGGCCAGCAGGCCGGCTGAACGACAAGCTCGTGCGCCGGGCGCTGAGCCCGGATCAGGTATCCCGGGTCCGCGGCTGCGGCCCGCTCCGCTACCAGCCCGTACCGCTGGCCGCCGACGAACTGCGGGATCCCGCCGGGCGGGTGCTGGCGCGGGCGGCGGGCACCCCCGGCGGGCCGCCGCAGACGATCGAGGTCGCCGACAACGGCCTGCCCGGCGCCTGGCTGCTGGCCATCGTGCTGGCCAGCCGTGGGCAGGGAACCCAGAGGTAGCCGGTCACCGGCCAGCCGGGGCGGCCGCGCCAGGGCCGGCCGCCGCCGCGGCCGCCTGGCGTTCGCCCCCGACTGGCACCAGGGCCGCCGCGGCCAGCGGGAACACCGCCGCCAGGCCGAACGCGGCCGGGTACCCGGCCGACCCGATCACCACGGCGAGCAGCGGCGGCGTCGCGGCGGCGAGCGCGTTCTGCCCGGTGTTCTGGATGCCGAGGGCACGCCCGGCCCAGGATGACCCGGCGTGCTCGGCGACGGCGGTGAACGCCAGCCCGTTGGTGCTCACCGAGACGACCGAGGCCGCCAGCAGGGCGGCGACGGCCCACGGCGCCCGGACCGCCGCCCCGGCCGCCAGCAGGGCCACGATGATGGCCGTGGCCACGGCCAGGATCCGCATCGGCCGCATCCGGCTGCCCGCCCGGTCGGACCATGCCCCCGCCCCAGCCGGCTGACCGCCCCGCACGCCTGCGCCACCGCCAGCAGCCGCCCGGCCTCGGCCGGGCCGAGGCCATGGGCGTCCACCAGGTACACCAGCGCGAAGGTGGCCACCGCGAACTGCGGGACCACCAGCAGCGCGCTGGCCACGTGGATCCGCCACAGCACCCGGCCCGGATGGTAGCGGCCGGGCTCATCCCGCCAGCCCCGGTAGGGCAAGCCGCCGCGGCTGTGCGCCGCCCCGGGCGGGCGGGCCGGGTCACGGACGGCCACCGCGACCAGGGCTGCCGCGGCCAGGCAGAAGGAGCCGAGAAAGTCCAGGGCCGTGCCGCGGCTGACCGCCCCGAGGGCGGGCAGCGTCAGTGCGGCCACCGCCACGCCGAGTGGCTGGGCGCTCTGCCGGATGCCCATGGCCAGGCCGCGCTGCCGGGCCGCGAACCAGCCGAGGATGAGCCGCCCGCTGGCCGCATAGACCGAGGCGCCCGCCGCCCCGGCCACGGCCAGGCAGGCACCGAGCGCCACCGCCCCGTGCACGGCGGCGGCCAGCAGCAGCACCACGCCGGCCAGCGCCAGCCCGGCCCCGAGGACCAGCCGCTCACCCCACCGGTCAGCGGCCGCGCCCCAGGCCACCAGCGTGAGCAGCAGCCCGGCCGTGGGACAGGCGACCAGCACCCCCGCCTGGACCAGGGACAGCCCCTCGGCCCGGAAGGCCGGGATGAGGTAGGCCAGCCCGTACTGGAAGGTGCAGCCCGCGGTCATCGCGACCAACCCGGCCAGCAGCACCACCCAGCGCCGTCCCGGCCAGCCGCCGCTGCCCACCGTGCCATCCACCATGCTCATATACTGATCTTATTATGACCACATAGTGAGACAACAGCCGATACCGCCTGAGCCTGCGTGCGGGACTACCGCGTCAGCGGGCTACGCGGTCAGCGGGCTACGCGGCGCCCTTCTTCGCGGGGCCGGGGTCACCCGCCGGCCCGCCGGGCTCCGCGGCCAGCCCCTCGAGGCCGTAGCGCTCCACGTGCTCCGGGTCGGCCGGGCTGATCGTGCGCAGCCCCTGCGCGGCGAGCCGCTCGTTGATCTCGTCCAGGTGGGTGCGGACCAGGTCCCGCTCCGCCTCGGTGATCTTGCCCTTGTGCGGCTTCCCGGCGTGCTCCAGGGTCGCGTAGTTCGTGCGGTCGGCGCGGGCCGGGCCCGCCGCGGCGGCCTTGGCGGCCCGGCGGGCCGGGCGGGCGGTGAGCAGCAGCTCGCTCATCGGCCGGTCGGTGGCCAGCTGGTCGAACGCGGCCACTTCCATGGCCAGCCGCCGCGGCTCGTCCTCGCCCGGCAGGTACAGGTCGACGACGGCGACCGCCACCGCCGCCTTCTCGATCGTGCGCGCCTCATCGGCCAGCGCCTCGATCTCCACCGGGGTGTCACCGAGCTCGGGGTGCTCATGGATCACGATCCGGGCGAGCGTGTCGTCCCGGGTGATGATCTCGCCGCTAAGGTCGCTGAACCTGACGGTCTTCTGGCCCACGGGGTGCCTCCTGCACTGGGGTCGGAACTGCCGGTGATGAGATACCGGGAACCAGCATGCCCCAGAATCAAACGTAAGTTCGAGAGGCGCGCCGGAAAGACTGGTGCTTTCGATGAAATTAGCGAGCCGGCGAGCTGCCGGGCCCGGCCGGCTCCGCGGCGTCCGCGGGCGCCTTCTGCCCGGCGCCCGGCTCCGTCGCGTCGCCAGGGTCCGGGACCTGGTCACCGGGGACCCGGTTATCCGGGCCGCCCGTGACCGCCGGGAGGTGCCCGGGCCCGGTGGCGCGCAGTTCGCTGGCGGGCCGGCCGTGGCGCTGGGAGTACACGAACCAGGCCAGGCCCGCGATGGTGAGCACGGCGGCGACGTACATGTTCAGCCGCAGGCCGAGGAAGTGCTCGGAGGGGTCGACCCGGAGCGACTCCTCGAACATCCGGAACGCCGAGTACCCCGCGACGTACAGGGCGAACAGGCCGGGTGGCTTGATCCCGCGGTGGTGGCCGAGCCAGACCAGGAGCGCGGCCCACGCCAGGTCGAAGATCAGCTCGTACAGGAAGGTCGGCTGGAACGTGCTGTACAGCTGTACCCGGTCGGCCGGTAATGCTGCCCGATCTGCAGCGCCCAGGGCAGCGTGGTCGGGCCGCCGAACAGTTCCTGGTTGAAGTAGTTGCCCACCCGGCCGATCGCCTGGGCCACCAGCAGCGCGGGTGCCACCGCGTCCATGAACAGGCTGACGCTGGCCCCGGTGCGGCGGACCCGCCAGGCGCCGACCACGGCGGCCAGCGCGATGCCGCCCCAGATGCCCAGCCCGCCGTCCCAGACCGCGAGCACGCCGTACCAGTGGTGCGGGATGTACTTGGGCGTGGTCAGGTCAAAGTAGATCCGGCCGCCCACGATGCCGGCCGGCACCGCCCAGATGGCCACGTCGCCGACCAGGCCGACATCCCCGCCGAGCGCCTTCCACCGCCGCTGGGTGATGAGGATGGCCAGGGTGATGCCGATCACGTACATCAGGCCGTAGAAGTGGATGTAGGCCGGCCCGATGTGGAACCCGTTCGACGGCGGGCTCGGGATGTACAGGGACGAAGCCAGGGCCATGGGAGCGAGCGTACCGTGCCCGCAGCGGCCCGCCGTGCGCCGCGGGCAGATGGCACGATAAGGCGGTGACCGATTCGTGGGCGCTGAACCAGGCCAACTGGGACGACCGGGCCCCGGCCCATGCCGCCTCGCCGGACTATGCGGTGCAGCGGTTCGCCGAGGACCCGGCCTACCTCAGCCACGTGGTCCGGTTCGACCGGCCGCGGCTCGGCGACATCAGCGGGCTGCGCGGCGTCCACCTGCAATGCCATATCGGCACCGACACGGTGTCACTGAGCCGGCTGGGCGCCCGGATGACCGGCCTGGACTTCTCGGGCGCGTCCCTGGCCCAGGCCCGCCGGGTCGCCGGGCTGGCCGGCGCCCCGGTGGACTTCACGGCGGGCAACGTCTACGACGCACCGGACCTGCTCGGCCGGCAGGCCTGGGACCTCGTCTACACCGGGGTCGGCGCGCTGAACTGGCTGCCGGACATCCGCCGGTGGGCCGGGTCGTCGCCGCCCTGCTCGCGCCGGGCGGCCGGCTGTTCCTGCGCGAGGGCCATCCCATGCTCTGGACGCTGCAGGATCCCCGGCCGGACGGGCTGCTGGTGGTGGAGTATCCGTACTTCGAGCGGGAGCAGCCCATGGTGTGGGATGAGCCCGGGACCTACGTCGAGACCGGCGCCACCTTCGCGCACAACGTGACGCACGAGTGGAACCACGGGCTCGGTGAGATCGTGTCCGCGGTGCTCGGCGCGGGATTGCGGCTGACCGGGCTGACCGAGCACGACAGCGTGCCGTGGGAGGCCCTGCCCGGCCAGATGGAGCCGCTGGGCGGCGGCGAATGGCGGCTGGCCGAGCGGCCGTGGCGGCTGCCGCACAGCTATACCCTGCAAGCCGTCCGCGCGGGCTGATTTACCCTGCAAGCCGTCCGCGCGGGCTGAGCGGCCCGCCACGGCGCCTGGTCACCCAGTCCCGTCTCGCTCCCGTGCATGGGCCAGGTTACCGTGGAGCGTGGCCACCGGAAGCGAGCATGTCAGCCGCCAGATCCTCGACTACGTCATCGCCCACACCAGCCCGCCCGACGCCCTGCTGGCTGACCTGCGCGCGGAGACCGCGCGCCGGTTCCCCGGCGACGTCATCCTGCAGATCGGCCCCGAGCAGGGCACGTTCATGTCGCTGCTGAGCCGCTCATCGCGCCATCCCGGGCGGTGGAGGTGGGCACCTTCACCGGGTACTCCTCGATCTGCCTGGCCCGCGGCCTCGCCCCGCGGGGACGGCTGCTGTGCTGCGACGTCAGCGCCGAGTGGACCGCCCTGGCCCAGGAGTTCTGGGCCAAGGCGGGACTGGCTGACCAGATCGAGCTGCGGCTCGGGCCGGCCGCCGACACGCTCGCGGCGCTGCCGCCCGGGGAGACCCTTGACCTGGCGTTCATCGACGCGGACAAGACCGGCTACGTCCGGTACTGGGAGGAGATCGTGCCGCGCACCCGCAGCGGCGGGATCATCCTGGTGGACAACACGTTCCTGCACGGGCGGGTCTTCGACCCCGACCCGGACCCCATGGGCCGCGCGGTGAGGGAGTTCAACTCCCGCGCCATCGCGGACGACCGGGTGGAGCTGGCCATGCTGTCCATCGGCGACGGCGTGATCTTCGCCCGGAAGAAGTAGCGCGCCCGCGCCGGGCCGCCGGGCCCGCGGCAAAGCATGGTCACATGCTATGGGGCCCCAGCTTGCCGGCCGGCCGGGCCACAATGCGGCGATGAGTGCCTCCAACGATCCGGTGTACCTGCGCGTCCTGGAGGATCTGCGGGACCAGATCCGGGGCGGGCTGCTCGCGCCCGGCGCCCGGGTGCCCTCCCGGAACGGGATCATGGCCCGGTACGGGGTCGGGGAGACCGCCGCCAAGCACGCCCTGCAGGTGCTGGCCGCGGAGGGGCTGATCGAGGCCCGGGCCGGGTCGGGCTCCTACGTCCGCCGGCTGCCCGAGGCCGCTCACCTCGAGCATGACCGGCTGCATTTCCCGGGATCGCCGTTCGGCCTGGCGGACGGCGTGCCCGCGGGCGGGCGGCCGGCCGGCGACAGTGCGGCGCACTCGCCCCGGCTGTCCTGGGAGCACCAGTCCGAGCGGGTCACCGCGCCCGCGCACATCGCGCTGCGCCTCGGCCTGGCCGACGGCGGCCATCTGGTCACCCGCACCCGGTACGTGATGAGCGCGGACGGCTGCCCGGTCCAGCTGGCCACCAGCTACGAGCCGCCCGCGGCGGCCACCCAGGCACCGTCCCCGGAGCAGGGCAGCTACGCCGGCCGGGGCGTGGTGGACCGGATGCGGGCCGTCGGCCTGGACGTGGACCAGGTGGTGGAGGACATCTCGGTGCGCCCCGCGCTGTCCGCCGAGGCGGCCGCGCTGGGCATCCCGGCCGGTTCGCCGGTCCTGCTCATCGAGCGGGACCACCGGTGCGGGGACCGGATCGTGGAGGCAGGCGAGATCGTCATCCCGGCCGGCCGCTTCCGGCTGCGGTACCGCTTCCCGGTCGGCGCGGGCGGCTGAGAACGGTGCGCCGGCCAGCCAGCAGCGCCGGCCCTCAGCTACGCCGGGCCGCGCTTCTCGTTCCGCCCCCGGGCCCGGTACCAGTCCAGGGCGGGGGTACCGCGCTCGCTTCCCATGCGTTTCATCGCGGCCAGCCCGATCCCGCGCACGATGACGCCCGCCAGGGCGCGCCTGCTCAGCGCCGCACGGACCACCGCGCCCGCCATGACGAGCGTGAGCACGCGCTGCCGCCGTCTCGCCTCCCGCGTTTCCTGCCCGGTGCCCCCCGGTCCGGAGGCAGGGTCCCCCGGCCCGGTGTTGATCGTCATCTCATCACGCTCTCCCTGGAAGGGGCCGGGCTACCGGCCGGACGCGACCGCCTCATCCGCCTGCTGCATGTCCTCGGCGAGCCGGTCGGAAGCCATGCCGGTCTCCCGCGCCGTCATCTTGCGCGCCGCCTTGACGGTGGCCCGCACCTGCTCGGCCAGGTTGGCCTCGTACACGACCAGCAGCCCGGCGGTGCCGGCGTCCAGCGTCTCCCCCAGCTCCTTGAGGTCGCCGCGGCTCATCCCGCCGCTGGCGTGCCCGGTGACCGCCCCGATCGCGGCGCCGCCGCCGGCGCCCACGGCGAGCGCGCCCAGGATCCCGACCGGCGGGAACAGCGCGGCGGCCACCCCCGCGGCCAGGCCCCAGCCCAGCCCGACGGCCGCACCGTGCCGGGTCGGCTGCTCGTGCTTCTTGACGATGCTCACCTTGCCGGCCTCGTCCTTGGCGATGACCGCGGCGTCGAAATCGTGCGAGGTCTTCACCGCGTAGTAGAGCGCCTTGACCGCCTCGTAGTCCTCGACCGCGGCCGGCACGTCGTCGTAGGCCGCCGCCAGGACGTACAGGGTGTCCGGATGCGCCATGGCTGTCCCTCCCCGTCGTTTATGTCGAGGCTAGGCGGGTCAGGACGGCGGCCGCGTCACCCACCGGGAGTGAGCTCTCTTGCCCGCCCGCCCCGGGGATGCCAGGATCAGGAGGTGGCTGCAATGGTTTGCAGACGGGAGGGACACGGACGACGATGACCGAGGACGCCGACATCGTGGTGGCCGGAGCCGGGCACAACAGCCTGCTCACGGCCTGTTACCTGGCCAAGGCGGGCTACCGCTGCCTGGTGCTGGACGCCCGGGACATTCCTGGCGGCGGGGCCGCCACCGAGGAACTGCTGCTGCCCGGGTTCGGCATCGACACCTGCGCCACCGGGCACACCATGATCCGGGTCAACCCGGTGCTCAGCCGCGACGAGCTGGGCCTGGTCGCCGACTACGGCCTGCGCTACGCCGAGCCGGATCCGGTCGAGCACGTGGCCTTCCCGGACGGCGGCAGTTCACCATGTGGCTGGACCGCCGAGCGGACCGCCGAGGAGGTGGCCCGCTTCTCGGCCGCCGACGCGGCTGCCTACCGGCGGCTGCTGGCCGACTACGACGAGGTCAAGCACATCTTCACCGAGGCGCAGTTCACCCCGGTCGGGTCGGGCCCGTCGCTGGACCAGCGGCTCGCCGAGCACCCGCGCGGCCGGATCTGGGCCCGGCGGCGGCAGCTGTCCGCCGGTCCAGGTCGTCCGGCACGAGTTCACCAGCCGGCACATCCAGGCCTTCCTGCTGTGGATGGCCTTCCAGGTGTTCCAGCCGGTGGACGAGCCGGGTTCCGGGGTGCTCCCCTACGCCCAGACGTTCGGCCGCCAGCAGCGCAGCTGGTCCATCCCGGTCGGCGGCTCCGGGCCCTCACCGCCGCCCTCACCGGCTACCTGGCCGATCATGGCGGCGAGATCCGGTGCGGCCAGGCGGTCACCCGGCTGCTGCTGGAAGACGGCCGGTGCGCCGGGGTGCAGACGCAGGACGGCACCGCAGTACCGGGCGCGCCACGCGGTGGTCTCCACCATCCACGTCAAGCACCTGCGCGACATGGCGCCGGCCGCGGCCTGGCCCGAGGAGTTCCACTACGGGGTGGACACCTACGACGTGGGCGTGCCCGGCTTCGCCACCTACTACTGCACCACCGCGCCGCCGGAGTTCGACGCCGGGGACGGGCCGCGCACGCGCGGTGTCGGCCGGCCTGGCGGGCTGGCCGGAGGACATGATCCAGCTGGGCGCGGACCTGAGGGCGGGCCGGTTCATCGCCGAGCCGCCCTGGGTGCTGGTGGCCACCCCCACGCTGGCCGACCCGGGGCGGGCGCCGGCCGGGCAGCACACCGTGAAGATCCTCAGCCCGCAGGTGTACCAGCCGCCCGCGGAGATGGGCGGCTGGGACACCGTCAAGGACGCGCACGCCGCACCGGCAGCTGGCCCGGCTGCGCCGGGCCGCGCCCGGCTTCACCGACGAGGTGATCCTGGCCAGCCTGGTCAAGTCGCCCGCGGACATCGAGGCGCTGAACCCGCACATGATCCACGGCGCGTTCCACGGCGGGAACCGCGGCCCGGCGTTCAGCGGCGCGCTGCGCCCGGTCCCGGGCTGGGCCGGGCACCGGATGCCCATCCCCGGGCTGTACCAGACCGGCGGCACCACCCACCCGGGCGGCTCCATCACCGGCGCGCCGGGCCGCAACGCGGCCCTCGTACTGCTCATGACCTCGGCCACGACCCGGCGGAGGTGATGGCGCGGCCAGCGGGCCGCGACCGGCCGCGCCGGGACAGCCGGCAGCCCGTGGCCGGGCGGTGCCCGTTGCTGCGGGCGCGGGCGCGCGGGCCCGCTCCCCGGGAGCAGGCCGACCGCTTCCAGGTCGGCGGCGAGCTCGGCGGTCTCGGCCTCGGTGTGCGGCAGCAGCGGCGGCCGGACCGGCCCGCCGGACATGCCGAGCAGGCCCGCCCACGCCTTGATCGAGGCGATCGAGTCGAACCGGCGGGCCTTGCCGTGCAGCCACTTGGCGGCCGCCACCCGCACCGGGTCCAGCGTGGCGGCGACCTGCGCGGCCGCGCCGAAGTCCCCGGCCAGGGCCAGCCGGGTGTAGTCCCGCATCGGCTGCCAGTCCGGGATCTGGTACAGGTACGGCGCGGCCGAGGACATGAACACCCGCTGGCCGTGGTCGCGCATGTTCTCCAGCCAGGTCCCCTCGTTCGGCTCGCAGACCAGGATCTGCCCGCCGACCCGGGCCAGCACCTCCAGGTAGCGCGCGTGGTCCCGGCCGACCTTGATGCCGCACACGTTCTCGATGGCGGCCAGCCGCTCGATGAGGTCCAGCGGCAGCGACACCCCGGAGTACGCGGTGTCGAACAGCCAGACCCCGATGTCCACGCCCGCGCACACGGTCTCGAACCAGCGGTACAGGCCCTCATCGGAGGCCGGCGGGTAGTACGGGTTGATCAGCACGGCGAAGTCCGCGCCCGCCTTCTGCGCGTGCCGGGTCAGCTCGATGGCCTGCTGCGCGAGGTGTGCCCGGTGTGCGCGATGACCTGGCACTTCCCCCGGGCCGCGTCCACCACCGTCTCGACCAGGCGGCGCCTCTCGCTCCCGGCCAGCGACCAGAACTCGCCCATCACCCCGGCGCAGAAGATGCCGTCGACGCCCAGGTCGCCGGTCAGCCGGTCCATGTCGCGGCGCAGCGCCGCGTAGATCCACCGCGCCCGCCGGGTCGAAGGGCGTCGTGATGGCCGCCCACAGGCCGGCGAAGGCCTCCCGGGCCGCCTGCTTCGCTTCTGACCTGGTGTAGTCCACGCTGTCCGGCTCCTCATCGCACACGGCACCCGGGCCGGCCGCAGAACGCCGGCTGGGCAGGGGGTCTGGGCTCGAACGAGACCGCCGGGCGCCCGGCGCGTCGAGGGCTCAGCCTCCTGCGGCCAGGCCGAGCAGCCGCGCGGCGTTCCCGCCCAGGATCAGCTCGGTGCCGCCGCCCAGCCCCAGCGAGCGCACCTCATCGACGCTCGTGTAGCAGCCCATGTCGAACGGGCGGTCCGAGCCGTGCAGCACCTGCTGCGAGCCCGCGTACCGGACCAGGTCGGCGAGCAGGTCACGGTCGTGGGTCACGGTGTCGTAGTAGAACCGGCGCAGCGAGGCGTCCGGTCCCTCCGCGGTCCGCGCCGCGGCCTCCGGCCGGACCGCGTAGGCGTTCCGCAGCCGGCCGCGGAGCACGGGCAGCGCGCCGCCCGCGTGGGCCAGCAGCACCCGCAGGCCGGGGAACCGCTCGAGCACGCCGGCCATCGCGATGTGCGCCGCGGCCACCGCCGTCTCCAGCGGGTTGCCCACCGAGTTCCACAGGTAGTAGTCGTCCAGGGCGGGGATGCCGAGGCCGCGGGTGGTCGGGTGGATGAACACCAGCGCCCCGGTGCCCGCTGCCGCCTCCCAGAACGGCAGGAAGAAGTCATCGCCCAGGTACCGGCCGCCGGCGCTGGACGGGATCTCGACGCCGCGCAGTCCCGCGGCCAGCAGGCCGGGCAGTTCCCGGGCGGCCAGGCCCGGGAACCGCAGCGGCACGGCGCCGACCGCGCTCAGCCGCCCCGGCCGGGCCGCCACCATCGCGGCCAGGGCGTCGTTCTGCACCTGGCACACCAGCCGGGCCTCGTCCTCGCCGGCGTCCACCGGGACCAGGTTGATCCACGGCGACAGCAGCAGGTGGTCCACGCCGGTGCGCGTCCGCCTCGGCCAGCATCACGTCCACGTTGCTGAACTCGGCCACCACCGAGGTCAGCTCCCGGCCGCGGAAGCGGACCAGGTGCCGCCCGTGCTCGGAGCGGAGCGCGGGCCGCCACGCGTCCGGGACCGGCGGGCCGGTCATCTCCGGCACGATGACGTGGCAGTGCGCGTCAATGATCAACGAGCGGTCCCGGGCGCCGTCCCGTTCGCGGCCGAATGCGGCCCGGCCAGGTCCGGCTCGGCGGCCCGTTCCTCAGCCGCCCGCACCTCGGGGGTCTGCGCGTCGGACACCGCGCCGCCCAGGTACAGCGCGCCGATCTCCGGGTGGTTGAGCACCTCGTGGCCGGTCCCGGTCAGCCGGACCTGGCCGTTCTCGAGCACCACCCCGTGGGTGGACAGCCGCAGCCCGGCCCGCGCGTTCTGCTCGACCAGCAGGATCGTCTTGCCCTGGGCGTGCATCATCCGGATCGTCGTCGAACACGGACTTGAGCACTCTTCGGGGCCAGGCCCACCGACGGCTCGTCCAGGATGACCAGCGTCGGGTCCAGCATCAGGCAGCGGGCGAATTCCACCAGCCGCTGCTGGCCGCCGGACAGGCTGCCGGCCTTCTGGCCCAGCCACTCGGTGACCTGCGGGAACATCTCCAGGACGGCGGCCAGCCGCTTCTCGGCCAGGCCGCGCTGGCGGAGGATGTAGCCGCCGAGGACGATGTTCTCCCTGACCGTCATGTCGCGGAACAGGCTGTGGTTCTGCGGGACCAGCACCACGCCCATGTCCAGCACCTGGCGCGGGCTCCTGCCGGACAGCTGCTCGCCGCGCAGGCTGACCTGCCCCAGCCGGGGCCGCAGCAGCCCGCTGATGCAGCCGAGCAGGGTGGACTTGCCCGCCCCGTTCGGGCCCACCACGCAGGTGATGCCGCCCTCGTGGACAGCCATGCTGACGCCGCGCAGCACGTCGCCGCCGCCGTAACCCGCCGTGATGTCCTGCACGATCAGCGCGGGCTCGGCCACGCCGGCCTCAGCCGACCGGGATGTCATCGTCATCCTCCGCAGTCCCAAGGTAAGCATCGAGCACCCGCGGGTCGGTCCTGATCATCTCAGGCGGCCCGCTCACCACTGTCGCTCCGTAGTCGAGGACCGTGACGTTATGGCACAGCCCCATCACGAAGTCCATGTTGTGCTCCACGATGAGGAACGTGGTGCCGCGGGAGTTGACCTCCCGGATCCGGTCCGCGAGCGTGTTGATCAGCGTCGGGTTGATCCGCAGGCCGGCTCGTCGAGCAGCACGATGGCCGGGTCGGCCATCAGCACGTAGGACAGTTCCAGCAGCTTGCGCTGCCCGTAGGAGAGCGTCTCGGCCAGCGATCCGGCGTGGTGGGCGATGCCGGTGAACTCCAGCAGCTCCTGGGCGCGCCGCCGGGTGGCCGGGCCGCCGGCCCGGGCCAGCGGGTTGCGCAGCCAGCCGCTCCCCCGCTCGGCGTGCTGCGCGGCCACGATCATGTTCTCCATCACGGTGAGCCGGGAGAACACCCGGGTGAGCTGGAAGGTGCGGCCGATGCCGGCCGCGAACACCTTGTCCGGCGGGGCGTTGGTGATCTCCTTGCCGCCGAGCCACACCTCGCCCGCGTCCACCCGCTCATAGCCGGTGATGACGTTGAACAGGGTGGTCTTGCCGGAGCCGTTCGGCCCGATCAGGCCGGCGATGCTGCCCTCCTCGACCTCGATGGTGGCCGTCATTGAGGGCCTGGACCCCGCCGAACGCCTTGCTCACCCCGCTGGTCCTCAGCAGCGCGGTCATCGCACGCTCCCCGTGGTCGGTGTGCTGGTGCTGGGCACCGCGGTACTCCCGGGCGGGGCCGTCGTCGGCCGGCCGCCGCTCCCGGCCCTGATCCCGCCTGCCCTGCCACTTGGTCAGGAACTCGCGCGCGGTGGGGACGATGCCCGCGCGGCATGAACAGGATCACCAGCAGGAAGAGCACGCCGAGGGCGATCTCCCCGAAGTAGGACGCCTTGCCGCTGAACGTGACCGCCTCCCACTGCAGGATCGGCTCGAGGATCAGCGCGCCGATGACGGGCCCGGCGAGTGTCCCGAAGCCGCCGAGGAAGGCCATCAGGGCGACGGACAGGTCGAAGATCGGGTTGAAGGCGGTCTCGGGGAGGCCTGGCCGAGGAAGAACCACCACAGGCCGCCGATGATGCCGGTGATGGTCCCGGAGATCGACGAACGCGGTGAGCTTGACCCGCATGGCCTTGACGCCGAGCCCGCGGGCCCGGTCCTCATCGTCCCGGATGGCCAGCAGCCGCAGGCCGAACCGGGAGTTCCGGATGAGCCAGGACAGCACGATCGTGCCGACGGCGATGATGAGCGCGGCGTAGTAGAAGGGGTTGTTGTAGTCGGCCGCGTTCCACAGGAAGAACGGCGAGCTGAGGCCGTTGTTCCCGCCGGTGAAGGCGAGGTTGAAGGCCAGCAGCTGGAAGATGAAGAACATGGCGATAGTGACGACGACGAAGGTGTGCCGCCGCACCCGCAGCGCGATCAGCCCGAACGGCACCGCGATCAGCCCGGCCACCACCCCGCCCAGCGGGAGCAGCCAGAAGATGTCGCCGCCGACGACCTTCCAGTGCTCGGTCATCGAGCCCCACCGCGTAGGCGCCGCTGCCGAAGAACACGGCGCCCCCCAGGGAGATGTAGCCGGAGTAGCCGGAGAACAGGTTCCAGGCGGCGACCGCCCCCACGTAGATCAGGGTGTACACGGCGATCTGGGTGTTGAGCGCGTTCGTGACCACCAGCGGGAAGATCACCGCGATCACCAGCACGGCCAGCACGAGGCCGAGCTTGATCAGGCGGCTGTGGCGGTCCCAGGCGGCGGGCTTGCGGGCCGTTGTCTGCGCGCTCACTGGGCCCGCACCGCCCGGCGCCCGAGCAGGCCCTGCGGGCGCAGGACCAGGACCAGGACCAGCACCGCGTAGAACACCACGACCGACCAGCTCGGGGACCAGACCACGTCCACGATTGCCTCCAGCGTGATCATGAAGATGGCGGCCAGCATGGCGCCGAGGATGCTGCCGAGGCCGCCCAGGATGATGATGGCCAGTAGCCGGGAGATGAGGTCATACCCGGTATTCGGGTTGAACCCGCCGCCCGTGGCCCCGAACACCATGCCGCCCACCGCGGTGACCGCGACGCCGATGCCGAACGTGAGCATTTGCACCCGGTTCACGTTGATGCCGATCACCCGGGCCGCCACCTGGTCCTGCATGGTGGCCCGGACGGTCCGGCCGAACTGGGTCCGGTACAGGGTCCAGTAGATGCCCACCACCAGCAGCACCGCCATGATGAACCCGTAGATGTAGATGTAGTCCAGGTAGAAGCCGAACACCTTCGGCCCGCTGGTCACATAGCTGGCGGACAGGTTGGGTAGTTGGCCCCGAAGGCGAGGTACAGGATCCCCTCGATGACGATCGCCACCGCGTAGCTGGCCAGGAGCGACATGGAGGTGCGCTCCCGGCCCCGCAGGGGCCTGATGAAGGCCCACTGGATCGCGATCCCGACGAGGAACATCGCCGGGACGGTCACCAGCAGGCCCACAAACAGGTCGATGTGCAGATGCACCGAGAGCACGTAGCTCAGGTAGGCGCCGAGCACGACCAGGATGCCCTGGGCGATGTTGATGATGTCCAGAACGCCGAAGATCAGCGTCAGCCCGACGGCCATCAGCGCGTAGATACCGCCGCCGAGGATGCCGTTGACGATGGCCTGGGCGAGTTCGCGTCCCATCTGCCCTACATGCCCTTCATCCTGCTGTTAGTTGTGCCCCGCGTTGCGGGCTGTGTACACCGGCGACGCCTGCCGCGTCAGCGGTTTACCAGTGCGGTTTTGGCGCTTCGACCGCTGGCAAGATGGGCTGGCTGTGCGGCAGCACCTGGAAGAAGTGGCCGTTCTGCCACTGGAAGATGAACGCCGAGTTCAGCGCGTCGGTGTTCTCGCCGCTGCTGTCGAAGGTGGCCGGGCCCTCCGCCGTCTGCACCGTGTGCGTGTGCAGGTACTGGGCGAGGACGCTGCCCTTGACGCTGCCCGTCGCGGTCACCGCGGCGGCCAGCGTCTCGCCCGCGGAGTAGGCCTCGGCCACGTCCGCGTTGATGTCGGACGCGGTGCCGCCGAACTTGGCGATGTAGTCCTGCACCATGATGTGGCTGAGCGCGTTTGCCTCCTGGCCGTACCAGCCGTTGGGCACCATCATCGCCTCGGCGCCGTTCCGCCCGACCGCGTTGAGGAACGCCTGGCCCTGGTCGGGGCCGGACGCCGCGATGAAGATCTTGGGCGTGTAGTTCGCCGCCTGGAACGCGTGCACGAAAGACGAGCAGGCTGGGCAGGTCCACCGAGCCGAGCACGACGAGGTCCGGGTGGTCCGCGGCCACCTTGTTCGCGACCCTGGTCAGGGCGGGGCCCGGGTTAGCCGGGTTCGCGCTGTTGCTGAAGAGGGTCTTGATCCCGTGCCCGGCCAGTGCCGTCTCGGTGGCCTGCACCGGAGGGTCAGCGAACGGGTCGTTCACCTGCGGGTAGGCGGCCGTGGCGGGCCGGTTCGCGCCGGTCTGCTGAAGCACCCATCTCGCGAACGGCTGCATCTCCTGCGCGACCGGCACGCTGACGCTGAACAGCAGGGGGTCATGAAGCGTGAAGACCAGCGGGCCGGTGGCCGAGCCGGCCTGCAGCGCGTAGCCCAGCTTCTCAGTGGTCTGCGCCGCGTTGTACGTGAGCAGGGTGGAGAACGGCGCCAGCGTCAGGTTGACATGGTTGACGGTAATGAGGTGCTGGTAGTCCGCGCTGGTGATTTTCGGGTCGCTGTTGTCGTTCCTGAAGATCAGCTTGACCTGGCGGCCGAGCAGGCCGCCGTTGCGGTTCACGTCGCTGGCCCACAGCTCATAGCCGTTCCTGGTCGCGATGCCATCCGCCTGGAAGGCGCCGGTCGTCGGGACGGAGATGCCGACCGTGATGGGGTTACCGCTGGTGGTGCTGATGCCCGTGCTGGCATTGCCGGTACCGCACGCTGCCAGCCCCAGCGCGGTGGCAGCGCTGATGGCGGCGAGCGGCAGGAAGCGGGCGCGGTCGCGCCTCATCGGGTTTCTCCCTTCGTGTGGGCCATGCCGAGGCACGGGCGCGGCGGCCCGCCGGGCGCGGTGCCCGGCCCCTCGGTGCGCGGAGCGCGCATGGCAGTCACGGGCACCGTATGCCCTTGCCGTCCCGGGTTGGCCCGGATTGCTCCGATCCCGGGACCGCAAACCGCCTGCACAGCTCCGCGCACCGCATGGGTCAGCTGGCCCAGTTCGGCTTGGGGTTGATGATCGCCACCGAGCCGCTCGCGCTGGTCGGCAGCACCTGGGCGAACTTGCTGCCGGCCTGCCACTGGAAGATGAACGTCTGCGCCACCGTGTTCTCGCCGAGCGCTGTTGAACTTCACCGGGCCCTGCACCGTCTGCAGCGTCACGCCGCTGTGCAGGTACGCGATGACCTTCTTGTTGTCCAGGCTCTTGGTCGCGGTGACCGCGGCCGCCAGACCTCGCCCACGGAGTAGCCCTCGGCCACGTCCGCGTTGATGTCCGACGCGGTGCCGCCGTACTTGGCGATGTACGCCTTGACCATGGCCTGGCTGAGCGGGTTCGTCACCCCGGGGTACCAGCCGTTGGGCACCATGATCCCGGTGGCGTTCTTCGCGCCGACCGCGCTCAGGAACGACTGCCCCTGGTCCGGCCCGCCGGTCGAGGCGAGGATCTTCGGGTTGTAGTGCTGCTGCTCGAAGGCCTGGATGAACGCGGTGACCGTGGGCACGTCCACCGTGCCCAGGACGACCAGCTGGGCCCCGGTCGCGGCGACCGCGTCCGCGCCCGCCTTGTAGTCCGGGTTCTCCGCCGGGAAGATCTTCGAGTAGACCGTCTTGACCCCGGCCTTCTGCAGGATGGCCTGCGCGGTCATGGTCATCGGGTCGGCGAACGGGTCGTTCACCATCGGGTAGGCGGCCGTCTTGGGCCGCTCGCTGGCGGGCAGCGAGGCCACCCAGTTGGCGAACGGCACCAGCTGGTTGGCGATGGGCGGGCTCGGGTTGAACAGGTTCGGCAGGCCGAGCTGGTACACGGCCGGGCCGCCGCCCGCGCCCTCAGGGAAGGCATAGCCGTACCGCGCGGCCACCTTGGCGGCCGGCACCGTGAGCAGGGTGGAGAACGGCCCGAAGACGAAGTTCACCTTCTCCTGCGCGATGAGCTTGGTGTAGTTGGTGGCCACCGTCGTGGCGTCGCTCCCGTCATTCAGGAACGTCAGGTTGACGTGGTGGCCGAGGAGCCCGCCCTGGCCGTTTACCTCGCTGGCCCACAGCTGGTAACCACGCTGGAACGCCTGGCCGTCGGCGGAGAAGTCGCCGGTCGTGGAGAGCGAGGCACCAATCGTTATCGGTCCCGAGCCGGTATTGCCGGAACCGGTGCTACTGCTACTGCTGCCGCTGCCACTACTGCTGCAGGCGGCCAGGGCCAAGGCCGCGACTGCGGCGACGGCCGGGATAGACAAGAACCGGGTGCGGTGAGGTTTCATCCGGTCCTCCTTCCAGTTCAGGAATCTCCTGTGGATTTGGCCAGCCGGGCCATCACGCTGCCTGGCACGTCCGTGGGGGGTCGGAAGGCAGCATTCCGGGCTGGCCGGGGCAGTGGCTCACGCTACTGCATTGGGGTCGTTAGCGTCGGCTGGGGTCAGTCCGTCGGAGACGTCCGTGTTCTCGCTCTCGAGCCGCAATCCGGCTGCCTGGGCCTCGAGTTCGATCAGGGCAGCGAAATCCTGGTCGCCATAACCATGGCCAATAAGGGTCTGCACGATCTGGTGCACGAGCGAGGCCACCGGGAGCGGCACTTCCTGTTCCCGGGCCGCGGCCAGCCCGAGATCGAAGTCCTTGCGCAGGAGGGTGGCGGTGAAGGTGGGATGGAAGTCCAGGTTCACGAATGCCGGTGACTTGTAACGAGTGAACGGCGAACCCATCACGCTTTTATTAAGACAGGCGAGGAACGCGTCCCGGCTGACCCCGCTCTTCTGGGCCAGGATCGTCACTTCGGCCAGCGATTGCGTTACCACGCCTAGGAACAAGTTATGGCACAGCTTTACTATCCGGGCGAGTTCACCCTCACCCACGTAGGTAGCGCCCGCACCGAGCAGGTCCAGGTAGGGCCGGGCCCGGTCGTAGGCCGCCTGCGGCCCGGACACGGCCAGCGTCAGCCGGCCCACGCTGGCCACCTTGGGGTTGCCCATGACCGGGGCGGCCAGCAGGTCGGTGCCCCGCGCCGCGAGCTGCTCGCGGACCTGCCGGGATACGTCGGCCGAGATCGTCGAGCAGTCCACCAGGATGGCCGGGGCCGACTTGCCAGAAGTCAGGCCGCCCTCGCCGAGGACCGCGTCGATCAGGTCCTGGGGCGTCCCCACCATGGCGAACACGATGTCGCGGCTGCCCAGGTCCGCGGGCGAGCCGACGACCTTGGCGCCGAGCGCGGCGAGCGGCTCGGCCTTGGCCTGGGTCCGGTTGTACACGGCGACGTCACAGCCCGCGGCGAGCAGCCGCCGCACCAGTTCCGTGCCCATGCGCCCGGTGCCCAGCCAGCCTAGCCGGAGTTCGTCACCGTGCCCTGCCATCAGGTCACCCCCTGCATCAACAATCGTTTGCATGAAGCCTGACGTACCGGTCAGGCAGATGTCAACCGACATGATCCAGATTGCCGGGAGATTTCTTGGCGCGCTGGTCAGGCGGCGGGACCGGCGGCATCGCCCGGCTCCGTGCCATGGCCGCCGTCCGCCGCCGCGGCCTGGCTCACCGGCCCGGTGGACCCGCGGACCACCAGTTCGGGGGCGAGGAAGAGGACCTTGACCGGCCCCGTGTGCCCGGCGATCCGTTCCAGCAGCAACTGCGCGGCCTCGGTGCCGACCTGGTAGTGCGGGAAGCGGATCGTGGTCAGCGGCGGGCGCAGCCGGTCGATGAACGGCATGTCGTTGAAGCCGACCACGGACACGTCTTCCGGGCAGCGCAGCCCGGCCTCGTCCAGCGCGGCGTAGCAGCCGATGGCGAGCATGTCGTTGCCGGCCGCCACCGCGGTCACCCGGGGAACCCGCTGCATCAGGGCCTGGGCGCAGCGGAGCCCTTCGTCGATGGAGAACGCCTTGGCCACCACGATCAGGTCCGGGTCGGGCGACAGCCCGTGCGCCTCCATGGCGGCCAGGAACCCGCGGTACCGGGCCAGTCCGGTGGAGACCTCCTGCGGCCCGGCGATGTGCGCGATCCGGGTGTGGCCAGGCCGGCCAGGTGCGCGACGGCCATCCGCACGCCACGCTCGTTGTCCACCGAGACCGACGGCAGGCTGTAGTCCTGCGCCAGCCGGTTCATCAGCACGACCGGCAGGTCGGCACGGGCGGACTCGGCCAGCAGCGGGTCACCGAGATGCACGGTGGCCAGCACCAGCCCGTCCACGTGCCGGGCCCGCATCTGCTCGAACAGCACGTGCTCCCGCTCCGCGTCACCGTCGGTGTTGCCGATCAGCGCGACGTAACCGGCCGCGGCCAGCCGGTCCTCGATGCCCCGCACGATGGGCGGGAACAGCGGGTTGTTCAGGTCCGGGATGAGCACCCCGACGCTGTGCGAGCGCCGGGTGCGCAGGCTGCGGGCCACCGTGTTCGGCCGGTAGCCGAGCTGCGCGGCCGCCTCCAGGACCCGCGCGGCGGTATCCTCGCGGACCAGCAGCCGGGTCTCCGGGTTCAGCGCGCGGGACGCGGTGGCTGGGTGCACCCGGGCGCGGGCGGCCACGTCTTTCAAGGTCACTGGCGGGTCTGCCATCCGCAGCCACCCCGTTTCCGATGCGTTCGTCCCCAGGCGGACGCAGGCTAACGCACGCCAGGCTGCATGGTATCTATCCCTGCAGACGATTGCTGGTTACCGCCAGTATCCACTGCCGGCGCCCCCGGGCGCACCTTTGGCCCGCGGGCCAGGTAAATGGCCGCGGCGAGCAGCACCGCGGCCATCACGGCCAGCAGCACCCGGTAGTCGGCCACGGCCAGCGCGGCCGCGCCCGCCGCGATCGAGGCCGCCTGCGGCACCGTGACCACCATGTTCACCGCGGCATCGACCCGGCCCAGCAGGTGACCCGGCGTCTGGTGCTGGATCAGCGTGATGGCCCCGATGTTGATCCAGACGATGCAACCACCCACCAGGGCGGCACCGGGGATCACCAGCGCGAGCGCGGCGGACGCCTCGAAGGCGCAGCCGGCCGCGCAGGCCAGCAGCCCGCCGGTGATGAGCGTCTGCGCGCCGGCCCGGACCATGACCGGGGCGGCCAGCAGGCCGGCCAGTACGCCGCCACCGCCCTGCGTCATGGCGAGCACGCCGAGGAACGGCGGGCTGCGGTGCAGTCCGTCACTGACCACGGCGAACTCCACCGTCTCGAAGAAGCCGAAGACGCTGGCCGCGATGACGCCCGCGATGGCCAGCCGCCGCAGCGACGGGACCGAGCCGATATGCCGCAGCCCGGCGGCCAGCTCGGTCCGCCATCGGGCACCCCCAGCCGCGCCGGCGGGGCGGCCTGGCTCGCGGACCCGGAGCAGCGCCACCGCCCCGGCCGCCGCGGCGAAGCTGGCCGCGTTGACCGCGATCACCGGGGCCGGGCCGAGCCAGGCCAGCAGCCCCGCGCCGAGCAGCGGGGTGACGATCCGCAGCCCCTGCCCGACGGTCTCCAGCGCCGAGTTGGCCGCCCCCAGCAGGTCAGCCGGGACCATCGCGGGCAGCAGCGCGGTCTGCGCCGAGCTGAGCAGGCTGTAGGACACCCCGTAGCCGAACATGACCAGATAGACGAGCCAGACCCCGGAACGGCCCCCGACCAGCAGTAGCAGGCACACCAGCGCACCGGTGCCCAGGTTGGCGGTGATCAGCAGCGGGCGGCGGCGCACCCGGTCCGTGATCACCCCGGTCAGCGGCCCCAGGCAGGCCCCGCAGATGAACGCGAAGAACACCAGCCCGGCGGCGCTGTTGCTGCCGGTGAGCAGCTTGACCCAGATGCCCATGGCCAGCCACAGCGCGCTGTCGCCCAGCGTGGACAGGGACTGCCCGGCCAGGTAGATCCGGGCGTCCCGGTGCGCCAGCAGCCGCCGCATCACTGCCTCTCCCGCCTCACCGGCCCCGACGTCCCGCCGTCCGCACGCGGCAGGCCTCGCCGCCATCCTGCCGGCGGATCGGCGAGCGGGTAGCCGAACAGGAGCACCTCGAACGGCAGGCTGCCCTCCGGCCGCAGCGCCGGGTCATCCTCCCGGGCCCGGAACGGCTCCAGGACGCGGTGCAAGTCGGCGGCCAGCTGCACCGCCTCGGCCGCCGTCAGGTACACCAGCGCTGTCGAGGCGATGGCCGCCTCCTGCCACGGCGCCGGATAGCCGAGCACCCGCCGGAGCCGGTCCCGGGCCCGGTCCAGCCAGCGGTCGATCCAGGCCGTGGCGACCGCCTCGGCGGCCAGCCGGCTCTCGGCGTCGGTCCACGGCGGCACGATCTCCATCCCGCGGAAGGCCAGCCGCCACGGCCGTTCCCGGCCGCGGCCGCCGCCCGCCTCCTCGCAGAACCCGTACTTGGCCAGGGTCCGCAGGTGGAACGCGCAGTTGGCGGGCGACTCCCCGAGCAGCTCGCTGGCCTGGGTCGCGGTCAGCGTCTTGGTGTCGCTCTGCTCCATGGCCTCCAGCAGCGCGACCCGGACCGGGTGCGCCATGGCCCGCATCACCCGCGGGTCCGAGATCCGCAGCTTCGGGCGCTCACGAGGGGCAGCATCTTCGGAAGGCATGTTTCGAAACACTACGCTCGAAACATGTCTTCCGGCAAGTGGCCGCTGACCAGCGGCCCGGGCCGTGTCACGATGAAGCCATGCGGATCACCGAGGTCACCGGGACAGAGCTGTTCGGCGGGACCGCGCAGCGGCCGCTGCAGCTGATCCGGGTCACCGTGCGCAACGACGGCCCGCGGCCGGCCGCCCCGGTGCTGCTCCGGGCCGAGGGCGCGGGAGTGAGCACGCCGGTGCCGTTGCGCATGGATCTGATCGAGCCGGGCGGGGAACGCACCGCGGAGCTGGGCGTGCACATCGCCGCCCCGGCGGAGCCGGGCAGCCCGCGGCCGGTCACGGTGATCGCGGAGGCCGGGGATGACCGGGCCGAGCAGGCGGCCGAGGTCCGGGTGGCCGACACCGGCTGGACCATGTGGATGGTCAGCCACTTCCACTACGACCCGGTGTGGTGGGACACCCAGGGCGAGTTCACCCAGACCCGGCTGCTGCTGCCCGGGGAGGACGGCGAGCTGCCCGAGGTGCGCACCGCGTTCGAGCTGGTCGCGCTGCACCTGGCGCACGCCCGGGAGGACCCGGACTACAAGTTCGTGCTGGCCGAGATCGACTACCTCAAGCCCTACCTGGACACCGCCCCGAGCACCGGGCCGAGCTGCGCCAGCTCATCGCCGACGGCCGGGCCGAGATCGTCGGCGGCAACTACAACGAGCCCAACACCAACCTGACCAGCGCCGAGTCGACGATCCGCAACGCGGTGTACGGCCTGGCCTACCAGCGGGAGGTGGCCGGCGGCGACCCGCGGGCCGCGTGGATGCTCGACGTGTTCGGCCACGACCCGGGGTACCCGGGGCTGATGGCCGCCGCGGGGCTGACCGACTCGGCCTGGGCCCGCGGCCCCTACCACCAGTGGGGCCCGCTGCGCACCGTCGGCGACAACACCCGGATGCAGCTGCGCAGCGAGTTCGAGTGGGTCTCCCCCGACGGCCGCGGCCTGCTCACCAGCTACATGCCGAATCACTACGGGGCCGGCTGGGTCACCCACCAGGCCGCCAGCCTGGCCGCGGCGGAGCAGGCGGCGCTGGAGCAGTTCCGCTCGCTGGCCCCGGTCGCCGCGACCCGCAACGTGCTGCTCCCGGTGGGCGCGGACCACGTGATCCCGAGCCGCTGGGTGACCGCCATCCACCGGGACTGGAACGCGCGCTACGTGTGGCCGCGGTTCGTCACCGCGCTGCCCCGGGAGTTCTTCGCCGCCGTCCGCGGGGACGCGGCCCGGCGGCACGTCTGGCTCGTCCCGCAGACCAGGGACATGAACCCGGTCTACCCGGGCAAGGACGTCTCCTACATCGACACCAAGCAGGCGCAGCGCGCCGCCGAGGTGGCCGTGACCGAAGGCGAGACGCTGGCCACGCTGGCCTGGCTGGCCGGGGCGGGCTACCCGGCGGAGTCGCTGGACAAGGCGTGGCGGCAGCTGGTGTTCGGCGCGCACCACGACGCGATCACCGGCACCGAGTCCGACCAGGTGTACCTGGACCTGCTGGGTGGCTGGCGGGAGGCCTGGGAACGGGGCGACCGGCGCCCGCCGGGACGCGGCCGCGCACCTGGCCGGCCGGCGCGTCCACCCGGTGGCCGGGGCCGGGCGCGGAGCCGCCGGGCACCCGCGCGCTGACCGTGTTCAACACGCTGTCCTGGCCCCGGTCCGGGCTGGCCCGCGCTGGCGCTGGACTTCCCGGCGCCCGGGCCCGGGGCGATCACCGTGCTCGACGCGTCCGGGGAGCCGGTGCCGTTCCTGGCCGAGGGCGAGCGGCGGCACCCGGACGGCACGCTGGCCGCGGTCACGGCGTGCCTTCCGCGCGGCGCTGCCCGCCCCTCGGGTACCGCACCTGGCTGGGTGGCGCCGGACGGCCCGGGCGGCACGGCCACGCCGGGCGGCACCGGCCCGGGCGGCTGGGAGCCGCTGCCCGGCACGGTCATCGAGAACGACGACTTCCTGGTCGAGGCCGACCCGGCCCGCGGCGGCGCGCTGGCCCGCATCCGGGACAAGCGGGCCGGCACCGAACTGCTCCGGCCGGGCCTGGGCAACGAGCTGGTCGCTCCAGGAGGAGTACAGCGCCCACCCGCGCTGGGGCGAGGGACCGTGGCTGCTGTCCCCGAAGGGCCCCGGCACCGGTTCCGGCGCGGCCAGCGCCAAGGTCACCGCGCAGCGCTGCCCGCTCGGCGCCCGGCTCGTGGCCGAGCTGGCCCTCGGCGACCTGCGGATCACCCAGGAGACGCTGCTGTGGGACGGCACCGGGCGGGTCGACTTCCGTACCCACGTGGACGGGTCCATCGGGCAGGACCGGCTGCTCCGGGTCCGGTTCCCGGCCGACGTGCCCGGCGGCCTGCCGGTCTACGCGACCGCGACGGCGGTGGTCGGCCGGCCGTTCGGCAGCCCGGACGCGGACGTCGCGGAGCACCCGTTCACCCTGGACAACCCGGCCCATGAATGGTTCGGCACCGGGTCGTCGCGCCGGGCAGCGCTGGCCGGGCCGGGCGGCGCCCGCCAGGAACGCGCGCTCGGGGTGGCCGAGGTCATCCTGCCCGCGCCCGCCGGGACCGGGTCACCGCGCAGCCTGCGGCGGCGGCACTCGCGGCGCGATCACCCGCCTGGTCGCTGCCCTGGCGGGGCAGGGCGTCACCGCCACCTGCAGCTGGCCGGACGGCCCCCGGTACGGGGCCATCGACCTGGACTCGAACCTGCCGGACGTGCGGATCGCGCTGGGCACCCCGGAGGAGAACCCGTGGACGGCCCGGCTGCTGGACGGGTGCGGGCCCGGACGTGGCCGCGGAGGTCGCCGCCAGCTGGCCGCGGGCGGCCCCGTCGCGCTGTGGCTGCCCGCCGCGGCAGTCCCGCGCCGCCGCGTTCGCGCCCCGGCGCCGACGTCCGCGGGCCCCGGGACCTGCCGGTGCTGCTGATCGCGGGCCCGGACCTGGCCGCGGCGGCCGGGGCGGCTCGCGGCCGACCTGGCCGACTCGGTGATCGAGGTGACCCCGGTCGCCTCCGCCGGGGAGGACCCGGATCCCCCGCTGGCCTCCCGCACGGTGGCGCTGCTCAACCGGGGCACGCCGAGCAGCCTGGTCAGCCCGGACGGCACGCTGCACATCGCGCTGATGCGCTCGTGCAGCGCCTGGCCGTCCGGGGTGTGGATCGACGGCGACCAGCGGACGGTGCCGGACGGCAGCAGCTTCGCCTGGCAGCACTGGAGCCACACGTTCGAGTACGCGCTGGCGGCCGGGCCCGGGGACTGGCGTTCGGCGGGCTTCGCCGCGGCCGGCCAGGAGTACAACCGCCACCTGCTGGCCTGCGAGACCGGCCTGCACGACGGCCCGCTGCCCGGCCCGGCCAGCCTCGCCTCGGTGAGCGGGCCGGGCATGCTGACCGCGCTGAAGCCGCGCGGCAACCCGCTCGCCGCCGGCCGCCCCGGGACGCCGGACCGGGCCGCCGGGCTGACCGCCCGGCTGCGCGACCTGGGCGGCCGGACGGCCGCCAGGCCCGGCTCCGGCTGCGCGGCGGCATCGCGGCCGCGCACGGCACCGGGCTGGCCGAGGACGAGGACGTCACGGCAACCGTCACCGCACCGTTGGCGGTGGAGGGCGGGGTGGCCAAGCCGGCCGTCCCCCGGCCGGGACAGTCACGCTGGCCCTGACGCCAGCCAGCGCTATCGCTGGCGAGGTGGGCGCGGCGAAGCCGTGTCCCCTCCGAGTCAGCGATCCGCGGGGGCTCCGGGGTCGCTGCCGCGGGGAGGATGCCGGGGCCCGGCGGCTCGCCCCGCCGGACAACACCGAACCCGCCCAGCCGGTCTTCACCCGGTACTGGCTGCACGGGAAGGGGCCGGCCCCGGCGGGCGGCCTGCCGGTGGCGGTGCACCTGACCCCCGGCCGGGTGGCGCTGCCCCCGGACGCGGCGCCGCCGGTGCCGGTCCGGCTCACCGTCGCGGCCGGGCCGGCCGGGGCTCCGGGGCGGTCGAGCTGGACGTGCCGGGCGGCCTGGCGGCCGAGCCCGCCGGGCCGCTGCGCTATGACCTGCCGCCGCTCGGCCACGCGGCCTGGGACCTGGCGGTATGCGGGCCGCCCGGGCGCGCCGCCGGGCACTACTTCCTGGCCGCCCGGATCCGCGACGAACTGGGCCAGGACTGCGAGGACGTCACCATGGTGGCGCTGGTCGGCCCGCCCGTCCCCCGGCCTGGACCTGCCGCTGGAGGAGCTGCTGCCCGCGCTGGAGGCCGACCGAGCGGGCGATCGCCGCCGAACTCGACGTGGCCGTGCTCACCCCGGCGCTGGACCTGCCGCCCGGCGGGTCCGGGGAGCTGGCGGTGCGGCTGGCCAGCCGGGCCGCCTCGCCGGTTCGCGGCGAGGCCCAGCTGATCTCCCCGTTCGGCAGCTGGCAGGCGGTCTATCCGTGGACGCGTGGTTTCGCCGTCTCCCCTGGTAATGAGGTCACTCTCCGTTATCATGTCCGAGTACCGGTTACTACCCGGCGCGGCACGCAGTGGTGGATAATGGTCAAACTGATGTATTTCGGTCGGCTCCGCTACACCAGCACTGTCCCTGTCGTCATCCGCGCATGACCACCTCGGCCTGGTAGGGCACTCCCCGGCCACAACCAGACGGTCTCCGATGCCATGACTTCCGCTGCCCCAGACCTCCGGCAACCTGCCCGCGGAGCCGAACAGCTTCGTCGGCAGAGAGCGCGACCTCGCCGAGCTCGCGCTCCTGCTCGAGCGACGTCCGCGCGCTGACGCTGTGCGGTCCCGGGGGCATCGGCAAGACGCGGCTGGCGCTGCGGCTCGCCTGCGACCTGGTGCCGGATTTCCCGGACGGTGCCTGGCTGGTCGAGCTGGCCGACACGCACGATCCCGAGCTCATCGCGCGGCGGGTGGCCGCGACGTTCGGCGTCCGCGAGGAACCGGACCGGCCGCTCGCCGCCACGCTGGCCGAGGTGCTCCGCGGCCGCCGCCTGCTGCTCATCCTGGACACCTGCGAGCACCTGGTGGAGGGGTCCGCGGAGCTGGTGCACCAGCTGCTGGCCGGCTGCCCGTTCGCTGCGGGTGATCGCGACCAGCCGGGAGCCGCTGCGGGTCCGGGGCGAGACCGTGTGGCGGGTCCCGCCGCTGGCGGTGCCGGCCCGCGCGGACCCGCTGTCCCTGGACGACCCGCCGGCTACGAGGCGATCCGGCTGTTCGCCGACCGGGCCGCCGCGGCGCGGGCCGGCTTCGCGCTGGGCCGCGACAACGCCGAGGCGGTGGCCCGGCTGTGCCGCACCCTGGACGGCATGCCGCTCGCCATCGAGCTGGCCGCCGCGCGGGTCCGGGCGCTGTCGGTGGAGCAGATCGCCAGCCGGCTCGACGACCGGTTCCGGCTGCTGGCCTCGGGCGACCGCACCGCGCCGCCGCGGCAGCAGACGCTGCGCGCCGCGGTGGACTGGAGCTACGAGCTGCTGTCCGAGCCGGAGCAGATCCTGCTCCGGCGGCTGTCGGTGTTCGCGGGCTGGAGCCTGGAGATGGCCGAGCAGGTCTGCGCCGACGAGCAGATCCCGGCGGCCGCGGTGCTGGACCTGATGGCCGCGCTGATCGACAAGTCGCTGGTCACGTTCGACTACGAGTTCCGCGGCCAGTCCCGGTACCGGATGCTGGACACCATCAAGGAGTACGCGGCCAGCCGGCTGGCCGCCTCCGGCGAGGAGGACGCGGTCCGGCTGCGGCACCGCGACTACCTGCTGCGCCTCGGCGAGTACGTGGTGGCCCAGGCGTTCGTCCGCGGCGCGCCGTCCTGGCCGGAGCGGGTCGCGCATGTACCGGCACATCACCCTGGACATGCCGAACTACCGGCTGGCGCTGGTCACCTCGCTGGAGCGTGGCGACATCGCCGAGGGACTGCGGCTGTGCGGGGCGATGCGCAACCCGTGGGTGACGCATGGCGACGTCACCGAGGGAGCCGAGTGGTTCGACCGGTTCCTGGCCCGGGCGTCCGGGGTGCCACCGGAGGTGCACGGGCCCGCCCTGGTGTTCCGTGGCGACCTCGCGTTCGAGCAGCAGGACTACGAGACGCCTGGCCCGCTGTGCCCGGGACGGCCTGGCCGCGTGCCGGGAGGCGGGCGTGACGCACGAGGCGGCCGCGCTCCGGCTGCTGGCGCTGGCCAGCCTGCGGGCCGGGCAGCTGGCCGAGGCGGTGGCCGGGATCGAGGAGGCGGCGGCCACCGCGCACAAGCTCGGCGACGAGTGGGAGGAAGGGCTGGCGCTGGCCATCAAGGCCGCGATCCTGGCCCGGCTGGGCAGCCTGCGTGAGGCGCACCAGACCTATGAGGCCGCGCTGGACGTGCTGCGGGACAACAATGGCTGGGGTGTCGCGCAGGTGCACTACGGGCTGGGCGGCGTGGCCCGCCACCGCGGGGACCCGGAGTCCGCCATCGGCCACTACCAGGAGGCCCTGGCGCTGTACCGGGAGATCGACGCCCGGCCGGAGATCGCCCGCTGCCTGGCCGGCATCGCCTCGGTCGCGCGGGCCCAGGGGAACCTGGAGCTCAGCCGGGCCAGCCTGACCGAAAGCCTGCGGCTGAGCCTGGCCACCGGGCAGCGGCTGCCGGTGGCCCGCGGCCTGGAGGCGTTCGCGGCGCTGGAGGGGCGGGCCGGCGACCCGGTGCGGGCCGCCCGGCTGGCCGGGGCCGCGCTGGAACTGCGGGCCGCGGCCGGCCACCCGCGGTCGGCCGGGGCGGGGGCCCGGCTGGAGGACCTGCTCGGGCCCGCCCGGGCCGCACTCGGCGAACTGCGCGCCGCCGCGCTGCTCGCGGAGGGGCGCGCGATGACGGCCGAGGAAGCGGTCGGCTACGCCACCGGGGCCGGCCGGGGCCCCGCCCGGTGACCCGGGCGCCCACCGGATACCGCTGCCCCGCACGGCCAGCGGGGACGCCCCGGCGGCCGAGCCCGGCCGTGCTGACCCCGCGCGAGCGGGAGATCGCCGCGCTGATCGCCCGCGGGCTGAGCAACCGGGCCATCGGCGACGAGCTCTACATAACCCCGGCCACGGCGGCCCGGCACGTGGCCAACATGATGACCAAGCTCGGGTTCAACACGAGGGCGCAGATCGCGGCCTGGGTGGCCCGGCAGCCCGGTCCCGCGGACTGAGGCCGGGGCCTCCCGGAGCCCGGGGGCCCGGCCCGCCGCGCCCCCGGGCGGGCGCCGCGGCCGGAAAATTTTTCGCTACATACCCATCCGCGGCCGCTGCTGCCCCGAAATACACATGGCACTGCATAGTTCGGCGGATGTGCGCACAGGCGGCCCGACCTAGTGTCGGCAGCAGAGTTCCGGTGGGCCCGGACGGAACGGGGGCCCGTGCGTGGCTACCGGAGCCGCCGGACGCAGAGCCAAGGCTCCTCCGGCCGTCAGGAGGGGGATGGCCGGAGGAGCCTGGGGAGAAGAGCAGGATGACCGTCACCGGCATGCCAGCCGGGCACGTCACCGTGACCCAGCGGCTGGTCGACCTGGGGACGGCCCGGGGCGAGCAGCCCGCGCTGGTCGGCGGCGGCGCGGCCTGGCCCGGCCGGACCCTCAGCTACGCCAGCCTGGCGCGGATCCTGCAGATGGCCGCGGCCGCGGGCCTGAGCCGGCGCGGGCGTCCGGCCCGGCGACGTCGTCGGCGTCCATGTCCCCGACGCGGTCAGCTACGTGCTGGCCGGGCACGCCATCCGGGCGGCGGGCGGGGTACCCTCCCCGCTGCCGTACGCCGGGGCGTCCGGTGACCTGGCCGGCCAGCTGACCGACTGCGGAGCCCGGCTGCTGATCACCGCGGGGCCGCTGGCACCCGCACGCGCTGGGCGCCGCGGACGGCTCCTGGGTCCGCCAGGTCCTCTCGTTCGACGAGGTGGCCGGGCACGACCAGTTCTGCTCGCTGCTGTCCCGGGGATCCCGGCCGCCGGCCGCCGCCGACGGCGGCGGACCTCGCCCTGCTGCCCTACCGGACCGGCCCCGGCGGCGGGCGGTCGGCCGCGCCGGTGACCCACGGCGAGCTCGCCGCCGACCTGGACCGGCTGTCCGGCAGCACCCCGCTCACCGGCGAGGACGTGGTCATCGCCGCCCCGCCGAACGACGCCGGCCGGGACTACACGGTGCTGCTCGACCTGGCCCTGCTCAGGGCGCCACGGTGGTCGCGGCCCGGCCCGACGGCCTGCCGGACGCGGCCCGGGCGCACGGCGGCACGGCCGCGATCGTGCACCCCGGCACTCCCGGTCCCGGCCGGGCTGGCGCTGCGCGCGGTCACCGCCGCGTGCTGACCACGCCGCCCGCTGTCGGGTGGCCACGCCGCCGCCGCCACGCCCGCGGTGGCTGGGCCGCTGCCTCAGCAGGATCACCGCCAGCGCGGCCACGTCGAACACGGCGGCCACGCGTGAAACCGCCGCGACGCCGTGCATCAGCGCTGTGTGCCGTGGCCCCGCGCTCCCGGCCGCCGCCCCGTCTGGCATGCCGGTAGGCCGTGCCGAACACGGTCACCAGGATGGCCAGCCCCAGCGACCCGCCGACCTGCTGGATGACGTTCACCATGCTGGACGCGGCGCCGGAGTCTTCCGGCGCCACCCCGGCCAGCGACAGCGGTGGTCAGCGGGACGAACACCAGGCCCATGCCGCGTGCCCGAGCAGCAGCATCGGGCCGAGGATCCCGGCCAGGTAGCTGCGTGCCCGCGACCGACCTGGGCCAGCCAGGCCATGCCGGCGATGACCGGCAGCATGCCGGCCAGCATCAGCCGGGTGCCGCCGAACCGGGGCATCAGCCGCGGCGCGGCCCGGGACACGCCGAACACGGTCAGCGTCATGGGCAGGAAGGCCACGCCCGGCAGCAGCGGGCTGAAGCCGAGGATGTCCTGGACGAACTGGGTCAGGAAGAAGAACATCCCGAACATGCCCGGCCACCAGGAGCAGCCGGGCCAGGTAGGAGCCGGACCGGCGCGAGGCTCGGCGAACAGCCGCAGCGGGGTGATCGGCTGCCGGCTGCGCCGTCTCGGTGAGCAGAACAGCACCGAGCAGCACCGCGGCCGCCGCGAACGCGGCCAGCGTCAGCCGGTCGCACCAGCCGCTGGCCGCGGCCCGGATGAAGCCGTAGACCAGCGCGGTCATCCCGGCGGTGGAGGTCACCGCGCCGGCCAGGTCGAACCGGCCCGGCTGGCGCGGCGATCTCGGTGATGAACACGGGGTCACCGCGATGACCGGCCGACGCCGACCGGCACGTTGACGAACAGCACCCAGCGCCACGAGGCCCACTCGGTGATGACGCCGCCCGAGCACCAGGCCCAGCGAGGCGCCGCCCATGAGCACCGCGGAGTAGATGCCCAGCGCCCGGGTCCGCTCGCGGCCTTCGGCGAAGCTGCCCACGACCAGCGCGAGCACCGCGGGTGAGGCCAGCGCGCCGCCGACCCCCTGCAGGGCCCGGGCGGCCAGCAGCCACCCGGCCGGGGTGGCCAGGCCGCCGGCCAGCGAGGACAGCGGTGAACAGTGCGATCCCGGCCAGGAACACCCGGCGCCGGCCGAGGATGTCCCCGGCCCGGCCGCCGAGCAGCAGCAGGCCGCCGAAGGTGAGCGTGTAGGCGTTCAGCACCCAGGACAGGCTGGCCGTGGAGAAGTGCAGCCCGGCCTGGATGTGCGGCAGGGCGATGTTCACCACGGTCATGTCGAGGACGATCATGAGCTGGGCGGAGAGCATGATAATCAGGGCGAGGCCGGGACGGCCATGGCGCCGCGCGGTGCCTGGGCGGTGGACTGAGACACGCCGTGCGTTGCGGCAGAAGCAGGCACAGATGTCTCCAGTGGACGAGAGTCGTGGACCTATCGGAGGTATTCTCCGGAACATCCGGAGGTGTCTCCGCTTAATATACGGAGGCATCCTCCGGTTAGCAACTGGATTAAGGATCGTAGAGGGTCCCGGAGATGCGCGACAGGCACCGCCCGCGCGATGCGCGCCGACGCGCGGCGCAACCGGCCAGCTGCTGCTGGCGGCGGCGCTGGCCGCATTCACCGAGCACGGCGCGGACGACGCGTCCCTGGACGAGATCGCCCGCCGGGCCGGGGTCGGCATCGGCACCCTGTACCGGCATTTCCCGACCCGCCAGGCCCTGCTCGAGGCGGTCTACCGCGACCAGGTCGAGGAACTGTGCGCGGGGCCCGGGACCTGGGCCGCCGCGGCCACCCCGGCGCAGGCGCTGGCGAACTGGCTGCGCGCCTGATGGCGTTCGCCGCGACCAAGCGCAACCTGACCAGCAGCCTGATGTCCGGCCCGGACAGCAAGCGCTCCGAGGTGGCCGCTGTCGTGCAGCGCCATGGTCCGCGACGCAGCGGACGGGCTGCTGGCCGAGGGCCCAGCGGTCCGGTGAGATCCGCCCCGACGTGGACGCGACCGACCTGCTCCGGCTGTCGCACGCGCTCGCGCTGGCCGCCGACTGCCGTCCACGCACGCCGACCAGCCGGAGCGGCTGCTGCAGGTGCTGCTCGACGGGCTCCGTGCCCCGAGCCCGGCGCGGCGGGCTAGTCCGCCGGCGGCCGCCTCGGGCTCGGCGTCCGGCTCGGCGCGTCGTGGAGGCGCCCGCCCAGGTCGGGCGGCCGGTTCTCGTACGGCGTGCTGAGCACGATCGTGGTCCGGGTGGACACCCTGGCCGCAGGCCCGGATCTGCTGCAGCAGGTCCTCCAGGGCGACCGGGGAGGCCACCCGGACCTTGAGGATGTAGTTCTCGTCCCCGGCCACGCTGTGGCAGGCCTCGATCGCGCTGCAGGTGGGCCAGCCGCTCCGGGGCGTCGTCCGGCGCCGCCGGGTCGAACGGCTTGATCGAGATGAACGCGGTCAGCGGCAGCCCGGCCCCGGCCGGGTCGATCACGGCCGCGTACCCCTTGATCACCCCGCGCCGCTCCAGCCGGCGCACCCGCTGGTGCGTCGCGGACACTGAGAGCCCGGTCCGCCGGGACAGCTCGGTGAAGCTGATCCGGCCATCCTGGCACAGCAGCGAGACGATCTTGCGGTCGATCTCTTCCACCCGGTTACGGTAGTCCGCCGGCGGCCACTGCCGCCTCGTATGACCGGTAACGGCCTGATAACGGGCTTTACGCTCCGGTAACAGGCATGTGACGCCACTCTTAACGCTGGCGGGCCGGCGAGGATACGCTGCGCGGCAAGCAGGTGCGGCAGCGGAGCAGCACCGCCGGACCGTGCTGGAGCGCCCATGGCCGAAATCGTCCTTGACCAGGTCAACAAGATCTACCCGGGCGGGGTCAAGGGGGTGGACGACCTCAACCTGGAGATCAGGGACGGCGAGTTCATGGTCCTGGTCGGCCCGTCCGGCTGCGGCAAGACCACCGCCCTGCGGTCCATCGCCGGCCTGGAGGAGATCAGTTCCGGCACCATCACGATCGGCGGCCGGGTGGTGAACGACCTGCCGCCCAAGGACCGCGACATCGCCATGGTCTTCCAGAACTACGCGCTCTACCCGCACATGACGGTGGAGCAGAACCTGGCGTTCGGGCTGCAGCAGCGCAAGACGCCCAAGGAGGAGATCAAGCGCCGGGTCACCGACGTGGCCAAGATGCTCGGCCTGGAGGCAGTACCTCAAGCGCAAGCCCGCCGCGCTGTCCGGCGGCCAGCGCCAGCGGGTCGCCATGGGCCGGGCCATCGTCCGGGAGCCGCAGGCGTTCCTGATGGACGAGCCGCTGTCCAACCTGGACGCCAAGCTCCGGGTGTCGATGCGCGCCTCGCTCACCCAGCTGCACGACCGGCTCGGCGTCACCACCGTGTACGTCACCCACGACCAGGTCGAGGCGATGACCCTCGGGCACCGGGTATGCGTGCTCCGGGACGGCCAGCTGCAGCAGGTGGACACCCCGCAGACGCTGTTCGACTCCCCGGTGAACCTGTTCGTGGCCGGCTTCATCGGCTCGCCCGCGATGAACTTCGTGACCGCGGAACTGGTCCGCGACGACGGCCCCGCGGTCGCCTTCGCCGGGCACAAGCTGCCGCTGCCCGGCCGGGCTGTCGACTCCAAGCCGGGGCTGGACGCCTACTTCGGCCGCGAGGTCATCCTCGGCGTCCGGCCCGTCGGACTTCGAGGACGCGACCCTGGCCGAGGCGAGCTGGGCCCGGATGTCGGTGCGCGGCTGACGTCACCGAGGAACTGGGCAGCGAGATCCACGTGATCTTCTCGATCGACGCTCCCCCGGTGCGGCACGCCAGCATCACCGAGATCAGCGGTGACGACCGATGAGGAGGACGCGACGGTGGTCCTGGCAGGCGGGCAAGTCGCTGTGGACCGCCCGGGTCGCCGCGCGCAGCCAGGTCCGCCCCGGGCAGCAGATCGAGCTCGCCGTGGACACGTCCAACCTGCAGTTCTTCGATCCGGTGACCGCGCTGTCCATCGGCCACCCGGCGGCCGGGGAGGTGGCGGCCGCGGAGGCCGCCCAGGCGGCCGCGAGCTGACCCGCGGGACCGCGAGCTGCCCGGGGCGGCCTGGCCGTCCCGGGCAGCTCGCGTACCGGGACCTCGGTTACCGGGTGGCTCGTGTGCCGGGTGGTTCGTGTAACGGGCTCAGCCGGCGATGACGAGCTCGCGGGTGACGGTGTTCAGCCGCTCATACCCGTCCTCGGTGCACACGACGATGTCCTCGATCCTCGCCCCGGCGGGCCCGGGTAGATGCCAGGCTCCACGGAGAAGGCCATCCCGGGCTGCAGCGGCTCGGTATTGCCCGTGACGATGTACGGGTCCTCGTGCGTCTCCAGCCCGATGCCGTGCCCGGTGCGGTGGATGAACTGGCCGCCGTACCCGGCCGCGGTGATCGGCTCGCGCGCGGCCGCGTCCACCGAC
Source organism: uncultured Actinomycetes bacterium (assembly GCA_963767385.1). GTDB lineage: Bacteria > Actinomycetota > Actinomycetes > Streptosporangiales > Streptosporangiaceae > RYN-230. Next base: position 303,320 of record CAVYEA010000003.1, on the reverse strand, counting down.
TCGGCCCGGACGCCGGGCCGGACCGCCGCGCACGCCGCCTCCTGCGCCTCGCGGAGCACGTCGTAGTAAGCGGTGAACCCGGCTGGGCGGCTCGGCGATCGCGTACACCCGGGTGCAGTCCGAGCAGTAACCGCTGGGCATCGTGCCGCCGATGTCCACCACGACAGCATCCCCGGGCTGCAGCCGCCGGGCGGACGGCTCGTGGTGCGGGCTGGCCGCGTTCGGGCCGGACGCGACGATCACGAAGTCCGCCCGCACGTGCCCCTCGGCCGCGATGGCCTGGGCGATATCCGCGGCGACCTCCAGCTCGGTCCGGCCCGCGCGGAGCAGCTGGGGTACCGCGGCGTGCACCCGGTCGATGGCGGCGCCCGCCTCCCGCAGCGCGGCGACCTCGGCCGGCGTCTTGCGCACCCGCAGGGCGCGCAGCGCCGCGCTGGCCAGCCCCTGCCGGGCGGCGGGCAGCGCGGCACGGAACCGCAGCACCATCATCGCCCACATCCGGTCGGCCAGCCCGACCGAGCCAACGGCCCCGAGCCGCCCGGCCACGAGCGCGTACGGGTCGTCCGTCTCGTCCCAGGGGATGATCTCCAGGCCGAGGCTGCCCGGCCGGCGACGCCGCCGCGGCCGGCTGCTCCAGCCGCGGCACGACCAGGAAGGGCTCGCCCGCGGCCGGGATGGCCAGGCAGGTCAGCCGCTCCAGCTGCTGGGCGTCGTAGCCCGTCACGTAGCGCAGGTCGGGCCCCGGAGTGAGCAGCAGCGCATCCAGGCCGGCCCGGCCGGCCGCCTCGGCGGCCAGCCCGAGCCGGGCGGCCGGGTATAGTTCCCCCGAATCCCAGGTGTGCATCGGTGGCCATCTAACCACGGCACGGCCCATCGCCAGGTGGGGCGCACTTGTCTTGCTCGGTGGGTGCACCGTGTCCCATCTAGACAGGAGTGCCCCGCATGCCTCACTCTTGGTATACCTCAGCTTACTGATGTGAACGGCGATGACTCCTGAGATCGTTAGTTCCCCCGCTCCGCTGGAGCCAGGTGCTTCCGCCGAGGCCGAACGGGCCGCGGCGAGGTCGGCGTTTGCCGCGGCATCCGGCCCGTTCACGCTGCGCCCGCGGAACACCGAGCGGGCCCCCGGCGACCCGACCGCGCTGGCCGCCGCATTACTGCAGGAACGCCACGTCACGCTGGAACTGCAGCGTGCCATCCTGCCGCTGCACGAGACCCCGTTCGACCTGCCCGGGCTGCGTGCGGTGGTCCGCTACCTGCCCGCCTCGGCGGACAGCCGGGTGGGCGGTGACTGGTACATCACCGCGGAGATGCCGGGCGGGCACGTGCTCATCGCGATCGGCGACGTCGCCGGGCACGGGCTGGACGCGGCCGCCGGGATGGCCCGGCTGCGCGGCGCGCTGGCCGGCCTGGCCATCACCGGCGCTTCGCCGGAGCGCCTGGTCGGCTGGCTGAACGACCTGGTTCATCACGTCGACCCGGAGCACACCGCGTCGGTCATGGCCGGCTACTTCGACCCGCCGACCCGGCGGCTGACCTGGGCGCAGGCCGGCCATCCGCCGCCGCTGCTGGTCCGCGGCCCGGTGCGCCAGGCCGCTCGCCCAGCCGTCCGGCATCCTGCTCGGCGCGGGCCGCAGCGGCTACCAGGCCGATGACGATGACGCTGGAGCCCGGCGACATCCTGCTGCTCTACAGCGACGGCCTGGTGGAACGACGGGACCGGTCGCTGGACGAGGGGCTGCGCCTGCTGGCCAGCGCCGCGGGAGGCATCTCCGACCCGGAGAGCTCATCGCCGCCGTGCTGGACGCGTTCGGCTCGACCGACCTCGGAGGACGACACCTGCCTGGTGGCCCTGCGCGTGCTCTAGCGCTGCGCGTGCCCTGACCGGGCACGTGCCCTAGCCGGGCGCCTCGGCCAGCACGCTGGCCGCCCGGCGCAGCGGGACGAGCCCAGGCCCCACCGGTCGCCGAGCGCGGCCAGCCGGGCCGGGTCCGCCGGGCGCAGCGGGAGCGTGCCGTCCGCCTCGGGAACCGGCGCGTCGGCGGCCACCCGGACCACGGGCCCGCGGCCGCGAGGTAGTCCCGGGCCGCCGCCAGCTTGGGCCGGCTGCCCTCGGGGAACCCGCCGTGCCCGCGGTCCAGGGCGCTGATGATGGCGTCAACGGAGCCGAACGCGCCGACCAGCGCGGCCGCGGTCTTCTCGCCCACCCCCGGTACCCCGGGCAGCCCGTCGCTGGGGTCACCGCGCAGCACGGCGAAGTCGGCGTAGCCGCGGCCCGGGATGCCGTACCGCTCGGTGACCGCGGCCTCGTCCACCACGTCGAGCTTGGTCAGCCCGCGGACCGTGTAGATGACCCGGACCGGCTGGCCCGTCGTCCACCAGCTGGAACAGGTCCCGGTCGCCGGTGACGATCTCCACCGGCCCGGCCGCCCGGGCGGTGAGCGTGCCGATGACGTCGTCGGCCTCGTAGCCGGTCCGCGGCCGCCATCGTGACGCCCAGTGCGCCCAGCACCTCCTCGATCACCGGGACCTGCGCGGTGAGCGCGGGAGGCGCCTCCTCGGAACCGTCCGGGCCGGGCCCGGTGCGCCTTGTAGGAGGCGATGGCGGCGACCCGGAAAGCGGGCCGCCAGTCCGCGTCCATGCAGGCGACCAGGGCGCCCGGGTGTCCGGGCCCGGACCAGCCGGGCGATCATGTCCAGCAGCCCGCGGACCGCGTTGACCGGGGTCCCGTCCGGCGCGGTCAGCGTGTCCGGCACGCCGTAGAACGCGCGGTAGTACAGCGAGGCGGTGTCGAGCAGCATCAGCGGGCCCACCCCGGCCATCTTGCCAGGCAGTCTCCCAGGCTTCCCGGATTGCTCCCAGACTGTGTCCCTAGTCTTCCGCCATGACCGACGTCACTGGGCGGGCCGCGCGGCCGCGGCGGCGGCTGCTGCCCCCCGCGGCCGCGGGCATGCTGCTTCTCACCGGCACCCTGCTGGCCGGCTGCGGGACCGTGCTCCGGCACTGGGCGCAGCGGCACGCGGCCGCGCCGCAGGCCAGCCTGGTGGGCAGCCCGCTGCCGGCCGGCTCCACCGCGCAGGTCATCTGGGTGCACGGCGTCCGGCGCACCTACCGGGTGTACCGGCCGGCGGGCTGGCCGGCCCGGCGCCGCTGGTGGTCATGCTGCACGGCGGCTACGGCTCGGCGCGCCAACGCCGAGTCGGACTACGGCTGGGACAGCCAGGCCGAGGCGGCCGGGGTGGTGATGGCCTACCCCGACGGCCAGAACCACGCCTGGAACGTCGGCGGCGGCTGCTGCGGCAAGCCCGGCCGCGACCACACCGACGACGTGGCCTTCATCACCCAGTGGTCGACACCATGAGCCGCGAGGTCCCGATCGACCCGAAGCCGGTCTACGCCACCGGCATCTCCAACGGCGGCCTGATGGCCTACCGGTTGGCCTGCGACACCGACCGCTTCGCCGCCATCGGCCCCGACTCGGCCACGCTGATGGGGGCCTGCGACCATCCCGCCCCGGTGTCGGTGATCCACGTCCACGGGCTGTCCGACGACCGCATCCCGTTCCAGGGTGGCAAGGGCACCGGCTTCGCCAGCGTGGTGGACGGCCCGGCGGTGCCGGCGGTGATCGCCATGTGGCGCTCGGTCGACCAGTGCCCGCGCCCACCTCGACCACCGCCGGGTGGTGACCACCTCGGTGGCCGCCGTGCCCCGCCGGGCGGGCGGTCGAGCTGATCACCATCACCGGCGCCGGCCACCAGTGGCCGGGCGGCAGGCCCGGGTCCCGTCGGCCGCCCGGCCTCGGCCTGGACCCGCCCTCCAGCGCACTGGACGCCACCGCAGCATCTGGCACTTCTTCGCCGCGCACGGCCAGCAGGCACCGCGGTAACGCCGGCCAGGCACCCGATATCGTGGATCAATCGCCAGCGATGGATCCAGCCCACTGTCCGCGGGAGCCGCAGCGGCCGGGCTGATCCATGGCCCTGCCGCCGAGGCTCTGTCGTGCGTGTTGCTGGCCGCGGTACTGATCACCGCGATCACCCGGCCCCGGTGGCTGCCGGAGGCCGCCGTCGCGATCCCGGCGGCGCTGATCGTGATGCTGACCGGCGCGCTGCCGGCGCATCAGGCGGCGTCGGAGGCCCGGCTGCTGCTGCCGGTCCTGGCCTTCCTCGGCGCGGTCCTGGTCATCGGGCACTTCTGCCAGCGCGACGGGCTGTTCACCGCGGCCGGCGCCCGGCTCGCGCGGGCCAGCCGCGGGTCGCCGGTCCGGCTGCTCGGCGGCGTGTTCGGGCTGGCCTCGGTGACCACCGCGGTGCTCAGCCTGGACACCACGGTGGTACTGCTCACCCCGGTGGTGCACGACACCGCGGTCCGGCTCCGGGTCCGGCCCAAGCCGCACGTCTACGCCTGCACTCACCTGGCCAACTCCGCCTCGCTGCTGCTGCCGGTGTCCAACCTGACCAACCTGCTGGCGTTCTCGGTGGCCGGGCTGACACTGGTCCGGTTCGGCGCGCTGATGGCGCTGCCGTGGGTGGCCGCGATCGCGGTCGAGTACCTGGCGTTCCGCGTCTTCTTCGCGGGCGACCTGGCCAGCCCGGGGAGGCTATCCCCCGGAACCCCCCGCGCATCCGTCCAGACCAGCTTGCCGCCCATCCCGCGCTACGCGCTGATCGTCGTGCTGCTCACGCTGGCCGGCTTCGTGGTCACCTCGCTCGCCGGGGTGAACCCGGCCTGGGCCGCCTTCGGGGGCGCGGTGCTGCTGGCCGGCCGCGGCCTGGCCGGCCGCACCGAGACCCCGGCCGGGGTGGCCCGCGCCATCGGCGTGGAGTTCCTGCTCTTCGTGCTCGGCCTGGGCATCGTGGTCGAATCCGTCGTCCGCAACGGCCTCGGTGCCGCGCTCACCCGGATCATTCCCGGGGGATCATCCCTGCTCACGTTGCTGGCGCTGGCCGGGCTGGCCGCGCTGCTGGCCAACATGGTGAACAACCTGCCGGCCGTTCTGGTGCTGCTGTCCGTGCTGCGTGCGAGCGGGCTGCTGGCCAGCCCGGGCCCCCTGCTCGCGGTGCTGATCGGGGTGGACGTCGGCCCCAACCTGACCTATGCGGGCTCGCTGGCCACCCTGCTCTGGCGGCGGTTGCTGGCCGAGCGGAACACCGGCACGGACCTGGGTGAGTTCACCCGGCTCGGCCTGCTCACCGTGCCGGCCGGCCTGGCGCTGGCCACGGTGGCGCTATGGGCGGTGCTGCGGCTGTGAGCTCGCGGCGGGCCGGGAGTCACCTGGCCCGGCCGCCGGCGCGCCGGTCACGCCGCGGGTGAACTCCTCCTCGTCCAGGCCGGCAGCGTCCGCCCGCTGGTAGACCTGGCGCTGCCCGGTCGGCTGGAAGCCCATCCGGCGGTAGAACGCGGCCGCGCGGGGGTTCCCGGTGGCCGCCCACAGCGTCACCCGTTCCGCGCCGGCCACCCGCGCGTGCTCCAGGACCGCGGTGACCAGCAGGCCGGCGACGCCGCGGCCCCGGAGGGCGGGCGGCACCCACATGGATACCAGGTGCCATTCCCCGACGGGATGAGCCGGGCCCGCCGGGCCGGGCTGGGTGACCGGGAAGGTGGCCACCAGCCCGGCGGGCTGGCCTTCGTGCCAGGCCAGGAACCACGGGATGAGGGCAATCCGGCTGCGCCACTCCGCTTCGGCCCGGTCCTGTTCCCGGGCCAGCGTCGAGGCGAAGGCGTCCGGCGCGTCAGCCAGGGCCGCGAGTCGCACGTCGCGGATCGTTGCCCACTCATCCGGGTGCGCCCGGCGTACCTGCACATCGCTCAGTTGCACCGGCTAAGCCTCATCGCTCCCCCGGCCAGCTGCAACGTGATTTCCGGCTGGTGAGGGCAGGTGCCGGGGCGGACAGCGCGTTCTGTCGGTGGCCGGCCCTAGAATCGAACACAGCTTCGAAGGTCGCGGCAGGGCGGGACGGAAGGCCCGGGGGGGCAGGCCGGGCGAAGGCGCAGCGAAGGCAGGATGCGGGGACTGAGGCCACGGGAGAAGTGCACCGGCTCATGTGCATAGCGCAGCAGCAGCCGTCCAGCGTCACCGCGGCACTGGACGCCATCTCAGCCGGGCTGGCCTTCCTGAACGCCGTGGACGCTGCGGACCTGCCCACGTCCGTTCAGGCGGACTGCCTCAAGGCCCTGGCCCGGGCGGAGTCCGCGCACACGGCGGCCCAGGCCAGCGTGCTGGCCGCGTTCAGCGCACAGGACGGCTGCGCGGACGACGGGCAGCACACCGCGCGCGCCTGGCTGAAGTGGCAGACCAGGATCACGGCCGGCGCGGCCGCCGGGCAGGTCGGCTGGGCCAGGCGGCTGGCCCGGCACCCGGCGGTGGGCGCAGCGCTCGCCGGCGGTGGCCTGTCACCATCGTGGGCCCGCGACCTGTGCGGCTGGACCGATCTGCTCCCGGAGGACCAGCGGCCGGCCGCCGACGAGATCCTGTTAGCCGCGGCCGCGGGCGATGCCACCCATGCCGACCTGGCCGGCCTGGCCGACGAGATGCGGCGGCGCTGCGCCGGGCCGGATGAGGACGCCGATCACGGCTTCGATGACCGGTCTGTGCGGCTGGACGTGACGTTCGGCGGGGCGGGGCGGCTGAGCGGGGACCTGACCCCCGCGTGCACCGCCGCACTGTCGGCGGTGCTGGACGCGCTCGGGAAGACGGCCGGGCCAGAAGACATCCGGACCGCGGACCAGCGGCGGCACGATGCCCTGGAGGAGGCGTGCCGGCGGCTGGCCGGCGCACGGTACCTGCCGGACCGGGCCGGGCAGCCAACTCAGGTCCAGCTGCACATGACCCTGGAACAGCTGCGCGGCTCACCCGGCGGCCCGGCCGCGGAGACGGCGTGGGCGGGGGCCTACGCCTGCGACGCGGCCATCACCCCCCTGGTCTCCGGGCACGTGGACCGGGGCGCGCTGGCCGCGATGACGGCCGCCTTCCTGGGCAGCGATCCGGACGTGCGCTGCCGGTTCCCGGGCTGCACCGACCCCGGCCGCACCGGCCCTGGCCGCACCGGCGCCGGCTGCTCCGGCCCTGGCCGCACCGGTCATGGAGGCTCCGGCCAGCCAGCCACCCGCGCGGGTGACGGGCGGGTGTTCCGGCCGCTCAGCCCGGCCGCGTTCGCCCGGATCCAGGATCTCCTGCTGCGGCACGCCGCGGACGTGCTGTCCGGGCCGGCCGGGCTGGCCGCTTTCCTGCGCAGCGAGCTGACCGGGGCCCAGTTCCCGGCGGCCAGCCTGCCCCTGGACACCGGTTCCGCGACAGAGCAGGTCCCGGCGCACCTGCGCCGGGCCGTCATCGCCCGGGACCGGCACTGTGCCTTCCCCGGCTGCGAGCAGCCGCCCGCGGGCTGCCAGGTCCACCACGTCCGGCCCCGGTCCCGCGGCGGGCCGACCTGCCTGGACAACCTCATGCTGCTGTGCAGCTTTCATCACCTGCTCGCCGTGCACCGGTGGGGCTGGGCCCTGACCCTGCACCCCGACGGCACGGTCACCGCGGTCAGCCCCGACGGCGGCCGGGCCCTGCGCAGCCACGGGCCACCCGGCCGGGCGCAGCGCGAATAGGCCTTCCCTGGGCGATGCCCCGATCACCGCGGATCTCGCCGCGCATTGGCGCGCGGAACCGGGCTGGCGCGGGAGACTGGGCAGATGACCGTGCTCGTCTGGATCACCGACGACGGCTGGGAAGCGTGCGTGCAGGAGGCCCGCACCCTGCTCTCCGCCGACGAGGACGTGACGCTGCTGCACGTCACCGACACGGCGGCACTGGAGGCGGCGCACGGGGCGTTCACCGCCCTGCTGGGCCGGTCACGGACCGACCCCGGCGCCCAGCTGGAGGCCATGGCCGAGTCCTCGGCTCAGCAGGTCCTGGAGGCGGCGGCCGCGGCACTGGGACGCCCGGCGCGCCAGCTCCGGCTGCGCGGCCGCCCGGAGCACCAGGTTGCCGAGGCAGCCCGGGGCGCCTCCCTGCTCATCCTGGCCCGGGAGGGCGGCGCGGCCGGACCGAAGAGCCTGGGCAAGGCGCCCCGCTTCGTCGTCGATCACGCCACCTGCCCGGTGCTGCTGGTGTGGCCCGGCACACCGCCGGATACGCCGCTGCCGCCACCGCCGCCGCCCGGGTCTGAGCGCCATGGCGGCAAGCACGGGCCGCCACCCCCGCCGCCACAGGACTAGCCGGGTTGGCGGGCACCGACCCGGCGGCTCAGCCGGGTCAGCCGTTGGAGTAGACCCGGTCCGGGGTGACCAGGACTGCGGCGCGCCGCTCGGCCGCCATCACCCGGTCGTAGGTCGGCCAGTCGTCGTGCGTGCCGCCCGCAGCGGTGAACACGGCCCGGAGCAGGAGCCGGATCCCCTCGGCGTCCAGGCCATCGGCGGGATCGTCCGGGCCGGCCAGCGTGGCCGTGCCCTCCACGGTGACCCACTCCCACCCGGCCCGCACCGTCACCGCCAGCCGGGGGCGGGCCCGCAGGTTGGCCAGCTTGCGCGCGTGGCCGCGGGAGGCGAACCCCACCACCGGGTGACCGCTGCCGGATGGTCGAGCACGCCCGCGTTCACCACGGACGCCTGGATGGTCTGGTCGGCGCGCAGCGTGGCCACCACGGCCAGTCCGTGATCGCGGGTCACCAGCCGGGCGAAATCGGCGATGTCAGCCATGCCGTGAGCCTACTGGCCGCCGCGGGCCGGGCACCGGACGCTAAGGGCCAGCCCGGTCAGGCCAGCGAGGAGTACGCCACGACGCCGTGGCGCAGCGCGTCCACGGCGGCGTGCGCGGTGGACGCCAGCTCCGAGCCGGGCCCGGCCGCCACCGCGACCTGGCCGAGCAGGTCCATCAGCTGCTTCACCGCCCGGACGAAATCGCCGGGCGTCAGGCCGGTGCGCAGCACGGTCTCCAGCGGCTTGCCGCGGGCCCAGGCGTGCGCGGCCCAGGCGAACCCGGCGTCCGGCTCGCGCAGGAACGACACGCGGTTCTCTTTCTCCAGGTCGTCGAGCTCAGCCCAGGCCGACAGCATCGAGGCGGCCACCTCGCGCACCGGGCCGCCGGGCAGCTGCGGCGGGCCCTCGTCCGCGGACTGCCGGGACTCGAACGTCAGCACGGACACGCAGGCGGCCAGCTCAGCGGGGTCCAGCCCGTCCCACAGGCCGCGGCGCACGCATTCCGCGGCGAGCAGGTCCAGCTCGGTATACAGGTCGGCGAGCCGCCTGCCGTCCGGGGTGACCCGGCCGCCGGACAGGTAACCGAGCCGGTCCAGCACCGCACACACCCGCTGGAAGGTCCGGGCGATCACGTGCGAGCGGGCGGCCACGTTGGCTTCCAGCCCGGCCACCTCACGTTCCAGCCGGGCCCGTTGCTCCGCCTGGCGGGCGTGCGCCTCCCGGTCGGCGCAGCCATGGCAGGGATGCTGGCGCAGCCGCCGCCGGAGCGCCGCGGCCTCCTGCTGGATGCCCGCGGCCGGCCGCGGCTTCCTGCTTCCCCGGATGGCGGCCGACCTCGCGGCCGGCCATCTTGTTCCGCATGGTGGAGGCCAGGTCACGGCGGTGCTGCGGGGACCGGGCGCTGAAGCTGTTCGGGATCCGGATCCGCTCGACCGGGCTGACCGGGACCGGGAAATCCGCCAGGGACAGCCGCTTCACCTGCCGGCCGACGGTGAGGACCAGCGGCAGCGGGGCATCGCCGTCGTCGCTACGGCCCCCGCGGGACGCCCCGCCCGCCACGCCGGGGTCGAGCACCACGGCCAGCCCGGCCCGGCGGCCGCCGGGCACCACGATGATGTCCCCGCGGCGCAGCTGTTCCAGCGAGCGCCGGGCCTGTACCTGGCGGTCAGCGGACCGCTCCCGGGCGGCCGACGCCTCCAGCGCGGACAGCTCCTGGCGCAGCGCGTAGTACTCGGCGAAGTCGCCGCGTTCGCAGGTCACGCTGAGCTCCTCCAGCGCCTCCCGGCTGCGGCGGGCCTGCCGGGCGATGCCGACCACCGCGCGGTCCGCCTGGAACTGGGCGAACGAGGACTCCAGCAGGGCGGCGGCCTGGTCCAGCCCGGCCTGGCCGACCAGGTTCACCGCCATGTTGTAGGACGGCCGGAAACTGGAGTTGAGCGGATAGGTGCGGGTGCCGGCCAGCCCGGCCACCGCGAGCGGGTCCACGCCGGGCTGCCACAGCACCACGGCGTGCCCTTCCACGTCGATGCCCCGGCGGCCCGCCCGGCCGGTGAGCTGGGTGTACTCCCCCGGGGTCAGGTCGGTGTGCGCCTCGCCGTTCCACTTGTCCAGCCGCTCTATGACGACCGTGCGGGCGGGCATGTTGATGCCCAGGGCCAGCGTCTCGGTGGCGAAAACCGCCCGGACCAGGCCGGCCTCGAACAGTTCCTCCACCACCTCCTTGAAGGTGGGCAGCATCCCGGCGTGGTGCGCGGCGATGCCGCGCTGCAGCCCGGCCAGCCACTCGGCGTAGCCCAGCACCGGCAGGTCGGGCTCCGGGATGTCCTGGACCCGGCGCTGCGCGACCTCGGTGATCGCCGCCACCTCGTCCGGGGTGGTCAGCCGCAGCCCGGCGTCCAGGCACTGCCGGACCGCCGCCTCGCAGCCGGCCCGGCTGAAGATGAACGTGATGGCGGGCAGCAGCCCGGCGCTGTCCAGCCGGCTCGATCACCTCGGGCCGGCGCGGCGCCCGGAACCGCGGCGGCCGCCGGCCGCCCCGCGGCGGCCGGCCGGCGCCTTGCGGGCCGCCCAGTCGTCGCGCCGCGCGACCCGGAGCAGTTCCGGGTTCACCTGCGCCCGCCGCTCCGCCGCCCCGGCCCGGCCAGCCCCATCCCGGCCAGCCCCGTCCCGGCCCGCCCTGTCCCGGCGCGGCCCGGACTCGACAAACAGGTCGTAGAGCCGGCCGCCGACCAGCATGTGCGGCCACAGCGGCACCGGCCGGTGCTCGTCCACGATCACCGTGGTGCCGCCGCGCACCTGGGCCAGCCAGTCGCCGAACTCCTCCGCGTTGCTCACGGTGGCCGACAGCGCGACGACCCGCACCGACTCGGGCAGGTGAATGATTACTTCTTCCCAGACCGCGCCGCGGAACCGGTCGGCCAGGTAGTGCACCTCGTCCAGCACCACGTAGCCGAGCCCGGACAGCGTGGCCGAGCCGCCGTACAGCATGTTGCGCAGCACCTCGGTGGTCATGACCACCACCGGGGCTTCCCCGTTGATGCTGTTGTCCCCGGTGAGCAGGCCGACCTGCTCGGCGCCGTAGCGGCGGACCAGGTCGCCGTACTTCTGGTTGGACAGCGCCTTGATCGGCGTGGTGTAGAAGCACTTGCGGCCCTCGGCCAGGGCCAGGTGCACGGCGAACTCGCCGACCACGGTCTTGCCCGAGCCGGTCGGCGCGGCGACCAGCACGCCGTGCCCGGCGTTCAGCGCCTGGCACGCCCGCCGCTGGAAGTCGTCGAACGTGAAGTCGTACAGCGACTGGAAGGCGGTGAGCTCGGGCCCCTCGGCGCTCTGCCGGCGGAAGGCGGCATAACGCTGCGCCGGGGTGGACATGATCCCAGCCTAGGTGAGCCCGCCGGCCGCGGCGCCCCGGCCTGGCCAGGGCTCGCTAGCGGGCTCCGCTACCGGTCCGCGTCGACCGGCTCCTCGTCGTCCAGCGGCGCCAGCTCGTCGTCGGACAGCCCCTGATACAGCGAGGCCCGGGTGGCCCGGCGCCGGTCGTTCAGCCAGATGATGACCTCGGCGATCTCCACCAGCACCAGGCACGGCACGGCGAGCAGCAGCATGGTCACCGGGTCCGGGCTGGGCGAGGCGATCCCGGCGAACAGGAACACCGCGAAGATCATTACCCGGCGCCAGCGGCGGATCCACTCATGGGTCAGGATGCCGACCACGTTGAGCATGAGCAGCAGGAGCGGCAGCTCGAAGGCGAGCCCGAAGCCGAGCAGCATGGCCACGAAGTAGCTCAGGTAGGTCGAGACGCTCGGCAGGTTGAGCACGCCTTCTGGGGTGAGGCCGAGAAGATAGTGCAGGCCCCGGCTCATCGCGAAGTAGGCCATCGCGGCACCCGCCGCGAACAGCGGCGCGGCCGTGAACACGAACATGTAGGTGTACCGCTTCTCCCGGCGGTACAGCCCGGGCGCGACGAACGCCCACAGCTGGTAGAGCCAGATCGGGCTGGTCACGATCAGGCCGAAGAAGAACGCCACCTCGACCCGCAGCATGAACGGATCGAAGACACCCTGGATGACCAGCCGGTCGCCGACCACATGACAGCCCGAGTGGTGGCTGATGACGGCGGAGCAGAACGGGCGCTCGATGAACGTCCAGATCCGGCCGAAAACGACCGGGATGAGGCCGATGCCGGTTCCCACGATCAGGGCCAGGCAGATCTTGACCAGCCGGTTCCGCAGCTCGCGGATGTGGTCCATGAGCGGCATCCGGCCCTCTGGGTCGGCTGCCTCCGCCGCCCGCACCCGCGCGCCGAGCACGCGGGCGCCACGGACGGTGTCACCCAGCTTCGCCATTGCCGGTTCCGGATGCCGGGCCGGGCTCAGCCGGCCTGGGTGCGCTGCGTCTCCGTGACCGGGGCACCCGCAGGCTTGGCCGCCTCCGCCTTGGCCTGCAGGTCACGGATCTGCTGCTGGAGCGCCTCGACGTGCTCCTGGCCCGGCGGCACAGCCGGGATGGCCGCGGGCCGGCTGCGCCACGGGCGTCTCGTCATGCCCGTGCAGGTCCTGCACCTCGGTCTTGAGGATGCGCATCGACTTGCCGAGCGAACGAGCCGCGTCAGGCAGCTTCTTCGAGCCGAACAGGACGATCAGCACCACGGCGACAATGAGGATCTTCCACGGGCTGTCGAACAGATCGCCAAGCATTTCCGCCCTCTTCACCGGGGACGCAAGCCCCGCACTGGGTCACTACCGCTATGAGCCTACACGCGAGATATTCATATCGGACCGAACGCGCCGACCTGGTCACCGAAGCGTGACCGTCAAGCATACTGCGCCAGGGCCGCGGCGGCATCCTCGCTGACCTGGGCGGCGAGCGAGGCCGGGCTGATGACCCGGCCGTGCTCGCCCAGCCGCAGCGCCAGCCGGCGCACCCAGCGGCTGTCCGGGGTGACCAGCGTGACCCGCAGCCGGCCGTCGCCCAGCTCGGTGATGTCCTCGCACGGGTAGTACTCGGCCACCCACCGTCCCAGCGGGGACAGTTCGAAGACCACCCGCAGGTCCTCCGGGGACGGGCGGAACAGCCCCTGGTCCACATCCACCGGCTCCGCCTCCGGCGGGACCTCCGCGGCCACGTCGAGAACCTGCAGGCCCAGCACCCGGTCCAGGCGGAACACCCGGACGGCCTCGGCCCGGCGGCACCAGCCTTCCAGGTAGCTGCGCCCTTCCACGACGAGCAGCCGCATCGGGTCCACATCGCGCTCGGTGGCCTCGTCCCGCCCCGGCACGTAATAGGTCAGGTGCACCCGCCGGCCGCGGGCCAGCGCGTCGCGCAGCGACTCCAGCACCGCCTGCTGGGCGATCCGGTCCACCTGGATGGCCACCTGGGCGCTGGGTACCCCCGCCTCGCCCGCCGCCGCCTCCAGCTTGGCGATGGTCCGGCTCAGCGCCGACCCTTCGGCCAGGCCGGGCACCGGCGCCACATGGCCCACCTCCGCGAGCATCCGCAGCGCCACCAGCAGCGCGCTGGCCTCGTCCACGGCCAGCCGCAGCGGCCGGTCCATCAGTTCCGCCTGGCTGACCACGATCTCGCCGCCCTCGTAGGACAGGTCGATGGGGCAGTACGGGTCCGGGGAGCGCAGTTCCACGCACCACAGCAGATTCAGGTCATCGACCAGCTCGCGCTCGCTGACCCCGAACGCCTCGGCCGTCTCGGCCAGGCCGACCACCTTCCGGCTGATCACGTAGGGCACCAGCGCGAGCAGCCGCTGCAGCCGCAGGGAACTGGTGTTCGCCGAGGGCGCCGGGGACATCACGCCAGGACTCCCTTCAGCTGGGTGATGACGGCCTCCCGCAGGTCGGCGGGCTCGAGCGCGAGGACCGCCACGCCGAACGAGGCCAGGTGCTCGGCGAACCAGCCGACGTCGGAGAACGGTGCCTCGACCAGGTCCCAGCCGGGCGGGCCGGGGCGCACGTCCGTCGCGTAGCGCCGCACGCCGTGGCCGGCCCCCTGCCGCACCTGGAGCAGGGCCGAGCGCCGCGGCGGCGGGTGGGCGTCCCACTCCCGCACGGTCTCCCGCACGTCGATGCCCTCGGGCACGGTGACCGACCCGGCCGGGCCGGTGAACCGCACCGGGCCCTCGATCCGGCTGAGCCGGAAGACCCGCTCCGCCCCGCGGTCGGTGTCCAGCCCGGCGACGTACCAGCGGCCGTGCCGGTTCACCACTCCCCATGGCTCCAGCCGTCGCTGCTGCGGCTCACTGCGCCCGGCCGCCCGGTAGGCGAAGCTCACCGGCCGCCGGTCCCGCACCGCCTCCCACAGCGGGCCGAACGCCGCCTCCCCGGCCTGCAGCCGCGGCTCGATCCCCGGTTGCGGCGTCTCTTCGGCGTCCACCCCGGCGGCCCGCAGCTTGAGCAGCGCGCCGGCCGCCGCCCCGGCCAGTTCGGCCTGCCGCCAGACCCGCGCGGCCAGCGAAAGCACCGCGGCCTCATCCGGTTCCAGCCGTATTTCCGGCAGAACGTAAGCCTGCCGCGGAATGCGGTACCCCGCCTCGTCCTCCAGCGGCGAATTGGACCCCGTCTCCAGCGGGATGCCGAGTTCCCTCAGCTCCTCCTTGTCCCGCTCGAACATGCGCTTGAACGCCTCGAAGGACTCGGGGTAGCCGGGCACCGCGTCGCGGATCTGCAGCGCGGTCAGGTACCGCTCGCTGGACAGCAGGCAGACAACCAGGCCCAGCAGCCGTTCGGTTTTCCTTCGTGACATCGCTAGTCCTTCGCCCGCCCGCCCGTCAACTCATGACGCTACCCTGCGGGAGTGATCAGGTGGCGCAGTGGCGAGGTTTTGGCGGTACGCCGCGAGTGGCCTGGTGCGGCGGAGTTCGAGGTAGCTGTGGATGGCGAGCGGATGCGCGCCCTGGCCTACCCGCCGCTGACCGGGCGCCCGGAGCCCGGCGACCGGGTGCTGCTGAACACCACCGCCCTGGCCCTCGGCCTCGGCACCGGCGGCTACGCCCTGGTGGTGGCGCTGCCAGACCGCCTGCCGCCGGACCCGGACGGCCCCGGGCACCTGGTCAAGGCCCGCTACACCCCGCTCCAGGCCACCGTGCTCGGCGCCGATGAGCAGGACTCACCGCATCACGACGTGCTGCGCGCCGCCGACGACATCGGCGGGGTGCCGGTGGTCGTGGCCGACCTGCACTCGGCGCTGCCCGCGGTGCTGGCCGGGCTGCGGGCCGGCCGCCGGACCCGCCCGCCGCCGTGTACGTGATGCTGGACGGCGGCGCGCTGCCCGCCTGGTTCTCCCGGACCGCGGCCGGGCTGCGCGAGGCCGGCTGGCTGCGCGGCACCGTCAGCACCGGGCAGTCGTTCGGCGGCGACCTGGAGACGGTCACCCTGCACACCGGCCTGCTCGCGGCCCGGCACGTGCTCGGCGCGGAGGCGATCATCGTCACCCAGGGGCCGGGCAACCTGGGCACCGGCACCCGGTGGGGATTCTCCGGGGTGGCCTGCGGTGAGGCCGTGAACGCGGCCGCGGTCCTCGGCGGCCGCCCGGTGGCCGCGCTGCGGATCAGCGACGCGGACCCCCGCCCGCGGCACCGCGGCCTGTCCCATCACAGCCTGACCAGCTACGGCCGGGTGGCGCTGGCCCGCGCCGACGTCGTGCTCCCGGACCTGCCCGGGGAGTTCGGCGCGCTGGTCGCCGGGCAGGCCGCCGCGCTGGCCGCCCGGCACACGCTGGTCACCGTGGGCACCGGCGGCCTCGAGGCGGCGCTGCGGGACTGCCCGGTGCCGCTGGCCACCATGGGCCGGAGCCTGGACGCGGACCTGGCTTACTTCCTCGCGGCGGCGGCGGCCGGGCGGCACGCCGGCACCCTGGTGGCGAGGGGCCGGAGCAGGGCCGTTAGCACGGCCGTTTAAATGGCCTGGAGAGCAGAAAGGAGCCCCCCATGCGGCTCGCCTCACTAGCACGGACCCTGCCGCCCCGGCTCACCGCGGGGGCGTTCATCCTCAACTCCGGCCTGGGCAAGCTGTCCGCCGATGAGGAGACCGCCGCCCGGCTGCACGGCATGGCGGCCGCCACGTACCCGTTCCTGGGCACGATGAAGCCGCAGGACTTCGCCCGGCTGCTGGCGGCGAGCGAGATCGCCGTCGGCACCACCCTGCTGCTGCCGGTGGTGCCGGCCGGCCTGGCCGGGCTGGCCCTGACCGCGTTCTCCGGCGGCCTGATCGGCCTGTACCTCAAGACGCCCGGGATGCGGATGGAGGGCAGCCTCCGCCCGACCCAGCAGGGCGTGCCGCTGGCCAAGGATGCCTGGCTGGCCGGCATCGGGGCCGGCCTGATCCTGGACGCCCTGACCGACCGCCTCAGCTCGCGCGGCCAGGACAGCTGAGCCCGGGCCCCGGGCCCGGGGGCCGCCCCGGGCCCGTACCGTCAGGAGCCTGACGACGGGCTGATCGCGCCGAGGATGTCGACCACGAAGACCAGGGTGTCGGTGCCCTTGATGCCGGCCTGGGTGCTGCCCGTCTTGCCGTACCCGTCAGCGGGCGGGACGATCAGCATGACCCGGCTGCCTACGGTCTGGCCGACCAGGCCCTTGTCCCAGCCGGCGATGACCTGGCTCGGGGTGGCCCCGATGGTGAAGCCGAACGGCTGGCCCCGGCTCCACGAGGAGTCGAACACCTTGCCGGTCCGCCAGATCGAGCCGACGTACTGGGTCACCACGGTCTGGCCCTTCTGCACCGCCGCGCCCGAGCCCTTGATCAGCGTCTTGACCACGAGCGAGGACGGCGGCTTATGGGCCGAGGACGGCATGGTGATGGTGGGCGCGGCACCGCCCTTCGCGGTGACCGAGGGCAGCGAGCCGCCGCCGTTGGTCACCTGGGTGCCCGCGGCCGAGGCATTGTTCGCGAACTCCTTGATCATGTCCACCACGAACACCAGGGTGTCCGTGGCCGAGACGCCGGCCGAGGAGTTGCCGCTCTTCCCGTAGCCCTCCGCGGGCGGGACCACGGCCAGCACCCGGCTGCCCATCTTCTTGCCCTGCAGCGCCGACTCCAGGCCGGGCAGCAGCTGCCCGCTGAACAGCGCCGGGCTCTTGGTGGTGAACGTGCTCTCGGCGAGCTTGTGGGTCTTCCCGCTCCAGATGTACACGGCGTAGTTGCCGACGAAGGCATCCGTCTTGGTCAGGGCCGGGCCATTCCCCTGGATCAGGGTCTTGACCGTGAGCTTGCTACTGGCCGACTGACTCGGGATGGTGATCAGGGGGTTAGCGCCGAAATTGCCGCTCACCGACACGCTCGGGCTGGCTGAGCTGGACGAGGAACCGCAGCCAGCCAGGGCGAGCGCGCCCAGCAGCGGGACAGACAGCAGTACGGCGAAGCGTCGCATGAGGTGGGGACCTTGTCATGTCAGGTGATGAGCGCCGCCAGCCTACCGGCATCACCCGACTACAGTGAGCAGGTTCCGTTGCCAGATCATGACGGTGTAACCGTCAACCCGGTAACTGTGCGCTGGCCTCCCGAAAGCCAACCGGGCCTGGGCTGCGGTGACGTGGTTGCACGAGGCGGAGCCGCCCACGATGAGGAAAGTTGCACGGCTCCGGCGCGGGGCGTACCAGTCCGCGCGGGACTCCCAGTGCTCCGCGGTGACCCGGCGGCCCGTCACGCAGACCGGGCTCACCTGGACGGCGCCGCGGCTGGCCAGCGTGATGACGTCGGCCTGCCAGTACGGGGCCAGGCCGGCGCCGGGCCGCCGGGCGGCGAGCCAGTCAGCCAGCCGCTGGCCCGCCGCGGGCACCGCCGGCTGGGCCATCGCGTAGCCCAGTGAGACCAGGTAGCAGGCGAGCACCAGCGCGGTGAGCGGGCGGAGCGCTGGCGACTGGCGCGGGGTTCCCGGGGATCGTCCTCCCAGGCTAACGCTGGTCAGGCGGTCCCCCAGCAGGCGGCCGGCCAGTGCCGCGGCGAACGGCAGGATCGCGGCCATCTCCCGGGCACTGCGCACGTCGGACACCCGGGTGCTGAGCACGAACCCGGCCAGGTTCAGCAGCACGGCCGTAACCAGGGTGAGCGTGACCAGGTCCGGCAGACGGCTGTAGCGGCGCAGCCCGAGCCACACCGCGCAGCCCGGCCGCGGCCAGCCCGGCCAGGTGGACCAGGGCCAGCCCGGCGGCGAGGGCGGCCGGCTGGCCGAAGAAGTCCGCGCCGAACAGCAGGGCGGTGCCCGCGGCCGCGATCGGCAGGTGCCGGGACAGCGCCGCGGTGGTGGCGAAGTACGGGTGCACGGGCGCCACGTGAAAGCCGCCCAGCGCCCGCAGCGCGTGGCTGGTCAGCCACGCGGCCCCGGCCGCGCCGACCGCGGCCGCCCCCAGCAGCAGCGGGTAGCGCTGGCTGGCGAGGGGCTGCTGCCGCATGACGGCGCCCTGGTAACTGCGCACCGCGGCGGCGGCCAGGATCGGGACCACCCCGGTATAGGCCACCACCGGGTCCGCGACCAGGCCCATGGCCAGCAGCACGCCCGCCAGCACGACCAGGGCGAATGTGCGGGGGGTTCCGGGGGTTGCCGCCACGAGGCGGAAAGCCGGGGGGTTCCGGGGGGTCGCCCCCCGGGCTAACACGGTCGAGCAGGAGCAGGGCGGCCAGGACCGGGACCGTGCTGCCCACGTGGTCCGGGGACAGCAGCAGCACGTACGCCCCGTTGCCCGGCTGCGGCGCGAGCATGATCCCGGCCGCGACGACCGCGCCCCCGAGCCGCCGGCGCGGCGCACCATCCCCGGCGGGGAGACGCTGCGGCGGGCCACTCGCCAGCGATCCGCGGCGGGTTCCGGGGGGTCGCCCCCCCGGGCCAGCACCGAGGAGGGCCGTGAGCAGCACGACCAGGGTGTAGGTCATCGCCGCGGCCACGTGGACCACCCCGGGGCCGAGACCCAGCACGAGTTCCAGCAGGGCGTACTGCGGCAGTTCGGTGGTGTAGAAGGACACGTCGGACAGCGACCAGCCATGCAGCAGCAGGTTGCCGTGCAGCATGTCCCAGGCCTGCAGCGCGTTGGCCGCGCCGTCCGAGTTGACCGGCTGGGTCCAGGACAGGCGCAGGTAGCAGGCGAAGAGCACGGCCACGGCGGCGCAGGCGGCCAGGCGCAGCGGCCAGCGCGACGCCCGGCTCGCGTCCCGCATCCGCTTCCCTGCCCTCTCCTCCAGCCGCCCCCGGCGGCGCGCAGCAGCTTAGTGGCTGGTGCGCCGCGGGGTTCGCGTTAGGAAGGAAGGGGCGCGGAACGGGGCTGGCCCGGCCGGCCTGGGGCGGTCACATGCCCGCGATGAGCTTTTCCACCCGCTCGTCCACGGAGCGGAACGGGTCCTTGCACAGCACGGTGCGCTGCGCCTGGTCGTTCAGCTTGAGGTGCACCCAGTCCACGGTGAAGTCGCGGCGCCGCTCCTGGGCGCGCCGGATGAACTCACCGCGCAGCCGGGCCCGGGTGGTCTGCGGCGGGACCGACTTCGCCTCGAAGATGTCGATGTCCCGCGCGGTCCTGGCCACCGCGCCGCGCTTCTGCAGCAGGTAGTACAGGCCGCGGCCGCGGTGCACGTCGTGGTAGGCCAGGTCCAGCTGGGCCACCCGCGGCGAGGACAGCGGCAGGTCGTGCTTGCCGCGGTACCGCTCGATCAGCTGGTACTTGGTGATCCAGTCGATCTCGCGGTCGACCAGGCCGAAGTTCTGCGTGTCCACCGCGTGCAGGGTGCGCTCCCACAAGTCCAGCACCCGCCGGCGTCACGTCATCCGCGCCACGGCGGTCGGTGAAGTCCCGCGCCTTGGCCAGGTACTCGCGCTGGATGTCCAGCGCGCTGGCCTCCCGGCCGTTGGCCAGCCGGACCCGGCGCCGCCCGGTCATGTCGTGACTGACGTCCCGGATGGCCCGGATCGGGTTCTCCAGGGTCAGGTCGCGCATCACCGTGCCCGCCTCCACCATCCGCAGCACCAGGTCGGTGGCGCCGACCTTGAGCAGCATGGTGGTCTCGCTCATGTTCGAGTCGCCGACGATCACGTGGAGCCGGCGGAACCGCTCGGCGTCGGCGTGCGGCTCGTCCCGGGTGTTGATGATCGGCCGGGACCGGGTCGTCGCCGAGGACACGCCCTCCCAGATGTGCTCGGCCCGCTGGCTGACGCAGTAGACCGCGCCCCGCGGCGTCTGCAGCACCTTGCCGGCGCCGCAGATCACCTGCCGGGTGACCAGGAACGGGATCAGGATGTCGGCCAGCCGGCCGAACTCGCCGTGCCGGCCCACCAGGTAGTTCTCATGGCAGCCGTAGGAGTTGCCCGCCGAGTCGGTGTTGTTCTTGAACAGGTAGATGTCACCGGCGATGCCCTCTTCGCGGAGCCGCCGGTCCGCGTCCACCAGCAGGCCTTCCAGGATCCGCTCGCCCGCCTTGTCGTGCACGACGAGGTCGAGGATGCTGTCGCACTCGGGGGTGGCGTACTCGGGGTGGCTGCCCACGTCCAGGTACAGCCGTGCCCCGTTGCGCAGGAACACGTTGCTGCTCCTGCCCCAGGACACCACGCGGCGGAAGAGGTACCTGGCTACCTCGTCCGGCGACAGCCGCCTGCTACCCCGGAAGGTGCAGGTGACCCCGTATTCGTTTTCCAGGCCGAAGATTCGTCTATCCATGGTCGCTCACCCGACCCTACGTCACGGCGGGCCGGGCGGGCGCCAGCAGGGGGTGACTGCGTGCGTGTCGGCCGGCCCTCACCAATCGACGGCGATGTACTTGGTCTCGGTGAACTCCAGCAGCCCGTCGTGCCCGCCCTCGCGGCCCAGCCCCGACTGCTTCACCCCGCCGAACGGCGCGGCCGGGTCGGACACCACGCCCCGGTTGATGCCGACCATGCCGGACTCCAGCGCCTCGGCCACCCGCAGTGACCGGCGCAGGTCCCGGGTGTAGATGTAGGAGACCAGGCCGTACTCGGTGTCGTTGGCCCACGCGATGGCCTGCGCCTCGTCGCTGAACCGGACGACCGGCGCCACCGGGCCGAAGATCTCCTCGTTCAGGATGCCCGAGCCCGGGGTCACGTTGTCCAGCACGGTCGGCGCGTAGAAGAAGCCCCGGCGGTCCGGCACCGCGCCGCCGGTCAGCACCCGGCCGCCGGCTGCGGCGGCGTCAGCGACCAGGCTGGCCACCTTGGACCGGGTGTCCTCGTTCACCAGCGGGCCCAGCTCGGTGCCCGGCTCCAGGCCCGGCCCGACCTTGAGCGCGCCCAGCCGGGCCGCGAACGCCGCGGTGAACTCGTCGGCCACCGCCTCGTGCACGTAGAACCGGTTGGCGGCGGTGCACGCCTCGCCGCCGTTGCGCATCTTGGCCAGGAACGCTCCGTCCAGTGCGGCCCTGATGTCAGCGTCCTCGAAGATGAGGAACGGCGCGTTGCCGCCCAGTTCCATCGAGCAGTTGATCACGCTGTCAGCGGCCGCCTTCAGCAGTACCCGGCCCACCTCGGTGGACCCGGTGAAGGACAGCTTGCGCACCCGCGGGTCGCCCAGCACGGCCTGGCTGAACCGGCTGGCCGACGAGGTGGTCACCACGTTGACCACGCCATCCGGCACGCCGGCCTCGCGCAGGATGTCCGCCACCGCGAGCGCGGTCAGCGGGGTCTCCTTGGCCGGCTTGAGCACCACGGTGCAGCCGGCCGCCAGCGCCGGGCCGATCTTGCGGGTGGCCATCGCGGCCGGGAAGTTCCACGGGGTGATCAGCACGCTGACGCCGACCGGCTGGCGTACCACCAGGATCCGGTTGGCCCCGGACGGGGCGGTGAGCACCGAGCCGTCCAGCCGGACCGCCTCCTCGGCGTACCAGCGGAAGAACTCGGCCGCGTAGGTCAGCTCGCCGCGCGCGTCCGGCAGCGCCTTGCCGTTCTCCAGCGTCATCAGCCGGGCCAGCGGCTCGGCCCGCTCCATCATCAGGGCCCAGGCCCGGCGCAGGCACTCGGCCCGCTCCCGGGGCGCCGTGGCCGCCCAGCCGGACGCGGCCGCGTCGGCCGCGGCCACCGCGTCCACGGCGTCCTCGGCGGTGGCGTCGGCCACCTCAGCGATGATCTCCTCGGTGGCCGGGTCGGTGACCCCGATCAGCCCGGCTCCGCCCTTGGTCCACTCGCCGCCGATGAACAGCCCGGTGGGCACCTCGATGCCCGTGGTAGCGGCCAGGTCCGTCGTGCTCACTCGATCCTCCAGGGTCTTACGTCCCGTCTCGGCGATCCGGGCCGCCGGCTGCGGGTATCCACCGGGACCAGGCTGCGCACATTCACGACACTACAGCGGATCCCCCTGGTCCCGGGATCCTGCAATCGTTGGCAGGTGTGCAGCACGATTCAACGTATGTACAGTGTGGCTGTCAAGGGGGGACCGGTGAGGACGGGCAGGCGATGACCGGCACGGCATTCGATCCCGGTGCGGAACTGGGCCCGCGACTGCGCCAGGTCCGCGAGGAGCGCGGCCTGTCCGCCCGCGAGCTGGCCCGCCGGATCAGCTGCTCGCCGAGCCTGGTGTCCCAGATCGAGCGGGGCGTCTCCGCCCCCTCCGTGGGCATGCTGTACGCGCTGGCCACCGAGCTGCGGACGTCCCTGGACTTCCTGTTCGCCGTGGACGGCGAGCCGGCCGGGCCGGCCAGGACCGCGCACGGCGACGGCCTGGCCCGGGCGGTCCCGTCCCCGGCTGCCGCGCTGCCGGCCGGGCACGGGATCGTGCAGCGGGCCGGAACCCGCCGGACCATCGACCTGGCCAGCGGGGTGCACTGGGAGCGGCTCACCCCGGGCGCCGACGACCGGGTGGACTTCCTGGAGGTCGTGTACGAGCCGCAGGGGCACTCCACCGACGCCCGCCGCGCGCTGCGCCACGACGGCTACGAGTACGGGCTGGTCATGACCGGGACGCTGCACGCCCGGGTGGGATTCGAGAGCTACCAGCTGGGCCCGGGCGACTCCATCGCGTTCGACTCCTCGGTCCCGCACGAATACTGGAACACCACGGCCGGGGAAGTCCGGGCGGTATGGGCCGTCGTGCATGCCCAGCCGGGCCGGCCCTAGCTGGCCGCCGGGCCGTCGTCCGGGCTGGACGACTCACCAGGGGCGGGCACGTCCTTGGCCGGGCTGGCCGGGGCGGCGGCCGGGGCGGCGGCCGGGGCGTTATGGGCCTCGGCCAGCAGGGCCTCGAGCCGGGCACCGGTCAGCCGCCGGAACGTCCGGTGCACCCGGCCCCGGTCCAGGATGCCCACCTCCAGCTGCCCGGCACTGAGGTCGGCGTCCCCGTTGCCCTGGCCGGCCAGGCCCGCGATGGCGGTGCCGAGCGCCCGCACCAGCGGCAGGCCATCGGCGTAGTGGTCCTTGAGCACCGCGGCGACCTGGTCGGCCTGGCCGCCCATGGCCACGAAGCCGTGCTCCTCGGCCACCGAGCCGTCGAACGTGATCCGGTAGATCTGGTCCGCGGCGGGCACCTCGCCCACCTCGGCCACCACCAGTTCCACCTCGAACGGCTTGTTGCTCTCGGTGAAGAACTGCCCGAGGATCTGCGCGTACCAGTTGGCCAGGCCGCGCGCGGTGACGTCGCTGCGGTCGTACTGGTAGCCGGTCATGTCCGCGTACCGCACGCCCGCCTTGCGCAGGTTCTCGAACTCGTTGTACCGGCCGACCGCGGCGAACGCGATCCGGTCGTAGATCTCGCTGATCTTGTGCAGGGCACTGGACGGGTTCGGCGCGACGAACAGGATCCCCGCGTCGTACTGGATAACGACCCCGCTGCGGCCCCGCGCGATGCCCTTCCGCGCGTAGTCCGCCTTGTCTTTCATCTGCTGTTCAGGCGAGACGTAGAACGGCATACTCACCGGGCTGTACCCCTACTCATGTCATGGCTGGTCGGGCGGCGGGCGGAGGGCCGGCGCTCAGCCGGCGCCCCCGGCGGGTGGCCGCAGCGGCGCCGTCGGGCCGCCCGGGGAGGTCATCCGCTCGGTGACGACCTCTGTCGCGACCTCGCCGGCCTCGCTGTCGGGCAGCCGCCGGAACCCGTCGGCGGTGACCTCGGCGATCACCGGGTAGATCTTCCGGGCCAGGTCCGGGCCGCCGGTGGCGGAATCGTCGTCGGCGGCATCGTACAGCGCGTGCATGCAGACCAGCACGGCGTCCTGCGCCGAGAGCTCCTCGGTGTAGAGCTTCTTCAGCGCGCCGCGGGCGAACACCGACCCGGACCCGATGGCGTGGAACGGGCGTTCCTCGTAGCGGCCGCCGGTGGCGTCATAGCTGAAGATCCGGCCCTGCCCGGCGTCCTCGTCGTAGCCGGCGAACAGCGGGACCACCATCAGCCCCTGCATGGCGGCGCTCAGATTGCCCCGGACGAAGGCGGACAGCCGGTTCGCCTTGCCCTCCAGGGACAGCGTGCGCCCCTCCAGCTTCTCGTAGTGCTCCAGTTCCAGCTGGAACAGCCGGACCAGTTCCAGCCCGATGCCGGCCACGCCGGCGATGCCCACGCAGGAGTAGTCATCGCTGCGGAACACCTTCTCGATGTCCCGCTGGGCGATCATGTTGCCAGCGGTGGCCCGGCGGTCGCCGGCCATGACCACCCCGCCGGCGAAACGCGCCGCCACGATCGTCGTGCCGTGCGGCAGCTGCGCGCCCGCTCCCCCCGCGGCTCCCCGCCCGGCCCCGTCCGGCCCGGCGGCGCCCAGCCGCGCGGCGGCGGCCGTCCCGGCCCCGGGCAGCAGGTCTGGCGCGCAGGAGGCCACCAGGTCAGCGAAGGACGACGTGCCCGCGTTCAGGCACATCGAGGTGAAATTCCCGCCGAAGAAACTCCCAGCCACGCCGCGTCCTCCCGGTTAGCCCGCCGTCCCTGCCTGACCTTACTGCCGCCCCGCACCGCCTGTGCAGCCGGTGCGGGCGGCCTGGTGTCAGCCCACGGCGAACCCGGCAGACCGGCTGCCGGGCCCGCCGCGCAGGCGCGGGCCGCGCGGGTGCGGGCTGCGCGGGTGCGGGCCGCCGGGAGCGGCCCTCACTGGCCGCCTTTCTGCACGTAGGAGCGGACGAACTCCTCCGCGTTCTCCTCGAGGACCTCGTCGATCTCGTCGAGGATGGCGTCCACGTCGTCGGCCAGCTTCTCCTGGCGCTCCTTGACGTCCGCCGTGGACTGCGGAGCCTCGTCCTCGGTGTCCTCACTGCGCTTCGGAACCTGCCGCTGGCCACCGGTGTCCTTTGTCGCCATGCCCGAAACCTCCGTCTTGCAGGGTCGTCCTCGGCTTAACCGTATCCTCGCCTGCGCATGGCCTGTCCAACCCTGGAATCGGGCATCGGCGCCGGGCCTGCCCGGCGGGGCGGCTGGGGACCGGCCTCAGTCCTGCCCGGTGAGCGCAGCGACCAGTTCGGCCGCGGTCCTGCACCGGTCGAGCAAGCCCCCGACGTGCGCTTTCGTGCCGCGCAGCGGCTCCAGGGTGGGGACCCGCTGCAGCGACTCCCGGCCCGGAATATCGAAAATGACGGAATCCCAGGAGGCCGCCGCCACCGACTCCGGGTACTGCTGCAGGCAGCGGCCCCGGAAGTAGGCCCGGGTGTCCTCCGGCGGCGAGTCGATGGCGTCCTGCACCTGCCCCTCGGTGACCATCCGGGTGATCCGGCCCCGCGCCGCCAGCCGGTTGTACAGGCCGCGGTCCGGGCGCACATCGGAGTACTGCAGGTCCACCAGCTGCAGCCGGGGATGCCCCCAGGCCAGCCCGTCCCGGGTGCGGTAACCCTCCAGGATTTCCAGCTTGGCCACCCAGTCCAGCTCCCGGGACAGCTGCATGGGGTCCTCGGCCAGCCGGGCCAGCACCGATTCCCAGCGGTCCAGGACGTCCGCGGTCATCTCGTCCACGTCCGAGCCGAACTTGTCCTCGGTGTACTTCCTGGCCAGTTCCAGGTACTCCATCTGCAGCTGGACGCCGGTCATCTTCCGGCCGTCCCGCAGCGTGAGCTGGTGACGGCACGAAGGGTCGTGCGAGATGGCCCGCAGCTCGGCCACGGGGGATTCGACGGACAGGTCACCGCCGAGGAACTTGTCCTCGATCATCGCCAGCACCAGGGCGGTGGTGCCGAGCTTGAGGTACGTGCTGATCTCGCTCATGTTCGCGTCGCCGATGATCACATGCAGGCGGCGGTACTTCTCCGGGTCGGCGTGCGGCTCGTCCCGGGTGTTGATGATGGGCCGCTTGAGCGTCGTCTCCAGCCCGACCTCGACCTCGAAGAAGTCGGCCCGCTGGCTGATCTGGAAGCCGTCGTCCCGGCCGTCCGCGCCCAGCCCGACCCGGCCCGCGCCGCAGACCACCTGGCGGGACACGAAGAACGGGGTGAGGTGCCGGACGATGTCCGCGAACGGCGTGGCCCGGCGCATCAGGTAGTTCTCGTGGCAGCCGTACGAGGCGCCCTTGTTGTCGGTGTTGTTCTTGTACAGCTGGATGGGGGCAGTGCCGGGCACCGTGGCGGCCTTGGCGGCGGCCTCCGCCATCACCCGCTCCCCCGCCTTGTCCCAGATGACCGCGGACAGCGGGTTGGTGCACTCGGGTGCCGAGTACTCCGGGTGCGCGTGGTCCACGTACAGCCGCGCCCCGTTGGTCAGGATGACGTTGGCCAGGCCCAGGTCCTCGTCGGTCAGCTGGGTGGCGTCCGCGGTCTCCCGGGCCAGGTCGAAGCCGCGGGCGTCGCGCAGCGGGTTCTCCTCCTCGAAATCCCACCGCGCCCGCCGGGTGCGCGCCGACGTCGCCGCCTGGTAGGCGTTGACCACCTGGGACGACGTCACCATGGCATTCGCCCCCGGCTGGCCGGGCACCGAGATGCCGTACTCGGTTTCCGTTCCCATCACGCGGCGCACGCTCATGAGCTTGAGCCTAGTGCCGGCCGGCGGGCACTCCGGCAGGCCACTCCGGCCGACACGACTCCCCCTGACACGCCTAGAGGTACTGCCCGGTGTTGGCCACCGTGTCGATCGAGCGCCCGGCCTCGGTGCCCTGCTTGCCGGAGACCAGGGTCCTGATGTACACGATCCGCTCGCCCTTCTTGCCGGAGATGCGGGCCCAGTCGTCGGGGTTGGTGGTGTTCGGCAGGTCCTCGTTCTCGCTGAACTCGTCCACGCAGGCGGTCAGCAGGTGGGCGATGCGCATGCCCTTCTGCCCGGTGTCCAGGAACTCCTTGATCGCCATCTTCTTGGCCCGGGCCACGATGTTCTCGATCATGGCGCCGGAGTTGAAGTCCTTGAAGTACAGGACTTCCTTGTCCCCGTTGGCGTAGGTCACCTCGAGGAACCGGTTCTCCTCGGTCTCGCTGTACATCCGCTCGACGACCCGCTGGATCATCGCGTCCACCGTCGCCGCCCGGGACCCGCCGTTCTCCTTCACGTCGTCGGGATGCAGCGGCAGCTCGGTCAGCACGTACTTGGAGAAGATGTCCTTGGCCGCCTCGGCGTCCGGGCGCTCGATCTTGATCTTGACGTCCAGCCGGCCCGGCCGCAGGATGGCCGGGTCGATCATGTCCTCCCGGTTGGAGGCGCCGATCACGATGACGTTCTCCAGCCCTTCCACGCCGTCTATCTCGGACAGCAGCTGGGGCACGATCGTGTTCTCCACGTCGCTGGACACCCCGGAGCCACGGGTGCGGAAGATCGAGTCCATCTCGTCGAAGAACACGATCACCGGCATGCCCTCGCTGGCCTTCTCCCTGGCCCGCTGGAAGACGAGCCGGATGTGCCGCTCGGTCTCGCCGACGTACTTGTTCAGCAGCTCCGGGCCCTTGATGTTGAGGAAGAAGCTCTTGCCTTCCTTGGCCGTGCCGTCCTTGGACTTGGCCGCGCCGTCCCTGGCTGAGCCGGGCGCCTCCGCCCCGGCCTCGCCGCGCTCGGCCCGCTGCTGCGCGGTCCGGGCCGCCACCTGCTTGGCCAGGGAGTTGGCCACCGCCTTGGCGATCAGCGTCTTGCCGCAGCCGGGCGGCCCGTACAGCAGCACGCCCTTGGGCGGCCGCAGCTGGTGCTCACGGAACAGGTCCGCGTGCAGGTACGGCAGCTCCACCGCATCCCGGATCTGGACGATCTGCGGGCCCAGCCCGCCGATGTCGGAGTAGGTGATGTCCGGCACTTCCTCGAGGATGAGCTCCTCGACCTCGGCCTTGGGGATGCGCTCGTAGACGTAGCCGGACCGCGGCTCCAGCAGCAGCGAGTCGCCCGCGCGCAGCACCGAGTCGAGCAGCGGCTCGGCCAGCCGGACCACCCGCTCCTCATCGGCATGCGAGATCACCAGGGCCCGGTCGCCGCCCTCGAGCAGCTCCTTGAGCATGACGACCTCGCCCACGGTCTCGTACCCCTGGGCGATCACCACGTTGAGCGCCTCGTTGAGCACGACCTCCTGGCCGGGCCGCAGCTTGTCCAGCTCGACGGCGGGGCTGACGCTGACCCGCATCTTGCGCCCGCCGGTGAACACGTCGGCGGTGCCGTCCTCGGCGGCCGACAGGAACACGCCGAAACCCGACGGCGGCTGGGCCAGCCGGTTCGACTTCCTCCTTGAGCGCCACGATCTGGTCGCGCGCTTCGCGGAGCGTGTCGGCCAGCCGCTCGTTCTGGCCGGTCACGGCGGCCAGGCTGGCCTCCGTCTCACGCAGCCGCTCCTCGAGCAGGCGGACGTGCCGGGGCGCGTCGGCCAGCCTGCGCCGAAGCACCGCCACCTCCTCCTCGAGGAAGGAGATCTGCGTGGTGAGGCCCTGAACCTGGTCGTCGTGCCGCGCGGTGCGCGATCCTTCGTCACGACTGGCCACGCCCCCACCCCCTTCCGAGAGCAGACTTCACTTAGACCCTACCTATCCGTGGCCCTGGCGTAACCTCGTCGTGCCGCCTGCCCGCTGACATTGTCACTGATCAGGCTCCCCGCGGGAAGCCTTCGCCGGCCAGCGCCGGCGTGGCGGTGCCACGGCGCCGGGTGCGAGCCGCCGTGCCGTGATCAGGAATCCGGTGTGCCCGACCATACGGTGCTCGGGCCGCACGGCCAGCCCTTCCGCGTGCCAGCCGCGGACCATCGACTCCCAGGCGGCAGGCTCGTCGAAGCCGCCATGCTCCCGGATGGTCTCCACGGCCCTGGACAGCTGGGTGACCGTGGCCACGTAGCAGCACAGCACGCCGCCGCCGATAAGCGCGGCCGCGGCCACCGCGACGAACTCCCATGGCGCGAGCATGTCCAGTACCACCCTGTCGAAACTATCTGCTGGCCCGCCGCCCGCGTTAACCGCGGGGCCGCCAGGTGGCTCCGCCGGGTCCAGCGGCAGCTCAGCCAGGTCGCCTACCCGCAGGTCCCATGCGGGATGCGGGCCGCCGAAAAATCGCTCCACATTCGCGGCGGCGATCCCGGCGAAATCCTCCCGGCGCTCGTAGGAGACCAGCCGGCCCTCGGTGCCCACCGCGCGCAGCAGCCAGCAGGACAGCGCGCCGGACCCGGCGCCCGCCTCCAGCACCCGGGCCCCGGGGAACATGTCCGCCAGGGCGATGATCTGCGCCGCGTCCTTCGGGTAGACCACCGCCGCGCCCCGTGACATGGACAGCGTGAAATCGGCCAGCAGCGGGCGCAGCGCCACGTAGGGGGTGCCGCCCGTGGACTGCACCACGCTGCCCTCCGGGTGGCCGATCAGGTCGTCATGGGCGACTCCGCCCCGGTGGGTGTGGAAGGTCCGGCCCTCGGCCAGCAGCACCATGTGCTTGCGTCCCTTGGGGTCGGTGAGCTGTACCTGGTCTCCTGGGCCGAACGGGCCGCGGCGCTGACGGATCACGCCGGACAGGCTAGCCCCAGCATCAGACACCCGCGAAGGCGTGGTCAAGATCGCTGGCCGCCAGCACCCCGAAAACCTGCCCGGACGGTTCCACCAGCAGGTACTCGGTGGCCGGGGTGCGGCGCACCGCGTCCAGCAGGGCCATCCCGGACAGGTCGGCGGGCAGCACCAGGCCCGGGTCGATGGTCCGGGCCAGCGACCCGGCGTCCACCCAGGGCCGCCGTTGCGGCGGCACCGCCATCACCGCGTTCTCGTTCACGATCGCGATCGGCTTGTCCTCGTGATCCACCACGACCAGGGCCCGCGCACCGGCCTCGTCGGCCCGGCGGATCGCCTCCGCCAGCGGGAGCGAGGCGGGGATGGGGATGGCCCGCCGGGCTAGTGTCCTGGCCTGCAGCCGGGGCAGCCGCTCCCGGACCCGGGTGGCCCGCAGTGACTGGGTCGCGCCGGTCCACATGAAGGCGGCGATGACCCCGAGCCAGACCACGTCGAAGATCTGCACCTGGCCGCCCGCCCTGGTCAGCATGACCAGCGGGACCACCAGCACGGCCACGGCCAGCACCCGGCCCGCCCAGGCCGCCACCACGGTGCCCGTGGCCGGCCTGCTGGTGACCTTCCATACCCCGGCCCGCAGCATCCGGCCGCCGTCCAGGGGCAGCCCGGGCAGCAGGTTGAACAGGCCGACCAGCAGGTTGGCCCAGACCAGCTGCTGGATCAGCAGCTCCGGCAGCCCGCGCAGCGAGATCGTGAGCAGGATGCCGTAGCCGATCCCGGCCAGCACCAGCGACAGCAGCGGGCCGGCCGCCGAGACCAGGAACTCCCGGCCCGGGGTGGGCGGCTCCTGCTCGATCTCGGAGAACCCGCCCAGCGGGTAGAGCAGGATGCGGCGCACTGGCAGCCCGAACCCGCGGGCCACCAGGGAATGGCTCAGCTCGTGTACCAGCACCGAGACGTACAGCAGCACGACGAACGCGGCGGCCACCAGGTAGCGCACGCCGCTGGAGGCCGCCACCACCGGGCTGTTCGCGTACAGCAGGATGAAGATGCCGGCGATGAGGAACCAGTACGGCGAAATGTAGACCGGTATCCCGAAGGGCCGCGCGATCCGCACACCCGGGTTCGGGCCCTGCGGTGCACTCTTCGCCGGCGGTGTGCCTGCCACAAGGTTGATGCTACGTGCTGCGCGACCCCGGTGGCCGCGCCCGCCGCGCCGGCCGCCAGTCGGCCGCAAAGCCGGGCAACTGTCGGATGCGTGCCCTAGCCTCCCAGGCATGGCCGACGTTCATGCGGGCGTGCGCGCGCTGTCTCCGTCCCGGGCGGGCGATTTCCTCACCTGCCCGCTGCTGTACCGGTTCCGGGTGATCGACCGGCTGCCGGAGCCGCCGAGCCCGGCGGCCACCCGGGGCACCCTGGTGCACGCTGTGCTGGAGCGCCTCTTCGACTCACCGGCCGGGGAACGGACGCCGGAGACGGCCCGGGCCGCGCTGCAGCCGGAATGGGAGCGGCTGCTGGCCGCGGACCCGGAGCTGGCCGGGCTGTTCCCGGTGGACGCCGACCGGCTGGCCTGGCTCCAGGAGGCCGCCGCCATGCTGGACCGGTACTTCACCCTGGAGGACCCGCGGCGGCTGGAGCCGGCCCAGCGGGAGCTGCGCGTGGAGGCGGAACTGGCCTCCGGCCTCCAGCTGCGCGGGTACATCGACCGGCTCGACATCGCCCCGGGCGGCGAGATCCGCATCGTGGACTACAAGACCGGCACCGCGCCGCCGGCCGAGTTCGAGGCCCGCGCGCTGTTCCAGATGAAGTTCTACGCCCTGGTGCTGTGGCGGGCCCGGGGCCAGGTGCCCCGGCTGCTGCAGCTGATGTACCTCGGCAACGGGGAGATCGTCCGGTATCAGCCGGACGAGGCCGACCTGCGGGCCACCGAGCGCAAGGTGGAGGCGCTGTGGCAGGCCATCGAGCGGGCCCGGGCGGCCGGGGACTGGCGGCCCCGCCCCGGGCGGCTCTGCGCCTGGTGCGCGCACCAGGCGCTCTGCCCGGCCTTCGGCGGCACGCCCCCGCCGCTGCCCGACCCTGCTGCCGCCGCGGTGGCGGAGGACCTGGCGGGTGCGGACGGGCCCGACGGCGACCTGGCGGGCGTGGCCGACCTCAGCTGATGCCGTGCCGCTTGAGGATGTCGGCGACCTCGCCGAAGTCCTCATCCCCCGGGGTAGCGGCCTTGCCCCTGGCCGGCTTGAGCGCCTTCCCGGGCGGCGGGGCAGCCGGCTGGCCCGGGCCCCGCTGGCCCGTTCCCCGCGGCCCGCTGCTGCCCGGCCCCGCCGCGGTGGATCCGGCCTTGCGGCGCCGGCTGCGCCGCATCCGGCCCGAGACCACGAACAGCACGACGATCAGCGCGGTCACCGCCACGCCCGACCAGACCTGCGGGGACAGCACCAGGGCCGAGGCGAAGCTGGCGATGGCCGAGCCGATCTGCCACAGCATCCGGACGGCCTTGGTCAGGTAGGCGGCCAGCGGGATCAGCGACCAGGCCAGGGCGAAAAGCCCGGCGGCGGCGCCGCGGCGCCGCCAGATCAGCCAGCTGGCGATCAGGCCGAGGAGGGTCAGGCCGCCGCACAGCGGCAGCCACGGGAACTCGTTGTAGGTCATGACCGCTCCCCTCGGCAGCGTTCTCCCCCCATGCTAGCCCGGGGGGACCACCCCCCGGGCCCCTCGCCAGGCCGGGCCGGGGCCGCAGCTACCCGGGCAGCGCCGGCGGTGTTCTCCGGGAAGTGGCAGGCGACCTGGTGGCCGGGGTCCAGCTCGGCCAGCGGGGGCTCCTGGGTGCGGCACACCTCCTGCGCCTTCCAGCACCGGGTATGGAAGCGGCAGGCGGGCGGCGGGTTGATCGGGCTGGGCACGTCCCCGGTCAGCCGGATCCGCTCCCGGCGCTGCCGCTGCCCCTCGCTGCGCACCGGGGCCGGCACCGGCACCGCGGACATCAGCGCCACCGTGTAGGGGTGCCGGGGCCGGGCGTACAGCTGGTCCGGCCGGCCAGCTCGACGATCTTCCCCAGGTACATGACCGCGACCTGGTCGCTGATGTGCCGGACCACGGACAGGTCGTGCGCGATGACCACGTAGGTCAGGCCCAGCTCGTTCTGCAGGTCTTCCAGCAGGTTGATGACCTGGGCCTGGATCGACACGTCGAGCGCGGAGACCGGCTCGTCGGCGACGATGAGCTTGGGCCGCAGCGCGAGCGTGCGGGCGATGCCGATGCGCTGCCGCTGGCCGCCGGAGAACTCATGCGGGTAGCGGTTGTAGTGCTCCGGGTTCAGCCCGACCATCTCCAGCAGTTCCTGGACCGTGGCCTTGATGCCCTTGTCCGGCTTGACCTTCTGCAGCCGCAGCGGGGCGCCGACGATCCCGCCCACCGTGTGCCGCGGGTTGAGCGACGAGTAGGGGTCCTGGAAGATCATCTGGATGTCGCGGCGGCGCGGCCGCATCTTCCCGGCCGAGATGTGGGTGATGTCGTGCCCGTCGAACACGATCCGGCCCGCCGGTGGGCTCCAGCAGCCGGGTGAGCAGCCGCCCGGTGGTGGTCTTGCCGCAGCCGGACTCGCCGACCAGGCCGAGCGTCGTCCCGGCGGGCACCGAGAAATCGATCTGGTCGACCGCCTGCACCGCGCCGACCCGCTGCCGGATGATGATGCCCCGGGTCACCGGGAAGTGCTTGGTCAGCCCGGTGACCTGGAGCAGTGCGCCGTCGGCGCCCGGCACCGCAGACACGTCCGGCCCGGCGGCTTCGGCGGGGGTGCTCACGCGTCTCCCTCGGTGATCGGCGAGGCGGTGCCCCGGTTTCCGCGGCCACGGCTTCCGCCCGCCCGGCCGCCGCCGCGCTGGCCTCCGCGGACAGATGCGCGGCGCGCAGGGTACGGCGCTGCTCGGCGGTGAGGTGGCAGGCCACCCGGTGCCCCGGGGCGACCTCGCGCAGCGCGGGCACCTCGTCCTGGCTGCGGCCGCCGGTCAGGCTCGCGTACTGGCACCGGGGATGGAACGGGCAGCCCGGCGGGACGTTGATCAGGCTGGGCGGGGTGCCCTTGATCGGGACCAGCCGCTCGAGCCGCGCCTCGTCGAGCCGCGGCATCGACGCGAGCAGCCCCCAGGTGTAGGGGTGGCCGGGCTCAGTCGAAGATGTCCTCGGCGCTGCCGTACTCGGCCATCCGGCCCGCGTACATGACCAGGATGTCGTCGGACAACTCGGCCACCACGCCCAGGTCGTGGGTGATGATGATGACCGCCGAGTGGTACTCCTGCTGCAGGTCCCAGATGAGGTCGAGGATCTGCGCCTGCACCGTCACGTCCAGCGCGGTGGTCGGCTCGTCGGCGATGAGCAGTTCCGGGTCGCAGGACAGCGCCATGGCGATCATGGCCCGCTGCCGCATCCCGCCGGAGAACTGGTGCGGGTAGTCGTCGGCCCGGGTGGCCGGCTGCGGGATGCCGACCCGGCCCAGCATGTCGACCGCGTGCTGCCGGGCCGCCTTCTTGCCGACCTGGTTGTGCACCAGGTAGGCCTCGGCGATCTGCGCGCCGACGGTGTAGTACGGGTGCAGCGAGGACAGCGGGTCCTGGAAGATCATCGCCATCTTGCTGCCGCGCAGCTCCCGGACCCGGTTGGCGGGCGCCCCGACCAGTTCCTCGCCATCGAGCTGGATGTGCCCGGTGATCTGTGCGTTGCTGCCGTGGTGCAGGCCCATGATGCCCAGGCTGGTGACGCTTTTCCCTGACCCCGACTCGCCCACGATGCCCAGGGTCCGGCCCTTCTGCAGGCTGAACGAGAGCCCGTCCACGGCTTTCACCAGTCCGTCGTCGGTGGGGAAATGGATGCGCAGGTCCCGGACATCGAGCAGGGTGCCGGCCATCAGTGCCTCACCCTCGGGTCCACGAAGGCGTACAGGATATCCACCACCAGGTTGGCGATGCACGATGAAGAACGCGGCGAACATGCGTGACGCCCAGGATCTCCGGCAGGTCCTGGTTCTGCACCGCTTCGACGGTGAACAGGCCCAGGCCGTGCAGGGAGAACGTCACCTCGGTGATGATCGCCCCGCCCAGCAGCAGGCCCAGGTCCATGCCGAAGATCGTGATGATCGGGGTCAGCGCGGCGCGCAGCCCGTGCTTGAAGATCACGGTCCGCTCCGGCAGGCCCTTGGCCCGGGCCGTGCGGATGTAGTCCTCGCTCATCGTCTCCAGCATGCCCGCCCGGGTCAGCCGGGCATAGAGCGCGGCGTACAGGAACGCCAGGGCAGACCCACGGCAGCACCAGGTTGCGGGCCCACAGCAGCGGGTTCTGGGTAAACGGCACGAACGTGACGTTGGGAAAGATGGGCCACTTGTAACTGAACAGGGCCAGCGAGAGCAGCCCGGTGAAGAAGATCGGCAGCGACACCCCGGCCAGCGCGACGCCCATGGAGAACCGGTCGAACAGGGTGCCGCGGCGCAGCGCCGAGATGACCCCGACGGCCACCCCGCCGACCAGCCACAGCACCGCCGCCCCGATGGCCAGAGAGATCGTGACCGGCATGTCGCTGACCATCTGCGGCCAGACCGGCTGCTGGTTCTTGAACGAGTAGCCGAAGCACGGCGGCGGGCAGTAGAGGGTGCTGGTCCCGCTGTTGTAGTGGGCGCCCACCACGATGCCCTTCAGGAACCTGCCGTACTGCGCGTAGATCGGTCTGTCCAGGCCGAGCTTGGCCTCGATGGCCAGCACTGCCGCCCGGGTCGGGTTGCGCCCCACGTACTGGGTGGCGAGCTGGTAGGAGTTCTGCCCGGCCAGCCGCGGGATCAGGAAGAAGATCGCGAAGGTGATCATGCTGACCACGATCAGCAGGAACACGGTGGCGATCAGCCGCCGGATGATGAATGTGATCACGGTGCGCGGCGCTGGCGCCCGGCCGGCGCTGCCCGTAAGCAGAGCCCGGCCGGGCACCAGCTCCTCTCTTTCTGCGCTGCGCTACTTCACGCCCGAGCACGGCGTAGTTGTACATGCCGTAGTAGGGCTGGACGTAGACGTTGGTCAGGTTCGGGCTGCGGTAGAGCAGCGACTTGGCGTACACCCCCGGCAGGATGGCCGCGTCCTTCATGATCTGCATGTCGATCTGCGCGGTGTAGGAGTTGCGCGTCGTCGCGTCGGTGGTGGTGGCCATCTTGCTCAGGTCGTTGTTGACCACCGGGTCGTTGAGCTCCTCGATGTTGGTGTTCCCGGCCGGGCTGATGGTGTTGCCGGCCGCGATGAAGTCGAAGAAGCCGTAGCCGTCCGGCCAGTCAGGTGCCCAGCCGCCGATGTCGATGCCCAGGTTGTGCCCGTGGACGTAGCTTCGGCACGCCGGCGAAGTTGCTGTAGTAGGTGCCCGACGGGTAGCCGTGCAGCGAGAGCTTGATGCCCGACCTGGGCCAGCGACGCCTGCAGCGCCTGGGCCGTCGCGACCTCCTTGGGCCGGTCACTGCGGTAGGCGATGCCGGTGCTGAACCCGTTCGGCTGGCCGCAGGCCTTGAGCGCTGCCTTGGCCTTGGCCACGTCCCCGTTGGGCTTGGTGGTGGCCTCGTAGAGGTCGAACGACTGCTGGCCGATGACGTTCGGCGGGGACACCGTGCTGGCGATCTGGCCGCCCGCTACCGGGCCGCCGTAGGCGGTCTGGTAGTTGGTCTTGTTGGCCGCGTACTCGACCGCCATCCGGCAGTTCACGTTGTTCAGCGGCGCGACCTTGGTGTTGATGTAGGTGAACCAGAGGAACCCGCTGATCGGGTTGTCGGCTGAGGCCTTGAGCGTCGGCCGAGGAAAGGATCTTGGCCCGGGCTGCCGCCTGCACGCCGGTGCCCGCCGCGTCCACGTCCAGGTCACCCGCGAGCAGCCGGTTGTCGATGTCGTTGGCGTTCATGTTCCAGGTGATGATGATCTTGCTGGCCAGCTGCTTGGCGTTCGGGTCGGTGGACGCCTTCCAGTACGTGTTCGGCACCAGCGCCGTCTGCTTGTTGAGCTGGTAGCTCTGGAACTTGTACGGGCCGGTGGACATCGGGTGCAGCTGGTAGTTCGTGCCGGTGTCCTTGGCCGGCGGCACCGGGGCGGTCTGCGGGATCGCGACCACGTAGTTGAAGTCCGCGAACGGGTGCGCCAGGTGGAACACGATCGTGGTCGCGTTCGGCGTCTGCACCGCCTTGAGGCCCATCAGGTTCTTGGACCGGTCGGTGTAGGGGCCCGGGTAGGCCGGCTTCTGCGGGGCCAGCAGCAGCGAGAAGTAGTTCGGGCCCGAGCGGGAGCTTGGCGCGGTCGAACGTCCGCTCCACCGCGTACTTGACGTCCTGCGAGGTGACGGTGGTCCCGTCCTCGAACTTGACGTCCGGCTGGATGTGGTACGTCCAGGTCAGCCCGTTGTCGCTGACGACGCCGGGACCGGTGGCCAGGTCGGGGACGACCTGCAGGCCGCACTGGCCCGGGCAGGACTTGTAGGTCATCAGCGGCATCGTGTAGAGCCGGGTGAGGTTCCAGGAGAACGCGTAGTAGGTGTTGCCCGGGTCGGTCGAGTCGGGGGTGCTGCTGTCAGCCGAAGGTGAGCGTCCCGCCCTTGTGGCTGGATGGGTTGACGACGCTGTTGACCGCGGCGTTGAACCCGGCTGCTGATGACGAGCCGCCGCTGCCGCCGCTGCCGCCGCTGCCGCTGCTGCCGCCGCAAGCGGCCAGCGCGAGCGCGGCAGCGGCGCCCAGCGCGGCCAGCCCGATGGTCCTGGGTCTCCTCATGTGGTAGACCGCCTCCTGTCGTGATTCGTGGTGCGAACTCGGGGGATTCACCGGCCTACCGGCTGCCTCTCGGGTCGAGAGCGTCGCGCAGCCCGTCACCGAACAAGTTGAAGGCCATCACCGTGATGAAGATGGCCAAGCCAGGAATGATCATGAACATGGGGTCGATGGACCAGTAGCCGTTGTTGACCGCGTCCGACAGCATCCCTCCCCAGCTGGGCTGCGGCGGGATGATCCCGACCCCGAGGTAGGACAGCGCGGCCTCGAACAGGATGTTGGTCGGGATCAGCAGCGTGGCGTAGACCAGGATGGGTGCCACCAGGTTGGGCAGCAGCTCGCGGAACAGGATGTACGGGCCGCGTGCCCCCATGCTGCGCGCGGCGTCGACGAACTCCCGCTCGCGCAGCGACAGGGTCTGGCCACGGATGATCCGTCCCATGTACGGCCACGCGAAGAAGCCGATCACGAAGACCAGCAGGCCGATCCGCAGCGTGTTGCCGGACAGCCCGAACGCCGACGAGGGGATCACGCCGACCAGCGCGATCGCGAACACCAGCAGCGGGAAGGCGAGGAACACGTCCATCGTGCGGGCGATCACCGAGTCCACCCAGCCACCGAAGTAGCCGGCGATGATACCCATCACCACGCCGATGCCGACCGCGAGCGCGGTGGACAGGAACGCGATCAGCAGCGACACCCGGGCCCCGTTGACCACCCGGCTGAGCACATCCCGGCCGTTGACTGGTTCCACGCCGAACGGGTGGGCGGCACTGATCCCCCCGAACGGCCCGTTCGGCCGGCTGAACGTCGGGTTGATCAGGTTGGCGTGGTACGTGTCGGGATTCTGCACCAGCAACGGGCCGAAGACCGCGACCAGGACGAGGAACAGCACGACGATCCCGCCGGCCATGGCTACCTTGTCCCGGCGCAGCCGCATCCAGGCGATCTGGCCGAGCGAGCGCCCCTCGATGGCCTGGCCGCTCACTCCGGCCAGCGGCGCCTGCGGCGCCAGTTCCCCGGACGGCGAGACGTCCAGCGGTGCTGCCATCAGGTACTGCTCCTGCTCTGCGGAAGATCTCCCGCGGCGGGAAAATCAGCTGCTCTTCCGCGCCCGGGGCTGTGGGGTAAGCCCCCGACCAGGGACCTAACCGGGAGGATCTACCGTTTTGCCTGGTCTGCGCCAGAGTTAACGCATTGTCGTGCCTGGATTGTGACCGAATTACGATTCGGCCGACATGGCCTGCGGCTGCTGGCCGGCCGCCACGGCCCGCAGCGCGGCCAGGTCGAGCGCCTCCAGGGAGGGCACCGTGAGCCGGGCCAGGCCCGCCGGCGGCGGGACGCTGGGCACCGCGATGACCGCGCACCCCGCGGCGTGCGCGGACGTGATCCCGCCGGGAGAGTCCTCGAGCGCCACGCAGCCCTCCGAAGCCACCCGCAGCCGCGCGGCGGCCTCCAGGTACGGCTCGGGATCCGGCTTCCCCTTGATGACGTCGGCGGCGCACACGGTGACCGGGAAGCGGACCCCGATGGAGTCCAGCGCCGCCTCCATGATCTCCGGCTCCGCCGAGGTGACCAGGGCGTGCGGCACTCCGGCAGCGCCGATCGCGGCCAGCAGGGCCGCGGCGCCGGGCATCATCGGGACGCCGCGGCGGCGCACCAGGCTGGCCATGCCCTGGGTGAGCCACTCGGCGATCGTCTCTTCCGGCACCGGCACCGCGGCCCTGCGCCGCATGTACGCGGTGGACCGGCGCAGCGACCCGCCGATCAGGTGCTCCTGGTCAGCCTGCCCCCAGGTGCTGCCCATCCGGGCCATGATGCCCGCCTCGACCTCGTACCAGAGCGGCTCCGAGTTGACCAGGAGCCCGTCCATGTCGAACAGGACCGCCTGCAGCGTCATGCGGAGAAGTATTTCGCCTCGGGGTGGAACGTGATCAGCGCATCGGTCGCCTGCTCCGGGACCAGCTGGAATTCCTCGGACAGGGCGACCCCGATGCGGTCCGGGCCGAGCAGCCGGACCACCTTCGCGCGGTCTTCCAGGTTAGGGCAGGCCGGGTAGCCGAACGAGTAGCGGCAGCCGCGGTAGCCGACCTTCAGGATGCCGTCCAGGTCGGCCGGGTCGTCACCGGCCAGGCCGGTCTCCTGCCGGATCCGCCCGTGCCAGTACTCGGCCAGTGCCTCGGTGAGCTGGACGGACAGCCCGTGCAGCTCCAGGTATTCGCGGTAGGCGTTCTTGGCGAACAGCTCGGCGGTGGCCCGGCTGACCGCCGGGCCCACCGTGACCAGCTGGAAGGCGGCCACATCGGGCTGGCCATCCTCGCGCGGGCGGAAGAAGTCGGCCAGGCACAGGTGCCGGTCGTGGCGCTGCCTCGGGAAGCGGAACCGCTCCCGCTCCGAGCCGTCCCCGTCCAGGATGACCAGGTCGTTGCCCTCGCTCACGGCCGGGAAGTAGCCGTACACCACGGACGCCGCGAGCAGGCCCTCGGTCTGGATCCGCTCCAGCCACATGCGCAGCCGGGGCCGGCCCTCGGTCTCCACGAGTTCCTCGTACGACGGGCCGCCGCCCCGGGACGGCTTGAGCCCCCACTGCCCCATGAACGTGGCCCGCTCGTCCAGGAAGGCCGCGTAGTCGGTCAGCGGGATGCCCTTGACCACCCGGTCCCCGGTGAACGGCGGCACCGGCACTCCCGCGTCCCTGGCCACATCGGACCGGGCCGGCATGGCGGCGGGCTCGGTGACCTCCAGCCGGGCCCCGGTCCGCACCCGGCGCTCGCGCAGCGGCGGCAGGGCCGCGCCCGCCTCACCGCGGCGCACGGCCATGAACGCGTCCATCAGCCGGAGGCCCTCGAAGGCGTCCCGGGCGTAGCGGACCTCCCCGTCGAACAGGGTGGCCAGGTCCTGCTCCACGTAGGCCCGGGTCAGCGCGGCCCCGCCGAGCAGCACCGGCCACCGCCCGGCCAGCTGGCGGGTGTTCAGCTCGGCCAGGTTGTCCCGCATCACCACGGTGGACTTGACCAGCAGCCCGGACATCCCGATCACGTCGGCGTCATGCTCGGTCGCCGCGTCCACGATGGCGGACAGGGGCTGCTTGATGCCGATGTTCACCACGTCGTAGCCGTTGTTGGACAGGATGATGTTGACCAGGTTCTTGCCGATGTCATGCACGTCGCCGCGCACCGTGGCCAGCACGATCCGGCCCTTGCCGTCCTCGCCGGACCGCTCCATGTGCGGCTCCAGGTAGCCGACCGCGAGCTTCATCACCTCGGCCGACTGCAGCACGAACGGCAGCTGCATCTGGCCGGCGCCGAACAGGTCGCCGACCGTCTTCATCCCGTCCAGCAGCACGTCGTTGACGATCTCGAGGGCGGGCCGCCGGGACAGCGCCTCGTCCAGGTCGGCTTCCAGGCCGATCTTCTCGCCGTCGATGATCCGCCGCTTGAGCCGCTCCCAGAGCGGCAGGCCGGCCAGCTCGGCCGCCCGGCTCGCCTTGACCGCGGCCGCGTCCACGCCGTCGAACAGCTCCAGCAGCCGGGACAGCGGGTCGTACCCTTCCCGCCTGCGGTCGTAGATGAGATCCAGCGCGGTCTGCAGCTGCTCGTCCGGGATCCGGTTGATGGGCATGATCCGGGCCGCGTGCACGATGGCGGAGTCCAGGCCGGCCCGGACGCACTCGTCCAGGAACACCGAGTTCAGCACGGCCCGGGCGGCCGGGTTGAGGCCGAAGGACACGTTGGAGACCCCGAGCGTGGTCTGCACCTCGGGGTAGCGGCGCTTGACCTCGCGGATGGCCTCGATCGTCTCGATGGCGTCCCGCCGCGTCTCCTCCTGGCCGGTGGCGATCGGGAACGTGAGGCAGTCCATGATGATGTCGCTGGTCCGCATCCCCCAGTTCCGGGTCAGGTCCTCGATCAGCCGGCTGGCCACCGCGACCTTCCACTCCGCGGTGCGGGCCTGCCCCTGCTCATCGATGGTCAGCGCGATCACCGCCGCGCCGTGCTCCCGCACCATCGGCATGACCCGGGCCAGCCGCGAGTCCGGGCCGTCCCCGTCCTCGTAGTTGACCGAGTTCACCACCGCGCGCCCGGCCAGCAGCTCCAGGCCGGCCCGGATCACCTCCGGCTCGGTGGAGTCGAGGACGAGCGGCAGCGTGGCCGCGGTGGCCAGCCGGCCGGCCACCTCGGCCATGTCGGCGGCGCCGTCCCGGCCGACGTAGTCCACGCACACGTCGAGCAGGTGCGCGCCGTCCCGCGTCTGCGCCCGGGCGATCTCCACGCAGTCGTCGTAGCGGCCCGCGACCAGCGCCTCGCGGAACGCCTTGGACCCGTTCGCGTTGGTCCGCTCGCCGATGGCCAGGAACGACGTGTCCTGGCGGAACGGCACGTGCTGGTACAGCGAGGCCACCCCCGGCTCGGGCCGGGGCCGGCGGCTGGCCACCGGCCGCCCGCGCAGGCGGTCCACCACCGCGGCCACGTGCTCGGGGGTGGTACCGCAGCACCCGCCCACCAGGGCCAGGCCGAACTCGGCCGTGAACCGCTCGTGGGCATCCGCGAGCTGGGCCGGGGTGAGCGGGTACCGGGCGCCATCCGAGGTGAGCTCGGGCAGGCCGGCGTTGGGCATGCAGGACAGCGGGATGCGCGCGTGGGCGGCCAGGTAGCGCAGGTGCTCGCTCATCTCGCCGGGCCCGGTGGCGCAGTTGAGCCCGATCATGGTGATGCCCAGCGGCTCCAGCACGGCCAGCGCGGCGCCGATCTCGCTGCCGAGCAGCATGGCCCCGGTGGTCTCGATCGTCACCTGGGCGATCAGCGGGAGCTGGCCGCCGGCCGCCGTCATCGCGCGGCGCGTCCCGATGACCGCCGCCTTGGCCTGGAGCAGGTCCTGGGAGGTCTCGATGATGATCGCGTCGGCGCCGCCGCGGAGCAGCCCGGCCGCGTTCTCCTGGTAGGCGTCCCGCAGCTCGCCGAACCGGGCGTGCCCGAGGGTGGGCAGCTTGGTGCCGGGCCCGATCGAGCCGAGCACCCAGCGCGGCCGCTCCGGGGTGGACCAGGCGTCGGCCGCCGCCCGGGCGATCCGGGCCCCCGCCTCGGACAGTTCGCCGATCCGGGCGGAGAGGCCGTATTCACCCAGTGCCGCCCGGTTCGCGCCGAATGTGTTGGTAGTGACGGCGTCCGCCCCGGCCTCGAGGTAGCCCTCATGGACCGCGCGGACCACATCCGGGCGGGTCACGTTGAGGATCTCGTTGCAGCCCTCATGCCCGTCGAAATCGCTCAGCGTGGCCGCGCTGGCCTGGAGCATCGTCCCCATCGCCCCGTCGGCCACCACGACGCGGTCCCCCAGGGCGGTGCCCAGGGCCGGTAGCGCGGGCTGGGGCGGGCGGGCGGTGGAAGTCATAGGGACCCTATTCTAAGGCGACGCGTTCCCCGGGGGCCGCCGGCAGCCCTGGGCGACCGACCCGGGGCACGCAGTGATCGTGGCTGTGCACGTAACCTGGTGTCCATCGGCGGCGGCCGGGAAGGAGGTGGTGAGTGATCGAGTTGACCGGTGTCCGCAAGCTCACCTCGCCAGCGGTCATCGCCGCCTTCGAGGGCTGGAACGACGCAGGCGAGGCGGCCAGCGGGGTGGTGGATCATCTGGGCATTGCCTGGGAAGCCACCCAGATCGGGGCCATCGACCCGGAGGACTACTACGACTTCC
Organism: uncultured Actinomycetes bacterium; assembly: GCA_963767385.1. Lineage (GTDB taxonomy): Bacteria > Actinomycetota > Actinomycetes > Streptosporangiales > Streptosporangiaceae > RYN-230. The sequence continues at coordinate 259,900 of CAVYEA010000003.1, read as the reverse complement.
AGGTGACCCGCCCGGTCATGGAGGTGTCCGAGGGGCGCACCGAGCGGCTGGTCTGGCCGACGACGCGGCTGTCCCTGGTCACGCCGGAGGGCCTGGGCCGGGACGTGGTCCTGGTGCACGGCATCGAGCCCAACATGCGCTGGCGGGCCTTCAGCGACGAGCTGGTCCAGGCGTTCACCGACCTCGGCGCGCAGACGGTGGTCGTGCTCGGCGCGCTGCTGGCGGATTCGCCGCACACCCGGCCCGTCCCGGTCGCGGCGGCCGCCTCCGACCCGGCCCTCGCCGCCGACCTGCACATCGAGCCCGTCGAGTACAAGGGCCCCACCGGGATTGTCGGGGTGCTGCAGCACGCCTGCGCCCAGGCCGGGATCGCGGCGGTCTCGCTGTGGGCGTCGGTGCCGCATTACGTGGCCCAGCCGCCCAGCCCCAAGGCCACCCTGGCGCTGCTGCGCGGCGTGGAGGACGTGCTGGATGCCTCGCTGCCGCTGGGCGACCTGCCCCAGGAGTCGCGGGCCTGGGAACGCGGCGTGGACGAGCTGGCCGAGGCGGACACCGAGGTCGCTGACTACGTGCGCACGCTCGAAGAGGCCAAGGACGCTACCGACCTGCCCGAGGCGAGTGGCGACGCTATCGCCCGGGAGTTCGAGCGCTACCTCCGCCGCCGCCGCCACCCCGGCGAGCCGGGCCGCTGACTTTTCTAGTACGGCGGCCAGGGGACGGCGGGCCAGTCTTCCGGCGGGTAGGGGTGCACCCGCGCCTCCAGCAGCAGGTCCACCCGCTGCCGGGTGGCCGTGACCTCGTCCCCGTTCAGCCTGCTGGCCAGCTCGTCGGCGAGCGGGCCGCTGGCCAGCGCCGCGGCCAGCCGCTGCAGCGCCTCGACGGCCCGGCCGGGCAGCCGGCGGCCCCGCCACTGCCACAGCACGGTGCGCAGCTTGTACTCCTCGCCGAAGCAGACGCCGTGGTCGCAGCCGTACAGCGCGCCGTCGGTGGTTGGCAGCAGGTGGCCGATCTTGCGGTCGGCGTTGTTCACCACCGCGTCGAAGACGGCCATGTCCCGCAGCAGCCGGTGATCCCCGCTGCGGGACAGGGCGACCAGGTCCACCGCCGGGTCGGAGTCGATCCACAGCTGGCACATGCCGGGGCCGAACGGCCCGTCCCGGAATACGGTGGGCGGCACCAGGTCCCACCCCGCGGCGCGGGACACCGCGTACGCGGCCACTTCCCGGTCGGCCAGCGTGCCGTGCGGGAAGTCCCACAGCGGCCGCTCCCCGGCCACCGGCTTGTACACGCAGGCCGCCTCGGTGGCCCCATCGGAGATCTTGCAGTACAACGTGGCGTTGGACGCCACCACCAGCCGCCCCTCCACCTCCAGTTCCCCGTCGGTGAGCAACCGCAGCGCCGCCGAATGATCAGCAGGCGGCTGCCCCTGGCTGGGCTCCGGGCGGGAGGATCTGGCGCGGGACAACCGCCGGGCGGGCGGTTTTTCAGGCATTGGCGGCCCGGTGGCCGTTCTGCCGCGGGCAGATATGCCCCTCACTGTCCAGCGGCAGCCCGCACAGCGGGCAGGGTGGCCGGCCCTGCCCCAGGATGCGCAGCGCGCGCTGGGAGAACGCCCGGGCGGACGCCGCCGTGATCCGCACCCGGAGCACGCCGGGCCCGTTCTCCGGCACTTCCTCGGCCAGTGGCTCGACCGGGTTCTCCGACTCTTCCTGCGCCTCGATGACCACCCGCTCGTCCTCGCCGTCCCAGGCCAGCGCGATGGCGCCGACCCGGAAATCTTCCATCAGCGGCAGGTCCAGCGGGTCGTCGTCGCTGAGGTCGGCGGGGGTCGCGGCGGGCACCGAGGTCAGCCCGCCGGTCCGCCGCACCACCTCGTCCAGCAGCTCCTCCAGCCGCTCGGCGAGCAGGCTGACCTGGAACTTCTCCAGGGCCACGCTGGTCACCCGGCCACGGGCCGTGGCCTGCAGGTAGAACGTCCGTTCTCCCGGCTGCCCGACGGTGCCCGCCACGAAACGCTCTGGCGGATCATAGGAGTAGACTGGCATGACCCTATCCTCCCGCTCCCCCGCCGATGGCTGCGTCACCCGCCCCGGCCCCGGGATCTTTCCGATGCGGCCTGGCCAGCCCGGCGGCACTGCGGCCGCTGTCATTCATTCGTACCAGGAACGGGCGAAGCGGGGTGTACCGGATGACGCTCAGCGAGCATGGGTCCACCTGGATCCGCTGGCTGAGGTCGAGGTGCATCCCGAGGCTGTCCGCGATGACCGCCTTGATCACGTCACCGTGCGAGCAGACCAGGTAGACCGCGTCCGGGCCGAGCCGCTCGTTCCACTCCCGCACGGCGGCCACCGCGCGGTGCTGCACCTCGGGCATGGACTCGGCGTCCTTGCCCGGGAACCGGACCGCGCTCGGGTGCGCCTGGACCACCCGCCACAGCGGGTCCCGGGCCAGCTTCTTGAGCGGCTGGCCGGTCCAGTCTCCGTATTTGACCTCGGCGAGCTGCTCGTCTTCCTGGACCGGCACCGGCTCGCCGCCGCGGGCCGCGGCGATCGCCCCGGCGGTCTCACGGCAGCGGTCCAGGGGGCTGCTGATGATCGCGTCCAGCGGCACGTCGGCCAGCCGGGCGGCCAGCGCGGCCGCCTGCCCCCGGCCGCGGTCATCCAGCGGGATACCGGGGGTGCGGCCGGTGAGCACGGTCCCGGTCCCGGCCGTCATCCCGTGCCGCACCAGCAGAACCAAGGTCACGTCATGACTCTACGGGGTCCGCGGGGCCGGGACGGACACGCCCGGCCCGGCCGGCCGGACGGCGCGTGCCGCTGGCTCAGCCGCGCGCCCCGTGCTCCGCGGCCGGGGCCCCGTGGCCGCCCGGCGGGGCGCCGAAGACGAAGGTGGCCGCGCCGAAGCTGACCAGGTCGCCGTCCCGGACCGGGACCCAGGCCCGGACCCGCCACCCGTTCAGGGTCGTCCCGTTGGTGGAGCCGAGATCATCGAGCAGCCAGCCGTTGTCGCCGCGCCTGAGCCCGGCGTGCCAGCGGGACACCGTCGGGTCGGGCAGCACCATGTCGCACCCGGTGTCCCGGCCGATGGTGAACCGGGCCTGCGGGCCGGACGGGAACCTGAGCACGGGCGGGGCGGCCGCCAGCCGGAGCCCGGCGCCGGCCAGCACCGCCCAGCCGCGCTGCCAGTAGCTGCGCAGCGCGCCGGTGAGCCGGTGCGCGGACGGCAGGTCGGCCAGCAGCGCGGCCAGCTCGGGCCGGGCCCGGGCGTGCACCGCGGCCTCCATCCGGATCGCGAACGTGTCGTAGCTGAGCCTGCCCTCGTCGTAGCGCGCCCAGAGCTGGTCGATCGCCTTCTCCCGCTCGGCGTCCGACACGCGCTGGCGGTCCGCGCCGGGCCAGCGGCGGCGCAGCGGATCAGGGCGGTCCGCAGGCGCGGCGCCGCCCGGGTTCCCTTCCATGGTCCCGAGTATCAGCGAGGGCCGCCGCCGGCACAAGCGGTCCCCCGGACGGCGCGTTCCCGGCCCCGCCCGGGGAGTGGCGTCACGCGTGGTGGCGGGGTTTTGACGGGGCGCCCGGCTACGCTGGGCGCGATGTCCGCCGTTACCGAGGCTGGCCGCACTCCGGTGCCTGAGGACCTGCCTGACGTGTTCGCCGAGTTCTGCGCGGCCGGGTTGTGGCCCGGCCTGGGTCCCCGGCTGGCCGGCCGCCTGGCGGCGGCCGGCATCATCGGGCCCGGCGAGGTCAGCGCACAGCGGCTGGAACTGGTCGAGGGAGTCGGCGGCAAGCGGGCGGTGGCCCTGGCCGCCGCGTTCGAGGCCGCCCGGCCCGTGTATGAGACGGCCCGGCTGCTGGTGGCCTGCCGGGTACCGGCCCGGCTGGCCGGGCCGGCGGTGGCCCGGCTCGGCGCGACCGCGCCGCGGCAGCTGCGCGAGGACCCGTGGCGGCTGCTAGCCGTGCCGCAGCTCCGGCCGGACCAGGCGGACTGGTTCGCCCGCCAGGTGCTCGGCGGCCAGGCCGCCCCGGAGGACCCGCGGCGCGGCCGGGCGCTGGCCGGCTACCTGCTGGCCCGGGCGGCACGCGACGGGCACACGGCGGTGCCGGCCGGGGTGATCGCGGGCGCGCTGGGCCGGTTCCTTATCGGCGACCCGGCGGCGGCCATCGCGGCCGCGGTGGACGACGGCGGCGTGCTGCCGTTCGACGCGGAGCCTGGCCCGGGCGCGGATGATGCCGTGGCCGGCGGCGATGACGCCGAGCATGGCGGCGCCGCGGGCGGCGGAGCCGGGGCGGACGGCACCGGGGACGGCGGGGATGACGGCACGGGGAGCGGGGACGGCGGCGTGCTGCTGGCCCTGGCCCGGTACGCGATGGCCGAGGAGGCGGTGGCCGAGGGGGTGCAGCGGCTGGCCGCGCTGGCCGAGCCACTGGACCCGGAGGAGCAGTCCGGGACCCCGGAGGAGACGGACGGCGCGGACGAGTCAGGCACCCTCGGGCTGGACAGCGTGCAGCAGCAGGCGGTGGCGGCGGCCGCCGAGCACGGCGTGTCCGTACTGTGCGGCGGGCCGGGCACCGGCAAGAGCCGCACGGTGGCGGCGGTGGTGGCCATGGCGCAAGCCCGCGGGCTGCGGGTCGCGCTGGCCGCGCCGACCGGGCGGGCCGCCAAGCGGCTGGAGGAGCTGGCCGGCGCCCCGGCGACCACGGTGCACCGGCTGCTCGGCGCGCAGACCAACGGGTTCACCTGGAGCTTCTCCCGGAACGAGGAGGCGCCGGTCGAGGCCGACCTGGTCGTGGTGGACGAGGCCTCCATGCTCGACGCGGAACTGGCCGCCGCCCTGGTCGAGGCCTGCCCGGACGGGGCCCGGCTGGTGCTGGTCGGCGACCCGGCGCAGCTGCCGTCGATCGGGCCCGGCCGGGTGCTCGCCGACCTCATCGACTCGGGGGCGGTCCCGGTGACCGAGCTGACCCGGCTCTACCGGCAGCAGGACGGGGGGGTCATCGCCCGGCTGGCCACCGCGGTCCGGGGCGGCACGCTGCCCCCGGTGCACGCGCCTGGCCGTGAGGTGGTGGTGGTGCCGGTGCGGGGCAGCGCGGACGCCGCCCGGCGGGTGATCCAGCTGGTCACCGACTCCATCCCGCGGGTGCTCGGCATCCCGGCCGGGGACGTGCAGGTGATCACGCCGGTGCACAAGGGCGCGGCGGGGACCGCCGAGCTGAACCGGGCGCTCAAGGAACGGCTCAATCCCGGGCCGGGCAGCCGGGGCGGGTTCGACCCCGGCGACCGGGTGGTGGCCGTGGCCAACCACCCGGACGAGGGCTTCGCGAACGGCGAGGTCGGCACGGTCACCGGCCCTGGTGACGGCGGCCTCATCGTTTCTTTCCCGGCCGGCTCCGGCGGAAGCCCCGGCGCGCAGCGGCAAGCGGGGGGTCCGGGGTCCCCCGGGTCAACACGGTGTGCGTGCCGGACCGGCTGCTCGGCGACCTGCGGCACGGCTGGGCGCTGACCGTGCACCGGGCGCAGGGCTCGGAATGGCCCGCCGTGGTCGCGGTCTTCCCGGCGGAGGCGGCCGGCATGCTGTCCCGGCCGCTGGCCTACACCGCGCTGACCCGTGCCCAGCGGCACCTGTCCATCGTGCACGGGGCGGGCCCGGCGCTAGCCCGGGCCGTGGCCACCGTGGGCGAGCAGCCGAGGGTAACCCGGCTGGCCAGCCTGGTTACTTAAAGATGACCGTCCGGCGGCCGTGCAGCAGGACACGGTGCTCGGCGTGCCAGCGCACCGCCCGGGCCAGCGCCACCCGCTCGGCGTCGCGGCCGATGGCCGCCAGGTGGGCCGGCGAGGCGTCGTGCTCGACCCGGGCCACTTCCTGTTCGATGACCGGGCCCTCGTCCAGTTCCGCCGTCACGTAGTGCGCGGTGGCCCCGATCACCTTCACCCCGTACTCGTACGCCTGCTGGTACGGCCGCGCGCCGCGGAAGCTGGGCAGGAACGAGTGGTGGATGTTGATGATCCGGCCGGCCAGCTTGGCGCACACGTCCGGGGAGAGGATGCGCATGTACCGGGCCAGCACCACGAAATCGATGCGGTGCGCGGCGACCAGGTCGAGCAGCCGGGCCTCCGCCTCGGCCCGCTCGGCCGGGTCCGGCCCGACCGGGATGTGCTCGAACGGCACCCCGTGCCCGGCGGCCAGCCGGGCCAGGCCGGCATGGTTCCCGACCACCAGCGGGATGTCGATGGCCAGCGCCTCGGCCTCGCGCCGGTACAGCAGGTCGTTGAGGCAGTGCCCCTCCCTGGACACCATGATCAGCACGCGGGGGCGGACCGCCAGGTCGTGCAGCTCCCAGTCCATGCCGAACTCCCCGGCGACCGGGCCGAAGCCGGCCCGCAGCGCGGGCAGGCCCGCCCCGCCCAGCGAGTCCACCTGCACCCGCATGAAGAACCGGTTCATCGGCAGGTCGGCGAACTGCTGGCTGTCGAGGATGTTGCAGCCGGACTCATGCAGGTAGGCGGCCACCGCGTGCACGATGCCGGGCCGGTCCGGGCAGGACAGGGTCAGCACGAACGGCCCGGAGCCAGCGGGCCGGGCGGCGGGGGCGTCAGCCGCCGACGGCATGAACCCCGCCATCCACGTGCACGATCTCCCCGGTCGTGGCCGGGAACCAGTCCGACAGCAGCGCGACGCAGGCCCGGGCGGCCGCCCCCGGGTCGCCCAGGTCCCAGCCGAGCGGCGCCCGCCCGTCCCACATGTCCTCGAACGCGCTGAATCCGGGGATGCTCTTCGCCGCCATGGTGCGCAACGGCCCCGCGGCGACCAGGTTCACCCGGATCCCGTCCGGCCCGAGCTCCTTGGCCAGGTACCGGGCGCAGGACTCCAGGCCGGCCTTGGCCACGCCCATCCAGTCATAGGAAGGCCAGGCGACCGACGCGTCGAAGTCCAGGCCGACGATGGAGCCCCCGCCGCTCATCAGCGGCCGCGCGGCCACCGCGAGCGCCTTCAGCGAGTACGTGGACACCTGCAGCGCGGTGGCCACGTCCGGCCACTCGGCGCTCAGGAAGTTGCCGCCCAGCGCGCCCTGCGGCGCGAACGCGACCGCGTGCAGCACGCCGTCCAGCCCGTCCAGGTGCCCGGACACCCGCTCGGCCAGCGAGGCCAGCTGGCCGGGGTCGGTCACGTCCAGCTCGATGCACCGGCGCCGGGTCCGGCAGCCGCTTGGCGATCCGCTCCACCAGGCTGAGCCGCCCGAAGCCGGTGAGCACCAGCCGGGCGCCCTCCTGCTGCGCGATCCGGGCCACGTGGAACGCGATCGACGCGTCGGTGAGCACCCCGGTCACCAGGATCCGCTTGCCGTCCAGGATTCCCATCGCAGGCCCCCTCAGTGCCCCATGCCCAGGCCGCCGTCGACCGGGATGACCGCCCCGGTGATGTAGGCCGCGTCCGGGCCGGCCAGGAAGGCGACCGTCGCGGCTACCTCGTCCGCCGTGGCCAGGCGGCCGCAGCGGCACCTGGGCCAGGATCGGCGGCCTTCCGGTCCTCGGCCAGCACCGCGGTCATGTCGGTGTCCACGAATCCCGGCGCCACCACGTTCGCGGTGATGTTCCGCGGGGCCAGCTCCCGGGCCAGCGACCGGGCCAGGCCGACCAGCCCGGCCTTGGACGCCGCGTAGTTGGCCTGGCCGGCCGAGCCGAGCAGGCCCACCACCGAGGAGATGAACACCATCCGGCCGGTGCGCAGCTTCATCATGCCGCGCACCGCCCGGCGGCCACCCGGTAGGCGCCGGCCAGGTTGGTGTCGATCACCGAGGTGAAGTCGTCCTCGCTCATCAGCGCGAGCAGCTGGTCATGGGTGATGCCCGGCGTTCGCCACCAGGACCTCGCACCGGGCCCTGGCCGGCCTCGACCTTGGCGAAGGCCTCGTCCACCGAGGCCGCGTCGCGGACGTCACAGGCCACCGTGGCCAGGCCCTCCGACGCTCTCCCCGGACCGGGAGGTCACGGTGACCTGATCACCGGCCGCCGCGAGCCGGCGGGCGATGGCCAGCCCGATGCCCCGGTTCCCGCCGGTGACTAGGACGGAACGGCTCATCTGCGCGCGACACCTCCTCTTCACGGCGATCGCGGCCCAGCGCCTCCGCGAGCGTACCCGGCCTGATAGGCGTGGGATAGGTTGCCACTCGTGGAGCACAGTACTCACCCCGATCGACGCCGGAGTTCACCAGCTACCCGCTGCGCGAGCTGGCCGCCGCCGCGCTGCAGCGGGCCCGCGAGCTCGGCGCGGAGCACGCGGACTTCCGCGCCGAGCGCATCCGCGGCCAGGACATCAGCCTGTCCGACGGGCACCTGGAAACCCTGGTCAACGCGGACGACCTGGGCCTGGCCGTGCGCGTGGTCCTCGACGGCACCTGGGGCTTCGCGGCCGGCGGTCGACCTGACCACCGCCGGCGGCGGTGCGTGCCGCCGAGGAGGCGGTCGACGTGGCCCGGGTCGCGGCCGCGATGAACACCGAGCGCATCGAGCTGGCCGGCGAGCCCGGCTACGGCGACGTCGACGCTGGGTGTCGGCCTACGAGATCGACCCGCTCAACGTCGCCGTGGCGGACAAGCTGGCCTGGCTGGGCGACTGGAGCGCGCGGCTGCTCGGCCGCCCCGCGGTCGACCACGTCGACGCGCTCGCTGACGCTGGTCCGGGAGAACAAGTTCTACGCCGACCTGCCGGCACCACCGCCACCCAGCAGCGGGTCCGGCTGCACCCGGCGCTCACCGCGGTCGCGGTCGACCCGGCGGCGCGGTTCGAGACCATGCGCACGCTCGCCCCGCCGGCCGGCCGGGGCTGGGAGTACCTGACCGGCACCGGCTGGGACTTCGACGACGAGCTGGCCGCAGCTGCCCGGGCTGCTGGCCGGGAAGCTGGCCGCCCCGGCGGTCGAGGCCGGCCGCTACGACCTGGTGATCCACCCGACCAACCTGTGGCTGATCATCCACGAGTCGATCGGCCACGCCACCGAGCTGGACCGGGCGCTCGGCTACGAGGCGGCCTACGCGGGCACGTCGTTCGCGACCCCGGACAAGCTGGGCCGCCTGCAGTACGGCTCCCCGGTGATGCAGGTCACCGGGGACCGCACCGTCGCCGCACGGGCTGGCCACCGTCGGCTACGACGACGAGGGCGTGGCGGGCCAGCAGTCCTGGGACCTCATCCCGGCGGCGTGCTGGCCGGCTACCAGCTCGACCGGCGGATCGCCCGGCTCACCGGGCTCGGCCGGTCCAACGGCTGCGCCTTCGCCGACTCCCCCGGCGCACATGCCGATCCAGCGGATGGCCAACGTCTCCCTGCAGCCGGCCGCGGACGGGCCCAGCACCGAGGAGCTGATCGCCGGGGTGGACCGACGGCATCTACATCGAGGGCGACAAGAGCTGGTCCATCGACATGCAGCGGTACAACTTCCAGTTCACCGGCCAGCGCTTCTACCGGATCAGCAACGGCCGGCTGGCCGGCCAGCTGCGGGACGTCGCCTACCAGGCGACCACCACCGACTTCTGGGGCTCGATGGAGGCGGTCGGCGGCCCGCAGACCTACCTGCTCGGCGGCGCGTTCAACTGCGGCAAGGGCCAGCCCGGCCAGGTCGCCCCGGTCAGCCACGGCTGCCCCGCGCGCGCTGTTGCGCGGGGTCAGGATGCTCAACACGGCGGAGGAGGGGGCATGACGGCCGGTCGCCGCAGGAGACGGTCGAGCGCGCGCTGGCCGCCGCCAGGTGCGACGACTGCGTGGTCATCGCCGACGAGTCCACGGCGGCCAACCTGCGCTGGGCCGGCAACACCCTGACCACGAACGGCGTGGCGCGCGTCCCGGCAGCTGACCGTGATCGCGATCAGCCACCGCGCTGAGGGCCCAGCGTGCCGGCGTGGTGTCCCGGGCCGGGCTGCGCGACGACCGATCGACGACGTGGTCGCGGCGGCGGAGCAGGCCGCCGCGGACGGTTCCCCGGCCGAGGACGCGCGACCGCTGCTGGGCCCCGGCGACGCGACGGCGTTCGGATGCGACGGCGCCGGGCTCGGCGGGCCGCCTGGGACGATCCGGTCGCCGGGACGGAGATCGGGGTGTTCGGCGCCTTCGCCGCGATCTCGGCGACGGCGTTCGCCGCGGCGCAGGCGGCGGGCCGGAAGCTGTTCGGCTTCGCCGAGCACGACGCTGACCACGCACGTTCCTGGGCACGTCGACGGGGCTGCGGCTGCGCCACGACCAGCCGACGGGCAGGGTCGACCTGAACGCCAAGTCGGCCGACCTGACCCGCTCCACCTGGGTCGGGCAGCGGCACCCGGGACTTCACCGACGTGGACGTCGCCGCCCTGGACGCCGGCCTGGCGCCAGCGGCTGGACTGGGCAGAGCCGCAAGATCGAGCTGCCCGCCGGGCGGTACGAGACGCTGCTGCCACCGGGCGCCGTGGCCGACCTGATGGTCTACCTGTACTGGTCGGCGGCGGCCGAGGACGCCCTGGAAGGGCGCACCGTGTTCAGCAAGCCGGGCGGCGGCACCCGGGTCGGCGAGCGGCTGGCCGCGCTGCCGCGTCGACGCTGCGCAGCGACCCGGCGCTGCCCGGGCTGGGCTGCGCGCCGTTCGTCGTGGCGCACGCCTCCGGCCGTCGACGTCCTCGGTGTTCGACAACGGGCTGCCGCTGGCGCCGCACCGCCTGGATCCCCGACGGCGAGCTGGCCGCGCTGATCCAGACCCGGCACACCGCCGAGCTGTCCGGGCTGCCGGTCACCCCGGCCATCGACAACCTGGTCCTGGACGGCCCGCCGGGCAGCCGGCGCATCGCTGGACGACATGGTGGCCGGCACGCGGCCGCGGCCTGCTGCTCACCTGCCTGTGGTACATCCGCGAGGTCGACCCGCAGACGCTGCTGCTCACCGGGCTGACCCGGGACGGCGTCTACCTGGTGGAGAACGGCGAGGTCACCGGCGCGGTGAACAACTTCCGGTTCAACGAGAGCCCGGTCGGCATGCTCGGGCGGCTCACCGAGGCCGGCGCCACCGTGCCCGGCGCTGCCGCGCGAGTGGGGCGACTACTTCACCCGGTGCGCGATGCCCGCCGGTGCGGGTCGAGGGCTTCAACATGTCCTCGGTCAGCCAGGCGAGCTAACTCGCTGGCGAGGCGGGGCGCGCCGGAGGCGTGTCCCCTCCGAGCCAGCGATTGCGCGGGGGGTTCCGGCGGTCGCCCCCGGGCTAGCACATCAGTCGTCCTCCAGGCGGAAGCCCACTTTCAGGCCGACCTGGTAGTGGGCCACCTCGCCGTCCGTGATCTGGCCGCGCACCTCGGTGACCTCGAACCAGTCCAGGTGGCGCAGGGTCTGCCCGGCCCGGTGCACCGCGTTGCGGATCGCCGGCTCGATCCCGTCCGGGCGACGTGCCGACGATCTCGGTGACCCGGTAGGTGCGGTCGGTCATAGGTTCCTCCAGGAAGTGTCCATGGCGCTGCGCCCGCCGTTCGGGCAGGGTTCCTAGTGTGACTCCTGACGTTTCCGAGCTCGAACGGCAGGCCCGGGGCCGCCTGTCCCCGGAGATCTACGACTTCTATGCCGGCGGGGCCGGCCGGGAGGCCACGCTGCGGGCCAACCCGCAGGCCTGGGAGCGGGTGCAGTTCCTGCCGCATGTGCTCCGCGACGTCTCGGCCGTGGATACCAGCGTGCAGCTGGCCAGCCCGCTGGGCCTGCGGCTGCGCACCCCGGTGGCGGTCGCGCCCGCCGCCTTCCAGCGGCTGGCCCACCCGGGCGGGGAGGTGGCGTCCGCGGCCGGCGCGGCCCGGGCCGGCGCCCTGTACGTGCTGTCCACCCGGAGTTCCTGCCGGATCGAGGACGTCGGGGCCGCGGTCGCGGCCGCCGGGGGCAGCTGGTGGTTCCAGGTGTACCTGATGCGCGACCGGGACCTCACCGCGGGGCTGGTCCGCCGGGCCGCCGCCGCCGGGGCGCACGCCCTGGTGCTCACCGCGGACACCGCGGTGGTCGGGCCGCAAGGCCAGGACCTCCGCAGCACGATGTGATCACCGACGATCACTTCCTGGTCAATCTCGGGCCGCTCGCCGACCTCGACCGCGGCCGTGCACGCCGCCGACGTCGCGCTCGCGGACATCGGCTGGCTCGCTGAGATCAGCGGGCTGCCGGTGGTGGTCAAGGGCGTGCTCCGCGCCGGATGACGCCGTGGCCTGCGCCGCCGCCGGGGCGGCCGCGGTCATCGTGTCCAACCACGGCGGGCGCCAGCTGGACCGGTCGGTGCCGAGCGCCGCGGCGCTGCCCGCGGTGGCGGCCGCGCTGCCCGGCCGGGTCCACGTGGACGGCGGGCTGCGCACCGGCGGGGACGTGCTCGCCGCGCTGGCCCTCGGCGCGCAGCTGGCCTTCCTGGGCAGGCCGGTGCTCTGGGCCCTCGCCTGCGGCGGCGCCGGCGGCGTCCAGGCGCTGCTCGACGGGGTCACCGACGACCTCGCGCACCAGATGACCCTGGCCGGCGTGACCTCGGTCGACGGCGCTCCGGGCATCCGTGCGGTCCCTTAGCGCCGAATACCTGAGGGAGGGGCGCCGGGTGGCCCGCGGGGTTATCCCGCGGCGCCCGCAGTTGGCGCGGCCCCTGCCGTCACACGCAAGAAACCGGCGTACGTTGGAAGGGTGAAGCGCATCGCCAGGACCCGCCGCGAGCGCGCCCACCTCGTCACCGAGGCCCAGCCGGGGCTGACCGCGGACGTGGCCGCGCGGCAGCGCCGTTACCTGATCATGATGGGCATCCGGGTGCTCTGTTTCGGGCTGACGATAGTCCTGTTCGTGGCCGGTGCCGGGTGGCTGGCCGGCGATTCCGGCGGCGGGCGCTATCCTCATCCCCTATTTCGCCGTGGTGCTCGCGAACGGCGGCCGGGAACCGGCCGACACGAAGCGCTTCCAGGCCTACGAGCCGCGGCTGCCCGAGCGCTACACCCCGCCGGAGGCAAGCAGGTGGCCAGCGGAAAGTCCCGGGGCGGACGAGGCGCCAGGGACGGCCCGCGGCCCGGCGGGCATATCCGGGAATCGGGAGCCTGAAAGGCGGCCGGGAAACGGGTGAACGGCACTGCTTACCGGATGCCCTGACCAGATCCCGCTCGGTAATCCGCTCTTGACGCACAAGGGGGGGTTTCGGTGTAACATGCATAGCGGTGCTCTGGTCCCCCGTCGGAGCACCTGCCGGCGTTCCGGGCCCCCGTCGGAACGCCGATGATTGCGACGCCGGGTGGTTTGCCCCCGTAGCCACCCGGCGTCGCTCTATCTCCCCGCTTCATCTCGCCGCTTTAGCGGTCATCGCGGCTTCGGCGGTCATCGGGCGGGAAGATCACCTGGACGGCCAGGCCTCCTTCGGGGCCGGGGGTGGCGGTCAGCACGGCGTGGTGCGCGTCCGTGATGGCCCGGACGATAGCCAGGCCCAGGCCGTGGCCGCCGGCGCCGCGGACCCGGTCGGCGCCCAGTCGCTGGAAGGGCTGGAACAGCCGGCCGACCTCGGCCGGCGGGACCGGCTCCCCGGTGTTGCTGACGGCCAGGACGGCCTGCCCCCCGCTGGCCCTCACCGACACCTGCACCTGGCCACCCGGCCGGTTGTGCCGCACCGCGTTGTCCACCAGGTTGGCCACCAGGCTCTCGGCCAGGCTGGGGTCACCGGTGGCGGGAGCCGGCTCCAGCGCGCTGCCCATCTGGATGCCGCGGCGCTCGGCCGCGGGCAGCTGATCCATGATCACCTTCTGGGCGGTACCCGCCAGGTCGAACCGCTCCCGGCGCTCCAGGCCGCGTTCGCTGGTGGCCAGCGTGAGCAGCGCGCCGATCAGGGTCTCCTGCTGCTCGCCGAGGGCCAGGGCTTCGCGGCAGGCGGACCGGAGCGTCTCCGTGCTGGCCTCGGGATCGGCCAGCGCCACCTGGAGCAGGGTCCGTTCGGCGGCCAGCGGTGTGCGCAGCTCATGCGAGGCATTGGCCACGAACCGGCGTTGCGACTCGAAGGATGCCTCGAGGCGGGCGAACAGGTCGTCCAGCGTCTCACCAAGCTCGGTGAACTCATCGCCCGGCCCCTTGACCTGCAGCCGCTGGTGCAGGTTGCTGGCCGAGATATGCCGGGCGCTGCTGGTGATGGCGTGCAGCGGCCGCAGCACCCGCCCGGACAGCAGCCAGCCCGCGCCCAGGGCCAGTACGACCAGGATGGCCAGCAGGGCCAGTCCCCCGCCGATGTTGTGCGATCCGGCCCCGCCGGCCAGGAACTGGGGCAGGCCGCCCGCCCAGCCGCCGGGCACGGTGCACGAGCGGGCCTGGCAGCCGGCTTGCACCGGGCTCCCCGGGGCCGCCCGGTACGAGCTGTGCACCAGGAAGTTCGGCTTGAAGATCACCGCCGCCGCGCCCAGGGCGGCGGCCGAGACGGCGAACAGGGCGGCGTACAGCAGGGCCAGCCGCATCCGCAGGGTCCGGCGGAACAACGGCCGTCCCGGGAGCCGCCCCGGGAGCCGCCCCGCCCAGGAGCGCACCATCAGGCCCCCCGATCCGGTAGCCGCCCTCGCGGACGGTGTGGATGACGGGCGGATCGCCCAGCTTGGCCCGCAGCCGCCGGATCGTGGTCTTGACCGCGGTGGTGAACGGGTCGGCGGCCTCATCCCAGGCCCGCTCGAGCATTTCCTCCGCGGAGACGACCTGGTCCCCCGACTCGAGCAGGACCTCCAGCGCGGCAAACTCCTTCGGGGACAGGTCCAGGCGCCGCCCGGCCCGGAACGCTACCCGCCGGGTGGGATCGAGCACCACGTCGCCGCACCGCAGGGTGGGCGGCCGCGGCGGCGCGGACCGGCGGCCCAGCGCCCGGATGCGCGCGGTGAGCTCGGGAAAGTCGAACGGCTTGGCAGGTAGTCATCGGCGCCCAGGCCGAGCCCGTCCACCCGGTCGGCGACGGTACCCGCCGCCGTCAGCATCAGGATCCGGGTCACGGCCCGCCCGGCCGCCAGCCGGCGGCAGACCTCGTCGCCATGGGTGCCCGGCAGGTCCCGGTCCAGCACCAGCACGTCGTACTGGGTGATGGCCAGGTGCTCCAGCGCGTCGTCCCCGTCGTGGACCACATCGACCGCCATGCCCTCGCGGCGCAGCCCGGTCCCGATGGCCCGGGCCAGTACCTCATGATCTTCAGCGACCAGCACTCTCATGATCCCCTGATCGTCCTTCCTCCGGCGTGACCTGGCCTCACCCTCGCAGGCCCCCGGTGTCAGCCGGGTGTCAGCCGCCGACACCAGGCTGGCACCGGCAGGCGCGTAGAACCAGCTTCGGAAGGCACTTCCCGCCGACGAAAGACAACCCAGATGAATAACGCAGCGATCGACGTGATGCAGGTGCGCAAACGGTTCGGCCCGGCCGTGGCGCTGGACGGGATGACGTTCGCCGTCTCCCCCGGCCAGGTCACCGGGTTCGTCGGGCCGAACGGCGCCGGCAAGTCCACCACCATGCGGGTCATCCTCGGCCTGGACGCGCCCGACTCGGGGACCGCGCTGGTCGGCGGCCGGCCCTACGCCAGCCTGGCCCGGCCGCTGACCCAGGTCGGCTCGCTGCTGGACGCCTCCGCCCTGCAGCCCAGCCGCAGCGGGCGGGGCCACCTGCTGTGGCTGGCCCACTCCCAGGGCCTGCCGTCCCGCCGGGTCAACGAGGTGATCGAGCAGGCCGGCCTTCAGGCCGCGGCGCGCCGCAAGGCGGGCGGCTACTCGCTCGGCATGCGGCAGCGGCTGGGCATCGCCGCCGCCATGCTCGGCGACCCGCCGGTGCTGATGCTGGACGAGCCGTTCAACGGCATGGACCCCGAGGGCATCGTGTGGATGCGCGGCTTCCTGCGCGCGCTGGCCGCCGGGGGCCGGGCCGTGCTGATCTCCAGCCACCTGATGAGCGAGCTCGAGGACACCGCCAGCCACCTGGTCATCGTGGGCCGGGGCCGGGTCATCGCGGACACCTCCACCCGGGACCTGCTGGCCGCCGCGTCCGGTGACCGGGTCACGGTGCGCACCAGCGCCGCGGCCGGGGCGGCGGCCGTGCTCCAGGCCGCCGGGGCCACCCTCAGTGCCGGTGACCCGGGCACGCTCACGGCATCCGGGCTGGCCGCCGAGCAGGTCGTCAGCCTGCTGGCCGGGAAGGGCGTGCCGTTCTCCGAGGTGTCGGCGCACCGGGCCAGCCTGGAGCAGGCCTACCTGGCCCTCACCCACGACGCGGTCGAGTACCGGGCGGCACCCGCCGCGGCCGCGTCTCCCGGGGACGCGGCCCCGGCGGGCACCGGGGCGGCCCGGTGAGCGCCGTCATCACCCGGCCCCGGCCGGGCCCGGAGACCGGGCGGCCCCCGTTCGGGCGGGTGCTGCACGCCGAATGGACCAAGTTCCGCACCGTCCGGGGATGGATCATCGGGATCCTCATTGGCATGCTGCTCATCGTGGTCATCCCGCTGCTGGACCACGGCTCGTGCGGCGGGCAGGTCAGCCCGGACAGCCCGGTCGCCGTGGGCCTGGGCTGCTCCAGCCCGGCCGGGCCGGCCGGCGAGGGCGTCATCGACAGCTTTTACTTCGTCCACCAGCCGCTGGCCCGGCACGGCACCATCACTGCCCGGATGACCTCGCTGACCGGCCAGGGCGGCCTGACGCCGTGGGCCAAGGCCGGGGTCATCATCAAGGCCAGCCTGCGGCCCGGCTCGGCCTACGCGGCCATGATGGTCACCGCCGGCCACGGGGTCCGGATGCAATACGACTACACCGGGGACATCGCCGGGCCGGCTGCCGCGGTGACCGCGGCCGCGCCGCGCTGGCTGCGGCTGACCCGGTCCGGCGATACCCTGACCGGGTACCAGTCGGCCGACGGCACGCACTGGCGGGCGGTCGGCACCGTTCACCTGGCCGGCCTGCCGGCCACCACGGCGGCCGGGATGTTCGCCGCGTCGCCGGTGTCCTCGCACTCGGCTTCCCACTCGATCGGCACGTCGAGCGGGAGCGGCTCGGCCACCCTGGGCACTGCCCGCTTCGATCACGTCACCCTGCGGGGCGGGGTCGGGGGCGGCTGGGCCGGCACCAGCGTGGGCGGCGGCCCCGGCAGCGGCGCGCCCCCCGGCAGCGGCTTCCATCAGGCTGGCGGCACGGTCACGGTGACCGGCTCCGGTGACATCGCCCCGGATGTGGCCGCCGGGCCCGAGGGTAACGGCACGCCGATAGGAATCACCCTGCTGGGCGTGTTCTTCGGGCTGATCGCGGTGGTCGTGGTGGCCGCCATGTTCACGACCGCGGAATACCGCCGGGGCCTGATCCGGGCCACGTTCGCGGCCAGCCCACGGCGGGGCCGCGTGCTGGCCGCCAAGGCCGCCGTGATCGCCGCGGTCAGCTTCGCCGCCGCCCTGCCCGCCGCCGGCGTCGCGGTGGTGGCCGGGGAATGGGTGCTGCGCTCCAACGGCAACTACATCCTGCCGGTCAGCCTGCTCACCGAGGTGCGGGTGGTGGCCGGGTCCGCCGCGCTGATGGCGGTGACCGCCGTCCTGGCCCTGGCCCTGGGCAGTCTCCTGCGGCACAGCGCCGGGGCCGTCACCCTCGTCATGGCGCTGATCGTGCTGCCCTACTTCTTCTCCGCCGCGCTGCCGATACTGCCGGCCGGGGCGGCTGACTGGCTGCTGCGGGTCACCCCGGCGGCCGGCTTCGCCATCCAGCAATCCGTGCCGCAGTACGCGCAGATCACGGCCGACTACACACCGGGGAACGGGTACTTCCCGCTGCCGCCGTGGGCCGGCTTCGCGGTGCTGTGCGCCTGGGCCGCCCTGGCCGTGACCCTGGCCGCGGTGGCGCTCCGGCGGAGGGACGCATGACCGGGGCGCTGCACGCGGAGTGGACCAAGCTGCGCACCATGGCCAGCACCGGCTGGCTGCTGCTCGGCGTCATCGCGGCGACCGTGGCGCTCAGCGCCACGGCCGCGGCGGCCCGCTCGTGCGGGCCGGCCGCCGGCTGCCACCCGGACCTGACCAGGCTCAGCCTGACCGGTGTCGGCCTGGGCCAGGCCGTCGTGGTCATGGTGGCCGTGCTGGCGGTCAGCGGCGAGTACGCCACCGGGATGATCCGGACCACGCTGGCCGCCGTGCCGCGCCGCGCCGTCGTGCTCGGGGCCAAGGCCGCGGTGCTCACCGTCCCGGTGCTCGCCGCCGGGGCCCTGGCTGTGTCCGGCTCGCTGCTGGCCGGGCGGCTGATCCTGCCCGGCCACGGGTTCAGCCCGGCGCACGGCTACCCGGACCTGTCCCTGGGCACCGGGCCGGTGCTCCGCGCGGCGGGCGGCTCGGTGCTCTACCTGGCCCTGATCGCGCTGCTCAGCCTGGGCGTGGCCACCGCGGTGCGGGAGGCCGCGGTGGCCATCGGGATCGTCCTCGGCCTGCTGTACCTGTTCCCCATCCTGGCGCAGGTGGTCGGCAGTCCCGGCTGGCACCGGCACCTGGATCAGATCGCGCCGATGACCGCTGGGCTGGAGATCCAGGCCAGCACCGGCCTGCGCGGCCTGCCGATCGGCCCGTGGGCCGGGCTCGGGGTGCTGGCGGCCTGGGCGGCGGCGGCGATGCTGGCCGGCGGCCTGATGCTGCGGCTGCGGGATGCCTGACCGGCCCAGCCTGACCGGCCCAGCCTGACCGGCCCAGCCTGACCGGCCCGCCCGGCCCGGGCCGGGGCGGCCGGTCAGGCGATCCGGTAGCCGATCCCGGGGGCGGTGGCGATGACCGGGGGGTCACCGAGCTTGCGCCGCAGCCGTCCGATGGTCACCGCCACCGTGTTGGTGAACGGGTCGGCGTGCTCGTCCCACACCTGCTCCAGCAGGTCCTCGGCGCGGAGGTACCCGGGGCTGGCCGTCAGCAGTGCCTCCAGGACGCCGAACTCCTTGACCGACAGGTCGAGGGGCCGGCCGTCCCGGGCGGCCGCCCGGCGCACCGGGTCCAGCTCGACCCCCGCCACCCGCAGGGTCCGGGCCCGCGCCGCGGGCTGGCGGCGGGCCAGCGCCCGGATGCGCAGCACCAGTTCCGGGAAGTGGAACGGCTTGCCCAGGTAGTCGTCGGCGCCCAGGGCCAGGCCGCTGACCCGGTCGCCGGGGGCGCCCGCCGCGGTCAGCATCAGCACCATGGCCCGCCCGTCCCGCCCGGTGATCATCTGGCACAGCGTGTCGCCATGGATGCCGGGCAGGTCCCGGTCCAGCACGACCACGTCGTAGGCGCAGGCGTCGAGCTTGGCCGCCGCCTGCAGCCCGTCCCGGGCGATGTCCACGGCCATCCCCTGGTCGCGCAGCCCCTCGGCCAGCACGTCGGCCAGCGGGCGCGCGTCCTCGGCCACCAGGACCCTCATGCCGGAACGCCGGCCGGGGGGGCCGCCGGGGCCGGCGCGGCCTGCGGCAGCGCGACGCCGGCCCGCAAGCCGCCGGCCGGCCGGGCGTCCAGCCGGAGCGCGCCGCCGTGCGCCTCGGCGACGGCCGCGACGATCGACAGGCCCAGCCCGGCCCCGCCGGCCGGCCCGGTGCGGTCCGTGCCGAGCCGCTGGAACGGCTGGCCCAGCCGGGCCACCTGGGCCGGGTCCAGGACCGGGCCGCCGTTCTCCACGACCAGCCGCACCTGGCCGTCCCCGGCGGCCACGGCCACCCGGATCCAGCCGCCGTCGCCGTTGTGCCGGATCGCGTTGTCCAGCAGGTTGTCGATCATCCGGCGGAGCAGCGGCTGGCTGCCGCGGACCCAGCCGCCGGCCGGGCCGGTGGTGTGCGCGACGGTCAGCTTCCGGGCCGCGATGTCCGGGGCCCGCACCGCCAGGGCGGCCGAGACGGCGTAGTCCAGCGGGATGGTCGCCTGGCCGGGCAGCGCGGAGTGCTGCGCGCGGGCCAGCATGAGCAGGCTGTCCAGCAGCTCGTCGACCTTGTCCAGCTCGGCGCGGACCCGCTCACCCAGGGCCGCGGCCGGGGCCGGCACCGGCCCGGGCTTAGCCAGGGCCACGTCCACCGACGCGCGCATGGTGGCCAGCGGAGTGCGCAGCTCATGGGAGGCGTTGGCCACGAAACGCCGCTGCGCGGCGAACGCCCCCTCCAGGCGCTCCAGCAGCCCGTCGATGGTGTCAGCCAGGTCCTTCAGCTCGTCCCCGGGACCGGGCATGGCCAGCCGGGCGTGCAGGCTGTCGGCGGAGATCCGCCGGGTGGCCGCGGTCATCACCCGCAGCGGGCGCAGCACCCGGCCCGCGGCTATCCAGCCCACCGCGACCGAGACCAGGGCCATGACGCCCAGCGCGATCAGCGACCCGAGCAGGAACTGGTGCGAGATGGCGGCATGAGCCCGGGCGTCCTGGGCCGGCGCTGGCTGGCTGGACGCGGCGGCGGCGCGGGTCACGGAGTAGGTCGATCCGACACCGTTGGTGATGGCCAGCATCAGGGCGGCCGACACCAGGAACAGGCCGCAGTACAGCGCGGTCAGCCGCATCCGCACGGTACGGGGCAGTCGCGGCAGGTGCATCCTCCCAGCATGCCTGGCCGGACCTAACAACGGGATAACGTCCGCCGTGCGGCCGGTGTTAGCGCCGGTGCCGTACAACCGGCGGCATGGAAGCAACCATTGAGGTCGCCGGCCTCCGCAAGCGGTTCGGGGCCACGGTGGCGCTGGACGGGATGACGTTCACCGTCTCCCCCGGCCGGGTCACCGGGTTCGTCGGGCCGAACGGCGCCGGCAAGTCCACCACCATGCGGGTCATCCTCGCCCTGGACGCGCCCGACGCGGGCCGCGCCCTGGTCGGCGGCCGGCCCTACGCCCGCCTGGCCCGGCCGCTCACCTGCGTGGGGTCGCTGCTGGACGCGGGCGCCCTGCAGCCCAGCCGGTCGGCCCGGGGCCACCTGCTATGGCTGGCCCACTCCCAGGGCCTGGGGGCCCGCCGGGTTAACGAGGTGATCGGGCAAGCCGGCCTGCAGGCGGCGGCCCGGCGGCGGGCGGGCGGGTTCTCGCTCGGCATGCGGCAGCGGCTGGGCATCGCCGCCGCGCTGCTCGGCGACCCCCCGGTGCTGATCTTCGATGAGCCGTTCAACGGCATGGACCCGGAGGGCATCGTGTGGATGCGCGGCTTCCTCCGGTCGCTGGCCGGCCAGGGCCGGGCCGTGCTGGTATCCAGCCACCTGATGAGCGAGCTGGAAGGCACCGCCGACCACCTGGTCATCGTCGGCCGCGGCCGGGTCATCGCCGACACTCCGGTGGCCGCGCTGCTGGCCGCCGCATCCGGTGACCGGGTGACGCTGCGCACCGCCGATGAGCCGGCGGCGGTGACGGCGCTGGGACGTGCGGGGGCCGCCGTCACCGCCGCGGGCCCCGGCACGCTGATCGTGGCCGGCCTGGCCCCAGCCCGGGTGGTCACCGTGCTCAGCGACCACGGCGTCCCGTTTTCCGAGGTGGCCGCGCACCGGGCCAGCCTGGAGCAGGCCTACCTGGACCTCACCCGGGACGCGGTGGAATACCGGGCCGAGGCGGCACCGGAGGCCACCCGATGAGCGCAACCACTGCGCCCCGGCGCGCCCCGGCGCCGGCCCCGCGCGACGGCTTCGCCCGGGTGCTGCACGCCGAGTGGACCAAATTCCGCACCGTCCGCGGCTGGGTCATCGGCATCGTCGCCGCTGCCGTGGTCATGGACCTGCTCGGCCTGTTCGCCGCGGGGAGCGCCCGCATCGCCTGCAGTAACGGCGCGGGCGGCCCGGTCCGCACGGGCGCGGCCTGCGTCGTCCCCATGCCCACCGGGCCGGGCGGCCAGGCGGTGCGGGACAGCTTCTACTTCGTGCACCGGCCGCTCACCGGCAACGGCAGCATCACCGTCCGGGTGACCTCGCTCACCGGCCGGTACGGGGGCAATGGCGGCGCGCCGGCCGGGCCCGGCGGCTCGCCTGGCCAGGGCCCGTCCCTGCCCTACCGGGGCCTGCAGCCCTGGTCCAAGGCCGGGATCATCATCAAGCAGAGCACCCGGGCGGGATCAGGGTACGCGGCCCTGATGGTCACCGGCGGCCACGGCGTGCGGATGCAGTACGACTACACCCAGGACCTGGCGGGCCGCGGCGGCCTGCCGTCACCGGCTGACCCGCGGTGGCTGCGGCTGACCCGGTCCGGCGACACCCTGACCGGGTACCAGTCGGCCGACGGCACGCACTGGACCCGGGTCGGCGCGGCGCACCTGGCCGGCCTGCCCGCCACGGTGCAGGCCGGGTTGTTCGCGGCCTCGCCGGCCCACCGCATCACCTCGCAGAGCTTCGGCGGGGAGAGCTCCCAGGACAGCCCCAGCCAGGCCACCGTCACCGCGGACCACGTCAGCCTGACCGGGGCGGCACCCGGGCGGGCCTGGGCCGGGCAGGACATCGATGCCCAGCAGGTGGCCCTGACCGGCGGGTTCCACCAGGCCGGGGGGACGTTCACGGTCACCGGGTCAGGCGACATCTCGCCGGTGGTGAACGCGCCGGGCGCCGGGGCGGGCGGCCCCACCGCGACCATCGAGCAGCACCTGGTCGGCGCGTTCGCCGGGCTGATCGCGGTGGCCGTGGTGGCCGCCCTGTTCATCACCGCCGAATACCGCCGCGGCCTGATCCGCACCACGCTGGCCGCGAGCCCGCGGCGGAGCCGGGTGCTGGCCGCCAAGGCGCTGGTGATCGGCTCGGTCAGCTTCGCGGCCGGGCTGCCCGCCGCCGTCATCGCGCTCGTAGCCGGTAACCGGCTGGACCGGTCCGAGGGCATCTACCTGTTCCACGTGACGTGGCTGACGGAGCTGCGCGTGCTGGCCGGCACCGCCGCGCTGCTGGCCGTGTCGGCCGTGCTGGCCCTGGCCCTCGGCACCATCCTGCGCCGCAGTGCGGCCACGGTCACCGTGGTCATCGTGGCCATCGTGCTGCCGTACATCCTGGGGGTCGCGTCCGTGCTGCCCGCGGGGGCGGCCGACTGGCTGCTGCGCCTCACCCCGGCCGCCGGCTTCGCCATCCAGCAGAGCCTGCCCCAATACCCGCAGGTCACAGCGCTATATACGCCAGCGGGCGGGTACTTCCCGCTCTCCCCCTGGGCGGGCTTCGCCGTGCTCTGCGGCTACACCGCGCTGGCCCTGGGCCTGGCCGCCGTGCTGCTCCGGCGGCGGGACGCATGACCACGCTGCACGCGGAGTGGACCAAGCTGCGGACTGTGCCCGGGCCGGCCGGGCTGCTGCTGGCCACCATCGCCGCGACCGTGGCGCTCAGCGCGCTCACCGTGGCCGTGACGCGCTGCCCGCCCGGCCTGGCCTGCCCGGTGGACACCGCCCGGATCAGCCTCACCGGGGTCCAGCTCGGCCAGGCCGCCGTGGCCGTCCTGGCCGTGCTGGTGCTCAGCGGCGAGTACGGGACGGGGATGATCCGGGTCACCTTCGCGGCCCGGCCGCAGCGGATCACCGTGCTGGCCGCCAAGGCGGCCGTGATCACTGTGCTGGTCCTGGCCGCGGGGAGCCTGGCCGTGCTCGGGTCGGTGCTCGCCGGGCGGCTCATCCTGCCCGGGCACGGCTTCACCGCGGCCCGCGGCTTCCCGCCGCTGTCACTGGCGGACGGGCCGGTGGCTCGGGCGGCGGCCGGGTCGGTGCTGTACCTGGCGCTGATCGCCCTGCTCAGCCTGGGCGTGGCCGCGATCGTCCGGGACGCGGCCGCGGCCATCGGCCTGGTCCTCGGCCTGCTCTACCTGTTCCCGGTGGTGGCCCAGGTGCTCGGCCCGCAGTGGTACCGCCATATGGAGCAGATCGGGCCGATGCCGGCCGGGCTGGCCATCCAGGCCACCACCGGCCTGCGCGGCCTGCCGATCAGCCCGTGGGCCGGGCTCGGCGTGCTGGCCGCCTGGGCGGCGGCGGCGCTGCTGGCCGGCGGCCTGATGCTGCGGCTGCGCGACGCCTGACGCGCGCAGGCCCGGTCCCCGTGCGCCGGGGGCCGGGCCTGCGCCGCTACTCGCTCTTGCTGAACTCGGCGATGGCCACGCCCAGCATGCCCAGGCCCATGACCGCGACCAGGGCCAGCGACAGCCAGACCGGCACCGGCCAGCCCAGCCAGGTGATGCTGGGCGACAGCCGGGAGGCGAACAGCGGGTTAAGGCTCAGGTGCGAGAACACCGCGTGCCGCATCGGGCCGACCACGTAGGTCAGCGGGTCGATCCGGGTCAGCACGCTCAGCCAGCCGGGCAGCCCGGACAGCGGGTACAGCGCGCCGGACAGGAAGAACAGCGGCATGACCAGCATCTGGGTCAGCGCCATGAACGCCTGGAACTGGGTGATCCGGGCCGCCATCATCACCCCGAACGCGGTGATGGTGAAGGACAGCAGCAGCAGCTCGCCGATCAGGATTGCGAACAGGACCGGGTTGTACGGCACGCCAGCCAGCCCGGCCAGGGCCAGCATGACGATGCCCTGGAAGGTGGCGATGGTGGCGCCGCCCAGGCACTTGCCGATCACGATCGCGGCCCGGCTGACCGGCGCGACCAGCATCTCGCGCAGGAAGCCGAACTCCCGGTCCCAGACGATCGACGCGGCCGAGAACACGGCGGTGAACAGCACCGACATGGCCAGCACGCCCGGGAAGATGAACGTCTTGAAGTCCACCCCCGACGGCAGGCTGCGCCCGGCCAGCGAGGACAGCCCGGTGCCGAGGACGAGCAGGAAGAGCAGCGGCTGGATCAGCGAGGTCACGGCGCGCAGCCGGTCCCGGCGGAACCTGATCATCTCCCGGCGCCACACGATGCTCACGGCCCGCAGGTCCGAGCGCAGGCTCCGCTCGGGCACCGCCACCCTGATCTGGCTGGCCAGCACGTCCTGCGGGACGGCGGCCGGGGCGGTCTGGGTTGCCATGCTCATCGCCTCCCGCGCATGCGGGCCGCCATGGCGCGCATGTGATCGGTCCCTGATGCCTCGGCGTCCCGGATGGTGGTGCCGGTGTAGGACATGAACACGTCGTCGAGCGACGGCCGGGACACGCTGACCGACCGGATCGGCACGCTCAGCCGGGCGAAGAGCTGCGGGACGAACTGCTCCCCCGATTCGACCGCGAAGGTGACAGCGCCCTCATGCATGGCGGCCTCGATACCGAACAGGTCCGCCAGCTCCCTGATCGCGGCCGGGTCGTCGGAGGTCTGGATCTGCACCCGGTCCTTGCCCACGCTGGCCTTGAGCGCCTCGGGCGTGTCGATGGCCACGATCTTGCCGTGGTCGATGATGGCGATCCGGTCGCAGTGCTCGGCCTCGTCCATGTAGTGCGTGGTCAGGAAGATCGTGATGTCCTCCCGCCGCTTCAGCTGGTTGATGTACTCCCAGATCGACGAGCGGGTCTGCGGGTCCAGGCCGACGGTCGGCTCGTCGAGGAACAGCACGTGCGGGGCGTGCAGCAGCCCGCGGGCGATTTCCAGCCGCCGCTGCATCCCGCCCGAGTAGGTGCTGACCAGGCTGTCCCGCCGGTCCCATAGCCCGACCATGTCGAGCACCTGGTGCATCCGCGGTTCCACCGCCGCGCTGGGGACCGCGTACAGCTCCGCGTGGAAGCGCAGGTTCTGCGCGCCGGTCAGGTAGTTGTCCAGCGTGGTGTCCTGGAAGACCAGCCCGATGTTGCGCCGGACCGCGTCGCGCTCGGCGACCACGTCATGCCCGGCCACCCGGGCCCCGCCCGCGGTGGGCCGGGCCAGGGTGCAGAGGATCTTGATGGTGGTGGACTTGCCCGCCCCGTTCGGGCCCAGGAAGCCGAACGTCTCACCCCGGGCGACCTCGAAGTCGATGCCGCGCACCGCCTCGATGTCCCCGTACTTCTTGACCAGCCCGGTGACCTGCACGGCGGGTGGCCGTGCCCCGGCCGGGCCGGGCGCCTCGGCCAGCGCCGGCCCCGCGCTGGCCATCCCGTCCGCGCCCGGCGGAATCTGTGCCGTCAATCTGCGCCTCCCACTGCGTCGGGTCCGAGCCTAGCCGCGATCCCGGTCAGGAACGTGCGGCCAGGCCCGGCCCGGCGTGCGTCGTGGCCCGTCTCATCCCGGCCGCCCGGCCTAGCCGGCGGCCGGGCCATCCTCGGCCTGCTCCTCGTCGTCGGCCGCCAGGATCTGGTACAGCTTCCTGCGGGCGTCGGTGAGGATCTGCTGGGCCTGCGCCACCTGCGCGGCGTTGCCGACCCGGACCACCTGCACGGCCGCCATCGCGACGGTGCCGAACAGCCGGTGCAGCTCGACGGCGTCGTCCCCGACGGACCTGGCCACCAGGTCCCAGGGCGCCTGCAGTTCGTCGGGGTGCGCGGCCGCGTAGGCCCGCCCCTCGTCGGTGAGCTCATAGGCGCGGCGGCCGCCCTCTCCGGTGGTCGCCGTGATCAGGCCCTCGTCCTCCAGTTGCTGGAGCGCCGGGTACACCGAGCCCGGGCTGGGCCGCCACAGTCCCCCGCTCCGCTCGCCGATCTCCTGGATGATCTGGTAACCGTTGCGCGGCCCGTCGGCCAGCAGCGCCAGCGCCGCCGCGCGGACGTCACCGCGCTTGACCCGCGGGCCGCGGAACCGGGGCCCGCCGAACCACGGGCCGAAGTCCGCGAACCCGGAACCGCCCCGCGCCATGCCCGGCCCGCCGCGGCCGCCCGGGCCGCGCCCGCGTCCCCGGCCACGCGGCCCGCCGTGCTGCCGGTGTCCCCATGCTTCTTCCTCGTCGCCTGGCCCTTCCCAGGCTTCTCCATGACTGTGTCGCATCTCTGGCTACTCCCTTGTCGTCTGAGGCAGGGCCCTGGGAGACTGCCCAGTGAACTTCCCTGCCTTACTGAATAACTCAAAGATATATCGATATGCATCGGAGAGCAAGTCCGGAAGCCGGGCCCGAACCTGGCCATGCTGGAAATCCCGGTACCGAACGCCCCGCCCGCCCCATGGCCACGCCGCAGTCCTGCGGCCAGGAGGCGGGTGATCGGGCCGGTCAGCGGGTGCTGAGCGCCGACGGTCCGCGGACCGGCAGGTCGTAGACCCGCCGCACGCTGGTCCCCAGCCGGGCGATGTCGGCCCCGTAGATGTGCACGGACACGGCCGTGCCGGCGCCCCGGTTACGCACCCGGTGGATGTCGCCCGGCGGCGCGAAGCCAGTGACCCCGCCCGGGCCGTTCTCGGCCGCGCCCACCTGCTCCAGCGCCATGCCGCCGGGCGTCACCGCGAAGAGCTCCTCATACTCCGCCCCCTGCAGCACGCCGGTCACGCACCAGGTGACATGGTCGTGCACCGGCGTCACCTGGCCGGGCCGCCAGACCAGGCCGACCACGGAGAACGAGCCGTCCGGCTCGGCGTGCAGCAGGTGCTGCCGGTAACCGGCCGGGTCGCCCTGCCGCTCGCGGAGGGTGAGGATGCCGGGGCCCGGCAGGTGCCCGCGCAGCGCGGCGGCCACCCGGCCCGCGGTCTGCGCCCAGTCCCCGCGCTGCCGGACCGCCCGGCGGATCGCCCTGGTCAGGTCCTCCGGGGTGCGGCTGGGCAGGCTGGGAGCGGCGGCGGCTCGCATCGGTCACCTCGCTAGGGACGGCTGCCTCCACGGTAGGCAGCCTTGTCCCATTGGCGCTAATGCCAATCAGCTGGCCGACCTATCAGCCTCATCAATGTGTTCGTGCGCGCCGTCCCCCTGCGCGCCCTGCCCGTGCGCGCCCGCCCAGGCCGCGGCCAGCCCGGTGATCCGGGCGGCCGCCTCCGGCGCCGGGAGGCCCCGGCCCACGGCCACCCCGAGCAGGTAGGTGGTGAGCGGCGCGGCGGGCCGCGTCACCCCGTGCGCGACATCCCGGGCCACGTCCAGCAGGGCCGTGATGTCCACGGTGGCCGGGTCCAGGCCCAGGTCGCGGCACACCGCCTCGGTCCAGGCGTCCAGCGTGTTCACCGTGGTGCCTCCCGTTGCGTCCAGGCCCGGGCCCGGCTCAGCTCGTCCGGGGTGTCGCAGTCTAGCCAGGGCGGCGGCTCACCGGCCGCCCGGTCCAGCCGGACTCCGGCCTGCCGGGCCGGCGCCGAGCATCCCGCGCAGCGAGCTACCCCGGTAGCTGCCCGCCATCCGGCGCAGCGACGCGGCATCCCAGCAGCTGGCCAGCCACTGGGGCCGGCCCGCATCGTCCAGCAGCACCACGCCCGCGGCGGCCGGCGGCACCGCGCCCGCGACGTCCGGCGGCACCGCAGCCGCCGGCGGTGCCGCGGTGCCGCGCAGCGCGCCGCGCAGGGCGCGGAGGTGGGCAGCCTGGAGGAACGGCAGGTCGGCCGCGAGCAGCGCGACCACCGGCGCGGTGACCTCGGCGAGGCCGCGGCGCAGCGCCGGCACCGGCCCGGCGGCGGGCGGATCCTCCTGGACCCGGCAGATCGGGCTGTCCCCGCCCGCCCGGCTCACTCCCGGACGGCTCTCCCCCGGGCAGCTCCGTCCCGGGCGGGGCGGGCCGACCACGATGACCTGGGCCGCTCCCGCCGCACGGGCGGCCGCGATGACCGAGCCGAGCAGCGTGCTGCCGCCGACCACCAGGGCGGGCTTGTCCGCGCCCATCCGGGCCGACCGGCCGCCCGCGAGGATGACCGCGTCGAACGGGGCAGCACCGGGCCGGCCAGCACCGGGCACGGCGGGCCGGGCCAGCGGTCAGCCGCCGATCGCGGACATGGGCCGGGCCGGCTGCAGGAACCCGGGGTCGTTGATGCCGTGCCCGGGCAGCTTGGCCGCCACGGCGCGGCGCCACAGCCCGGCCAGTTCCTCGTCGCTGGCCCCGGCGCGCATCGGGTCCCGCAGGTTGCTCTCGTCCCGGGCGAACAGGCAGTTGCGGATCTGGCCGTCGGCGGTGAGCCTGACCCGGTCACAGGTCCCGCAGAACGGGCGGGTGACCGAGCCGATCACGCCGACCCGGGCCGGGCCGCCGTTAACCAGGAACGCCTCGGCGGGCGCCGAGCCGCGCTCCGCGGGGTCGGCTGCGGTCAGCTTGATGTGGGCGGTCAGCGAGTCGAGGATCTCGTCGGCGGTGACCATGTTCTCCCGCCGCCAGCCGTGCTGGGCGTCGAGCGGCATCTGCTCGATGAAGCGCAGTTCGTAACCCCGGTCCAGGCAGTAGCGGAGCAGGCTGGGCGCCTCATCCTCGTTCAGCCCCCGCATCAGCACCGCGTTCACCTTGACCGGGCGGAGCCCGGCGGCGGCCGCCGCCGCCATCCCGTCCAGCACATCGCCGAGCCGGTCCCGCCGGGCCAGCCCGCGGAAGGTCTCCGGGCGCAGCGTGTCCAGTGACACGTTGACCCGGTCCATCCCGGCCGCGCGCAGCGGGCCGGCCAGCCGGGCCAGCCCGATCCCGTTGGTGGTCACCGAGATCTCCGGCCGCGGCCGCAGCTCCGCGGTGCGCGCGACGATCCCGGTCAGGCCACGGCGCAGCAGGGGCTCACCGCCGGTGTAGCGGATCTCGGTGATGCCGAGCTGCTCCGCCCCGATCCGGGCCAGCCGGACCACCTCGTCGTCGGTCAGCAGCTCCGGGCTGGGCAGCCAGTCCAGCCCTTCCGGCGGCATGCAGTAGGCGCAGCGCAGGTTGCACCGGTCGGTCAGCGAGATCCGGAGGTCCGTTGCCACCCGCCCGAAACCATCGGCCAGCACGCAGCCTCACCTCCCTCGCGGCCGGGGCCCGCCGGCTGCCTGGTGCATCAGCCTACGTGCCGCGCCGCGGTCACGGCACGCCCGGCTGGGCCGCCATCAGCTCCAGGGCTACCGCGCCCGGCCCGCGTTAAACGGGATCGCCCCCGGCCCTGCCCGCGGCCCTGCCCGCCGCTCCGCGCCCCCCGCCCGCCGCCCCCCCTTTGCCTTGTTATCAGATAGCTAAAATAGGAGTTCATCCTCATGTACGGATGCGGAGATAGGGTCATGCTCGTGGAGACTGCTATCTGGCGGGACCAGCTCACCGCAGCGGAGCGCGCTGAGCTGGTACGCGGGGCGGGCCGCATTGCGGAGCCGCACCCGGATCTGCTCGTCGTGGGCGGCGGGATCGCCGGGGTGGCGACCGCGGCCGCCTGCCACCAGGCCGGGCTCGGCTCGGTGCTGCTCATCGAGGCCGGCCGCCTCGGCTCCGGCGCGACCGGCGGCGCGGCCGGCCTGCTCACCCCGGAGATCCACGAGTGGAGCGACCCGGAACCCTTCGTTGACATGGCCCGGGCCAGCCTGCACCGGTGGGCCGAGCTGGAGGAGACCTGGCCCGGCGGGGTCGGCCTGGTCGATGTGGACTGGATCGGCCTGTCCCCGGACCCGGGCGACCTGGCGCCGCACCAGTCGCCTGCCGTGGAGTGGCTGGATACCGGCCAGGTGGCGGACCTCATCCCGGGCCTGGCGCTGCCCATGGCCGGCGCCCTCATCCACCACCAGGGACGGGTCAACCCGCTGCGCTCGCTGGCCCGGCTGAGCGCCGCGCTGCCCGCGGTGGCCACCGGGGTGGCGGCCACCGGCGTGGTGATCAGGGGCGACCGGGTCGTCACCGTGGAGACCACGGCCGGTGACATCTCCCCCGGCGCGGTCGTCTTCGCCACCGGCCTGCCGCCGGTGCTGGACGGGCTGGACCTGGACGTGCCCTGGGAGCGGGTCAAGGGGCACCTGCTGGTCACCGAGCCCACCCCGGTGACGCTGCCCGGCATCGTCGCGCCGGTGGCCACCCAGCTGGAGGACGGGCGGCTGCTGGTCGGCGGCACCTTCGACGCCGGGGACGAGACGCCGGTGGTCCGCGATGAGGTGATCGAGGGCATCCTGGCCGGGCTGTACGCCACGCTGCCGGAGGCCCGCGGGCTGCGGGCCGCGTACCGCTGGTGCTGTTTCCGGCCGCGGCACCCGGACGGCCTGCCGGTCATCGACCGCATCCCCGGGCTGGGCAACGCGTGGCTCACCTCCGGGCATTACCGGACCGGCATCCTGCTGGCCCCGGTGACGGCCCAGGCGCTGGCCCGCTGGATCGGGTCGGATGAGCCGCCGACCGAGGCAGCCGCGTGGAGCAGCGAGCGCTTCGCGGGGCGCGGGCTGTCCGGCCGCTGACCGCCGTCCGGGCGGGCGGCTAGCGGACCAGTTCCCGCCGGTCGTCGGGCAGCCGCTTCGTGGTGCCCTGCCGGTCCAGGTACTCCAGCAGCGGGATCGCCACCCGGCGGGTGGTGCCCAGCACCTGGCGGGCCTCGGCCGCGGTGAACGGCCCGGGCAGCCGGGCCAGCAGCCGGGCGGCCTGCGCATCGGCACCGGGGGCCAGCACGATCTGCTCGGCGATCCGCAGCAGCAGCCCGGCCCGGGCGGCCGCGGCCAGCGACCGGGCGTCGAGCCCGAGTTCCCGCAGCCGGCCCGCCTCGGGCGCGGCGAACGGCTGCCGGTCCAGGTCCGCCCGCAGCGCCCGGACCGCGGCGGTCACCCGGTCGGGCAGCGCCGGGCCACGCTGCGCGGCGGTCCCGGCCGGTTGCAGGCAGCCCGCGCGGATGGCCAGCGCGGGCGCGGCCAGCGCCGCCACCAGCTGCCGGTCCGGCAGGCCGAGCTCCGCCCGCGCCGCCTCGGCCGGCAGGCCCGGGGCGAGCGGCACCCGGGCGGCGTGCGCCGCCACGGCGCCGGCCAGCCGCTGCCGCAGCCCGGCCCAGTGCCCGGGATCCGCCAGCCAGTCCCCGGCCACCGGCTCCGGCAGGCTGTCCAGGCCCATGGCGCGCAGCGCACCGGCGCGGACCAGCCCGTGCCGCCGGATCAGCTCCGCGGCGCCCGGCCGGGCGGGCCACCCGGCCAGCTCACGCCCGGCGGCCGCGGCCGCGCCGCGGCGGCCGAAGCCGGGCGGCGCGGGGTCCAGCACGGTCGCCCCCACCAGCGGCGGCCACGCCGGGGCGGCACCAGGCCGTGGCGCGGCCGAGCCCGGATCGCGCAGCAGCAGCCGGTCGCCCACGTGCAGCGGGAGCGGGCCAGCCAGGCTCAGCCGGGCGATCCGCTCGCCCAGCAGGCGGACCCGGGCGAGGGTGCGCGCCGAGCCGATGTGCACGGTGAGCCGCTGCGGGGGACGCGGCCCGGCGGCGGCGAGCCGCACGTCCGCCGTGGACGTCACGGTCCACCGGCCGGGGTCGATCAGCGCCATGCCGCGGGCGGGCTCCAGCCGGTCCGCCCCGCGCACGTTCACCGCCACCCGGGCCACCCCGCTGACCCGGGTCGGCCGGCTGCTTGAGCGTTTCGATGCCGCGCACCCGCACCGGCTCGCCGGCCGGCGCGAGCAGCAGTTCCTGCCGCTCGCTGATGGTGCCGGCCGGCAGTGTCCCGGTCAGCACGGTTCCGCTGCCCCGGATACTGAACGACCGGTCCACCCACAGCCGCACCGGCGCGCCGGGGTCGGGCACGGGGAAGCGGCCGGCCAGCCGTTCCAGGGCACCGGTCAGCCCGGTCATGCCCTCGCCGGTCCGGGCGCTGACGGACACCGCTTCCACCGCGCCCAGGCTGGTCGCCGCGATCCGGTCCCGGGCCTCGCGCAGCGCGGCGGACGGGTCGGCCAGGTCGGCCCGGGTGATGACGAGCAGGCCGTGGGTGATGCCGAGGGCGTCGACCGCCGCGAGGTGCTCCTCGGACTGCGGCATCCAGCCCTCGTCGGCGGCCACCGTGAACAGCACGGCCGGCACCGCGCCCACCCCGGCCAGCATGTTCGGCACGAACCGCTCGTGCCCGGGCACGTCCACGAAGGCGACCTGCTGGCCGGAGGGCAGCGTCAGCCAGGCGAAGCCGAGGTCGATGGTGAGCCCGCGGCGGCGCTCCTCGGCCCACCGGTCGGGCTCCATCCCGGTCAGGGCCCGGACGAGGGTGGACTTGCCGTGGTCGACGTGCCCGGCGGTCGCGATGACCTGCATGCCCGTCAGGCCCCGGCGGGAGGATAGGCGATCACCGGGTACTCGTGGCCGTGCTCGTACCGGGCCGGCGCGGCGGACGGCGGGCCGTCCGCGGCGGGCGGCGGGTTCACCGGCGGCGGGCCGGGCGCGGCGGGCGGCGGGTTCACCGGCGGCGGGGCGGACCGGGCAGGCGGCGCGGCGGGCGGCCGCGCCGCCCGCGGGTCCGCGGATCCGGCCGCGGCCAGCACGGCGGCGGCCAGCAGGTCGTCGGCCTCCGGGCGGACCGCCCTGAGGTCGAGCAGCAGGCGGCCGTCCTCCACCCGGCCGACGACGGCCGGGAACGCGCCGGACCGCACCTGGCCTCCCGCCCGCAGCGGCGCGGCCAGGCCGGCCGGCAGGCTGACCGCCGCGCTGGGCAGCGGCACGCCGGGGGCCCCGCCGCCGCCCACCGCCGCCTCGCTGGGCACCGCCCGGGCGTCCAGCCCGGCCCCGGCGAGCCGGGCCGCCACCCGGGCCGCCCGCGCGGTGAGCGACTGCGGGCTGGCGGCCAGCGCGGCCTCCAGCGGGACGGGCGGCCCGGACAGGCTCGCCTCCAGGGCCGCGATCGTGGTCTTGCCCACCCGCAGGGCGCGGGCCAGCGGGTGCCGGGCCAGCCGCCGCACCAGCTCGGCCCGGCCCAGGATCAGGCCGGCCTGCGGGCCGCCGAGCAGCTTGTCACCACTCGCCGTGACCAGCGCGGCCCCCGCCTCCAGCCAGGACGCCGCGTCCGGTTCGGCCGGCAGCAGCGGGTGCGGGCGCAGCAGGCCGGAGCCGATGTCACCGACCACCGGCACGCCCAGCCCGGCCAGGTCGGCGACGCCCGGCTGCGTGGTGAAGCCCTCGATCCGGAAGTTCGACGGGTGCACCTTGAGGATGAAACCGGTGTCCGGCCCGCAGGCCCGCGCGTAGTCGGCGGCCGTGGTCCGGTTGGTCGTGCCGACCTCGCGGATCCGGGCGCCGGTGGACTCGAGCAGCTCGGGCAGCCGGAACCCGTCGCCTATCTCGATCATCTCGCCGCGGCTGATCACGATCTCCCGGCCGGCGCCCAGCGCGGTGGCGGCGAGCACGAGGGCGGCCGCGTTGTTGTTCACCACGTGCACGGCCCCGGCCGCGGGCACCGCCGCGGCGAGCGCCGCCAGCGCGCCCCGGCCGCGCCGTCCCCGGGCGCCGGACTCCAGGTCGAATTCCAGGTCGGTGTACCCGGCCGCGGCGGCCATCGCCGCCGCGGCCGCGTCCGACAGCGGGGCCCGGCCGAGGTTGGTGTGCAGCACCACGCCGGTGGCGTTGAGCACCGGGAGCAGTGAGGCGGCGACCGGCGGGAGCGCGGCGGCGGCCGCGTCGGCCACGGCGTCGGGGCTGATCCGCCCGTCGCGGGCCTGTTGCTGGGCGGCCGACACCGCCGCCTTGACCCGGGCCCGGCCCAGCCGCGGGATGGCGGCGGCCAGCCGCGGGTCAGCCAGCACCGTGTCGGTGCGCGGCACGAAACGGCGGCCATCCACGAGCGTGACCCTACCCGGCGGCCCGGAGCGGGATACGGCGGCCCGGGCGCATGAAAGGCGCCCTGCCGGGTAGCTGACGCGGGCCGGACTATATGCCGCGCGTGGCAAGAGGGAGTGATCGATATGGCCGGGATGCTGCGAGTCCCCCGGACCCGGGGTGCGTTGAGCGGCGTTCTGCTGGTGCTGCTCGGCCTGTGGGGCGGGCTGATTCCGTTCGTTGGACCGTATTTCCACTTTTCTTACACCCCAGGCACCGCCTGGACTTACACCTCTGGCCGCCTGTGGCTGGAGATCCTGCCGGCTATCGGCACGGTGGTCGGCGGGCTGATCCTGCTGGCCAGCCGGGTCCGGCCGGTCGCCATGTTCGGTGCCTGGCTGGCCGCCGCGAGCGGCGCCTGGTTCGCGGTGGGCCGGGCCCTGTCCCCGCTCTGGCAGACCGGTGGCACGCTGGCGACCGGCACCCCCATCGGCGGCACGGTGACCCGGGCGCTGGTCGAGGTCAGTTACTTCACCGGGCTCGGCGTGATCATCGTGTTCCTGGCCGCGCTGTCCATCGGGCGGCTCAGCGTGATCGGTATCCGGGACGCCCGGCTGGACGCCCGGCGCCGCGAGGTCGTGCCCGCCGGGGAGACGACGGCCGGCCCCGCGACGGAGCCGGTGGCCATCCAGGACACCGAGACCACGGCGGGCCTGCCGCGCCAGCCGCTGGCCACGGTGGCGCACGGCAGCACCGCCGACGGCACTCCGGCAGCGGAGGAGGACGCGGCCGTATCCGGGACCCCGGGCCGGCCAGCCAGCTAAGGCCAGGATCAGCTAAGGCCAAGGCCAGCCAGGGCCAGTGACAGGGCCAGGCACCGGATCTCCGGCGCCTGGCCCTGTGCATTGTTAGCCCGGGGGACGACCCCCGGAACCCACGGGCATTCGCCGGCCCGTGAGGGACTCGCCTCCGGCGCACACCGCCTGGCGGGCGGATCAGCTCGCGCGGCGCTCGGGGTGGGTCTCGGTGAAGTGCAGCGGGAAATGCGGGTCGCGGCAGCGGTGGTAACGCAGCGCGCCGCAGAACGGGCAGACCCGGTCCCGGACCGCGGGCTCGAGGTGCGCCTGATCGTCCGCGCTGAGCCGGGCGGACGGCGGCGGGGCCGGCGGGCGCCGCGCGGCGTACCGGCGGGCCAGTTCCCGCAGGAAACCCTGCCCGCTCTGCTCGCACAGGTCACAGCGACATCCCTGGTACCAGGCGAGGAAGCTGCCGTGCGCTGGGGGCGCCGGAGGCAGTTCCCGCCAGCCGCCCTGGTCACCAGGCACATGTGCCACGCCCTGAGACTATCAATCCGGCGGCCCGCCCGGCTAATTGCCACGATTGTCCTTTTTGCCAGACCCGGAAATGGCCCGGCAACAACGGCGGCGGCATACCCGGCCAGAACTATAAATTACCGGCCAGGAACTGCCGCCTGCCGTCGGAATTGCCCGCTATGATCCTGCGGTGGCCGACCCTGGCAAGGCAGCCTGCGCGCTGGCGCTGAGCGTTCCCGTACCGGCTCAGGCATTCCCGCCTGCCCGCGTCATTATCTGAGCCCCCCGCCCGGCAGGAGAGGAACCCAGATGGCCGAGCAACCCGCCGCTACTGTGGCCGGCGCCCCAGCGTTCACGCCACACCGGCTGGAGCCGAACGCGATCGGGGTCGCGCAGGACACGGTCATCGGGATGGCCTCCTCGGCGCCCGCCGCCACGGTCGGCCTGACGCTGGCCACGCTGGCCGCCGCGACCGCGTACGGCAGCGGGCCGATCCTGCTGCTCACCGCCATCCCGATGCTGATCATCGCGAATGCCTACCGGCGGCTGAACCTGTGGAACGCCAACTGCGGCGCCTCCTTCGAATGGGTCGGCCGGGCCATCAGCCCCTACCTCGGCTTCCTGACCGGATGGCTGATGATCGCCGCCTACATCATCGGCACCGTCGCGGAAGTGCTGCTGCTCGGGCCGTCGGTGCTCGCCGTGTTCGGCTCCAACTCCACCAGCACCGCCGCCAACGTCGCCATCGGCATCGCGGTCGGCCTGGTCATGCTGGTCATCGCGGTGGTCGGCATCCGGATCAGCGCCCGCGTCCAGGTCGGGATGGCCCTGGTGGAGTACCTGATCCTGGTCGGGATGGCCATCGCGGGCCTGGTCTGGGTGCTGACCCGGCACCCGGGGACGGTCCACATCACGCACGGCTGGTTCACGCTGTCCGGGGTCGGCGGCAAGGGCAGCGCGGTGGCCGGGTTCCTGGCCGCCGTGTTCGTCTACGGCGGCTGGGACGGCACGCTGTACGTCAACGAGGAAGTGAAGCACCGCCGGACCAACCCGGGCCGCGCCGCCATCATGGCCGTGGCGCTGCTGGCCGTCATCTACACGATCTCGCAGGTCGGCTTCCAGGGCGTGGTCTCCCCGGGCAAGCTGCAGGCCGCCGCGCAGAACGGGACCGCGCTGATCACCGTGGCGCAGGCGCTCGGCGGCGGCGGCTGGGCCAAGGCCATGGCGCTGGCCATCGCCCTGTCGGTGATCGCCACCACCGGCACCGGGATCCTGCTGAGCGCCCGGATCGTCTACGGGATGGCCAGCTACCGGGCGCTGCCGGAGTTCCTGTCCAACGTGTCCCGCCGGTTCGCCACCCCGGTGGCGGCCAGCGTCATCGTCGGCCTGCTCATCGTGGTGCTGAGCACCGTCTATTTCCTGGCCACCACCGTGCAGAACGCGTTCGGCGACGTGATCAACGTGACCGGGCTGCTGTTCTCGATCTTCTACATCCTGACCGCCCTGGCCATGATCGTGTACTACCGGCGCCGGGTGCTGCGCAGCGTCTGGGACGCCCTCATCCTCGGCATCCTGCCGCTGGGCGCGGCCGGCTTTCTCGGCTGGGTGTTCGTCAAGTCCCTGATGATCGCGCCCGCCGCGCAGGTCTGGTCACTGATCGGCATTATCGCGGCCGGGCTGGTGCTGCTGTTCTGCGCCCGGGTGATCCTGCGGTCGGGGTTCTTCCAGATCGAGCGGGAGAGCGACAGCGGCCAGGCAGGTGGCCGGCACGCGTGAATGGCGGAGGCGGACGGGAATCGAACCCGCCGACGACGCGGCGCGCCGTCCACCGGTTTTGAAGACCGGGAGGGCCACCAGGCACCCGGACGCCTCCGCAGCCGAGCCTAGCGGGGCCAGGCCCTACCCGGCGTAGAGCGTGTCGATGTCGTCGGCGTACTTGGCGTGCACCACGCGCCGCTTGAGCTTGAGCGTCGGGGTCAGTTCCTCGCTCTCCGCGGTCCACTCGACCGGCAGCAGGCGCCACCGCTTGACCTGCTGGACCCGGGCCAGCCGCTCGTTGGCCGCGGTCACCGCCTGGCCGACCGCCTCCAGCACGGCGGGATGGTCGGCCAGGGCGGCCAGCGAGCCCGCGTCGATGCCCCGGGACGACGCCCACCCGGGCGCCACCTCGGCGTCCAGCGTGAGCAGCGCGACCACGTACGGGCGCTGGTCCCCGTAGGCCAGGGCCTGGCCGATCAGCGGGTGCGCGACGAGCAGGTTCTCGATCACCGCGGGCGGCACGTTCTCGCCGCCCGCGGTGATGATCAGCTCCTTCTTGCGGTCGACCACGGACAGGAAGCCGTCGTCGTCCAGGCGGCCGATGTCCCCGGTGTGCAGCCAGCCGTCGTCGTCGATCAGGGCCGCTGTCAGGTCCGGCCGGTTCAGGTAGCCCGGGGTGTTCAGCGGGCCGCGGGTGCAGATCTCGCCGTCCTCGTCGATGCGGACCTCGATGCCGGGCAGCGGACGGCCCACCGTGCCCATCTTGAACGCGGCCGCGGTGTTGAACGCGAAGGCCCCGGTGGTCTCGGTCATCCCGTAGATGTCCAGGATCTGCAGGCCCAGCCCGGCGAAGAAGGCGGCCACGTCGGGTGGCAGCGGGGCGGCCGCGCTGGACACGATCCTGGCGTCGCCCAGGCCGAGCAGGGCGCGGATGGGCCCCAGCACCGCCTGGTCCGCCTGCTGGAAGGCGGCGGCCAGCTCATCCGGGGTGGTGCGGCCGAACTGGCAGCTCTCCACGTAGCGGCGGCCGATGTCCATGGCCTGCCGGACCCCCGCCTGCCGGGCCGGGTCCTGCTCGGCGGCGAGCAGCGCCTGGATGCCGGCCTGGATTTTCTCCCAGACCCGCGGCACGCCGAAGAACGCGGTCGGCCGGACCGAGCCGACCGCCGAGACCAGCTGCTTGGCATCCGGGCAGAAGTAGACATGCCCGGCCGTGCTGAGCGGGAGGTAGATGGTGAACATGCGCTCGGCGATGTGCGCCAGCGGCAGGTAGGACACCCAGCGCACGCCGGGGGTGATGTTGCCGGTGCGCTCCCCCGCGGCCACCTCGTAGAGCACGCTGTGGTGAGTGAGCAGCACGCCCTTGGGGTTGCCGGTCGTGCCGGAGGTGTAGAGCAGGGTGACCGGGTCGTCCGGGCGGATGGCGGCGACCCGCGCCGTCACCTCGGCCGCCCGCGCGGCCAGCCGGTCCCGGCCCAGCGCCGCGAAATCGGCCCAGGTGAGGTACTGGTCGCCGGGCGGGCAGGCGCCAGCGTCCCGCACGATGATCTTCGCCAGCCCGGGCAGCCGGTCCAGCACCGGCGACCAGCGGGCCAGCTGGTCCGCCCCGTCCAGCACGGCGATCCGCGCGTCGCAGTCCCCGGCCACGAAGCCCACCTGGTCGGCGGCCAGCGTGGCGTAGAAGGTGACCGGGATCCCGCCGGCATGCATGGCACCGAGGTCGGCCAGCACGTGCTCGGCCCGGTTCGGCATCATGATCGCCACGCGCTCCCCCGGGGCCAGGCCGAGCGCGGCGAACCCGGCCGCCAGCTCCAGCACCTGCTGCCGGGCCTGCGCCCAGGTGATGGTCTGCCAGTCACCCTGGCTGCCGTCCGACAGGGCGGGCTCGTCCGCGGACCGCTCCGCCGTCAGCCGCAGCTGGTCGCAGATCGTCTTGCCCCGGATCGACTCCTCGATCTCCGCCCGCTGCCGCTGCACCTCGCTGGTCACGGCTCACCTCCGCTTCCCCGGGCTCATCCCTGCGCCATCCCCGGCCCCGGTGCCTGAGTCTGGTTCCCTGGAATGCCACCACGTCCCCGCCGGCATCGCAAGATAGCGCCGCGTTTACAGTGGCCCCATGGCCATCCCGACAGCGATCCGGCTGACCCAGTACGCGAGCGGCGGCGGCTGCGCCTGCAAGATACCGCCGGGCGAGCTCGAGGAGGCGGTGGCCGCGATGCTGGCGGGAACATCCGGTAACGACGCCGCCTGGCCGCCGCTGGCCACGGAGAACGACCTGCTCATCGGCCTGGAGCACGGCGACGACGCGGCCGTCGTGCGGATCGCGGGCGACCGGGCGGTGGTGGCGACCGCGGACTTCTTCACCCCCGTCGTGGACGACCCCTACACGTTCGGCCGGATCGCGGGCACGAACGCGCTGTCCGACGTGTACGCGGTCGGCGGCGAGCCGCTGGTCGCGCTGAACCTGCTGGGCTGGCCGCGCAGCCGGCTCCCGCCGAGCTGGCCGGGGAGGTACTGCGCGGCGGCCTGCACGCCACCCGCGAGGCGGGCTGCCTGCTGGCGGGC
The DNA here is from genome assembly GCA_963767385.1 of uncultured Actinomycetes bacterium. Taxonomy (GTDB): domain Bacteria; phylum Actinomycetota; class Actinomycetes; order Streptosporangiales; family Streptosporangiaceae; genus RYN-230. The sequence continues at coordinate 219,950 of CAVYEA010000003.1, read as the reverse complement.
GGGCACAGCATCGACGATCCGGAGCCCAAGTACGGCATGGCGGTCACCGGCCTGGCCCGCCCGGACGCGCTGCTGCGCATCGACGCGGGCCGGGCCGGGCTGCCGCTCAGCCTGACCAAGCCCATCGGCAGCGGGGTGCTGAACTCGCGGCACAAGGCCACCGGGGAGGTGTTCCCGCAGGCGGTCGAGGTGATGACCACGCTCAACGCCGGGGCCAGCCGGGCGGCACTGGCCGCCGGGGTGCGTTGCGCGACCGACGTCACCGGGTTCGGGCTGCTCGGCCACCTGTTCAAGCTGGCCCGCGCCAGCGGCGTGTCGGCCGTGCTGGACCACGCCGCCGTGCCGCTCATCGAGGGCGCCCGGGCGGCGGCGCGGGACGGCTACGTGCCCGGCGGCAGCCGCCGGAACCTGGACTGGGTTGCCCCGCACACCGACACCGGCGGGCTGGGCGAGGAGGACCTGCTGCTGCTGGCCGACGCGCAGACCTCGGGCGGGCTGCTGATCGCCGGCGAGATCCCGGGCGCGCCGGTGATCGGCGAGCTGGTGCCGGCCGGGCCCGCCGCCCTCATCCTGCGCTGACCCGGCTCCCCTGTTCCCGGCGGCTCCCCGCGGCGGTAGCGCGGCAATACGGCGACACAGAGAGCACATGTGGTTACTCTCCGTTATTATCGGTGCCTGCTGCGCAGCATTCCCCCACCCCCCTGGAGGCATCGCGTCGTGGTCGTCGCCGAGCGCCCGGCCGCCGCTCCCCCGCTGGCCGCACCAGGACGGCGGCACGGCGTCCCGCTGCTGGCCGCGGCCGCCCTGCTGGCCGCCGCGGCCGGGCTCTACGCGGCGGCGGTGACCTGCCATCCACTGCAGGCCATGCTGACCGGTTTCGACCTGCGCGTGTACCGCGGCGCCGGGCTGCTGGTCTGGCAGGACGGCGCCCGCCTGTACCGCTGGCAGCTGATCCCGGGCGCCCGGTTCACCTACACCCCGTTCGCGGCCACGCTCTTCGCGCTCGCCACCCCGCTGCCCGCCGCCGCCGCGCTGTGGCTGATGGCGGCGGTGAGCCTGCTGGCGCTGTCCGCCGCGGTGTGGCTGACCGCCGGCCAGCTCGGCTGGACGGGACGGCGGCGGGCGGCGCTGGCCTGCGCGGTCACCGCGGCGGCCCTGTGGACTGAGCCGGTGCAGCGCACGCTGCACGTCGGGCAGGTGGAGTTGCTGCTGATGGCCCTGGTGATCTGGGACCTGGGCCAGCCCGCCACCCGGCGCTGGCGGGGCCTGGGTATCGGGCTGGCCGCCGGGGTGAAGCTGGTGCCGCTGATCTTCATCCCGTACCTGCTGGTCACCCGCCGGTTCCGGCAGGCGGCCGTGGCCGCCGCGGTGTTCGCCGCCACCGCGGCGGCCGGGTGGGCGGCGCTGCCCGCCGCGTCGGCCCAGTGGTGGCTCGGCCCGGACTTCCTGGCCGCCGGCCGCACCGGCTTCGTCGGGTTCGAGGCCAACCAGTCGCTGCGCGGCGTGGTGACCCGGCTGGCCGGCGGGGCACCCGGCGGCACCCTGGCCTGGCTGGTGCTGGCGGTAGCCGTCGGCGTGGCCGGGATGGCCGCCGCGGCGCGGCTGCACGCCGCCGGGCAGCCGGTCGCCGGCTGGCTGTGCTGCGCCCTCACCGGACTGCTGGTGTCCCCGGTCAGCTGGGATCACCACTGGGTGTGGATCGCCCCCGGGCTGGCGGCCGGCGCCGGCGCGGCGCTGCGCGCGGCCGGCCGGGCCCGCTGGGCGGCCTGGGCCTTCCTGGCCACGCTCGGGCTGGCCTTCGCGGCGTGGCCGAGCCTGTGGAACCGCCGCGCCGCCCTGGTCCCCTGGGGGCTGATCTGGTACCCCCCGGGCACCACCTCGGGCCTGTCCGCGCACTCCCCGCACCCGGAGTACGCCTGGCACGGGATCGAGCTGCTGGCCGGCAACGCCTACCTGCTGTGCGGGCTCGCGGCGCTGGCCGTGCTGCTGGCCGCGGCGGCCCGGTCACGTAATCTCGTGCCGGGGACGTCAGGCTCCGGGAGGCTGCATGACCGGGAGGACCGCCAGGCGGCGGGTGCTGCGCGTGACGCTGCCGGACGGGCCGGGCCCCGCCCCGCGGGCCGACCTGCTGGCGGTGGAGGAGCCACTGGAGATCCGGGTGGGCGGCCAGCCGCTCAGCGTCACCATGCGCACGCCCGGCGATGACATCGACCTGGCAGCCGGCTTCCTGGCCGCGGAAGGCGTCATCAGCTCGGCCGCCGACCTGGCCCAGATCAAGATGTGCGACGGCAACGTGGCGGACGTGACGCTCGCCGCCGGGGTCAGCGCCCCGGGCGCGCGGATGCGCCGCCAGTTCGTCACCACCAGCGCGTGCGGGGTGTGCGGCAAGGAGAGCATCGACGCCATCCGGGTCAGGGCCCGCTACGACGTGTCGGCCGACCCGCTGCGCATCGCGCCCGCCACGCTGGCCGCGATGCCCGGCCAGCTGCGCGCCGCGCAGCGGGTCTTCGCCAGCACCGGCGGGCTGCACGCGGCCGGGCTGTTCAGCGCGGACGGCACGCTGCTGGCGCTGCGCGAGGACGTGGGACGGCACAACGCGGTGGACAAGGTCATCGGCTGGGCGCTGCGCGGCGGGCGGCTGCCGCTGGCCGGGCATGTCCTGCTGGTCAGCGGCCGGGCCTCCTTCGAGCTCACGCAGAAGGCACTGATGGCCGGCCTGCCGGTGCTGGCCGCGGTGTCCGCGCCGTCCTCGCTGGCGGCGGAGCTCGCGGCCGAGTCCGGGATGACCCTGGTCGGGTTCCTGCGGGACTCGTCGCTGAACGTCTACACGGGACCCGAGCGGCTCGCGGCCTGACCGGCTCGCGGGCCGGCCAGGCCAGGGCCGGGACCCGGTCAGGCGGTGTTCTGGGCGACTCCCCAGCGGCGCCGGATCCGGTTGTTGACCACGTTGAACAGCAGGTCCACCGCGATGCCGATGGCCAGGATCACGATGATGATCGAGATGGCCCCAGCCATGTCCGCCTGGTCCTGGTCGTTGCTCAGCAGCACCCCGAGCGAGGGCTGGCCGAGGATGATGACCACGACCTCGCCCGCGATCAGCCCGTGCCAGCCGAACGCCCAGCCCTGCTTGAGCCCGCCCACGAACGCGGGCAGGGTGGCCGGCATGATCACGTGCCGGTAGAGGGAGATCCGGCGCAGCCCCATGGTCTTGCCCGCCCGCAGCAGCAGCGGCGGCAGGAAGTCGGCTCCCGCGATAAGGCCGTTGGCGATCGCAGGCGCGGCGGTCATCACGATGACGAACAGGATGGCCGTCGTGTTCGCCCCGAACAGGATGATGGCGAACGGGACCCACACGATCGAGGGCAGCGTCTGCAGCGCGGTGATCAGCGAGCCGACCGCGGCCCGCAGCGGCCTGATCCGGGAGACCAGGGCGCCCACCACCGTGCCGATGACGAGGGCCAGCGCGAACCCGATGACCGCGCGGCGCAGCGTGGTGCCGACCGCTGACCACAGCTGGGCGGTATGCATCTGGTGCCAGAGGTCAGTCAGGGTGGTCGCCGGGCCGGGCAGGATCGCGCTCTTGAAGCCGCTCAGGTAGATCAGCTGCCAGATGGCCAGGGCCAGCACCAGGGCCAGCAGCTTGGGCCACGCCGCCGCCCAGACCTTGGCCCCGACGTGCCGCTTGGCCTGCTGCGGCGGGGCCAGCTCCAGCTGGTCCAGGCCGGCCAGGGCCGCCGCCGGCTCCTGCGGGATCTCAATGGCCATGGCGGATGATCTCCTCACGCAGCCGGTCCTTGATCTGGATCGCGAGGCCCACGGTCTGCGCGGAGTCCATCCCCCGCGGGCGCTCGAAATCCACCCCGAATTCGCCGATCACCCGGCCGGGCCGGCTGCTCAGCAGCACGACCCGGTCGCCCAGGCGGACCGCCTCGCGCACCTCGTGGGTGACGAACAGGATGCTCAGCTGGCGCCGCCGCCAGATGCCCTCCAGGACCTCGTGCAGCAGGTCCCGGGTCATCGCGTCGAGCGCCCCGAACGGCTCGTCCATCAGCAGCACGTCCGCGTCCTGGGCCAGGGCCCGGGCCAGTGCGACGCGCTGCCGCATCCCGCCGGACAGCTCATGCGGGCGCTTGTCGCCGAACGAGCTCAGCTGCACCAGGTCGAGCAGCTCGGCTACCCGCTCCCGGCGTTCCGCCCTCGGCACGCCGCTGGCGCGCATCGGTATCTCCACGTTCTTCGCCGCGGTCAGCCAGGGGAACAGCGCGGACTCCTGGAACATCAGCGAGACCCGGCGCCCGCCGGTGGACACCTCTCCCGAGGTCGGCGCGTCCAGCCCGGCCACCAGGGACAGCAGGGTGCTCTTGCCGCACCCGGACGCGCCGATCAGGCAGACGAACTCGCCCGGGGCGACCGACAGCGAGATCCGGTCCAGGGCCAGCAGGGCCGTGTCACCCCGGCCGAAGGTCTTGGACACGTCGCTGATCTGGATGGCCGTTCCGGCCCTGGTCTCGTCCACCCGGGGATCAGTGGTCATGGGGGCTCCGGTGCTGACGGCCTGGGAACGGGCTGACGCCCCCGGGATTACTCCCGGGGGCGTAGCACCTCGTGAATCAAGGCTCATGGGCTCACCTGTGCTTGTCCGTCGGCTTTCAGCAGGGCGTTGAGCGGACCTAGGTCGTAAATGCCGTTCAGGTTGCTGACCGGCTTGAGCAGCCCGACCGCCACGGCGTGCTGGGCGTCGGTGGCGAGCGAGGATGCGATCGGGATCGACGGTGAAGGTGATCTGCTTGAACGACGCCGCCAGGGCAGAGGACTTCAGGCCCTTGCCGAGCAGCGTGGTCAGCTCGGCGTTGGCGGCCGTCTCGGCGGCCGAGGTGTTCTGGTTGATGTAGTTGACCGACTCAATGTTGCCCTTGAGCAGGTCGTTGACCACGCTGGCGTGCGCCGCGAGGAAGGACTGGGAGACGACCAGGTTGGTGGTCACGAACTTGCCGCCCGGCCACAGGCTGGCCTCGTTCACCAGCTCCTTGCCGCCATCCGCGACCATCTCGGCGTCGTAGGGAGCCGGTTCCCAGCCGCCCGCGATCTGCCCGGACTTGAACTCCAGCACCGCGTCCGAGTTGGGCGAGATCGGCTTGATGGAGACGTCACCGCCGCCGGTCTCGGTGGTGGTCAGGCCGTGGGACTTGAGGTAGTAGCGCAGCGCCACGTCCTGCGTGTTGCCCAGCGACGGCGTGGCCAGCGACTGGCCCTTGAGCTGGCTGACGCTGCTGATGCTGGGCTTGACCACCAGGGCCGCGCCGCCGGACGCCGCCCCGGAGATGACCTTGATGGCCTTCCCGCTGGACTTCTGCCAGGCGTTGATGGCCGGGTTGGGGCCGACGTAGGCCGCGTCCAGCTGGCCGGCCAGCAGCGCGGTGGTCTCCTGGGTGCCGGAGCTGAACACGGAGGTCTTCAGGGTGACCCCGTTGCCCAGGTTCTTGGTGAAGAAGCCCTTGTTCAGGCCGACCAGGGCCGGGGCGTGGGTGATGTTGGCCAGGAAGCCGAGGCGCAGGGTGACCGTGGCCTGGTTGTGGCTGGCCGCCGACGCGGAGGAGGACGAGGAGCCTGACGATGATCCGCACCCCACAGCCAGGGCGGTGATGGCTGCCGCTCCGGCAGCGAGCAAGACTCGGCGCATGGGTTACCACCTAGTTAATGAGTGTATCTCGATCAGTTTAGTATGTCGATCAGTTAGATAGGCAATGGCGATTAAACCATACCCGGGGCGGGCGTGGTGAAATCCGGGCCGGCCGCAACGTGCCGTGCGTCACATCCTGTTCACCTGGCGGACATCTCGGGCCTGCTAGCAGTTACCGGCTGCATGCCGCCGGATTCCTAGCGTGACCTGGTGAACGGCACCACCGGCGGGCGGCCGTCAGGGCGTCGCGCTCAGGGCGTGGCGGTGACCGTCGGCTCCGGCCCCGGGTGCCCCTGGAAGAGCAGCGCCGCCACCTCGCTGAGCGTCACCGTGCCGTAGTGGAAGCCCCGCCCGCCCGCCGTGTCGTACATGATCGCGAGGGTGTAGCGGGCGCCCGGGCCGGCGAAGCCGACCGTGTTGGTGATCCAGGTGCCGCTGTCGTCCTCCCAGCCGTCCTTGTTGCCCGGGTGGCTGGCCGGCCCGGCCCCCCACACGCCCCACTGCTGGATCGGCGCCACGTGCTGCAGGTGCCGGGTGAGGTACAGCCGGGCACCCGCGGGGATGCGGCCCAGCACGTAGTTCATCAGGTTGTCGAGGTCGCTCGCCGAGCAGTACATGAAGCCCCAGTACGGCGCGGCCGGCGTGGTGTAGAACGCGCTGCCCATGCCGAAGCCGCGGATCCGCTGCAGGAAGCCGGTCCCCTCGTAGGCCTGCCAGAGCAGGTCGGCGGCGTGATCCGAGCTGACGTGCAGGGCCGCCTCGATCAGGCTCCAGTCGCCGCCGCCCAGGTGGATCTGCCCGGCCCCGTTGCGCAGCAGCAGGTCGGTCACCATGGCCAGCTTGACCGTGGAGGCGGCCGGGAAGTCCCGGCCGGCGGCCGGGTTGCGCCAGGTGGCACCGGTCTGCCGGTCGTGCAGCACGATGCCGATCTGGCCGGGCCGCCCGGCCAGGTACCGCTGGACCAGCCGGATCCGCGCGGCCATGGTGCAGCTGAACCCGTCCGCGGCCCGGCACGGCGCTGCGGGCGGCGAGGTGGCCGGAGCGCTGGCGGACGCCGGCGGGTTGCTCCCGGCGGGCGGGCTGGCGGCGGGGTGCGTGGCCGTGACCTGGCGGGACGGCCCGGCCGCCGGGGGGTGCCCCGCGGACGGCGCGCAGCCGGCCAGGGCCAGCGCGGCACAGGCCAGCGCGGCGCGCGCGAGCCAGGCGCCGGGCGGGGCGGCACGGGCGGGCGGGGCGGCACGGGCGGGCGGGGCGGCAGCGGGCCGCGGGAGCCCGCTCACCGGCGGGCGCCCCGCGGGCGGGCCGGATGGTCAGCTGTCACCGGGCGTTTGGATGTCAATGCCGAGTACCGCAGGGTATTTTTGCAGACACCGGCCGAGTTCGGCGACCTGGGCGTTGCTCGCGTTGTCCACCCGGTAGATAACGTCGTACAGAAGGTCTGAGGCCAGGTGATCGGTCGGCAGCGGTTCCGGCTTGGCGTTCGGGATATGCGAGCAGGCCGCCCGCACCTGCAGCCGGGTGGCGTTCGTGGTCCCGCCCTTGAACTGGACCACGGCCTCCTGCTTGCCCAGCGCGGCGTCGAACTTGGCGCAGCCGCTGACCACGCCGAGGAGCAGGGCGGTCCCCGCGATCAGGGCCGCGGCGCGCGGCGCCCTCAGCCTGATGCCGGCGTCCCGCCGGTGCGGTCGGTGCACGCTGCACAGCTTACGATCGCCGGCGGGCAGCGTAGGCCCGCGGGAGCGCAGTACGGTACGGGCAGGAGGAACCACGCGCGGGGCCGGCGGCTGTCCTGCTGGCGGGGGGCGTTCCCGCACCCGCGATCGTGGCCACCACCTGGAGGTACCGTGCCCGCGATGATCGAGGACTACGCGCTGATCGGCGACATGCAGTCGGCGGCGCTGGTCAGCCGCGACGGCTCGGTGGACTGGCTCTGCCTGCCCCGGTTCGACTCGGCGGCCTGCTTCGCCGCGCTGCTCGGCACCGGGCGGAATGGGTACTGGCGCATCGCGCCGGCCGGCACCGCCGGGGAGGCGGCCCGGCGCTACCAGGGCGACACGCTGGTCCTGGAGACGGACTGGCAGGCCCCGGGAGGGCGGGTACGGGTTACCGACTTCATGCCGCCGCGGGGCAGCAAGCCGCCCGCCCTGGTGCGGATCGTCGAGGGGCTGTCCGGCTCGGTGGACGTGGACTGCGAGTTCCGGGTGCGGTTCGGCTACGGCCAGGTGGTGCCCTGGATGCGGCGGGTGGACGGCAGGGTGCTCGGGGTGGCCGGCCCGGACGCGCTCTGGCTGGACACGCCGGTCCCGCTGACCGGGCGGGGATTCACCCACCAGGCCACCTTCCCGGTGCGGGCCGGTGAGCGGGTCCCGTTCGCGCTCACCTGGCTGCCGTCGCACCGGGGGGCGCCGGACCCGGTGGACGCGCACCAGGCCCTGGCCGCCACCCAGCAGTTCTGGGCGGACTGGGTCTCCCGCTGCACATACCAGGGCCGTTACCGCGAGGCGGTGATCCGCTCCCTGATCACCCTCAAGGCGCTCACCTACCAGCCGACCGGCGGGATCGTGGCCGCCGCCACCACGTCGCTGCCCGAGGACATCGGCGGGGTGCGCAACTGGGACTACCGGTACTGCTGGCTGCGGGACGCCACCATCACGCTGGAGGCGCTGCTCCGGACCGGGTACACCGGGGAGGCACTGGCCTGGCGGGACTGGCTGTGCCGGGCGGTGGCCGGCGACCCGGCGGACGTGCAGATCATGTACGGCGTGGCCGGCGAGCGCAGGCTGGCCGAATGGGAGGCGGACTGGCTGCCCGGGTACGAGAACTCGGCACCGGTCCGGATCGGCAACGCGGCGGTGAACCAGCGCCAGCTGGACGTCTACGGTGAGGTCATCGACGCGCTCACCCTCGGCCGCGACTCCGGGATCGCGGTGGACCGGCACTCCTGGGCGCTGCAGCGGGCGCTGCTCGGGTTCCTGGAAAAGCACTGGGACGAGCCCGACGAGGGCATCTGGGAGGTCCGCGGGCCGCGGCGGCACTTCGTGCACTCGAAGGTCATGGCCTGGGTCGCGTTCGACCGGGCGGCCAGGATCGCGGCCGGCGGCCAGGGCGGCCCGGCGGACCGCTGGCGGGCCATCGCCGACCGCATCCACCAGCAGGTCTGTGAGCAGGGCTTCAACCCCGAGCGGGGCGCATTCACCCAGTACTACGGCGCGGCCCAGCTCGACGCGGCCGTGCTGCTCATCCCGGAGGTGGGTTTCCTGCCTGCCACCGATCCCCGGGTCATCTCGACGGTGGAGGCGGTCCAGCGGGAGCTGGTGACCGACGGGCTGGTGCGCCGGTACCAGCTGGCCGACTCCGGCGCCGCGCCCGGCAGCAGCCCCGATGGGCTGCCCGGCAGCGAAGGCGCCTTCCTGGCGTGCAGTTTCTGGCTGGCTAACGCGCTGCACATGATCGGCCGGGACGAGGAGGCCGCCCAGCTGTTCGAGCGCCTGCTCACCCTGCGCAATGACCTCGGGCTGCTCAGCGAGGAGTACGACCCCCGGTACAAGCGCCAGGTCGGCAACACCCCGCAGGCGTTCAGCCACGTGCCGCTCATCCAGGCGGCGCTGAACCTGGACAGCCATGCCGGGGCACATTGCCGTGGCCCGGCGGGGCCGGCCGTCCTGGCCGGGCCAGCGCCCGCCGCCCCCGCCCCCGGCGGCACGGCCCCGTGACCGCGCCCCCCCATTCCGCGGCGCAGCCGGGCGGCTACCGGGAACCGGCGGCGGGAACGGTATCGCCCGGCCCGTCCAGCGCGTCGGCCCACGCGCCCCGGCCGCACATCCTGGTGGTGAACGGGCGCAAGGTGCGCCAGCCGGTCTTCGTGTTCGGCGCGCCCTCATCCGGCACCACCCTGCTGGCCCGCTCGCTGAAGCGGTCCGCGGGCTTCCACGTCACCATGGGGCAGCGCCTGGTGCTCCCGGTGGTGCAGGCCTTCGCCCGGCGCCCGTCGATCTCCGCGGGCCGGCCGGAAGCCGCCGCCACCGTGCTGCGCGACGCCTTCGCCCAGGCCTGGCAGGTCACCGCCGACTGCTGCCTGGGCTGCACCCAGCAGTGCCGCGAGGCCGGCCGCCTGGACGGGGTCGGGCCGTGCGTCAGCCAGCGGGCCGTGCTCCGCTACGGGGACGCCAGCCCGGACCTGATGTACTGCGCCGCGCCGCTGCTCGACGCGTTCCCCGACGCCCGGTTCATCCAGATCATCCGGGACGGGCGGGACGCGGTCGCCGGGATGCTGGCCGATCCGGGCGTCCTGGCCTGGTTCAAGCCCGGGTTCGTGGACATCGCCGCGGAATTCCCGCACCCGCTGCTCGGCCTGGAGTCCGAGGCCGACCGGGCCGCCTGGCCCGGCCTGTCCCCGGCCGGAAAGTGCGCCATGCGCTGGCGGGGCACGGTGCGCCAGATGGCCCGGCTGCGCGCCCGGCTGCCGGCCGAGCAGCTGATCACCTTCCGGTACGAGGAGGTGATCCGGCAGCCCGCGGACGCGGCCGCGGCCATCTCCGAATTCCTGGCCACCGCGGTGCACACGCTGGAGCCGCCCTCCATGGGCCGCGGGTCCCCGGCCGAGCCGGGGTCCTGGCGGCGCGCGCTGCTGCCGGCCCAGGCCGCGGAGATCGAGGCGATCGCGGGCGAGGAACTGCGCCGCGTCGGCTACAGCAGCTGAGCTCTGTTAGCCCGGGGGGCGACCCCCCGGAACCCCCCGCGCATTCGCCGGCTCGGAGGGGACACGCCTCCGGCGCACCCCGCCTCGCCAGCGAATACCCGGTGGGGGCGACCCCCCGGAACCCCCCGCGCAACCTACGCCTTGGCTGGCTCCTGGCCGGCGAACTGCGTGTGGTAGAGCTCGGCGTACAGGCCGCCCGCCGCGAGCAGCTCGGCGTGCGTGCCGCGCTCGGCGACCCGGCCCTCGTCGATGACCAGGATCTGGTCCGCCTCCCGGATGGTGGACAGCCGGTGCGCGATGACCAGTGAGGTCCGGCCGGTCAGCGCCGTCTTCAGCGCGGCCTGCACGGCGACCTCGGACTCGGAGTCCAGGTGCGCCGTCGCCTCGTCCAGCACCACCACCGAGGGCGCCTTGAGCAGCAGCCGGGCAATGGCCAGCCGCTGCTTCTCGCCGCCGGACAGCCGGTAGCCGCGGTCCCCGACCACGGTGTCCAGGCCGTCAGGCAGGGTGGCGATGAGGTCCCAGATCTGCGCGGCCCGGCAGGCCGCGATGAGGTCCTGCTCGGTCGCGTCCGGTGCCGCGTAGCTCAGGTTGGCCCGGACCGTGTCGTGGAACATGTGCGCGTCCTGGGTCACCACCCCGACCGCGTCGTGCAGCGAGCCGAGCGTGACGTCGCGCAGGTCCTGCCCGCCGATGCGGACCGCGCCCTCGTCCGGGTCATACAGCCGGGACACCAGGTGGGTGATGGTGGTCTTGCCCGCGCCGGACGGCCCGACCAGCGCGGTGAGCTGCCCGGGGGGCGCCCGGAAGGTGACGGCGCGGAGCACCGGCTGGGCCGGCCCGGCCTGCTCGGGCACCGGCAGCGCGACCGACTCCAGGGAGGCCAGCGACACCTCACTGGCCTTCGGGTAGCGGAACGAGACGTGGTCGAACTCGAGGGCCGGGGCGGTCACCGGGTGGCCGTTGCCCGCCGTGGCTGCCCCCGGAGCTGCCCCCGGAGCAGGGACGGCGGCCAGCAGCGGGACCGCGTCCGGCTTCTCCGCGATCAGCGGCTTCAGGTCCAGTACCTCAAACACCCGGTCGAAGCTGACCAGCGCGGTCATCACGTCCACCTGCACGTTGGACAGCGCGGTGATCGGGCCGTACAGCCGGGCCAGCAGCGCGGTCAGCGCGACCAGCGTGCCGATCTGGAACGTGTGATGGATGACCAGCGCGCCGCCCAGCCCGTAGACGACGGCGGTGGCCATCGACGCCAGCAGGGTCAGCGCGATGAACAGGGCGCTGCCGTACATGGCGGTGATCACGCCGATGTCCCGGACCCGGCCCGCGCGCTCGGCGTACAGCCGGTTCTCCCGCTCCGGCCGGCCGAACAGCTTGACCAGCATGGCGCCCGCCACGTTGAACCGCTCCGTCATCATGGAGCCCAGCTCGGCGTCGAGCTGCATCGACTCCCTGGTGTAGCGCTGCAGCCGCCGCCCGACCAGCCGCGCCGGGATGACGAACGCTGGCAGCAGCACCAGGGCCACCACCGTGACCAGCCAGGACAGCTTGAACATGACGATCAGCACCAGGATCAGCGTCAGCGCGTTGGCGACCACCGAGGACAGCGTCGAGGTGATCGCCTGCTGGGCCCCGATCACGTCACTGTTCAGCCGGCTGACCAGGGAGCCGGTCTGGGCCCGGGTGAAGAACGCGATCGGCTGCTGCTGCACGTGCCGGAATACCTGGGTGCGCAGGTCGTAGATGAGCCCCTCGCCAATGCGCGCGGAATACCACCGCTGCCCGATCCCGAGCAGCGCGCCGACCAGCGCCAGGGCGGCCACCACGGCCGCCACCGCGAAGACGACAGCGGTGTTCCCGGCCAGGATGCCCCGGTCGATGATGGTCTTGAGCAGCAGCGGGACGGCCACCGTGGTCGCCGCGGTCAGCGCGGTCATGCCCAGGAAGATCCCCAGCGGGGTGCGGTAGGGGCGGGCGTAGCCGAGCGATCCGGCGCACCGTGCCCGGCCTGATCCGCTGATGGGTGACCGACCGGTCCCGGGAGAACCCCCGCATGGCGTGCCAGTTGGCTGCGTACATAAGCGGGGCAACGACCGGGCCCGCCGTAATCTTCCCGGCTCAGCCCAGGGCGAACGGTGCCAGCCCGGGGGACGCCGCCGGGCCCCCCGCCAGAGGCTGGCCCGGCGGGACATGCCTTCGGCGCGCCCCTCCTCACCCCGCCTCACCCGAGGCGGGCCCGCTGCAGGGCGGCCTGGGCGCGGCGTTCCGCGGCCGCCTGCTCATCCAGGCTGCGGCCGGGTGCGTGCATCAGCAGTTCCTTGGTCGCCCGGGCCACCGGGGCCTCCACCGCGAGCAGCGCGGCCACCAGGTCCGCGGCCGCGGCGCCGAGGTCCGCGGCCGGGACCACTAGTTCGGCCAGCCGCAGCTCGGCGGCCTGCGCCGCGGTCAGGGTGCGGCCGGTCAGGCACAGTTCCAGGGCCCGGGGCAGGCCGACCAGGTCGACCAGCGGCTTGGTCCCGGTCAGGTCGGGCACCAGCCCGAGCAGCGGCTCTTTCATGCACAGCTGCGCGTCGTCGGCGAGCACCCGCAGGTCGCAGGCGAGGGCCAGCTGGAATCCGGCGCCGATGGCGTGCCCGCGGACCGCGGCCACGCTGACGATGGAGGGATCCCGCAGCCAGCGGTACCCCTCCTGGCATGAGGCGATCCACTCTTCGAAGGCGGGACTGGCCGGGCTGGGCAGCGGCCCCTCGCCCGGCACTCCCTCCGCGCTGAACAGGCGGAGGTCGATCCCCGCGGAGAAGGACGGGCCGGCGCCCTGCAGCACCACCACCCGGACCTCCGGCGGCAGCGCACCACCGATGGCGGCCAGGCCGAGCCACATGGCCGGCGTCATGGCGTTGCGCCGCGCCGCCCGGTCCAGGGTGATGGTGGCCGCACCGGGAGCGGGCTGGCCGACGTCGAGCCGCAGGCCGGCGGCGGCCAGGTCGGGAAGCCCGCTGGTCATGCCCTCCAGCCGGCCTCAGCCCGGCCCTCAGCACCCGGCCCTCAGCGCTTGGCCCGGGCCTTGCCCCGGGTCGCGCCGCCGCGCCCCCGCAGCGAGACGCCGTTCTCGGACAGGATGCGGTGCACGAACCCGTAGGACCGGCCGGTGGAGGCGGCGAGCGACCGGATGCTCTCCCCCGCGTCGTAGCGCTTCTTGAGGTCAGACGCCAGCTTGGTGCGGTCGGCACCGGTCACCCTGGTGCCTTTCTTGAGGGTCTCGGTCACGCGTACCTCCCGTGAACTAAAGTGACCGCTGCGTTACGTCTCCCGCCATGATCACGCATCGGGACCGGATCGGCTACCTACATCCAGGTAAGTGATCACTTCTTTTTCGCCCATTCGCGGGTTGCCTGTCACGCTAGGGCGACCAGTTCGGCCAGGCCCTCGTTCCAGGTGTCCTCGACCCCGTCGGGGAGCAGGATCACGCGCTCCGGGGCCAGCGCGGCGACCGCTCCCTCATCGTGCGTGACCAGCACGATCGCCCCGGCGTAGCGGCGCAGCGCGGCCAGGATCTCCGCGCGGCTGGCCGGGTCCAGGTTGTTCGTCGGCTCGTCCAGCAGCAGCACGTTCGCCCCGGAGACGACCAGCAGCGCGAGCGCGAGCCGGGTCTTCTCACCGCCGGACAGCACCGCCGGCCGGCTTGTCCACCGCATCGCCGGAGAACAGGAAGGAGCCGAGGATGCGCCGCTGCTCCGCGTCCAGCAGGTGCGGCGCGGCGCGGCGCATGTTCTCCAGCACGGTGGCCGCGCCGTCCAGGGTCTCGTGCTCCTGGGCGTAGTAGCCGAGCCGCAGCCCGTGGCCGTGGCTGACCTGGCCGGTGTCCGGCTTCTCGATGCCCGACAGCAGCCGCAGCAGCGTCGTCTTGCCCGCCCCGTTCAGGCCCAGGATGACGATCCGGCTGCCCCGGTCCACGGCCACGTTCACGTCGGTGAACACCTCGAGCGAGCCGTAGGACTTGGACAGCCCAGACGCGGTCAGCGGGGTGCGCCCGCAGGGCGCGGGGTCGGGGAAGCGCAGCCGGGCCACCCGCTGCGGCCCGCGTTCCGCGGCCAGGCCGGACAGCAGCCGGTCGGCCCGCCGCTGCATGCCCTGGGCCGCCCTGGCCTTGGTCGCCTTGGCCCGCATCTTGTCCGCCTGGGCCTGCAGCGCGGCCGCCTGGCGCGTCGCGTTGGCGTTCTCCCGGTGGCGCCGCCGGGCGTCCGTCTCGCGCTGCTGCAGGTAGGCCTGCCAGCCCACGTTGTAGATGTCCAGCTGCTGGGTGTCCGCATCGAGGTGGAACACCTTGCCGACCACCGCGTCGAGCAGCCCGGTGTCGTGGCTGATCATGACCAGCGCGCCGCGGAACGCCCGCAGGTGGTCGCGCAGCCAGGCCACCGAGTCGGCGTCCAGGTGGTTGGTGGGCTCGTCGAGCAGCAGGACCTGGGCGTCGGCGAACAGGATCCGGGCCAGCTCCACCCGGCGCCGCTGCCCGCCGGACAGCGTGGCCAGCGGCTGGGCCAGCACCCGGTCCGGCAGGCCCAGGCTGGACGCGATCGAGGAGGCCTCCGCCTCGGCCGCGTACCCGCCCAGCAGGGACAGCCGCTCCTCCAGCTGGCCGTACCGGCGCACCGCGGCGTCCCGGCGGGCGCCGGTCCCGTCGGACATCTGCTGCTCGGCGGCGCGCATCGCGGCGCGGAGCTCGTCCAGCCCGCGGCCGGACAGCACCCGGTCCAGGGCCAGCCCCTCCATGTCGCCCGCGCGGGTGTCCTGCGGCAGGTACCCGATGCTGGACCCGCGGCGCACCGTCCCGGCGGCGGGCAGGGCCTCGCCGGCCAGCACCCGGGCCAGCGTGGTCTTGCCCGCGCCGTTCCGCCCCACCAGCCCGATCTTGTCGCCGGGGGTGATCTGGAAACTCGTGTCCGCCAGCAGTAGCTGCGCACCCGCGCGGAGCTCCAGGCCGGTCGCGGCGATCACCAGAAACACTCCAGACACAGGGGAAAGGCACATCGAGGAAGAAGCGGCACGGCCGCGGCCCGATTACCAGGGTACCTAACCCCGGCGGCGCTGCCCTACTGCTTATCGGGCGCCCCCGGTGCGCCCGGTGGCCCGGTGAGCTGGATGCGGATGGCGCGGAACAGCCGCGGGGTGTCCTGCAGCACGCGCAGCCGGGGGTCGGGCACGGTCAGGAAACGGCCGGTCGCGAGGCGGAAGTAGCCGGCCAGCCGCGGGTCGTCCCGCAGCCCCGCGACGGCCCGCCGGTCCCCGCCCAGCACCACCGCGTCCAGCGTCCCCGGGTAGCCGCCGAACACCCGGGCCGCGGTGTCGGCCGCCGCGCCCAGCGCCTCGGCGGCCTGCTTCTCCCGGCGCCGGGCGAAGCGCTGCTGGGACTGCCCGCCGGCCGCGCTGCGGCCGTGCACCAGCCGGGACCCGACCTTGGACGCCGCCAGCCGGGGCGGCGACCCGGTGAAGACCCCGGCCGCGTACCCGCCCAGCCGGACCAGCAGGACGCCGACGGTCCGGTCCGCGGCCGCGTGCCGGGCGATGGCCCGGGACTGCTCGGCCACGGCCCGTGCGGTGCTCGGGCGGCCGCCGGCGGCGGCCGCCCCGGAACCCAGCGGCGGGAACGGCGGATGGCAGCGGGCCTCCGCCCCGTCGGCCGCCCGGAACACGACGGCGTCGGGGCCCGGCTCGACGGCCAGCGGGCCGTGCCGCTCGGCGAAGCCGGCGATCCAGCCGGGGAATCGCTCCGGGCTGACCTCGATCCAGCGCGGCCCCATCGTCAGGCATAACCTTGAGAGTATCTACTAAAATGATTATCTCCCCTTAACGAAGACCAGTCGCGCCCATGACACTGAACCAGCTGCGGACGTTCCTCGCGGTGGCCGAGCACGGCTCGGTGCGGGCGGCCGCCCAGGAGCTCGTGGTCACCCAGGCGGCGGTGTCGGCGTCGCTGTCGGCGCTGCAGAAGTCGCTGGGCGTCGTGCTGCTCGCCCCGGACGGCCGCGGGCTGCGGCTGACCGGCGCGGGCCAGGCCTACGCCGGCTACGTGCGGCGCATTCTCGGCCTGCTCGAGGAGGCCGGGCTGGCCGCGGCGGCCGCCGCCGACCCGGAACGCGGCGAGCTGCGGGTCGCCGCGGTCACCACCGCGGCGGAGCAGATCCTGCCCGGGCTGCTGAGCGGGTTCCGTGACCGCCATCCCGGGCTCGGCATCCGGCTGGAGGCGGGCAACCGGGACCGGGTCCGGGCCCTGCTCGACCGGCACCAGGTGGACCTGGTGCTGGGCGGCCGCCCGGAGCCGGGCTGGGACGTCCAGGTGCTCGCGGTCCGGCCGCACCAGCTCGTCGTGGTGGCCGCGCCGGTGCTAACGCCGGGCGGGCCGACCCCCTTCCTGCCGGAGACGGCCTGCTGGCCTGGCTGGCCCGGCAGGCCTGGCTGCTGCGCGAGCCCGGCTCGGGCACCCGGGCCAGCACTGACGCGCTGCTCACCGAGCTGGACATCGCGCCGCTCACGCTGATGGTCGGCTCGAACGGGGCGATCAAGGAATCGGCCAGTGTCGGGCTGGGCGTGACGCTCATCTCCCGGGACGCGGTGGCCGCGGAACTGGACGCCGGCCGGCTCACCGTGCTCCCGGTGCCGGGCACCCCGCTGCACCGGGACTGGTACCTGGTGGCCCACCCCGGCCCGCTGCCGCCCGCGGCGGCCCGGCTGCTGGCCTACATGCTCGGCCACGGCGGCTTCCAGCCGGCCCACAGTTAAGTCTTAGCTTGATGGATGGCGTGAAACTCTCAATAGACACTTGGTGACCTGGCTGTCAGGGTAAGAGGAAAGGACAGGCACAGCCGCCCAACCCGGAGGAGCACCATGACCGCAGGCCAGGAACGCTGGAACGCGGGCGTCATCCCGTATGCGCAGATGGGCTACTGGGAGCCGGACTACGTGCCGAAGGACACCGACGTGCTGACCGCGTTCCGCATCTCGCCGCAGCCTGGGGTGCCGCCGGAGGAGGCGGGCGCCGCGGTGGCGGGCGAGTCCTCCACAGCCACCTGGACCGTGGTGTGGACCGACCGGCTCACCGCCCACGAGCACTACCAGGCCAAGTGCTACCGGGTCGACCCGGTCCCAGGCCGCGAGGGCGAGTACATCGCCTACATCGCCTACGACATCGACCTGTTCGAGGAAGGCTCGATCGCCAACCTGACCTCGTCCATCATCGGCAACGTGTTCGGCTTCAAGGCGCTCAAGGCCCTCCGGCTGGAGGACATGCGGATCCCGCTGGCCTACGTGAAGACGTTCCAGGGGCCGCCGCACGGCATCGTGATGGAGCGCGAGTACCTGAACAAGTACGGCCGCCCCCTGCTCGGCGCCACCACCAAGCCGAAGCTGGGACTCTCCGCCCGCAACTACGGCCGCGTGGTCTACGAGGCGCTGCGCGGCGGCCTGGACTTCACCAAGGACGACGAGAACATCAACTCCCAGCCGTTCATGCGCTGGCGCGACCGGTACCTGTTCACCATGGAGGCGGTCAACCGGGCCGCGGAGCAGACCGGCGAGATCAAGGGCCACTACCTGAACGTGACCGCCGCGACCATGGAGGACATGTACGAGCGGGCCGAGTTCGCGAAGGAACTCGGCAGCGTCATCGTCATGGCCGACCTGACCGTCGGGTACACGGCGCTGCAGTCCATGTCCCGGTGGGCCCGCAACAACGGGGTCCTGCTGCATCTGCACCGGGCCGGGCACGGCACGTACACCCGGCAGAAGAACCACGGGGTCAGCTTCCGGGTCATCGCCAAGTGGTGCCGGCTGATCGGGGTGGACCACATCCACGCCGGCACCGTGGTGGGCAAGCTGGAAGGCGACCCGTCCATGGTCCGCGGCTATTACGACACGCTGCGCCTGGCGACCGTCCCGCTCGACATGGGCCAGGGCATCTACTTCGAGCAGGAGTGGGGGTCGATGCCGGGCACCATGCCGGTCGCCTCCGGCGGCATCCACGCCGGCCAGATGCACCAGTTGCTCGGCTACCTCGGCGAGGACGTGGTGCTGCAGTTCGGCGGCGGCACCATCGGCCACCCGATGGGCGTCGCGGCCGGCGCCACCGCCAACCGGGTCGCGGTCGAGGCCATGATCAAGGCCCGCAACGAGGGCCGGGACTTCGTCGCCGAGGGCGACAGCATCCTGGCCGAGGCAGCCAAGGGCTGCCAGCCGCTGCAGACGGCCCTGGATACCTGGGGCGACATCACCTTCAACTACGAGTCCACCGACACGCCGGACGTCGTGGCCACCCCGACGGCCTGAGGAGCGCAGCATGCGGATCACCCAGGGAACGTTCTCGTATTTGCCCGACCTCACCGACGACGAGATCGCCGCGCAGATCCAGTACGCGGTGGACCAGGGCTGGTCAATCGCGGTGGAGTTCACCGACAACCCGCACCCCCGGAACTTCCTCTGGGACATGTGGGGGCTGCCGATGTTCGACATCGCCGACGCGGCCGCAGGGCTACACGAGGTCCGCGCGTGCCGCGAGTCCTACCCGGAGCACTACATCCGGGTCAACGCCTACGACGCGAGCCTGGGCCGCCAGACCACCGCGCTGAGCTTCATTGTGAACCGGCCCGCCCACGAGCCCGGCTTCCGGCTGGACCGGCAGGAAGGCAGCGACCGGCAGATCCGGTACTCGCTGCACGCCTACGCGGCGCAGCGCCCGTCCGGTGAGCGGTACACCAGCAACGGCACCAGCCACGGGGCATGAGCACCCGGGGTGAGCCGCGCGGCTTCGGCATGCCCCGCCCCGGATCAGGCGGCACGGGCCAGCCGGGAGCGGCCGCGGCGGACGGCACCCCGGAACCGGAGCCCGCGGGCCCCGAGCCGCTGGCGCCCGACGCCACCGTGGAACTGTCCGGGGAGGAGCAGGCCCAGCGCATCTCGCAGATGCTGGACGCCTTCGACCGGGACTTCATCGGGCTGGCCCCGGTCAAGGCCCGGGTCCGGGAGATCGCCGCGCTGCTGCTGGTGGACCGGCTGCGGCAGCGCTACGGGCTGAACTCCTCGCGCCCCAGCCTGCACATGTGCTTCACCGGCAGCCCGGGCACCGGCAAGACCACGGTGGCCATGCACATGGGCGCGCTGCTGCGCGAGCTCGGCTACCTGCGCAAGGGCCAGCTGGTCAGCGTGACCCGGGACGACCTGGTCGGCCAGTACGTCGGGCACACCGCGCCCAAGACCAAGGAGGTGCTCAAGCGGGCGATGGGCGGGGTGCTGCTCATCGACGAGGCCTATTACCTGTACCGGCCGGAGAACGAGCGGGACTACGGCCAGGAGGCCATCGAGATCCTGCTCCAGTTCATGGAGGCCAACCGGGAGGACCTGGTGGTCATCCTGGCCGGCTACGCGGACCGGATGGACGTGTTCTTCCGGTCCAACCCGGGGATGGCGTCCCGGATCGCGCACCACATCGACTTCCCCGACTTCTCGCTGGACGAGCTGATGCAGATCGCGGACCTGATGCTGGACCGCGAGGAATACCGCCTCTCCCCCGCCGCGCAGCAGGCGTTCCGGGAGTACGTCGCGCTGCGGATGGAGCAGCCGCGGTTCTCCAACGCGCGCAGCATCCGCAACGCCATCGACCGGATGCGGCTGCGCCAGGCCCGGCGGCTGGTCGCGGCGGGCGGCCGGATCGGCCGGGACGACCTGATGGAGATCAGCGACACCGACGTCCGGGCCAGCCGGGTGTTCGGCGCCGCCCCGCCCGGGGCGGCTGACGTCCCGGATGAGGTGCCCGACGGCCTACGGTGAGGGCGGCCAGGCTGACCGGCCCGCCGCCGCGGCCGGTCAGGTCCCGGCCTGGGCTGCGGGCAGAAAGGGAATGGTCAGCCGCACGGTGGTGCCCCGGCCCGGGGCAGCGGACAGGTCGAGGCGGCCGCCGAGCAGTTCCGCCCGTTCCCGCATCCCGGACAGGCCGAGCCCGGTCGGCCCGGGGCTGCCCGGCGCGTCCACGTCGAAGCCGGTGCCGTCGTCGGCCACCTCCAGCACGGCCCGGCTGCCGTGGCGGAACAGCCGGACCCGCACCGAGCTGGCGCCGGCATGCTTGGCCACGTTCTGCAGCGCCTCCTGGGCGGTCCGGTAGACGGCCGTCTCGGCATGCTCGGCCATGCTCAGCTCGGCCGCCTCCACCTGCACGTCCAGGGTCGGGAAGGAATGGCCCAGGCTCTCCAGGCTGGCCGCCAGGCCCAGGTCGTCCAGGACCGGGGGGCGCAGCCCGGCGATGGCCGAGCGGGTCTCGTCCAGCGCCGCCGCGGCCAGTTCCTGGGCCCGGGCCACCTGCTCGGCGGCTACCTCCGGCGCGCCCGGGATGGCATCGGCGGCCGCCGACAGGTGGAAGAACAGGCTGACGATGCGCTGGCTGATCCCGTCGTGGATCTCCCCGGCCAGCCGCCGCCGCTCGTGCTCGGACCACTCCACCATCCGCTCGGCGAACCGCTCCAGCGCCTCCTCCCGGTCCGCCAGCCGCCGGTGCAGCCGGGCGTTCTCGATCGCCCCGGCCACCAGGCCCGCCACCGAGCGGAGCAGCTCCACGTCGGCCTGGGTGAACTCGCGCCGCTGCCTGGTATGCACATTCAGAACGCCCACCAGGTGGCCAAGCGGGGTCACCACCGGTACCGAGACCATGGAGGTGTACTCCTCACCACGCAGCGCCGGGATGTACCGGTAGCGCGGGTCCGCGGTCTTGTTGTCCACGATGACGACGGGCTGGCCGTGACCGGCCACCCAGCCGGCCACGCCCTCGCCGACCGCCAGCTCGACCTGGCCCACCATGGTGTCGAACGGCGGCGTCGCGCCGCGCAGCTCGAGCTTGCGGCCCCGCTCGTCCAGCAGGTGCACGAAGCAGACGTCGGTCTGCGTGGTCTCGGTGACCAGCTGGGCGATGCCCGGCAGCATCAGGTCCAGGTCCAGGCCGGCCGAGATGGTCTCGATGACCCGGGACAGCAGCTGGGCTTCCCGTTCCGCGTCGGCACCGCCGAGCCGGCCCGCGGTCAATGGAAGATCCCCTCGCGCAGCGCCACCGCGACCGCCCCGGCCCGGTCGGACACGCCGAGCTTGCGGTAGATGCCCCGGGAGTGGGTTTTCACCGTCTCCTCGCTGACCACCAGCTTCATCGCGATGGCCCGGTTGGACAGCCCGGACACCAGCAGCGAGAGCACCTCGCTCTCCCGCTGGGTCAGGCCCAGGTGAGCACCGGGCCAGAACTCGCCGCTGCGCAGCCGGGCGGCGGACAGCGCCACCCGCCCGGCCAGGCTGGGGTCGATGAGCACCTCGCCGGCGCAGATCCGGCGCAGGTAGTCCACCAGCTCGCTGCCCCGGATCCGCTTGAGCAGGAAGCCCGCGGCGCCCACCCGGAGCGCCTGGAACAGGTACTGCTCGTCGTCGTAGACGGTGAGGAACACCACCTTGCAGCCGGGCCGGGCCCGGAGGATCTCCGCGCACAGGTCCAGCCCGCTGGTCCCGTTCAGCCGCACGTCCAGCAGCACCGCGTCCGGCTCCGCCCTGGCCACCACGCGCAGCGCGGTGGCCGGGTCGCTGGACTCGCCGGCCACCAGGACCTGGTCGGCGTATGGTGCCAGCATCGCTTTCAGGCCGTCCAGCACCATCTGGTGGTCATCGATGATGACCACGCGCATCGGCCCCGGCGTCAGGCTGTCCATGCCGGGAACGGTACCCGCCCGCTCACTGGCCGTTCCGGGGGTCGCCCCCCGGGCTAGCACCACTCACCGAGCCGCCTCCAGCAAGTGCCACAGCAGCAGCAACTGCGCGATGGCCAGCGGCTCGCTGCGCTTGCCCGGCGCGTACTCACCCAGCATCTCGGGCAGCATGCCGGGCCGCGTGCCGCCCTCCTGGCTCACCGACAGCTGTTCCCAGATCGCCTTCTCCACGACCGCGCTGTCCTCGCGCGGCGCGTACCCGTGCACGTGCAGCGCGTCCACCGGCTTGCCGTCGCTGTCCCGGATCAGCCGCAGGTGCACGGTCCGGCGGTCGTCGTCGGACAGCACGTGGGCCAGTTCCGGGTGCCCGATGGTCGGCCGGAGCAGGATCTCCGCGGACAGCGGGGTGCTGGCGGCGCGTCGCGCCCGGCCGCCGGCGCGAACCTGACCGAGATGTCGGCCCACTGCCGCTGCGGGCGGATGAAGGCGGCCGAGTCCGGCTCGCGGCGGTCCAGCTCGGCGAGCACCTGCTCCGGGGTGTAGCCGCGGTCGGCGCAGTCCCGCTTGAGCTTCCACTCCCGGCGGATCTCCTCCGGCGGGTCGAGGTACACGGCGATGTCGAAGCAGGCCCGGGCCAGCTTGGTGTGCAGCGGCAGCAGGCCCTCGACGATGACGAACTCGCGCGGCTCGACCAGCACCGGCCGGGTGAGCGTGCCGGTCGAGTGGTCGTAGACCGGCTTGAGGATGGGCCGCCCCAGCGCCAGCAGCTGCAGGTGCTGCTCCATGATGTCGATGTAGTTGCAGGCCGGGTCGAGCACGGTGAACGGCACGCCGCGCCGCTCGGCCCGGTCGTAACGGTGATAGTCGTCCACGCACAGCGCGGTGGCCCGGTCCGGCCCCAGCGCCTCGGCGATGCCCCTGGTGAGCGTGGTCTTGCCGGCCGCGCTATCCCCGGCGATAGCCAGCATCACCGGCCGGGGTGGCTCCGGCGCCGCCTCACTGCGCCGCAGCCGCATCAGCTTGTCGGGCATCAGGGCGCTCGCCTCCGCTTAACTGTGCAGGTCAGGATGCCAGGCTAGGCTAGCCAGGGCGGCCCGCACCTCCCCCCAGATGGGGAGATACCAGGTGGGCCTTCCCCCCGGCCCGGCCCCCCGGACGGGGGATGCAGCCGCGCCCGCCGGCGCCTACCGTCGGCAGGTGGACGCACTGGTGGCGAGGGCCTCGGCACTGGTGGCGCCGCCCAAGGGCATCCTGGCCGCCGGGCATGGTGCCGCCACCATGTCCGCGCGGCTCGCCGCGGCGGGGCTGCCGCCGACCGCGGAGCACCGCCGGGCCTTCCGGGAACTGCTGGTCACCACGCCCGGGCTGGCCACCGGCCTGACCGGGGTGATCCTGGCCGAGGAGACACTGGGGCAGCGGCTGCGCGATGGCCGGACCTTCCCCGCGGCCGCCGGCGACGCCGGGCTGATGACCGGGGTGCGGGTGGACACCGGCCGCCAGCCGCTGCCGGGCACGCGCACCGAGACGATCACCGAGGGGCTGGACGGGCTGCCCGCCCGGCTGGACGCCTGCGCCCGCCGCGGCGCGGAGTTCGCGGTGTGGCGGGCCGTGCTGCGGATCGGCCCGGGCACGCCCTCCCCCCTGGCGGTCCGGGCCAACGCCCAGGCCCTGGGCCGCTACGCGGCGGCGAGCCAGGAGGCCGGCCTGGTGCCCGTGGTCCAGCCCGAGATTACCGCCGACGGCACCCACTCACCCGGGCGGTGCGAGATGGTGACGTCGCTCATCCTGCTGGCCGTGATGAGCGAACTGCACGATTACGCGGTAGACCCGGGCGCCGTGGTGCTGATGCCGAACATGGCGCTGGCCGGCCGGGAGTCCGGCGTCCAGGCGACCGCCGGGGATATCGCCGAGGCGACCGTGCGCGCCCTGGGCGGCGTCCCGGTCACGCTGGCGGGCGTGGCCTTCCCGTCCGGCGGCGAGCCGCCGGAACGGGCCACCGAGATCCTGGCCCGGATGCAGTCGCTGCCGCACATCTGGCCGCTGACGTTCGCGTTCGGCCGGGCCCTGACCGACCCGGCGCTGGCCGCGTGGCGCGGCGACCCGGCTCGCCAGCCCGCCGGGCAGCGGGCCATGGCCTACCGGGTGGCCATGAACATCGCGGCCATGGAGGGCCGCTACCCCGGGGAGCCCGCCACTCCGTGGTGAGCCGGGCTCAGACGTTGAAGCCGAGGGCGCGCAACTGCTCGCGGCCGTCGTCGGTGATCTTCTCCGGGCCCCATGGCGGCAGCCATACCCAGTTGATCCGGAAATCGGTCACCAGCCCATCAAGGGCCGACCGGGCCTGATCCTCGATCACGTCGGTGAGCGGGCAGGCCGCGCTGGTCAGCGTCATGTCGATGGTCAGGGACTTGTCCTCGTCCAGCGTCACCCCGTAGATGAGCCCGAGGTTGACCACGTTCACGCCGAGCTCCGGGTCGACCACGTCACGGAGGGCCTCGACCAGGTCCTCGTTCTCCGGGGTGATCTCCAGCAGGGGCCCGCCGGTCCCAGTGTCGTCCGTCATGTCTGCTCCTCCAGCGCTCGCGCGGTGGCGTCCTTCCAGGCCATCCAGCCGAGCAGGGCGCACTTGATCCGGGCCGGGTACTTCGCCACGCCGGCGAACGCGACCCCGTCGCCCAGCACGGCCTCGTCCGGCTCGGCCTGCCCCTTCGACTGCATCAGCCGGAGGAACTCCTCGGCCAGCGCCATCGCCTCCGGCACCGTCTTGCCGATAATCAGCTCGCTCATCACCGACGCGCTCGCCTGGCTGATCGAGCAGCCCAGCGCGTCGTAGGACACGTCGGCGACCACCGGCTCACCGCCGGCGTCCTTGAGGGCCACCCGCAGCGTCACCTCGTCCCCGCACAGCGGGTTGACGTGGTGCACCTCGGCGTCGAACGGCTCCCGGAGCCCCTTGTGCTGCGGGTGCCGGTAGTGGTCGAGGATGACCTCCTGGTACAGCGACTCAAGTTGCTGCATCAGGCCCTGCCGAAGAAACGCTGTGCCTGCCGTATCCCAGCCACCAGGGCGTCCACCTCCGCCGTCGTGTTGTACAGGTAGAACGACGCGCGGGTGCTGGCTTGTATTCCGTACCGGCGGTGCAGCGGCCAGGCGCAGTGATGCCCGGCCCGGACCGCCACCCCGTTCTCGTCCAGCACCTGGCTGATGTCGTGCGGGTGCACCTCGTCCACGGTGAACGACAGGGCCGCGCCCCGGCTGGCCGGCGTCGGCCGGGCCGAGCACCCGCAGCCCGTCCACCTCGCCCAGCGCGCCGAGCGCGTAGCGCGACCAGGTCCTGCTCGTGCGCCCGGATCGCGTCCAGGCCGGCCTCGGTGAGGTAGCCGATGGCCGCGTCCAGGCCGGCCGCCTCGGCGATCGGCATGGTCCCGGCCTCGAACTTGTGCGGCGGCGGCGCGAACGTCGAGTGGTCCATCCAGACGCTCTCGATCATCTCCCCGCCGCCGAGGAACGGCGGCATCTCCTCGAGCAGCTCCCGGCGACCCCACAGCACCCCGATGCCGGTCGGCCCGCACATCTTGTGGCTGGTGAAACCCAGGAAGTCGGCGCCCAGGGCCTGCACGTCCACCGGCATGTGCGGCACCGACTGGGCCGCGTCCACCAGCACCAGGGCACCGGCCTGGTGCGCCCGGTCGGCGATCTCCCGGACCGGGTTGATGGTGCCGAGCACGTTGGACTGGTGAGCCAGCGCGACCAGCTTCGTCCGCGCGGTGATCAGGCTGTCGGCCTGCGACAGGTCGAGCCGGCCGTCCTCGGTCACCCCGAACCAGCGCAGCGTGGCCCCGGTGCGCTGGCAGAGCAGCTGCCACGGGACGATGTTGGAGTGGTGCTCCATCTCGGTGATGACGATCTCGTCGCCGGGCCCGAGCCGGAAGCGGTCGCTCCGGCTCCCGCTCCCGCCGGACTGGCCCCCAGATGACCAGCACTGGCGTTGCCCATCGCGTAGGCGACCAGGTTGATGCCCTCGGAGACGTTCTTGGTGAACACCACCTCGGCCTCGTCCGCCGCCCCGATGAACTGCGCCGCCTTGATCCGGGCGCCCTCGTAGGCGGCGGTGGCCTCCTCGCCGAGCTGGTGGCTGGCCCGGTGGATGTTGGCGTTGTGCCGCTCGTAGAACTCGGTCATCGCGTCGATGACCTGGCGCGGCTTCTGCGAGGTGTTCGCGCTGTCCAGGTAGGCGAGCGGGCGCCCGTCCCGGACCGTCCGGTCCAGGATCGGGAAATCCTTGCGGATCCGCGCCACGTCCAGGGTCATGCGACGGCTCCCGCGGCGGCCTTGACCCACTTCTCGTAGCCTTCGGCCTCCAGGGTATCGGCCAGCTCGGGGCCGCCCTCGTCCACGATCCGGCCGCCCACGAACACGTGCACGAAGTCCGGCTTCACGTAACGCAGGATCCGGGTGTAGTGGGTGATCAGCAGGACCCCGTGCCCGGGCTGGGCGCTGAACCGGTTGATGCCCTCGGACACCACCCGGAGCGCGTCGATGTCCAGCCCGGAGTCGGTCTCGTCGAGGATCGCGAACTTGGGGTTGAGCAGCTCGAGCTGCAGGATCTCGTGCCGCTTCTTCTCCCCGCCGGAGAAGCCCTCGTTCAGGTTCCGCTCGGCGAACTGCGGCTCGATGGACAGCGCCGCCATCGCCTCGCGCATCTCCTTGAGGAACACCCGGAGCTTCGGCGGCTCGCCGCGCACCGCGGTCACCGCGGTGCGCAGGAAGTTGGACACCGTGACCCCGGGCACCTCCACCGGGTACTGCATGGCCAGGAACAGGCCGGCCCGGGCGCGGGCATCCACGCTCATGCTCAGCACGTCCTCGCCGTCCAGGGTGACGGAGCCCTGGGTGACCCGGTACTTGGGGTGCCCGGCGATCGCGTAGGCGAGGGTGGACTTGCCGGAGCCGTTCGGCCCCATGATGGCGTGCGTCTCGCCGTCCTTCACGGTCAGGTCAACGCCGCGCAGGATCTCCCGGCTCTCCCCGGCTCCCGGGCCGGTACCCGCGGCGCCCTCCACGCTCACGTGCAGGTCGCGGATCTCAAGAGTGGCCATTCGCTATATCCTCCGCCAATCAGGTAGTCGTCAGTTGCCCGGGCCGGCCGGGACCGCCACGTAGACGTCGTCCCCGTCAACCTTCACCGGGTAGACCGGCACCGGGCTGGTGGCCGGCGGCCCGGTCGGCGCTCCGGTGCGCAGGTCGAAGCAGGAACCGTGCAGCCAGCATTCCAGCGTGTGGTCGTAGACGTCGCCCTCGGAGAGCGGCACTTCCTCGTGCGAGCACACGTCGCGGAGCGCGTACACCTCGCCGCCGGCCCGCACCACGGCGACCGGCAGGTCACCGATCTCGACCCCGATCGCGCCCGGGTCGGCGATGTCGGCCAGCGAGCACACCCGCACGTACGTCCCGGTCGCCTCGCTCATGGCCGCTCCGCGAGCTCAGCCTCGATGGCGGCGGTGATCCGGTCGCGCAGCGCGGCCACCTCGATCTTGGCGATCAGCTCGCCGAAGAAGCCGCGGATCACCAGGCGCCGCGCCTCGCGGCTCCGGGATGCCCCGGGCCATCAGGTAGAACAGGTGCTGCTCTTCCAGCCGCCCCGTGGTGCTCGCGTGCCCGGCGCCGACCACTTCCCCGGTCAGGATCTCCAGGTTCGGCACGGAGTCCGCGCGGGCGCCCTCGGTCAGCAGCAGGTTGCGGTTCCGTTCATAGGTATCGGTCTCGACGGCTTGCGGGCGGATCAGCACGTCGCCGATCCACACCGACCGCGCGGTCGGGCCCTGCCACGGCACCCTTGTACTCGACCCGGCTGCGGCAGCGGGGCTGGCTGTGGTCCACGAACAGGCGGTGCTCCAGGTGCTGCCCGGCGTCCGCGAAGTACAGGCCGAGCAGCTGGGCGTCCCCGCCCGGCCCGGCGTAGCCCACCGACGGGGCCAGCCGGACCACGCCCCCGCCCAGCGACACCGCCGTGTGGCTGAACCACGCGTCCCGCCCCACCTTCGCGTGGTGATGCGACAGGTGCACCGCGTCGTCATTCCAGTCCTGGACGGTGACGACGGAGAGCGAGGCACCATTTCCGACGATGAACTCGACATTGTCCGCATAGGTGGCCGAGCCGCTGTGATCCAGGACTACGACGGCACGTGCGTTATGTCCCACCTCGACGACGGTGTGCCCGAACGCCGCCCCCTCCACGCTCTCACCGCGCACCGAAATCACGGTGGGCTCGAGCACGTCCGCATCCGCCGGGACCGAGATAATCGTCGCTTCCCCGAACGCGGCGAAGGCCCGCGCACTCACCCGGTCGCCCGGGACAAAGGCGGTGCCGGTCCGGGGGTCACCGCGTTGCGCACGCACAGCGGTGACACCCGGAGCGGCATCGGCTTCGACAGAAACCTTCCCCGCCGGCAGGGCCGCATCGGCATGCAGCCCGCGAAGCCTGCGCAGCGGGGTGAACCGCCACTCCTCTTCCCGCCCCGTCGGGACCGGGAAATCCGCCGGGTCGAAGGACCGGCGTTCGTGCAGCCGGGAGACCGGGGCGTCGGACTCGACCGCCCCCTGGAGCGCCGTCATCAGCCGACCGCCCCCTCCATCTGGAGCTCGATCAGCCGGTTCAGCTCGAGCGCGTATTCCATCGGCAGCTCACGGGCGATCGGCTCGACGAAGCCGCGGACGATGGTGGCCGCCGCCTCGTCCTCGGTCATGCCCCGGCTCATCAGGTAGAACAACTGGTCGTCGGAGATCTTGGAGACGCTGGCCTCGTGGCCCATCTCCACGTCGTCCTCACGCACATCCACGTACGGGTAGGTGTCCGACCGGCTGACCATGTCCACCAGCAGCGCGTCGCACTTGACGGTGGACTTGGAGTGCGTCGCACCCTCGGCCACCTGGATCAGGCCGCGGTAGGAGGTGCGGCCCCCGGCCCGGGCCACCGACTTGGACACGATGTTGGACGACGTGTTCGGCGCCATGTGCACCATCTTGGCCCCGGCGTCCTGGTGCTGGCCCTCGCCGGCGAACGCCACCGAGAGCGTCTCGCCCTTGGCGTGCTCGCCCATCAGGTACACGGCCGGGTACTTCATGGTGAGCTTGGAGCCGATGTTGCCGTCGATCCACTCCATGGTCGCCCCGGCCTGCGCCACCGCGCGCTTGGTGACCAGGTTGTACACGTTGGCCGACCAGTTCTGGATCGTGGTGTAACGGCAGCGCGCGCCCGGCTTGACGATGATCTCGACCACCGCGGAGTGCAGCGAGTCGGACTTGTAGATCGGCGCGGTGCAGCCCTCGACGTAGTGCACGTAGGCACCCTCGTCCACGATGATCAGCGTCCGCTCGAACTGGCCCATGTTCTCCGTGTTGATCCGGAAGTAGGCCTGCAGCGGGATCTCCACGTGCACGTTCTTCGGCACGTAGATGAAGCTGCCGCCGGACCACACGGCCGTGTTCAGCGCGGCGAACTTGTTGTCACCCGGCGGGATCACGGTGGCGAAGTACTCCTGGAACAGGTCCGGGTGCTCGCGCAGCGCGGTGTCGGTGTCCAGGAAGAGGACGCCCTTCTCCTCCAGGTCCTCGCGGATCTTGTGGTAGACCACCTCGGACTCGTACTGGGCGGCCACGCCCCCGATCAGCCGCTGCTTCTCGGCCTCGGGGATGCCCAGCTTGTCGTAGGTGTTCTTGATGTCCGCGGGCAGGTCGTCCCAGGTCGCCGCCTGCTTCTCGGTGGACCGGACGAAGTACTTGATGTTCTCGAAGTCGATCCCGGACAGGTCCCCGCCCCAGGTGGGCAGCGGCTTGCGGTGGAAGAGCTTGAGGCCCTTGAGCCGCAGGTCCAGCATCCACCCCGGCTCGTTCTTCAGCGCCGAGATGTCCCGGACGACCTCCTCGGAAAGGCCGCGCCGGGCAGCGGCACCGGCCGCGTCCGAGTCGGCCCAGCCGAACCGGTAGCGGTCAAGGCCCTCGATGCCTTCGTGCGTGGTCGTGGTCATACGCCAGATGCCTCCGGTCGTGATCTCGTGATGATGTCGTGCACTGGCGGGGCCAGGTTGCTGGCTGCCGGTCAGGCTGGGGGTTGCTGCCCGGCTGGGTCAGGTTGTGCAGCAGGGCGGGCGCGGTGACGTGGGTGGTGCAGATGCCGTCACCGCGGGCGATCGTGGCCAGCCGCTGCACCGGAGTGCCGAGCAGCCGGGCGAACGCCTCCGTCTCCGCCTCGCACAGCTGCGGGAACTCGGCGGCCACGTGCGCCACCGGGCAGTGGTGCTGGCAGAGCTGCTCGCCGCCGGCTCCGGCCAGCCCGGTCTCCGCATCCCGCACCGGGTCCGCCGTGGGGGCCCGGGTGGCGGACGCGGCGTAGCCGTCCGCGGACAGCGCCTCGGCCAGCACGGCGACCTGCTCGCCCGGAGCCGCGGCGGCCACCACCGGCCGGTACCGCTTTTCCAGGTCGGCGACCTGCCGCCGGGCGAACTCGGCCACCATGCCCGGCCCGGCCACCTCGGCCAGGAACCGCAGCGCGCTGGTGGCCAGGTCGTCGTAGGTATGCTCGAACGCGCTCCGGCCGACGTCGGTGATCGCGAACAGCTTGGCCGGGCGGCCGCGGCCCCGGCTGGCCGGGCGGCGCGCGGTGCGGGTCTCGATCATCCCGTCGGCCAGCAGGTTGTCCAGGTGACGGCGCACCGCCGCGGGCGTGAGGTTCAGCCGGGTGCTGAGCCCGGCCGCGGTGACCGGCCCGTTCTCCAGGATCAGCCGGGCGATCTGGGCCCGCGTGCCACGCTCGGATCCTGCCTGGATCCCGGCCTGGGCGGACACGCTGGGAACGTGGGCGGGCATGCTGGGAGCCTGGGCGGGCAGGGCACGACCGGCACCGGGTGCGGTGCCTGGCTCGGCGCGTACCTGTCCCATGCTTTTCACAACATCATTGTGGCGTAAATACTTCCAGGTCTCCACTCCGGCCCCCCGGTTCGGCGCAAAAGGTTCCATCGCGGCATCGCCGGGCTGCCCGGCGGGGCTGGGCGTTGTTATCGAAATCAACTTCGATTTGCCGGCCTGGACTGCCACGATCAGGGAGTCGCGCACCTATGCCAGCGTGTGCTGGCCGATCGGAGTGCCAGGCCGGCTCCCCTGACCCGGCGGCGCGGACGCGTGGCTCGCGGACCTGGCCGGCCTTCCCGGCCGCCACGGCACCCTCCTGCCAGCCGCCCTCCCCGCCACGGGTAACGGTCCCGCTCATGGGAAGTGAACGCTGCCGCGAGGCAGCAGATGCTGGCAGGCGTCATCAGCCCGCGCCAGCGGGCCGGTGACTTTTCCCTTTAGGTGCCCGCTGACGTGGAAGCTTTCCGATGAACTGGTGGGGTCGGGGAAGTTCGGCACGCCGTGGGCCTGCATGCAGTGCGCGAAGGCAAGGTTCTCCCGGAAGGTCGCCGCCCTGCCGAGGCCGGGCCGCCGGAGGTCCCGAATGCACATGCACGACGTTGCAGGCCGTGGTCAGCATGGCGACGGCTGCCACGACAGCCAGGACTGCCGCACGCCGCGGGCCCGGGTAACCGCCGGTCTTGCCGTTCATCGCGTCGCTCCTTAATGGCCTGTTGGTCATCGAGTCCTCTTTCCGGATCCCGGCACGAGCCAGTTGTACAGAAAAGGAGGTGACAGCACGGGAACCGAAAATGTCACCTGGCTGTCACCTGCGGCCTGCGATCCTGGGAAGCGGCGCGGCTGACATGCCGCGGGCGCGAGAAGCGGCGGGGCAGGCGATGCGGGTTCTGGTGACCGAGGACGACGAGATCCTGGCCACGGCGCTGGCCGCCGGGCTGCGCCGGGAGGGCATGGCCGTCGACGTGGCCCTGGACGGCGGCGCGGCCCTGGAGCGCCTGGCGGTCAACCGCTATGACGTGGTGGTGCTGGACCGGGACCTGCCCGGCGTGCACGGCGACGACGTCTGCCGGACCCTGGCCGCGGGCAGATCCGAGACCCGGGTGCTGATGCTCACCGCGGCGAGGTCGGTCAGGGAACGGGTCGAGGGCCTCGGGCTGGGCGCCGATGATTACCTGCCCAAGCCATTTGACTTCGCGGAACTCGTGGCCCGCATCCGGGCCCTGGGCCGGCGCGCCGCCGCCCCGCTGCCCGCCAGCCTCGAGCACGGTGACCTGAGCCTGGACCCGGCACGCCGCGTCGCGGTCCGCGCCGGGCGGCGCCTGCCGCTCACCCCCAAGGAACTCGCCGTGCTGGAATGCCTGCTCGCCGCGGACGGACGGCCGGTCCCGGCCGAGGAACTGCTCGAACGGGTATGGGACGAAGCGGCCGACCCGTTCACCAGCACCGTGAAGACCACCATCCGCCGGCTCCGGGCCAAGCTCGGCGACCCGCCGGTGATCCAGACCGTCCGGGAGAGCGGCTACCGCATCGGAGAACCGTAATGCACACCCCCCGCCCGCGCCCGGGTCCCCCGCGCTGGCCGCGGCTGCCCCGCCGCACCGCCCGGCTGCGCCTTACCGTCCTGTACGGCGGGGCGTTCCTGGCCTGCGGCGCGGCCGTGGTCGCCCTTATCTACCTGCTCTACCGGCCTGCGGCGCACATGACGTCAACCATCCCCAAGGGACTCGCTCCGTCAACCCGGCAAAGTCCCCGCCGCCGCCGTCCAGCAGCTAAAGACGGCGATCCTCGAGGTGGCTCGCGGGCAGATCGCCTCCGACCGGCAGCAGCTGCTGATCGTCTCCGCCATCGCCCTGGCGGTCACCGCGGTGGCCGCCGCCGCGATCGGCTGGATCATCGCCGGCCGGGTGCTGCGCCCGCTGAGCATGATCACCGCCGCCGCCCGGCGGATCTCCGCCAGCAGCCTGCACGAGCGGCTGGCCCTGCATGGACCCGACGACGAGCTCAAGGAACTCGGCGACACCCTCGACAACCTGTTCGCGCGGCTGGAGGCCTCCTTTGAAGCCCAGCGGCGGTTCGCCGCCAACGCATCACACGAGCTGCGCACCCCGCTGACCCGGGAACGCACCCTGCTCCAGGTCACCCGCGCCGACCCGGCCGCCACCACCGGCACCTGGCAGGCCGTCAGCCGGGAACTGCTCGCCTCCAACGCCGAGCAGGAACGCCTCATCGAGGCGCTGCTCACCCTGGCCAGCAGCGAAGCCGGCACCGGCGAGCACGAGCCCGCCGACCTGGCCGCCATCACCAGCGCCGCCCTGGCCGCCGCCCGCCCCGCGATCAGCCGCCTGGGCCTGCACGTCCACGCCGGCATCCAGCCCGCCGCCCTCGACGGTGACCCCCTCCTGCTCCAGCAACTGGCCGCCAACCTGATCGACAACGCCATCCGGCACAACATCCCCGGCGGAGACATCCAGATCACCACCAGGACCAGCCACGCCGGCGCCGTCCTGTCGGTGACCAGCTCCGGGCAGGTCATCCCGGCCGCCGACGTCGACCGCCTGTTCCAGCCCTTCCAGCGGCTCGGCCCGCGCCCCGCCCGCCGCGACGGCCACGGCCACGGCCTTGGCCTGTCCATCGTCAGGGCTATCGCCGCCGCCCACGCCGCCACCATCACCGCGCAGCCCCGGCCCGGCGGCGGCCTGGCCATCGACGTCACCTTCCCCCCGCCAGCCGCGTCATAGACCCGCTCTTTCATCCATCACCCGGTAGTGAGGTAATAGTTCCCCGCCCGATGCCTTTGACCGGCGCCTCGACGGCGCCCGCCCACCGGCAATGACGACGGCACCCGCCGCCCGGCCGGAGGCATCACCAGGCCACGGCCGCCCGGTCCCCTGTCCTACTCCAGGAAGCCGCGGAGCAGGGCGGCCGTGCCGTCCAGGTGCTCGGCCACGGCCTGCTGCGCCCGCCGGGTGTCACCGGCCAGGATGGCCTCCACGATGGCCGTGTGCTGCGCGGTCGTGTGATCAATGTTGCGTTGCAGCAACGGGATCGCGTTGAGCAGGTCGTTGAGCCGGACCCGGGCATCCGCGCAGGCCGCCGCGAGCAGGCTGGACCCGGTGAGTTCCGCGATGCACAGGTGGAACAGGGTGTCCATCCGGCGGTAATCCTCCAGACCGGCGCCGTTGACCGCGGCCAGGCGGCCGAGCAGCACCGCGCGCCCATCCGCCGCCCCCGCGGCGCCGGCCCCCATCGCTGCGGTGCCGACCCTCATCGCGGGCCCGCGCCCCGCCGCGCCCGAGGCCGCCAGCACCTGCGCGGCGCCGGTCTCCACCGCCATCCGGAAGGTCAGCGCGTCGCTGATCTTGTCGGCTTCCTGCTCGGCGATCCGGCGCACTTCCTTGGCGCTCGGCGCGGGCGGCGTGTACAGCACGAAGGTGCCGCCGAACCGCCCCCGCCGCGACTCGACATAACCCGCCTGCTGGAGCGCGCGGATCGCCTCCCGCAAGGTGATCCGGCTGACGCCCAGCAGCCCGGCCAGCTGTCGTTCGGCCGGGAAGCGGTCACCGGGCGCGATGACGCCGAGCTTGATGACGGTGAGCAGCCGCTCGACGGTCTCCTCGAAGGCATTCTGCCCGCGGACCGGGCCCAGCACGGCCGCGAGTTCCACGCCCGGAACGGGATCCGGGGCCGGGGACGCCGGCCAGGCAGCCGGGGACGCCGCGCCGCCGCGCCCTCGCGACGGTGCGCTCGCCGTACCGGGCTGATCACTGGGCTGGCCGCTTGCTGGGTAAATCCGGCTGGGGGTCTTGACATCACGGGCACTCTATCCGCCAATGGTCTGATACTAGACCATTCGCACCCGGGTGGCAGACCAGCGTCCGCTCCGCGCCCGGCCTCACGTTCGCAGGGCCGGCCTTCCAGGCTTCGTAACACTTCCAGGTTTCACCATGAAGGAGCTGTGTCATGGCGGTCAATGAGCAAGCGGCGCCGCTCAGCCAGGATGAAGCGCGGCTGCACGAACTGGGCTACGCCCAGGAGCTGCGCCGGCGGATGTCGGGATTCTCCAACTTCGCCGTCTCGTTCACGATCATCTCGATCCTGTCCGGCTGCCTGACCCTCTACGGCTACGGCATGAATACCGGCGGCCCGGCCATCATCGTCTGGGGCTGGCCGATCGTCGGGATCATGACCCTGTTCGTCGGCCTGGCCATGGCCGAGGTGTGCTCCAGCTTCCCCACCGCGGGCGGGCTGTACTACTGGTCCGCGAAACTCGCGCCGCCGAAGAACGCGGCCGCCTGGTCCTGGTTCACCGGCTGGTTCAACTTCCTCGGCCAGGTGGCGGTGACCGCGGGCATCGACTTCGGCTGCGCCTTCTTCATCAACGCCTTCCTGAACCTGCAGTGGGGCGTGCCGACCTACCACTGGGTCACGATCCTGATCTTCGCGGGCGTCCTGCTCCTGCACGGCGTCATGAACCAGTTCGGCATCCGGCTGGTCGCGCTGCTGAACGACATCAGCGTCTGGTGGCACATCCTCGGCGTGCTGATCATCGTCGCGGTGCTCGCCATCGTGCCCGCGCATCACCAGTCGGCCAGCTTCGTCTTCACCCACATCGTGAACAACACCGGCTGGCACAGCACGTTCTACGTGCTGCTGCTCGGCCTGCTGCTCGCCCAGTACACGTTCACCGGCTACGACGCGTCCGCGCACATGACCGAGGAGACCCACTCCGCCGCCCGCAGCGGCCCGCGCGGCATCGTGATGTCCATCATCGTGTCCCTGTTCGCCGGCTGGGTGCTGCTGATCGGCGTCACCTTCGCCATCCAGCACTACACCGCCGAGGTCGGCTCGGCCACCGGCGTGCCGCCCGCCCAGATCTTCATCGACGCGGCCGGGGTGACCGCCGGGAAGCTGCTGCTGCTCATCGCGATCGGCGCCCAGCTGTTCTGCGGCATGTCGTCGGTGACCGCCAACTCCCGGATGATCTACGCGTTCTCCCGGGACGGGGCGCTGCCCGCGTCCGGCTTCTGGCACCAGGTCAACCACCGCACCCGGACCCCGACCAACGCGATCTGGCTGGCCGCCGGCTTCGCGCTGGTGCTCGGCCTGCCCTACCTGTGGAACCCGACCGCCTACGCCGCGGTCACCTCCATCGCCGTCATCGGCCTCTACATCGCGTACGTCACCCCGACGTTCCTGCGGCTGCGCCAGGGGGCCAGCTTCAAGCGCGGGCCCTGGCACCTGGGCCGGTGGAGCGCCCCGATCGGCGTCATCGCGGTCGTCTGGGTCATCTTCATCACCATCCTGTTCATGCTGCCGACGGTCAGCCCGATCACCGCGGCCAATTTCAACTACACCGTGGTCGCGGTACTGGTCGTCCTCGGCTTCGCGGGGATCTGGTGGCTCGCCTCCGCCCGCAAGTGGTTCACCGGGCCGCGGGTCCAGGGCACCCCGGAGGAACTGGCCGCGATCGAGGAGGAACTCTCGACCTGACCGCCGCGGCGACGGAGACTGGCATAGCTCGATGTAGCGGCGACGGCCCGGGACTGGAGGCACATGGAGAAGCAGCGCGGGAGCACCTCGCTCAGCAGGCGCCGGGGGATGCTCACGCTGGAGCAGCTCCGCGTGGAGGTGGGCGAGGGCGCCGTCGACACGGTGGTGGTCGCCTTCACCGACATGCAGGGCCGCCTGGCCGGCAAGCGGGTGGCGGCGGACTACTTCCTCGACGAGGTCGTCGGCCACGCCATCGAGGGCTGCAACTACCTGCTCGCGGTGGACGTGGAGATGAACACCGTGGACGGCTACGCGATGTCCTCCTGGGAGCACGGTTACGGCGACTTCGTCATGGTGCCGGACATGAGCACGCTGCGCCGGGTGCCCTGGCACCAGGCGACCGCGATGGTGCTCGCCGACCTCACCTGGCACGACGGCGCCCCGGTGGTGGCCTCGCCCCGCCAGATCCTGAAGGCCCAGACGGACCGGCTGGCGCAGCGTGGCCTCACTGCGCTGGCCGGCACCGAGCTGGAGTTCATCGTGTTCAACGGCACCTACGCCGCCGCCCAGGCCGCCGGGTACCGCGACCTCACCCCGGCCAACAGCTACAACGTGGACTACTCCATCCTGGGCACCGCCCGGATCGAGCCGCTGCTGCGCCAGCTGCGCACCGGGATGGCCGGTGCCGGGCTCCAGGTCGAGTCGGTCAAGGGCGAGTGCAACCTGGGCCAGCACGAGATGGCCTTCCGCTACGCCGACGCGGTGACCACCTGCGACAACCACTCGATCTACAAGACGGGGGCCAAGGAGATCGCCGACGCGGACGGCATGAGCATCACGTTCATGGCCAAGCCGAACGCCCGGGAAGGCAACTCCTGCCACATCCACCTGTCGGTCCGGGACGCCAGCGGCCACCCGGTCATGGCCGGGGACGGCCCGCACGGGCTGTCCGCCTTCGGCGAGCACTTCATCGCCGGGCAGCTGGCCGCGCTGCCGGAGCTGACCCTGTGCTACGCGCCGAACATCAACTCCTACAAGCGGTACGTGCCGGGCAGCTTCGCCCCCACCGCGGTGCGCTGGGGCGTGGACAACCGCACCTGCGCGCTGCGGCTCGTCGGGCACGGGCTGTCGCTCCGGGTGGAGAACCGGGTGCCGGGCGGTGACGTCAACCCCTACCTGGCGGTAGCCGCGATGATCGCGGCCGGCCTGGACGGGGTGGACCACGAACTGCCGCTGGAGGCCGCCTTCGGGGGCAACGCCTACGGGGACTCCGGCCCCCGGGTGCCGGCCACGCTGCGGGACGCGCTGGACCTGTGGCGCAAGAGCGAGCTGGCCCGGGACGCGTTCGGCAGCGACGTGGTCGAGCATTACGGCAACGCGGCCCGGGTGGAAATCGGGGCGTTCGACGCCGCGGTCACCGACTGGGAGCTGCAGCGGTGCTTCGAGCGCTTCTGAGCCCGGGTTCCGCTGAGCCCGGGTTCCACGCCCACTGACACCTGGAGAGCACCCACCGTCATGTCCACCTTCACCGTGCTGAACCCGGCCACTGAGGAGGCGGTCGCCACCGTCGCGCAGGCCACCGCGGAGCAGGCAGACGAGGCGGTCGCCCGCGCCGTGGCGGCCCAGCCCGGCTGGCGGGCCGTCGCGCCGGCCGACCGGGCCGCGCTGCTGCGCCGGTTCGCCGACGTGGTCGACGCGCACATCGAGGAACTGGCCGTGCTGGAGGTGAAAGGCTCCGGGCACCCGGTCGGCCAGGCCCGCTGGGAGGCGGGCAACGTCCGGGACGTGCTGCGCTACTACTCGGCCGCCCCGGAACGGCTGACCGGCCAGCAGATCCCGGTGGCCGGCGGCCTGGACGTGACGTTCAAGGAGCCGGTCGGCATCGTGGGGCTGATCGTGCCGTGGAACTTCCCGATGCCGATCCTCGGCTGGGGCCTGGCCCCGGCGCTGGCCGCCGGGAACCCGGTGATCGCCAAGCCCGCCGAGCGGACCCCGCTCACCGCGATCCGGATCGGTGAGCTGGCCCTGGAGGCGGGCCTGCCGGAGGGGGTGTTCCAGGTGCTGGCGGGCAAGGGCTCGGTGGTCGGCCAGCGGCTGGTCGAGCACGAGGCGGTCCGCAAGATCGTCTTCACCGGGTCCACCGAGGTGGGCAGCCAGCTGATGGCGGACTGCGCCCGCCAGGTCAAGCGGGTCACCCTGGAACTGGGCGGCAAGAGCGCGAACATCGTGTTCGCCGACGCTGACCTGGAGAAGGCGGCGGCCACCGCGCCGTACGCGGTGTTCGACAACGCCGGCCAGGACTGCTGCGCCCGGTCCCGGATCCTGGTGCAGGCCAGCGTGTTCGACCGGTTCATGGAGCTGCTGGAGCCCGCGGTCAGGAAGGTGGCGGTGGGCGACCCGGCCGACCCGGGCACCGAGATGGGCCCGCTGATCTCCGCCGGGCACCGCGCGCGGGTGGCTTCCTACGTGCCCGACGGCGCCCCGGTGGCGTTCCGCGGCAGCGCGCCGGACGGGCCTGGCTACTGGTTCCCGCCGACCGTGCTGGCCCCGGTGGCGCCGGACGACCCCGCCTTCACCGAGGAGGTGTTCGGCCCGGTGGTCACGGTGGTCCCGGTGGCGGACGAGGCGGAGGCCATCGCGATCGCCAACGACACGCCCTACGGCCTGTCCGGGTCCATCTGGACCCGGGACGTGGGCCGGGCCATCCGGGTGGCCCGCGCGGTGGAGACCGGGAACCTGTCGGTGAACTCGCACGCGTCGGTCCGCTACTCGACGCCGTTCGGCGGGTTCAAGCGGTCCGGCCTGGGCCGGGAACTCGGGCCGGACGCCCTGGACGCCTTCACCGAGGTGAAGAACGTCTTCATCGCCACGGACTAGGCAGCACGGCACAGAGCAGCAACGTACAGAACAGAACAGCAAGGTACAGAGGAGCCTGAGTGAGCACGCACACGCAGCGCCTGCAGGACCGGGTCGCCGTGATCACCGGCGCGGGCAGCGGGATCGGCCTGGCCAGCGCGCGCCGCCTGGCCGCCGAGGGCGCCACCGTGGTGGTGGCCGACGTGGACGAGGAGACCGGCAAGCTGGCCGCGGACGAGGTCGGCGGGCTGTTCGTGCAGGCCGACGTGACCAGCGAGGAAGCCGTCGCCGGGCTGTACCAGCTGGTCGCCGAGACCTACGGCGGGATCCACGTCGCGGTGAACAACGCGGGCATCTCCCCGCCGGACGACGACTCCATCCTGACCACCGGCCTGGACGCCTGGCGGCGCGTCCAGGAGGTGAACCTCACCTCGGTCTACCTGTGCTGCAAGCACGTGATCCCGCACATGCAGCGCCAGGTGGCCGCGGGCCAGCCGGGCGGCTCGATCATCAACACCGCCTCGTTCGTCGCGGTGATGGGCGCGGCGACCTCGCAGATCTCCTACACCGCCTCCAAGGGCGGGGTGCTGTCGCTGAGCCGGGAACTGGGCGTGCAGTTCGCCCGGGAGGGCATCCGGGTGAACGCGCTGTGCCCGGGCCCGGTGAACACGCCGCTGCTGCGCGAGCTGTTCGCCAAGGACCCGGAGCGGGCCGCCCGGCGCCTGGTGCACGTGCCGATGGGCCGCTTCGCCGAGCCGGAGGAGATCGCCGCCGCGATCGCGTTCCTGGCCAGCGACGACGCGTCGTTCATCACCGCGTCCACGTTCCTGGTGGACGGCGGGATCTCCGGCGCCTACGTGACCCCCCTGTGAGCGCCGTCCGGTACCGGCCCGCGAGGGCGGGCCACCAGGCCCGTCCGAGCGGCCGGTGGGGCTTTTCCTGCCGGGCGGCGCGTACGTCTGAGGAGGCACTGTGAGCGCGGCCACCGGGAACGGCTCCGCGGGCGGGCGGCCGGTCATCGGCCTGAGCAGCTACGCGGAGACGGCCAGCTGGGGCCGGTGGGTGGACCGCACCGCCGCCCTGCTCGCGATGAACTACGTCAGCCAGGTGACGGCGGCCGGCGCGGTGCCGGTGCTGCTGCCGCCGGTGCCCGGCATCGCGGACGCGGTGGCCGGGCTGGATGCGCTGGTGCTGTCCGGCGGCACGGACCTCGACCCGGCGGCCTACGGCGCCCCGCCGCACCCGAGCACCGGCCCCCTCGAGCCGGGCCGTGACGCGGCCGAGTTCGCCCTGCTGGCCGCGGCCGCCGGCCGCGGGATGCCGGTCCTGGCCATCTGCCGCGGACTTCAGGTTCTTAACGTCTCCCGCGGGGGGACTCTGCATCAGCACCTGCCTGACCTCGTGGCCAATGACAACCACCGGGCCGCCCCGGGCTCCTTCGGCGCCCACGCGGTGCGGGTCGCCCCGGACAGCCGGCTCGGCGCGCTGCTCGGCCCGCCCTCCCCCGGCGGTGAGCTGCGGCTCACCGTGCCGACCTCGCACCATCAGGCCATCGACCGGCTCGGCGACGGGCTGGTCGCGGCCGCGTGGGCCGACGACGGCACGATCGAGGCCGCCGAGCTCCGCCCCGGCCGGCCGGCCGGGGACTCCCGGCCGGCCGGCGAGCCGTTCCTGCTCGCCGTGCAGTGGCACCCGGAGGCCGGCGACGACCCGCGGCTGTTCCAGGCGCTGCTCGGGGCGGCCCGCGCGTACCGCGGACGCGGGCGCGGGCGGGCACGCGGAGGGCCCGGCCGCGCGGCAGCCTCTAGACTCGCGTGCGTGAGCACCGGTCCCGCCGTCGAGATCAGCAACCTGGTGAAGTGCTACGGCCGGGTCGCCGCGGTGAACGGGCTCTCGCTGCAGGCCGACCGGGGCGCGGTCACGGCCATCCTCGGGCCGAACGGCGCCGGGAAGACCACCACCATCGAGATCTGCGAGGGCTACCGGCGGGCCGATGACGGCACGGTCCGGGTGCTCGGGCTGGACCCGGGCCGGGACGCGGCGCGGCTGCGGCCCCGGGTGGGCGTGATGCTGCAGTCCGGCGGCATCCCGCCGTCCGCCCGCCCGGCCGAGTACCTGCGGGTGCTGGCCGCCTTCTACGCGCACCCGCTCGATCCCGGCATGCTGCTGGAGCGGCTGGGCCTGACCGGCAGCCTGCGCACCACGTTCCGGCGGCTGTCCGGCGGCCAGCAGCAGCGGCTGTCACTGGCGCGCGGCGGTGATCGGCCGGCCCGAGCTGGTGTTCCTGGACGAGCCCACCGCGGGCCTGGACCCGCAGGCCCGGCTGGCCACCTGGGAGCTGATCGGCGGGCTGCGCTCCTCGGGCGCCTCGGTCATCCTGACCACGCACTACATGGACGAGGCGCAGCGGCTGGCCGACCAGGTGTGCGTGATCGACCATGGCCAGCTGGTGGCCGAGGGCACCCCGGCCGAGCTGACCGGCACCGCCGGGCAGCTGCGGTTCCGCGCCGAGCCGGGCCTGGACACCGATGCGCTGATCGCCGCGCTGCCCCGGGGCAGCGCGGCCAAGGAATCCCCGGCCGGGCACTACATCGTGGAGGTGCACGACCGGGTGGACCCGCAGCTGCTGGCGGCCGTGACCGCCTGGTGCGCGGACCACGGGGTGCTCGCCCAGGACCTGCGCATCGAGAACCGCACCCTGGAGGACGTCTTCCTCGAGCTGACCGGCCGGGAGCTGCGGTCATGAGTGGTGTGGGCGCTGAGGGGGCGGCCCCCCGGGCATCCGCGGACGGCAGCGGCTGGCCCGCGCCGGCCCCGGGCGCCGCCCCGCGCACCGCGATGATCGCCGCGCAGGCGGGGCTGGAGCTGCGCACCCTGGTCCGCAACGGTGAGCAGCTGCTGCTCACCGTGCTCATCCCGGTGGTCCTGCTGGCCGGCTTCAGCAAGGAGCACCTGATCAAGGGCACCGGGATCGACTTCCTGGTGCCCGGGATCCTGGCCCTGGCCATCATCTCCACCGCGTTCACCAGCCAGGCGATCGGGACCGGCTTCGAGCGGCGCTACGGCGTGCTGAAGCGGCTCGGCTCCACGCCGCTGCAGCGCAGCGGCCTGATCGCGGCCAAGACCGCGACCGTGCTGATCGTGGAACTCGCCCAGGCCGTGCTGATCATGCTGGTCGGGCTGGCCCTGGGCTGGCATCCCGATGCCCGGGCGGGCGCCGTGGCGTGGGTGATCCTGCTGCTGCTGGCCGGGACGGCGGCGTTCAGCGGGCTGGCCC
Organism: uncultured Actinomycetes bacterium; assembly: GCA_963767385.1. Lineage (GTDB taxonomy): Bacteria > Actinomycetota > Actinomycetes > Streptosporangiales > Streptosporangiaceae > RYN-230. The sequence goes on along the minus strand of CAVYEA010000003.1, from coordinate 177,321 downwards.
TGCTCATGGCGGGCACGCTGCGGGCCGAGGCGACGCTGGCCGCGGCGAACCTGGTCTACGTGGTGCTGCTGGGCATCGGCGGGGTGATCTTCCCGCTGACCAAATTCCCGCCGGGCGCCCAGCGGGTGCTCACCCTGCTGCCGTCCGGCGCGCTGTCCGACGGGCTGCACAAGGTGCTGCAGCACGGCGCGGGGCTGCCCGTACGCGACCTGGTGGTGCTGGTCGTCTGGGCCGCCGTGGCGATCGGGGTGACCGCACGGGTGTTCCGCTGGGAATGAGGGCCGGCCCGGGCGCGGCGGCCGGCACCGCCGGTGGCTGACGGCTGGATCCGCGGCCTGGCCCGGACCGGCCCGGCGGCCGCGCTGGGCACGGTCCCGCCCGCCGCGCTGGTCCTCACCGGCATCGTCTCCGTCCAGGTGGGGGCGGGCCTGGCCGACCGGCTGTTCGCCGTGGTGCCGCCGGCCGCCGTCACCGGGCTGCGGCTGTGGGCGGCCGCGATCGTGCTCACCGCGGCCGGGGCGCGCGGGCTGCGCCGGTCCGCGCGGGACCTGTGGCGGCGCCGGGCCGGCCGGGACCTCGCGGTGGTGGCCGCCTTCGGGCTCACCCTGGCGGTGATGAACTACTCCATCTACCAGGCCTTCGCCCGGATCCCGCTGGGCATCGCGGTGACCGTGGAGTTCCTCGGGCCGCTGGCGGTGGCGGTGGCCGCATCCCGGCGGGCCCTGGACGCGGTGTGGGTGCTGCTGGCCGGGACGGGCGTGGCCCTGCTCACCCAGGGCGGCCCGGCCGGCCAGCACGGTGCGGGCCAGCATGGGCTGAACCTGGCCGGGCTGGCGTTCGCCCTGGTCGCGGCGGCCAGCTGGGCGGCCTACATCCTGCTGTCGGCGGCCACCGGCCGGCGCTTCCCCGGATCCACCGGGCTCACGATCGCGATGGCGGTGGCCGCGCTGGCGGTGACGCCGGCCGGGATCGCGGCCGGCGGCCGGGCCCTGCTCCGCCCGGCGGTGCTGGGCACCGGGGCGGCCATCGGCCTGCTCTCCTCGATCATCCCGTACTCGCTGGAGCTGGAGGCGCTGCGCCGGGTGCCGGCCAAGGTGTTCGGCATCTGGATGAGCCTGGAACCCGCGGTGGCCGCCCTGGTCGGGCTGGCCCTGCTCGGGCAGGGCCTGTCCGCACGGGACTGGGCGGCGATCGGCTGCGTCACCGTGGCCAGCGCCGGCGCGGCCCGGACGGCGGGCTAGCCGCTCTTCTATATTGGGTCCGTCCGTGTCAGAGGGAGGGCCCGTGCCAGCCGATCTCAGCCCAGGTAGCGACGAGCCAGGCAGCGCCGCCGGCATCGCGGCCCGGCCGGCCTGGGTGCGCGGCCTGCCGCGCTGGGCCCAGGCCCCGCTCTACCCCGGGGTCGTCACCATGCGCCGGGTCGCCCTGGCCGGGGTGGCCGCCAACGCGGGGATCATCATGACCGGCGCGGCGGTCCGGCTGAGCGCCTCCGGCCTCGGCTGCCCCGACTGGCCGGACTGCACCACGCGCAGCCTGGTGGCCGCGGGCACCAGCGGGCAGCCCATGTTCCACACCTACATCGAGTTCACCAACCGGATGCTGACCTTCGTGCTGATGGTGGTGGCCGTCCTGGTCATGATCACGGCCTGGCGGTACCGGCCGGGCGGGTCACGGCGGCGCGTCCTGGTCTGGCTGGCCGCCGCGCAGCCGCTCGGCGTAGTGGCCCAGGCCGTGCTCGGCGGCATCGTGGTGCTCACCGACCTGAACCCGTTCACGGTGTCGCTGCACTTCCTGCTGTCCAGCAGCATCCTCGCGCTGGCGGTGACCCTGTACGCCCGGTGCGCCGAGGGCGACGCCCGGCCCACCCGGCTGGTCCGGCCGGAGCTGCGGCTCTTCGCCCAGGCCACGGTGGCCGTCACCGCGCTGATGCTGGCCGCGGGCACCGTGGTCACCGGGACCGGCCCGCTGGCCGGCAGCACGTTCGTCCCGCACAATGGGGGCGGCCCGGCCTACGTGCCGCGGTATCACCTGCCGCTGGAGGGCGTGACCCAGCTGCACGCGGACATCGGCTGGATGCTCGGCACGCTCGCCGTCGTGCTCGCGGTGAGCCTGCAGCTGACCGGGGCGCCGCGGCGGGCCCGGCGGCTGGGCTGGCTGCTGCTCGGCCTGGTCGGCCTGCAGGGCGTGATCGGCTACAGCCAGTACTTCAGCGGCCTGCCGGCCGGCCTGGTCTGGGTGCACGTCAGCGGCTCGGTGCTGATCTGGATCGTGGCCCTGCTGCTCATGTTCGCGACCAGGGACCGCGGCCCGGCCGAGCCGCCCGCGGTGCTAGCGGACGTTCCAGCCCGGACCCTGACGGTGCCGGCCGAACCCTGAGTGCCCCCGGGGCGCCCAGGGCGGCTGGGGCGGCTCGGGCTGGCGGGCGAAGAACGCGGCCCGGGCGACGGACATCAGCCCGGCCAGCTCACGGCGCCGGGCCTCGAAGCGGTCCGGGGCGATGATCCCCCGCTGCGCGCGCAGGTGCACCAGGGCCAGCTCGGTCGCGGCCAGCTGGTAGTCCCGCATCGCCCGGGCCGCCCCGGCGCCGCCCGCCGCCCGGGCCCAGCGCCGCGCCGCCTGCCGCTCGCGCAGCGTGCTGAGCATCCGCAGGTCCGCCTGGGTGACCAGGCCGGACGGCTCGTAGCCGGGCAGGAACCGCCAGATCAGCCCCACGATCCGGCGCCGGTCGGCGATCATCACGCCGACCAGGCCGGCCAGCACGCAGGCCAGGATGGCGTAGGCCAGGGCCAGCCCGCCGAAGCCGAACGCGGACAGCCCGTTCCACGTGCCGTGCAGCAGCATGGCCGCCAGCAGCCCGGCCGGCACCGCCCACCGGCCGTTGCGGTGGGTGGCGGCGTAGGCGACGCCGATCCCGGTCATCGAGGTGAAGATCGGGTGCGCCAGCGGGGACAGCACGCCGCGCAGCACGAAGGTGGCGCCGAGCAGCGCCGTCCCGCCTACCTCGGGGCGGACCAGCGCGCCGATGTAGTAGCCGATGTTCTCCATCATGGCGAAGCCCAGGCCCACCATGGCGGCGTAGATGATGCCGTCGGTCGGGCCGTCCAGCTCCTGGCGGCGCCGCCAGAGCAGGATGATGAGGATCAGGCCCTTGAGCGACTCCTCGACCACCGGCGCGCCGAACGTCGCCGAGACGTACTCGCCCGTGGTGCTGCCCAGGGCCGGCTGGGTGATGTAGACCAGCCCGGCGGTGTTGATGACCGCGGCCAGCAGCGCGGCGACCCCCGCCCCCCAGGCGAACGCGAGCACCAGGTTGACCCGCGGCTCCGGTTCCAGCCGGTCCAGCAGCAGCACGCAGCCGACCAGCAGGGGCACCGGGAGCAGGGCGAGCGGCAGGGCGATGAGGAAAGGGGCCACGCTGTGCCCGGCGGCATCCACGCTCTGCAGCGCGTCCGCGCCGAGCACGAGGATCGCGCAGCCGGTCGCGATGACGATGCCGGCGGTGACCCCGGCCCGGGGCCGTCCCGCCGGGCGCCCCTCGATCACGGCTCGCGGATCGAAGCCGGGGCCGGGGTCGCCATGCCACGGAGCGTACCGCCGGTCCCGCGGGTCGTCCTGCCGGCCGGGAGGGCCCGGAAGGACCGTAACTACCCGCTTCGGTCCCGCCTCCGGGGGTAGTCCGGGAGTGAGCAAGACTGAGGATAGGGTCATGCCAGCAATCGATCTTCCGCCCCATGGCGCGGGCCGGTGCCGCCCCGGACATGGGCCGGCCAGGAGAGGAGCCCTGATCTCACGGTGAGCAGCTCAACTCACGGCGCAGCAGGAACCGGCGCGCTGGACTGGACCGCGGCCGATGCCCGGGCCGTCGACCTGTCCGCGTCCTGGCCATGGACGCCGTGCAGAAGGCGGGCACCGGCCACCCCGGTACGGCGATGAGCCTGGCGCCCGCCGCCTACCTGCTCTTCCAGCAGGTGCTGCGGCACGACCCCGCCGACCCCCACTGGCTCGGCCGGGACCGCTTCGTCCTGTCCTGCGGGCACTCCAGCCTGACCCTGTACATCCAGCTGTACCTGTCCGGGTACGGCCTGAGCTGGACGACCTCGAGGCGCTACGCACGTGGGGCAGCCTGACGCCCGGCCACCCGGAGTACGGCCACACCGCGGGCGTGGAGACCACCACCGGCCCGCTCGGCCAGGGCATCGCCAACGCGGTCGGCATGGCCATGGCCGCCCGCCGGGAGCGGGGCCTGCTCGACCCGGACGCGCCCGAGGGCGACAGCCCGTTCGACCACCAGATCTACGCGTTCGTCTCCGACGGCGACATCGAGGAGGGCATCAGCCACGAGGCGTCGTCGCTCGCTGGCGCACCAGGAGCTCGGCAACCTCACCGTGATCTACGACGACAACCGGATCTCCATCGAGGACAACACCGACATCGCGCTGTCCGAGGACGTCGCCGCACGCTACGAGGCCTACGGCTGGCACGTCCAGCACGTCGACTGGCCCCACGCCGGACGGCGTATGTCGAGGACGTGCCGGCGCTCCACGACGCGCTGCAAGAGCGCCCGCGGCGTCACCGACAAGCCGTGCTTCATCGTGCTCCGCACGATCATCGCCTGGCCCGCGCCGAACGCGCAGAACACCGGCAAGGCGCACGGCTCCGCGCTCGGCGCAGACGAGGTCGCCGCCACCAAGAAGGTCCTCGGCTTCGACCCCGAGCGTGACCTTCCAGGCCGACGCGCGCTGCTCGCGCACGCCGCGCAAGGCCGTCGAGCGGGGCAAGCGCGCTCAGGCCGAGTGGGACGACAGCCTTCGCCGCCTGGGCGCGCAGCCAGCCCGGAGCGGGCCGCGCTGCTCGACCGGCTCCAGGCCCGGCGGCTGCCGGACGGCTGGGCCAGCGCGCTGCCCGTCGTTCCCGCCGACCAGAAGGGCATGGCCACCCGCGTCGCCTCCGGTGAGGTGCTCAACGCGCTGGCCGCGGTCCTGCCCGAGCTCTGGGGCGGGTCCGCCGACCTCGCCGGCAGCAACAACACGACCATCGAGGGCGCGCCGTCCTTCCTCCCGGCCGAGCACCAGCCGAAGATGTTCAAGGCCGACCCGCTACGGCCGGGCGCTCCACTTCGGCATCCGCGAGCACGGCATGGGCGCGATCATGAACGGCATCGCGCTCCACGGGCGCACCCGGCCCTACGGCGGCACGTTCCTGCGTCCTCAGCGACTACATGCGGCCGCCGTCCGGCTGGCCGCGCTGATGGGGCTGCCGGTCACCTACGTCTGGACCCACGACTCGATCGGCCTCGGCGAGGACGGCCCGACCCACCAGCCGGTCGAGCACCTCGCCGCGCTGCGCGCGATCCCCGGGCTCGACGTCGTCCGCCCGGCGACGCGAACGAGACCGCCGCCGCCTGGCGGGCCATCCTGGAGCACACCGACCGCCCGGCCGGGCTCGTGCCTGTCCCGCCAGAACCTCCCGATCCTTGACCGCGTGGGGCAGACGGGCTCGCCGCGCCAGCAACGTCCACGCGGCGGCTACGTCCTGCCCGAGCGTCGACGGCGGCCTGCCGGACGTCGTCCTGATCGGCACCGGCTCGGAGGTGCAGATCGCGGTGCGGCCCGCGAGCTGCTCGCCGGCCGACGGCATCCCGGCCCGCGTTGTCTCCATGCCCTGCCTGGAATGGTTCGACGCGCAGGACGCTTCCTACCAGGAGACGGTGCTCCCCCCGACGGTCCAGGCGCGGGTCTCGCGTCGAGGCCGGCGTCGCCCAGGGCTGGCGCGAGTTCGTCGGCGACCCCGGCGCAGTCGTCAGCCTCGAGCACTACGGCGCGTCCGCCGACTACGCGACGCTCTACCAGGAGTTCGGCATTCACCGCGGAGACCGTCGCCGCCGCCGCCACGGACAGCCTGCCCGGATGCGCCGACGCGAACGCAAGGAGCACGACCATGACCTGACCAGCCCCTGCAGCAGGACATCCTCGGCCAGCTCACCGCCAGCGGCGTGTCGATCTGGCTCGACGACCTGTGCCGCGACCGCCTCGAGACCGGCAACCTCGCCGACCTCGTCGAGCGACTGGCACGTCGTCGGCGTGACCTCCAACCCGTCGATCTTCGCAGCCCGCGTTGAGCAAGGGCGAGCGCCTACGACGCCCAGATCGCCGAGCTGGCCGCGCGCGGCACCGACCGCGACGAGGCCGTCCGGGTCGATCACCACCGACGACGTCCGCGACGCCTGCGACGTCCTGCGCCCGGTCTACGACGCGACCGACGGCGTCGACGGGCGGGTCTCGATCGAGGTCGACCCCCGGCTCGCCCACGACACCGAGCAGACCATCGCCGAGGCGCGCGCGCTGTGGAGGACCGTCGACCAGCCGAACCTGTTGATCAAGATCCCCGGCACCCTGGAGGGGCTGCCCGGCGATCACCGCAGACCCTGGCCGAGGGGATCAGCGTCAACGTCACCCTGATCTTCTGCCTGGAGCGCTACCGCCACGTCATCGACGCCTTCATCGCCGGGCTCGAGCAGGCCCGGGACGGCCGGCCACGACCTGACCACGCTCGCCTCGGTGGCGTCCTTCTTCGTCTGCCGCGTCGACACCGAGATCGACAAGCGGCTCGACGCGATCGGCACCCCGGAGCCGGCGGCGCTGCGCGGCAAGGCCGGCCTCGCCAACGCCCGGCTGGCCTACCAGGCCTACGAGGAGACGTCTCGCCACCGAGCGCTGGCAGGCGCTCGCGAGGCCGGCGCCGCGGCCGCAGCGGCCGCTGTGGGCCTCGACCGGCGTCAAGAACCCCGCCTACGGCGACACCATGTACGTCGACGACCTCGTCGCCCAGGACACCGTGAACACGATGCCCGAGGCGACCCTGCACGCCGTCGCCGACCACGGCGATATAGCGGCGACCAGGTCCGCCGCTCCTACGCCGAGGCCCGGCCACATGCAGACCTCGCGGCGCTCGGCATCGACTACGACGACGTGATCGCGCGTGCTCGAGAAGGAGGGTGTCGAGAAGTTCGTCGCCTCCTGGAACGAGCTCCTCGAGCACGATCGAGGCCAACGAGGCAGCCCGGTGGATGAGCCCAGTGAGCCGGCGGGAGGCCTGGGCCCGGCTGGCGGCCCGCCGGCTTCCCCGCGGTGATCGTGGAGACACGCAGCACCGCTGACCCCGAGGCCGCCCGGCACGCGACCTCTCACGCTGGTCAGCGACGAGGGCCCGGACGCGCTGGCGTCGCCGAGCAGGCGGGGCCCCCGGGCGGCGCCTCCTCCGGGCTGACCGCAACGTCCCCGAGGACCACGCGGTCCTGCACGGCGAGACTCGCCGAGCCCGCCGGGCGGGCCCGGGCGGCGGGCAGACCATGTGGTGCTCGGCCGGGTCTGCCGACTCAGCGCCATCGCGCCGGAAGTGATCGCCCGCACCGGGGAGCGTGACCCGCTGACGGTCGCTAACATCGGCATCGGCCAGCTCCGACCTGGCCGTGATGGCCCACGAGGCGCTCGACGCGCGACGGCCCGGGCGTCGGATGGCGGCCCCGGCTCCACGCATCGGCGCCGCGCCGACGCCGCCACGCGCTGGCCGGCGCTCGACAAGGCGCACCCTCTTCATCGTCTCAGCAGCCTTCGGCGACCGCTCGGCCCTCACCACGCCCGGCTCGTGCAGGCGTGGCTGCTCGAGGCCAGCTGCTGGCCGAGACCGACCGCGCCGCCACTTCGTCACGTACTCTCCCCGCTCGCTGGTGGAGGCGACGGACTCACCCGGCTTTCGCCGGGACCCGATATTCACCTGGACTGGGCTGGGCAGCCGCGCGACCCGTGGACACCGCGGTACCGGCCCTCGCTGGCGGTAGCGACGAGTCCATCACCTCGGCGAGTCACTGCCGGCTGCCGCGATAGACGAGCACCTCGCTCGGCACCGCTGGAGCCCACGTGCCGGCCTGTCCGGGCCGCGCGGCTCTGCGTACACCGACTTCCGCGGGCCTGCCGAGCGCCCGCGGTGCTGCCACCGGCCCAGCTGCCGCCCCGCTAGCCGGCCTTCACGGACGGCAGCATCGACGTGCACGCGCGACCCCGCGCCTGCCGGCGACGCGGCCGATCTGGCCGGCCTGCTCGATGCCCTGCTCTGGTCACTGCCGGAACGCGGCTACCTGGCTATCCTGGCCTACTTCGACCGCGGCGCCGACGCCGCCGCCGCCCAGCTGCGGGACGGGCAGGCGGCCCGGACCACCCACCCGGTGACCTTCGGCTGGGGCCCCGGGCAGCGCACACGACCGGCCAGTTCCACCTGGACGGGCCACCCGGCGGGGTCTTCGTGCAGATCACCGGAGGCATCGAGCGGGACATCGCGGTCCCCGGGCCAGCCCTTCACCCTTGGCAAGCTCCAGCTCGCGCAGGCGCCCGGTGAATTCGAGGCGCTGTTCGGCCGGGGCCTGCACATCGCCGGTGCACCTGCGGGACCGGGGTCGCGGCATCGCACAGCTGCTCGCTGCGGCGGGCACCAACGCCAGCGGGCATCCACATGACCGAATCGGCGATCGACGCGCCCGGCTCAGGCACCGCCGAGGACGGGACGCCAGCCAGGCGCAGCCCGCCACGGTGGCGCCGGTGGTGACCGGGCCGGTGGCCAACCCGCTCCGGGATCCGCGGGACCGGCGCATCCCCCGGGTGGCCGGCCCGTGCGTGCTGGTCATCTTCGGGGTGACCGGCGACCTGGCCCGGAAGAAGCTGATGCCGGCGATCTACGACCTGGCCAACCGGGGCCTGCTGCCGCCCGGCTTCTCGCTGGTCGGCTTCGCCCGGCGGGACTGGGACGACGAGGACTTCGCCCAGGTCACCTACCAGGCCGTGAAGGAGCATGCCCGGACGCCGTTCCGCGACACCGTCTGGGAGCAGCTTTCCGAGGGATTCCGCTTCGTGCCCGGCGAGTTCACCGACGACGACGCGTTCGACCGGCTGGCGCAGACGGTGGCCGAGCTGGACGCGAGCCGCGGGACCGGCGGCAACTACGCCTTCTACCTGTCGATGCCGCCCAAGTTCTTCCCGCGTGGTGGTCAAGCAGCTCAAGCGGTCCGGGCTGTCGTCGGTGCCGTCCCCGGCCCCGGCCACCCGCGCCCGTGGCGGCGGGTGGTCATCGAGAAGCCGTTCGGCCACGACCTGGAGAGCGCGCGCGAGCTGAACGAGATGCTCAACACCGTGTTCCCGCCGCGACTCCGTCTTCCGGATCGACCACTACCTCGGGCAAGGAGACGGTGCAGAACATCCTGGCGCTGCGTTTCGCCAACGAGATGTACGAGCCGATCTGGAACCGCGGCTACGTGGACCACGTGCAGATCACCATGGCGGAGGACATCGGCGTCGGCGGCCGGGCCGGCTACTACGACGGCATCGGCGCGGCCCGGGACGTGATCCAGAACCACCTGATGCAGCTGCTGGCGCTGACCGCGATGGAGGAGCCGGTCTCGTTCGACGCGGACGCGCTGCGGGCGGAGAAGGAGAAGGTCCTGTCCGCGGTCCAGCTGTACGACGACCTCGCGGCCACCACCGCGCGCGGGCAGTACGGGGCCGGCTGGCAGGGCGGCGTCCCGGTGCAGGGCTTCCTCGAGGAGGAAGGCATGGCGCCCGACTCGCGGACCGAGACCTACGCCGCGGTCAAGCTGCGGGTGGACACCAGGCGGTGGGCCGGGGTCCCCTTCTACCTGCGCACCGGGAAGCGGCTGCCGCGCCGCATGTCGGAGATCGCGCTGCTGTTCCAGCGCGCCCCGCACCTGCCGTTCGCCGCCACCGACACGGAGGAACTCGGCCAGAACGCGCTGGTCATCCGGGTCCAGCCGGACGAGGGCGTGACGGTCCGGTTCGGCTCCAAGGTGCCCGGGTCGCTGATGGAGGTCCGCGACGTGAACATGGACTTCGCCTACGGCGAGTCGTTCACCGAGAGCAGCCCGGAAGCGTACGAGCGGCTGCTGCTCGACGTCCTGATCGGCGATCCCCCGCTGTTCCCGCGGCACCGCGAGGTAGAGCTGTCCTGGATGGTGCTCGACCCGATCGAGGAGTTCTGGGCGGAGCACGGACGGCCGGAACCCTACCCGGCCGGGTCGGCTGGCCCGCCATCCGCGGACGAGCTGATGGCCAGGGACGGCCGGGCCTGGCGCCGGCTCGAGCACGGCGACTCCACGCACGGGCGAAAGGACAGCAACCCCATGATGATCGACCTGGCCCAGACCACGACCGACCGGATCCACGATGCCATCCGGCAGGCCCGGCAGCGGCTCGGCGGCCCGGCCAGCGGCATGGTGCTCACTCTCGTCATCGTCACCGACGAGGCCGCGCAGTACGACGCGGTCCGGTCGGCCAGCGAGGCGGCCCGCGAGCACCCCTGCCGGGTGCTCACCGTCATCACCCGGCGCCCGGAAGCCACCTCCCGGCTGGACGCGGAGATCCGGGTGGGCGAGTCCGGGCCCGGTGAGGCCGTGCTGCTGCGCATGTACGGGGCGCTGGGCAAGCACGCCGACTCGGTGGTCATCCCGCTGCTGATGCCGGACACCCCGGTGGTGACCTGGTGGCCCGGCACGCCGCCGGACATCCCGTCCGCCGACCCGCTCGGCGCGCTGGCGCAGCGCCGGATCACCGACGCCGCCGCGGCGGCGGCTCCGCACGACTGCCTGGCCGCGCTGGCGGCCCACTACCGGCCCGGGGACACCGACCTGAGCTGGACCCGGGCGACGCCCTGGCGGTCACTGCTGGCCGCCACGCTCGACCAGCCGCACGGCGTGATCAGCGGCGGCCGGGTGGAGGCCGAGGCTGGTAACCCGAGCGCCGACCTGATCGCCTCCTGGCTGTCGGTGCGGCTCGGCGTCCCGTTCAGCCGGGAGGTGTCCGACGGGCCGGGCGTGACCGCCGTCATCTTCAGCACGACGGACGGCGAGATCACGCTGACCCGGCCGGACGGGCGGGTCGCCATGCTGCGCCGCCCCGGTGAGCCGGAGCGGCGGGTGGCCCTGCACCGCCGGGAGACGGCGGAACTGCTGGCCGAGGAACTGCGCCGGCTCGACCCCGACGAGGTGTACGCGGAGACGATCGCGCCGTTCGTCACCGGGCAGGCCGGTGACGTGCCCAGCCCGGTCGGCAGCCACCCGGGCCGGTGAGCGTTCCCGAGGTGCTGGTGCACCATGACGCGAGCCTGCTCGCCAAGGCGGCGGCGGCGCGGCTGGTCACCAGGCTGGTCGACGCGCAGGCCAGCGGGAGCGGCGCGCACCTGGTGCTGACCGGCGGCGGGATCGGCACCGCGCTGCTCACCGAACTGGCCGCCGCGCCCGCCCTGGCCGCGGTGGACTGGCGGCGGCTGGACTTCTGGTGGGGTGACGAGCGCTTCCTGCCCTCCGGGGACCCGGAGCGGAACGAGGCGCAGGCCGAGCAGGCCCTGCTCCGGCACATCGACACGGACCCGGCCCGGGTGCACCGGATGCCGGGCACCGACGGCCCGGACGGTAACGACCCGGAAGCCGCCGCGGCCCGTTATGCCGCCGAGCTCCGCCGGGCCGCGCAGCCCCAGGACCATGGCCCGGTGCCCTCGTTCGATGTGCTGCTGCTGGGCATCGGCCCGGAGGGGCACGTGGCGTCCCTGTTCCCCGGCATGCCCGCGCTCTACGACGACCGGCCGGTGGTCGCGGTCCGTGGCGCGCCCAAGCCACCGCCCACCCGGCTCAGCCTCACCCTCCCGGCCATCCAGCGGGCCCGTGACGTGTGGGTGCTGGCCGCCGGGCCGGAAAAGGCCGGCGCGGTGCGGTTCGCGCTGTCCGGGGCGGGGCCGGTGCAGGTGCCCGCCGCCGGGGCCCGCGGCCAGCAGCGGACGCTGTACCTTCTCGACCGGGGCGCCGCCAGCCAGCTGCCGCCTCAGCTCAGCCGGATCGCCTCATCCTGAGCCCGGCCAGCCGGAACCGCCTGGCCGGTCCCTGTCGCGGGGCGGCCCGGGAGGCCGCCCCGGGGGACGGCGGACCGGGCGGCTGGTGAGCTGCAGCACCACCAGCAGGATGACGAAGACGGGGACGAACGCGAGCGGGTCCTTGACGGTGGCCGCGATGCCCAGCCACAGGACCAGGACGGGCAGCATGGGGGTGAGCCGGCGGGGCGGGGCGCCCCGGACTGGGTCCTGGTGGCCCGGCCGGGGCGGCACGGGGGCCGGCGCGGGCCGGGGCAGCCGCGAGCCGGGGCTGGTGCGGCAGGTCCGAGGTCAGCTCGCGGAGCGCCCCCCAGGTCCGGGCCGCGAAGGCGGCCGTGGTCCGCTCGTCGAACTCCTCGAGCGTCAGGCGGCCGGCGCTGTAGGCGTCCCGCAGGATCTCGACGACGTTCTCGCGGTCGGAGTCCGAGGCGCGGATACCGCCGTCATCGATCATGACCGGACCTCCCCAGAATTTTCGGCCCTTTAATCCGGAGAATACCCCCGCTCAGGCCTTGGCCCACTTCCCTGCCCCGCCCGTCAGGCCCCGGCGGGGGGCTGGGCCCCCTCGCTGGCCATGATCGTCTGACTGTGGTTAACTCTCGCCGTGCCCCCGGTCCCACGCCGACTCAGCCAGCACCGGGACCACCTGATCGTCTGCGGGGACGATGCCCTCGCCTACCGCACGGTCGAGGAACTCACGGCCAACTACGCCGAGCGGGTCACCGTCCTGCTCGCCTCGGCCGACCGCGGCTACGCCCGGCGGATCGCGCAACTGCCCGGCGTCCGGGTCATCGAGCGGCCGGAACTCGACGGGAGCGCCTTCACCGCGGCCCAGGTCTCCTCGGCCCGGGCCATGGCCCTGATGGGCCGGGATGACCTGGCCAATTTTCACGCCGGGCTGCGGGCCCAGGAGCTCAACCCGGATCTGCGGCTGGTGATGCGGATCTTCAACACCGGGCTGGGCGAGCGGATGCGCAGCTTCTTTCCTGACTGCGCGGTGCTGTCCAGTTCCTCGATGGCCGCGCCCTCGTTCGTCGCGGCCGCATTAGGCGAGCCGGCCCCCAGCCACGTCCGCCTGGCCGGGCGGACCCTGTACGTGACGCGCCGGGAACATTCCGACGCCGCGCATTTCATCTGCGGCCTGGCCAGCACCGGTGACTCAGCCGGTCCCCTGTTGCTGCCCCCCGGCCAGGACTCGGCCGACCTGGTGCTCTCGGTCGCGGACGGGACGCCGCGCAACCCGCTGACCCGGCCGCGCCGCCGGACGCTGCGGGCCGCGGCCGGGCTGCCGCGGGCGCTGTTCGGGCACAAGCTCGGGATGGTGTTCGGCGCCCTGTTCGGCGTGCTGGTCGCCGGGTTCGTGCTGCTGGCCACCGCCGGCCGCTACTCGCCGGCCAATGCCCTGTACCTGACGTTCCTCGATGCGGCGGGCGCGGCGGTCACCAATCCCGCGCTGAGCGGGCCGGAGAAGGTCGCGCAGTTCATGCTCACGTTCGACGGCATGGCGTTCCTGCCCACGGTGACCGCGGCCGTGGTCGGCGCCCGGCTCACCGGATCGCTGCGCGGGCGCGAGCGCCCGCCGTCCGGCCACGTCATCGTGGCCGGCCTGGGGAATGTCGGCACCCGGATCGCCGGGCAACTGCACGACCTGGGCGTGGACGTGGTGTGCGTGGACAAGAACGAGCACGCGGCGGGAGTCCGGCTGGCCCGCCGGCTGGGGCTGCGGGTGGTGATCGGCGAGACGTACCGGGAGGAGACCCTCCGGGCGGCCGGGATCCGCACCAGCCAGGCGCTCGTCTCGGTGACTGACAGTGACATCGTCAACCTGGAGACCGCGCTGCACGCCCGGGCGCTCGCCGCCGACCTGCGCCTGGTGCTGCGGCTGTCCGACGACGATCTCGCCGAGCGGGTGCAGAAGACCGTCGGGAACACGATCTCCCGCAGCGTGCCGTACCTGGCCGCGCCGGCCTTCGCCGCTGCCATGCTGGAGCACCAGGTGCTGCGGACCATCCCGGTGGGGCGGCACGTGCTGCTCATCGCGGACGTCGGGGTGAGCGCCGGGTCGGCCCTGGACGGCCAGCCGGTGCAGAGCGTGCACCGGGCCGGCGAGCTCCGGGTGATCGCGCTCCGCCGGGCCACGTCCGACGAGGTGGACTGGTCACCGCCGCCCGGCTACAAGCTGGCCGCGCAGGACCGGATCTACATCCTGGCCACCCGCACCGGGCTCAGCCAGGTGCTGGCCCAGAGCCAGGCTGCTGGTCAGCCTTAATGCAATCGTCAGCATCGGGAAAAACCTGGGTCTCCCCCTGGCCAGCATCCGGAGTTACGCTCAGGACAGATCTTCCGCCTGGTTCTGCTGAGCCGGCTGTGAAGAGGAAAGAGCCGTTCTTGGCCGCATTCTGTCCTGTTTCGTCAGGAGGAATCACGTGGAGTGTCAATGAGGACCTACCCGCGACCAGCGTGGCCGCACCTGCCTCCGGCATCGCCGATCCGGCGCCGCTCGGGCTCGCCGCCTTCGCCCTGACCACGTTCCTGCTGTCCGCGTTCAACGCCGGGTGGATGACCAAGGCCAGCGGCCTGGCCTGGCTCGGCTATGCGCTCGCCTATGGCGGCCTCTGCCAGCTGCTGGCCGGCATGTGGGAGTTCCGCAACCGGAACGTCTTCGGGGCCACCGCCTTCGCCAGCTACGGCGGGTTCTGGATCGGGCTCTTCTTCTACTTCCAGTTCGTCGGGTCCAAACTGCTGCTCCACCCGCTGACGGCCGGGGCGTTCAGCAAGGACGTCGGCTGGATCCTGCTCGCCTTCGCCATCTTCAACACCTACATGCTGCTGTGGAGCACCCAGGTCAACATGGCGGTGTTCGCCGTGTTCCTCACCCTGGAGGCGACCGAGGTCATCCTGTTCATCGGCAACTTCTCGGGCAGCAGCGGGACCGTCAAGTTCGGCGGTTACGTGGGCGTGGTGACCGCGGCGGCGGCCTGGTACGCGTCGGCGGCCGGGGTGGCCAACGGGATGGGCGGCCGCCTGTCCGTGCCGGTCGGCCGTCCGCTGCTCGCGCCGCGGGCGTGACCCCCGCCCGCCGCTGACCGGTGCCGCCGCGCGGTACCACATGATCCCGGGAGCCGATCAGGCCCCCGGGATCATTCATGACGGCGCCCCGGGCAGGATGGGCAGGTGGATCTGCACGAGAAACGGCAACAGGACCTGGCCGAGCACATGGCCCGGGTCAACGAGCAGGTCGCCAGGGCCCGGGCCCATGCCCGGCCGTGGCGGTCCATCATCGCGCTGGTGCTGGCCGTTATCGCCGCGGTGGTGGCCAGCCAGGCCGGACGGGCAATTCCGGGACTGGACCGGGAAAGCCAACTTCACCCCGAAGGTGATCGCGGCGGCGTGCATCGCGGCGTTCTGCGTCCTGTCCGCGGTGGCCGTGGTCGGGCTGGCCGGAAAGGCCAGGGACGTGCTTTCCCCGGCGGTCGGTACCGGTCACGCCGCGGTCGTGCGCTACGCCATCCTGCTGATCGGCGGCGCGGCCACGCTGGTGTTCGCCATCAGCCTGATGAAGGTGCCCGTCGGCCAGTTGCTGGTCGGCGGCGCGGTGACCACTATCCTGCTCGGCATCGCCGGGCAGCAGTCGCTGTCCAACGTTTTCGCCGGCCTGGTGCTGCTGCTGTCCCGGCCGTTCACGGTCGGCGACTATATCCGGCTGAAATCCGGTGCGCTCGGCGGGGTGACCGAGGGGCTGGTCACCGAGATCGGCATTACCTACTTGCGGATCGACACCGAGGACGGGGTGCTGAACCTGCCCAACTCCCAGGTGCTGGCGGCCGCGGTGGGGCCGATGGCCCGGCCCCGGCCGGGCAGCGGGCAGGCGGGGACGCCCGCGCCGGGAACGCCCGCAGTGCCCGCGGCACTGCCGGACGCGACGGCCGCTCAGCAGGTGGCAGCGGAGCCGGCCGCGGCCGCCGCGGCCGGGCAGGCCACAGCGGCCGCGGCACAGCACGCCGCCACTCAGCAACCCGCTGCCGGGCCGGCATCAGCCGGCCCGGCAGCGGCGGACAGGGAGGCTTCGGGCAGGCAGCCCACAGCCGGGCCGGGTCACGACGACCAGCCGCCGGGCGGCCGGAGCAGGGTCCGCCGTGACCCCTGCGGCTAGCTGTGGTCTGCCTCGTACCTCGCCACGACATCGGACGGGATGCGGCCGCGGTCACTGACCGCAATGCCGGATTCCTTGGCCCAGCTCCGTATCGCGGCACTGTGCTGGCGGTGTGCCGTGGTGCGCCGCTTGGTCCGGCTGACCCGGGCCGAGGCGCGGCGCGCCCGCTCCGCGTACCGGCCGACGATGTCGTCAAACTTTTGGCTGTGCTTGGCGCACAGGTCGATCTCATAGTCCCGGCCGTCCAAGCTGAACCGCCGCGTCTGATGCTGGCCCTCGGGAATCAGTTTCTGGTCGTAGTCACAGGCAAATGTGACGGAAACCTTCTGTGCCACTTGAGGCCCCCCTTCCTCTGTGGCAAATATATCCCGCCACGGGCGGCCCAACCATAACGACACCCAAAGAAGGGCCCGGCGGCAACGCGGCGGCCCGCCATTCGGAGCCGGCCGCATCGGCCGATGCCGCCGGCGGGCCCGGGCCGTGCCTATCGCCAAGGGGTGCAGCCCGGCCGCGGCTATCGGGCCTGGCTAGGTGATGGGCCGGGCCGGCCAGGGAATGACGGCTGGCCGGGGCCGCCGGTCAATGACGGCCGGGATAGCGTCCGCGTTCGCGGGAGTCACGATTGGCGGGCGGGCGCCCATAGGGATGGGATTCCGGCGGCGGGGCGGACCCGTAGCTGCCCAGGGCCTGGTCCGCGGTGTCGTCGTCCCACTCATCCCCATGCTGCTCATAATCCGGCCCGGCCGGATATCCGCCGGAGCCGCCCGGGCCCGGTTCGCCGGGATAATCCGCAATGCCCTGCTGACGGGAATATCGCGGCGGCGGGGTATCGGCCGGATACGCCGGGTCACCGGGATACCCGCCCGGGTCGCGGCGGTGACTGCCCGCCTGCCCGCGCCGGTACTCGTCCGGGTCGGCCGGGTACCCGGGGTCACCACGCCGGTGATTCCCCGACGACCCGGGCCGGTAGTCGCCAGTGGCGGGCCCGTCCGGGTAGCCCGGGTCCGGGTAGCCCCCTGGGTCCGGAAACCCCCCGGCCTCCTCCGGGCGGCGCCCCGCGCCGCGGCGGTAGTCGCCGGTGGCCGGGACGTCCGGGTAGCCAGGGTCCGCCCGGTAACCCGGGGTCGGCCGGGTAGCCCCCGGCCGGGGCGGCCCGGCGGTAACCGCCGGGCGGCTCGCCCGGGTAGCCGCCCGGGCCGGTGCCGCCACGGCGGTAGTCGCCGGTGGCCGGGACGTCCGGGTAGCCGGCCGCGCTGGCCGCCGGGAACTCACCCGAGGCCGGGAACTCACCGGAACCGGGGTCACGGTAGTCCGGGCTCAGCGGGTCCACGGGGTAGCCGCCCGAGTCCCGCCGGTAGGCCGGGGCCGGCCCGCTGCCGGGCCCGGCCGGGTAGCCGGGCTCGCCGTGGTCCTCCAGCCGCTGCCCCGCCGGGCCGTCCGCCGCGGCCGGCAGCCGCATGGACACGGTGGCCTGGCCGGGTTCCTGCGTCCCGGGCTGAGCGGTGCCGGGCAGGCCGCGTCCTGCGGCGGCCTCGCCGGGCACCTCGCGCGGCCCGCGCTGGCCCTTGGGCCCGCGGCGCAGGGCCTCGATCATCCGGGCCAGGTCGTCCATGGGCAGCCGGAACGTGCCGGTGCAGGTACCGCCCTGCCAGATGGAGAAGACCGCGACGCCCGTATCGGCGTACCAGCTGAGCCGCATGCTGCGGGAGTTGCCTCGTACGTCGAAGAACACCTCACCGAGCCGGGGCAACGGGGCTGCGTCCGACGCTGACATGCTGCCCATGGTGGCGCTGAACTAACGGGTTTGTCCAATTAACGATCACATATGATATGGCCAGGGTGCACTGGGACGCCCCGCATCCTGCGGCTATGCGTCGAGCGGAAATCTGGGCCGGCCCGGCCGGACATCTGTGCCGCCAGATTCACCGATCCTGCCTGCGGGACAGGCCCTGCGGATGGCATCATTGATCATCGGTCCGCTGGTACTGGGCTGGTTTCGCAGAGCATGGCTCAGCCGCCACGGCGCTGGCCTCGCTCATCCGGCAGGGTTGTCCCCCGAGCACGGCCCCGTGAGGTCACGGGTGCCTCGAGGCTGCCCGCGCTCCGGGAACACGCAGGTGATGCAGTGCGTTGCATACCTACGACGGGGCAAAAGCCGCACGCGCGAGACCACAACGTCCGAGGCAACCAGAGGGCCGCTGGACGCGGAAACATATTGAGCCTGTTGAGGAGATCTAATCATGTCTGAGGTACGGCGGCAGGTCACCCTGCCTCCCCGGCCGAACTGGGGCTGGCAAGATGCCGCCGCGTGCCGCGGCACAGATGTCGTGCTCTTCTTCGGCCCCGATGGCGAACGCCAGCCCGAGCGGGACATCCGCGAGCGGAAGGCCAAGGCCCTGTGCGCCTGCTGCCCGGTGCGCGACGAGTGCCTGGATTACGCGATCTCCCGGCCGGAGAAGTACGGCACCTGGGGCGGGCTGAACGAGGACGAGCGGGCCTCCGAGCGGCGCCGCCGGATGCGCCGCGCCAACGCGGCCTGATCCTGGAGCCAGGCAGATGATCTGCCTGTCCTGCCGTCATCGCGACCACCAGAGCTGCCCGGGGGGCACCTGGTGTGATTGTCAGCACAAGCCGATGTCGGCCCTGCCGCAGCGGGCCGGCGGCGAAGAGCCGCTGAACTGGGTGCGGCAGGGCTGAGGTCTGCCCGGGGGGCGACCCTCCGGAACCCCCGATCGCCGCTCCGCGCCGAGCGCGGCAGGCCGCGCGGTGCTGGCCCGGGGGGCGACCCCCCGGAACCCCCGATCGCCGCTCCGCGCCGAGCGCGGCAGGCCGCGCGGTGCTGGCCCGGGGGGGCGACCCCCCGGCGACCCCCGATCGCCGCTCCGCGCCGAGCGCGGCAGGCCGCGCGTGCAAGGCGGGGTAACTGCCAGCCCCGCCCGGGAATCCCCGTCCCTCGGAACTCGCCTGTGGCCCTCCGGTCCGGGATCCTGGCCGGAAACCTTCGGTCTGGGAACGGTCTGGGAATAGGCGCCGCGGGGCCGGTGGTTATCACTCGCCGTGGGCACTGACCGCGTACCGCTACCCGGCCCGGCTATGCCGGGAGATATTTCGGTAGGAGAACCTGTCTCGACAGGCAATGCCGTGTCATGTGATCCTCGTATCGTGCGCGCTGCCGATCCCCTCCTTGTTGCCCGCAGGCATGTCGACCTGCAGCGGGTACGCAGCGCCGTCTGTCGGCCCGGCCGCTGACCACCGCCCGATCACGGGCGCGTGCCGCGGCCGGTGCCCTGGCGCCTGGCAGCCTCTTCCTCCCTGCCCCGGCCGTCCGGATCACCGGCGCAGCCTAAGCCAGGCTGCCCGCGCGCGGCAGCGCCCCCAGGACACGAAGGGACGCGCCAGATGCCGCCAGCCCGCCACAAAGGCCAGGGCCAGTGGGCTCTCGGGTACCGCGAGCCACTGAACAAGAACGAGGAAACCAAGAAGAACGATGACGGGCTGAACGTCCGCCAGCGGATCATCGACATCTACTCCAAGCGGGGCTTCAGCTCCATCGACCCGGCCGACCTGCGCGGCCGGATGCGCTGGTACGGGCTCTATACCCAGCGCAGGCCCGGCATCGACGGCGGGAAGACCGGGGCACTGGAGCCAGAGGAACTGGACGACGAGTACTTCATGCTCCGCGTCCGGATCGACGGCGGCCAGCTGAGCAACGGCCAGCTGCGCGCGCTGGCGCTGATATCCGACCGCTACGCCCGGGGCACCGCCGACATCACCGACCGGCAGAACATCCAGTACCACTGGATCCGCATCGAGGACGTCCCGGCCATCTGGGACACCCTCGAGGCCGTCGGCCTGTCCAGCACGGAAGCCTGCGGGGACACGCCGCGGGTGGTGCTGGGCTGCCCGCTGGCCGGGATCGACGCCGGGGAGGTGATCGACGCCACCCCGCAGATCGACGCGACCACCGCGCGCTGGGTCGGCGACCCGGAGTTCTCCAACCTGCCCCGCAAGTTCAAGTCGGTGATGAGCGGGTGCGCCGCGCAGTGCACCGTGCATGAGATCAACGACGTCTCGTTCGTGGGCGTGGCCGGCCCCGACGGGGAGCCGGGCTATGACCTGTGGGTGGGCGGCGGCCTGTCCACCAACCCCATGCTGGCCAAGCGGGTCGGCGCGTTCGTCCACCCCGAGCAGGTGCCCGAGGTGTGGGCCGGGGTCACCGGGGTGTTCCGTGACTACGGCTACCGGCGGCTGCGGCACCGTGCCCGGCTCAAGTTCCTGATCGCGGACTGGGGGCCGGAGAAGTTCCTCGAGGTGCTGGAGAAGGAGTACCTGGGCTACGCGCTGCCGGACGGGCCCGTTCCTCCCCCGCCCCGGGACGGGCGCCGCGACCATGTCGGCGTGCACCAGCAGCGGGACGGCCGTTACTACGTCGGCTTCGCTCCCCGGGTGGGCCGGATGTCCGGCGCCGCCCTGGGCCACGTCGCGGACCTGGCGGCCCGGTACGGCAGCGGGCGGGTGCGCACCACCACCGAGCAGAAGATGGTGATCCTGGACGTGCCCGAGGCCAGCGTGGCGGAGCTCAGCGCCGCTCTGGACGCCGCCGACCTGCCGGCGGCCCCGAGCGTGTTCCGGCGGCACACCATGGCCTGCACCGGCATCGAGTTCTGCAAGCTGGCCATCGTGGAGACCAAGGCCCGGGCCGGGCAGGTCATCGCCGAGCTGGAGCGCCGGCTGCCGCACTTCACCGAGCCGGTGACGATTAACGTGAACGGCTGCCCGAACTCCTGCGCCCGCATCCAGACCGCGGACATCGGCCTCAAGGGCTCGCTGGTCACCGGGCCGGACGGGACCCAGACCGAGGGCTTCCAGATCCACCTGGGCGGCAGCCTCGGCGGCGGCGACGGGACCGGTTCCGGGTTTGGCCGGAAGATCCGCGGGCTGAAGACCACAGCCGAGGACCTGCCGGACTACCTGGAGCGGGTGCTGCGCCGGTTCGAGGCCGGCCGCGGGACCGGCGAGACCTTCGCCGCGTGGACGGCCCGGGCCAGCGAGGAGGACTTCGCATGACCAGTCCCGCATACCCGGCAAAGCGGGCAGTTCCGTTTTATTGCCCCTATTGTGGTGAAGAAGACCTGGAACCACAGGAACAGGACGGTGCCTGGCGGTGCCGCAGCTGTATCAGGTCTTTCCAGCTACGCTTGGCTGGAACAGGAGTGATCCGGTGAGCGACGCCGCCACCAAGCCAGCAACCGCTAACCCAGCTGCCGGGGAGGAAGCAATCCGGATGGAGACGCTCGCAGCCCAGGCCGCTGACGCTCTGGCCGACGCACCAGCGGAAGAGATCATCCGGTGGGCGGTGGACCAGTTCGGCGACCGCCTGTGCATCACGTCGTCCATGACCGACGCGGTCATCATCCACCTCGCCTCGCAGGTGAAGGCGGGGCTGGACGTCATCTTCCTGGACACTGGCTACCACTTCGCGGAGACCCTGGGCACCCGGGACGCGGTGTCCGCGGTCTACCCGGTGAACGTGGTCAACGTGACCCCGTCGCGGACCGTCGAGGAGCAGGACGCGGTGCTCGGGCCCCGGCTGTACGGGCGCAACCCGGACCTGTGCTGCTACTTCCGCAAGGTCGTGCCGCTGGAGCGGGCGCTGGACCCCTACGACGCCTGGATCACCGGGGTGCGCCGCGAGGAGACCAACGCGCGCAGCGACACCAAGGCGGTCCAGTGGGACCCCCGCCGGCAGATGGTCAAGGTCAACCCCATCGTGGCCTGGACCCAGGAGCAGGTGGACACCTACATCGCCGAGCAGGGCGTGCTGGTGAACCCGCTGGTCTACGACGGCTACCCGTCGATCGGCTGTGCCACCTGCACGCTGCCGGTGGCACCCGGCGCCGACCCGCGCAGCGGCCGGTGGACCGGCACCGGCAAGACCGAATGCGGTATCCACACCGCCTGACACCGCCGCCGCCCCTGGTCGCCGTCGCGCACGGCAGCCGGGACCCGCGAGCCGGGGCAGCGATCACTGCGCTGCTCCGGCTGGCCCGGGACCGGGCGGCGGCGCGCGGGGTCGGCGGGCTCGACGTGCGGGCCGCATTCCTGGGCCATGCGGCGCCCGCCCCGGCCCAGGTGCTAGACGCCCTGGCCGAGGCGGGGCTCGCCGCAGGCGTGTCCCCCCCGAGCCTGCGATGCGCGGGGGGTTCCGGGGGGTCGCCCCCCCGGGCTGACACCGTCCTGCTTCCGCTGCTGCTTACTGCCGCCTATCACAGCGGCACCGACATCCCTGCGGTGCTGGATGGGGCGGCGGCGCGGTGGCCAGCGCTGCGGATCAGTTACGGGGCGCCGCTCGGGCCGCACCCGGGACTGCTCCGGGCGCTGGAGCGGCGGCTCGCCGAGGCCGGCCAGGACTGCTCGGACGGCGCCCGGCACACCGGCGTGGTGCTCGCGTCGGCCGGGTCCAGCCAGCCGGCCGCGAACGCCGTCATCGCCCGGATGGCCGCGGACTGGCAGGCGGCCCGCGGCTGGCGGGCCGTGGTCCCGGCGTTTGCCTCCGCGGCCCGGCCGGCACCGGAGGAGGCGGTGACGGCGCTGCTGCGGGGCGGGGCCCGGCGGGTCGTGGTCGCCAGTTACCTGCTCGCCCCCGGCCTGTTCGCTGACCGCGTCGCGGCGGCCGCGCTGGCCGCCGGCGCGGCCGCGGTATCCGCCCCGCTCGGCGCGGCGCCCGAGGTCGCCGACGTCCTGCTGGACCGCTACACCGAGGCGGCCGCTGGCTGGCCGGCCGACAAGGTGGGACTCGCCCAGGCCTATTAGCCAGCGAATGGACGGGGGTCCGGGGGTCGCCCCCGGGCTAGTGTCCTGCGCCTGAAATCCGTTGAAGAAGTATAGGCTGGTCCTCATGGCGAGGACGGGACGGCCGATGGCCGCGCTGGTGCTGTCGGAGGATGAGCGGGCGGCGCTGGTGCGCTGGTCGCGGCGGGCCAAGTCGTCGCAGGCGCTGGCGCAGCGCTGCCGGATCGTGCTGGGGTGCGCGGACGGCAAGACGAATCAGCAGGTTGCCGCGGAGCTCGGTATCTGGCCGCAGACCGTGGGTAAGTGGCGGGGACGGTTCATCCAGCGGCGGCTGGATGGGCTGCTGGATGAGGACCGGCCGGGGCGCCCGCCGTCGGTCACCCTCGACCGGGTTGAGGATGTCGTGGTGGCGACGCTGGAGGAGACACCGCAGAACGCGACGCACTGGTCGCGGGCCTCGATGGCGCGCAGGTCCGGGCTGACGAAGTCCACGGTCGGGCGTATCTGGCGGGACTTCGGCCTCAAGCCGCACCTGGCCGATGGGTTCAAGCTGTCGTCTGACCCGCTGTTCGTGGAGAAGGTCGTGGATGTCGTGGGCCTGTACCACAACCCGCCGGAGAAGGCGGTGGTGCTGTGCGTGGATGAGAAGAGCCAGATCCAGGCGCTGGACCGGTCGTCCCCGGTGCTGCCGATGATGCCGGGCATGCCCGAGCGGCGCACCCATGACTACGTCCGGCACGGCATCACCAGCCTGTTCGCCGCCTTCAACATCGCTGACGGCACCGTGATCTCCGAGCTGCACCGCCAGCACCGCGCGGCCGAGTTCCGCAAGTTCCTGGCCACGATCGACAAGACCGTGCCCGAGGGCCTGGACATCCACGTGATCTGCGACAACTACGGCACGCACAAGACCCCCGCCATCAAGACGTGGCTGGCCCGCCACCCCCGGGTCCACATGCACTTCACCCCGACCGGTTCGTCGTGGATCAACCAGGTGGAGCGGTGGTTCGGGTTCTTGACCGATCAGATGATCCGCCGCGGCGCGCACAAGAGCGTGCAAGCCCTGGAAAAAGACATCCGCGCCTGGGTCGAGGGCTGGAACGCTGACCCCAAGCCGTTCGTGTGGAAGAAGACCGCCGAGGAAATCCTGGACTCCCTGGCCCGATATCTTCAACGGATTTCAGGCGCAGGACACTAGATCGTTGACCGGTTATTCGGCGCAGGTCACCCGGGCCGCGACACGCCGCACGTGATCGGTGACTGACAGGCGAAGAGTGTCCAAGATCGGCGTGTTCACACACGTCTGACCTTGGGAAGTCATCGTGATCGCCGATCTGGACACTCTTCTGACCGCACTCTACGTCGAGCTGGCCGACCGCATCATCCCCTCGCGGGGACTGGCCCGGTCCGGGCCGGGGAAGCCGCCGGAGGTGACCGACGCTGAGCTGGTGTGCCTGGCCGTGGCGCAGGTGCTGCTGCGCTTTGACGACGAGCGGCACTGGCTGCGCGCCGCGGCCTCCCGGGCCGGGCACTTGTTCCCGCGGTTGCTGCGGCAAAGCGAGTACAACCAGCGGCTCAAGAGTGCGGCACCGCTGATGGACGCCGCCTTGCGGTGGCTGGCTGAGGCGACGCCGGGCAGCGCGGAGATGCTGCGGCTGATGGACGCCACACCGGTCCCGTGCGGGCAGTCGGTCATCACTGCCCGCCGCTCTGACCTGTATGGATGGGCAGGCTACGGCTACTGCCCATCGCATTCGCGCTGGTATTGGGGAAGCAAGCTGCTGCTCATCGTCACCTGCGACGGCACCGTGACCGGGTTCTCCCTGGCCAACCCCAAACTGGCCGGCGAACGCGAGCAGGCCCGCACCATGCTGGAACGCCAGCCGGCTAACCGGCCGGCACCGGGAACGGCCATCGTGACGGACAAGGGCCTGTCCGGCGAGGACACCGAAGCCTTCTTCACCAGCCCCGGCCTGGACCTGACCCTGATCCGCCCGGCCCGCAAAGACGAGAAGGCCCCCCGCTACTTCCCGAACTGGCTGCGGCAGCGCGTCGAGGCCATCATCTGGACCCTCAAGAACCAGCTCGGCCCCGAACGCCACGGCGGCCGGGTCCCCGCCGGGCTGTGGGCCCGTGTCGTCCAGCGGCTGCTTGCTCTCAACGCCGCCATCTGGTTCAACTGGCAGATCGGCGCACCGGTCAAGCGTTCCCTGATCGCCTTCGACCACTGAGCTGCCCATATTTCCCAGTCAACGATCTAGCAGAGCGTGTCCCTCCGAGCCAGCGATGCGCGGCGGGATCCGGGGGGCGCTCCCCCGGGCTAGAAGGGGCTTCCTCCAGGTAACTTGGAGGTTTCGGTCGCTTTGCCGGCGGTGGCCGGCGGGTTATGGTCGCCACATGAGCCCTGCACCGGCGGTCCGGCCGCACCCGACGCATGCCGTGCTCAACCAGGTCCAGCCGCTGGCCGGCCACGACGTGGCCGACGACCCGGCGCTGCTGGCCGGGCTGGCCCGCGAAGGCGCCGGCTGGGCCGGGCCGGACCTGCATGAGCTGGGCACGCTGGCGGGCGCGGCGGAGACCGCCGAGCATGCCCGGCTGGCCAACGAGCACCCGCCGGTGCTGCGCAGCCATGACGCCCGCGGGAACCGCATCGACGAGGTCGAGTTCCACCCGTCCTGGCATGTGCTGCTCGGCACGGCGGTGCGCGGCCTGCACGCCGCCCCGTGGACTGAGCCGCGGCCCGGCGCGCAGGTGGCCCGGGCCGCCAAGTTCTACGTGTGGTCCCAGGCCGAGGCGGGGCACGGCTGCCCGGTGTCGATGACCTACGCCGCGGTGCCCGCTCTGCGCCACGCGCCGGAACTGGCCCGCCAGTTCGAGCCGCTGCTGGCGGCCCGGGTGTACGACCCGGGGCTGCGGCCCCCGGCGGGCAAGGCCGGGCTGCTGGCCGGGATGGCGATGACCGAGAAGCAGGGCGGGTCGGACGTGCGCGCCGGGACGACCCGGGCCGAGCCGGTGCCCGGCGCCGGGGACGGCGCTCACCTGATCACCGGGCACAAGTGGTTCTGCTCCGCGCCGATGAGTGATCTCTTCCTCATCCTGGCCCAGGCGCCCGCCGGGCTGACCTGCTTCCTCCTCCCCCGCGTGCTGCCCGACGGCCGCCGGAACGCGATGGCACTGCAGCGGCTCAAGGACAAGCTCGGCAACCGGTCCAACGCCTCCGCCGAGGTGGAGTTCGACGGCGCGCTGGCCTGGCAGGTCGGTGAGGCCGGCCGCGGCGTGCGGACCATCATCGACATGGTCAGCGCCACCCGGCTGGACTGCGTGCTCGGCAGTGCGGCCGGGATGCGCCGCGGCTGCGTCACCGCGGTGCACTACGCCGCGCACCGGCAGGCGTTCGGCAAGGACCTGATCGCCCAGCCGCTGATGGCCTCGGTGCTCGCCGACCTCACCCTGGAGGCGGAGGCCGCCACCACGCTGGCCATCCGGCTGGCCGGCGCGGCCGGCCGGGCCGCCCGCGGGGACGGCGCCGAGGCGGCACTGCTGCGGGTCACGCTGCCCGCGGCCAAGCACTGGATCTGCAAGCGCGCCCCGCTGCACGCCGCGGAGGCGCTGGAATGCCTGGGCGGCAACGGCTACGTGGAGGAGTCGGGGATGCCGCGGCTGTACCGCGAGGCGCCGCTCAACTCCATCTGGGAAGGCTCCGGCAACGTGACGGCACTGGACCTGCTGCGCGCGCTGCGGCGGCAGGAGGGCGCCACCGACGCCCTCGCCGCCGAACTGGCCCGCTCCGCCGGGGCCGACCCGCGGCTGGACGCCGCGGCCGGCCTGCTGCGCACCGCCCTGGCCACCGTGGCCGGGCAGCCCGCCGCCGATGCCGAGTTCGGCGCGCGGCGGCTGGCCGGGATGATCACCGTGACCTTGCAGGCCGCACTGCTCGTCCGGCACGCCCCGGCCGCCGTGGCGGACGCGTTCTGCGCCTCCCGGCTCAGCTCCGGGCGGAGTCACTGGGACCCGGGGTGCCGTTCGGCATGCTGCCTGACCGGGTAGCGGTGGAGGAGATTCTGGACCGGTCGCGGCTGGCCCCCAGGTAAGGTCACATGGTGCGAGTGTGGCCGGGAGCTCCCTATCCACTCGGGGCGACGTGGGATGGCACCGGGACGAACTTCGCGTTGTTCTCCGAAGTCGCCGACCAGGTGGAGTTGTGCCTGCTGAACGGGGACGACGACGCCGGGCTGACCGAGACGCGGATCCCGTTCACCGAGGTGGACGGGTTCGTGTGGCACTGCTACCTGCCCGATGTGGGGCCCGGCCAGCGCTACGGCTACCGGGTGCACGGGCCGTACGACCCCGGCCGGGGGCACCGCTGCAACCCGGCCAAGCTGCTGCTCGACCCGTACGGCAAGGCCATCAACGGGGAACTGCGCTGGCACGAGTCGCTGTTCAGCTACCGGTTCACCGACCCGGCCATGCGGAACACCAGCGACAGCGCGCCGTACATGCCGCAGAACGTGGTGATCAACCCGTTCTTCGGCTGGGGCGATGACCGGGCGCCGCGGATCCCGTACCACGAGACCGTCATCTACGAGGCGCACGTGCGCGGGCTCACGCTGCGCCACCCCGACGTGCCGGCCGATCTCCGCGGCACCTATGCCGGGCTGGCCCACCCGGCCGTCATCGAGCACCTGGCCCGGCTCGGCGTCACCGCGGTGGAGCTGATGCCGGTGCACCAGTTCGTGCCCGAGCACACGCTGGTCACCCGGGGGCTGGGCAACTACTGGGGGTACAACACGATCGGCTTCCTCGCCCCGCACAAGGCGTACTCGTCCTCCGTCCAGCGCGGCGGCCAGGTCGGTGAGTTCAAGGCCATGGTCCGGGACCTGCATGCGGCGGGCATCGAGGTCATCCTGGACGTGGTGTACAACCACACCGCCGAGTCCGACCACCGCGGGCCCACGCTGTCCTTCCGCGGCATCGACAACGCGGCCTACTACCGGCTGCGCGACGCCGACCCGCGCTACTACCTGGACTACACCGGCTGCGGCAACAGCCTTAATGTGCGGCATCCGCACGCGCTGCAGCTGATCCTGGACTCGCTGCGGTACTGGATCCTGGACATGCACGTGGACGGGTTCCGGTTCGACCTGGCGTCCGCGCTGGCCCGGGAACTGCACGACGTGGACCGGCTGTCCGCCTTCTTCGACCTGGTCCAGCAGGACCCGGTGGTGTCCCAGGTCAAGCTCATCGCCGAGCCGTGGGATGTCGGTGAGGGCGGCTACCAGGTGGGCAACTTCCCGCCGCTGTGGACCGAATGGAACGGCAAGTACCGGGACACGGCCCGGGATTTCTGGCGCGGCAACCCGGAGACGCTGCCGGAGTTCGCCTCCCGGCTGACCGGCTCCAGCGACCTGTATGAGACCAGCGGGCGGCGGCCGGTCGCCTCGATCAACTTCGTCACCTGCCACGACGGGTTCACGCTGGCCGACCTGGTCTCTTACGACCGCAAGCACAACGAGCGCCAACGGGGAGAACAACGCCGACGGCACCGACGACAACCGCTCGTGGAACTGCGGCGCCGAGGGCCCGTCGGCCGACCCGGCCATCACCGCGCTGCGCGCCCGGCAGCGGCGGAACTTCCTGGCCACGCTGCTGTTCTCGCAGGGCGTCCCGATGCTGCTGGCCGGGGACGAGCTGGGCCGGACCCAGCACGGCAACAACAACGCCTACTGCCAGGACAACGAGACGTCCTGGGTGGACTGGTCGGGCCGGGACGAGGAGGCGGACTTCCTGGAGTTCGCCCGCGCGGTGGCCGGGCTGCGCCGGGAGCACCCGGTGTTCCGCCGCCGCCGGTTCTTCCGCGGGCCGGACGGCAGCCAGGACGGCCCCAGCGACATCGCCTGGCTCACCCCGTCCGGCCGGGAGATGATGGACGGCGACTGGAAGACCGGGTACGCCAAGTCCCTGGGTGTCTTCATCAACGGGGATGCCATCACCGAGCCCGGCCCGCGGGGCGAGCCGGTCCGGGACGACTCCTTCCTGCTGCTGTTCTGCGCGGACAGCGAGGCGGCCTGGTTCACCCTGCCGGGGCCGGAGTTCGGCCGCCGCTGGGAGGTGGTGCTGGACACCTCGGGCGCCGCCGACGGCGAGCGCCGGGCCGGCACGGCGATCTGAGCTCGCGGCCCGGTCCATGGTCGTGCTGCGCCGGGTCGCCAGGCCGGTCGGGAGCGGCTGAGTGACGGCCCTGCGCCAGATCTACCCGCCGGCCGCCGGCGGCGGGGCCCCGGACCTGGCGGCGCTGTACGCCTACCCTGGCGCGGCCCAGGCCCCCGGCCGCCCGTGGGTGCGGGCCAACATGATCTCCAGCGCCGACGGCGCCGCCGAGGTGGACGGCCTGTCCGGGGGCTTGTCCGGGGCTCCTGACCGGACCGTCTTCGGCCTGCTCCGGGCGCTCGCGGACGTGATCCTGGTCGGCGCGGGCACGGTCCGCGCTGAGCAGCTACCAGCCGGCCCGGGTCGGGCCGCGCTGGGCGGGGCTGCGCGCGGGCCGCCCGGCCGCCCCGCCCATCGCGGTGCTGACCGGGCGGCTGGACCTGGACCTGGACGGCCCGCTGCTGACCCAGGCGGCACCGGATGCCCGCACCATCGTGCTGACCACGGAGTCGGCACCCGCGGCGCTGCGGGCCCAGGCGGCCCGGAACGCCGACGTCATCGTCACCGGCGGGCAGCGGGGCGACCCGGCGGCCGCCATCGCCGCGCTGGCCGGCCGGGGCCACCGGCGGATCCTCGCCGAGGGCGGCCCGCACCTGCTCGGCCAGCTGGCCAGGGCCGGCCTGCTCGACGAGCTCTGCGTCACGATCAGCCCGGTGCTGGCCGCCGGGGCGGCCGGCCGGATCATCGCCGGGCCGCCGGGCGGGACGGCCCGGCTGGACCTGGCCCATGTGCTGACCGAGGACGGCTTCCTGCTCTGCCGCTACCTGCGCCTGCCCGGGCTGATCCGCTGCTGCGGCGGCCTAGCCGCGGGAAACGAGGATCTCGGCGAGGTCGAAGCTGACCGGCTCGTCCAGCTGCGCGTAGGTACAGGACCGTGGCTCGCGGTCCGGCCGCCACCGGGCGAACTGGGTGGTGTGCCGGAACCGGGTGCCCTCCATGTGGTCGTACCGGACCTCCACCACCCGCTCGGGGCGGAGCGGCACGAAGGACAGGTCCTTGCCGGCGTTCCACCGGCTGGTCTCCGACGACCGCGGGTTGCGGACCGCCGCCGATCACCCCCGCCCCACTTCCACGGATGGCCGTCGAACGTGGTGACCAGGGGCTGCATCTCGGTGAACAGCTCCCGGCGGCGGGCCATCGGGAACGCGCCCACCACGCCCACGCTGGCCAGGTCGCCGCCGTCGGTGTACAGGCCGAGCAGCAGCGACCCCACGGCCTCCGGGCTGGTCTTGTGCGGCCGGTAGCCGGCCACCACGCAGTCCGCGGTGCGCTCATGCTTGATCTTGAGCATCACCCGCTTGTCCGGCTCGTAGCCGCCGTCCAGCGGCTTGGCGATGAGGCCGTCCAGCCCGGCCCCCTCGAACTGCCGGAACCACCGCCCGGCGACCGCGTGATCCACGGTGGCCGGGGTCAGGTGCACCGGCGGCCCCGCCGCGGCCAGGGCCTCCTCCAGGGCGGCACGGCGGCGCGCGAACGGCTCCTGGCACAGGTCCTCGTCGCCCAGCGCCAGCAGGTCGAACGCGACGAAGTGGGCCGGCGTCTGCCCGGCCAGCAGGGTCACCCGGGAGGCGGCCGGGTGGATCCGCTGCAGCAGCGCGTCGAAATCCAGCCGCTGCCCGGCCGCGTCCGGGATGACGATCTCCCCGTCGATCACGCAGCGCTCCGGCAGGTGCTCCAGCACCGCCGCGACGAGCTCGGGGAAGTACCGGGTCATCGGCCGCTCGTTCCGGCTGCCGATCTCCACCTCGGCGCCGTCCCGGAACACGATCGACCGGAACCCGTCCCACTTGGGCTCGAAACTGTACGGGCCATCGGGTATGCGCGGTACCGGGCGGGCCAGCATCGGCGCGACCGGCGGGTTGACCGGAAGATCCATGACACCATCCTGCCCTGGCCACCGTGCCGCCACGCCCACGTCCCCGCCGGGGATAACCTGGCCGCGATGGCGCTGCACCGGAACACGTGGGAGCAAGACGAGCTCGAGATCAACCCGGTCTACGTCCGGGAGGAGCGGCTCACGGTGCCGCGGCACCGGCTGGCCCGGCACGGCCTGCTGCCGGACACCGCCCTGCAGGCGGTCCGCGACGAGCTGACGCTGGACGGGAATCCCCGGCTGAACCTGGCCACCTTCGTGACCACCTGGATGGAGCCCCAGGCTGAGCGGCTGATGACCGAGTGCCTCAGCAAGAACATGATCGACAAGGATGAGTACCCGCAGACCGCGGAACTGGAGTCGCGCTGCGTGAACATCCTGGCCGACTTGTGGCACGCCCCGGAGCGGGGCGCGGCGACCGGGTGCTCCACCACCGGATCCAGCGAGGCCTGCATGCTGGGCGGGATGGCGCTGCTGTGGCGCTGGCGCGAGCGGCGCCGGGCGGCCGGCGCGGACACCTCGCGGCCGAACCTGGTGATGGGCACGAACGTCCAGGTCTGCTGGGACAAATTCTGCCGGTACTGGCAGGTGGAGCCCCGGATGGTGCCGATGGAGCCGGGCCGGCTGCAGCTGCGCGGGCCGGAGGCCGCCGCGCAGTGCGACGAGAACACCATCGGGGTGGTCGCGGTGCTCGGCTCGACCATGGACGGCAGCTACGAGCCGGTCGCCGAGATCAGCACGGAACTCGACCGGCGGCACGCCGCGGGCGGCCCGGACGTGCCGATCCACGTGGACGCGGCCTCCGGAGGCTTCGTAGCCCCGTTCCTGCACCAGGACCTGAGCTGGGACTTCCGGGTACCGCGGGTCGCTTCGATCAACGCCAGCGGGCACAAGTACGGCCTGGTCTACCCCGGGGTCGGCTGGGTGGTCTGGCGGGACGGCGACGCCCTGCCCGGGGACCTGGTCTTCAAGGTGAACTACCTGGGCGGGGAGATGCCGACGTTCGCGCTGAACTTCTCCCGGTCCGGGGCGAACGTGGCCGCGCAGTACTACAACTTCCTGCGGCTCGGCTTCGACGGCTACCAGCGCATCCAGCAGGTGTGCCAGGACGTGGCGCTGCACCTGTCCGGGGAGATCTCCCGGATGGACGTGTTCGAG
Organism: uncultured Actinomycetes bacterium; assembly: GCA_963767385.1. GTDB lineage: Bacteria > Actinomycetota > Actinomycetes > Streptosporangiales > Streptosporangiaceae > RYN-230. The sequence continues at coordinate 145,216 of CAVYEA010000003.1, read as the reverse complement.
CTGCTGTCAGACGGCAGTGACCTGCCCGTGTTCGCCTTCCGGATCGCCGACCCGGACGCCGGCTTCTCCGTCTTTGACCTGTCCGAGCGGCTGCGCACCCGCGGCTGGCTGGTGCCCGCTTACACCTTCCCGGCCAACCTGACCGACACCGCGGTGATCCGCATCGTGGTGCGCAACGGGTTCAGCAAGGACCTCGCCGACCTGCTGCTCGCCGACCTGCGGCGGCATGTGCACGCGCTGTCCGCGCACCCGCACAGCCAGGTCCCGCTGGCTAAGCCCGGGCACCGCGAGTCATTCGCGCACTGACCGCGCCGCCTCCGCTCTGCCCGGAGCGCGCGCAGGGCCCGCAGCATGCACTGAGTCCCGGGCGCCGTGCAGCACCCGGGACTCGGCGAGGGTCAGGCGTTGCGGCGCAGCCGGTCCAGCGCCTCGGCCAGGATGGCGGCGCCGTCGGTGTCGTTGCGCCGTTCCTTCACGTAGGCCAGGTGGGTCTTGTACGGCTCGCTGTGCGGCGGCCCGGGCGGGTTGGCCTCGTCACGCCCGGCGGGAAACCCGCACCGGGGACAGTCCCACGTCTCCGGGATCGCGGCATCGCAGGCAAAGCTGGGCCGCGTCTCGTGCTTGTTGGCGCACCAGAAGGCGATCCTGATCCGTGGCGCTGCCTCACCACGTTCCGCCTCGCCCATAGGGCCTGCCCCGACCCGGCTGCCCCTGATCGCGTTGCCACTACTCACTGCTCACCCCTTGCTACGTGCGCTTGCTGGCATGTCTGGTCACGGCGGGCGCGTCAGCGGTTCAGCAGCAGATTCAGCCCGACAATGCAGAGGAACCAGACGATGCCGGTGAAGACCGTAAGACGGTCGAGGTTACGCTCGACCACTGACGATGATCCCAGGGTGGATGTGACTCCGCCACCGAATAGGTCAGACAGGCCGCCGCCCTTGCCCTTGTGCAGCAGCACCAGCAGCATCATCAGCAAACTCGTGATGATGAGCACGACCGAGATCCCGATAACCACCGCTACAGTCTCATCTCTCCGCAGGCACGCTGTCCCGGGGCTGGGTCAGGCACCGGCCGCTAGTTCACGGTACCGGCATATCGCAGCGAACCCGCCCGCATCCAGGCTCGCCCCGCCGACCAGCGCCCCATCAATGTCCGGCTGCGCCATGATGGCCACGATGTTGTCGGCTTTCACCGACCCGCCATACAGGATACGCACTCCAGCCGCCGCCGCGTCGCCGTGAGCCCCGGAAACACGCTGCCGGATCGCGCCGCACACCTCCTGGGCGTCCTCCGGCGAGGCAACCTCGCCGGTGCCGATGGCCCACACCGGCTCATACGCCACCACCAGCCCGGCTACCTGCTCGGGGGTGATCCCGGCCAGGCCGCCGTCGAGCTGGCCCAGGGTGAAGCTCAGCTGCTCCCCGGCCCGCCGGACATCCAGGTTCTCGCCGATGCACAGGATCGGTGTCAGCCCGGACCGCAGCGCCGCCTTCACCTTGGCGTTGACCAGCGCGTCGTCCTCATTGTGGTACTGGCGCCGCTCGGAGTGCCCGGCCAGCACATAGCCGCAGCCCAGCTTGGCCAGCATCGGCCCGGACACGTCGCCGGTGTAGGCGCCCTTGTCGTGCGGCGAGAGGTCCTGGGCGCCGTAGCCGATCCGCAGCTTGTCCCCGGCTACCAGCGTCTGCACGCTGCGCAGCGCGGTGAACGGCGGCAGCACGACCACATCGGCCGCGTCGTAGTCCTTGCTGTTCAGCGTGAAGGCCAGCTTCTGGACCAAGGTCAGCCCCTCGAAGTGCGTGTTGTGCATCTTCCAGTTGCCGGCCATGAGCGGCTTGCGTGCAGGGCCCGCGGCCATCACCCGGCCCCGCCCGCGTCCGCTTCCAGCGCGCTCAGCCCGGGCAGGGGGCGGCCCTCCAGGTACTCCAGGCTGGCCCCCCCGCCGGTGGAGATGTGCGTGAACGCGTCCGCCGGGAAGCCGAGCTGCCGGACCGCCGCCGCGGAATCACCGCCGCCGACCACGGTCAGCCCGCTGACCGCGCTGATCGCCTCGGCCAGCGCCCGGGTGCCCGCCGCGAACACCGGGAACTCGAACACGCCGGCCTGCCCGTTCCAGAACACGGTCTTGGCGTCGGCCAGCTTCTGCGCGAACAGCACCCGGGTGGCCGGGCCCATATCCAGGCTCTCCCGGTCGGCCGGGAACTCGCCGACCCTGACCACCTCGTGGTCCGCGTCCGGCGCGAACCGGTCGGCGGCCACCAGGTCCACGGGCAGCACGACCTCCACGCCGCGCCGCTCCGCCTCGGCCAGCACCTTGGTGACCTGCGGGATCTGGTCGGCTTCCAGCAGTGACTTGCCCACCTCATAGCCCTGGGCGGCCAGGAACGTGTAAGACATGCCGCCGCAGATGATCAGCCGGTCGGCCTTGCCCAGCAGGTTGCCGATGACCGCCAGCTTGTCCGACGGCTTGGCCCCGCCCAGCACCACCACGTAGGGCCGTGCCGGGTCGGTGGTGAGCTGCCGGAGCACCGCGATCTCCGCGATCACCAGCTCCCCGGCGGCGTGCGGCAGCAGCGCGGGCACGTCGTACACGCTGGCGTGCTTGCGGTGCAGCGCGCCGAACCCGTCACCCACATACAGCGAGGCCAGCGCGGCGAAGCGGCCGGCCAGCTCACCCCGCCGGGTGTCGTCCTTGCTGGTCTCGGCGGGCTCGAAGCGGACGTTCTCCAGCAGCGCCACCTCGCCGTCGGCCAGCCCGGCCGCCACGGCCTGGGCCGAGGGCCCCGCCACATCGGTGGCCAGCGTCACCGGCTGGCCGAGTAGCTCGCCGAGCCGGGCCGCGACCGGCCGCAGCGACGGGCCGCCCGCCGCCCGCGCGGCGTAGTCGTCACCCTTGGGCCGCCCCAGGTGGGCGCAGACGAGCACCCGGGCGCCCCGCCCGGTCAGGTTGGTGATGGTGGGCAGGCTGGCCCGGATCCGGCCGTCGTCGGTGATGGTCTCACCGTCCAGCGGCACGTTCAGGTCGGAGCGGAGCAGGACGACCTGCCCGGCGACGTCCAGGTCGTCGAGGCGCCTCATGACAGCCGCGCGCCCACGAGCGCCGCGAGGTCAGCGAGCCGGTTGGAGTAGCCCCACTCGTTGTCGTACCAGCCGATGATCTTCACCTGGTCACCGAAGGTCATGGTCAGCGAGGAATCGAACGTGCACGACCACGGGGTGCCCACGATGTCGGAGGAGACGATCTTGTCCGCCGTGTAGTGCAGGTAGCCCTTGAGGCTGCCATCGGCGGCCGCCTTGAACGCCGCGTTCACCTCATCCTTGGTCACTTCCCGGGGCAGCTGGGCCACCAGGTCGGTCACCGACCCGTCGGGCACCGGGACCCGCATGGCCATGCCGTCCAGCTTGCCCTTGAGCTCCGGCAGCACCAGCGCGGTGGCCTTGGCGGCACCGGTGCTGGTCGGGATGATGTTCTGCGCGGCGGCCCGGGCGCGGCGCAGGTCCTTGTGCGGGAAGTCCAGGATGACCTGGTCATTGGTGTAGGCGTGGATGGTCGTCATCAGGCCCTTGACGATGCCGAAGGAGTCCAGCAGCACCTTGGCCATCGGCGCCACGCAGTTCGTGGTGCACGAGGCGTTGGAGAGGATGTGGTGGCTGGCCGGGTCGTAGGACCCGTCGTTGACGCCCATCACGATCGTGATGTCCTCACCCGAGGCCGGGGCGGAGATGATGACCTTCTTGGCGCCGGCCTCCAGGTGCTTGCCCGCGTCGGCCGCCTTGGTGAACCGGCCGGTGGACTCGATCACCACGTCCACGCCCAGGTCGCGCCAGGGCAGCGCCCCGGGATCGCGTTCGGCCAGGACCTTGATTTCCTGGCTGCCGACCCGGATGCTCTCGCCTTCGGCGCTGACGTCGGTGTCCAGGGTGCCGAGCACCGTGTCGTACTTGAGCAGGTGCGCCAGTGTCGCGGTGTCAGTCAGGTCGTTCGCGGCAATGATCTCGATGCCCTCGCCGGCGCCCGCGTGCACCGCACGCCAGAAGTTGCGCCCGATGCGGCCGAATCCATTGATGCCCACGCGAATAGTCACGGTGGCCCGTCTCCCTCGTCCCTAGCTCTATGCGTGCCGGCTATCCGGCCGCCCCGGCGGGCGGCACCGGCCTCTGACGGCACCTGTCTTCCCGGTTCTGACCCTATCGGAATCCGCCACCCGGCCAGGGGCCCAGTACTGGTCCCGGGGGAACGGCCCCCCGGGCTCCCGCGCATCCGCCGGCCCGGCGGGCACGCCCGCGGCGTGCCCCCGCCTGGCCGGCGGATGACTAGCCGGCCGTCCGGGTGGCCGCCCGTCGCGGCCGGCCGGAACGGGCGTCCGGGCGCGGGCGGGACAGGATGAAAGTTTCAAACTCGGTGTAGTCCGTGGTGGGCGCGCCGGCTGCCCCGGTGTTCGGGTTCTCCGGGTCGGCGCCGGCCGCGTGGAAGTAGCGGACCGTGATCGTGGTCTCGCCGCCGGGCCCGCCAGGGTCCAGGTCGAAGACCGCGACCCCGTAGCCGGTGGCCGGGTCCCGCATCGCCGACCAGGTGGCGTCCTCCACCGCGTCCGCGGCCGCCCGGGTGAACGTGCCCGGGATGCTGCCCGGCACCGGGCGGTTCGGCCTGGTGAACACCTTGGCCTGGCGCAGCCCGTCGGCCGTGTCTGTCCCGTACTCATCCAGCGGGGCGCTGGTCCCGCCGCCGCCCAGGATGAGGTGCACGGTGCCGGCCGAGGTGTCGAACCGGCCCGCGGGAGTGGTGGTGACCGGATGCGGCCGGCGGGTCTGCACCGGGGCGCCGGTGACCGCGTCCCGGCCGGCCATGCTGTCATAGCCGCGGACCGGGAACGACCGCTCATAGTCGTGGTCGTGCCCGCACAGCACCAGGTCCACCTGGTAGGCGTCGAACAGCGGCAGCCATTCCTCGCGGATGCCGAGGTCGGAGCCGTTGCCGGTGGCCGAGGAGGAGGCGGCGTCCTGGTGCATCTGCACGACGATCCAGTCCACCGAATCGTCGGCCCGGGCCGCGGCCAGGGTGCGGCGCAGCCACCGGGTCTGCGCTCCCCCGCTGTAGCCGCGGACGTAGAACGAGGTGCCCGGCGCGACCGGCGGGTTGCCGGCCGCGGCCGCGGGCGCCAGCGGGGCCGGGCCGCCCACGAACGCGGCCGCGTCCTGGTAGACCACGTCGTCGGCGTCCAGCGAGATGAACACCGCCGAGGCGACCCGGAATGAGTACCAGTGGCCGCGGAACCCGGGCACGCCGTTATCCGGCAGGTGGTAGCGGGTCAGGTAGGAGGTGAGGCCCTGCGGCCCGTTGTAGAACTCGATCTCGTGGTTGCCCGGGCACGGCATCCAGGGCCGGAACGCGGCGGACGCCTGGTTGTTGTTGCCGAAATCCCGCCACACCGCGGGCTGCGCGGCCGGGTTCAGGTTGGCGTAGCACAGGTCGCCGTTGAGCAGGTGGAACAGCGGCTGGAAGGACTCCACCGCCTGCACCGCGTACCGGCTCTGCCCGTAGGACAGCGCCCACCCGGTGTTCGGCGTGGCCAGGTCGCCGAAGCTGGTGAACCGGAACGGCGCCCGCCCGGCCGGGGCGGTGCGCACCGTGCCCCGCAGCGGCGCCGGGGCCGCGTCGTTCCCGGCGGTGACCGCGTAGCGGTAGCTGGTGTCCGGGCTCAGCCCGTGCAGGACCGCGTGGTAGGCCCACGCCGTCTCGCCGTTGAGCCCGTCGGTGTAGCCGCGCTCCAGCGCGGGGACGGCCCGCCGCCGCCCGCCGGGCCCGTCCAGCAGCACCCGGGGGGCGAGCGCGCGGCCGGGCGACGCCCAGGACACCACGACGCTGGTCGCCGGGTCACTCCCCCAGGTCAGGTGGAGCTGCTCGGGGGTGCCGTCGCCGGCCGCCGGGGCGGGGGCCGCGCTGGCCCCCGGCGGGCGGAGCACGGCCGGGGCGACCGCGGTCAGCAGGCCGGCGCCGCCCGCGCCGGCCAGCAGCTGGCGGCGGGACAGGGAAAGATGATCGGCCCGGTCAGCGGTATCAGTCACGGCAGCAGGGTGGCGCCCGCCGGTGAACGCCGCACCGCCGCCGGGTGAGCGCCGCCGGGCGGTTAGGTGAGCATGTCCGGGGACAGGCTCGCCTCGGTGTCGGGCACGCCGAGGTCACGCGCGCGCTTGTCGGCCATGGCCAGCAGCCGCCGGATCCGGCCGGCGATGGCGTCCTTGGTCAGCGGGGGGCTGGCCAGCTGGCCCAGCTCTTCCAGGCTGGCCTGCCGGTGCTCGATCCGCATCCGGCCGGCCACGGTCAGGTGCTCCGGGGCTTCGGGGCCCAGGATCTCCAGCGCGCGTTCCACCCGGGCGCCGGCCGCCACCGCGGCCCGGGCACTGCGCCGCAGGTTGGCGTCGTCGAAGTTGGCCAGCCGGTTCGCGGTGGCCCGCACCTCGCGGCGCATCCGCCGTTCCTCCCAGGCCAGCACGCCGTTATGGGCCCCGAGCCGGGTCAGCAGCGCGCTGATGGCATCGCCGTCCCGGACCACCACCCGGTCCACCCCGCGCACCTCACGGGCCTTCGCGCTGATCTTGAGCCGCCGGGCCGCGCCGACCAGGGCCAGCGCCGCCTCCGGTCCCGGGCAGGTGATCTCCAGCGACATCGAGCGGCCCGGGCCGGTGAGGCTGCCGTGGGCCAGGAACGCGCCCCGCCAGGCCGCCTCGCAGTCACAGGTGGTACCGGACACCACCTGGCGCGGCAGCCCGCGGACGGGCCGGCCGTAGTTGTCCACCAGGCCGGTCTGCCGGGCCAGGCCGTCCCCGTCCTTACGGACCCGGACCACGTACCGGTTGCCCTTGCGCAGCCCGCTGGGCGCCAGCACGATCAGGTCGGAGGAGTGCCCGAACACCTCCGCGATGTCCTTGCGCAGCCGCCGGGCCGCCACCCCCGTGTCCAGCTCCGCCTCGACCACGATGCGGCCGCTGGCCAGGTGCAGCCCGCCGGCGAAGCGCAGCAGGGCGGACACCTCCGCCTTACGGCAGCACGGCTTGAGTACGCTCACCCGGCTGAGCTCGTCCTTGACCAGGCCGGTCATCGCCACCGGCATCACTCCCCCTCGAAAATCTCTGCGAATGCCCCGGCCAGCTGGCGCGGATCGTGGCGCGGGGTCCCGTCCCGCATGGCCAGATCCGCCAGGACCAGCCGGCCGCCCAGCCGCCCGGCCGCCTTGTCCAGCTCGGCGGCCGTAGCCCCCGCGGCCCCGCGGTCCGCGAGCACCACATCCACCCGGAGCTCTGGTGCGTGATCAGCGAGTACTTCCAGATGGGTCTGCGGGGAGAATCCTTCCGTCTCGCCGGGCTGCGGTACCAGGTTGAGCGCCACGATGCGCCGGGCCGGGGTCGCGATCAGCGCCCGGGCCAGGTCCGGCACGAGCAGGTGCGGGATGACGCTGGTGAACCACGAGCCCGGGCCGAGCACCACCCAGTCGGCCTCGCCGATCGCGGTCACCGCTTCCGGGCAGCCGGGCGGGTCCGCCGGGATCAGCGACACTGAGCGTACCCGGCCGGTGGTCGATGCGCAGGCCACCTGGCCGCGCACGGTGCTGAGGGCCTCCGGCCGACCCGGGTCGGCCCCCTCCACCTCGGCCACCAGGTCGAGCGGGACCGAGGCCATCGGCAGCACCCGGCCGTGGGCGCCGAGCAGCCGGCCGACCCAGTCCAGGCCCTGCACCGTGTCGCCCAGCAGTTCCCACAGGGCGACGATCAGCACGTTGCCCACCGCATGCCCGCCCAGCTCGGCATCCCCGGTGAACCGGTGCTGCACCACCCGGCTCCAGGTGGTGCCCCAGGCGTCGTCGCCGCACAGCGCGGCCAGGGCCATCCGCAGGTCCCCCGGCGGCAGCACGCCGAACTCGCGGCGCAGCCGGCCGCTGGAGCCGCCGTCGTCGGCCACGGTCACGATCGCGGTCAGCTGGCGGGTGACCCGGCGCAGCGCGGACAGGGCGGCGAACAGGCCGTGGCCGCCGCCGAGCGCCGCGACCTTGGGGTTGAGCGGCCGGACCGACGGGGCCACCGCGGCGTCAGCGCCGCGGGCAGCCGGCCGCATCACTCGCGCCCCAGGTCCCGGTGCAGCACCTGGACGGCGGGGCCGGTGCCGCTGAGCTGGGCGGCCACCTGCTCGGCCATGGCGACGCTGCGGTGCTTGCCGCCGGTGCAGCCGATGGCCAACGTGACGAACCGCTTGCCCTCGCGCTCATAGCCATCCAGCACCACCCGCAGCGCGGCTACGTAACTGGCCAGGAACTCCGCGGCGCCCGGCTGGCTGAGCACGTAATCCCGGACCGGCTCATCACGCCCGGTCATCGGGGCCAGCTCGGGCACCCAGCGCGGGTTGGGCAGGAAGCGGCAGTCGGCCACCATGTCCGCGTCCACCGGGAGCCCGTACTTGTAGCCGAACGAGACCACGTTCACCCGCAGCGCGGCCTGGGCCTCCGCGCCGAACGCGGCGTGCATCCGGGCCCGCAGCTCGTGCACGTTGAGCCCCGAGGTGTCGATGACCAGGTCGGCCTCCTCGCGGACGCCGCGGAGCAGCGCCCGCTCCGCCGCGATGCCGTCCACCACGCGGCCGTTCTCCTGCAGCGGGTGCGGGCGGCGGACGCTCTCGAACCGCCGGACCAGCGTGTCGTCACTGGCCTCCAGGAAGACCACCCGCGGCTTGACGCCGCGCGCGGCCAGCTCGCCGATGGCGGACTGCAGGTCGGTGGAGAACGCCCGGCTGCGGACGTCCATCACGGCCGCCACCCGGGGCACCGCGCCCATCGCCCGCCGGGCCAGCTCGATCATGGTGGGCAGCAGGCCGGGCGGCAGGTTGTCGGCGACGAACCAGTCCAGGTCCTCCAGCGACTTCGCCGCGGTGCTGCGGCCGGCCCCGGACATCCCGGTGATGACCACGATGTCCGGCGCGGCCCCGGCCTCCCCGGGCGGCTCGGCCCGGGTCACCGGGCCGCCCGCCCGCCGCGGGCCGCCCGCGGCCTGCCGGCCCGGCCGCCGTGGCGCCTGGCTGAGCTGCCCGGCTGGCTCATCGTGCCTGCCTGGCTCATGACGTCCCCCCATCCGCCACGCTGGCCGCCCCGTCCGTCCCGCCGCCGCCCGGCTGTCCCGCATCGCCCCGCTGTCCCGCATCGCCCGGCCGGGCCGGGCCGTCCGGCCCGGCAGGCCGCAGCGCGGCCAGCACCGCCTCGGCGATCCGCGGGCCGATGCCGGGCAGGCCGGCGATCTCCGGCTCCGTCGCGCTGGCCAGCTTGCGCACCGAGCCGAAGTGCCGTAGCAGCGTAGCCCGCCGGGCGGGGCCTAGTCCCGGGACCGCGTCAAGCTCGCTCACGGCGAGCGCCTTGGACCGTTTTGCCCGGTGGTAGGTGATGGCGAAGCGGTGCGCCTCGTCCCGGACCCGCTGCAGCAGGTACAGGCCCTCGCTGGTCCGCGGCATGATCACCGGGGCGTCCTCGCCTGGCAGCCAGACCTCCTCCAGCCGTTTGGCCAGCCCGCACACCGCGACCTCATCGATCCCGAGCTCGGCCAGCGCCCGGGCGGCCGCGGCCACCTGGGCCGGGCCGCCGTCGATGACCACCAGGTTCGGCGGGTAGGCGAACTTGCGCGGCTGGCCGATGACCTCGGTGTCGCCGAGCGTGTCCAGCTCGCCGGTGGCCTCGCGCTCCTCCAGGTAACGGCGGAACCGCCGGGTGATCACCTCGTACACGGAGGCCACGTCGTCCGTCCCGCCGGTGCCCTTGATCGCGAAGCGCCGGTACTCCGACTTGCGGGCCAGGCCGTCCTCGAACACCACCATGGAGGCGACCACATGAGTGCCCTGCAGGTTGGACACGTCGTAGCACTCGATGCGCAGCGGGGCCTCGTCCAGGCCGAGCGCGTCCTGGATCTCCTGCAGCGCGAGGCTGCGCGTGGTCAGGTCACTGGCCCGGCGGGTCTTGTGCAGCGCCAGCGTCTCCCCGGCGTTCCGGGTCACGGTCTCCAGCAGCGCCTTCTTGTCGCCGCGCTGCGGCACCCGGAGCCGGACCCGGCTGCCCCGCCGGGCGCTGAGCCACTCCTCCACCGCCGCCGCGTCCGGCGGCAGTTCGGGCACCAGCACCTCCCGCGGGATGCTGCCCTGGCCCGTCGCCGGCCGGGTCACCTGCCGGGGGTCCAGCGGGCCGCCGGCGTCACCCCGGCGGCCCCGCCCGGCCGGGGCGGCGGCCTGGTCGCTGGCCACGGCGTCCTCGCCGTACACCTGGCCGAGGAAATGCTCCACCAGCTCCCCGGGCGTCACGTCCTCGACCTTGTCCACCACCCAGCCGCGCTGCCCGCGGACCCGCCCGCCGCGCACGTAGAACACCTGCACGGCCGCTTCCAGCTGATCCTCGGCGAGGGCGATGACGTCGCAGTCGGTGCCGTCGCCGAGCACCACGGTCTGCTTCTCCAGGGCCCGCTGCAGCGCCTTGATGTCATCGCGCAGCCGGGCGGCCCGCTCGAACTCCTCGGCCCGGGCCGCCTCCCGCATGTCCGCTTCCAGGCGGTGGATGAACCGGTCGGTCTGCCCGGCCATGAAGTCGCAGAACTCCTCGGCGAGCAGCCGGTGCTCGGCCTCGCTGACCCGGCCCACGCACGGCGCTGAGCACTTGCCGATGTAGCCGAGCAGGCACGGCCGCCCGATCTGGCCCGGCCCGCTTGAACACCCCGGCCGAGCAGGTCCGCACCGGGAAGACGCGGAGCAGCGCGTCAACCGTCTCGCGGATGGCCCACGCGTGCGAGTAAGGCCCGAAGTAGCGGACCCCGCGCCGCTTGGCGCCGCGCATCACCGTGACGCGCGGGTACTCCTCGTTCATGGTGACGGCGAGGTAGGGGTAGCTCTTGTCGTCCCGGTACCGGACGTTGAACCGGGGGTCGAACTCCTTGATCCAGGAGTACTCCAGCTGCAGCGCCTCGACCTCGGTGCCGACCACGGTCCAGTCCACGCTGGCGGCCGAGCGGAGCATCGTCTGGGTCCGCGGGTGCAGCCCGGCGAAATCGGCGAAGTAGGAATTCAGCCGGGACCGGAGGTTCTTGGCCTTCCCGACGTAGATGACCCGGCCGTGCTCATCCCGGAACCGGTACACCCCCGGCGATTCCGGGATGGACCCGGGCGCTGGCCGGTAGGAGTGCGGATCTGCCACGCAGCAACTCTATGCGGGCTCCCCGGTAAGCGCGTGGAGGGCGGAGCGCGCCGCCAGGGCCGCGCCGCGGGCCCCGGCCCGGTCCAGGTCCGGCACCAGCGCGAAGTCCACCACCGCGTGCTGCTCGGCGCGCAGCGTCGTGTGCTCCCGGACCCGGTCCAGGAACCAGGCACTGAACACCGGGTCCGCCTCGACCACGCCGCCGCCCACGAAGTAGGTGCCCGGGTCGGTGAACATGGCCGCGATGGAGAACACCCGGCCCAGGGCCATCGCCTGCTGCTCGAAGATGTGCCGGGCTAGCGGGTCGCCCGCCTCGCCGAAGCCGCGCACCAGCTTGGCCGCCTTGGCCAGCGGCAGCGCCGCGAGCTCGTGCCCGGGGAACTGGCCGAGCCAGTACGGCAGCAGGTTGCGCTCGATCCCGGTGAGGGAGGCGACGCTTTCCGCGTCGCCGGTCAGCCCGCAGTTGCAGGCCGGCACCGGCTGGCCGTCGCCCAGCAGCCCGTCCAGCGGGATCTGCACGTGGCCGAGTTCGCCGGCCATCCCCGCGGCCCCGCTGACCACCTGGCCGGACTCGACCAGGCCGCCGCCGAGGCCGGTGCCGACGATCGCGGCCACGCTGGAGTGCCGCGCCGCCGCGGCGCCGAACCGGGCGTAGTGGGCGTAGAGCGCGGCCGCGTTGGCGTCGTTGGTGTAGACCACCGGGCAGGCCCAGCCGCTCCTCCAGGGCGGCCCGGATGTCGAAGCCGCGCCCAGCCGTGGTGCCCGAGGTTGGTCCCGCCCCGGGAGGACAGCACCCCCTCGGCGCTGGCCGGGCCCGGGGTGTCCAGCCCGACCCCGTGCACCACGGCCCGCGGCACCCCGGTGACGTCGAGCACCTGGTCGAAGGATGCGGCCAGTGCCCCGATGGCGGCATCCGGTCCCTCCCGCACCCGGCTCGGCCGCTCCAGCATGTGCTCGACCAGGAATCGCCCGCCCTCAGCCAGCACCGTGGCGTTGTTCATCGTGCCGCCGTTGTCCAGCCCGACGATGACCGACTGCGGGGAATGTCCCATCCTGCGCCTCTCCTGCCCGAGCACTGGCAGGCAGCGTAACGCCTGGGAGCCTTACCGATAAGCGTCAATCCTCGAACGCGGCCGCCGGCGGGCAGGCACACACCAGGTTGCGGTCGCCGTAGGCCTGGTCGATGCGGCGCACCGGCGGCCAGTACTTGCCGCGCCGGTCACCGGGCATCGGGTAGGCCGCCCGCTCGCGCTCGTACGGGTGCTTCCAGTCGGCGCTGAGCAGCATCGACGCGGTGTGCGGGGCACCCCGCAGCGGGTTGTCCTCCCGGTCGTACTCGCCGGAGGCGACCTTGTCGATCTCGTCCCGGATGGCCAGCATGGCGTCGCAGAACCGGTCCAGCTCGGCCAGGTCCTCGCTCTCGGTCGGCTCCACCATCAGGGTCCCGGCCACCGGGAAGGACATCGTCGGGGCGTGAAATCCATAGTCGATGAGGCGTTTCGCCACGTCCTCCACGGTGACGCCGGTCTCCCGGGTGACCGGCCGGAGGTCCAGGATGCACTCGTGCGCCACCAGGCCGCCGCGGCCGGTGTAGAGCACCGGGTAGCGGCCGCCCAGCCGGCGGGCCACGTAGTTGGCGGCCAGGATGGCCACCCCGGAGGCCTGCCGCAGCCCGTCCGGGCCCATCATCCGCAGGTAGGCCCAGGAGATGGGCAGGATGCCGGCCGACCCGTACGGCGCCGCCGCCACCGGCCCCGCCTTCCTCCCGGGCAGGAAGCCGGCCAGGTGGGCCTTGACCGCGACCGGGCCGACGCCCGGGCCGCCGCCGCCGTGCGGGATGCAGAACGTCTTGTGCAGGTTCAGGTGGGACACGTCCGCGCCGAAGCAGCCCGGCCGGGCCAGGCCGACCAGCGCGTTGAGGTTGGCGCCGTCCACGTACACCTGGCCGCCCGCGGCGTGCACCGCCTCGCACACGGCGCCGACCGTCTCCTCGAACACGCCGTGCGTGGACGGGTAGGTCAGCATGATGGCGGCCACCTGGCCGCCGCGGGACTCCAGCTTGGCCGCCAGGTCGCCCAGGTCGATGGCGCCGTCGGCGCCGCACTTGACCACCACGACCCGCAGGCCGGCCAGCACGGCGCTGGCCGCGTTGGTGCCGTGCGCGGACTCCGGGATCAGGCAGACGTCCCGCCCCGTGTCGCCGCGGTCGCTGTGGTAGGCGCGGATGGCGAGCAGCCCGGCCAGCTCCCCCTGGGAGCCCGCGTTGGGCTGCAGGCTGACCGCGTCGTAGCCGGTGATCTCGGCCAGCCACCGCTCCAGGTCGCCGGTCAGCGCGGCGTACCCGCGGGCCTGCTCCGCCGGGGCGAACGGGTGCAGCCCGGCGAACTCCGGCCAGGTCACCGGCTCCATCTCCGCGGCCGCGTTGAGTTTCATGGTGCAGGAGCCGAGCGGGATCATCGACCGGTCCAGGGCGATGTCGAAGTCCGCGAGGCGGCGCAGGTAACGCAGCAGCGCGGTCTCGCTGCGGTGCTCGTGGAACACCGGGTGGGCGAGGAACCCAGACTGGCGGAGCAGCCCGGGCGGCAGCGCGGAACCCGGGCTGTCCTCCCCGGGCTCCGGGGCGGTGCCGGGAACCAGCGCGTCGGCCACCTCCCGCAGGCACGCCTCGGTGGTGGTCTCGTCGCAGGCGGCCTGCACCGTGTCGGCATCGACCAGGAGCAGGTTGTAGCCCGCCACCCGGGCCCGCTCCACGGCGGCCGCCGCGCCGCCGGGCAGGGTGACCCGGACGGTGTCGAAGAAGCCGCCCGCCGGGACGCCAGCCCCGCGGGCCCGCAGCATGGCCGCCAGCCGTGCCGCCTTGCCGTGCACGGCGGCCGCGATCGCGGTCAGCCCGTCCGGGCCGTGGTAGACCGCGTACATCGCGGCCAGCACCGCCAGCAGCACCTGGGCCGTGCAGATGTTGCTGGTCGCCTTCTCCCGGCGGATGTGCTGCTCGCGGGCCTGCAGCGCGAGCCGGTAGGCGGGACGGCCGTCCGCGTCCAGCGAGACGCCGACCAGCCGGCCGGGCAGCTGCCGGCGCAGGCCGTCCCGGACGGCCATGTAGGCGGCGTGCGGCCCGCCGTAGCCCATCGGCACGCCGAAGCGCTGCGAGCTGCCGACCGCGATGTCCGCGCCCAGCTCGCCCGGGGGCGTCAGCAGGGTCAGCGCGAGCAGGTCGGCGGCGACGGCGGCCAGCGCCCCGCGGCCGTGCGCGGCGTCGATCGCCGGCCGCGGGTCGCGGACCGCGCCGCTCGCCCCCGGGTACTGCAGCAGGACGCCGAACAGCGCGCCCTCCGGCTGCGCCCCGATCATCTCCGGGGTCACCTCGGTGACGACGAGCTCGATGCCGAGCGGCTCGGCCCGGGTGGCCAGCACGGCCAGCGTCTGCGGCAGGCAGTCGGAGTCGGCCAGGAAAACCCGGCCCCGGCCCGCCGCCCGCCGGGTCAGCGTCATCGCCTCGGCGGCCGCGGTCGCCTCGTCCAGCAGCGACGCCCCGGCGACCGGCAGCGCGGTCAGGTCGGCGACGGCCGTCTGGAAGGTGAGCAGCGCCTCCAGCCGGCCTTGCGAGATTTCCGGCTGGTAGGGCGTGTAAGCCGTGTACCAGGCCGGGTTCTCCAGCACGTTGCGGCGGATCACGGCCGGGGTGACGGTCCCGTAGTAGCCCAGGCCGATCATCGACGTGGCCACGGTGTTCTGGGCGGCCAGCTGGCGCAGCTCGGCGAGCGCCTCCGCCTCGGACGCGGCCGGCGGCAGGTCCAGCGGGCGCGGGCCGCGCAGCCCGGGCGGCAGGGCAGCGGCGGTGAGGTCGTCGAGCGAGGCGTAGCCGATCGCGCTCAGCATGCGCTGCTGCTCGTCGGGGGATGGTCCTATGTGCCGCGCGGAGAAGTTCATCGGAGCCTCCAGAGGGAGCCGCCAGGCACACCCCGTGCCTGCCTGATCCTCCCCCTCTGTCGTCACGCCCCCGGCCGCTGCCGGCCTTCGCCGCGCCCGGGCGCAGAACTCCAGAGATGCCTGTCCCGTCCAGTCCTTGTGCCTGAGAGGTTCCGGGGAGGTTGCCCCTTCGGCGCCCCGCGCTGGCTGCGCAGGGACTCTCCCGGACGGTGTGATCGGCTATGCCGAGCTTACCCGAGCGGTGCTGCTGGCCTGGGGACGCGGCCCCCGGAACCCCCCGCGCATTCGCGGGTGCCCGCCCTATACCTCGTCCCAGCGGAAGAAGCGCCCGGCCGCCGCGGTCAGCACGACGGTAAAGCTGAGCAGCACCGCGATGGCAGGCAGCGCCGACGCCGCGGGCAGGCCGCGGGCCATCACGTCCTGCACGCCGGTGACCAGGTACCGCAGCGGCAGGACGTAGGACACGCTGCGCATCCAGGGTGGGGCGAAGTCCAGCGGCACGAAGGCGCCGCCGAGAAAGGCCATCGGCAGGATGATCAGGTTGACGATGGACGTCGCCGCCTGCTGGGTCCGGGCCACCGCCCCGACCAGCAGGCCAATGGACATGAAGGCCAGCGTGCCGCAGATGACCACGGGGATCGCCATCCACCACGAGGCGGCCAGCCGGAGCCCGAAGTACGGCAGCGTGGCGATGGCCAGGAAGACGAGCAACTGCACCAGCGCGATGGCGACACTGATCGCGATCCGGGCGGTGACCACGGCGGCGGTGCTCACCGGGGCCAGCCGCAGGCGCCGCAGCAGCTTGTTCTCCCGCCAGGAGACCAGCGTGGTGGCCGCGCCGAACGCGGCTACCGAGGCGACGGCCCAGCCGAGCAGCCCGGGCGCCACGTACTGGATGGCCTTCAGCGACTTGTCCTCCACCTGCTCGGTGGCCAGCTGGTAGGCGGGCGGCCGCCCGGTCACGGCCAGGTTGGCCTGCTGGACGATCGAGCTGAACACCGCGGCCACCTCGGCGGCCCGGGTCGGGTCGGCCACCGAGTAATGCACCACGACACGGCGGCCGAGCTGCTGGACGGCGGCATCGTCACTGCCCACCCGGACGTCGTGCAGCGCGGTGGCCATGCTGGCCGCCCGGCGGATCGTCATCACGCTCGCCAGCTGGTGCGGGCTGGCCGCGCGTGCCTCGTCCAGCAGGCTGACCCGGCCCACTTCCAGGACGGTGATCCGCGGGGTCCCTGTGCTCTTGAAGATGGAGCCGAGCAGGAGCAGGAAGAGCACCGGGATGAGGATGGAGAACACCAGCGCCGCACGGTCCCGGACGAAGCCGAGGAACATGGCGCGGGACAGGGTGCGGAAAGACTCGCCGCCGCCCCGCCGGGAGCCCGCCGTGCCCGGCCGCCCGGCCGGCGGCCCGGTCCCGGTCACGCCCGGTACTCCCGCCCGGTCAGCTGGAGGAACACGTCCTCCAGGGTGCCGCCCTTGACCTCCAGCCCGGCCAGCGCACCGCGCCGGGCCAGGCCGGCGACGACCGGCTCGGGCTCGGTGGTCGTGATGGTCAGCGTCACCCCGTCGTCGGTGACCTGGTCACCGCCCGGCTCAGCGCCGGCCACCAGGTCCCGTGCCTCCGCCAGGGTCAGCTGGCCGGATTCGGTGCTTATCCGGACCGAGCGCCGGAGCGAGCGGACCAGGGCCGCGGGCGGCCCGATCTGCAGGATGCGGCCGTGATCCATGATCGCCACGCGCTCGCAGAGCGTCTCGGCCTCGTCCATGTGGTGAGTGGTGAGCACCACCGCTGCGCCTGCCCACCGGACAGCTTCTCGGTCCTGGTGCCCGCCATCGCGCCCAGGCCGACGACCTCGAGCATGGTGTCGGCACGGGCCGCCGGAACCCGGTAGAGCGCGGCGAAGGTGCGCAGCTGCTCCCGGGCGGTGAGCCGCTCGAAGAACGAGGAGGCCTGCAGCTGCACCCCGATCCGCGGCAGCAGCGCGGGGTCACGCGGGCCAGGGCCGGCGGCCCAGCAGGCTCACCGTGCCCGCATCCGGACGGCGCAGTCCCTCGACAATCTCCAGGGTGGTGGTCTTGCCTGCCCCGTTCGGGCCCAGGATGCCGAAGAACTCCCCGGCACGGACCTCGAAGGACACCCCGTCCACGGCCTGCAGCGCCCCGTAGGACTTCCGCAGATCCCGGGCCGAGATCGCCTCCGTCACGCCGCCGACCCTAACAGGGCGGGACAGGCGGGCCGGTTACCCCGTCCTGCGGGCCCGCCGCCGGGCCAGCTCATCGGCCTCCCGGGAGCTGCCGGGGGCGTCCTCCGCGGGCTCTGCTCCCGCGGCCTGCTCGGCGGGCAGTTCGGCGAGCGAGCCGTCCACTTCCTGCCAGATACGGCCCAGTGCGATGCCGAACACCCCCTGGCCGCCCTGGAGCAGGTCAACCACCTCATCGGAGGAGGTGCACTCGTAGACGCTGACCCCGTCACTCATCAGGGTCACCCGGGCCAGGTCATCGGTGCCCCGGCTGCGCAGGTGGGCCACGGCGGCCCGGATCTGCTGCAGTGAGATCCCGGTGTCCAGCAGCCGCTTGACGACCTTGAGCACCAGGATGTCCCGGAAGCTGTACAGCCGGGCCGACCCGGATCCGGTGGCCGCGCGGACACTGGGCTCGACGAGCCCAGTCCGGGCCCAGTAATCGAGCTGGCGGTACGTGATGCCGGCGGCCGCGCAGGCGGTCGGGCCGCGGTAGCCGACGCCTTCCGGCCTGGACTCGACGTCATCGCCGAACAGCAGGCCCTGCTCACCGGCCTGCTGCATCGCCGCACCGCGCACACCCGGCGACTGCCCGTTACCTTTGGTTACCGCCACGCCTGCCTCCACCCGGGAGCTGGCCACCCTGGGTACTTGTTTCGCACGGTAGGCTGGCCGCCCCGGTCCCGTCAACGATCGGCGACGGCGCGTCGCGGACGCCTGTGCCTCACGTGGCCCGCCCGAAGTCCTCGGGGGTGATGGTGTCCAGGAACTCGCGGAACTTCTCGACCTCATCCTCCTGCTCGTCCGGGATGGCCACGCCCGCCTCGTCGAGGACTTCCTCGCTGGCGTAGATGGCGGCCCCGGTGCGCAGCGCGAGCGCGATGGAGTCGGACGGCCGGGCACTGACCTCTTTCCCGTTGGAGAAGATCAGGTCGGCGAAGAAGATGCCGTCCCGCAGCGCCGTGATGTTCACCGTCTGGAGCTGGACCTCCAGCGCTTCCAGCACGTCACGGAAGAGATCGTGGGTGAGCGGCCGGGCCGGCACCATGCCCTGCTGGGCGAAGGCGATCGCCGTTGCCTCAACCGGCCCGATCCAGATTGGCAGGTACCTGTCCCCCTGCGTCTCCTTCAGCAGGACGATGGGCTGGTTCGTGGGCATCTCGACCCGGACGCCGACGACCTCCATCTTCCTCACGGCGGCTCCGTCCTCACGTGTGCCTGACGCGCTGGCTCAGGCGTGGACCCCTGCGATGACACTCCTTGCCAACGTACACCCGGGATGAGCGATGTCACGCGCCGGACCCAGCGGCTGCCGGGCCGGCGAAGCCGGTGTCTCCGAACCCGCTGCCGGGGAACCCGGCGTCCGCGAATCCGGCCTCTGTCAGGCCGGTCTCCGGGAAGCCGGCCTCGGCCAGCGCGCTGTCCATCAGGGTGGCGTGCAATTGCAGGGACAGCGCCGCGATCTCCCGGGCGGTCTGCCCGGCCCGGTCCCGCGACCCCGGGCTGCGCTGCCGCAGCGTGGGCGCCACCACCTGCTCGATGAGCGAGGTCTCCCGCTCGACGGCCGCCCGTACCGCCCGCAGGTGCCGGGCCTGGACGCCGTACCGGTCCAGGGCGACGATGATCCGCGCCACGTCCAGGGCGTCCGGCCCGTACTGCCGCCCGGACGCCTTGACCAGCCCGAAATCCTCCAGCTCGGCCAGGTGGCGGTCCTCGATCTCGGCCGCTTCCAGCAGTTCCCGCCTGCTCAGCTTCCGGGCGGGCCGACGGCCCCCCGGGCCGCCGCCGTCCAGGGCGTCCCGGTCATCGGCGGCCGCCAGCCGGTCCTTTATCACCCGCAGCGGCAGGTACTCGTCACGCTGGGCGGTCAGGATGAAGCGCAGCCGCTCCACGTCGGCCGAGCTGAACCGCCGGTAGCGGGACGGCGAGCGGGCCGGCTGGATGAGCCCCTCGGATTCCAGGAACCGGATCTTCGACACGCTCACGTCGGGGAACTCGCCACGAAGCTGGGCGAGCACCTCGCCGATGCCGAAACCTGCCCGGGTGGGCTGTGCGCTCATGCCCCGACCTGCGCGCCCCCGCCACCACGCTCCACCTGCGGCCTCCGGCCGGTGAGGAACACCAGGCGGAACTTGCCGATCTGCACCTCGTCGCCGCCGTTCAGCGCGGCTTCCTCGATCCGCTCCTGGTTGACATAGGTGCCGTTGAGGCTGCCGACGTCACGCACGGTGAACCGGTCCCCGTGCCGGTAGAACTCCGCGTGCCGCCGGGACACCGTGACGTCGTCGAGGAAGATGTCACTGTCCCGGTGCCGGCCGGCCGTGGTGATGTCGCTGTCCAGCAGGAACCGGCTGCCCGCATTGGGCCCGCGCTTGACGACCAGCAGCGCTGTGCCGCCGGGCAGTGACTCCATCGAGCCCTGGTCGGCGAATGGCTCCTCGCCATACTCGGCCTCCGCCGGGTCCCCGCCCAGCGTGATGATGGACGTGGTCTCACCCGGGCGGTCGGCACCCATGCGCGCGAGCATCGTGCCGCAATGCAGGCAAAAGCGCGCGTCATCAGGGTTGGCCTGGCCGCACCGGGTGCAGTAGATGCTCGGCATGTCGTGGCCCAGCCTCTCCTCTGCTGGCCATGGGCTCGGGGCTGGCACGACGTCCGCCCCCGCCCGTTCCCCGTGCTTAGCTGAACCGTGCTCGGCTTGGTCGTGCTCGGCTGATGCGGTCCACGCTACCTGCGGCGCACCTGGCGGGTCCATGCGCCACGCGCGTCGCCCCGCCGAGGTGAACCGGGCCCGCCACCCGCGGCGCCGCCCTGGTCCCGGCGACGACTCCACGCCCCGGGACCCGCCCGGGGCACCATCGTGCCGCCTCCGCCACATAACTGGCCGCACCTCCGACGCCTGCACGCTCCGATGAGGCTGGATTGTCTCACGGGTCGCGATGTCCTCGCTGGACACTGAACCGGCCAGCTTAGCCGGGAAATTCAGCCGCCAGGACGCTCCGCGATCGCGGCCCACTCATCCAGCAGCGCCTGGGCGGTGTCCGCGTCGGCGCCCTCGGCCCACAGGTGCGTCACCGCGTCGGCCGGGTCCGGCAGCACCAGCACCCATCCGCCATCCGGCTCGACGATCCGGACCCCGTCGGTGGTATCCACGGTCCGGTCGCCCGCCGCCTCCACCACGGTCCGCATCACGCTGCCCTTGGCCGCCCACGGCGTGGGCATGGAGCGCCGCAGCAGGTGCGCGACCGGGATCCGCGCGTCGATCTGGCTCAGCGTGAGCCGGGTCCGGGCGACCAGGCCGAGCAGCCGGGTGAAGGCGGCGATGCCGTCGAGGGTGCGGCTGAACTCCGGGACCACGAACCCGCCCCGGCCGTCGCCGCCGAAAATTACATCCTCGCCCGCGGTGGCCTCGGTGAGCCCGTGCAGCGAGGTGGGCGTCCAGTCCACCTGCACCCCGTGGAACCGGCAGACCTGCTCGGCGACGCGGGTGGTGGTCACCGGCAGCGCCACCCGGCCGGACCGCCGTTCCGCCGCGATCAGGTCGAGCGCCACCAGCAGGGCGCGGTCGTCGCTGATCATCGCGCCCTTGTCATCCACCAGCATGATGCGCTCGCCGACCTGGTCGAAGCGGACCCCGAAGGCGGCGCGGGACGAGGCGACCAGCTCGGACAGCCGCTGCAGGCCGGCCCGGACCTGGGCCAGGCTCTGCGTGGGGTTGGCCTCGTCCAGCCGGTTGTTGACGGTCAGCACCTCGACCCCGAGGCGGCCCAGCAGGCTGGGCAGCACCAGCGAGACGGTGCCGCCGGCGCAATCCACCACCACCTTGAGCCCGGCCTCGCGCACGCCGGTCATGTTCACGCTGCGGACGAGTTCCTGCGCGTACGACTCGACCACCCGGGACGGGTAGGACAGTTCCGCGATCTCGCCGGGGAAGGCCCGGCGGTACTCCTGCCGGGAGAACACCCGCTCCAGCTTGCGCGCGGCCGCCTGGGACAGCTCGGCGCCCCGCTCGTCCAGGAACACCAGGTCGATCGACTGCGGGTCGCCGGGCGTGGTCCGCAGCGCGACCCCCCCGCTGCACGTGCTGCGCGCGGTCTGGAACCTGGCCACCGGCAGCGGCTGCGCCTCCAGGTCCACCACGTTGATGGCGCTGGCGTTCAGCGCGCACTGCACGGCCCGCTTGAGCGCCCGCGCCGCCCGGGACACGTCGCGGGAGGTGGTGACCGTGGAGCCCTTCTGCAGCGTGGTCGCGTACGCGCTGGACAGCCGGACGCACAGTTCCGGGGTGATCTCCACGTTGACCAGGCCGGACACGCCCCGCTGGCCGAACAGCGTGCGCTGGCCGCGGGACTCCCAGATGACGCTGGTGTTCACCACCGCGCCGGCCTCGATGGTCTTGAACGGGTAGACCTTGACCCCGGCCGACAGGTAGGCCTCCGGCTCGATCACGCACTCGTCGCCCACCACCGCGCCTTCCTCGATCCGCGCGTTCGGCATGACGTCGGTGTTCTTGCCGATGACGCAGCCGCGGAGGGTGACGCCCTGGCCCACGTAGACGTTGTTGTGCACCACGGCGCGGTGCAGGAAGGCGCCTTCCTTGACCACCACGTTGCTGCCCAGCACGGTGAACTCGCGCAGCTCCGCGCCCGCCTCCACCTTGGCGTAGTCGCCGATGCAGACCGGCCCGGAGATCATCGCGTCCGGGTCCACCTCGGCGCCCTCGGCCACCCAGACGCCCGGGGACACCTCGAAGCCGTCGATCTCGGTGTCCACCCGGCCGGACAGCACGTCGGCCTGGACCTTGAGGTAGCTCTCGTGGGTGCCCACGTCCTCCCAGTAGCCGTCGGCGATCCAGCCGAACAGCGGCGCCCCGCGCTTGAGCAGGGCCGGGAACACGTCACCGGACCAGTCCACCGGCTCCCCGGACTGCACCTCGGCGAGTACCTCGGGCTCCATCACGTAGATCCCGGTGTTGACCGTGTCCGAGAACACCTGGCCCCAGGTGGGCTTCTCCAGGAAGCGCTGGATCCGGCCGTCCTCCCCGACGATGATGATGCCGAACTCCAGCGGGTTGGGCACCCGGGTGAGCCCGACGGTGACCAGCGCGCCGTTCTCCTTGTGCGCCCGGACCATCGCGGACAGGTCGATGTCGGTCAGCGCGTCACCGGAGATGACCAGGAAGGGCTCGTCGCGCAGTGCGTCGCCGGCGTTCTTCACGCTGCCGGCGGTGCCGAGCGGAATCTCCTCGGTGGCGTACTGCAGGCTCATGCCCACGTCCTCGCCGTCACCGAAATAGTTCCGGACGAGCGAGGCGAGGAACGCCGTCGTCACGACCGTCTCCTCGAAGCCGTGCCGCTTGAGCAGCCGCAGCACGTGCTCCATGATCGGCTTGTTGCAGACGGGCAGCAGGGGCTTGGGCTGATTGGCGGTCATCGGGCGCAGCCGGGTGCCCTCACCACCGGCCATCACGACGGCCTTCACCGCTGACCGGCCTCCTTCCACAGCATCGGCGCGCGCTTCCCATCCGCGCCTGGCCCGGGCCACCCCGGGCCGGTGCCGCTGGGTGCCTCCATCATGACTGCCGGTTCCCCGCCCGGCCACCGCCCTGGCCTGCGGCCGGGCGGGCCGTCAGCTGCCGCGCCTGGGCCAGGTACAGCCCGGCCGCCCACCAGTACAGCGCCGTGCCCCAGAAGGCGAAAGCCCAGCCTGCCACCTTGGCCACCAGGGCCGGGGTGCCCCCGTAGGCGCCCAGCAGCAGCAGCGGGAACGCGTAGAGCAGGCACAGCGTGGCCGCCTTGCCCACGAAGCTGACCTGCAGCGGCTCGTAGCCATGCGCCCGCAGCCAGAGCAGCGCGGCGCCCAGCACCAGTTCCCGGCCGACCAGCAGGCCGACCAGCCACCACGGGATGATGGCCCGCAGCGCCAGCGAGATCAGCATGGCCGCGATGTAGAGCCGGTCGGCGGCCGGGTCGAGCACCTGGCCCAGGCGGCTCTCCTGGTGCCAGGCCCGGGCGATCTTGCCGTCCAGCCAGTCGGTGCCCGAGGCCGCGAAGAGCAGGACCACGGCCCACCCGTCCGCGTGCGGGCCCAGCACCAGCCACATGAAGACCGGGACGCCCGCCAGGCGGGCCATGCTGAGCAGGTTGGGCAGCGTCCAGATGCGGTCCGGGAGGCGGTCCTCGCCTGCGTCAGGCACAGCCCGCGCGGCCGCCAGTCCCGCGGCGGCCGCCGGCCCCGTTCCGGCGTGCGGCCCCGCGGCCGCACCCGGCTCCGCGGCGGGCCCTTCCCCCGGGCCGCCACTGGCGTGGGCGCCCGCGGCGCCCGGGCAGGCCGCCCGCCGGGCCGCCCCCGGCGCGCCGCTGCCTGTCTCCACGACGGCCCCTTAGGTCGCAGTACACACCCGCCGCCGACCCTACCCGGCGGCTGCCCATCCGTCGCCACCCGGCGGCGGCCGCGGTCACCCCGCCCGGCGGCCGGCCGGGCCGCCGGGGCAGCCCACCGTGAGTCAGCCGGCCGGAACCGGGTAGTGGTCGCCCAACTGCACATGCCCGACAAGGACAGGAGCGATCATGCTCACACTGACCGAGGGCGCCGTCTCGGCGATCCGAAATCTCACCTCCCAGCCGGAACTGCCTGAGCAGACCGGCCTGCGCATCATGTCCCAGCCCGACGGCGGCCCGGCCTTCCAGGTCACCCTGGCGGAAAGCCCGGCCGAGGGTGATCAGGTGATCGAGACCGAGGGCGCCCGGGTGTTCCTGGAGCCCGACGCCGCGGTCGCGCTGGACGACAAGTCGCTGGACGCGCAGGTGGACGGCGAGGGCACGGTGGCCTTCACGCTGGCTGAGCAGGTGGCATGACCGGCGGGTCCCGCCGGGCGTAGCTTCCGCCCGGCGGGGAATTCTCACCCTGCCGACGCCAACGGGGGGCGTCCGGGGGCAGGGACGGGGAACTTCATTCCGGCTGGCGCCGCTGGCGCCTGCCCGCCACGCCTGTGCCCCTGCGAAGGGTCCTGCGGGGCACGGGCCAGGCGGAGCGGAGCAGGCATGGACGTGACCAGGGGGCTGGAAGACCTTCTGGTCGTCGCGCTGGTCGCGGCCCTGACCCCGCTGATCGTGGCGCTGCTGCCCGGCCCGCGGGTGCCGCAGGTAGTGATCTTCCTGGTCGGTGGCGTGCTCATCGGGCCGCACGGCCTGGGCATCGCCGACACGTCCAGCATCAAGCTGCTGTCCAACATCGGCCTGGGTTTCCTGTTCCTGCTGGCCGGCTACGAACTGGACCCCCGGCTGCTGCGCCAGCAGCCGGGGCGGCTGGCCATCGCCGGGTGGCTGGCCGCCGCGGTGCTCGCGGTAGGGGTGGTGGCCGGCCTCGGCGCGGCCGGGTACATCCGTGACTACGTCCCGGTGGGACTGGCCCTGACCACCACGGCGCTGGGCACCCTGCTGCCGATCCTGCAGGACAATCACATGCTCAGCGGCCGGTTCGGCAGCTACGTGCTGGCCGCCGGGGCGGTGGGCGAGCTGCTGCCCACCATCGCGATCTCGGTGTTCCTCACCCAGCGGGACCACTTCGTGGCCCTCGCGTCGGTGGCCCTGGTCGGGGTCCTGGCGCTGGCGCTCACCTTCATGCCCCGGCTGGCCGCCCGCCGGGCGGTGCAGCGGGTCATCAGCGAGGGCCAGGACGCCACCGGCCAGACCACCCTGCGCTGGGCCACCGTGCTGCTGTTCCTGCTGCTCACGATAGCCAGCAAGTTCGGCCTGGACGTGGTGCTGGGCGCGCTGCTGGCGGGGATAGTGCTCCGCGGCTGGACCCGCGAGATGAAGATGGACACCACCGGGCTGGAACACAAGTTCGACGCGGTCGGCTACGGGATCTTCATCCCGATCTTCTTCGTGGCCTCCGGGATGACCCTGGACCTCAAGGCCATCAGCCAGGATCCGCTGCGGATGCTCATCTTCCTGGGGCTGCTGCTGGTGGTGCGCGGGCTGCCCGCGCTGCTGGTCTACCGGGGCGTCCTGCCGCTGCGGCAGCGGGCCCAGATGACTTTCATCACCGCGACGACGATGCCGCTGCTGATCGCGCTGGCCGAGATCGGGCTGCGGGACCACGTCATGCTGCCGGCCACGGCCGCCGCCCTGGTCGGCGCCGGCGTGCTGTCCGTGCTCATCTACCCGCCCATGGCGGTGCTGCTCGGGCGGCGCGGCCAGCCCGCGGACGCCGTCAGGGCGCCTGCCAGCCCGTAGCGATGCCCTGGCCGACGCCGATGCACATGCTGGCCACGGCCCGCCCGGCGCCGCGCCGCCGGAACTCGTGCAGCAGGGTGGCCGTGATCCGCGCGCCGGAGCAGCCCAGCGGGTGGCCGATGGCGATCGCGCCGCCGTTCACGTTGACCCGGTCGGCGTCCAGCTTCAGCTCGTCGCACACCGCCACCGCCTGGGCGGCGAAGGCCTCGTTGACCTCGACGAGATCGAGGCTGCCGGCCTCCCAGCCGGTCCGCCGCAGCAGCTTGCCGACCGCGGGGACCGGGCCGATGCCCATGTAGTCCGGGTGCACCCCGGCCGTGGCGGTGCCGGCGTACCGGGCCAGCGGGCTGAGCCCGGCCGCCTCGGCCACCTCCTCGCTGACCAGCACGACCCCGGCCGCCCCGTCGTTGAGCGGCGAGCGAGTTGCCCCCGGTCACCGTCCCGCCCGTGCGGAAGGCGGGGCGCCTGGCCGCCAGGTCCTCCAGGGTCAGGTCCGGCCGGATGCCCTCGTCCAGCGTGACCGGGCCGGCGGGCGCGGTGACCGGCACGATCTCGTCACCGAACCGCCCGGCCCGCTGGGCGGCCGCGGCCCGCTGGTGGCTGCGCAGCGCGAACTCGTCCTGGCGTTCCCGGCTCACCCGGTACCGGTCGGCCACGTTCTCCGCGGTCTCCCCCAGGCTGACCGGCGGGTACATCTCTTGCATGAGCGGGCTGACCAGCCGCCAGCCCAGCCGGGTGTCGGCCACCCCGGCCTCCCGCGGGAAGGGCTCACTGGCCCGGGGCAGCACGAACGGGGCCCGGGTCATCGACTCGGCCCCGCCGGCCAGCACGATGTCGGCCTCGCCGGCCGCGATGGCCCGGGCCGCACTGGCGATGGCCTCCAGCCCGGAGCCGCACAGCCGGTTGACGGTCGCCCCGGGCACCTCCACCGGCAGCCCGGCCAGCAGCACGCCCATCCGGGCCACGTTGCGGTTGTCCTCCCCCGCCTGGTTGGCGGCGCCCCAGTAGACGTCGTCGATGCGGGCCGGGTCCAGCCAGGGGTTGCGGGCCAGCAGGGCCCTGATCACCTCAGCGGTCAGGTGGTCCGGCCGCACCGCGGCCAGCGCGCCCTTGACCCGGCCGACCGGGGTCCGGCATGCGTCCACCGCGAAAACCGCTGTCATGTCTGCCTCCATGCTGCCGCGGGCCTGCCCTCCGAGACTACCCGCGATCCGCACGAACGCACGGATAGCGCACTTTGCTCTTCCCCCGCCAGCCCAGGCCTATGCGCCGGCGAGGCGGGGCCCGCCGCAGGCGTGTCCCGCCGAGCCGGCGGATGCGCGGGGGGTTCCGGGGGGTCGCCCCCCCGGGGTCAATACTGCGCGCTGCGGCTGGGGCGGCGTGAGGAGGCCGCCCAGGGCGCGCGGATGGCCAGCCGCACCGCACTGGACTCCCCGGCCAGGGCCAGCGCGGCCTGGTAACCCGCGGGCGCGGGCAGCGAGATCAGCGAGCAGCCGTGCGCCCCGGTCGCCGCCATCACCTGCTCGGGGCCGCCCGGGACGGCCACGCCGACCGGCCCGTCCGGGCTGCCCAGCACAGGGAAGTCGCCGATGTCGTCGTGGCCGGTCCCCTCGCCGGTGCACTTGAGCACCGCCTGGGCCCGCACCCACCAGCGCATGACCAGGTCGTGCCAGGCCGGGCTCGCTGAGCGATCGGCCCCATTCCGCGTCCCGCGCGTCCATGTCCGCGGACAGCGCGCAGACGCAGCCGGCCGGCTGCTGCTCCACGTCCACGCCGACCTGCTGGCCGGCCACCGCGATCACCACCGCGTCGCCGCTGTGCGACAGCGAGAAATGCAGCCCGTAGCCGAACGGCAGGGCCGGCCGCCCGGTCGGCTTGCCGCACCGGGGACACGGCTCGCGGCGGAACTGCAGGCTGGACGGCGGGATGTCCACGTAGCCGGACAGCACCCGGCGCAGCATCACGTGCGCGGCGGTGTAGCGGCGCCGGTCGGCCCGGAACGCGAAGGCCGCCGCCCGCTTGTGCTCCTCCAGGCTGAGCTCGGCCAGCTCAGGCCGGCCCACGGCGACCGTGGTGATGTCCAGCCACCAGACATCCGCGCAGCCAGCAGGCGGCACTGGGTACATCCGTCACTCCTGCCGGCTGCGCCAGCCCGCTACCGGGCAGCCCGCCAGATCCCGTGTGTCCATGGTGATGTGCGTCGCCTCGCATCCAACGTCGGTACACCGCGCGCATGCCGAGGTTCCTGGCGTGCACCTTACCGGTCGCCGGCGGGACTGCCTCCCCGGTGGCCGGCAACGGGGCGGCCGTCATCAAGAGTTCAGTAACCCATGCTCACCGTGGCGTGCCAGCTACCGCCCGTCAAGGACGGTATTGTCCCACAACGGGCGCCCGTGGGGCGCGACTCCGCCCCGGTTTGATCAGGCCGGACTGGACAGCGACAGGGCGAACCGGCCCTGCTTATCGGTCCACCAGGAGCGCATCGCGAAGCCGGCGGCGGCGAGTTCCGCCTGCACCCCCGGCCGCCGGAACTTGGCGGACACCTCGGTCCGCCACTCCTCGCCCGGCGGCGAAGGACACGGACAGGCCGATCCCGGGCAGCGCCACCACCTGGCCGGTGGCCGAGCGCAGCCGCATCTCGATCCACTCCTGGCCGGCGTCCCAGGCCGCCACGTGGTCGAAGGCGTCCGGGTCGAAGTCGGCGCCCAGCTCGGTGTTGAGCACGGCGAGCACGTTCTTGTTGAAGGCCGCGGTCACCCCGGCGGCGTCGTCGTAGGCCGCGAGCAGCACGGCCGGGTCCTTCACCAGGTCGGTGCCGAGCAGCAGGGCATCGCCCGGGCCCAGCCCGGCCCGCAGCCGGGCCAGGAAGGCGGCCCGTTCCTCCGGCAGCAGGTTGCCGATGGTGCTGCCGAGGAAGGCCACCAGCCGCGGCCCCGCCGTGCCGCCCAGGCCGAGGTCCGCCTCGAAGTCAGCCACTATCGCCTTAACGGCCAGCCCGGGGTAACTGGCCATCACCCGGCGCGCGGCCCCGGTCAGCGCTGATTCGCTGACGTCCACCGGGACGTAACTGCGCAGCGTCCCGGCCCCGCGGAGCGCGTCGAGCAGCAGCCGGGTCTTGTCCGAGGAGCCGGAGCCGAGCTCGATCAGGGTGGCGGCGCCGCTGGCGGCCGCGATCTCCGGCGCGGCAGCCGCCAGGATGGACCGCTCAGCACGGGTCGGGTAGTACTCCGGCAGCAGGGTGATCTTCTCGAACAGCTCGCTCCCCCGGTCGTCATAGAACCACTTGGGCGGCAGCCATTTCGGCGTGGCGGTCAGCCCGGCCCGGGCGTCCGCGCGCAGCGCGGCGCGGGCGAATCCCTCGGGCAGGCGCCGGTCGATCTGGAGTCGGCTCACGGTCCGCGGTTCCCTTCCGTCGATCGTCACTGAACGGTGGTCGGTCTTGTGGTGCGCTTCGGCGGGTCATGGCGCGGCGGCCGCTCAGCCGGCGGGTTTCAGCGGGGACACGTCCACCTGGCCCGGGCGCGCGGTGAGCACGGAGCGGTCCGGTACCTCGATCCAGCCCGGCTCGTCATCCGCGGGCTCGGAGGCGACGACGGCGCTGGCCGCGGTGCCGCGGAAGCACAGCGTGTCCCCGGCCGCGGTGGCCGCGATCGCCTCGCCGTCGGTGAGCAGGAAGTTGAACCGGCCGGCCACGCCGTGCGCGTCCAGGTCGGCCACCGTGCCGGCCAGCGCGCCGGGCATGTCGTCCCCGTCCAGCAGCCGGTGCAGCACCAGGGCCCAGGCCAGCGCGGAGTCGGTGCGGGACTCCAGGTCGAGCAGTTCCCCGGGCGGCAGCGTGGCGGCCAGGGTGGCGGCCGCCCCGGGCCAGCCGTTCAGCGTGCCGTTGTGGCTGAACAGCCACCGGCCCGCCGCGAACGGCGCGGCGGCCGCCTCCCCGGCGGCGGTCCCGTCGGTCGCGGAGCGGACCGCGGCCAGCAGAGCCCGGGTAGCGATCACCCGGGACAGGTCGGCGAAGGAGGGATCGGCCCAGATGGGCCCGGCCCGGCGGTAGCGGGCCGGACCGGGTCGGCGTCGGCGTACCATCCGACGCCGAACCCGTCCACGTTCACCGTCCCGTACCGCTGGCGGCGCGGCGTCCACGACTGCCGGACCAGGCCGTGCGGCGGGTCGCTGAGTACCGCGCGCAGCGTGGCGGGCGGTCCGAGGTAAGCCAGGTGGCGGCACATCCGGCCGGCCTCACCCCGCGGGCCGGGCGGCCGGCCCGGCGTCGCGCGCGGTGCGGAACCCGGCGAAGATCTGCCGCCGGATCGGGTAGTCCCAGTTGCGGAAGGTGCCCCGGCAGGCGACCGGGCCCATCGCGAACGACCCGCCGCGGAGCACCTTGTACTCGGGGCCGAAGAAGACCTCCGAGTACTCCCGGTACGGCCAGGCCCGGAATCCCGGGTAGGGCAGGAAGTCGCTGCTGGTCCACTCCCAGACGTCCCCGATCAGCTGGCGCGCCCCGGACGGCGCCGCGCCGACCGGGTAGCTGCCCGCCGGGGCGGGCTGCAGGTACCGCTGGCCCAGGTTGGCGAACTCGGGGGTGGGCTCCGCGTCGCCCCACGGGAAGCGCCGGGTCCGGCCGGCCGCCGGGTCGAACCGGGCCGCCTTCTCCCATTCCGCCTCGGTGGGCAGCCGCTGGCCCGCCCACCGGGCGTAGGCCTGCGCCTCGTGGAAGCAGACGTGCAGCACCGGCTCGGCGGGCGGCACCGGCTCGGTGACCCCGAACCGGCGGCGCACCCAGCCCGATCCCTCCCGGCGCCAGAAGAGCGGCGCCTCCAGGCCGGCCCGCTGCCGGTGCGCCCAGCCGTCCCCGGTCCACCACCGCGGGTCGGCGTACCCGCCGTCAGCGATGAACCGCTGGTAGGCGGCGTTGGTCACCGGCGTGGTGTCCAGGTAGAAGGACGGGACGTCAACGGTGTGCGCGGGCCGCTCGTTGTCCAGCGCCCACGGCTCGGCCGAGGTGCCCATGGTGAACGGCCCGCCGGGGACCAGCACCTCGGACGGCAGGCCCGCGGCGTCCGGCGGCGCCGCCGGCGGCGGCGGCGCGCCGAGCACCGGCGCGCCCTGGCGCAGCTGGTGGGTGGCGAGCATGGTCTCGTCGTGCTGCTGCTCGTGCTGGGCCACCATGCCGAACGCGAACCCTCCGGTCACCAGGGGCTCCCCGGTGAACCGCGCGGCCTCCAGCACGTCCAGCACCCGGCCGCGGACCTCGTGGGCGTAGGCCCGGGCCTCGCCGGGCGGCAGCAGCGGGAGCGTGGGACGTTCCGCCCGCGGGTGCTCGAACGCGTCGTAGATGGGATCGATCTCGGGGTGCATCGGCTCCCGGCCGCCGACCGTCCGGAGCAGCCACAGCTCCTCCTGGTTGGCGATGTGCGCCAGGTCCCAGACCAGCGGCGACATCAGCGGGGAGTGCTGGCGGACCAGGTCGGCGTCGTCTACCGCGTCGGTGAGCAGCCGGGTGCGCTCGCGCGCCGTCAGCAGGGTGCTCGCGATCGCGGCGCGCAGCGCCTCGCCGCTGGCGCCCGCGGGCGGCGGCCCGGGGGCGGGTTCAGGCGGGGTGATGGTCATGGCGACTCCTCCGGTTGGGTGCCGGACAGCAGCAGGTCCGGATCGGGACCGGTCCGGGCACGGCCGTTCCGCGCCTCGTCCAGCCGGTCGTCGGCCGGGCAGCGGCCGCGATGCACGTAACGGTCGGCGAACCGGGCGACGGCGGCCCGGACCGCGGCCGGGGCGTCCAGGCGGCCCAGCGCGCCGTCCGCCGCGGCGAAGCACTCCCGGGCGGCGCGGGCCAGGCCCGGCTCGGCCAGCCCGTAGCGGGCCGCCCGCAGCCACGGGGTGAGGTCGGTGCCGGGGGCGGCCCCGCCCCCGTTCCCGTGGCCGTTCCCGTGGCCGTTCCCGTTCCCGTGGCCGTTCCCGTTCCCGTGGCCGTCATGGCGCCGCGGCGCGGCGCGCCACAGCGGCTCCACCGCCGCCATCGCGGCCTGCGTGGCCCCGGGGTCCTCGACCAGGGCGGTGACCAGCGCGGCCGGCACGATCCAGCCGTCGCCCGGCTGCGCGTCGATGACCCGCAGCTCAAGGTGGCCGCGCGGCCGGACCGGCGGGAACAGGGTGGACAGGTGGTAGTCGAGGTCGCTCGCGGTCGGCCGGTCCTCGGCCGGCCCGCGCAGCCACTGCCGGAAGGTGAGCCCGGGCGGGGCGGTCCAGCACGGCGAGCCGGGCCGCCGGACGCACATCACCTGGGCGTCCATCACGTAGGCCGTCCAGGAATCCCGGGGGTCCCGGTCATCAGGCCCGCCGCCCGCGGGCCGCGGCGCCGCGCCCGCCGGGGCCCGGGTGCGGCCCGGGTCCAGCCGGGACCAGACGAGCTGCCGGGTCGATTTCCAGCCGGTCGGCGTGCCCCGGTACAGCGGGGAGTTGGCGAACGCGGCCACCAGCACCGGGCCGAGTGCGTGCAGCACATGCCAGCGCCAGCGGAACCCGGCGCTGCCCTCCTCGTGCCCGGCGTCCAGGCACACCTGGACTGAGGCGGTGCTGCACATCATGAACCGGCCCCAGGGGCCGGCCCGGTCGAAGAATTCCTCCATGGCCACGTACCGCGGCAGGTCAAGGACCCGGCGCGGCGGGCGGATGGGATCGATTCCGTGACCGGCCAGGCGGAGCCCGGCGGGCTCCAGGGCCTGCCGGATCATGGCCAGGTCACGGTGGGCGGCCGCGACGCAGGTACCCAGGCCTGGCGCGGCCGCGGAGCTGAGCTCGACCTGGCCGCCAGGCTCGGTGGTGAGCGAGCCGCGGCCGGGGAGAGATCCGGGTGCGTCCAGGCGGGCGAGGGCATCAGCCACCCGCTGCGGATCGACGGGCAAGGCTGGGTCGCGGTCATCACAGACCAGCCACTCCAGCTCCACGCCTACCTGGCCGGGCGGCCCGGTCTTGAAGCAGATGCCGTGCACGTGTGCCTCAGCATCACCCTCGGTGAGCGGCGGCTCCGCCGAGCGGGCGCCGCTGCCATGCCCAGAGGTCATGTCGATGTGCCCCGTCCGTGTCGGTTGTCGCCGGCCACGTCCATTACAAACAGCCTCTCCAGCACTGCCATTCCAACCCTGTCATACCTCGGGGGTCCGACATTCCGGTGCCCCCGCCTGTTTGCGCAGGCCCGGGGGGACATGCCGCCTGGGACCTCGCCAGCGAATACCCTGGGATCCCGGATCTACGCACCCCAGGGGGAACATTGCCGATGGCCGACGAGCGGGTCGTGGACGTGGTCGTGGTCGGCATGGGGCCTGGTGGCGAGTACGCCGCCGAGGAGCTGGCGAAGGCCGGGCTGGCCGTGGCCGGCGTGGAGGCCCGGCTGGTTGGCGGCGAGTGCCCGTACTGGGGATGCGTGCCGTCCAAGATGATGATCCGCGCCGCTGACCTGCTGGCCGAGGGCCGCCGGATCCCCGGGCTGGCCGGCCGCTCGCGGGTGGAGCCGGACTGGGCCCCGGTGGCCCACCGGATCCGGGAAGAGGCCACCGGCAGCTGGGACGACAAGGTCGCGGTGGACCGGTTCACCCGCACCGGCGGCCAGTTCTTCCGCGGCACCGGCCGGATCACCGGCCCCGGCCAGGTGACCGTCGGCGAGCACGTGCTGCGGGCCCGGCGGGCCATCATCCTGAACACCGGGACCGAGCCGGCCGTGCCGCCGGTCGAGGGCCTGGCCGGCACCCCGTACTGGACCAACCGGGACGCCATCGAGGCCACCCATGTGCCGGGCTCGCTGCTGGTGCTGGGCGGCGGCGCGATCGGGACCGAGCTCTCGCAGGTCTTCGCCCGGTTCGGGGCCACCGTCACGGTGATCGAGGGCGCCGGGCAGCTGCTGCCCATGGAGGAGCCGGAGGCTGGCGCGCTGCTGGCCGGGGTGTTCGGCCGGGACGGGATCGGGGTGCGGACCGGCACCACGGCCCGGGCGGCGCGGCACGACGGCATCAGCTTCACCGTGGACCTGTCCGACGGGACCGGCGTGGCCGGCGACGCGCTGCTGGTGGCCACCGGCCGGCGCACCAACCTGGCCGGGGCCGGGGTGGGCGTGCTGGGCCTGGACGAGAAGGCCCGGGCCATCCCGGTGGACGATCACCTCCGGGTCCCGGTCAGGGCGGCCTGGCCCGGCGGGACCGGCGTCTGGGCCATCGGCGACATGACCGGGCACGGGGCGTTCACCCACATGTCGATGTACCAGGCGGGCATCGTGGTCGCCGACATCCTCGGCCGGGAGGCCTCCCCCGCCGAGTACCACGCGGTGCCCCGGGTCACCTTCACCGACCCCGAGATCGGGTCGGTCGGGCTGTCCGAGCGGCAGGCCCGGGAGCAGGGCATCCCGGTCGCCACCGGCTTCGCGAAGCTCCCGGAGTCCACCCGGGGCTGGATCCACAAGGCCGGCAACGACGGGTTCATCAAGCTGGTCGCCGACTCCGGCCGGGACGTGCTGGTGGGCGCCACCTCGGCCGGCCCGGCCGGCGGTGAGGTGCTCGGCCTGCTCGCGCTCGCGGTGCACGCCCGGGTCCCGGTCCGGCGGCTCCGCGAGATGATCTACGCCTACCCCACCTTCCACCGCGCGATCGAGACCGCCGTCCACCGCCTGGGCTGACACCGGGCGGTGCCAGGCGGCCACGTCTCCGGGCATCGCCGCGCGTATGTGGCTGACCCGGACGGCAACTGGATCGCCCTCGTGAGCAGGCACGACGTGTAGCCGGGAGGCCGCGCGCCCGCCGGGCCGGGTCCCGCCTAGTCCGGGCGCCCGACGGCGGCAGGGGCCACCGGAACCGCCGGGGCGGAGCGGTACCGGGTGAAGCCGGGGAGCGCCAGGCACACCGCCCCGACCGAGGCGACGCAGGCCAGCCCGCCGGAGCACAGCGCGAACCGGGTGCTCGTCAGCGCGGCCACCGCGCCGCCGCGGGCCTGCCCGGCCGAGGGCCCGACCGCGTAGCTCAGCATCTCCACGCCGGCCATCCGGCCGCGCAGCGCGTCCGGGATGCTCTGATTCCACAGCGTGTCACGGAAGATGCCGCTCAGCATGTCAGCCGCCCCGGCGGCCAGCAGGCAGCCGAGGGCCACGCCGACGTCCGGGGCCAGGCCCAGGGCGGTGACGGCCGCTCCCCACACGGCGGCCGACAGGGCGATGGCCACGCCCAGCCGGCGGACCCGGCCGGTCCAGCCGCTCAGCGCCGAGCAGGCCAGCGCGCCGACGGCGGGGGCGGCGAACATCAGCCCCACCGCCCAGGCCGCGTGCAGGTCAGCGGCCAGGAACGGGAACAGCGCGTTCGGGTAGGCGAACGTCATGGCGGACAGGTCGGCCAGGTAGGAGCCGATCAGGTCGGGGCGGCCGCGGGCGTAGCGCAGCCCGGAGATGACGCCGCGCAGCCCGGGGGCGGGGGCGTGCTCGCCCGCCTCGGGCGGCGGCAGCGGGCTGAGCCGGGTCAGCAGCCACCAGGACACCGCGAAGGTCGCGGCGTCCAGCCCGTAGACGAACCCGGCCCCGGCCGCCGCGGCGACCGCCCCGCCGAGCGCGGTGGCCACGATCTCGCCCGCGTTGGAGGTCATGGACAGCAGCGCGGACGCGGCGCTCAGCCGGTCCCGGCGCACTGTCCTGGGCACCGCGGCGTCGAAGGACGGGCGCTGCAGTGAGGAGAGCATGGTCATCGCCGCGGCCAGCAGGTACAGCGGCCACACCGCCGGGTGCGGCAGCGCCGCGTTGACGGTCAGCAGCGCGGCCAGGACGCCCAGCCCGGCCTCGCACCAGCGGAGCATCCGGCCCCGGTCGAACCGGTCCGCGAGCAGGCCGCCGTACAGGCCGAACACGATGATCGGGAGCAGTTCGGCCACCCCGAGCAGGCCGACCGCGACAGCCGACCCGGTGAGCTGCTTGGCCTGCACCAGGAGGGCCACCGCCGCCGCGTCCGTGCCGAACAGGGTGACGCTGCGGCTGGCCAGCAGCAGCCGGAAGTCCCGGGATTCCCGCAGCGGGGCAAGGTCCATCCGCAGCAGGCCGCGGTTCATCTGGCATTCTCCGGGTCGGGGAGCGCCACGCTAACAGGGCCGCGGCCACCGCGTCACGGCAATTTCCGCTGGCCGCGGCCGGTGCGCGGCGGCCGGCAGCCGCCGCGCACCGGGCCTCAGCCGCGGCCAGGGTCAGCCGCCGACCACGCAGGGCACGTCCCACGGGTCGTAGCTCTGGCACACCGCGGCCGGGTTCTGGAAGATCCCGACCGACGGCAGCGCCACGCCCTGGGAGTTGAACAGGGTGAGGTTGGCGTTGGGGGTGCCCACGCCCGACCCGGGCTCCCAGCCGACGCCGGGGATCCAGTCCGGCGCCCAGTAGAACAGCCCGGCCCCCAGGCCGTCCGGGACCTGGGCCAGGATGGACAGCTCGTCGGTGACGAACGACAGCTGCCCGCCGGGGCTGGCCGGGTACCCGGTGGACAGCTGGCTGGGCTGCCAGACGAAGTTGCCGGTGCTGTCCCCGAGCGGGCTGTTCCCGTTGGCCAGCGTCCACGGGTACTGGGTCTCGGCGATGACGATCTGCTTGTGGAACTGGGTCGCCAGCGCGTTGACGTTGGCCTTCATCTGCGAGATGGTGCCGTGGAAGAACGGGTAGTAGGACAGCCCGATCACGTCGAACGGCACGCCCTGGGCCACCAGGTTCTGGTAGAAGGCCTGGCTGAGCTGGTTATTGCCGCCCTGGTCGTAGTGCATCATGATCAGCAGCTGGTGGCCGGGCGGGTTGCCTGCCTGCGCGCCGGCCACGCCCGCCTTGAGCAGCGTGGCCAGGCTGTCGTAGTCGGCCGGGACCGTCGGGTCGGCGACCTGGCCGACCGGCCACAGGATGCCGTTACGGATCTCGTTGCCGATGGAGACCATGTCCACCGGGGTGCCCTGCCGGGCGAACGCGGAGATCACCTGCTGGGTGTAGGACCGCACGGTCGTGGTGAGCTGGGCCAGGTCCTGGCCCGCCCATCCGGCCGGGATGTCCTGGTGCTGCGGGTCGGCCCAGAAGTCGGAGTACATGATGTCCAGGTAGATCTTCATCCCGGCGGAGCGCACGCTGCGGGCCAGGGCCAGGTCGCTGGCCAGGTTGCTGTAGCCGGGCGGCGGGTTGACCCACAGGCGCATCCGCACGTAGTTGGCGCCGTTGTCCCGCATGATGGTGACCGGGCTGGCCTGGTGCCCCCGGTCGGTGAAGGCCGCCCCGGCGGCCAGTTCCTGCGGGGTGAATGAGAGGTCCGCGCCGAGGTCCAGGCGGGCGGCGGCGGGATCGGGCCCGTACATCCGGAACTCCCCGACGCAGACGTCCGCGCCGGTGCCGCTGTACACGGTGAGCTTCGCGTACCGGGCCTGGGTGCCCGGGGGCAGCGGCAGGTACATCGGGTTCCCCGGGTCCAGCGCGACGTTGCGGGCCGCCGGGACCGGCTGCCAGTCACCGGCCTGGCTGGCCACCTCAATGGTGGCGCTCGCCGACGGGCTGGTCGCGTCGAGGGTGATGCCCAGGTCGCTGAGCGAGCGGGCCTGGCCGAGGTTAACGGTGAGGCTGCCGGTCCACGAGGACGTGCACCAGTCGGTGCCGGCGTCCCCGTCGATGGCGTTCGAGGCGGGCGCGTTGCTGGCCGACGAGGTGGCGCTGGCCTGGCCGGCGAGGGCCCAGTTCACGGAGGGGACGGCGCCGGGGGTATCGCCGGCCGCCGGGGCCGCGGGCAGCCCGGCGGACCCGGCCATCAGCGGCAGGACGAGCAGGACCGGCGCGGACGTGAACGCCAGCCTGCGGCTTAACCCGCGGAGCGGCCGGCCGGCCAGGACCGGCCGGCGGCCGAGGGCGCGCCAGGGACGGGGGACGGGAAGACGGGGAACAGGGCGCATGGTGATCTCCGTTCTGCCGGGCTGGGCCCGGCTGGGCCGGCCCTGACTGGACCGGACGCAACCGCACAGGGTCGAACTCAACCGCACACTAGATCCCGGCCCGCGGGCAGGCAATATCCCCTCTTCCCGGCGATCAGGGACGGCACGGTCCGGCCGGCTCCCGCCGGATGTGCGACGCCCGGTAGTTTGGTGCCGGACAGGAGGCGAGCGGATGAGTGGTGGGATTGAGCACCTGGTCCTGACCGGGCCGCTCATCCTGGCCGCGCCCATTGCGGCGGCGGCCGGCGCCATTACCTTCCTGTCACCCTGCTGCCTGCCGCTGGTGCCCGGTTACCTGTCCTACGTGACCGGCATGTCCGGCGCCGACGCGCAGCGGGCCGCCAGCGCCCAGGCCCCCGCCGCCCAGCCCGGTGCCGCCGCCCAGGCGGCCACGGCCCGGGCGGCCCACGGCGCGCAGGCCACGGTGGCCACGGCCGGCACGGCCACGGCCACGGTCCCGGCCGGGTCAGGGCCCGGGGCGGCCGGCACCCGCCCGCCGGCGCCGCCCGCCGCGGCACCGGCCCGGGGCCGCACGCTGCTCGGCACGTTCCTGTTCGTGCTGGGCTTCTCCGCCGTGTTCGCCAGCGAGGGCCTGGCCTTCGGCAGCCTGGGCACGCTGCTGACCCGCCACTCGGCCGGGGTGACCCAGGTGCTCGGCGGGGTGACGATCGTGCTCGGGCTGCTGTTCGCCGGGGTGTTCGACCGGCTGCCGGTCACCGGCCGGATCATGACCCCGTCGGTCCGCCCCCGTGCGGGGCTGGCCGGCGCGCCGCTGCTCGGGGTGCTGTTCGCGCTGAGCTGGACACCGTGCGTGGGGCCGACGCTGATCGCGGTGCTGTCCCTGTCGTTCAGTTCCGGTGGCGCGGTGCGCGGCGCCGTGCTCGCCTTCATCTACGGGCTCGGGCTGGGCATCCCGTTCCTGATCATGGCGTTCGCCTTCCAGCGCGCCATGACGGCGTTCCGGTTCGCCCGGCGGCATGCCCAGCTGATCACCCGGATCGGCGGCGGCCTGCTGGTCCTGGTGGGCGTGCTGGAACTCAGCGGGGCCTGGAACGCCATGCTCGTCTGGCTCAAGTTCCACTGGATCGGCTCCTACACCGGCCCGCTGTAAAACCCCCGATCGCGCCTCGCCGCGTTCTCACCGGGACCGCAGGCGGGGTCACCCGCGCGGTGGCAGCGGGGGGCGGCGCCGGGACGGGCGGTCCGACCGGTCCGGCGGCCGGGCCGCCGGCCGCACCGCCAGCCGTTCCATGGCCAGCGCCGTGGCCGCCTCCAGCTGGGTGTCCCGGCCCCCGGCCCAGTCGGCCGGGCTGATCAGCACCTCGACGTCCGGGTTGACGCCGTGGTTCTCCACCCCCCAGCCGAATCCGTTCAGCCAGATCGCGTAGCGCGGGACCGTCATCGCCGTGCCGTTGACCATGGTGAACGCGGGCCCGATCCCGATCACCCCGCCCCAGGTGCGGGCCCCGATCACCGGCCCGAGGCCGAGCATCCGGATCGCGGCGGTGACCATGTCCCCGTCCGACCCGGCGTTCTCGTCGGCGAGCGCGACCACCGGGCCGCGCGGCGCGTCCCGCGGGTAGGTCACCGGGCGCATCGAGCGGGGCATGTCCCAGCCCATGATCCGGCGGGCCAGCTTCTCCACCACCAGCTCGGACACGTGGCCGCCCCGGTTGGCCCGGACGTTGACCAGGAGCGCGTCGAAAGCCATCTCGACCCGCAGGTCGCGGTGGAAGTGAGCCCAGCCCTCGCCCATCATGTCCGGGATGTGCAGGTACCCGGCCCGGCCGCCAGACAGCTCGCGGACCAGCTGGCGGCGGCCGGCCACCCAGTCCTGGTAGCGCAGCCGGCGCTCGCTGGCCAGCGGGACGACCGCCACCCGGCGGGCCGGCCCGCGGCCGCTGGCCACGGTCAGCTCCACCGGCTTCCCGGCGCTGCCGACCAGCAGCGGCCCGGGGCCGGCCAGCGGGTCCACCGGGCGGCCGTCCACGGCCAGCAGCGCATCGCCGGGCTGCACCGCGGCGCCCGGGGCTTCCAGCGGGGACCGGGCCCGCGGGTCAGAGGATTCGCCCGGCAGCACCCGGGACACCCGCCAGGTGCCATCGCCGTCCCGGCTCAGGTCCGCGCCGAGCATTCCGGGCCGCCCCTTACCGTGCTCGCCGGGCGTGACCCGGGGCCGGATGTAGGCGTGCGAGGTGCCCAGCTCGCCGACGACCTCCCAGAGCAGGTCGGCGAAGTCCAGGGCACTGCCGACCCGGTCCAGCACCGGCCGGTAGGCCTCGGCGGCCGCGTCCCAGTCCACGCCGGCCATGTCCTCGACCCAGAAATCGTGCCGCATGAAGCGGGCCGCCTCGGTGAAGGCGTGCCGCCACTGCAGGACGGGGTCGGCGGTGAACCGGGCCCGGGACAGGTCCACCCGGACCGTGTCCGCGCCCTCCGGGTCCGCCTTGCGCTGCGCCGGGACCACCCGCAGCTCGCCGCCGTCCCGCACCACCAGCCACTCGCCGTCCCCGCTGACCGCGAACCAGTCCAGTGCGGAGACCAGCTCGGTGGCCTTCCGCGTGGCGAGGTCGAACCGCTCCAGGGCGGCGCGCGGCGG
This sequence comes from uncultured Actinomycetes bacterium, assembly GCA_963767385.1. GTDB lineage: Bacteria > Actinomycetota > Actinomycetes > Streptosporangiales > Streptosporangiaceae > RYN-230. The sequence continues at coordinate 105,027 of CAVYEA010000003.1, read as the reverse complement.
CTTCTCGTCCGGGACCGCGGCACCCTCGCCCAGGACACCGGTGACGGGCTCGCGGAGCCACGCCAGGCCGCCGGACACCGGGCGCAACGACGAGTAGCGCGACTCGGCTACCGGCACGGCGACGACCCGGGCGGCCAGGCCCTCGGCGTCCACCTCGACCGGGCCCGGCACGTCCCCGTCCGCCGGGGCGCCCGGCTGCCCCGCGGCCTCCGGGTGGCCGGCCCCGCCCGCGGCCCCTTCCCCGGCGGCACCGGGCCCGGCACCGTCCCCGGTCACGTCCGGGCCGTTCCCGGCCGGGCCGGCGCCACCCGCGCCCGGGCCGGGCTTGGCAGGCCCGCCGCCTGGCGGCCGCCCGCCGGGCAGCGGGCCGAACGGCGAGAGCGTGGCGGCGGCCAGCGGCACCAGGTAGGGCCGCGCGCCGTACGGGAAGGACAGGTCGAAGAAGTGCGCGTCGTAGACCGGGTCGAAGACCCGCGCGGACAGGAAGGCCAGGAACTTGCCGTCCGTGGTGAAGGCCGGCTCGGAGTCGATGAACCGGCCATCGGTGACATCCACCATGGTCAGGTCCCCGGTGGCCGCGCCGGCCAGCCGGGCCAGCCGGATCCGGCTCAGCGGCGGTGGCCCCGGGTGGGTCCAGGCCAGCCAGGCCGAGTCCGGCGAGTAGGCCAGCCCGGACACCTCGCCGTCCTCGGACGCGGCCAGCTGGGTCGCCGTGCCGGAGCCCACCTCGACCAGCAGCAGCCTGCCGTCCCGGGCCGCGACCGCCACGGTGGACCCGTCGGGCGCGGCGGCCAGCTCGCTGACCAGGCCGAGCTGTCCTCCCGCGAGGCGCCTCGGCGGCGCGGGCACCGTGCCCGGGGCCAGCTCAGGGCCCTCGGCCGCGCCGATTTCCAGCGCGTCCGCACCCCCGGCGTCGGTGACCCACACCACTTGCCCGGTGCGGCCGAGTACCTGGGGCAGCCGGGCCCGCGCGCCCGGGTCCACGGCCAGTGCCCGGGCCGGCCCGTCCCGGTGGGTCAGCCAGTGCACCGTCCCGCGCACCTCGACCGCGCTGGCCAGGCCGGCGTGATCGCAGGACAGCGCGCCGAGATGGTCCTCGGCCGAGACCAGCCGCGGGGCCAGCGCGGTCGACGCCGAGCCGAGGGTGATCACCACCGGCCGCGGCTGGCTGTCCGGCGCGAGATCGTCCAGGATCCAGATCTCCCCCTGGCACTGGTACACGACACGGCGGCCGTCGGTGCTGGCCTGCCGGGCGTAGAACCCGTCATGGTCAGTGTGCCGGCGCAGGTCGGAGCCGTCCAGCAAGCAGGAGTACACGTTCCCGGTGCCCTCATGGTCGGACAGGAACGCGAGCCGGCCGCCGACCAGCATCGGGCTGGCGAACTGGCCGTTCACCGCGGCCAGGATGCGCTGGAAGGGGGCGCCGTCCACGGATGTCCAGAGCCGGCCCGCGGTGCCGCCGCGGTACCGCTTCCAGTAGGCCGGGTCCCGCCCCCAGCTGCCGTTCAGCAGCGCCTGCGCGCCCGGCTCCACCGCCACGGAGGCCACCGGGCCGAACGGCAGCCGCCGGGCCGGGCCGCCGTCCACGGGCACGGCATGCGCCCAGGCCTGCCGTTCAAAGGGCTGGCCGCTCGCGGTGAGCGCGAGGATCTCTCCGTCCGGTGTCCAGCCGCAGACGGTGGCGTCCGCCTCGCCCCAGTAGGTCAGCCGGCGCCCGCGCTCCCCGTCCACCCCGGCCAGGTAGACCTCACCGGGGCCGTCCCGCCAGCTGGTCCAGGCCACCGAGCTACCGTCGCGGCCGAACCTGGGGTTACTGACGGCCGCACCGTCCGCGGACAGCCGCCAGCCGCGGCCGCCGCCCAGCGGGGCCAGCCAGATGTCGTCCTCGGCCACGAAGGCCAGGAGGTCACCGTGCAGGTGCGGGGAGCGCAGGTACCCGGCTGAGGTCATCGCCTCATCGTAGGGTGAGCGGGCCGTCCCGCCCGGCTGGGCCCCCGGCCCGCCGGCCCGTTCAGGCATGGCGGCGGGCTGCCCCGGCCGTGAGGGAGGCTGCCGCTGGCGGCACGGGCCGGGCTCCGCGCTGAATTTGCCGAACGAACTCCTTAGTAACTAAATAGCTTAGTAGTTTATTCGGCGCAGCATCCCGCCCGGCCATCCCGGCGAACCGTTCCCGTGAACCACGGCTCCGGGTAATCTTCTGGTGCAACAATTCCCGGGAGACCGAAGGCGCTGGACGGTACGGCATGGAGACGCCCGGCTGGTCATCCCGCGGTTGTGAGCCGGCCGGAATGGCGCCGGAAGCGCCCGCGCCGCGCCCCGGAAAGGCTACCGGGAGTGAGCCGGCGGCCACCGGGCCCGCATTGCCACCGGGCGATCAGGCAATTCTCCTGCGGTCGTTCAACGCTGCCGATCCCGCCGCGGGCAAGGCAATGTCCTATTTCTACAGCATGCTCTTTACCGCGCACCCGCAACTGCGGGCCATGTTCCCGCTGGCCATGGACGACCGGCGGCAGGCCCTGGCCACAGCCCTGGCCCGGTGCGCGTGGAGCCTGGACGACCCGCCATCGCTGCACGGCTACCTGGCCTGGCTGGCCCGGGAGCACCGGAAGTTCGGCGTCCGGCCGGAGCAGTACCGCCTCTTCGGCGAGCTGCTGGGGACCGCGCTGCGGCTGAGCTACGGCGCGGGCTGGACCGCGCACACGGCGGCGGCGTGGCAGCGGGCGGTAGCGCACTTCTGCTCCGTGATGGCGGAGGCGGCCCGGGCCATGTCCGGGGAGCCGCCCTGGTGGGTGGCGGAGGTGGTGCGGCACGACCGCCGCCGCGGCGACCTGGCCGTGCTCACCCTCCGGCCCGGTGCGCCGTTCCCCTACCAGCCCGGCCAGTACCTGAGCGTCCAGGTGACGCGGTGGCCACGGACCTGGCGCAGGTACTCGATCGCGAACGCGCCGCGCCCGGATGGCACCCTCGACCTGCACGTCCGGGCGGTTCCCGGCGGCCAGGTCAGTACCGCGCTCGTGCAGCAGACCCGGGCCGGCGACGCCGTGCTGCTCGGGCCGGCCCAGGGCAGCATGGTGGCAGGCCCTGACCTGGCCCGGGGCCTGCTGCTGGTGGCCGGGGGGACCGGGCTGGCCCCGCTCAAGGCCATCATCGAGGGCCTGGCTGCCGGGCCGGCGGCAGGCGCCAGGCCTGCCGGGGCCGCCGGGCCCGCCCCGGCTCGCGGGATCCAGCTGTTCTTCGGCGCCCGGCGCCAGGACGACCTGTACGACCTGCCGGACCTGGAACGGCTGCGGGCGGCCTGCCCGGGCCTGGAGATCATCACGGCGCTGTCCGAGGAGCAGGCCGCGGGCGCGCGGCACGGCCGCCTGCCGGACCTGGTGGCCGGGCATGCCGCCGGGGCGGACTGCGACGTGTACCTGTCCGGGCCGCCCGGGATGATCCAGGGCATGCTCCGGGTCCTCGCGCAGCAGGACGTCGCCGGCCAGGTGCACCTGGACCTGGCCGACCCGTGGGCTCAGACCTTCCGCCACCGGGGCACCCAGGCCCCGTCGCGCACCTCGTAGTCCCCGAACAGGGCGGGCGCCTCCGCCCGCGCCAGCTCCGCGATCCTGCCGAAGACCAGCCGGATCTCCTCCTCCGCCCCCGGGTCAGTGCGCGCCTCGACAGTGTGCCGCAGCGTCCTGATGTTGGCCGTCCAGACGATCCCGGTGGCCACCCCGTCCGGGGCCAGCCGCCGCATGAACGAGGTCTTGTGCTTCTTCTCGTGGAACGGCACGCTCTCCTCGTCCAGCCCGAAGTGCCCGGCCATCCAGCGCTGGAACTCCTCCATCTGGTCGAGCAGGGCGGTGGCCCGCTTCATCAGCTCCGGGTCCTGCCGGGCCCAGTCCGGGAACCAGAACGGGATGTCGTCCAGCCGCACGAAGCGCAGCGACTCCTGAGACACGGCCGTCCCCGGCCGGTGCCGCACGAGCTCATGGGTGAGCACCCGGCTCACGTTGTGCAGCACGAACGTGAAGCTGGCGTGCTCCAGGACCGAGCCGTGCGCCTGCGCGAGGATGTTCTGCAGGTAGGTCTCGTGGTCGTTGCGGACCCGGCGGACGTTCGGGTTCAGCCCTGGCTCCCAGGCCCGGTAGCACATCTTCCCGGCGAACTCGGCGAGGTTCTCCGCGTCCCGGGTGCCCCCGGTGTCCAGCTCGCCCCGGTCCAGCCGCTCCAGCCAGCCGGTCCCGCCGACCTCCTGGAGGTAGGCCGCGAGCTGGTCGTAGTCGATCGCGGGCCGGGCGACGAGGAACACTTCAGGCTGGACGGTTCTCATGCCCCCGCACCCTACCGGTGCCGGCCGACAGCAGGGCAGGCCGCGCACGCCCCGGCAGTACAGCTAGCGCAGCGCGAGCGTTATCTCCCGCGGGACCGACAGCGTCCCCGCCCGCCAGTCCAGGTCACCCGCCAGCCGCGCGCGGGGGAACGTCCCGAAGAACGCCTCGATCGCGACGGAGAGCCAGACGCGGGCGAGCGCGGCCCCGGGGCAGAAGTGCGGGCCTGCCCCGAATGGGATGCTGGGTGAGGCCGGCCCGTCGTGCGCCGCGGCGATCAGGGACGGCAGCACGGTGGTGCCCTCAGTGATGTGCCGCCCGCCGAGCCACGTGTCGGCCAGGGCGATGCGCGGCAGGGCGATGGGGAACATCGTGCGCGTGCTCAGCAGTTCCCCCGCGACGGACGCCCAGGTGCGCTCCCCCCGCGCGCACGAGGCGATGACGCGGGGCTGCTGGGCGAGCTCGGCGATGGCGACGGCGAGGATGGGGAGCATCGCGCCGAACCCGTTGGAGATGGTGCCGGTGACGTGCGCGATCTGGGCGGCCGTGTGCCCGTCCAGCGCCCCGGCGAGCTGGGTGGTTAATCCCCCGCCGGGCCTGCCCGCGGCCCGGGTGTAGTAGCCGTACAGGTCGTCCCACGCCGCGGCCACGTCATCGATGGCGCCCGGGCCGGGGACGAGGGCGAACGCGGTGCGGGAGGCTTCGAGGATCTGGTCCCAGTCCGCCAGCGGTGTCCCCATGGCCGCGCTGACCGCCGTGGCGGTGAACGGCTCAGCGAAGCCGGTGAGGGCGTCCGCGGTGGCGTGGCCGTGCAGCGCGCCGGCGAGGCTGCGGGCGAGCGCCCGGGCCAGCGGGCGGGTCGCTTCCGCGGCTCGGCGGGTGAACAGCCCGGCGATCCGCTGCCGGTAAGACCGCAGCCGCGGCGGGTTCATGTTCAGCAGGCCACCGTCCGGGGATTGCATTTCCGCGCCGGTGAGCGGGCAGCCGAGCAACCCGCCCGTCCTGGTGACGGCGGCCATGCCGAAATTCCTGCTGTCGGTGAGGACGCGGACTACGTCGGGGCGCCGCCGCAGGATGAGCATCGGCGGGCCGCCGGCGGGCCGGAAGGCATAGTCGTGGCCGCTGGCGCAGAGGATGGGTGGCGGGCCGCCGTCCGGCTGGGAATCGAAACGGAGGATCGGCGGGTGGCCGGCTGTGGTCACGGTCACGGTGGCTCCTTCGGGGCTGCTAGGAGGCGGGCGGGGGCCTCCCCCGCCCGCCTCCTAGCTTCTGAGGCCGGCCCGCACGGTTTTATTGCATTCCGCTTGCAGCCCTCCCGGGTACGGCGGGCGCAGCGGTGAGCGCGGTTGCACCGGTGAGCCCGCCGGCGCCGATGCGGCCATCCCGGATGCCGCCCCTGGCCGGTCTCCGCGAACAGGTCGTGCGCGCGATCCGGCGCCTCACGTCCGCCTGAGCAGGCGGGCCGACCAGCTCAAGCCGCGTCCCTGCCGCCGCCGGCTGCTTGAGGACATGCGGCGGGCAATCCCTCGCCGGGCGCGGGCCGGGTCTGGAAGATCGGCCAGCCGATCTCGGTCCGCCAGGCCGCCTCGTCGGCCGTGTCGTGGCGGCCGGACACGTAGTACTCGCGGATGGGGCCGTCCACGGCCAGCGCGTGCTGGGTCACATGGGTGGCGAGCGCACCGTACGCGCGGTCGATGTCGTCGTGCGGGCCCTGGTGGCTGATGATGGCGAGCTCGGCGGGCGGGACGACGACCGCTTCCACCCGGCCGACCGGCCGGACCTGCCCGTGACAGGGGATGAACACCGTCGCCTGGCCGCGCTCGCTGGTGAACAGGTCCGTGGCGTAGATGCCGCCGGGAGGGCCGCTGGCTGTCAGGGCCTGCGCGCCGAGGGTGCCCTGCAGCTCGCCGAGCGCCCCCTGGTACCAGGGACCGGCATCCTCCATGTCGATGACGGCGCTGATGGCGGCGGCGCCGGTCCCGGCCACGCTGCGGTGGCTGATGCCGGAGCCCGCCTGGGCAGGCGGCGGGCCGAGCAGCTCTCGCAGCGAGGCGACCGCGTGCTGGGTGCGGGCCAGGCCGTCCTCCAGGCGGCTGAGGTGCGCGGCGATCAGCTCGTTGCGGGCCGCGACGTCAGGCGCGGCGAGGATGCCGCGGATCTCCTCGATCGGCATGTCCAGTTCCCGGAAGCGCCGGATGACCTGCGCGGTGGGGATCTGGTCGGTGGTGTAACGGCGGTGCCCGGTGAACTGGTCCACCTCAGCGGGCTCCAGCAGCCCCACGCGGTGGTAGTGCCGCAGCGTCTTGATGCTCATGTGGGTCGCCCGGGAGAAATCGCCGATCGGCAGCGAAGAGGCCATGACCCCAGTCTGCTGCCTCCCCCAGGGGGAGAAACAAGCCCGCCCCGGCGCCTTGCTCCTCCCGCGGCCGCACCCGGCAGCCTGCATGGTGTCGCGCCGCCCGCCCCGGGGCGGCCACCACGGAGGAGGACCGCATCATGATCGCTACTGAGCCGGCCAGCGTCGTTGCTGAGCACATCGCCGCGGTCAACGCCGGGGACACCGACGCCATCGTCGCCACGTTCGCCGAGGACGCGTACGTGAACGACGCCCGCCGCGAGTTCACCGGCCTCGAGGCCATCCGCCGCTGGGTGGCCAAGGAGATGGTCGGCGACAAGGTCCGCATCGAGGTCCGCGAGGTCGCTCGACCACTACGGCGACACCATCGTCCGCGGCGCCTACGACGGCGACTTCGACCGGGCCGGCCTGCCCGACGAGCTCATCCTGTCCAACTACTTCAGCGTCCGCGACGGCAGGATCGTCAGCCTCGTCGTCATCCGGAACGAGCCCGCCGCCTACTGACGCGCCGCCCTGCCGAGCCGCCCTGCCGAGCCGGAAGGCCGTGAACGTGAGCTACGAACTCGATCCCGAGCTGGTCCCCGTGCTGGCGGCCCTGGCCCAGCGGGCGGCCGCGGTGCCCGCCCCGGAGCGGGAGGACTGGAAGGCCCTGCGGGCATCCGGCGAGCTGGGCCAGGCCTACCTGGCCACCCTGGTCCCGCCATCCACGGGAGTCCGGGCCGCCACCTTCCACGCCACCTCCGGTGACGGCGCCTCCCTCGAGCTGCGCTGGTACACCACGGCCAGCCGGGCCGGCCACGGCCGACCCGGCGCCGGGCCGGCCGTGGTGTACGCCCACGGGGGCGGGATGGTGCTGGGCACCCTCGACCTCTACGATGCGCTGATCTCCTGGTACGTGGACCAGACCGGCGTCCCCTTCCTGTCTGTCGGGTACCGGCGGGCACCGGACGAGGGACGGGGCACGAGCCTGGCCGAGGATGTGTTCGCCGGCCTGGCCTGGCTGCTCGCCCGCGCCGGGGAACTGGGCGTCGACCCGGCGCGGGTGGCCGTCATGGGCGACAGCGGGGGCGGCGCGCCCGCGGCCGGCGCGGCCATCCTGGCCCGCGGCCGGGGCGTCCCGCTGGCCCGGCAGATCCTGGTCTATCCCATGCTCGATGACCGTAACCAGGACCCCGGCCCTGTCCCTGCCGCCTACCTGACCTGGAGCTACGACAACAACTACACGGCATGGCAGGCCGTGCTCGGTGACCGGGCCGGGACCGGGGGCGTCCCGCCAGCGGCCGCCCCGGCCCGGCTGGCGGACCATGCCGGCCTCCCGCCGGCCTATATCGACGTGGGAGACCTCGACATCTTCCGCGACGAGGACATCGGCTACGCCCAGAACCTGGCGCGCGCCGGGGTGCCGGTCGAGCTGCACGTGCACCCCGGGGCCCCGCACGGATGGGACAGGCTCGCCCCGGGCTGCCGCTCCGCCCGGCAGGCCATGGCCGACCGGGCCCGCGTCATTGCCGCCCTGTGACCGGCCGTTCGCCTCTGGTGGGCCATGGGCACCGGCCGGATGCTATACCCGGGATCCTGGGAGCGGGCATGGCTGACCAATCAGAGGAAATCGCCCCCGGCGTGTACCGCGTGCAGACGGGCCGGGGACTCACCGGGACCAACGTGTACCTCGTGCGGTCCGCCGGAGGCTGGGTGCTGATCGATACCGCGTGGCCGCATCGCGGGCAGGTCATCGCCGCGGCGGCGGAGTCGCTGTTCGGGCCCGGCACGCGTCCCGCCGCTATCGTGCTGACCCATATCCACCCCGACCATGCCGGATCGGCGCTTGACCTGGCCCGGCGGTGGGACCTGCCCGTCCATGTGCACCCGGCGGAGCTGCCGCTGGCATCCGGCCGGTACCTGCCGGAGTACGGCAACCCGCTCGACCGCTGGGTCATCGCCCCGGTGCTGCGGCTGATGCCGCGCCGCGCTGTCGAGGCCAGCGTCTCCCGCAGCAGCCTGGTGGGCACGGCCCAGCCGGCTGACCCGGCGGCTGGGGTTCCGGGCCTGCCCGGCTGGCAGGCCATCCCTACGCCGGGCCATACGCCCGGTCATGTCGCGTTCTTCCGCGCCGAAGACCGCGTGCTGATCACCGGCGACGCGGTGCTGACCGTGAACATCAACTCGGCACGCGACCTGCTGGAAAACAAGCACCGGGTCTCCGGGCCACCGTACATCTCCACCTGGGACTGGCCCGCGGCGAAGCAGTCAGTGTCCGCGCTCGCCGCACTCAGGCCTGCCGTCCTCGCCTGCGGCCACGGCCGCCCCATGACCGGGCCCGAGACCGCGGCGCGCCTCGCCTCCTTCGCTGATCGCTTCTCCTAGGAGCCGCCAGGCTGGCCGTCCTGATCTGGCGGGAGGCCATAACCGCCCGGGATCTTGCTGCATGACGTCAAGAAGCGGGCTGAGCCTGCTCAGCCGTCGGGCCCGGCCCGGCGCCGAGTGCGGGGTCGCGGGCGATACCACTGGCCCAGTCCTCGATCTGGGCCCAGTCGCGGAAGTCGCCCTCCGGGAGGATGGCGCGGCCGGCCGGCAGCTTCCTCATCGCACGCTCGCCCAGGCCGAGCCTGCCCGGGTCCAGGACGCCGAAGAAGACGCGGTGGCCGCGCGGGTGGATCGCCGCTTCGAATTCGGCGATTTCCTTGGGCTCCGCGGCGGCCGTCAGGTCCCGGCCCTGGGCGTCAGTGGGCTCGGTGCCCAGCGGCCCGCTGCTGAACAGCCACACCGGGTGGCCGGCCAGCACGGCGCCGTTGCGCCGGACGAACTCCGCGGCCTCCTTCTGCCAGTGGCCCATGTACACGGCGCTGCCGATCACGAAGGCGCCGTAGCCGGCCAGCTCACCCGCTGCTGCTACCGGCCGCGCCTGCGCCTGCTGGCCCGCGGCCGTCAGCGTCTCGGCGATGCGCTCGGCGATCTCCTGGGTGGCACCGTGCTTGCTGGCGTATGCGACCAGGACCGGCATGTCGATCACCTTCTCGTCCGCTGCTTCTCCTGCCACGGTTCCACCCGCGGGACGGGCGCCTCAGAGGCGAAGGTCCCACGCCCCGACGATGCGGCTGATCTGGCCGCCAGCCGTGCTCAGTACCTGGATCGCATGCGCCCGGTAGGTGCCGTCGTGCCGGGCCCAGCCAACCCGGCCGCCACGGTCACCCAGGGCAGGTGATGCCCGGTGGCAGGCGGCGGTGGGAGGCTCACCCTGGGGGCCCGCGCGTGCGCATGGGGTGATCCTGAGGGAAGCAGGCGGTGTCCATGGCAGCTGATCCGGCCGGGCGGGCGGTTCCCGGGACTCCCGCAGGCGAGGTGGTACCGGGCAAGGTTTCCCGCACGGAGCTGAACCCCGTCAACTTCCTGCACCGGGCGGCGTACCTGTACCCGGACCAGGCCGCGGTCGTGGACGGCGGGCGGCGGTACACCTACCGGCAGCTCGCGGAACGCTCCTGGCGGCTCGCCAGCGCGCTCAGGTCGGCGGGACTGGCCAAGGGAGACCGGGTCGCCACGCTGCTGTTCAACTCGGCGCCGATGCTGGAGGCGCACTTCGGCGTGCCCGCCGCGGGCGGGATCCTGGTCGCGGTCAACCACCGCCTGGCCAGCGCCGAGGCCGGGTACATCCTCCAGCACAGCGGCGCCCGCTACCTGCTGCTCGACACCAGCCTGGAGGCACTGGCCGCGCCGCTCGACCTGGCCGGCGTCACCGTGATCCGCTGCGCGGGTACCGGCGGCCCCGGCGATCCTTACGAGGAACTGCTGGCCGGCGCGTCGCCGGCCAGGCCGCCGAGCTGGCTGGAGAACGAGGAAGAGACGATCTCCATCAACTACACGTCCGGTACCACGGGCCGGCCCAAGGGGGTTCAGTACACCTACCGCGGCGCCTACCTGAACGCGCTCAACGAGGTGATCCACGCCGGCCTGGGCCCCGGCTCGGTGTACCTGTGGACACTGCCGATGTTCCACTGCAACGGCTGGTGCTTCCCGTGGGCCGTCACCGCGGTCGCGGCGCGCCATGTGACCATGCGCGCGGTAGACCCCGGGCTGGCCTGGGAGCTCATCGACTCCGAGGGCGTGACGCACTACAACGGCGCGCCGACCGTCCAGCTGATGATCCTCAACCACCCCCGGGCGCACCGCCTGGAGCGGCCGGTGACGGCGATGGTGGCCGCCGCTCCCCCGTCACCGACCCTGTTCGCCCGCATGAGCGAGCTGAACTTCCGGGTCGTGCACGTGTACGGCCTGACCGAGACCTATGGCCCGATCACGGTGTGCCCGGAGCAGGAAGCCTGGAGCGAGCTTCCGCCCGCCCAGCGGGCCCGGTACCTGGCGCGGCAGGGACAGGCCTACATCTCCGCCGACCTGGTGCGTGTCGTCGATGCGGAGATGAAGGACATTCCCCAGGACGGGGAGGCCATGGGCGAGGTGATCATGCGCGGCAACAACGTCATGAGCGGGTACCTCGACGACGAGGCCGCCACCAGCAAAGCCTTCGCTGGTGGCTGGTTCCACTCCGGTGACCTGGCCGTGTGGCATCCCGACGGCAACATCGAGCTCCGGGACCGCGGCAAGGACATCATCATCTCCGGCGGCGAGAACATCTCCAGCATCGAAGTCGAGCAGACGATCGCCGCGCATCCGGCCGTGCTCGAATGCGCGGTCATCGGCGTCCCGCACCCCTTCTGGGGTGAGCGGCCCAAGGCGTTCGTCACGCTCAACGGCACCGCGACCGCAACCCCGGCGGAGATCATCGCGTTCTGCCGCGAGCGCCTCGCCCACTACAAGTGCCCGGACGCGGTCGAGCTCGGGCCGTTGCCGAAGACCTCGACCGGCAAGATCCAGAAGTTCGTGCTGCGCGACGCCGAGCGAGCAGGCCAGGACAAGCCGGCCAGCGGGGCATAGCGGCCCCGGGCAGGGCGGATGCCCGCCCAGGCCGGGCCGCCGTCCTGGTGGCTCAGCCGGCCGGGGCGGCCAGCCGGGCCCGGACCAGGCGCAGCACGTTGGCGATGACCTGGTGGCCCGCGCCGCCGGCCGCGGTGAGGATGGACTCCGGGTGGAACTGCACCGCCCACCGCCCGGCCGCGTCGTCCTCGATGGCCATGACCACGCCGTCCGGCGTCACGGCCGTCACCACGAAACCGCCCTTGACCTGCTCGGGCACCGCGTGCAGCGAGTGGTAGCGGGCCGCGGTGAACTCGGCGGGCAGCCCGGCCAGCAGGCCCGGGCCGCCGGCGTCCGTGCGCCGCACCTGGCCCGGCTTGCCGTGGGCGGGCTCGGGCAGCTGCCCCAGCTCTCCCCCGGCATGCTCGACCATGGCCTGCAGCCCGAGGCAGACACCGAACGCGGGCAGCCGCCGCGCGTCCAGCTCGGCCAGCAGGCCGGCGCAGCCGAAGTCAGCCGGCCGCCCCGGGCCGGGTGAGAGGACCACCAGGTCCGGCGCGTACTCATCCAGCGCGGCCGCGGGCAGCCCGGCCCGCAGGGTGACCACCTCGGCACCCTGCTCGCGGAAGTACGCGGCCAGCGTGTGCACGAAGGAGTCCTGGTGGTCCACCAGGAGCAGGCGCAGGCCCGCGCCGGGCCTGCCGTCCCCGGCGGCCGGCCCGGCGGCGGGGACCGCCGCACCCGGCACCGGCCCGCCGCTGGCTGGGAATCGGCCAGCGTCTCCAGCAGCGCCCGCGCCTTCAGCTCGGTCTCCCGCTCCTCGGCCATCGGGTCGGACTCGAACAGCAGGGTGGCCCCGGTCCGCACGGCCGCCAGGCCGCCGGAGATGTGCGCGGTGCGCAGGGTCAGCCCGGTGTTCATGCTGCCGTCGAAGCCGATCACCCCGACCGCCCCGCCGTACCAGCGGCGCGGCGCGCCCTCATGGTCCTCGATGAACTGCATGGCCCAGTTCTTCGGCGCCCCGGTGACGGTGACCGCCCACATGTGGGTCAGGAACGCGTCCAGCGCGTCCAGCCCGGGCCGGAGCCGCCCCTCGATGTGGTCCACGGTGTGGATCAGCCGGCTGTACATCTCGATCTGGCGGCGGCCGATGACGCTCACGCTGCCGGGCACGCACACCCGCGACTTGTCGTTGCGGTCCACGTCGGTGCACATGGTCAGCTCGGAGGTGTCCTTGGCCGAGCTGAGCAGCTCCAGGATGTTGTCCGCATCCCCCAGGGGGTCGGCGCCGCGCCGGATCGTGCCGGCGATCGGGCAGGTTTCCACCCGGTTACCGCTGACCCGCACGTACATTTCCGGCGAGGCGCCGACCAGGCACTCCTCTTCCCCGAGGTTGAAGAAAAACTCATACGGCGCCGGGTTTCTGTGCCGGAGCCGCTCATAGAAGGCGGCCGGTGAGTCACACCGGCCGCGGAACACGTGGCTGGGCACCACCTCGAACAGGTCGCCGCGGGCGAACCGCGGCTTGGCTTCCCGCACGATGCGCGCATACGAACCGGGCTCCGGCTGGCTGAGCGCCGTTTCCTGCCCAACGCCCCCCGCGCCCCGCTGACCCCGGGCCGGCGCGGGGGGTGTCTCGCGGGGCAGCCCGGCCGTGCTGGCCCCCCCGGCGCTGAACTCGTAGCGGTAGACCGCGGCGGTCTCCCGCTTGCGGTCCACCACGTACAGTTCGTCGGGCAGGTGCAGGACCAGGTCGCGCTGGGCCGCGGGCCGCTCCGCGCGCATCCGGACCGGCTCGAACTGGAAGGCCAGGTCATAGCCGAACGCCCCGTACAGCCCCAGGTGCGGATCGTCGGCGGCGAAGGCGGCGATCACCTCCCGGAGGGCGGAGAACACGGTCGGCCGGCGGCTCCGGTCCTCCTCCGCGACCAGCCCCTCCGGCTCCGGGATCACCACCTCGACGCTGCCCGCCGGGGCGGCCACCGGCTGGCCCGCACGGCGTAGTGCCTCACCCAGCACCGGCAGCAGCACCTCACCGCGGGCGTTCAGCGCCCGGGCCACGATCCGCCGGCCCCGGGCCACGATCTCGGCGCACGGGTTGACGTAGGCGAGGTGCCAGCGGCTGTACCGGCCCGGGTACTCCATGCCGGAGCTGAGCACGCCGCCGCGCCGCTCGTCCACCTGCCGGGTGATCTCGTCCAGCACGGGCGGGCCGAATGGCTCGGCGGTGCGGGTCACGCTGACCCCGCCCGCGGTGACGAATTCCCTCCGCTGGAGTAGCTGCGGGTCCACCTGGTCCTGCCTTCTGCCGGCCTCAGGCGGGCGCAGAAAAAGCGACCGCCGTAACCGGACGGTCGCTTCTGGATGGCCTGAATGCGCGAGCCAGCAACCGCCTAACGGCGGCGCCACCACTGGCGTGACGGGGCACTGGATCGCATGGCCCTGAGCCTAGCGGCTCCCCCGGGCCGCCGCCAGCCGGCCCGGCAGGCTCGTCCGGCCGCCATCGGCCCGACTTCGCACCCGAGATGCGCAGGCCGCGCCCCAGTATGTCCCGTTCTGTCCGTGACGGATGAGTGCTATGTGCCCTGGGCGGCCCCCCTAACGGTCGGCGGGATGGTCCTCGCTGGGGCTGGCGGCCGGGTGCGGGGGGGCCGGGCGGCCCCATGCGTGGTCCCCGTGGCTGCCGCGACCCCGACCCGGGCCGGGCCGATCTCCTGGGCGGCCGGCCGGCGCTCCGGCACCGGCCTGCCGAGCAGCCGGTACACCTCCTCGCCGTCCACGGTCTCCCGCTCCAGCAGCAGGTCGGCCAGCCGGCACAGCTCGTCCTTGTGCTCCCGGATGAGCGAGACCGCGGTGCCCTCGGCCTCCCGCAGCAGCCGGGCCACCTCGGCGTCGATCACCGCCTGGGTCTGCTCGGCGAACGGCCGGCTGGACAGGCCACCGCCGCCGCCGCCGAGGAACACCGAGCCGCCCTCCGGGTAGCCGACCGGCCCGAGCTTGCTGGACAGCCCGAACTCGCGGACCATCTTGGTGGCCAGATCGGTGGCCGAGGCCAGGTCGTTGGCCGCCCCGGTGGACCCTTGCCCCATCTCGACCAGCTCGGCGGCCCGGCCGCCGAGCCGGACGGCCAGTGACTCGGTCAGGTAATCCTCCCCGTACAGGTGCCGCTCGACCAGCGGCAGCTGCTCGGTGACCCCGAGGGCCTGCCCGGACGGCAGGATGGTGACCTTGGCCACCGGGTCGGCGTGCGGGGACAGCGCGGCGACCAGGGCGTGCCCGGACTCGTGCACGGCCACGGCGCGTTTCTCCTCCGGCAGCAGCAGGTTGGAGTCCGCCCGGCTGCCCAGCAGGATCCGGTCCCGGGCATCGTTGAAGTCCACCATCGCGATGTTTTCCCGCCCGGCCCGGATCGCGTGGATGGCCGCCTCGTTGACCAGGTTGGCCAGGTCGGCGCCGGAGAAGCCGGGGGTGCCCCGGGCCACCGCGTCCAGGTCCACGTCGGGGGCCAGCTGCTTGCCCCGCGCGTGCACGGCGAGGATTGCTGTCCGCTCGGCCAGGTTGGGCAGCGGGATGGTGATCTGCCGGTCGAACCGGCCCGGCCGCAGCAGCGCCGGATCCAGCACCTCCGGGCGGTTGGTGGCGGCGAGGACCACGATGCCCTGGGTCACATCGAAACCGTCCATCTCGGCCAGCAGCTGGTTGAGCGTCTGCTCCCGCTCGTCGTTGGACACCACCGCGCCACTGCCCGCGCGGCGCTGGCCGATCGCGTCGATCTCGTCCACGAAGATGATGGCCGGGGCCCGCTTGCGCGCCTCAGCGAACAGGTCACGCACCCGGGCCGCGCCCACGCCGACGAACAGCTCCACGAAGCTGGATCCGGTCACCGAGATGAACGGCACCTCCGCCTCCCCCGCGACCGCGCGGGCCAGCAGCGTCTTGCCCGTGCCCGGCGGGCCGACCATCAGCACCCCGCGGGGCGCCATCGCGCCGAGCCGCTGGTACCGCTCCGGATGCTTCAGGAAGTCCACGACCTCGCTGATCTCCCGTTTGGCCGACGTGTAGCCCGCGACGTCAGAGAACTTGGTCTGCGGCCGCTCGGCGTCGAACACCTTGGCCCTGGCCCGGCCCACGCCCATCAGGCCGCCCAGCGGGCCGCCGGCCGCGGCACCCGCCCGGGACATCCGCCGGATCAGCCAGAAGACGACGAAGAACGGGGCCAGCAGGATCAGCCAGTAGAGCAGCTGGGTGCCGAGCCCGCTGCTCGGTGCCGCCGCCTCGATCTGCACGCCCGCCTTCTGCAGCGTGCTCTCCAGCGGGGTGCCCCCGAACGGCAGCGGGATCACCGTCGTGTAGCTCTTGCCATTCTTTAGCGTGCCGGTGGCCGGCGCGGTGGACCCGGTGCTGTTGTCCAGCGTGAACGTCTTGACCTTGTGCGCGCTGACGTCACTCACGGAACGTCGAGTAGGTCAGGTTGACCGGCGGGGATCCGACCGGGGCAGCAGCAGGAACAGCACCAGCGCGGCCAGCAGCGCGGCCGGCCAGAGCCAGTGCCGCCACGACGGCGGGGGCGGTGGCGCGGTCGCGGCGGGCTTGTCCCCGGGGGGCGGCGCGGACGGCTGCTTGCTCATGGCCTAATTCATATGTCCTGAGGCCTAGTTTGCGTAATCGCGGCTCTTGAGAACCACGTTACGCCGCACCTCGCCAGCCTCGCGGGGCCGGGGGGACCGGGTCTCGGCGGCTACGATCGAGGACCGGCTGAGCACGGCGATACCGGCCACCGCGAGCGCCCCGCCGGCCAGCTGCAGCCCGCGCTGCCAGGGAGCGGAGGCGAGCTGCTCGCCGAAGACGGTGACCGCGATGACCACCGCGGTGATGGGCGCCAGCGTGTCGATCACCGGCAGGCTCAGCGACAGCGCCCCCGAGGAGAACGCGCTCTGCCCGAGCAGCGCGCCGACCAGGCCGGCCACCAGCAGCGCCCACGGCTCCCAGGTGGCCAGCACCCCGATGCCGCGCTCGGACAGGATGTCCACGGTGGCCTTGGTCAGCGCGTTGAGCACGCCATAGATGCCGCCCGCCGCCGCGGCCAGCCAGACCACCCGGGCCTTGCCGCGGACCCGCAGCCCGGCCAGCGCGGACAGCCCGGCCAGCAGGCCGGCGGCCAGGAACACCGGCACCCATTCACCCAGGCTGGGCACGGTGACGCCACCCGAGGGCGTGGCCACCGCGAGGAAGATGACGATGCCGCCCGCGACCGCCACCGCGCCGACCGCGTCACCCGGGGTGAGCCGGCGCCGCTGCCGCCGGGCGATCAGCGGCAGCGCGAACAGCACGTCGAGCGCGGCCAGCGGCTGGACCAGGGCGAGCGGCCCGAATGCGAGCGCCAGGGCCAGGATGAAGAAGGAGAGCGCGTCCAGGCCGATCCCGGCCAGCCAGCGCGGCCTGCGGGCCAGGTCCAGCAGCAGCCGGGGCTGCATCACCTCGTCGGCCCCGGAGGCCCTGGCCACGGACTGCTGCACCATGGCGGCGACCGCGAAGCAGAACGCCGCGGTGACCGCGGCGATCACAGCGATCACGGTTGTCACCTGGTGTCCCCCATTCCGCTGACATGCCCGTCTTGGGAGAACCTGAATCCCCGCTGAAAACATCCCGCGAGCTGCTACCAAACCTGGGGGGGCCGGAATAGTGGCGGCCGGGCAAGCACGGCAGCGGCCCGCCCCGGCCATGGCCGGGGCGGGCCGCTGCGATGATGCGGGGCCGCTAGCTGCCGGGCTGGAACCAGCGGCCTGAGCCGCGTCCGGCTGTCCCGGCCCCGCCTGGCCCAGGTCAGGCCACCCCGGCTGGTGCCCGTTCAGTCCCGGGTGGGGCGCGTTCAGTCCGGGCTGGTGCGCGATCAGGCCCGGCGGCTGCGCGGCCTGGCCCAGCGGCTGCGCCGCGGGCATGGCCCGCTCCCGCCGGTGGTGGCTGATCCGGGCCATCAGCGCCGCGTCCTCCCGGATCTCGACGTCGGTCGGGGACAGCGAGATGACCACGGTCAGGGTGAACGCCAGCATGCTGATGCCGATGATCAGCGGGAGCAGGAACGCCTGCGCGCTGACCCCGCCCTGCATGCCGGCCACCATCGCCGGCCCCACGTCCGGGGAGAGGTGCATGGCGGCCATGCCGGTGTAGTGCATCCCGCTGACCGCCACGCCCATGATCAGCGAGGCCGCCAGCGTGGACCAGACGGTGGTCAGCCGGAGCGCCGCCCAGAGCGCGGCCGTCCCGGCCACCACGGCGATGAGCACCGAGAGCAGCACCACGGGGAGGCTGTACCGGACGGCGTCGGGCATCCGCATCGCGGCCATGCCGATGTAGTGCATGCTGGCCACGCCACAGCCAATGATCAGGCCGCCCAGCAGCAGGTTCCGCGTCCCGGCGGTGCCGAACCCGACGATCAGCAGCCCGGCGCCCACCACCAGCACCGCGATCATCATGGAGACAATCGTGGTGGGCACGCTGTACCGGATGGCCTGGCCGGGGATGCTGAAGCCGAGCATCGCCACGAAGTGCATCACCCAGATGCCCGTGGTGGCGATCGACACCGTGGCCAGCAGTAACCAGCGGGCCCGCTGCACGCCGTGCAGCGCCCGGGCCCGGGTCGTGCATCTCAGGCCCAGGAAGCAGCCCAGGCAGGACATGACATAGCCGAGCACTGGCGTGACCGGTCCGTAAGTGAGGTCATTCACATGCACCATCGTGCGGATTATCCCCCCCGCGCCAGGCCTCCTGGCCAGCGCTCCACGACATCACGTGTTCGTAGCATGACAGAGAGAGATGACCCGGGCGGGAGAATTTACCAGGCTTTACCAGGATTTCCGCACAGACCGTTAGGATACGTATCCGCTTAGTAGACCGGGCCTGCTGCCGCGGTGCCCGTGCGGCGCAGCCGTGGCCGCCGCGCTCAGGCGCGCATGCCGCCGTCCACGGCCAGCGTGGTCGCGGTCACGAACGAGCCGTCCGTGCTGGCCAGGAACAGCACGCTACGGGCGATCCGGGCCCGCGGCGGCGCACGGCGGGTCACTCCCTTCCGGCGCGGCTCATCATGCGGATGGGTGGTCGAAGTAGTGGCCCTTGTCGAGATCGTCGATGAGCCCGGGCTGCGCCGGCTGCCACCCCAGCAGCCCGCGGGTCAGCGCGCTCGACGCCGGGGCGTCGATGCCCAGGAATCCGGCCAGGAAGCCGAACTGCTCGCCGGCCTGCTCGGCGGGGATGGAGGCCACCGGCACGTCCAGGTGCCGTCCGATCACCTCGGCGATCTCGCGGATCGGCACGCCCTCGTCGGCCACGGCGTGCAGCACCGATCCCGCCGGGGCCTGCTCCACGGCCAGGCGGAACAGGTTCGCGGCATCGAACCGGTGCACGGCGGGCCAGCGGTTGGACCCGTCGCCCAGGTAACCGGAGACGCCCCGGCCGCGGGTCATGCCGACCAGGGCGGCCATGAAGCCGTTATCCCCGTCGCCATGCACCGTCGGGGGCAGCCGCAGCACGGACGAGCGGACGCCGCGGGACGCGAAGGAGAGCGTCATCTCCGCATTGGCCAGCCGCATCGCCGGGCCGCTGGCGGGGGACGCGGCGACCGAGCCGGGGGCATGCCCGTCGTCCCGTTCCGTCGCCACCCGTCCCGGTGCGAGCCCGAGCGTCCCGGAGGCGATGACGAACGGCCGGCCAGAACCGGCCAGCGCCCCGCCGAAGGTCTCGATGGCGCGGCGATCCGCCTGGGCCGCCCCCTCGAAGCCCCCGGTGAACGCGATGTCGTGCTTGAACGCGAGGTGGATGACACCATCCGATGCCGCCGCGGCACTCCGCAGGATGTCAAGGTCGTCCAGGGTGCCGCGAACCACCTGCGCCCCGGCCTCGGTGAGGGCAGCAGCGGAGCCATCCGAGCGGGCCAGCCCGGTGACCTGATGGCCCGCGCCGATGAGCTCGGGCACGACGGCGGAGCCGATCCAGCCGGACGCGCCGGTGACGAATACGCGCATGAGAAAACCTCCAGGTGGCCGATGGCCAGCGCATGGTTTGCGCGAAGCACATCGATGTCAGTTGCTGTCATCACAGTACCACGCGATGTCAGCTGCTGCCATCAGATAGGATCCGGGGCATGGGCCGGTGGGAACCAGACGCGCGAGGCCGGCTCGAGAAGGCGGCACTGGACCTCTACAGCGAGCGCGGGTTCGAGCAGACGACGGTGGCGGAGATCGCCCAGCGGGCGGGGCTCACGGAGCGGACGTTCTTCCGGCACTTCGCCGACAAGCGCGAGGTCCTGTTCGCGGGCGCGGGCACGCTGCAGGACTACCTGGTCAGCGCCCTGGCCAGCACCCCTGATTCCGCAGCGCCGATCGACGCGGTGGCCGCGGCCCTCGATGCCGCGGCCGGCCTGCTCCAGGAGCGCCGTGAATTCGCCGGGCTGCGCCAGGCCGTCATTGCCGCGAACGCGGACCTGCAGGAACGCGAGCTGATCAAGCTCGCGGCACTGTCCGCGGCGCTCGCCGGCACGTTGCGCGGGCGCGGTGTCAAGGACCCAGCCGCCAGCCTGGCCGCCGAGGCGGGGATCGCCGTCTTCAAGATCGCGTTCGAACGGTGGGTGAACGACGCAGGCCAGCGGGACCTGGCGCAGCACATCCGGGAGTCATTCGGCGAGCTCAAAGCCGTGACCGCGGGCAGATGAGCACGGGCAGATGAGCGCGCGGCCCTCTGGCCGCGAGCCCGCCAGCCGTCCCTAGTCAAGGCCGTACACCCGGCGGGCGTTGCCGGCGGCGATCATCCCGGCCACCCGGAGGGCATCGCCGCGGCTCCAGTCACCGTCGGCGACCCAGCGGCCGAGCACGGCGGCGGTGGCCCGGCGCCACAGCAGCGCGCCCAGGTAGTGCAGCTCGGCCGGGCCCCACGCGTCGGAGGAGAACAGCACCTTGCCGAACGGGGCCAGTTCCAGGGACTCGGCCACGACCGCGGCCGCCCGCGCCCCGGTGTGGTTGATGGCCAGCCCGACGTCCAGGAAGACGTGCGGGTAGGCGCTCGCCAGGTGCCCGGCCCCGCGATGGTAGGGGTAGCAGTGCAGCAGCATGATGGGCACGCCGTGCGGTTCGGCCCGCTCCAGGAAGCCGCGCAGCAGCAGCGGGTCGTTCCGCCGCAGGTCCGCGTCCGGGTCACCGAAGCCGGTGTGCAGCTGCAGCGGCAGCCCATGTGACAGCCCGCTCCACAGCAGGTGCCGGAGCAGCACCGGGTCGGTCACCCGGGCCTGCCCGGTCAGCTCGGCCTGGCGCAGCCAGTGGCCCGCGGCCACGGCCACCTCGGCCGCGGCGGGCGGTTCCGGGTCGAAGTCGAGCCCGTGCCGGTAGCCGATGATGCTCTTGAGGCCGACCGCGCCGGGGACCCGCTCGGCCAGGGCCTCGCGGCCGGCCGGCGAACCCGTCCGCGCTGGCGTCCCCGGCCAGCAGCGCCGCCTCGGCCACGCTCTCCAGCCGGACGATCTCGTCGGCGGCCGCACCGGACGCCGCCTGCATGCCCGCGAGGTCGAGCATGCCGCCGGCCTGGTAGCCGGTGTCGAGCAGGTAATGGCCGATGCCGCTGGCCCGCAGCAGCCGCCGGGTGACCTCCTCCGGCCCCAGCTCGGCCCGGCGGGCCAGGTAGTCCCCGGGCGCGGCGAACGGGCCCAGGCCGAGCACCGGCGCGCACCAGCGGCGGACCGCCATCCCCAGCTGGGAGTCGAACTGGGTCATCCACGGCGGGACCGGCCGGTCGGACTCGGTGAGCAGCCCCTCGAACTCGTGCGGCGCCAGGCCGGACGCCAGCGCCGGGTGGACGTGGTGGTCGGTCAGGGCCAGCGCCGCGATGTCCTCATCCAGGGCCCGTTCCGCAGTCTCGGTCATGGACCTAGGGGTAGCATGCGCCGCCCGGGCCGGTACAGGACCCTGGCGGCGGCTCCCGGCCACGGCCCGGTACCGTAGCCCGGGCACCGCTGCCCCGCCGTCCTCGTTGACACTGGCCTGCGGTCTCATCTAGATTCGCAATGTTCGAGCACAGAACTGGTGTTCGTTAAGCGAACAGGTCTCCAGGTGCGGAATCCGGTCCCTCAACGCGGCGATCGCCATTAGCGATCAAGGAGTTCCCGTGACATTTCTCGACGAGGCGATGTGGCGCGGTAAGGCATTCAGCGGCGGGTGGAAGGCGGTCTCCGGCGGCGAGGCCCCGGTCACCGAGCCGGCCACCGGGAAGGAACTGGGCCGGGCCGGGCATCGCCTCGCCGGCCGACATCGCCTCGGCCGCGGCGGCCGCGGCCGCCGCGCAGCCGGCCTGGGCGGCCCTGCCGCACACCGAGCGGTCCGCCATCCTGCGCCGGGCTGGTGACATCTGGAAGGCGAACGCCGCGGAGATCGAGGAGTGGAGCATCCGCGAGGGCGGCAAGATCGGGCCCGCCGCCCAGTTCGAGACGCACGTGGCCACCGAGGAGATCTATGAGGCCGCGACGCTGCCCTCGCGCCCCTACGGTGAGCTGCTGCCCACCGAGTCGCCGCATCTCAGCTGGGCGGAGCGGGTGCCGGCCGGCGTGGTCGGGGTGATCTCCCCGTTCAACTTCCCGCAGATCCTGGCCATCCGCTCGGTGGCGCCCGCGCTGGCGCTGGGCAACGCGGTGGTACTGAAGCCCGACCCGCGGACCGCGGTGTGCGGCGGGGTCGCGCTGGCCCGGGTGTTCGAGGAGGCCGGCCTGCCCGAGGGCGTGCTGCACGTGCTGCCCGGCGGCCCGGAGGCCGGGGAGACGCTGATCACCGACCCGCTGGTGCGGATCATCTCGTTCACCGGGTCCACCGCGGTCGGCCGCCGGGTCGGCGCGCTGGCCGCGCAGCACCTCAAGCGGGTGCACCTGGAACTCGGCGGCAACTCGGCACTGATCGTGCTGGACGACGCGGACGTGGCCGCCGCCGCCTCGGCCGGCGCGTGGGGGTCGTTCCTGCACCAGGGGCAGATCTGCATGACCACCGGCCGGCACCTGGTGCACGCGTCCGTCTACGACGACTACGTCGCCGCGCTGGCCGAGAAGGCCAGCCACCTGCCGGTCGGCGACCCGGCCAGCGGCCAGGTGGCGCTCGGCCCGGTCATCGATGAGCGGCAGCGGGACAAGATCCACCACCTGGTCACCGCGAGCGTGGGCGCGGGAGCCCGGCTCGCCGCCGGGCGGCACCTACCAGGGGCTCTTCTACCAGCCCACCGTGCTGGCCGAGGTGGCGCCGGCCATGCCCGCGTACGCCGACGAGGTGTTCGGCCCGGTGGCCCCGGTGATCCGGTTCTCCGACGCCGACGAGGCGGCCAAGCTGGCCGCGGACACCGAGTACGGGCTGTCCCTGGGCATCCTCACCCGCGACCCGCTCCGTGGCCTGGAACTCGCCCGGAAGATCCCGACCGGCATCGTGCACATCAACGACCAGACCGTGGACGACGCGCCCAACACCCCGTTCGGCGGGATCGGCGCCTCCGGCACCGGGGCCCGCTTCGGCGGCACCGCGAACCTGGAGGCCTTCACGGAGACCCGGTGGGTCACCATGCGCAGCGAGATCGCGCCGTACCCGTTCTAGCCGGCGCGCCGGGTGGCCCAGCCCGATCAGGGAACCAGGAGGTCCATGCGCACCCAGGTAGGCATCGTCGGGGCCGGCCCGGCCGGGCTGCTGCTGTCCCATCTGCTGGCGCTGCGCGGGATCGACTCGGTCGTGGTGGAGAGCCGCAGCCGGGCCTACTGCGAGGCGCGGCAGCGGGCCGGCGTGCTGGAGGCCGGGGCCGTCGCGCTGCTCCGCGACGCCGGGGTGGGCGGCCGGCTGGACCGTGAGGGCCTGGAGCACGGCGGCATCTACCTCCAGTTCGCCGGCGAGCGGCACCACCTGGATTTCCGCGACCTGACCGGGGCCACCGTGACCGTCTACGCGCAGACCGAGGTGGTGAAGGACCTGATCGCCGCCCGGCTGGCGGCCGGCGCCCGGCTGGAGTTCGAGGTCACCGGGACGGAGGTATCCGGCCTGGACTCGACCGGGCCGGTGCTGTCGTACACGGCCGCGGACGGCACCCGCCACGAGATGCGCTGCGACGTGATCGCCGGCTGCGACGGGTTCCACGGCATCTGCCGCCCGGCCATCCCGGCCGGCCTGCTCACCGTGTGGCAGCGCGACTACCCGTACGCCTGGCTCGGCGTGCTGGCCGACGTCCCGCCGTCCACCGACGAGCTGATCTACGCGCACCACCCGGACGGGTTCGCGCTGCACAGCCTGCGCAGCCCGCAGGTCAGCCGGCTCTACCTCCAGGTCGACCCGGACGAGGACATCGCCGCGTGGCCGGACGAGCGCATCTGGGCGGAGCTGCAGCGGCGCTTCGCGCTGCCGGGCTGGGAGCTCAAGGAAGGCCCCATCCTGGACAAGGGCATCACCCCGATGCGCAGTTTCGTGAGCGCGCCGATGCGCTACGGGCGGCTGTTCCTGGCCGGCGACGCCGCGCACATCGTCCCGCCGACCGGGGCCAAAGGGCTCAACCTGGCCCTCGGTGACGTGGCCCTGCTGGCGGAGGCGCTGGACGCGATGCTGCGCGGTGACCCGGCGCTGGCCGACAGCTACTCACGCCGGTGCCTGGGCCGGGTCTGGCGGCGCACCCACTTCTCCTGGTGGATGACGTCCATGCTGCACACGGTTCCGGAAGCCGACCCGATAGACGCCCAGCTCCAGCTGGCCCAGCTGCGCTACGTCACCAGCTCGCGGGCCATGGCCGCCTCCCTGGCCGAGAACTACACCGGGCTCTGCTAGCCCGGGGGCTCTGCTAGCCCGGGGGCGACCCCCGGAGCCCCCCGCGCATTCGCCGGCGAGGGGAGGACACGGCTCCGGAGCCGTGTCCTCCCCTCGCCGGCGAATAAGCGTCTCAGTCGATTCAGCGGCGACGGTACAGGGTGTCGTGCCAGCCGTGCCGGAGCACTGGCACGAAGTGGGCCTGCAGGTAGGCCCGGAGCTGCGGGGTCCACGCGACGCGGCGGTAGGCGTTGTAGGACAGCCAGATGAACTGGGAGCGGCCGAACTCGTCGCGCCACATCGCCCGCACGGCCGGCACCAGCGCCGCCCCGGTGCCCGGCTTGAGCCCGTCCGAGAACGCCAGGTCACTGCCGAGCCCGTCCAGCATGTGCGGGCAGCTGGGCAGGTCAGGGCTGAACCGGTTGGCCATCAGCAGGTAGGAGACCTGGTCGGTGGCGACGCACGCGCCGCGCGGGATGATCCGGTCCACCCGCGCGGGCACCGTGCCATACGGCAGCGTCAGGTGGGACTCGAAGCTGGCCTGGTCCATGGCGAACACGGCGACCGCCACGCTGGCCAGCGCGGCGGCCGGGATCCCCAGCCGCAGCGGGCCGGCCACGCCCAGCGCGGGCAGCCGCCATCCTTCCTGGCCTGCCGCCTGGGCCAGCCGCGCGGCGGGCAGCGCGATGGCCAGGGCCAGGAACGGCGCCAGGAAGACCGTGAAGTGATAGTGGAACTGGTCCGGCCACAGGAAGGCCGCGCTGACCAGGGCGGCGGTCAGCAGCGCGAACCGGTCCAGGGCGGGCGGGGGCTGGCGGCTGATCAGCCACCCGGCCGCCATCAGGGCGGCCACCGCGGCCACCAGGAGGCAGGCCGCGGTCACCAGCAGCGCCTTGGGGTGCGCGGGCAGCGGGAGGTTGACCAGGCCGAGCATGTGGCTCAGCCGGGCGCCGACCGGCACCCGGTCCGAGCCGGCCCGCGGCGCGACCTGCGCCACGTACAGGCTCTGGTAGAACCGCCGGGGATCCAGCGCGGCGAACGGGAGCACGGGCACGCAGAAGCCGGCCGCGACCCCGGCGGCGAAGACGCCGGCCCGCCTGATCCCGGGGAGCAGCAGGAGGAACAGGACCAGCACCGGGAAGATGGCCCAGACCTCCACCGCGCCGGCGAAGCCGAAGGCCGCCCCGCCCGCCAGCAGCCGCCGCCGGCTGGCGGTGAGGCGGTCACCCTCGGCCACGGCGAGCACCCCGGCCAGGCAGAACACCGTCAGCCACGGCTCCACCAGCACGGTCCGCGAGGTGAGCACACTGTCCGGGTAGACCGCCATCAGCCCGCAGCTCACGATCACGGCGAGCAGGCCCCGGTGCCGCGCCAGGAGGCCGATCCCGGCCACGGCGGCGACGCTGGCCAGGGTGGTGAGCAGCCGGCCGGCCGCCATCGCGGTGGCCGTGCCGGTCACCTTGGACAGCGCCGCGGCGGGCAGCATGAGCAGGGTGATCCCGGGTGGCTGCACGAAGATGAAGTCGCGGTAGGGCGGCACGCCGTGCAGCAGGTCCACGGCACTGCCAAAGTACGGGCCGTCGTCGTACTCGGTGACCCCCATCAGGTACCCGGGGCGGCTGAGCAGCAGCAGCCGCAGGCCCAGCGCGAGCGCCGTGCAGACGGCGATGGCCACGTTGACGGGGGTCACCCACGCGGCCAGGCCGGGCGCCGGGACCGACGCGGCTCCATCGCGCGCCCGCCTGGACGCCTCGCCGGTTCCCCGCCTGGTTATGGTTCCGCTCACCGCTGGTGTGCCCCCTCAAGCACGCGCAACCCCCGCCCCTGGGCTGACCGCCGGAGATGTTATCGGACACCATTTGCCCCCTTACCTTGACAAATGGCTCAGCAATGGCTGGACACGCGGCAATACCACAACTCACCGCAGCCTCGCCGGTAGCGCGGCAGATCCCGGCGGAGCCGGGCGCATCCGCCCGCAGCGGGGCAGAGCCGGGCGCGCAGACCGCCCGGAACGCGGACTTTCCCGGCCCGGGGGCGGTCCCGTGGCACCGCCCGGGCCCGGCCCCAGCCGGGCCGGCGAAGTGGTGACGTTTCCATAACGCGCCGTGGACCTCGGCGCGGGGCGGCGCCCGGAAGCCGCATCCGGGCCGCCGGGGCGCAGGGGTAGAAACTAATAGGAAACTTTATTTATAATTCAGGCCTGCCCACCCACGGTGAAGGAGACACGATGAAGCAGTGGCGGACCCCGGCCTTAGCGATCGGCGCGGCACTGGCGGTGGCGCTGGCCGGGTGCGGATCCAGCGGCGGCGGGACGGCCGGCACCACCACGCTGACCTTCTTCGGCGCCGATTACGGCACCGGGCCGGCCAACAGCACCGCGAAGTACTGGAAGGCCATCGCGGCCGCCTTCCACCGGGCCAACCCGGGCATCACGGTCTCGGTGCAGACGGTGGACTGGACCGACTTCCCGGACAAGGTGCAGACGCTGGTGCAGAACAAGCAGTTCCCGGACATCCTCGAGGGTGACACCGCCCCGCAGTTCGCGCAGAGCCACCTGCTCTACCCGGACAGCGCCGGTGCTGTCCCCCGCCGTGCTGCATAACCTGCTGCCGACCTTCCTCAAGGACGGCCGTTACCAGGGCACCGACTACGGGATCCCGTTCACCACCAGTACCCGGGCGCTCTACTACAACAAGAAGATCTTCGCCGCGGCGCACCTGTCGTCACCCCCCGCCACCTGGGCGCAGCTGCGCAGCGACGCCGCCGCCATCAAGGCCAAGGGCTACATCGGCTACGGCATGCCGCTCGGCAGCGAGGAAGCGCAGGCCGAGGCGCTGCTGTGGTTCCTGGGCAACGGCGGCGGCTACCTCGAGCGCGGCCGGCAAGTACGCCATCAACAGCCCGCAGAACGTGCAGACCCTGCAGTTCATGAGCCAGCTGGCGAAGGCGGGTGACACCCAGCCGAGCCCGGGCAGCACGGACCGCAAGGACGTCTGGGCGTCGTTCGCCCAGGGCCGGGTCGGCATGATGCTCGGCTCACCCGCGGTGATCCCGATCATCCAGGCCGCCGGCGTGCTGCAGGCCGGCGACTACGGCACCGCCGACGTGCCCGGCCGCACCGGCCCGCTGACCTCGACCCTGGGCGTGCATGACGACATCGTGGCGTTCAGCACCGGCGGCCACCAGGCCGCGATCAGGAAGTTCCTCGACTTCGCCTACTCCGACGCGTTCCAGCTCCAGTTCGACCGGCGAGTACGACCTGCTGCCGGCCACCCAGAGCGCCGCGGCGGTGCTGGCCCGCGACCCGGTGTTCGCCGCGTTCCTCAAGAACATCCCGGACTCGGTCAACTACCCGTCCGCCGCCAACTGGACGACCGTGGAGAACCAGATCAAGACCACGCTCGGCCAGGCGATCACCGGCAACCCGCAGGGCGTGCTGAACGCGATCCAGCACACCGCCACCAGCGGCGGCTGACGCCGATGGCGGACGTCGCCGCCCGGATGAGGGAGGTCACGGGCCGCATGACGGCGGCCGGGCGGCCGCGGCGGGAGAGCCTCCCGTCCCGGCCGCCCGGCCCGTCGCGGCCGGCCGGGCGGGCCCGGCGGGCCCGGCGGCGGCTGGCCCCGCTGGCCTGGCTCGGCCCGGCCATCGCGCTGATCGCGGTGGTGGTGCTGTGGCCGATCGTGACCCTGGTCCAGACGTCGATGCAGGACATCACGCCGATCGGGGTCACGATCGGGTCGGCCGGGACGAGGAACTTCAGCCGCTGCTGGACGACCCGAACCTGCCCGGGATCCTGGTCCGGACGCTGCTCTGGGTGGCGGCCGTGGTTGGCCTCACCATGCTCGGCTCGCTGGGCCTGGCCCAGCTGTTCAACCAGCGGTTCCCGGGCCGGCGGGTGGCCCGCTGGGCCCTGATCGCGCCGTGGGCCGCCTCGGTGATGATGACCGCGCTGATCTTCCGCTGGATGCTGCAGCCGGACAACGGCGTCATCAACGTCTTCCTGCACCAGCTCGGCATCGTGCGCCAGTTCGACTCGAACACGCTCGTCCTGGCTGGGCCGCCCGGACAGCGCGATGGCCTGGATGATCGGGGTCGCCGTGTTCGTCTCGCTGCCGTTCACCAGCTACACGCTGCTGGCCGGGCTGCAGGCCATCCCGGGCGAGCTGTTCGAGGCCGCCCGGATCGACGGTGCCTCCCCGTGGCGCGCCTACCGGTCGATCACGCTGCCGCTGCTCCGCCCGGCCTTCGTGGTGGCCATGGTCATCAACCTGATGAACGTGTTCAACTCGTTCCCGATCATCTGGGAGATGACCCGCGGGCGGCCCCGGTTACGAGACCAACACGACCACGGTGTTCATGTACAACCTCAAGGAGAGCTACCTCGGTGAAGCGGCGGCGATGTCGATCGTCAACTTCGGCCTGATCATCGTCATCGTCTGCTGCGACCGTGGACCTCCGGGGCAGCCTGACGGCCGCCCGCCGCGGGCCCGCAGGCCGGGCTGCGCAGTCGGCCGCGCCCCGCCGCGGCTGCCCCGGTCCCCGCTGCGCACCGCGCTGGTCGCGGCCGCCGCCTACCTCATCGCCGCATCTTCCTGCTGCCCTACCTGGAAATGATCATCACCGCGCTGCGGCCGCAGCGCGAACTGCTGGAGCGCAACTACCTGCCGCACCACTTCGCCTGGTCCAACCTCACCAGCATGTGGGGCGCGGGCTACGGCATCACGCACCAGCCTGCGGGTGAGCCTGGAGGTGGCGGGCGGGGCCACCCTGCTGGTGGTCCTGGTGGCCATGCCCGCGGCCTACTACACGGCCCGGCACCGGTTCCGCGGCCGGGGCGCGTTCCTGCTGCTCGTGCTGATCACCCAGATGCTGCAGCCGACCGCGCTGATCGTCGGGCATCTACAAGGAGTTCCTGGGCTTCCACCTGATCGACACGGTGTGGGCGCTGATCCTGGTCAACGCCGGGTTCAGCATGGCCTTCGCCGTCTGGATCATGAACGCCTACTTCGCCTCGATCCCGGTGGAACTGGAGGAGGCCGCGATGGTGGACGGCAGCGGCCGGCTGCGCCGCGTTGCTCCGGGTCACCCTCCCGCTCGCCGTCCCCGGCCTGGTCACCGCGCTGATCTTCACCTTCATCGCGGCCTGGAACGAGTTCATCGCCGCGCTGACCCTGACCACCAGCAGCAGCGCCACCCCGCTGACCGTGCGGCTGGACGAGTTCATCGGGCAGTACACGGTGGACTGGCAGCACCTGTTCGGCGCCTCGGTGGTGGCCACCATCCCGGTCCTGGTCCTGTTCGCGCTGATCGAGCGGCGGGTCGTGGGCGGCCTCACCGCCGGGTCGATCCGGTAGCCGCCCGGCCGGGCCGGCCGCGCCGGGTTCAGCCGCCGGGGACCCCGGGCCGGGCCGGGGGCGCGGGCCGCGCGGCGGGAGCCGCGGCGACCCGCTCCGGCGCGGCCCGCTGCGCGATCAGGTAACCGATGATCAGCAGGCAGCCCCAGGCGCCGCCCAGGGCCCAGCCGGCCAGCACGTCCGTCAGCCAGTGCACGCCAAGGTAGAGCCGGGTGAGCCCGACCACCGCCGCGATCAGGGTGGCACCAGTCATCAGCAGGGTCCGGGCCCGCAGCGAGCGGCCGGCCATCAGCATGACGGCCAGCATCCCCAGACGGCCAGCGCCTGGGCGGCATGCTGCGACGGGTAGGACCACCCATCGACCCCGGTCAGCCAGTCCCCCGCCGGCGGCCGGGGCCGCGCGACCTGGGCCTTGGCCAGCTCCGACCAGCCCCGCCGCCCCGGCCAGCGCGGCGGCCGGCAGTACCGCCACCAGCCACTCGCGGCGCCACCACCACAGGGCCGCCCCGGCCAGGATCACCACCGGCCACAGCAGGTACCCGGATCCCAGCCAGGTGAGCGCGCGGGCCAGGCTGGTCAGCCAGGCAGCGCGGTGCCCGGTGAAGAAGCTGAGCACCCCGGGGTCCAGCCGCGCGCTGTGGTCGTGATTCAGCACGCTGTTCGTGAGCGAGCCCAGCGACCAGGCGCAGGCCGCCAGGGTGAGCACGGCCACGGTCATCGCGAAGCCGGTCGGCACGCCGGGCTGGAACCGCGCGCCGAGCCAGCGGAGCTGGCGGGGGAACCGGCGTTCCAGCCACCGGGCCGGCGGGCTGCCGGCCAGCCGCCTGGCCTGGCGGCCGGCCCAGCTGTCCGGGTCGCGCGCCGACCGGATCAGGTGCCCGGTGACCAGGGTGAGCACGACGACCACGAACAGGGCGATGCCGACCTGGGTGGCATAGCCGGCGACCCGCTTCCAGCTGGCCCCGGCCAGGTAGCCGAGCAGCACCATCAGCGCGCCCCAGGTGGCGCCGCCCGCGAAGTTCCACGGCAGGAACACCCGGTACGGCATCCGGGCCATCCCGGCCAGGCCCGGCACCAGCACCCGGAGCGCGGCGGTGAACCGGCCGAGGAAGACGGCCTTGCCGCCCCGCTGGTTGAGGTATTCCTGCCCGCGGTCGATCCGGCCCGGCTTGGCGAACCGGCGCAGCGGCCTCGACCCGAGCATCCGCCGCCCGTACTCCCGGCCGACCAGGTAGCCCACGGAATCGCCCACCACGGCACCGGCGATGCCGGCCACCAGCACCTGCCACAGAGCCACCCGGCCGTAGGAGGCCAGCACCCCGCCCAGGATCAGCGCGGTTTCCCCGGGGAAGAAGAAGCCCAGGAACACCGACGATTCCAGGGCCGGGACGGCGAAGACGATAAGCAGGGCCAGCCATCCGCTGAGGCTGAGTATGTGCTCGATCAGGCTGGTCATCCCTACCCAGGGTATGGGCACGAAGACCTGGCCGCCTCCCCGGCCGCCCCCGGGGTTGATCGCAGGAAGAACCGGGCCGCGGATGGGAAGAGCGGGGCCGCGGCTGCCCCGCCCGCTAGGAGGCCCATGAGGATGTAGTCGTGCCAGTTTCCGTCACGCCAGAACGCCTCGCGCATGCGTCCTTCCTCGACGAAGCCCCAGCGCCACAGCATCTCGGCATCCGACGGTTCTATGGCGCGCAGCCGTACACGATCTCCAGTGAGCATGCCCGGATTCCTAGCAGAGATAGGCGGAGCGCGGCCCCGGGCAACTAAAGCCCGGCCTGTGTCGTCTCCACATCTGCCAGCAGGCTCCCGAGGGGAACGATGAGCATCATGAACCAGGGACGAATGACGACTGTTGCTTCGGGATCCGCCGTTGCCGCACTTGCGCTGAGCCTGACGCTGCCGGGGCCTGCCGGCCCGGCCACCGCGCCTGCGGCTGCCGTCACCCGCGCTGGCCCCGCCACCAGCGCCCCGCAGTACGTCGTGCTCAACTGCACCGGCAGGGCCCAGGCCAGGCCGGGAACCATCTCCCTGGCTTGCGCGGACAACGGCACAGGGCTGACCCAGCTGCGCTGGACCAGCTGGACGCCGGAGCTCGCCAGTGCCTATGGGACCGAGTGGCAGAACGACTGCAAGCCGAATTGCGCGGCCGGACATATCCACCACTACCCGGTGGTGGCCGTGCTGTGGGGCAGCGCCACCGTGAAGGGACACCCAGGAGAGCGGCGTTACACGCAAGCCACCCTCAGTTACCCGGAGGGGCGCCCGGCGGTCTACGCGCCGGGATGCAACGGCAAGGTGGTGGCTACGCGTCCGGTCAGCCAGACCCTGCCCCTCGGCGTGTGACGCCGCCGGCCGGCTGCCTGCCATGCCGTAGCTCTCCGTAGGTATTGCATCCTGAACTGCCGTTTCGGCGTAACCTGACCACAGAGTGTAGTCAGAATATGCGGCGTGTCGTAGCAGATTTCCGCGTATGCACCCGTTAAGATCAGGCTATGACCCGGAACGGCGGGAAAGTCCACGTAGTCAGAGTCACCAAGACCGGCTACGTCAACAAGCAGGGCCGCCGCCGCGACTACTCCTCGGCCTACCTGCGCCGCACCTACCGCGACGGCGGCACGGTCAGGAACGAGACCGTGGCCAACCTGTCCTCACTGCCGGACCACGTCATCGACCTGATCAACGCCGGCCTGAAGGGCCAGCAGCTGGTCCCCGCCGGGCAGGCGGTCACCATCACCGGGTCCCTGCCGCACGGCCACGTCGCCGCCGTGCACGCCATTGCCCGCGAGCTCGGCCTGCCCGCGCTACTGGGCCCGGCGGGCCGCCAGCGGGACCTGGCCCTGGCCCTGGTCATCTCCCGGGTCGTCAAGCCGGGCTCGAAGCTGTCCACCCTGGCCTGGTGGGACGACACCACCCTCGGCGCCGACCTCGGCGCGGCCGGGGCCAGCACCGATGACATCTACGCGGCGATGGACTGGCTGGTGTCCCGGCAGGACGCGATCGAGGCCGGGCTGGCCCGCCGCCACCTCGGCCCAGAGCCCAGCCCGTCCCGGATGGCGCTGTTCGACCTGTCGTCCTCGTGGCTCGAGGGCCGGTGCTGCCCGCTGGCCGCCCGCGGCTACTCCCGCGACGGCAAGAAGGGCAAGCTGCAGATCGAGTACGGGCTGCTCACCGACCCGGCCGGCCGCCCGGTCGCGGTCCGGGTCTTCCCCGGCAACACCGGCGACCCGGCCGCGTTCACCCAGATCGTGCAGGTGGTGCGGGAGAAGTTCGGACTGGCCAAGATGGTCATGGCCGGCGACCGCGGCATGATCACCTCGGCCCGCATCCAGGCCCTGAACCAGCTGGAGGACGGGACGCAGCGGCCGGAGCCCTACGGGTGGATCACCGCGCTGCGCGCCCCCGCCATCCGTAGGCTATTGGCCGGCGACGGCCCCCTCCAGCTGTCCCTGTTCGATCAGCAGGACCTGGCCGAGATCACCTCCGATGACTTCCCGGGCGAGCGGCTGGTCGCCTGCCGCAACCCGGTGCTGGCCGCCGACCGCGCCCGCAAGCGGGAGGACCTGCTGCAAGCGACCGAGAAGCTGCTCGCCCCGCTCATCGCCCGCGTGGCCGCCGGGCAGCTGGCCGGCGCCGCGACGATCGGCGTCGAGGTGGGCAAGGTGATCAGCAAGTACAAGACCGGCAAGCACCTCGCCGTCACCATCACCGATGACAGCCTCACCGCGGAACGACGGCAGGACCAGATCAGCGCCGAGGCCGCCCTGGACGGGTTCTACGTGCTGCGCACCCCCGTCCCGGCCAGTCACCTCGATGCCCCCAGCGTGGTGGCCGCCTACAAGAACCTCAGATACGTCGAACGGGACTTCCGCCACATCAAATCCGACGACCTGGACCTGCGCCCGGTGTTCCACCGCCTGGAAGAACGCGTCAGGGCCCACGTGCTGATCTGCATGCTCGCCTGCTACCTCACCTGGCACCTGCGCCGGGCATGGGCGCCGCTGACCTTCACTGACGAGAACCCGCCCCAGCAGGAAAACCCCGTCGCCCCAGCCCGCCGCTCCGCCCGCGCCCAGGCCAAGGCCTCATGCCAGCACGACCCGGCCGGCCAGCCCTACCGCAGCTTCCGCGGCCTGCTGGAGCACCTGGCCACCTTGACCCGCAACCAGGTCCAGTTCGCCAGCGCCAAGGCCACCGTGCCCATGCTCACCGAGCCCACCGGCACCCAGCGCCAGGCCTTCGAGCTCATCGGCGCCCCGATCCCGCTCACCTTGAAGTAGCCAGAACGCCACTCGGCCAGACCGGCAAAACACCAGGTCAGGCCCGAAACGGCCCACCAAACTGGCCGACTTCTCTAGCGGACGTCCAGGCCGGTGACCGCCCGGCCGATGATCATCCGCTGGATCTCCGAGGTGCCCTCGAAGATGGTGAAGATCTTCGCGTCCCGGTGCCAGCGCTCGACCGGGAACTCGCGGGTGTAGCCGTTGCCGCCCAGGATCTGGATGGCCTGCTCGGTCACCCGGACCGCGGTCTCCCCGGCAACCAGCTTGGACATCGAGCCCTCGGCGCCGTCCAGCGGGAGGCCCTGCCGCACCATCCAGGCCGCCCGCCAGGTCAGCAGCCGGGCCGCGTCCACCGCCGCCTGCATGTCGGCCAGCATGAAGCCGATGGCCTGGTTCTGGCCGATGGGCCGCCCGAACTGCTGCCGCTGGGTGGCGTAGTCCCGGGCGTACTCCACGGCGGCCCGGGCGACGCCCACCGCCATCGCCGCGACACTCGGCCGGGACGCCTCGAATGTCTTCATCGCGGCCTGCTCGCCGGCCGCGGCCGCCGGACCGGACCCGGTCCAGCCGGGCGTCCAGCCGCTCCTTGCCGCCCACCAGGCAACGTCCCGGCACCCGGACATCGTCCAGCACCACCTCGGCGGTGTGCGAGGCCCGCACCCCGTGCTTGCGGAACTTCTGGCCCTGGCTCAGCCCGGGGGTGCCGGGCGGGACGATGAAGCTGGCCTGGCCCCGGGTGCCCAGCGCCGGGTCCACAGCGGCCACGACCACGTGCACGTCGGCGATGCCGCCGTTGGTGGCCCACGACTTGGTCCCGTTGAGCACCCACTCGTCGCTGGCCTCGCGGTACTCGGCCCGGGTGCGGATCGAGCCGATGTCGCTGCCAGCGTCCGGCTCGGAGGCGCAGAACGCGCCGAGCTTCACCTCGTCCGCGCTGCCGAACATCTCCGGCAGCCATTCCCCCACCTGCTCCGGAGTCCCGTTGCTGGCCACCGCCACCGCGGCCAGCGTGCTGCCGACCAGGGACAGCGCGATGCCGGCGTCGCCCCAGAACAGTTCCTCGAAGGCGACCGGGATACCCAGCCCGCTGGGCTCCAGCCACTGCCCGGTGAAGAAGTCCAGCGAGTACAGCCCGATCTTGGCTGCCTCCTGCAGGACGGGCCAGGGAGTCTGCTCGCGCTCGTCCCATTCGGCGCCGGCAGGCCGGATCACGTCGGCGGCGAAACCATGCACCCAGTCGCGCATCTCGCGCACATCGGGGCCAGGATCTAGGGAGAATCCGGGGCTGGCCGGGGGCGTGCTCATGCGGCTCCTCACAGCGGGCGGGTCAGCGATGTTACCGTAGAGTAGCACGCGTAAGTTACCGACAGGTAACAAGCCTCGTGACGAGCGCCGCTAGGGCGTGTCCCGTAGATCATGAGGTGGGGTGGCGGAGCCAGATCCGGATCGAGGCGACGTCGATGGTTCCGCGCCAGACGAAGTCGCGTTTGTCGTACCTGGTCGCGACGGCACGATGCTGGCGGAGTTGGCAGAAGGCACGTTCGACGGTGTTGCGCTGCTTATAGGCGGCCGGGTCGAAGGCGGGTGGCCGCCCGCCCTGGCTGCCGCGCCGCAGCCGGTTGCGGGCCTGGTCGCCGGGTTCGGGGATGGTGGCCTTGATCCCGCGCCGGCGCAGGTGAGCACGGATCGCGGTGCTGGAGTACGCCTTGTCGCCCAGCACCCGCCCGGGCCTTGTCCGGGCAGGCCGGGCCCCCGGCGCGCGATGGTGAGCCGGCCCATGAGCGGGAGGAAGGCCAGGGAATCGTGGCGCTGCCCGGCGCTGGTCACCCGGGCCAGCGGCCGGCAGGCGGAATCCGCGAGCAGGTGAATCTTGGTGGTCAGCCCGCCGCGGGAGCGGCCTAACGTCTCCCGGTCCTTGTAATTCGCCTCAGCCCCTGATGCACGCACCGGGGCGCTCAGCGCAGCGGCCGCCAGCCGGGCCGGGTCAACATCGGCAGGCGGGTGGCGCCGCGCCCCGGCCGCATGCTGGTGCGCCCGCACCACCGTGGCATCTGCCGCCACCGTCCAGGCTTTCCCGCCGCCTCATCGCAGCCCGCGCGGAGGTGGTCCAGGATCTTCTCCCACGTCCCATCGCCTGACCAGCGGCGGTGCCGGTTATAGACGGTCTTCCAGTTCCCGAACCGCTCCGGCAGGTCCCGCCACGGGCACCCCGCCCGGGTGCGGAAGAAGATCCCGTCCATCACCAGCCGGTGATCATTCCCACCGGTGCCCCTGCCGCGGATGAGCAGGCAGCAACGGCCCCAGCCGCGCCCACTCCGCATCAGACAGGTCATGCCGCCTCAGCCGGTCCTCGTCCACGGCGCAATCCAAGCGGAAACGGCGTGCCAAGATCTACGGGACACGCTCTATCGGCGTCGTGCCGGTCCAGGAATTCGTAGACGTCCGATTCGTCCACTCCAGGGAAGCTCCCGGTGGGCAGCGCGGACAGGATGTGCGAGTGGGCCCGGGCCGACGGCCAGGCCATCCCGTCCCAGCGGGCGGCCAGGCTGGCCGGCGGCCGCTGGCAGCAGTCGCCGTCCGGGCAGCGCGACACCATCCGCTTGTCGGTGTCCCGGCCGCGGAACCACCGGGCATGCTCGTACCCGGTGCCCAGGGTGATGGCCATGCCGCGCTCCCGCCCGGGATCGATGTGCGCCACGCACCAGAACGTGCCGGTCGGCGTGTCCGAGTACTGGTGGTACGGGGAGAACCGGTCGGCGGAGCCGAACACCTGGCGCCCGGACCACTTCCGGCACATCCGCTGGCCCTCGATCGCCCCGGTGGAGTCGGCGGGCAGCACCAGCCCGTCGTTCTCGTACGCCTTGTAGATGATGCCGGCCTCGTCGTTCTTCACGAAATGGCAGGTCAGGCCGAGGTGGTGGGTGACCAGGTTGGTGAACCGGTGCGCGGCCATCTCATACGACACCGAGAAGACGTCCCGCAGGTCCTCGACCGACAGGTCGCGCGCCTCCTTGGCCTCCAGCAGGAACCGCGACGCCGGGCGCTCGGGCACCAGCACGGCGGCCGCGAAGTAGTTGGCCGCCACCCGCTGCCGGAGGAAGTCGGCGAAGTCGCGCGGAGTGGCGTGGCCGAGCACGAAGTGCCCGAGGGTCTGCAGCAGGATGGTCCGCGGCGAGTGCATCCCGATGGACTCCTGCTTGAGGTAGATCCGCCGGTGCCGCAGGTCGGTGACCGAGCGGACGGATCGCGGCAGGTCCTGGGCGTAGCGGACGGCGAAGCCGTGCTGGCTGACGATCGCCAGCAGCGCGCCCTGGGACAGCGCGCCGCCCCGGTAGCCGACCCGGTCCAGGGCCTGCGCGGCCGCCTCCTCGATCTCCGGGAAGTAGTTGCCGCGCTCCCGCATGGCATCGCGCAGCTCCGCGTTGGCCACCCGGGCCTCCTCGGGGGTGGCGGTGGGCCGGGTGTGCTGCCTGCGCAGCTCGCTGTACAGCGCGACGAGGTGCTCCAGCACGTCGTTGGGCACCCGGGCGCCCACCTTGAGATAGGGCAGCCCCAGGTCGGCGTAGACCGGGTCGCGCTGCGCCTCCTCGACCGCGATCTCCAGCTGGGCCCGGCGGCTTGGCGGCTGGTGCCGCAGCAGTTCCTCGGCGGGCACGGACAGGGCCGTGGCCAGCGCGTCGATCAGCGACAGCTTGGGCTCGCGGCGGCCGTTCTCCAGCAGCGACAGGGCCGAGGGCGCCCGGCCCACCCGGTCGCCCAGCTCGGCCAGGGTCAGCCCGCGGGAGCGCCGCAGGTGCCGCAGCCGCTGGCCGAATGTTGTAAGGTCTAGACCACTTGTCGTCAACGACGACGATTCTTTCGGCAGCAAGTCCGTCACATCTTCAGCCTATGTGAAATCTGTCGAATATTCAGGCCCTTTGGCCCTAGTGTTTCCCGGCTGGCTCGCACAAGCTCGCAGTACAACCCAGGGGACGGCAGGACGTGGGAGGTTTCAGTGAGCGAGCGTCGCCTCGAGGGCACAGCGAACGGCAGTAAAGCGAACGGCAGCACAGCGAACGGCAGCAACGGGCACCCAGCGGGCCCGGCTAGCCGGGCCAGCCAGCAGGCGGCGGCACTGCGCCAGCAGTGGTCGACCGACCCGCGGTGGCGCGGCACCGAGCGCACCTACACCGCCGAGGACGTGATCCGGCTGCGCGGCTCGGTGCGCGAAGAGCGCACCCTGGCCTGGATGGGCGCGAAGCGGCTGTGGCGCCTGCTGCACGAGGAGGACTACGTCGCGGCGCTCGGCGCGCTGACCGGCAACCAGGCGGTACAGCAGGTCAGGGCCGGCCTGCAGGCCATCTACCTGTCCGGCTGGCAGGTGGCCGCGGACGCCAACCTGGCCGCCGAGACCTACCCGGACCAGAGCCTCTACCCGGTCAACTCCGTCCCCCAGGTGGTGCGCCGGATCAACAACGCGCTGCTCCGCGCGGACCAGATCAGCTGGGCGGAATCGGGGGCGCGGACGAGCGGCACTGGCTGGCGCCGATCGTGGCCGACGCGGAGGCCGGCTTCGGCGGCGTGCTGAACGCGTTCGAGCTGATGAAGTCGATGATCGCCGCGGGCGCGGCGGGCGTGCACTGGGAGGACCAGCTGGCGTCCGAGAAGAAGTGCGGCCACCTGGGCGGGAAGGTGCTCGATCCCGACCGGCCAGCACATCAGGACGCTTAACGCCGCCCGCCTGGCCGCTGACGTCTGCGACGTCCCGAGCCTGGTGATCGCGCGCGACCGACGCGCACGCCGCCACGCTGATCACCAGCGACGTGGACGAGCGCGACCGGCGCGTTCGTCACCGGCGACCGGACCGCGGAGGGCTTCTTCCGGGTGCGCAACGGCATGGCCGCCTGCATCGCCCGTGGCCTGGCCTACGCGCCGTACTCCGACCTGCTCTGGATGGAGACCTCCACCCCGGATCTGGACGAGGCGCGCGAGTTCGCCGAGGCGATCAAGGCCCGGTACCCGGACCAG
Organism: uncultured Actinomycetes bacterium; assembly: GCA_963767385.1. Taxonomy (GTDB): domain Bacteria; phylum Actinomycetota; class Actinomycetes; order Streptosporangiales; family Streptosporangiaceae; genus RYN-230. Next base: position 66,014 of record CAVYEA010000003.1, on the reverse strand, counting down.
ATGCTGGCCTACAACTGCTCGCCGTCGTTCAACTGGCACCGGCACCTGGACGACGGGACGATCGAGAAGTTCCAGCGCGAGCTGGGCCAGATGGGCTACAAGTTCCAGTTCATCACGCTGGCCGGCTTCCACGCGCTGAACTACTCGATGTTCGAGCTGGCCCAGGGCTACGCGGCCGAGGGGATGCCGGCCTACGTGCGGCTGCAGGACGCCGAGTTCGCGCGCCGAGGCCGCGCGGCTACACGGCCACCCGGCACCAGCGCGAGGTCGGCACCGGGTACTTCGACCTGGTCACCTCGGCGATCACGCCGCAGGCGTCCACCACGGCGCTCAGCGGCTCCACCGAGAGCGAGCAGTTCACCGCCGCGCACTGAGCCAGCCCTGGCGCTGCGCCCCGCACCGGGCAGCGTCGCCGCGGTGCGGCGGTGCGGGGCCGGGCAGCTGGCCCGGCCCAGCCCACCTGGCGCGCCTAGGACAGCAGCCGGAGTGTCGCCGGATGGCCGGGCGCCCCGGCGTCGTCGTCGTCATCCTCGCCGCGCTGGCCGCGCCGCCAGCGCCCCGGGACGAACGCCGGGCAGATCATGGCGATGCCCAGCAGCGCCAGCACGCCGTGGCTGAGCATCAGGTGGAACCCGGTGCCGGACGTCGCCGACGCAGCGGGATGAGCCTGACGGCCAGCGGGGCGCTCAGCCCGAGCAGCCCGGTCCAGGCCAGCATGACGGCCCCGGGCACCGCGGTGGCCAGCGGCGGGATGCCGGGGGCCACCATGAGGATGCCGAGGAACAGGCCGGCCAGCAGCAGGATGCCGAGCGCGGACAGGCCCGGGATGCTGGTCAGGCTGATGCCCTGGGCGGCCAGCCGGGACATGGTGGCCACTCCCCAGCCACCGCCGAAGAAGATGGCCGCCGCCAGAGCGGCCGCCAGGGCCAGGCCCACGCAATACCGCAGCATGGCACCATCACCCCCTCGGCTCGCTCCGGTGCCGCGTCACGATGCTGCCGACTCTATTCGCGGGCCGCGGCCGGCCGCCGGTCAGCACGTCCCGCCGGTCACATCCGGCCCAGTTGACCTCCCGGTCCCCGCTGGCCACTGTGCTGGCCCGGGGGGACGACCCCCCGGAGCCCCCCGGCGAATCGCCGGCCCGGAGGAACGGCCCGGACCAGCGCTGAAACCTCGGCGACGCGAAAATCTCAGTGCTCCTTCAGTGCCGCTCCCATACCCTGGCGCGCGTGCATATGGACAAGGTCTTCCGGGGGATCGGCTCCTTTTCCGTCCGCTTCCGATGGGTCATCATCGTGGCCTGGGTCATCGCCGCCGTGGCGGTCCCGCGCTTCCTGCCGTCACTGGCCAGCGTGACCCAGGGCAACAACGCGAACTTCCTGCCCGCCAGCGCGCCCAGCGAGCATGCGGCCAAGCTGGCCAAGCCGTTCGGCGGATCCAACGTGGTGCCGGTGCTGGTGCTCGCCGCCCGGCCGGGCACCCGCTGACCGCCGCCGACCGGACCTGGCTGACCGGCCTGCAGACGAACCTGCAGCCGGTGCCCACGGTCACAGTCGTCCGTGACCTCGGCCCGTCACCGAACGGCCACGCGGAGCAGCTCGAGGTGCTGTCCGACGTCTCGCAGGGCAGCTCCCCCGCGGTGACCTCGCTGGTGAACGGGCTGCGGTCCGCGATCAGCCGGGCCAGCCCTCCGTCCGGGCCTGGCCGTGCACCTGGCCGGGGCCATCCCGATCGCGGTCGACCAGCAGAACCAGACCGGCAACACCGGGAACCAGATCCAGGGCCTGTCGGTGCTGTTCATCATCGTGCTGCTGCTGCTGATCTTCCGCGCGCTGCTGGCCCCGCTGATCACGCTGATCCCGGCCTTCGTGGCCATCACGATCGCAGGCCCGCTGGTCGCCGAGGCCGCGCAGGCCGGGCTCAAGGTCTCCCAGCTCGCCCAGATCCTGCTCATCGTGCTGGTGCTGGGCGCGGGCACGGACTACGGCCTGTTCCTGGTGTTCCGGGTCCGCGAGCAGCTGCGCGGCGGGCTGGACCCGAAGGAAGCGGTGATCACCTCGCTCACCAAGGTCGGTGAGTCGATCACCTTCTCCGCCGCCACGGTGATCGCGGCACTGCTGTCCCTGCTGGTCGCGACGTTCCAGATCTACTCCACGCTCGGCGTGCCGCTGGCCATCGGCATCGGGGTCATGCTGCTGGCCGGGCTGACCCTGCTGCCCGCGCTGCTGGCCATCTTCGGCCGGGCCGCGTTCTGGCCGAGCAAGACCCGGGCGGGCACCGGCAAGATCGGGGTCTGGGGCCGGGTCGCGGTCCGGATCATCCGGCATCCGGCGCGGATCCTCATCATCGGCCTGGTCATCTTCGGCGGCCTCGCCGTGGCCTCCCTGGGCTACAAGGGCGCAGGCTTCGGCGGGGAGACGAATGCCCCGGCGCACAGCGATTCCGCGGCCGGCCAGGCGCTGCTCACCAAGTACTTCCCGGCCAGCTCGAGCAACCCGACGAACATCATCTTCAAGCTGAAGCAGCCCGCCTGGGAGGACCCCGCGGTCCTGGCCCGGGCCGAGGCGGAACTTTCCGCCAGCGGCTTGTTCACCCGGATCGACCGGCCCGCTCGACCCGACCGGCGCCGCCCTGACCCCGGCGCAGTTCGCCGCGCTGCACGCCCGGCTCGGCCCAGCCAAGCTGCTGCCGCCGGTGCCACCGCCCGGCACCGGGATCCCGCTGGTCGGCGTACGAGATCTACCGGGCCACGGCCCAGTACGTGAGCCCGGACGGGCACACCGTCCAGTTCGCCACCGGGCTGAAGGCGGGCGACGCCGCCAGCACCGCGGCGCTGGACGCGGTGCCGTCGATCCGGGACGAGACCGCGCGGGTGGGCGCATCGATCGGCGCCGCCGACTGGGGCGTCGGCGGCGAGGCACCCGCGCTCTACGACGTGAGCAGCATCTCCGACAGCGACCTGTCCCGGGTCATCCCGGTCGCGATCCTGGTCATCGGCCTGCTGCTGGCGCTGGTCATGCGCAGCGTGGTGGCCCCGCTCTACCTGATCGCCTCGGTCGGCCTGTCCTACCTGGCCGCCCTGGGGCTGGCCGTGCTGCTGTTCATCGACATCGGCGGATCGGCCGGGCTCACCTTCATCCTGCCGTTCCTCATGTTCATCTTCCTGCTCGCCCTGGGCGAGGACTACAACATCCTGGTCATGACCCGGATCCGGGAGGAAGCGCGCACGCTGCCGCTACGCGAGGCGGTCGTCCCGCGCGCTGCAGCGCGACCGGGACCACGGTCACCTCGGCCGGGCTGGTGCTGGCCGGCACGTTCGGCGTGTTCGCCCTGGTCGGCGCGCGCACCTCGGGCGGCAGCCAGTTCGTCGACCTGGCCGTCGGCCTGGCCCTCGGCATCCTGATGGACACCTTCCTGGTCCGCACCCTGCTGGTGCCCTCCACCGTGCTGCTGCTGGGCCGGTGGAACTGGTGGCCGTCCCGGCTGAGCCGGGTCAGCCCGGATAGGCCCCAGCCCACTGGGCTGGACGGCGGTAAGGCCAGCAGCATCAGCCCGCAGCCGAGCGACGGTGAGGTGGTCCTCGGGATCCCCAGCGACCAGCCACGTTCCTGAGTCCAGGTCCGGCGGGCCGCCTGCTCAGCAGGCGGCCCGCGGAGCGGGGGCCTAGGAGGCCCGGCCGTGTGCGGCTGGTCCGGCCGCGACCGGGACCGGATCCACCGCTGTCCCTGCGGCCGGGTCAGTGGCCAGGGCGAGGGCGAGCGCATCGTCCGCCAGGGCATCCACCGCGCCGGCCAGGTCCGCCAGGGCGGGCAGGGCCGCCTGCAGGGCATCCCGGCTGGCCGCGGGCAGGGTGGCAAAGGCCAGGCTGAGCAGCTGCTCGTTGACTGTCTTCCAGCGCACGACGGCCGCCTCGCCCACCGCGGTCAGGTCCAGCGAGGCCGTGCGGCGGTCACCGGCGCCGCCGGTCCGGTGACCAGGCCGGCCCGGCGCAGCGACTGGGCGAGGGTCGCTACCGAGCTGGGCGCCAGCCGGAGCAGCCGGGCCAGCTGGCCCGGGCGTGACGCCGGGGTTCTCCGCCATGCAGGACAGCATCTCCAGTTGGGCCACGGACAGGCCGGCGGCCGGATCGGCGGCCCGGGCCGCCCGCCGCATGGCGCGGCGCAGCCGGGACACCGCGTCGGCGAGATCAGCAGACTGCACTCAGTGGTTCCCCCATCGCGGCCGGCCGACGGCAGCACGCCAGCCCGTCCCCGCGCCGGGGCGCGAGAATGCCCCGTCCAGGCCAGGCATAGCGTGCCGACACAGTCGAGCTTACAGCGCAGCGGCACGCGTCGACGCCAGTTTACGACAGTCACGTAGTGATCGCGATCCCGGACTTCCCCTCACGTTCCCGCCGCGGAAACTTCTGTCACCGGCTAGCGATCCCCGCTGGCCCGCCCGGCAGTAGCTCGGATATCCGGTTACTCCGCTGGCCCCGCCGGACGCGAATAGTGTGCGGTGATCTGGGGGACATGCCGGCACGGTACTGGCAGGAGCGCCTGAACAGACAGACTCGTAACCCGGGGAAAGTCCGAGCTACGCCCTCGGCGGCATCACGCTGGCCGGTCCGCCGGCGGGCGCAGAAGGGACGCCGATGCAGGAACTGCGCATCGTCGCGGTCAGCGAGGACGGCAGTTATGCCGTCCTCGCCGTACCGGGACGCGGCGGGCGCTTTTCGCTGCCCATCGACGACCGGCTGCGGATCGTGGCGCGCGGGCAGTTCTCCCGGCTCGCTCAGTACGAGATCGAAGTGGAGAGTCCCTTGCGACCCAAGGAGATCCAGGACCGGATCCGTGCCGGAGAGACCGCGGAGGAGATCGCCGATGCCGCGGGCGTGCCCATCGAGCGTGTCCGCCGGTTCGAAGGACCGGTGCTGGCGGAACGTGCCTACCGGGCGCAGGAGGCGCAGGGCGCGACCATCCGGCGCCCGGGCGACTCCGGGCCGGGGCCACGGCTGGGTGACATCGTCGCCGAGCGCCTCGGCATGCTCGGCATCGACGCCGAGGAAGTGCAGTGGGACTCACGGAAGCGGGGCGACAGCACCTGGCAGGTCCAGCTCATGTTCACGGCCGGCGGCCGCCCGCAGCTGGCCGAGTGGTCGTTCGACCCCCGGCGCAGGCATGTCAGCCCCGCCGACGAGGAGGCCGCACGGCTGTCCCTCCCCGAGGCTGACCTGGCGCCCTGGCTCCCCCGTCCCGCGCCGGAGCCGGCCGGGCCACGGTGACGCCGATCGCCAGCCGGCTGTCCCCCGCCGCGCCCACGGCGCCTGCGGCGGCGGCGGAACCGCCGCCGCCCGCGGCGCCGTCGCGGCCGGCTGCGGCGGTGCCGTCACCTCCGCCAGCAGCCCGTCCCGCGCCGGCCGCGGTTCCGGCTGAGGCACCGGCCGCGGCACCCGCCGCTGCCCATCCGGCCGACCAGCCGGCGGCCGCACGGGACCGCGGCGCCCCGGCGGCCGCACCGGACCACGGAGCCAACGCCCCCGCCGCCCCGGCAGCAGCCGCCGCCGCGGCCGCAGGCGCTGGTGACGGCCGGGAGCAGCCCGCGGCACAACGGGGCCGTCCCGCGCGCAAGGCCGCCGGAGGCCGGTCCCGGCGGTCCTCGGTGCCATCCTGGGACGAGATCATGTTCGGCACGTCACGGCAGCCGGAGTAACCGGGCGGCTACTACCCGGGTGCCGGTGACCGCGTACGATCAGCCAGCGTGAGCCACGCCGACGAGGGGTCCCGATGACCGGTCGCAGCCGGGTGCGCTGCCGGGCGGCGCTGGTCACGGCGGCCATGGCCGCCCTGGTCAGCGGGTGCGGGCTGATCGGCGGCACGACGGCCAGCGTGTCCGATGTCCCGTTGCGGATGACGGTGACGAGCCAGTCGTTCAGCCGCACCGAGCCCATGCCGGCCAGGTACACCTGCCACGGGGCCGGCCTCAGCCCCTCGATCCACTGGTCCGGGGCACCGGCCGGGACGAAATCGCTGGCGCTTATCGTGGATGATTCCTCCGCGCCGATTACCCCGTTTATCTACTGGATCGTCTTCGATATAGGCTCGCAGACAAGCGCCACGCTGGTCGGGCAGGTCCCCACCGGTGCCAAGCAGGCGGACAACAGCAAGGGCACGCCGCGATATGACCCGCCGTGCCCGGTGAATGGCAGCCATGCTTACCGCTTTACTGTTTACGCACTTAGCAGGTCACTTCCGCTGCGGAACGGCGTCTCACTGAAAACGGCCTGGATGGCTATCGCACAGGCCGCCATCGCCCGTGGCACGCTGCCCGGTACCGCCAAATCGTAATCGGCTAGTTACCTCAGGTAAACGGGCCCGGCAAAAAAATCCTTAAACGACTGACAGCGCCCATACCGTCCGCCACACTGACTGGTGAGTAGCTCTGCCTTGGATGATTCGAGGCGCTAGCGACACAGGGGAAGGCCCGCGTGATGGCCGCGTGTGCCTCGCTGGCGCCGCCCATAGGCCATCGCGTGTTGGGTGGTGCGATGTTTCTGCTCGTGATCGGCCTCGTCGCCGTGATCATCGCGATCCTCGTCGCGGCTTTTCTAAGCATGCGCCGCGGCTCGGATGACGAGGACGGGCCTCAGGGGCGGCTGAGTGTCCGGGACCGGGTCCGGTCCCGGGGCCGGGACCGTGACGCGCGCTGGGACGATGCGGACGCACCGCGCCCCGCCCGCCGGGCCGGGGCCCGGGAGCCCGTGCCGTCGCGCCGGCCAGGCCGTGCCCCGCGTGAGTACACCGCGGACGGCGTGGCGGACCGGGTCGGCTTCGACAGCATGCGCGGATATGAGGCCTCGTCGCGCGGCTACGGCGAGCGGACGCCGGGCCGCGGTTCCGACCGGGCCCGTGGTGACCGCCCCGGGCGCTACGACGACGCCACCGAGGCCATCCCGCGGCCCGCCGCCGGGGCGGTCCGGGCGCCCGCTCCCGCGGCCCGCCGGGCGGCCGCCGGATTCGACACCGGGCCGGGCGCCGCGCTGTATGACACCGGGCCCGCCGCGGCCAGTTTCCCGGCCGCGGCCATCGACGCCGACCCCGACCTGGCCGACTCCGACGTATTCCCCCGGGTCCGGGAGGACATCCCGCGCCCGGCGGCCAAGCCGCGCCAGCCCAGCAAGCCGCGGCAGCCCAGCAAGCCGCGGCAGCGCAGCCAGCCCGCCAAGGGCCGGGGCCAGCCACCCGCGGCCGGCACGACGACGATGACGATGACTGGCCGAGCACCGAGTGGGACAAGCTGTCCGACGAGCAGTACTGGGCTGAGCTGTCCTCGGACAAACCGCTGTCGAACACGGCCCAGCCGGCCGCCGTCGTCCCGCCGACGGCCGGGACGACGGCCGCGGGCCGCACGGGGCGGCCCGCGCGCGGCCCGTCCCGCCCCCCGCACGGAACCGCGCAGCGAGAGCGTGACTGCCCCCCGGGCGCCGCGGCGCGCGGGGCGGGAGGAGAGCGCGCGGCTGGCCGACACGGGCGCCCCGGCTGCCCGGCGGCCCAGCGAGGGCCGCCAGGCAGCGGTCCCGCCGCCGTCCACCCGGCCGCGCGATGCCCGCCCGCTGCCTGACCGGGCCATGGATGACCGGCCACGCGGCGGCCGCTCCCCCAGTTCCGTCCGCTCCGCCCCGGGCGACCTGGGCGCCCCGCCGCCCGAGGCGGCCAGCACCGAACGGCTGCCCGGCCCGCGGCGGCCGGGCCCCGGCTGCCCCGTCCGCCCCCGGGGCGCCGCGCTACGCGGAGCGGCCCGCCGCCCCGGCCGCCCGGCCGGACGACGCCGCCGGCCCGCCGCCGGGCCTCCCGGCCCACGGCCGACGATGACCCGCTGACCAGCCCGACGTTCTCCCGGGATGCCCAGCCGGGCGACGACAGCCGGTCCTACGGGAGCGGCAGCAGGCCCGTGCAGCGGCCAGCCGCCGGCACCGGCAGCCACTCCTCGCGGAGCTACCCGCGCACCCCGAGCGGCGGGTACCCGGCCGTCCCCGGACGGGTACCCGGCCCCGGCCGCCGCGGCCAGCGCTGACTACCCAACTGCCCCCCGGCGGGGCACGGGACGCCGGCACGCGTACCCGGAGGCGCAGGGCGAGCCGACCAACCCGGGCCGCACCCGCCCGGCGGCCGCCCCCGGGTACCCGGCCCCGCCCGCCACCCCCAGTTCCTGGGACGGCGACCGGCCACGGCGGGCCGAGGGGACGTCACCGCAGCCCGGCATCGCGAACCCGTACGGCAGCTTCGTGGACAGCCCGCCGCCCGCCCCCGCTCCCGCCCCGGCCCCGGCCGCAGCGCCGCGGTACCCGGCGGCGCCGGCCGCGACGCCCGCCCCGGCCGCCAATGCCCCGGCCGCGGGTTACCCGGGTGCCGCTTACCCGGATCCGTACGGGGGGCGCGGCCAGGGCTATCCGGCCGCGGCTCCGCAGCCACCGGCGGACGCAACCGCCTGGTACCCCGCCCCCACCCCGGCGGCCCCGCAGCCGCCGGCCGCGCCGTACCCCTATCAGCCCGGCCCGGGCGGCTATGGCGCCGCGGGCGGTTACGGGAACCAGCCAGGTCAACCGGATCAGAGCAGCAGCTACCCCGGCGATCAGGCCGGCAACGGCCCGTACCAGGGCGGTTACCATACCGATCCCTACGGTCCCGACGGGTATGGCGGCTATCACTCTCGTCAGGGTTGACAAACCCACCCCGCGCGCCGCGACAATGTGCCGACCGACGCAAGGCAGGGGAGATGCTGGACGGAACCCGAGATCACGCGCGTAGCTACCATTTGCACCGGCTGGCAACCGCCCTTGACACCAAGGGCCTGCACGCCTCGGTCAAGACCACGTACCCTGCGGCGCTGCACATTTTCATTCCTGGCGCGACGATGCTCGCCGAGAGCATCGACTGCACTCCGGGTACCGATGGCAAAGGCCGCCTGCGATGGTATTACCGCTGGTCCTGGGGTGAAGTGCTGCACGACACCGAAGATCCTTCCGCGGCCGCGGCCAAGATAGCCGAGGTGCTGTCGTCCCGCTGAGGACACCACCGCTGGTGCGCGCGCCTGGCCGGCGGAGCCCTGAAACGCTCAGCTGTCCGGACTACCCAGCCGCGTAGGTTACCCAGCCGTCCGGGTTACCCGGTCCCGGGCTTTTCCAGCCCGGGACCGTGCCGCCGTGCCGCGGCCGCCGCGCACAACGGGCCAGGGCGGGCCAATCATGACAAGCCTGGGTCAGCACTTCCCCAAACCTGGCCCGCTCCGGTCAGGGCCGCCATAGGGTGGCGAGCGTGAGTGAGCCGAGCGTGTCCAGCGGCGACGCCGGGCCCGGCTCCGAGGGGTTAACGACGCTACCCGGCCCGGCTGGGACCCCGCCGGGCCGGCCGCCCGCGCGGACACTCCCCCTGCGCGGCCCGCAGGCCCGGCGCCGCGGCCAGCGGAACGGCGGGACGGGTGGCCGTCCCGGCTGGTGCCGTGGCTGAGCGCCCTGGTCACCCTGCTGGTGACCTTGTGGCGGATCCAGGAACCGTCGTACTGGCGCGATGAGGGCGCCACCCTCTCCGCGGTGCACCGGAGCTTCCCGCAGCTAATCGGCTTGCTGGGCCGGATGGACGCGGTGCACGGCACCTACTACGTGCTGATGTGGCCGGTGGTGCGGCTGGCGGGCAGCGGCGAGCTGGTAGTCCGGCTGCCCTCCGCCCTGGCCATGGCCATCACTGCCGGCCTGGTCGCGGTGCTGGGCCGCCGGCTGGTGTCACCGTGGGCTGGCCTCGCCGCCGGGCTGACCTTCGCGGCCGTGCCCGCGGTCAGCTGGTTCGGCCAGGACGCGCGGCCGTTCGCCCTGGAAACAGCGGCCGCGACCGCGGCCAGCTACTGCCTGGTCCGGCTGCTCGACGGCGGCCCGCCCCGGCGCTGGGCGGCCTGGTATGCGGCCAGCCTGGTCGCGGTGGGCCTGGCCAACGTATTCGGCCTGCTGCTCGTGGCGGCGCACGCGGTCACCGTGGCGGCCGCGGGCCGCCGCCGGTCACCGGCGGTGCTCCGCTGCTGGCTCGCCGCAGTGGCGGTGGCCAGCGTGCTGCTGTCACCACTGGCCGCCGCGGCCTGGGTGCAGCGCGGCCAGGTCGGCTGGGTGCGCACCCCGCTGCTGGGCGCCGTAACGGCGACCGAGCGGCTGGTCGGCTCCCCCGGGCTGTGCCTGGCCGTCGTGGTGATCATGGCCCTCGGGGTGAGCATGAGCCTGCTCCGCGGCCCGGCCCGGCTGCGGGCGGACTGGCCGGGCCGGCTGCCCGCCCTGTGCCTGCCCTGGCTGCTGCTGCCCGCCGCCCTGCTGATCGCGGTGTCCTGGGTTCACCCGCTCTACACGTTCCGCTACATCGTATTCTGCATCCCGGCCGCGGCCCTGCTGATCGGGGCGGGGCTGGCCGCCGCCGGCCGGGTGGCCGGCCCGGTCGCGCTGGCCCTCATCGTGGTGCTGGCGCTGCCCGCCCAGCTTGGCGAGCGCGGCCCGCCGGCCACGCGGACAATATCCGCGCCATCGACCAGATCCTGGCCCGCAACGCCAGGCCGGGGGACGCCGCCATCTACCCCCAGGGCCCGGGGATGCTGTCGTTCGCGGCCGCCTACCCCTACGGCCTGGCCCGGCTCCGGGACCTCATGGTGGGCGCCTCGCCGATCGCGTCCCAGACCACCTCAGGCACCGACGCCGCGCCGTCCGTGATCCGCGGCCGTCTCGCGCACGTCAGCCGGGTGTGGGTCGCCGAAGCGGACAAGCCGTGGCCCGGCCGCCCCGCCCTGCTCCAGGGCCTCCCGTTCCACCTGGTCCGGAAGTGGGGCGTGAGCGACATCTGGCTCTGGCTCTACGTGCGCGAGCGCTGACCATCCTCGCTGCAGGCCGGGGCCACCCGCCTTCAGCGTTTCCCTGCCCCGGGGGCTGCGCAGGACAACGAGCGAGCGCGGCCCGACCCGATGCGCCTCCCCCGCGCCCACCGGCCCGGCGTCCGCGCCCGGCTGGTCCGCCAGGTCGTAGCTGTCCAGTTCCACCCGCCACGCGGCCCGGGCCGGGCCGGCGGCAGGACGAAATCCAGCGGCTCCCACCAGCCGTTCACCAGTACCAGGAAGTCGTCGTCGACCAGCGCCGGGCCGTCCGCCGCCCGGTCCGGGGCGTCGGATCCGTCCAGGTACAGCGCGATGGCCAGCGCGCTGGGGTCGGCCCAGTCCGCGGGCGTCATTTCCGGGCCCGCCGGCGTGAACCAGCGCAGCCGGCTCGCGTCAGCACCGGCCAGGAAGCGGTGCCGCCGGAACACCGGGTGCCGCGCGCGCAGGGCGACGGCCCGGCTGGTGAAGGCGAGCAGGCCGCGGTCCTGGCGCCCCCAGTCCACCCAGCTGATCTCGTTGTCCTGGCAGTAGGCGTTGTTGTTGCCGAGCTGGGTCCGGCCCATCTCGTCCCCGCCGAGGAGCAGCGGGACGCCGAACGACAGCAGCAGCGTGCCGATCATCGCCCGGGACCGGCGCTGCCGCATCGCCACCACGCCGGGGTCACCGCTGGGCCCTTCCGCGCCGCTGTTCCAGGACCGGTTGTCACTGGTCCCGTCGCGTCCGCCCTCCCCGTTCGCCGCGTTGTGCTTGGTGTTGTAGGAGACCAGGTCGCGGAGGGTGAAGCCGTCGTGCACGGTGATCAGGTTCACCGACGCGGTCGGCCGCCTGCGGCCGGCCGCGTACAGGTCGGCGGACCCGCACAGCCGGGTGGCGAACTCGCCCAGCCCGACCGGCTGGCTGCGCCAGAAGTCGCGCATCGTGTCCCGGTACCGGCCGTTCCACTCACGCCACAGCGGCGGGAACCGGCCCAGGTCGTAACTGTCGGCCTGGCCCACGTCCCACGGCTCGGCGATCAGCTTGACCCGGGATACCACCGGGTCCTGCGCCACCATGTCGAAGAACGCGGCCACCTGCTCGAAGCCGCCGTCCTGGCGGCCCAGCGTGGCGGCCAGGTCGAAGCGGAACCCGTCCACGTGCATCTGGGTCACCCAGTAGCGCAGCGAGTCCATGATCAGCTGCAGCGTCACCGGGTCACCGGCGTTCACCGAGTTGCCGGTGCCCGTCGTGTCGGTGTAGTACCGCGGGTTGCCGTCGTCCAGCCGGTAGTAGCCGGGGTTGTCCAGGCCCCGGTAGCACAGCGTCGGGCCGAGGTGGTTGCCCTCAGCGGTGTGGTTGAACACCACGTCGAGCAGCACCTCCAGGCCGGCCCGGTGCAGCGCGTTCACCATCGTCTTGAACTCGGCGACCTGGCCCCCGGCCCGCCCGGCGCGGACCGCCGCCGAGTAGCCCTGGTGCGGGGCGAAGTAGCCGATCGTGTTGTAGCCCCAGTAGTTGGTCAGCCCGCGGTCGGCCAGGAACGGCTCCGGCACGTACTCGTGCACCGGCAGCAGCTCGACCGCGGTCACCCCCAGGCCGGCCAGGTGGCCGAGGACGGCGTCACAGGCCAGCCCGGCATAGCTGCCGCGCAGTTCCGGGGGCACCCCGGGATGACGCATGGTGTAGCCCTTGACGTGCAGTTCGTAGATGACCGTGTCCTCGTACCCGTGGTCCGGGCGTTCCTGGTCGGTCCACTCGAACTCCTGGCCAGCCACCAGGCTGCGCGGCACGAACGGGGCCGAGTCCGCGGTGCTCGGCGCGTCCGTCCCGGAGGCGGCGTAGCCGAGCAGCTCCGGCCCGGGCCGCACCGTCCCGCGACAGCGCCCGGGCGTACGGGTCGAGCAGCAGCTTGGCCGGGTTGCAGCGCAGGCCGCGGGCCGGGTCGTAGGGACCGGACACCCGGTAGCCATACGCCTGGCCGGGCGCCACCCCGGGCACGAACCCGTGCCACACGCCGGCGTCGTAGTCCGGCAGCGGAATCCGGGTCTCCGTCCCCGCCGCATCGAACAGGCACAGCACGACCTGGTCGGCGACGCTGGAGGCCACCGCGAAGTTGGTGCCGCCCGGGCCGGGCGTGGCACCGAGCGGGTACGGCTTCCCGGGCCGCGGCGCCGGGGCGTCCGCCGCCCCCGGGCCGCTCACTGTCCGCTCCGGGCCGCGTGGCCGCGCAGGACGTCGCCGACGGAGGCGACCGCCCCGTGCCGCCGCCGGATCAGGTCGGCGACCACCCCGGTCCAGCCGGTCTGGTGCGAGGCGCCGAGCCCGGCGCCGTTGTCGCCGTGGAAGTACTCGCTGAAGACCAGGTTGTCCCGCCAGGCCGGATCCTGCTGCAGCCGCTCGGTCCCCCCGAAGCAGGGCCGCCTCCCGTCCGGCCCGCGGGTGAACAGCGAGATGAGCCGGTCCTGCAGGTCCTGGGCCACCAGGTCCAGGGTCAGCTTCCGGCCCGAGCCAGCCGGGTACTCGACGGCCAGGTCGTCGCCGTAGAACCGGTGGTACCGCTCCAGCACGCTGATCACCAGGTAGTTCATCGGGAACCAGACGGGGCCGCGCCAGTTGGAGTTGCCGCCGAACAGCGCCGTGGTGGATTCGGCGGGCTCGTAGTCGATGGTGGCCCGGTACCCCTCCACGTCGATCTCGTACGGGTGGTCCCGGTGATAGGCGGACAGGGCCCGCAGCCCGTGCGGGGACAGGAACTCCGCCTCGTCCACCAGCCGGGCCAGCATCCGCTCCAGCTGGGCCGGGCTGGACAGGCTGAGCAGCAGCCGCCGCTGCCCCGGCTCGCCGCGCATCCGGCCGCCCGCCGCCAGCGCGGTGCCGTCTGCCCCGTCGCCAGCCTGCACGAGCCCGGCGAACCGCTTGCCGACCACGAGGGCCCGCTGCACCATGTCCTCGTCGACGACGCCGACCGCGAGGGCGGGGACCATCGCGGCGATGGACCGCACCCTGACCGGCACCCTGGTGCCATCCGGCGTGATGAGCCGGTCGTAGTAGAGCCCGTCGGCCTCATCCCACAGCCCCTGGTCATCCAGGGCGTCCCGGATCGCGCCGAAGTGCTCCAGGAACTTGATCACCAGGTCCTGGGCGGGGCGTTCCCCGGACCGGCTCAGGATCGTCGCGATCGAGCCCATCGCCATCGCGAAGAAGCCCATCCAGCCGGTCGCGTCCGCCTGCTCCAGCAGGCCGCCGACCGGCAGGTGGGACCGGTCGATGGGGCCGATGTTGTCCAGGCCGAGGAAGCCGCCCTCGAACAGGTTGTTGCCCTCGGCATCCTCCCGGTTGACCCACCAGGTGAAGTTGATCAGCAGCTTGTCGAACACCCGGCTGAGGAAGGCGATGTCGGTGCCGCCGTCAATGGCGAAGACCTCCAGGGCCGCCCAGGCCTGGACCGGCGGGTTGACGTCGCCGAAATCCCACTCATACGCGGGCAGCGCGCCGCCCGTATGCTGGAACCACTCCCGGCACAGCAGGATCAGCTGGTACTTGGCGAAGCCCGGGTCCACGTGCGCCAGCGCGACACAGTGGAAGGCCATGTCCCAGGCGGCGAACCACGGGTACTCCCACTTGTCCGGCATGGACATGATGTCCAGCGCGTCGAAGTTGCGCCACCGGGCGTTGCGGCCGGAGCGCCGGCGGTCCGGGGGCGGTGGCTGGGCCGGGTCCCCGTCCAGCCAGCGGGCCACCGTAGTAGTGGTAGAACTGCTTGCCCCACAGCATCCCGGCGAACGCCTGGCGGGCCACCATCGCCTCGTCCGCGGTGGCGCCGGCCGGGGTCAGCTCCGCGTAGAACTCGTCGGCCTCGGCCTCGCGCTGGGCGAGCACCCCGGTGAAGGCGGCCCCGAGCGGGTCCGCGCCGCCGGCCGCGCTGCCCTCCGCAATGGCCGCCCCGGCCGGGCGCAGCCGGAGCCTCAGCTCAGCCTGCTCCCCCGGCGGCACCGTGAGCTGGTACCAGAAGGCGCACTTGGTCCCGATGCGCGCCGGGTTGACGGTGGCCGCCCCGCTGATCACGTGGTCGCCGATGCCATCCTTCGGGTAGGCGGTCACCGGGGCGGCGCCGAACAGCCGGGCCGCGTTGGTCTCGTTCTCGCAGAACAGCGGGACCGGGCCGGTGCCGTCCGGGCCCGGGCCGGCCAGCAGTTCCAGCGGGCCGAGGAACGGGTGCGCGATCGACACCGACCGGTCCCCGGCCGCTGACAGCGCGGGGCGGGGCGCGCCCGGGTCCCAGGACCAGGTGTTGCGGAACCAGGCGGTCGGCAGCACATGCACGGCGGCCGCCGCCGGGCCGGCGTTACGCACCGTGATCCGGATCAGCAGGTCATCCGCGCTGGCCTTGGCGTACTGCACCTCGGTGATCCAGTACTCGTCGGTGTCGAACACGCCGGTGTCGAGGAGTTCGTACTCCGGGTCATGCAGGCCGCGGGCCGCGCTGGTCCGGATCAGGTCGTCGTAGGGGTAGCCGCGCTGCGGGTAGTGGTACCGCCACCGGTTCCAGGCGTGGCTGGGCACCGCGTCGGAGTACCACCAGTACTCCTTGACATCCTCGCCGTGGTTGCCCTGCTCCCCGGTCAGCCCGAAGAGCCGTTCCTTGAGGATGGGATCCATGCCGTTCCACAGCGCCAGTCCCAGGCACAGCCGCTGCTCGATGTCGCAGAACCCGGCCAGGCCGTCCTCGCCCCACCGGTAGGCCCGGGACCTGGCGTGGTCATGCGGCAGGTAGTCCCAGGCCTGGCCGTCCGCGCTGTAATCCTCCCGGACGGTACCCCACTGCCGTTCGCTGACGTAAGGGCCCCACTGGTACCACTCGCCAGCCTGCTGGAACCCGTCTTCCAGCCAGCCAATCCCGCTACCCGGTCCCGCTCCGCCCCCACCGGCCTCCCCTTCTGCTGAGCCTGCAGCCCTGCTGAGCCTGCGAGCCCAACCTGTCAGAAGGGCCAGGCGCCATCTCCTCGCGGCATGTCCGGCCGACCCCGGACATGCCGCGGGCCCGGCGCTGCCGTCAGCCGCCGGGCCCGCGCCAGACGCGGTTACCAGTAATGGCGCCGGCCGCCCACCGCGTGCCCGACGGAGCCGAGGAGCAGCAGGATGAGGCCGACGACCAGGACGATGATGCCAATGGTCCAGAGAATGGCGACCTTCAGCAGGAAGCCAAGGAGGAGCAGGATAATGCCGAGGATAATCATGAACTTCTCCTAGTGAGCAGTGCCTGGTCTGGGGTTCAGCCGACCGCTGCCAGGAGGCGCAGCCCCCACGCAGTGCCGGAGCCGCGCGATGACGAGCATCGACGTGTCGGGCAACCGCAGGTTTCTGGGCGGTTCCATGACGGCAGTTCGGGTAGCCCGGCTGGGGGCCGGGCAACTAGCGCAACTGCCCGGCAGCCCGGGGTTCAAACAATGGACGCTCATGGCCGGGCCGCGTCCCGGACGACCTCGGCGCAGACCGTCACGAGCTTGCGGCGCCCGGCCCGGGCCTGATCCCGGAGCTTCTCGTACGCCTGGTGCGGGGACAGCCCCTGCTGGCCGATCAGCACGCCCTTGGCCTGCTCGATGACCGCCCGGGAGTCCAGCGCGCCCTGCAGCTGGGCGGCCAGCTCGGACTGCTGCTGGCCCTGCATCATGCTGGCGATCAGCAGCGCGGCCAGGTCGGTGAAGGCCAGCAGCGCCAGCTCACCCTCGGGCGACCACGGGTGCCGGTCCTCGGACAGCACCGCCACCACGCCGACCGCATCCTGGTTGTAGGGCAGCGGGCTGGCCAGCACGGCCCGGACCCCGCGCCGCACGGCGGCCTGGGTGAACAGCGGCCAGCGGGTCTCGGTGGTCAGGTCTTCGGCGCCGACGAGCTCCTTGTCGGTGAAGGCCGCGATGCATGGGCCCTCGCCGTACTGGACCTGGAGGTCTTCCAGGTGGCCGAACCGCTCGTCGGAGACCGCGACATTACGCAGCTGGTGGTCGGCGTCGGCCAGCATCAGCCCGGCCCCGTCCACGTCGAAGATCGCATGGGTGGACCGCACGATGTCGTGCATCGCGTCCTCCACGCGCATCTCCCCGAAGCGCAGTTTGCCCAGCTCGGCCAGGGCCTCGCTGACCTCCTGCATGGTGACAGCCATCTCCGAGCGTCCCTTTCGAAGGTTCAGGTCTCCGTGGTTCCGGAGGCTCAGATCTCCGCGCTCCAGGAGCCCCAGCGCAACGCGGGCCCGGGCAGCGCCGGCGGCTCCGCGAAGGCCGGCGGGGCGGTGAAGTCCAGCGCGCCGAGCGGGGACCGGGCGGCGGCGTCCCGCGCGGTGAGCGCGGGCAGGTTCCACTTCTCCTCGACCAGCTTGAGGATCGAGGTGTGGTCGTAGGTCTCACTGATGACGTAGCCCGGCCGCGCGTACGGGGAGACCAGCACCGCGGGCACCCGGAAGCCGTAGCGGTCATAGTCCTGCGGCCCGGCGTCCAGCTGCTGGGCGTGGCGGACGTAGCCGGGGGCGCACGTCCGCAGCAGCCACCCCATCGCGGAGCGGCTGGCCGTCACGCTGCGCCCGGGCACGTCGTCCGGCGGCACGGCGGGCGGCGGCGGCACATGGTCGTAGTAGCCGCCATGCTCGTCGTAGACCCAGATGAGCAGGGTGTTCATCCAGCCGCGGCCGCGCATCACCGCGTTCACGACCGCCGAGGCGAAGCTCTCACCCTTCTGGATGTCCTGCGGGTTCTCCTCGGAATAGCCCCGGAAGTCGGGGTCCACCAGGCTGAAGGCCGGGAGGGTGCCGGCCTCGGCGTCAGCGGAAGAAGTCGTCGGTGCCGCGTACGTGCAGCATGCACCGGGCGATGCCCAGCGGGTAGATGTCCGCGGTGAACTGCATGTCCTTGCCCAGCCCGGTCAGCGTCGAGGGCCGCAGGATGCGCACCGTGCGCAACCGGCGGCGGACCGCCTTGGTCCGGTGCCGGACCGCCCGCCGAGCGGCTGCGGCCGAACGCGGTCTTCCCGCCCGCCAGCGGATGGTAGTTGACCCAGGAGATCCCGTTCCGGGTCAGCTCGTCGAAGATGGTGCCGCCAGCCGGGTAGTCGGCCAGGTTCACCGGCAGGTCGTCGATGAGCCCGTTGGCCGTCCCGGAGATCAGGAACCGGCGGTTCGGGAACGTCGGGCCCAGGCAGGACGAGAACCACCGGTCGGCCAGCGGGAAGGTCCGGGCCAGGCCGTAGTAGAAGGGCAGGTCCGCTTCCGTCCAGTAGCCCATGGGGACGGCCGGGTCGGCCCCGGGCACCAGCTTCTGGGTGGCGCTGACGAAACCGTCCAGCTTGCCGTCCGCCCACTGCAGGTGGGTGGCGTGCCAGCTCTGCGACGGGTTCTCCGGCAGCTGGACGGTGCGGGCCAGGTGGTGCGCCGGGACGGCCTCGCCGTGCAGGCCGGTATTGGACACCTCGGGCTGCCCGTCCGGGCCGAGCGGGAACCCGTCCCCGCGCCCGGCCAGCATGCCCAGGTAGTTGTCGTAGGAATGGTTCTCCATCATCAGCACGACGATGTGCTTGATCTGCGGGATGAGGTCGGTACCGGCCGGGCGGTCCGGCGCGGGCCGCTCCCCGGGGCGCAGGCCGGTCATCCGGCGGGAGAGCCGGTTCAGCTCACGTTGTTCGAGCCGGTTCCACACGTTAGGTGCCACCTTCTGGGTCGGCCGCCGCGGCAGCGGGGTCAGCCCGCCCCAAGTACCCGCCAGGCGCGCGGGACATTCACCCCGCACCGCGCGGATCGCCCCGGCCGCCCCGGGGCTCACACCTTGGGCACGCGTACCACCAGCGCCCCCGGCTGCACGCAGATGAACAGCTCGCGGGCGGCGCCCATGACCTCCCCGTCCAGTTCCCACAGCTGCGGCCGGTCCAGGTCCACCCGGAGCTCGCGGACCCGGCCGCGGACTATCCGGCTGGTCCGGGTGCGCCGCATCAGCACGTCCGCGGTCAGCGCCAGCCAGCCGGCCCAGCCGCGCGCCGTGAGCACCAGCACGTCCAGCTGCCCGTCATCCGGCCGGGCACCCGGCAGCAGCGCCAGCCCGCCCTGCAGCGCGCCCACGTTGCCGACGATGATGGCGGCCGCCCGGCGGCGCAGGGCCGGGCCGCCGTCGGCCCGCAGCCGGGCCCGGGCCGGGCGGTCCCGCAGGTGCCGCAGCGCGGACAGCACGTAGGCGGCCCAGCCCAGCCGCCGCTTCAGCGGCTCCCCCGTGCTGTCCAGCAGCTCGGCGTCGAAGCCGATGCCCGCCATGGCCACGAACCGGCGCCCGTTGGCGACGCCCACGTCCAGCCGCCGGTCCGCGCCGCCCAGCGCGATGGCCAGGGCGCCGCGGAGGTCAAGCGGCAGCCCGAGGTTGCGGGCCAGCAGGTTGCCGGTGCCCGCCGCCAGCACCGCGAGCGGGACGCCGCTCCCGGCCAGCCCCTCCGCGCATGCCGTCACGGTGCCGTCACCGCCGCTGGCCAGCACGACGTCCACCGCCTCCGCCACCGCCGCCTCGGCCAGACCGCGGCCGGTCTCCTCTGGCGTCGTCTCCAGCCACAGCGGGTCGGCGAAGCCGTGCTCCGCCAGGGCCGCGCACACCTCGGCCCGGAACCCGGCCAGGTCCCGGTGCTTGATCGGGTTGACGATGACGGCGGCTCTCATGCCGGGAATGTCGCTTCGCGGGGCATGACGCCGAGCTTAGGGCGGCCAGGGCGGCACGCCGGCGGGTTTGCCTGGATGGCCGGCCGGCTGGCGTAGGCTTCGAGCCGGTGCCGCCGCGCGCCGCCGCGGCCGGGCAGGCTCACCACGCTGAACACGCCGGAGGCTGGACACCGCCGATGACCGCTGCAACAACAGCCGGGACCGTGCTGCGCAGGCAGGGACCGCTGGACGTGCTGGCCTGGCCGGCCCTGGACGCGCTCGGCGCGGACGTGTTCGTCAGCACGCGCCAGGGTGGCGTGTCGCAGGGCAGCTACGCCAGCCTGAACCTGGCGCTGCACGTCGGCGACGACCCGGCCAGCGTGCTGGAGAACCGGCGGCGGGCCGCCGCGGCGGCGGGCGCCGACCTGGCCGACGCGGTGTTCTGCGAGCAGGTGCACGGGCGCGACGTCACGGTCGTGTCGGCCGCCGACCGGGGCCGCGGCACCCTGCGCCGCGACGACGCGATCCTGGCGACCGACGCCGTGGTGACCTGCGACCCGGGCACCGTGCTCGTCGTGATGGTGGCCGACTGCGTGCCGATCGTCCTGCTCGATCCGCAGGCCCGGGTGCTGGGCTGCGTGCACGCGGGCTGGCGGGGCACGGTGGCCGGGGTGACCGGCGCCGCGCTGCACGCGATGCGGTCCCTCGGCGCCCGGCCGGAGCGCATGGTGGCCGCCATCGGCCCGGCCATCGCCGCGGACCGCTACCAGGTCGGCCCGGAGGTCACCGGGGCCGCGCACCGGCAGTTCGGCCCGGACCTGAGCGGGATCGCCCGCCCGGACGGCGCCGGGCGGTGGCTGTTCGACCTGCCCGCCGCCAACCGGCGGGTACTCCGGGAAGGCGGGGTGCCGGACCGGCAGATCCTGGACGCGGGCGTGGCCACCGGCGGGCAGGCCGGCCTGTTCTTCAGCGACCGGGAGCAACGTCCCTGCGGCCGGTTCGCGGCCGTCGCCCGGCTGCGCCCGGCGGAGGGCACACCATGAGCGCGGCCGCGTTCCGCTACGAGGGGTACCGGGCCGATCCCGGCCGCAACCTGCTCAGCTGCCACTACTCACTGGGCGGGCGCAGCTTCACCGAGCGGGTCGCCTTCCCGGCCGGCGGCCGGTGGGACTCCCCCGCGACGGCCGCCGCGGCCCGCCTGGTCTTCCTGCTGGCCGGGGTGTCCTATTACAAGACCGCCGCGCCGGAGGTCATCGACCTGGGCAGCACCCCGGTCAGCGACGCCGAGCGCCGTTTCCTGCACACGTTCTACACCGAGGGGCTCGGCGAGTTCGGCTACCGGAACGGCCTGGACCTGTCCGGGCTGCGCATCGAGGGGACGGCCGGGGCGCCCGCACCGGTGCCGGCCGGGCAGGCCGGGACCGTGGCGGCGGGCAGCCGTCCGCTGGTGCCGTTCGGCGGGGGTATTGATTCGATCGTCACCGTGGAGATGGTGCGCCCGGCACGCCGAGCCCGCCCTGTTCATCGTGGGCCGCCCCGGTGACCGCTTCGAGGCGATCGAGGCTCCGGCGGCGGTGACCGGGCTGCCCGTCGTCCGCGCGGAGCGCGAGATCGACCCGCAGCTGCTCCGGTCCCGCGAGCTTGGCTTCCTTAACGGTCATGTCCCGGTGACCGGGATTATCTCGGCCATTGCCGTCATGGCGGCGGTGCTGGAGGGCCGGGACGCGGTGGTGATGTCCAACGAATGGTCCGCGTCCATCCCGACGCTGGAGGCGAGCGGCCGGGCCATCAATCACCAGTGGTCCAAGAGCGATGCGTTCGAGGCCGGCTTCCGGGCCCTGCTGCCGGGGCCGTCCGGGCCCGGGGTGGCCTACTTCTCGGCGCTCCGCCCGTTCAGCGAGCTGTGGGTGGCCGAGCGGTTCGCCCGGCTGAACGCCTACCACGCCACCTTCCGCAGCTGCAACCGGGCGTTCCACATCGACCGGTCGCTGCGGCTGGATCACTGGTGCGGCCAGTGCGACAAGTGCTGCTTCATCGACCTCATCCTGGCGCCGTTCCTGCCCGCCGCCGCGCTGGAGGCGATCTTCGCCGGCCGCGAGCCGCTGGCCGACACCGGCGCCGACCCGGCCCTGGCCGACCGCTTCCGGGCGCTGCTCGGCACGTCCGCGGGCAGCAAGCCGTTCGAGTGCGTGGGCGAGGTCAATGAGTGCCGGGCGGCGGCGCTGCTGTCCGCGCAGCGGCCGGACCGGGCCGGCACCAAGCTGCTCCAGGTGCTCGCGGCCGAACTGGACGGCCTGCCCGGCGGCATTCCCGCAGCGGACCTGTTCCGCCCGCTGTCCGCGCACTTCATCCCGGACGAGTATGCGCCCGACGATCTCCTGGTCTGAGCTGGCCGGGCGCACCGTCGGGCTGTGGGGCCTCGGTGTCGAGGGCCTGGCCAACCTGCGCAGGCTGGCGGTGCTCGGGGTCACCCCGGTGCTGGTCGATGACCGCCCGCCCGCGGGGCCGGTGGCCGGGCAGCCGGTCCTGGCCACCGCCGGCGGCGGGCTGGAGGCGCTGGCCCGCTGTGAGGTCGTGGTCAAGTCCCCCGGCATCAGCCGGTACCGCGACGACCTGCGGCAGCTGGAAGCCCGGGGCACCCCGGTGGCCGGCGGGCTGGGCCTGTGGCTGGCGGAGGCGCCCCGGGAGCGCGTGGTGTGCATCACCGGGACCAAGGGCAAGAGCAGCAGCACCGCTATCGCCGGGCACCTGCTGACCAGGCTCGGCTACCGGTGCCTGGCCGGGGGGAACATCGGGCGGCCGCCGTGGGACCCGGACACCGGCGCTGACTACGACTACTGGGTGATCGAGACCTCCAGCTACCAGGCGACCGACCTGCCCTGCTCGCCGCCGGTGGTCGCGGTGACCTCGCTGCACCCCGATCACCTGCCCTGGCACGGCGGCGTCGAGCAGTACTACCGGGACAAGCTGTCCGCCTGCTCCCAGCCGGGCGCCGACCTGACCATCGCCAACGGGGACAGCGGGCTGCTCCGGGAGCGGGCCGCGCTGCTCGGGCCGCGGGTGGAGTGGGTGCACGCGGATGACGACCCGGCCGCGGACTGGATGGAGGGGCTCGGCCTGCTCGGCCTGCACAGCCGGCGCAACGCGCTGATCGCCCGGGCCTGCCTGCGCGCGCTCGGCGTCCCGGAGGCGGCGGACGACGGCGCGCTGGCCGCCGCCGCGGCCGGCTTCCCGCAGCTGGCCAGCCGGCTGCAGGTCATCGGCTCGGCCGGCGGGGTGACGTTCGTGGACGACAGCCTGTCCACCAACGTGCTGCCGACCCTGGCCGCGCTGGACGCGTTCCCGGGCCGCCGGGTCGCGCTGATCGCCGGCGGCGAGGACCGGGGCATCGACTACCAGCCGCTGGCGGCCGGGCTGGCCGCCCGTGCAGAACCGACGCTGGTGCTCACCGTCCCGGACAGCGGCCCGCGCATCCGCGCCGCCATCGAAGCGGAGCCAGCAGGCAAGGCTGAGGTGGTGGCCTGCGACGGGCTGGACGCCGCGGTGGGCCGCGGGTTCAGCTGGGCCCGCCCGGACGGCGTGGTGCTGCTGTCCCCCGCCGCGCCGAGCTTCGGCCGGTTCCGGGACTACCGGGACCGCGGCGAGGCCTTCGCCCGGGCCTATGCCGGCTGCGCCCGGCAGGCTAGTTCTCCCCCCTCATGACCGCGGGGGGTTCCGGGGGGTCGCCCTCCCGGACCAGCACAGCGCTCATCCGGTCGCTGGCGGGGATCGTCGGGCCGGAGCACGTGCTGACCGGCGGCGCGGCGGCCGGGTACGGCACCGACTGGACCGGGCGGTTCCGCGGCCAGCCGGCCGCGGTGCTGCGGCCGCGGGACACCGCCGAGGTCGCCGCGGTGCTCACGCTGTGCGCGGAGGCGGGCGTGCCGGTGGTGCCGCAGGGTGGTAACACCGGGCTGGTCGGCGGCGGCGTGCCGCGTCACGGCGAGTACCTGCTGAGCCTGGCCCGGCTCACCGGCCTCGGCCCCGTCGACCCGGAGGCAGCCCAGGTCACCGCCGGTGCCGGGGTAACCCTGGAGCAGGTCTCCGCGGCCTGCCCCGGGCTGGATCTGGGCGTGCTCATCGCCAGCCGGGGCTCGGCCACGGTGGGCGGGGCGGTGGCCACCAACGCGGGCGGAGTCCGCGTGCTCCGCTACGGGCCGATGCGCGCGCAACTGCGCGGGATCGAGGCCGTGCTGGCCGGCGGCACCGTGCTGTCCCACCTGTCCGGGCTGGTCAAGGACAACACCGGCTACGACTACCCGGGGCTGCTGGCCGGGTCGGAGGGGACGCTCGCGGTGATCACCGCGGCCCGGCTCCGGCTGGTGCCCCGGCCCCGTGACCTGGTCACCGTGCTGGCCGGCCTGCCCGGCCTGGACGAGGTGCACCGCCTGGCCCGCCAGGCGGCGGGCACGGTGGCCGGGCTGCTGTCCGCTGAGTTCTTCACCTCCGGCGGCCTGGAGGTGCTGGCCGCCCGGGCCGGGCTGCCCCCGCCGCTGGCCCGCCCCGCGCCCGCCTACCTGCTGCTCGAAGCGGCCGGGCCGGGAGCGCTGGATGACCTGGCCGGCGTCGCCGGGGAGCGCGAGGCGGCGGTGGCCATGTCCGCCGCGGACCGGGCCCGGCTGTGGGCGTACCGGGAGCGGCAGCCGGAGGCGGCGGGCTACCTCGGGATCCCGGTGAAGCTGGACGTGGCCGTCCCGGCCGCGCAGTGGGTCCGGCTGGCCAGCGAGGTGCCCGGTGTCGTCGCCGCGGCCGACCCGGACGCCCGCGTCATCACGTTCGGACACGTCGCGGACGGCAACGTGCACGTCAACATCATCCCGGGCGGGCCGGCGGACGGCCGCCACGAGGACGCCGTGTTCTCCTTCGTGGCCTCGCTGGGCGGGTCGATCTCCGCGGAGCACGGCATCGGGGCCCTGAAGGCGCGGTGGCTGCCGCTGGCCCGGTCGGCGGCGGAGCGGGCCCTGTTCACCCGGCTGCGGGCGGCATTCGATCCGGCCGGGATCCTGAATCCGCACGTGCTGCCGCGCTGACCGGGGCAGCCTCCCGGTCGTGGGCCGCGGCGCTGGCGCCGGGCCGCACCCGGGGGCGGCGGGCCGGGGCACCGAGCAGCCGGTTCAGCCCGGCCAGCTGGTAATAGACGTTGGTGACCAGCTGCAAGACCACGAACGTCACCGGCCACAGCGCCCCGCCGAGCCCGGGCACCACGTTGACCGGCAGCGCATAGGCCATCACGACCCGGATGACCGCGTCGGCCAGCAGGCCGGCCCCCCAGATCACGCTGGACACCCGCCAGATCCGGCGGAACCGCGGCTGTGTCCGCCACAGGTCATCCCAGGACACGGGCGCGAAGATCCGGCGGCCTTCCAGCAGCGGCCGGGCGAAGAGGAACGCGGCCGGGCGGCGGCCACCTGTGTGGCCGCCCTTCCCCGCACGGCCATCGGCCGTCCTTCCGCGCCCGGTGCGGCCCGGCACGGCGGTGGCCAGGAACCAGATGCCCCACAGCGCGGTGATCAGGCCGTCCCTGGCCAGCAGGAACCGGGGGCTGTGCACGATCACCGCGAGGACCAGCGAGAGCGCCACCGTGCCCAGCACCAGCAGCGCCACCGGGTCGGCGTGCCGCCGGGCCGCCAGCTGCCAGGCCGCGCCGATGGCGGGCGGCACCGCACTGAGGGCCAGCGCCGTCAGCGGCGGCAGCCCGGCGGCGCGCAGCCCGTAGTACAGCGCCAGCGGTGCCCCGATGTCGAACACCATCAGGCCCAGCTGCCGGGCCGCGCCGGGCCGGGGCGCCCCGCTCACGGCTGCGCCCGGGTGGCCAGGTCGAAGGTGGTGACAAGCTCGGCCGCGTACACGTCCAGGTCCATGTCCGGGTGGACCGTCAGCAGGAACGGCAGGCCGTCCACCGCCCGCTGGATCACGGTGGCCATGACCTCCGGGTCGAAGGCGCGGAACTGCCCGGCCTGCTGCCCGGCGCGCAGGATCCCGGCGATGGGCGACACCACCGCCTGATCGTCGGTGGCGTCGTAGTGCAGCCCTCCGTTCAGGAAGATCTCCAGTAGCGCCTTCATCTCGGCCCGGTGCGTGCCGATGAACTCGATCGTGCCCTCGATGTAGGCGCGCAGTGCGGCCGCCGGATCGGTCACGCCGTCCATCCGGGCGCTCATGAACGCGGAGATGTCCCCGATGACCTTCGCGGCCACCTCGGCGATCAGCTCGTCCCGCCCGGCGAAGTGGTAACTGATCAGGCCGGTGCTGGACAGGCCCGCGCGGCGGGCGATCCGCGCGAACGAGGCGTCCCGGTACCCGGCCTCAGCGATGGTGGCGATCGCGGCCGCCGTGATCTGGGCCCGGCGCGCCTGCTCGGTGAAGGTCCGGCGCTGCCTGGCACGCTGCTCTGCTAGCATAAGCTGATATTAGCTCATCCAAGCAAGAAATGACAGGAGACCCATGCCGGTTCCGCTGTCCGGGCAGGCCGAGGCCGAGGTGACCGCCGCGCTCCGCGCCGCGGGCTGCGTCTACGCTGAGGAGGAAGCCCGCCTGCTCGCCGCGGCCGCCGGATCGGCGGATGAACTCGCCGCGATGGTGCGCCGCCGGGCCGCCGGGCAGCCGCTGGAGCACGTAGCCGGCTGGGCGGAGTTCTGCGGGCTGCGGATCGTGGTGAGCCCCGGGGTCTTCGTGCCCCGCCGCCGGACCGAGTTCCTGGTGGCGGAGGCCGCGGCCCTGCTCCGCTCCGGCCGGCCGGGCCACGGGGCGCCGCCGGCCGTGGTCGACTTGTGCTGCGGCTCCGGGGCGCTCGGCGCGGCCGTGGCCGCGGTGGCCGGCCCGGCCGAGGTCTACGCGGTGGACATCGACCCGGCCGCCGTCCGCTGCGCGGAGCAGAACCTGGCCGCGGTCGGCGGCCGCGCCTACCTGGGCGATCTGGACGCGCCGCTGCCGGCTGCGCTGCGCGGGCGGGTGGCGGTGCTGCTGGCCAACGTGCCCTATGTGCCCAGCGGCGAGATCTCGCTGCTGCCCGCCGAGGCCCGCGAGCACGAGTTGCGGGCGGCGCTGGACGGCGGCCCGGACGGCCTGGCCGTCTTCCGCCGGGTGACCGCCGTGGCGCCGGGCTGGCTGGCCCCGGGCGCGGCGCTGCTGACCGAGGTCAGCGACCGCCAGGCGGACGCGGCGGTGGCCGTGGCCGCCGCGGCCGGGCTGGTCCCGCGCGTGGCGAGGTCCGCGGACCTGGGCGCCACCGTGCTCATCGCCGCCCGGCCAGCGGCCGTACCGGGCAGCGGCGGCGGTTCGCTAGCCTGAGGCAGCGCCCCAGGGCGGCCGGACCGGCGCCCGCGGAGCCGCGGAGAGGAGCCCGAATGGCCATCGCGGCGCTGGTCCTGTGGGTCTTGACCGCCGCGGCCGGCGTGACCCTGCTGGCCGCCGGTAACGCGGCCCGCCGGGCCGCCGCCCCCGCCCCTGAGGCCGCCCCCGCCCCGGCCCCTGTCCCGGCCCCGGCGGGCACCGCGCCGGCCGGGCCCGGGGGGCCCCGGCCGATTCCCCGGGTCACCGTGCACGCCGCGCCCGGCGAGCACCCGCTGCTGGAGTTCAGCCACCCGGCGCTGGGGCTGGTCGGGCTGGGCTGCTGGTTCATCTACGTCGGCACGCGCCATGTGGCGCTGGCCTGGGTCGCGTTCGGCATCCTGGTGGTCACGATCGCGGCCGGCCTGGGCTGGCTGGGACGGTCGGCACCGGCGCGCAGGCGCGGCACCGGCCCCGCCGCCCCGTCCCGCTTCCCGCCCCGGCTGGTCCTGCTGCACGGCGTCGTGGCGGCGGGCACGGTGGCCCTGGCCGTCCTCACCGCCCTGTCCGCCACCCGCTGACCGGGCCTGCCGCCGCCTGGGACCAGGGAGTCCCGCTCAACGCGCGCTGGCCGGCTGACCCGGGCCAGCGGCCCGGCTGGCCGGGAGGGCAGCCCCGCGAGCGCAGCGTTTTCCCCGCCGCGGCGGGGAAGCGGCGGGGAAAAGGCGGCCCGAGTCGCGGGAGCATCCCGAAAGTTGGAAAATGGCTGCATGAAAGCTCCTAGAACACTCCAGCAAATCCTGCTGGCATGTGCGCTAGCCGCGGGCATCGCCGCCTGCGGGGGCAGCAGCAATAACTCGGGGGCGAGCTCGTCGCCGAGTACATCGGCCCCGGCGAGCTCAGCCCCGGCCTCCGCTGGCGGGTCCTCCTCCGCCGCATCCGCCATCGCAGCCAACTGGACCGCGTTCTTCAACGCCAAGACCCCGGTCGCCAAGCGGGTCAGCCTGCTCCAGAACGGGGCGACGTTCGCCTCGATCATCAGGGCCCAGGCCGGCTCGGGCCTGGCCTCACAGGCCACCGCGAAGGTCACCAAGGTGACGGTGGAATCGGCCACCCAGGCCAAGGTGACCTACTCGATCCTGGTCAGCGGCCAGTCGATGCTGTCGAACCAGAACGGTGTCGCCGTGTACCAGGACGGCACCTGGAAGGTGGGCCTGGCCAGCTTCTGCGGCCTGCTGGCCCTGGAGAACGGGGGGAAGACCTCGTCGCTCCCCGCGGCCTGCAAGTCCGCGGGGTAGCCGGGTGGCCCGCTCGGTAGGGGTGCCCGCCGGGCGGGCCCCGGCAGCCGCCCGTGGTGGCCACGGGCGGGTGCTGGC
Organism: uncultured Actinomycetes bacterium; assembly: GCA_963767385.1. GTDB lineage: Bacteria > Actinomycetota > Actinomycetes > Streptosporangiales > Streptosporangiaceae > RYN-230. The sequence goes on along the minus strand of CAVYEA010000003.1, from coordinate 37,817 downwards.
TGTGCTCACCGCGGTGCTGTTCCTCACCTTCCTGGACAACACGATCGTCAGCGTGGCGCTGGGCAGCGTGCAGGCCGACCTGCACGCGGGCGTCAGCGCGCTGCAGTGGGTGGTCAGCGCCTACGCCCTGACCTTCGCCGGCGCCATGCTGGGGTTCGGGATGGTCGGCGACGAATTCGGCCGCAAGCGGGTGCTGCTGATCGGCATCATCATCTTCTGTGCCGGCTCGGTCCTGGCCGCGGTGGCCCCGAACATCGGGCTGGTCATCGCCGGCCGGGCCGTGATGGGCTTCGGGGCGGCGGCCAGTGAGCCCGGCACGCTGTCCATGCTGCGCCACGTCTACACCGAGGAGCGCAGCCGGACCCGCGCGCTGGGCGTGTGGGCCGCGGTGTCCGGCCTGGCCCTGGCGGTCGGGCCGGTGGTCGGCGGCGCCCTGGTGGGCGTGTGGAGCTGGCGCGCGATCTTCTGGTTCAACGTGGCGTTCGGGCTGGCCGCGCTGGTGGCCGGCCTGATCGTCCTGCCGGAGAGCTCTGATCCGGACGCCCACCGGGTGGACATCCCCGGCACGGTACTCGGCGCCGCGGCGCTCACCGCGTTCGTCTTCGCGGTGATCGGCGGCGAGGATTCCGGCTTCGCCGCGCCCAGCGTGCTCCTGCTGCTGGGGCTGAGCGTGGCCGCCGGGGCCGCCTTCTTCTGGTGGGAGAGCCGGGCCGCCCATCCCCTGCTGGATCTCAAGTTCCTCCGGGTGCCCAGCTTCCTCACCGCCAACGTGGTGGCCTTCTGCGCCTACTTCGCCACCTTCGCGGTGTTTTTCTTCACCGCGCTGTACCTGGCTGAGGTGGTCGGTGACAGCGGCTACCAGATCGCGCTGGACTTCCTGCCGATGATGGTGCTGATGATCGCCGCCTCGCTGCTGGCCGGCCGGTGGACCGACCCCACCGCGCCCCGCTGGTCGATCTTCCTCGGCTGCCTGGTCTTCGGCGCCGGGCTGCTGCTGACCACCGTGACGCTGAGCCCGGACCCGGCCTACGCCCCGCTGGCGGCGGCCCTCGCGCTCACCGGCATCGGCATCGGCACCACCGTGGTGCCGATCACCTCCGCCGCGCTGTCCGCGGTCCCGCCGGCCCGGTCGGGCATGGCCGCGTCGGCCACGAACACCAGCCGGGAGATCGGCGCGGTCACCGGCGTGGCCGTCCTGGGCGCGCTGGTCAACGCGCAACTGCGGTCCAGCCTGACCAGCAGGCTCAAGCACCTGGGCATCCCGGCCAACTTCCAGTCCATCGTGATCCACGCGGTGGAGACCGGCGGGGTCCCGTCCAGCGGCAACTCCCAGGGCGCTGGCGGCGCGGCCGGCGCTGGCCAGGGCGCCCTGGTCCAGGAAGTCATCCACGCCGCCTACAGCGCGTTCTACTCGGGCCTGCGCGCGGCCCTGGTGCTGGCCGCCATCCTCGTCCTGGCGGCCGGGGTGTTCACATTCGCCTGGCTGACCCGGGCCCGGCCGTAATGCCATGACTGTTTAGCACCGAAAGATTTACCGTTTCCTGCCGCGGCCCGCGGAACCCGGGCATGCCTCACAAGCGTTCCTAACTACGGCGATAACCGATGTGCTGCAGAGCCGATTCACGGGCCGGTAGCGCTGCGGGACCAGCGGGAGCGCCAGGAAAAGGCCATGACCCCGATCCGGAGGCCCGCGTGCTAGAGCCACAGAGCACAGCCCTTTTCGTGCTCCTCATGGTGATATTCGGGCTGCTGGCCTGGTGGATGGTCCGGGCCCGGCAGCCGGTGCTGCGGCTGCTGGCCGGCTGCCTGGCCTTTCTGCCGGCCGTCATGTTCGGCGTGGTGGCGGTCAACAAGTACTACGGCTATTACCAGACCTGGAACTCGGCCATCGCCGACTTCACCGGCCAGGGCGCCACAGCCGGCACGCCGACGGGCACGGTCAGCTCCGGCACTCACTTCACCCAGCTGACCAAGAGCCAGACCTACCTCCGGCTGGCCCAGCAGCAGGGTTACACGCTGCGGCTCACCGTCACCGGCAAGCTCAGTCACATCTCCCGCACGGTGTACGCGTACCTGCCGCCGGAGTACTTCCAGCCGGCCTACAAGCACTACCGGTTCCCGGTCCTGGAACTGATCCACGGCCAGCCCGGGGAGCCCCAGGACTGGATCAACGTGATGGGCGTGACGGCCATCATGGACCAGCTGGTCATCGAGGGGCGGGCCAAGCCGGCCGTGCTGATCATGCCGGACGCCAACGGGGCCGAGAACGTGTCGCTGCAGTGCCTGAACCAGGCAGGAGGCCCGCAGGACCTCACCTACCTGGCCCAGGACGTGCCCGCCGCGATCTCCCGCCAGCTGCGGGTCATGCCGCCGGGCCCCGCCTGGGGGATAGCCGGCTACTCGGAGGGCGGGTTCTGCGCGGCCAACATGGCGCTGCGCTTCCGCACCCGGTACGGCCTCGCCGGGGTGATGAGCGGCTACTTCACGCCACTCAAGAACACGCTCCAGGACCCCTACCGCGTGGTCAGCCCGTTCGGCGGCAGCCGCACGGCGCAGGCGGCGAACACCCCGCTGCACGAGCTCCAGGTGCTGCCACCCGGTACCGTGATCCCGTCCTTCTGGCTCGGCGCCGGCACCGCCAACAAGGAGGACGTGGCCGGCGCCGAGACCTTCTGGCAGGAACTCCAGCTCCGCCAGACTGACGTGCCGCTCGTGCTGACCCACGGGGAAGGGCACAACATGGGCACCTGGCGCAAGGAGGTCCCGGCCATGCTGACCTGGATGACGCCGCGGCTCGCCCTGGCCGCCCAGGCCGGGGCGAGCGCCCCGGACCGGCCGGGCGGCCGGTCGAGGCACCGGGCCGACGCGGCCAGGCGGCGGCACCACGCCATCCTGGCCGGGCCCACGGCGGCGGCGGCCCCGCCGGCCGTCCCGCCCAAGACGGCCGGCCCGGGCACGCCGTCGCCGGCCCGGACACCGGCCCCGGCCGGGTCCTGACGGAGGGCGCCGCCCCGCCCGCCGGGACCCGCCCGCCGCCTCCGCCCAGCCAGTCCCGGCCGGCCAGTTCCGCCGGGTCAGCTCTGGCCACCGCCGTCCCGGCCGGGTACCGCTGCCCATGCCGGGCGGATACCCTCGAAACCCCAGGGGCCCGGCAGTCACGGACAGATTGACAGGTGGCATCGATGCCCGCAGCGGCGGCCACACCCACGCACAGCATGGCGCTGGGGGTGGCCACGCTCCTCAGCTGGCTGTTCACGGCTCTGGTCGGGGCCTACATGCTGCGCCGGGTGGCGGCCCGCGGCGGCCTGCGGCAGCAGCGCGCCGTCCGGGACGGCCTGCCGCCAGGCGTCCTCATCGGGCACTTCAGCCTGGCCCTGTCGGGCCTGGTGAGCTGGGTGCTCTACCTGGCGACCGGCTGGGTGCCGCTGGCCTGGCTCGGGGTGGGCCTGCTCATGCCGGCCATCGGGTTCGGCATCTGCACGGTGACCCTGTGGACGCCCTACCCCCGCTCCCCCGGCCCGGCTCAGCCCGGCCCGGTCCCGGGTCAGCACGGCACCCGGGAGGCCGGGCCCGGCCTGCAGGCCGGTGACCCGGGTGACGCCGCACGGCACGGCACCGGCCCGGGCCGGCCCTTCCCCGGGGGCCGGGGCGAGGCGGCCGATGGCCACGGCCTGCTCCCCGCCCCGCCGCACGACGCGGTGCGCGGCCGGCTCACCGACGCGATGCTGGCCCGCGCCCTGACCGATGAGGCCCTGGCCGCCCGGCTCATCGACGACGTCATCGCCAGCCTGCCGGCCCACCCGGCGCTGGCGGCCAAGAAGCGCCCGGTGTACCCGGTGGCCGTCATCCCGTTCGGCCACGGGCTCGGCGCGGTGGCCACCTTCGTGCTGGCCGTGATGTCCGCCATCGGCGCGCACTAGGCCGGGGCAGCGGCCCCGCCCGTGGCGCCCGGCCCCGGCCCGCGCAGTCCCCGGGCCGGGGCGGCCGCAGCCGGCCGGACGAGGCGTAAGGCACCATAACGGCATGACCGGTGCTGGTCCTCTCGCTCATGCTGCTGCCGAGTTGTACGCCGCTGACCTCGATGAGTTCACGGCGCGGCGGGCCGAGCTCGCGTCCGCGGCCCGGGCGGCCGGCGACCGGGACGCGGCCCGGCAGATCGCCGGGCTGCGCAAGCCGACTCGCGCCGCCTGGCTGGTCAACCAGCTGGTCCGCGCCGACCCCGGGGTGCCGGGCCGGCTGGCGGAGCTGGGCACGGAGCTGCGGGCCGCCGCGGCGGCCCTGGACGGGGCCAGGATCCGGGAGCTGTCCCAGGCTCGCCGCAGGCTCGTCGATGACCTGGTCCGGGCGTCCCTGCAGCGGTCCGGCCCGCAGCCGTCCGGCGCGGCCGTGCGGGAGGAGCTGACCGTCACCTTCGGCGCGGCGGTGGCCGACCCGGAGGTGGCCCGGCAGCTGGCCGCCGGGACCCTGGTCCGCGCGGTACAGCACGGCGGCCTGGATGGCCTGGAACTGGAGCTGGAGACCCCGCCCGGGGCCGGGGAGGAGCCGGCCGCCGGGCCGGGGCCCGGCCGGGCCCGGCCGCGGGCGCGCACCGCGGCCGCCCGGGCGCCGCGCCCGGAACCGGCCCCGGCCGGCCGGCGCGGCGCAGCGGGCCGGCCGCGGAGCGGCGCACCCGCCAGGACCGCGAGCAAGCCGGACGGGACCGGCGGGCGCGGGAACAGGCAGAACGGGACCGGCAGCGGCAGCTCGCCGTGGCGCAGCGGGCGGTGGCCGCCGCGGAGCGGGCCGCGGGCGCCGCCGCCCGCACGGAACGGCAGCGCCACGAGGAGGTGCAGCGGCTGGAAACGCAGCTGGCCGGCCTGCAGGCCCGGCTGGCCCAGGCCCGGGAGGACCTGGCCGGCGCCCGGCAGAGCTCGGGCGACGCCCAGCACGCCGCGCGGGCCGCGCGCGACGCCGCCCATCGGCTGGGCGGCTGAGTCATGCCAGGATCGGCAGGAGGAGCCGGTGATCTCTGGCCGGCCCGCGGCCCGGAGGCAGGTGGCAGGCGTGTTCAGGCTAGACGCGGCGGCGGAGCGGACGGTGCGGCAGCGGCTCGGGCCGCTGGAGGCCGATGCGTTCCTGGCCCGGCTGGAGCAGGTGTCGTTCGACCTGTCCGAGCCGCTGGAGCAGGTCTACGGGCACCTGACCGACGTGACGCGGCTCGGCACGGACCTGGTGCTGGACGCCCTGGAGGCGGCCGCGCAGCGGCCCGCGGCGCTGCGCCTGCTGGACCGGCGCCGGGAGATCGACCCAGCCTGGTTCCAGCGTTCCCGCATGATCGGCTACGTCTGTTACGCGGACCGGTTCGCGGGGTCCCTGCCCGGCGTCCGCGAGCACCTGGACTACCTGGCCGAGCTCGGCGTCAGCTATCTCCACCTGATGCCGCTGCTGCGGCCCAGGGACGGGGAGAGCGACGGCGGCTACGCGGTCGCCGACTACGCCGCGGTGGACCCGCGGCTCGGCAGCATGGCCGACTTGCAGGCGCTCGCCGCCGACCTGCACGAGCGGGGCATCGCGCTGTGCGTGGACCTGGTCCTCAACCACACCGCGCAGGAGCACGAGTGGGCCCGCAAGGCGCTGGCCGGCGACCCGGAAGCCCAGGCGATGTACCTGATCTGCCCGGACCGCACCGCGCCGGACGCCTTCGAGGCCACGCTGCCGGAGGTGTTCCCGGACAACGCGCCGGGCAGCTTCACCGAGGTTCCCGGGCTGGGCTGGGTGTGGACCACGTTCCATGATTTCCAGTGGGACCTGAACTACGCCAACCCGGCCGTGTTCCGGGCCATGCTGCGCGTCATGCTCAGCCTGGCCAACCGGGGCATCGACGTGCTGCGGCTGGACGCGGCCCCGTTCCTGTGGAAGCGGCTGGGCACGGACTGCCAGAACCAGCCGGAGGCTCACCTGCTGGTCCAGGCGTTCCGCGCGCTGACCCGGCTGGCCGCGCCCGGGCTGCTGCTCAAGGCCGAGGCGATCGTCAGCCCGGACATGCTGGTGGCCTACCTGGGCGGCCACGACCGCTACCGTCCCGAGTGCGACCTGGCCTATGACAACCAGCTCATGGTGATGCTGTGGTCCTCGCTGGCTACCCGGGACGTGCGCCTGGCCGAGCAGGCACTGGCCCAGCGCCGGCCCGCACCCGCGCCCACGGCCTGGGTGTCGTACCTGCGCTGCCACGACGACATCGGCTGGGCCGTGTCGGACGCGGACGCCGCGGCCGCCGGGCTGGGCGGCTTCCCGCACCGGCGGTTCCTCAGCGATTTCTACGCCGGGCGCTTCCCCGGCTCGTTCGCCCGCGGGGCGCTGTTCCAGGACAACCCGGCGACCGGGGATGCCCGCATCTCCGGGATGGCGGCGTCGCTGTGCGGGATCGAGAGCGCCGGTGACGAGCAGGAGCTCACCCTGGCCATCCGGCGGCTGGAATCGATGTATGCGGTGGTGTTCTCCTTCGGCGGCATCCCGCTCATCTACATGGGTGACGAGATAGCCCTGCGCAGCGACCCCTGCTGGGCGGCTGACCCCGCGCATGCGCATGACAACCGGTGGATGCACCGGCCGGCCATGGACTGGGCGGCGGCCGGGCGGCGGCACGACCCGGCCACCGTGGAAGGCCGCGTGTTCGCCGCGGTCCGCGCGCTCAGCCTGGCCCGGCAGCGGCTGCTGGCGCTGCGGTCCGGGGGGACCACCGAGATCCTGCCGGCCGAGAACCGGCACGTGCTGGCCTACCGCCGGGCGCACCCGCGCAGCGCCCCGTTCCTGTCGCTGACGAACTTCAGCGACCAGGCGCAGTCTGTGGACGCGGCCATCACCGGCCGGGCCGGCCTGGCCCGGCCGGTCGTCGCGCACGCGACCGCCGGAGACGCGGTGGCCAGCGGGCCCCGGATCGAATTGCCGGCCTGGGGCTTCGCCTGGATCACCGGTTCCTGAGCGGGGCGCCGGGAAGCGGGGCGGCCGGGGCTGGGAAGGGGGCGGCCGGGAAAGCTGGGGCCGGGCTGGGAAGCCGGGGCCGGGCGCGGTTACTCGATGACGTCCACGGCGGCCGGCCCGAAGACGGCCAGGCGGTCCAGCACCGGCGCCGGGTCACCCGACCAGCCGAGGGCGGCGAGCTGGGCCCGGCTGCGCCGGCCCATCCGCCAGCGCAGCGCCTCGAACCGGGTGGTGGTGAGCTGGAGGCCCGGCTCACCGGCAGGCCCGGCCAGGAACTCCGCGTCCTCGACCGTGATGCGCAACGGGACCGGGGAGCGCAGCCCGGCCAGCAGCCAGCCCGCGGCGTGCCAGACGGCGTCGGAGCCGCGGGCACCCGGCAGGCCGAGGGCACCCCGGATATCGTGCTCGTGGCTGACCACGTCAACCACCGCGGGCCAGACGCTGAACCCGCCGACCACCTGCTCGAACTCCGGCGCGGCCGCCGCCCAGCTGGCCAGGACGGCGGCCATGTCCCGGTCCCGGAACCGGGCGACCTGGGCCGCCGTCACGTCGTCGGCAGGAGGCCCGGTCAGCCGGCGGCCAGGGCGTCCTCCGCGATCGCGGCCAGGTGCGCCACGACGTCCCGGACCGCCCACGCCGGGCAGGCCGCTACCGGGGTGCCGAGCGCGGCACCGTCCAGCCCGGTGACCAGCCCGGTGACCCGCTCCCGCGTCGTCCGGTACAGGATGGCCAGGTCGGGCCCGGGCCGGGTGCCGCTCACCCGGGAACTGTACGGCCCCGGCCCGGCCCGGGCAGCGGCGAAGGCGGCCCCGGCCGGGGCTGCCCAGACCGCCGCTGGCCCGTCACTCCGGCGTCACGCCAGGATCTTCGCCTTCTCCCGCTCGAACTCCTCAGGAGAAATCACGCCCCGGTCACGCAGGTCCGCCAGCTTGGTCAGCTGGTCCGCCGTCGTGCCCTGCGAGTTACCGCTGGCGGCGGCCTGCTGGACGTAACTGCGCATCGCAGCGTCCTGCTGCTCGGCCCGGGCCACCGCGCGCTCATGCATCGAGCCGCCACGGACGATCAGGTACACCAGCACCCCGACCAGAGGAATGATCAGCACGAACAGGAACCAGAGGGCCTTGCCCCAGCCGGACAGGTCATGACTGCGGAAGATGTCGACGAACACCGTGATCAGGATCCAGATCCAGATCACCCAGAGGAAGAACTGGACCATAATCCAGAAAAAGTCCAACAACGGATAGGACGACGATGAGGCAGCAAGTATCATGCCTCCTCCTTTGCAATTCGCCCGGCGGTGCCGGGGCCCGGCGGGCCCGCGGGCGGCACACCACCTAGGGCACGCTCACCCTTTCGCCGGCAATGGCTCGCGTGCATCACCCGCCAGGGGTGAGGCCCGCAAGCCTGGCTATAGTCGGGGCTGGTTCCGGCCTGCGGCCCATGCCCTGGCGGCCTGGACGGTCCGCCGCGGCCGGTGACCGCGGAGAGGATTCACCATGGCCATCCCCGATGCTGAGCCCCTGCCGGTCCTCGAGGCGCTGCACTCGACCCCGGCGCGCCGCTACCTGTCGGCCGAGCCGATTCCCGATGAGATCGTCTGGGCCATCCTGGACGCGGCCGTGCGCGGGCCGTCCGGCGGCAACCAGCAGGCCTGGGGCTGGGTCGTGGTCACCGACCCGGCGGTCAAGCAGCCGGTGGCCGGCTGGTACCAGGAGGGCTGGGCCCGGGCCTATGGCGCGCGGCGCGAGCAGTTCGTGGCCACCCCCGCCGGGCTGGGCGGCCTGAGCAGGCGGTCGTTCCTGGCCGCCGAGCACCTGGCGGAGCACATCGCCGAGGCGCCCGTGTGGATCTTCCCGGTGCTGCGGAACGCGGCCGGGAGCAGCAACCCCCGGCTGGGTGCCTCGATCTACGGGGCCGTGCAGCAGCTCATCCTGGCCGCGCGGGCGTACGGCATCGGCACGACCCTGACGACGCTGTACGCGGCCCATGAGGACGACGTCCGGGGCCTGCTGGGGCTGCCCGGGGACGCGCTGACCATGGGCTTGCTGCCGCTCGGCTACCCGGCGCGGGGCCGCTGGGCCGAGCCGAAGCGGCGGCCCGTGGAGCAGGTCGCGCACTGGGGCCGGTGGGGCGCCTGCCGTTCCCGGGACTGACCCGGCCGGTGTCCGCCGGCCAGGCCGGGCCGGGACGCGGGGGCGCGGGATCAGCCGCCATGAGTTGTCACATCGTAGTACTCATGTTTGACTAGTGAGATGAACCCCACCCGGCTGTTCGTGCTCGGCGCCCTAGCCCGGCACGGGCCCATGTACGGGCACCAGATACGCCGGGACGCCCGGATCGACCGGGCGGAGCTGTGGTCTGACGCGCGCCCGGGCTCGCTGTACGGGGCGCTGCACCGGATGGCGGCTGAGGGGCTGATCGAGGCGGTGCGCAGCGAGCAGGCGGGAAATCTGCCCGCGCGGACCGTCTACGCCATCACGGGTGAGGGCCGCAAGGAGCTCCTGGCCCTCCGGGCCGAGGCCTTCCGCCAGGTCGGGCTGCGGCCCGATCCGGTGGACCTGGCCGTGGCCATGAGCGGCGACCTGCCCCCCGAGGAGCTGCACGCGCTGATCTCCGACCGGCAGCGGGCCCTCACCGCGCACCTGGAGTTCTTCCGCCATGAGCAGGACCGTTCCTGGGCGGAGCAGACCGTGGCGGACTCGCTGATCCTGCGGCACGCCATCGTCCGCCTGGAAGCGGAGGTCCGCTGGCACCAGGACCTGCTGGAGGCCATCCCCAAGCTCGGCGAGCCGGACGGCCGGGAGCCCGGCCGCCCGGCGCCATGCGGCAGCAGGCGGCCATGACCGTCCGGCCGATCCGTGAGCTCGGTGACCCGGTGCTCCGCGACCCCTGCGCCCCGGTGACCCGCTTCGGCGCCGGGCTGGCCCGGCTGGTGACGGACCTGCTGGACACGTGCCGGCTGCCGGGGCGGGCCGGGCTGGCCGCGCCGCAGATCGGGGTGGGGCTGCGGGTGTTCTGCTTCAGCATCGACGGCGACGAGGGTTACCTCATCAACCCCCGGCTGGTCAGCAGCGAGGGCAGCCAGGACGGCCCGGAAGGCTGCCTGTCCATCCCCGGGCTGCATGTCCCCGTGGTGCGGGCCGCGCAGGTGGTGGCGGCCGGCACCGGCCTGGATGGCCAGCCGCTCCGGGTGGCGGGGACCGGGGAGCTCGCGCGCTGCCTGCAGCATGAGATGGACCACCTGGACGGGCGCCTCTACCTGGACCGCCTGACCTCCCGTGCGCGGCGCCGCGTGCTGGCCACGATCAACTCCCGGCAGATGGCGCAGCCGGCGGGTGACAGCCGGGTGCCCGGAGCGCGCCGCTAGGCCACGCCGAACAGCGCGGCGATCGGCTCGATCCGCTCGCGTGCCCCGGGCCGGCCGAGACGACCAGGGTCGGGTGGCCGGCCTGCTCAGTCACCGTCCACTCGGCGAAGGAGCAGCAGTCCGCCTCGGCCCCGGCCAGGTCCCGCAGCTCGTCCAGGACCCCCGGCCCGGGCTGATAGCGGATCACCAGCCGGTCTTCCTCCCGGCGGCTGACCGGGGCGGCCGCCGCGGCTAGGCGCTGCCAGCGGCGCATCCGCTCGGCGCCGTCCGCGGGCCCGAGAGTGCAGGCGACCGGGAGCTCGGCTCGTCCACCGGGGTCAGGCATGAGCCCACTATGCGTCCCGGCGGCCGCGGCCTGTCAAGCAAGCTCACCGGCGGCACGGGCCGCCGGCGGGTTGACCTTCCCGCCGGCTGAGGGCCCAGCCTGGGCGCGGGCGGCCCGCCGGCCCGGCGGGGCCGGCACGAGGAGGGCTGAGAGGGATGACGGCGATCCGCGCGGTGGTGCTCGGCATCGGGCACATATCCTCCGGGACACGAGGCGGCGCGCCGGTGGCATGGGGCCGCCATCCGCCGCGGTCCCGGAGGTGACAGGCGATGACCGGCGACACGATGCGCGAGCTGCTCCAGCCCCTCATCGGCAAGTCAGGGGCGATCTCCATGCTGGTCAGCCGGATCGGGCCGGTCGGCTTCCCGGCCGCGGAGAACAAGAAGCTGACCCACGTGGAAGTCCGGCCGGACGGGCTGGTCCGCCTGGAGCGGGAGACCGGCTGGACGGTGATCGACCCGGCTGAGGTCGTGGCCCTCGTCTGGCGCGGCGACCCGGACGATGACACCCCCGGGCAGTTCCTGTAATCAGGCCGCGGCCGGCAGTCCGGCGCCAGCTCGCCCGGGGCCACGGGCATCGTCATGGGCGAGCCTCACGCGTATCTCCTCATCTTGCTAAGCGGAGAGTTCTCCGGTAACGTCCCTGGCAGATAACGGAGAACTCTCCGGTACTGCTCCGGGCAACTCTGGGAGACCTGGGCCCGTTTCATCTCGATGCAGGACCACTACAACCTGCTCGCCCGCGAGGAGGAACGCGAGATGCTCCCGCTGTGCGCGGCCGCGGAGGTCGGCACGATCGTGTGGAGCCCGCTCGCCCGCGGCCGCCTGACCCGGGACTTGGACGAGGCGGCCACGCGGTCACGCCGTGACCCGTTCGCCGGCCTGCTCTACTCCACCGGCGACAGCGATCACGCCATCCTCGACGCCGTGACCTCCGTCGCCCGGGACCGCGGGGTCAGCCGGGCCCAGGTCGCGCTGGCCTGGCTGCGGCGCAATCCGGTCGTGGCCGCGCCGCTCGTGGGCGCGAGCAAGACCTCGCACATCGACGACGCCGTCGCCTCACTGCAGATCGAGCTGACCGGCGCCGAGATCGCTGCCCTGGAGCGCCCGTACACGCCGCGGCATGACTTCCAGGGCATCTCCGACGACGCCGAACTGGCCCGCATCTCAGCCCGGCTCGGCATCCAGCCCGCCGGCGCCTGATCCGCTGGCGCGCCCCGGCCGGTACCCTCAGACGCCCTCGACCGCTTCCAGGCGCCCGGACCGGACCGCGTTCACGAAGTCCTCGTAGTCCTGCTCGTTCTGGTCGGCGTAGCGCTCGGAGAAGTCGGTGATCGACTTGTCGAACGCGTCGGTGGCGCCCAGGTACTCCGCCATGGCCACCGGGTCCCCGGACCGGGCGTGGGCCCGGGCCAGCGTCCACCCGCAGGTGCGGGCGTAGAAGGTCAGGCCGAGCGGCGTCATCTGCTCGACCAGGATCGAGCCCTTCATGTCGCGGAGCTGGCGCCAGTAGAAGTGGCGGCGCACATCGAGCCCCTTCGTCCAGCCCAGGTAGATGTCGCTGGCGGCCTGCATCATCCGCTGGCCCTGCACCACCCGCTCACCGTGCTGGCGGTACCGGCTCTTGCGCAGGTAGGGCTCCAGGACCGAGGAGGTCGCCTCCTTGATCTGCAGGAACAGCGGGTCCTGCGCGTCCCGTCCCTGCAGCAGGACGATGAACGCCCGGGTACCGACGCTGCCGACGCCGACCACCTTGCGGGCCGCGTCAACGAACTGGAAACGCTCCAGCAGGTGGCGCCGGTCGTCTTGCAGGGTGGCCCGGTAGGCCCGGAACTGATCGTGGATCACCGGCACGATCTCGTCCGGTGACAGGCCGAAGGTGGCGGCCAGGTCCCGTGCCGGGACGATGACCGGCGGCTGGCTGACGATCCGGTAGGTCCCGTCGACCATCTCGCCGAGCTTGGACAGCGCCTGCAGGCTGTCCCGCGTGTGCGCCTTCTCGCGGGTCTTCTCCGCCCGCTTCTCGGCCAGCTTGGCCAGCTTCGCTTCCTGCTTGGATTCCTTCCTGGCCGCCTTGGGCTCCTTCTTCTCCCCCTTGGGCCCCTTCTTCGTCCCGGCCACCGTGTGCCGGATCGCGCGCATCAGCTCGTCCTCGTCCAGGTGCGCATACCAGATTTCCATCGTCGGCATCTGCGCGAACTCGGCCATGGCCTCCCGGTAGGCCGTGGCCGACGCCCGAGCGGCGGCCCGGGAGTCAGCCCGCGAGAACCCGTTGTTGCGGCCCGCGATCATGAAACTCGCCGCCATCCGCTTCACGTCGAACTCGAACGGGCCCGGCAGCGTCTCGTCAAAGTCGTTCAGGTCGAACAGCAGCCGCCGCTCGGGCGAGGCGAACAGGCCGAAGTTCGACAGGTGCGCATCGCCGCACAGCTGGGCGTCCAGGCCCGCCACCGGCGTGTCCTTCAGGTCCGCCGCCATGACCGCGGCCGCGCCCCGGTAGAAGGTGAACGGTGAGACCATCATCCGGCCGTGACGGACCGGCACCAGGTCCGGCTCGCGCGTGACGTCCTGCTCCGCGAGCACGGCGACCGGATCGGGACGGTCTGCGGCCGGCTTCCACCCGGAGTGGCCCGACGGAGGCGTCCGCGTGCGGGCCTCATCTCCTCGGGCCCGGCGCTCCTCGATGCTTGGGTACTCGATCTTTCGCTCGGCCGTCTTTCGCTCAGTCATCCGGCCCTCCCCGTGCTGGCCATCGCCCCGCCCTGATTGCCACATTTTCCGCCGCGCGCAGCGAAAGGACATCATCCGGAAGGGACGATTCGGGGCCCGGCCGGCCCGGATCATCATGGAGCGTGACTATCGGCCGGAAACCGGCCCGGCAGCCCGCCCTCGAGCCAGCAGAGGCTGCGCGGCGGGGTGAGCACTGGTGGCCGGCCGCCACGGCGATCCTCGTCGTCGCCGGCCTGCACGTGGCGCTGCCCGCCCGGTACCGCATCCAGCCGGCCTGGGTGGTCCCGGCCGTGCTGGTAGCGCTGCTGGCCGCGATGATCATCGGGGACCCGGGCCGCATCGACCGGCAGCGGACCTGGCTGCGGGTCCTCACCGGCACCGTCATCGCGCTCATCACGCTGGCGAACCTGGTGGCCGCGGTCCGGCTCGTCATCGACATCCTGACCAACAGCAAGCTGTTCGCGAACAACGCGGGCGGCCTGCTGGCCGCGGGCGCATGATCTGGGCGACGAACGTGATCGCGTTCGGGCTGTGGTACTGGGATCTCGACCGCGGTGGCGCCGCCGCCCGGGCCCACCACCCGGACCGCAACCCGGCGTTCGTCTTCCCCGAGATGCAGCACTCCAGCTACGTGCCCGCCACCTGGGTGCCTAGGTTCGTCGACTACCTGTCGCTGGCGTTCTGGACGGCCACCGCCTTCAGCCCCACCGACGTGTCAGCGATCAGGCCATGGGCCAAGCTGCTCATGATGCTCGAGGCGGTCGGGTCGCTCGCCCTGGCCGCGCTGGTGATCGCCCGGGCGATCAACATCCTGTAGCGCCCGGCCCGCGCGAGCACGGGGGGCCGTGGGCCCCGCCGTGCCCGACCGGCGGCAGCGGCCGCTTACGACACGATCAGGTAGATGCTGTGCCCCAGCAGCCAGGCGCCCACGGCCAGTGACAGCACGACGATCGCCTGGTCGGTGTGACCGTCGATCCACTTCTGCACCTGTTCCAGCCGCTGGGCGGCCGCCTCGGGCGCGAAGGCCGCGTACAGCTCCATGGCCAGGAAGGCCGACGCTGGCGAGCAGGCAGAACAGCACGAGCGTCAGCCAGTCGCCCGCCGTGGACAGCTTGGCCTGGACCACCGTGGCGGCCGCGGCGGCCACCAGTGACCAGGGCTGCAGGAAGACGCCGAGCCCGGCCGCGGTCCACGGCGACAGGTGATCCAGGCGCGCCATCCAGGCCGGCGGCTTCCTGGGCCGGCCCGGTGGCGCTCCCGCCGGAAGCCGACCCAGATCAGCAGGGCACCCAGCAGCGCCTTGGCCACCAGGGCAGCATTGGAGGACGAGGTGTGCGGCTCCGGCGGCTTGCCCCCGGTCAGCAGGACAATGGCCGCGATCACCGCCACCAGGCAGGCCATCCAGCCCAGGATGAACGCGAGCCCTTTCAGCACGCCCTTCTCGGAGCTGAGGATCAGGATGAACGCGACGAGCGTGATCGGCTCCAGCGCGATCGCAATCCCGAGGACCAGCAGGTCGAGGACCATGCCTGCCTACTCGCGGGCGAGCATGGCCACGGCCTCGCGCTCGAGGTCGATGTAGGGCTCGCCGCTGACGTCGACGGCGACTCGCTTGATGGTGCCGCCGGTGAAGCGGTGCGGCGTGCTCGCCCGGGTAGTCGTCGGTGACCGGCTCGCCGCTGTCCCGGCCGACGCACAGGCCCTCGCCGGCGAGGGAGAACTTGCCGGGCTGGGTCTTGATCCGGCCCTCGCCGACCTTCTTGTCGCCGTGGTAGAGGGACAGGATGCCGGTCGCCACGCCGGGCGGGTCCTCGCCGTCCTTGTCGAACGAGGCGGACAGGATCAGGTTCTCGCCGGTGGGCATGTCCTCGGTGCGCGTCGATCTTCTGCTCCATGCATGCCGACGAAGTTGTAGACGTAGTGCAGCCGGTTGTCCTTGACGTACAGGGCGTGCCCGCCGAACCGCGAGCCGTGGGCGAACAGCACGCCCTGCGCGCCCGGCGCCGGGATGTCCACCAGCGCGCCGATCGTGTACGACCGGTTGCGGATGTTCACCGCCTGGGCCTCGGGCACCTCGGCGGTGTCCGGGGAAGTAGGTGTAGCGGTTGCGGGGCGGGGCCAGCTGCGGCCGCGGCGTGGTGATGATCTCCACCGCGGACCGGTCGTCGAGCGGGAAGGCGCCGTTGGCGCCGGCCTCGGCGAACCACAGGTTGACCAGCTCGCGGAGCTTGTCCGGGTGCTCGCGCGGCCAGGTCGTGCAGTTCGGACGCGGTCGGTGTCGGTGTGGTACAGCTCCCAGGTGTCGTCGTTGAAGTGGCTCCAGCCGCTGATCGTCGGGTGGGTGGTGACGGCCTTCCAGCCGTCGTGCCAGATCGCCGCGCGAGCCGAGCATCGAGTAGAACTGCGTCCGGCGGGCCGACGGGCGCGGACGGCATCGTCGACGCTGTAGCGCATGCTCACGCCGTCGAAGGGGCTCTGCACGTGGCCCTTGATCGTCTCGGGCGCGCTCGACGCCGAGGCAGTCCAGGATCGTCGGCACGATGTCGATCGCGTGGTGGTACTGGTGCGCGCATCTCGCCGCGGCCGGCCGTCAGCTGCCGCCGCGGCCAGGAGATGATGCAGGGGTCGGCGGTGCCGCCGTTGAACTCGTACCGCTTCCACATCTTGAACGGCGTGTTGAACGCCATCGCCCAGCCGTTCGGGTAGTGGTTGTAGGTCTTCGGTCCCGCCGAGCTCGTCGATCATGGCGAGGTTCGCGGCATGTCGTCGGGGATGCCGTTGGCGAACTTGTTCTCGTTGACCGACCCGTTCGGGCCGCCCTCGCCGCTGGCCCCGTTGTCCGACACCAGGATGACCAGGGTGTTGTCGCGCTGCCCGGACTCCTCCAGGTAGTCCAGCAGCCGGCCGATGTGATGGTCGGCGTGCGCCAGGAAGCCGGCGTAGACCTCGGCCATCCGGCAGAACAGCCGCTTCTCGTCCGCGGACAGCGAGTCCCATGGCCTGGTGACGTCCAGCGGCGGGAACGGCTGGCCGTCCGGGCCCTGTGCGGGTCTGCGGGCGTGCCGATCGGGTTGACCGGCGGCAGCTCGGTGTCGGCCGGGACGATGCCCATCTGCTTCTGCCGGGCCAGGGTCTGCTCGCGGATCGCCTCGTAGCCCATGTCGAACTTGCCCTTGAACTTGTCGGTCCACTCCTTCGGGCACATGGTGCGGGGCGTGCGCCGCGCCGGGCGCGTAGTACAGGAAGAACGGCTTGTCCGGCGCGATCGTCTTGGCGTCCTTGATGAACTCCAGCGCCTTGTCGGTGAGGTCCTCGGTCAGGTGGTAGCCCTCCTCCGGCGACTTCGGCTGGTCCACCGGGTGGTTGTCGTAGACCAGGTCCGGGATACCACTGGTTGGTCTCGGCGCCCAGGAACCCGTAGCAGCGCTCGAACCCGCGCCCGGTCGGCCAGTTCCGCCGCGGTCGAGGCGACGTTCATCTCGACCGTCGGGCACAGGTGCCACTTGCCGACCATGTAGGTGTTCCAGCCCCGCTCGCCCAGGATCTCCGAGAGCATGCCGTTCTCCGGCGGGATCGTGCCGCTGGCGTTCGGGAACCCGACCGCGCGCCTCGGTGATGCAGGCCATGCTGTTGCGGGTGTGGTTGCGCCCGGTCAGCAGGCACGACCGGGTCGGCGAGCACAGCGCCGTCGTGTGCCACTGCGTGTACCGCACGCCGTCGGCGGCGATCCGGTCGATGTTCGGCGTCTCGATCGGCCCGCCGTAGCAGCACATCGCCGAGAACCCGACGTCGTCCAGCACGATGTAGACCACGTTCGGCGCCCCGTCCGGCGCCTTCGGCGGCTCGAACGGCGCCCAGTCCGGCACCGAGTCCCGGATGTCGACGCTGATCTTTCCCTTGAAGGGCTTGCCCACCTGCACTCCTTAAGGCGCGGGGGGTTGGCTGCCCCCGCCCGGACATGACTTCCGGGGCGAAGCCGGCCGCAGCGCCCGGCACGCGGCATCCGCGCCTGGGCACGGCGGCCCGCCCGATCATGCTGGCAAGGAGCCGCTCCGCCGCGCATCACCCGCCCGGAGTGACCCGGTGTGCTGGCGCCCCGCGGCCGGGCATCGGTGCCTGCGCCGCGGGTACAAGTGCCTGCGCCGCAGGGACCAACGCACCTGGCGCCCGGCGGGTCGCGGGGAAGCATGGAGGTAGCCGCCCGGCATGTGGCCGATCGCCGGCCGGGCTGGGACCGGGAGGAGGCAGGGATGCGCCTCACCATCAGGCATGGCCTGGCCACCCTCTTCGTGGCCGTGGCCGCGGCCATCTACGTCCCGTGGGTGACCGGGGCGGCGATGACCGGCTGGTCCGTCCGGGTCACCGCCGCAGTCGTGTTCGGCCTGGGCTGGGCCGCCTGCCTGGCCGACCAGAAGCAGATGGCCGCGGTCTACGGGGCCACCCGCGAAGCCCCGCGGCCGCCGGCCGCTACATCGTGCTCGCCTCGGCCGTCGGCGCCCTGGCCCTGGTGACCGGGGTCATCGCCCTGGTGACCGGGGGCACCACCATGCTGGCGACGCTGGCGGCATCGATGGCAGCGCTGTGGGTGCTCGCGACGGTCCGGCACACGCTGGCATCCGGGAGCGGCAACCCCTCCCGGCGGGCGGCCAAGACCACCTGAGCATGCCCCGGCCGGGCGGCCGGGGGCCGGGCTGCTGGAGGAGGTCGTGATGACACTGATCCGCAAGGCCCGGGCCGGGGGCCTGCTCGCCCTCACCCCGGTGCTGGTGCTGGCGCTGGCGGGCTGCGCGGCGACCAAGTCCCAGACCGCGGCCTCCCCCTCGCCGTTACCGCGCGGCACGGCCCCGGCGACGTCCCCCGCGCGTTCCCCGGCGGCAACCCCGGCGCCGGCGCCGTCCGCCGCCACGGCCGGGGCCGCGGGAACGGTGCTGTCCTCGCGGGTCACCTACCCGTGGCACTGGCCCAACGACGTGGCCCGGCCAGCCAGCGTGCCGCACGCCTACCCGGTGCCGCCGGTGGCGGAACTGATCGCCATCAGCGCCGCCAGCCACCCAGCTGAACCGGGACAGCGGCGCTACGACCGCATGTCCTTCACCTTCGCCACGGCGTTCCCGGGCTATCAGGCCGCGTTCGTCAGCGCGCTCGTGAAGGACCCCAGCGGGCAGCCCATCGCGTTGCCCGGCCAGGGCGTGCTCAAGGTGACGTTCCACGAGGCCCAGGCCCACACCGCCAGCGGCGGGACGTCCATCGTGTCGCAGCCGCCCGCCGGCCTCGGCATGACCCGGATGGCCGGCTGGGCTCCGGCCGGCGACTTCGAAGGCGTCCTCAGCTACGGCATCGGCGTGACCTGGCCCATCCCCCAGTCCAACCCGCAGATCGCGGTCCGGGTTACCGAGGTGGAAAAGGTCACCAGCCGGGGCCAGCACCTCTACGTTGTCGCCATCGACGTGGACGCCACCCCGGTGGGCGCGCCGGGCCAGTCGCCCTGACCGCTGGTTACGGCCGGGCCGGTCCGGGAGGATCATAGGTGCGGGCCGCTCGGGCGCCAGCATGGTGATCCCGGTGGGGCGGCCTCGCGCGTCTTAGTGTTGAACCAGGTCACCGTGGAGTGTCCGGGCAGGCTGGCCTCACGAGGGCATCCCGACGAGGAGAGCAGCGATGAACGACCCTGGCGTGCCCCGTGTCGCCGTCTACATCGACTTCGACAACATCGTGATCTCACGCTATGACCAGGTTCATGGCCGGGGCCAGTTCCAGCGGGACAAGGCACGCGGGTTCAGCACGGACGGCAGGGCGGCCGATCCCGAGATCGCGGAGAAGCTGCGCCGCGCCACCGTCGACGTCGGCGCGGTGATCGACTTCGCCTCATCGTTCGGCACCCTGGTGCTGACCCGCGCCTATGCGGACTGGTCAGCCACGGTGAACGCCGACTACCGCGGGCAGCTCGTCAGCCGCGCCGTGGACCTGGTACAGCTCTTCCCCGCCGCCGCCTACGCCAAGAACGGTGCCGACATCAGGCTGGCCGTGGATGCGGTGGAGGACATGTTCCGCCTTCCCGACCTGACCCACGTGGTGATCGTGGCCGGGGACTCGGATTACATCGCCCTCGCGCAGCGGTGCAGGCGCCTGGGCCGTTACGTCGTCGGCGTCGGGGTCGCGGGATCGACCAGCAGGGCGCTCGCCGCGGCGTGCGACGAACTGGTGACGTACGACGCGCTTCCGGGGATCACGCCCGCCGCGCCGCCGCGCCCGCTACCGGCGGATGGCACGCGGCGGGCGGCGCGCCGTCCGACCATGAGGAGCCCGCGAGCACGCCCGCGCGGAGGTCACGGCGGGCCAAGCGGCCAGCGGCCGCGGTGACCGAGGAGGCCGAGCCCGAGCCCGAAGACCCGCAGGTGGTGGCGACCAGGCTGCTGGAACGGGCACTGCGGCTCGGCCAGGAAAAGGATGACGCGGACTGGCTGCACAGCTCCGCGGTGAAGAGCCAGATGAGGCGCATGGACCCGTCGTTCAGCGAGCGGGCCCTCGGCTACCGCTCATTCTCGGACTTCGTGAAGTCACGGGAAGCCGTGGCCGAGCTCGACGAGACAAGCACGGCGCGGCTGGTACGGCTCAACCCGGCGTTGACCGCCCAGTGATGAGCCGTTCCATGTAGATCATGGGGACGGGTGATTCGGTGGCGCAGGGCGCGGTATCGGTATGGCCGAGGCGCCTGACCTGGGCGGTGCGCTCCGGGAGGCAGGGCGCGAGGCCGGCACAGCCGGCGGCCACCTGGCCGGCGTAGGTGACCAGGAGGGCGCCGGGCGGCCGGTACACCGCCGGGAGATTGCGGTACTCGTGCTGGAGCACGGGCGGGAGCTCACCGATCCCGCCCGGCACCGGCCGCCCGGTCTCGGCCTGGGTGGCGGCCATGTACTCAAAGACCAGGGCGGTAGCGTCGCCGCCGCACCCCGCCGGGAAAGCGCTGACCACCCTGGCCGCCGCGGCCGGTCCCCCGGGCGGGCCGGGCGGCCCGGGGCGGGCCGGGGCGGGCACGGCGGGGATGTCACCTGGGGCCCCGTTCAGCCCGCGGCAGTACGTGCCTGGTCGGCAACCTGGCGGACCTCGTGCGCGATGGCGGGCCACAAGGGCGCGGGAAGGTCGTGGCCGACGCCCGGGAGGATCACCAGGCGGGCGCCGTCGATGGCCCTGGCGGTGGCGCGGGCGGCGCTGACCCGCAGGATGGGGTCCCGGTCGCCGTGCAGGACCAGGACGGGCTTGTGCACGTCGCGGAGCTTGGGGCCGTGCCACGGGGCGCCGACCTGCCGACTCTGCGCTTTCGTGTCCCGGGGACCGGAGTCGACCTCGCGCTCGATCCACTCCCGGGCCGCCTCCTCGTCGAACGGGTAGGCCGGGGAGGCGAGTTCGCGGGCGAGCATGAGCGAGAGCGCGATGTCCCCCTCGCGGCCTTCCGGGAACTTGGTCCGGGCGAGCTTGGCCAGCAGGCCGAAGCGCACGTACCGGGCCCCCCTGATCCCGGCCACGTCGCTGGAGGTTGACATGGCCGAGGTGACGCTGAGGACCCGGCCGGGGTGGCGGAGTGCGATGCGCTGGGCGATGACCCCGCCGAGCGAGGCGCCGAAGATATGCGCCCGCTCCCAGCCGAGCGCGTCCAGCACGGCGATGGCATCGTCGGTCATGTCCTCGGAGGAGTAGCCGCTCCGTTTGCAGGCCAGCGCCAGGAACGGGTTGCTGCCCGCGGTGTCGGGCATCCGGGTGGACTGGCCGGCGTCGCGCTGGTCATAGCGGGCCACCGCGAACCCCCGGTCCGCGAACGCCTGGCACAGCCCGGCGGGCCACCAGAACCGGGACACGGCCAGGCCCATGACGAGCAGCAGGGGGTCACCCTCCGGGCCGGCCAGCCTGTCGTAGGCGATCTCCACCGTGCCGTTGCGCGCATACTGCACCGGCGTCCATGTGCTGGCCCAGCGGCCAGCGGCGGCTGCTCCGGTCATTTCTGCTCCTGGCTCGGTCACCGGCATCGAACTGCGATCAATGTTCGCTGTATGAGCAGGCTAACTTACTGAGTACAGTGTTCGCAATGAGCGAGCAGCACCCGGGGACCCGCCGCCGCGGGACGAGCATCTGGACCCGCCCGGAGCGCGCGGCCCGCGGGCCGGCCCCGGAGCACAGCCGCGCGGAGATCGCCGCGGCAGGCGTCACGCTGGCCGACGCCCGCGGCCTCGCCGCGGTGACCATGCGCTCGGTGGCGGCGGCCACCGGCACCGCCCCCGCCTCCCTCTACCGCTACCTGGCGACCCGGGAGGAACTGGTGGAACTGATGGCCGATCAGGTCCACGGCGAGTTCCGGTACTCCGGGCCCCTGTCCGGGGACCCGGTCGCTGACCTGCTCGGGCTGGCCCATCAGGGCCTGGCCATCTACCACCGGCACCCGTGGCTGCTCGACATCCCGGCCCCCGGCAGCCTTCCCGGGCCGAACGCGGTCGCCTTCATCGAGCACACCCTGGCCGCGCTGGCCGGGACACCCATGTCCGCGCAGGCCAAGCTCGAGACGATCGGCCTGTTCTCCGGTGCCGTGCGGCTGTTCGCGCAGGCGGAGCTCACCCAGCAGCGGGCCGGGCAGGACACCGCCCAGTGGCAGGAATCCCTGGCCGGGTACCTGCTTGGGATCGCGGCCGACGGCCAGCACCCGCACCTGGCGGCCGCGCTCGCCAGCCAGGCCGGCGACGGCGGCGCCGCCGCGCAGGAATCCCTGTTCCACCGCGCGATGACCCGCATCCTGACCGGCCTGCTCCCCTCCGCCAGGACGCCGCCCGCCAGTGCCCCCGCTCATCACTGACCAGGCACCGCCATCCGCATCCCCGGGCCCCGGCGGCCACCACGGTGTCAAGGATGAAGGCGTGGGCGCCCCCGTCCCACGCCACGTTGACGAAATCCACCAGCTTGCCGTCCTGCCAGGCGCACACCCACCCCAGGCTGTGCTGCTGGACCCGGGCGCGCCAGTCGGTGCTGGCCTGGCCGGGCCCGAAGCCCTCGGCGTGCAGCGCACCGACCGCCGCGTTCCCGAAGTCACCGCGCCACTGATAGGTGATCGTCACCTGGCCATCATGGGCGCCGCAGGCGGCTGACTGCCGCTAACGGCGCGATCCGGCGGGTTTCCTGCGCCGGCAGGCAGCCCGCCGGCCGCGGAACGGCTCCGCCGGCACGCGGGCCGCGTCCTCCAGCGGGAATGGGGCACTCACGGTAACCCCGATTGCCCCCGCGGCGAGCAGCCCGCCGAGCCGTGCGAGCCGCGGCCCGTCGGGCTGCACGTACACCTGCCTGATCTCGATGCCGCGCTCGGCACCAGGCGGGTCGGAGGTAATGGTGGCGAGCCGGCCGCCGTGCTTGACCGCCCCGAGCGCGCGGGCCGCCCCGCCCGGGACGGCGTTCACGGCGAGATCGGCGCCGTGCCCTCCGGTGAGCTTGCGAACCTGGCCTGGCCAGTCGCGTGACTGGCGGTCGAGGACGTGCGCGGCGCCGGCGGCGGCCACCCGGGCAGCGCTATGCAGCCCCGCAGTGGCTATCACCCCGGCGCCCAGGTGCCTGGCCAGCTGGACCATCAGCGTCCCGGTGACGCCGCCCGCGCCATTGACCAGCAGTGTGGCGCCCGGCCCGGCGCCGAGCGCGTCGCGAAGCGCCTGGTCGGCGGTCAGAGCGGGAACAGGCATGGCCGCAGCGATGTCGAACGGCACCGAATCCGGGACCGCGGCCACGTCCGTGGCAGCGGCGACGAACCACTCCGCCCATGCCCCTGGGCCCGCAGCGGCAGTGAGAGCGTCATCACCCGGTCGCCGGCCACGAGGCCGGCCACGAGGCCTGCCACCGCGGCGACGATAACCGCCAGTTCGCCACTGGGACTCGGCGAACAGCCGGAAAGGAAAAGGGCGCCCGTGCCCGCTCCGCAGGCCAGGTGGGCGCTCAGGTCACTTGGCCAGAGTCTTGGCGTCATACTCCCAGATCGGTTTACAGAGTCCTGCCGCTATGGCCAGGGCCACCCCGGGGGCTGGAGGCCAGGGCCTCCCCAGTGGGAGCATGCAGGGAGTTCGTAGTGGCCCGGTGGCAACGTAAGGAACCGGCATCACGCGGCACACCTGGTCACCCTTGGCGTCCAGGCCTTGTTCCTCCCTGGCCTGCAGCAGCCCGACGGCATCGAACTCGAACTCGGCACCGCCATCGGGCGGCTGGGCCAGGAAAGCCGGAGCATGCCATGAACCCGGTCAACCATCAGATACGCCTGGCATCCCGCCCGTCCGGCGTGCCGGCGCCATCGGACTGGGAGCTGACCACCGAGCCCGTCCCGGCGCCGGGCCCGGGGGAATTCGTGGTCGCGGTCTCACATCTGTCCATCGATCCCGCCATGCGCCGCTGGATCGACGCCACCCCCTCTTACTACGAGCCGGTCGCGATCGGCGCGGTGATGGAAGCGGGCGCGGTCGGGCGCGTGACCGCCTCGGCACATCCGGGTTTTACGGCCGGGGAACATGTGTACGGGGCGTTCGGGGTCCAGGAGTTCGCCCGCTCCGACGGCACGGGCGTGACCAAGCTCGACCCGTTGCTCGCGCCGCTGCCGACCTACCTCGGGGCGCTCGGTACCACTGGCCTGACCGCCTACTTCGGGCTGCTCGACATCGGTCACCCCGGCGAGGGGGACACGGTTGCCGTCTCGGGTGCGGCCGGGGCCGTCGGGAGCGTCGCCGGGCAGATCGCCAAAATCAAGGGGTGCCATGTGATCGGGATCGCCGGCGGTGCGCGGAAGTGCCGCTGGATCACCGGGGACCTCGGCTTCGACGCAGCCATCGACTACAAGGCCCAGGACGTCTCCCGCGCGCTGCAGGAGCACGCGCCCGGCGGCGTTGACGTGTTCTTCGACAATGTCGGCGGCGAGATCCTCGATGCCGTGCTCCTGCACCTCGCGCGCGGAGCGCGGATCGTGCTCAGCGGCGGAGTCTCGCAGTACAGCGCGCAGCAGGCCCGGGGACCGGCCAACTACCTGGCCCTGATCGGCGCGCGCGCGTCGATGACGGGGATGCTCACCCCGACTACGCGGACCGTTACCCCCAGGCCCGGGCCGAGCTCGCCGGATGGCTGCGCGAGGGCCGGCTGATCTCACGCGAAGAGGTCCTCCAGGGCGGCGTCCGCGCCTTCCCCGATGCCCTGCCCAAGCTGTTCACCGGCGAGAACACCGGCAAGCTGATGCTCGCCGTGCCATGAAGTGCCGGGCCCGTGCGGGGCCGCGCCCGGCACGTTCGGGACCGAACAGCACTAGCCGCCCAGATCATGCCCAAGCGGGAGGAACCGTGGCCGGAGCAGCCGCTGAGGACGCGAGCAGGCGCGCCGCCAGTCATGCCGCCATTCATCACACTGTCGTCGTGGTCCGCGACCTCGAGGTCAGCCTGCGCTTCTACCAGGACGGGCTTGGCCTCGGCCTGCTGCAGGACCGGCAGGTCGAGGGCGCCTGGCCCGACCTGCTCGACGCCCCCAGCCGCAGCTTGCGCGCTGTTTTCCTCGGCGACCCGCGGGTTCCAGACGACCACGCCGGCGTTCTCGAGCTCA
Organism: uncultured Actinomycetes bacterium; assembly: GCA_963767385.1. Taxonomy (GTDB): domain Bacteria; phylum Actinomycetota; class Actinomycetes; order Streptosporangiales; family Streptosporangiaceae; genus RYN-230. The sequence continues at coordinate 12,841 of CAVYEA010000003.1, read as the reverse complement.
ACGTATTCGACGGTGACGTGCCCGCCGGGCCACCGCCCGCAGCGCCAAGGACCGGGTTCTTCCTGCTGTCGTTCTTCGTCGACGTCGAGGCCACGCTGGGCCGGCTCGCCGCCCTCGGCCTGGGTGGCCCGCCGCGGCGCGTCACCCAGCCAACGCCAAGCGGGCCGGTGACCATAGCGGCCGTGCGCGACCCAGACGGCCTGCTCGTCTTGCTCACCCCCGGCTCGATCACCCGGAGCGCGTAACTGGTCGTGCGGGCGCCCTGGAGGGGCATCTCATGCTGCCCCTCCACGTCGCCCGGGGAGGCCGCCTGCCTGCCGCACTTGGGTAGCCGGGCCGCTGCACAAATACGTATGCCAGGTAGGTATTTTCCCCGATCCCGGCGCCCGATGGGCGACATTAGGTTGGCCCCTGGCATCGTTCCAAGGAACACAGCACTGCGTTCGGACCTTCGGGATCGGCGCCCACGACTTCCAGTTAGGGAATACCTGCAATGACACAGACACCAAATCAATATCACCTTCAGGGTGGTGGCATTAGCGTCTCGTACTTCCCCCAGGGAGAAGGGCCCGTATTTGAAGGTCGTGGTCGCTTGCGTCTTGCCTACCAGGACGCGCATCAGTCCCGGGAGTTCTTCGATAAGGACGTGCGCACTGTTGCTGTCGAAGACCTGGGGACGGTAGTCAGCGTCACGCTCGTCATGACGGTGGACATAGGCTTCACGAGCTTCAGCCTGCTAATACCGCAGGTGCAGCTGCCGGATCAGCCGGAACCCGCAGTCTTCATTCGCACTGAGGGCATTACCACTGTCCACAGGGTGTTCGTCGGCTTGATCGGGCACCCTCAAGCGGAAACCTACACCGTCACCGCACTCAGCGGCACCGCGGCAATTGGCGTGCTGGCAGCCTAAAGATCATTAGCCACCCACCCGCGAGCACGTGCGGGATGCCTGCCCGGCGAGCGCGCGCACGAGCTCGTCGCGGGAGTGGATCCCAAGTTTCTGGTAGACGTGGCGGAGGTGGTACTCGACGGTCTTCGGGCTCAGGAACAGCGCAGCCGCGGCCTCCCGGGTCGTCTTACCCCCGGTGAGCAGGATCGCGATGTGCAGCTCTTGCGGGGTCAGCTCGTCGATCGTGCTCAGGTCCCGCCGCTGGCGCGTCTCCCCGGTAGCGGCTAGCTCGGCATGGGCGCGATCGGCCCACGGGCGGGCGTCGAGCCGCTCGAACACATCGGCGGCGGCGCGGAGCTGCTCGCGGGCCAGCACCCGGTTCCGGGCCCGCCGCAGCCGCTCGCCGTACGCCAGCCGGGTGCGCGCCGTCTCGAACGCGTCAGGTGTCTGCGCGTGCTGACAGACCGCCTGCTCGAAATGCGCGGCGAACCCCGCGTCGTCGGCGAGCAGCCCCTGGCAGCGCAGCGCGCGGGCCAGCGACCACGGCTGGCCCTTGGCGCTCGCCTCGGCCAGGAACTCCGCGGCGACGGCCTGCGCCTCGTCATTGCGCCCCAGCCGCAGATAGGAATCGGTGAGTTCGGCCCCAGGCGAGAGGTCGACGTCGGTGATCGCGAGGTCGCGCAGCAGTTGCAGCACCTGCTCGAAGTGCCCGGCCGCGCGGGCCGCGTCACCGAGGCCGAGCTCGAGCTCACCGAGCGCGGCTGTCGCCCAGATCTCGTACAGCCGCGTCCCGAGCCCGGCGCAGAGCCGGAGCGCTTCGGCGGCACTGGCCCGGCACTCCTGCTCCCGCCCGCGGCGGGCCTGCAGCCAGGCCAGGCCGGCCAGGCCGAACGTCAGCTCGGTCTGCTGCCCGCTCTCCCGGGCCAGGTCGATCGCCTCCCGGTAGGTGGCCTCGGCGACCGCGAGGCGGTCGGTGGTGGCCTGGTCGCGGGCGATCAGGTTGAGCACGAACGGTAGCGCGCCGACCGCAGCGCGTGCCCGGGCGGCGTGCAGCGCATGCTCCACCAGCGGGCGCCCGGCGTCGGCCTCGCGCAGGAACAGCGGGACGACGGCCAGCCAGGGGATCAGCCGGAGATCGTCACGCAGCTCGGCCGAGTTCTCCGCGAGCGCGATCGCCTCGTGCATTGCTCCCGCGCCGGCGGCTGCGTCCCCGCCGAGAATCCGCGCCATCCCGGCGGCCGTGGCCGCCAGGAAGCGGGCGCGTACCGAGGCGTTCCCGGGCAGCCGCGCGCGTGCCCGGCCGGCGACCGACAGCATCTCGGCCGGATTCCCGGCGCAGAAGCAGGCGAAGGCGGCCTCGGCGAGCATCGTGACGGCACGCTCGGGGTCGGCCCGCCCGGCCGCTGCGGTGAGGATCGCGTGGCCGCGCATCACCGGGCCCCGGCGGATCGCGATGTGCCCGGCCAGCTGGTCGATCCCGACCAGCCGGGCTGGGTCGCTGGTGGCCGCGCGGGCCTCGTCGAGCAGCGTGACGGCGCGATCGGCCAGCCCGGCGAGCCAGCCCGCCTCGGCCGCCTCGAGCAGCAGCCGGGCCCGCCGCCCGGTATCGGCGGTGAGACGGCCTGCCCGCTCGAACGCGGCAGCCGCGGTCGCGTAGGCACTGCGATCACGGCCCCGGATCCCGGCCTGCTCGAGCGCGGCCGACGCTGACTCATCCACGCCGGCCGCCGCTACGGCCAGGTGCCACGCGCGGCGGTCCACATCCCGGTCGGGCAGGGCGGCGGCGAGCGCCCGGTGCGCGTCGCGGCGTGCCGCGGCCGGGGCGTCGGCATAGATCGCCGACCGGGCCAGCGGATGGCGGAATTCGACCGTGCCCGCGCCCAGCGTGACCAGCCCCGCGTTCTCCGCGGCGGCCAGTGCGGACAGGTCGATCCGGAGCTGGGCCGCGGCCCGCTCGAGCATCGGCAGGTCGCCGCTCTCGCTGCTCGCGGCCAGCAGCAGCGCTTGCCGGGCGGCCTCGTCAAGGGTGCCGACCCGGCGCAGGAACGCGCCCGAGATCGTGGCGGAGACCAGAACCGGAGCGCCCTCCGGGGCGAGCACCAGGTCCTGTGCGTCCGGTGCCAGCTCGAGCAGCGCGAGCGGGTTGCCGGCAGTGGCGCCATAGAGCCGCGTTATCGCCCCGGGCGCCAGGCCGCCCACCAGAATTGCTGCCTCGGCGCTGGTCAGGCCGCCGATCCGCAGCGTCGGCAGGTCGGCGCCGTCGAGCATGGACGGCTCTCCCTCGCGCACCGCGATGAGCACCGCGATCGGATCGGCTACCAGCCGCCTGAAGGCGAACAGCAGCGCCTGGGCGCTGGACCCGTCGAGCCAGTGCGCGTCGTCGAGCACCACCGCCAGCGGCGCCTGCTCGGCATAGGCCGCGAGCAGGCTCAAGGTGGCGGCGCCGACGGCGAACCGCTCCTGCGCTGATCCCGGCCGCAGCGCGAGTGCGCCCTCCAGCGCCACCGCCTGCGGCTCCGGGATCCTCTCCAGCATGGCCAGGGCCGGGCGAAGCAGCTCAAGCAGTGACCCGAACGGGATCTGCGCCTCCGATTCGATCCCGCGGGCGCGCAGCAACTGCATCCCTGCCGCGCGGTCGGCGGCGTAGTCCAGCAGCGCGGTCTTGCCGATTCCTGGTTCGCCGGACAGCGCGAGCGTCGCGCTCGCGCCCGATCGCGCTCGCGCCAGCGCCTGCTCGATTTCCGCCCGCTCACGGTCCCGGCCCAGGAGCATGGCGCGATTGTAGGCACCCGGATGCGAGGCCGGACAGAGGCACCCAGGACTAGGTGGCCCCCGGAAGCGAGACCGGCCACCCGGGACCTACGCTCGCCGAAACCGACCAGGGGAGGGCATCATGACCACAATCGGGCAGGCCGTCGAGGTCGACGGGGACAAGCTCATGCAGTTCGTATTCCGCGCGGTCGAAGAAGTCGGCGCCACCCTGAACGCGGCGCTGGTGGTGCTGGGCGACAAGCTCGGCCTCTACCGGGCGCTGGCCAGCGCGGGCCCGCTAGCCCCGGCTGAACTGGCCCAGCGCACCGGCACCGCCGAGCGTTACGTCCGCGAATGGCTGAACGCGCAGGCGGCGGGCGGCTTCGTCGAGTACGACCCGGACAGCGGCCGCTACACGCTGCCACCGGAGCAGGCGGTCGCGCTCACCGATCCGGACAGCCCGGCCTACCTGCCCGGGTTCTTCCAGATCGCCGTGGGGTCGGTGCTCGACTCTCCCAGGATCGTCGAGGCGGCCCGCACTGGTGCCGGATTCGGCTGGCATGAACATGTGACCGACGTCTTCGAGGGCTGCGAGCGCTTCTTCCGGCCCGGCTACAACGCGAACCTGATCGCCGGCTGGCTGCCCGCGCTCGACGGCGTGCAGGCCAAGCTGGAGCGCGGGGCGCTCGTCGCCGACGTCGGCTGCGGGCACGGCTCGTCCACGATCCTGATGGCCCAGGCGTACCCGAACTCGACCTTCTTCGGATCGGACTACCACCAGGGCTCGATCGAGACGGCGCGCCAGCGGGCGCAGAGCGCGGGCGTGGCCGACCGGGTCCGCTTCGAGGTCGCACCGGCCACGGCATACGGCGGAACTGGGTACGACCTGGTGACGATGTTCGACTGCCTGCACGACATGGGCGACCCGGCCGGGGCGGCGCGGCACGTCCGCGGGACGCTCAAGCCGGACGGCACCTGGATGATCGTCGAGCCACGGGCCGGTGACCGCATCGAGGAGAACCTGAACCCGGTGGGACGCGCCTACTACGCGTTCTCCACGTTGCTGTGCACGCCCGCGTCGCTGTCGCAGAACGTGGGGCTGGCCCTGGGCGCGCAGGCCGGTGAGGCGAGGATCGGGGACGTCATCCGGGCAGGCGGCTTCTCGCGCTTCCGCCGGGCCGCGGAGACCCCGTTCAACCTGGTGTTCGAGGCGCGGCCGTGAGATGACCCGCGTGGCGCCCGCGAGAGGCTGAGCTCGCGGGCGTCACCTGGCTCACCCCACTCACGGGCGTGGGAGTGGGGCTTATCAGGCCGCGGCCGTCACCTGCGGCGCTGGTCATCTGCGAGGACTGTCGGTATCGCCCGGGCCGGATTACCTTCGAATCATGCTCAAGCGAAAAATCGTGCTCCCGCCGGAGCACCTGTACCCGGCCGACGAGTGGCGCATCGTTGAAGCCCGGTACTCAGATGAGTTTGTCGGTCTCACCGAGACCGTCTTTTCGCTGGGCAACGGTTTCGTTGGCGTCCGCGGCAGCTTCGAGGAAGGCCGCCCGGCGCTGGTCCCTGGGACATTCGTCAACGGGTTCCACGAGACCTGGCCGATCATGCACGCCGAAGGGGCGCATGCGCTGGCGCGGACCGGCCAGACGATCGTGAACGTGCCCGACGCGACGATCCTCAAGCTCTACGTTCGACGACGAGCCGTTCTACCTGCCCACTGCGCGCCTCCAGGACTACAGCCGGATCCTGGACATGCGGGCCGGGACGCTAACCCGTGAGCTGGTGTGGGCCACTGACGCCGGCAAGCACGTCCGGGTCCGCTCGCGCCGGATCGTCTCGCTCGAGCACCGCCACCTGGTCGCGATGACCTACGAGGTCACGATGCTCGACGAGCCCGCGCCCGTCGTGATCTCCTCCCTCGTGTTCAACCGCCAGGACGACCGCCAGGCCAGCGATCTGCCCGAGCACCGGCCGGGAGATCCCCGCCTGGCGACCGTGCTGCCGCACCGGGTGCTCAACGTGCGGGCTGCCGAGCTGGCCGGGCAGCGCGTCCTGTTCGGCTACCAGACGACCAGCAGCGGGATGACACTCGGCGTCGGTGTCGATCACGCGATCGACACGGCGTGCCCATTCCAGGCGGTCGGGTCCCTCGATGAGGACACCTGCGAGGTGGTCGTGACGGCCGACGCGGTACCGGGTGTCCCGATCCGGGTCACCAAGTACGCGACCTATCAGGCCTCCCGCGGCATCCCGGTCCCTGAGCTCGTCAACCGGTGCCGCCGGGCCCTGGACCGTGCGGTCCGGAACGGGTTCGACGTGCTCGTCACGAGCCAGCGCGCTCATCTGGACCGGTTCTGGGACCGCGCCGACGTGCGGCTGCAGACCCGGCTCAATCCGGTGCGGCAACAGCAGGCGGTCCGGTGGAATCTCTACCAGGTCGCGCAGGCGTCGTGGCGCGCCGAAGGGGCCGGAATCCCGGCCAAGGGGCTGACCGGGCAGGCCTACGAGGGCCACTACTTCTGGGACACCGAGGTCTACGTCCTGCCGTTCCTGTCCTACACCCAGCCGAGGATTGCCCGTAACCTGCTGCGGTTCCGGCACAGCATGCTCGGCCGCGCGCGGCAACGGGCGGCCGAGATGAGCCAGCGCGGCGCGCTCTTCCCGTGGCGGACCATCAACGGCGAGGAGGCCTCGTCCAATTTCCAGCAGGGCACCGCCCAGTACCACATCAACGCCGGTATCGCTTACGCGATCACGCGCTACGCCCACGTGGAGGGCAGCGGACACATGCTTGGCGAGATCGGCGCGGAAATCCTCGTCGAGACCGCCCGGCTCTGGGCCGACCTCGGCTTCTACGGCACCGACCAGAGATTCCATATCCATGGGGTGACCGGACCCGACGAATACACCACCGTCGTCAACGACAACACCTACACGAACCTCATGGCCCGGCTGAACCTCAATTCCGCCGCCGCCGCCGTCCGCTGGGTGCGCGAGGAACGGCCTCAGGATTACACGGCGCTGGTGCACGCGGTCAGACTTCACCCGAAGGAGATCGAGTCCTGGGAGCGCGCGGCGGCCGCCATGCACATCCCGTTCGACGATGAACGCCGCATTCACCCGCAAGACGAGACTTTCCTGCACCGCGAGATATGGGATCTCGACAGCACGCCGCGCGGGAAGTTCCCGCTGCTGCTGCACTACCACCCGCTGGTGATCTACCGGCACCAGGTGCTCAAGCAGGCCGACATCGTGCTGGCGATGTTCCTGCTCGGCAACGAGTTCTCCGAGGAGCAGAAGCGCCGCAACTTCGACTACTACGACCCGCTCACCACCGGCGACTCATCCTTGTCCGCATGCGTGCAGGCCATCATCGCCGCCGAGATCGGCAAGGAGCGCCAAGCGCTCGAATACTTCCAGTATGCGCTGCTGATGGACCTGGGCAACGTGGCGGGCAACGCCTCGGACGGGGTCCACATCGCCTCGGCCGCGGGGGTATGGTCCTCGCTCGTCTTCGGATTCGGCGGCGTCCGCGACTTCGAGGGCCAGCTGTCCTTCGCGCCCAGGCTGCCGCGCGCCTGGAACGAGCTCGCCTTCCCGCTGCGATTCTGCGGACGGCAGCTCCAGATCAAGCTCACCCACGAAGAGGAGAGCTACCTGGTGGAAAAGGGCGATCCGCTGAACGTGCTCGTCCGGGGGGAGCCGCACCTGCTCAGCCCGGGCTCCCCGGTCGTGATCAAGCTCCCGCCCCGGTAACCGGGTACTGTCCTTATCGGCGCAGCGCTTGCAGGATGCTTACTGGACTCTGGCCGTGACCGTCTTGCCGACCGCCGGGCCAGGACGGCCCGGGCGAACTATGGGGCCAACCCGAAGTTCGTCTATTACCTGTCGGCGGAGTACATGCCGGGGCGCCAGCTCCGGCAGAACGCGCTGTACACCGGCACCGCCGACCTCGCCCGGCAGGCACCGGCCGGATCACGATCGTCTTCCTCCCCGACTACAACGTCTCGGCCGCCGAGCTCGTCGTGCCCGCCGGCGATATCTCCGAGCAGATCTCGCTCGCCGGCAAGGAGGCATCCGGCACCGGCAACATGAAACTAGCCCTCAACGGCGCCGTCACCATCGGCACACTCGACGGCGCCAACATCGAAATCCGCGACCGGGTCGGGCCGCTCATCGACTCGCTCCGGCAATGGGATGAGTACATGGTCCTCGCCGACTACCGGCCCTACCTCGACTGCCACGACCAGGCCGCCGGGCCAGCCTGGGCCGACCAGGACCGGTGGACCCAGATGTCCATCCTGAACACCGCACGCTCAGGCTTCTTCTCCTCCGACCGCACCATCCGCGGCTACTGCCGCGACATCTGGCACCTCGAGCCCGTGCCCATACCCCCGTATGTGGTGAGCGGCCCTGAACCGCACGAGGGCTTGGTGGCGTCAGGTGCCCCGGAAGACCGGCGGGCGTTTCTCCTCGAAGGCCTTGAGTCCCTCGAGATAGTCGTGGCTGTCATAAGCCTCCCGGCGCAGCCCCTGGACGCGCTCATACACCTGCGCCGCAATGGGCTGGTAGTCGGTGAGGACACGGAGCTGTTCCTTGATGACCGCGATGGCCATGGGCGATTTCGACGCTATCGTGGCAGCCAGGTCAAAGGTGAACTCCTCGAGGTCGGCCGACTCCACCACGTGATTGACCACCAGCCATCGCCTCGCTCTGAGGGCGTCCAGGGACGCGGCGGTGAAGAACATCTCCTTGATCAGGTTGATGGGCAGCCGCCCGAGGAAGTGCAGGAGCCCGGCGGTGTTGTACGGCAGTCCCAGGTTCGCGGGAGTGATGGCGAACGTCGCCGTCTCGTCGGCGACGACCAGGTCACAGCTGAGCACCAGGTCGAATGCGCCGCCCCATACCGAGCCGTGCACCATGGCGATGACCGGGGCCGGGAAGGTGCGGATGGCGCGGATCAGCTGTTCGAGCGGGTCGTTGTAGCCCAGCGGGTCGCGTCCGCCACGGGGAAGCTCATCGATGTCATGGCCCGCGGACCAGACGCGCAGCCCCGCCGCCGCGCGAAGCACAATGACCCGCACGCCCCCGGCTCGCAGGTTCTCGAGCGCCGCGATGATGCCGCCGGACATCTGGGCGCTGAGGGCGTTGCGCGTGCGCTTGTCGTCAAGGGAGATGACGCCAACCTGCCCGTGGACATCCGACCGGACGGGGCCGTCCGCGCGGCCAGCAGCCCCGGCCGCGTCGCCACCCCCCTGGGCCGCCGCGGGCTGCCCGCCCAGCGGACTGCCGCTCTGGCCGGCCAGGACCACGTAGGTTCGCGCCACCGCGTCCCTGCCCGCCCCGAGGATGGTGCTCACCAGCCGCTGCGCCTCGATCCGCTGGTCGCCCGCGAGGGCGTCGACGACATGGCGCCAGAGCACCTCCTCCAAGACGCTGAATTCTCCCTGGATCTCGGCAATGTCGAAACCGGTCGCGAAACGGTCCGCCGCGACCTGGCGGGACGACGCAATGATCGGCTCGGTGCCGCGCTCACGCACGCACTGAACGACGAGCCCGAGCAGATCCCGGACGTAACGACGGCGGTCCGCTGCGCTGGCTGCCCGGCGGTGGGTCTGATCGCGTCGCTCGAGCGCGGCAACCGCTTCGTCGACTATCCGGCCCTGGGCGCCGGCGAGAACGGCTGACATCTCCCCGGCAGGCTCCGGCTCGCCGGTCACCACGGACTCCGGGCGCTGTTAGCTGCTTGCAGGGCCCGGACATAGCCCGCGCGCTGGTAGGCCGCCTGGTCGGTGTCCGGGGGGAGGGCGAGTTTCCCGCGCACTTCGCCGACCGACGCGTATCCCTTGCGCGCCATCCAGTCAAGCAGGCCAGCGAGCAGGATGGCCGCATGCTGCGGGCCGTGCCGGATCAGCGCGGAGGCGGTCATCACGACATCGGCGCCGGCCAGCAGGTACTTGACCACATCGGAAGCGTCATCGACGCCGGTGCTCGCCGCGAGGGAGGCGCGGATCCGCGGGCGCAGGATGGAGATCCAGGTGCGCGGCAGCCGGGCCTCAGCCGGGCGGGAGAACTCCAGGGCGGGTTTCACCGCGAGCGTCTCGTGGTCGATGTCGGGCTGCAGGAACCGGTTGAAAAGCACCAGGCCGTCTGCGCCGACCTGGTCCAGCCGCATCGCCATCTCACCGGTCGAGCTGAAGTGGGGGCTCAGCTTGACCGCCACCGGCACGGTCACCGCGGCCTTGACCTTGCACAGGATGTCGATGTGCCGCCGCTCGACGTCCAGGCCGGAAATGCGCGGGTCGCCTGGTATGTAGTAAATGTTCAGCTCGATCGCCGCGGCATCCGCATCCTGCATCGCGCGCGCGTAGCTGGTCCAGCCCCCCATTGTGACACCGTTAAGGCTGCCGATCACCGGGACCTCCACTGCGGCCACGGCGCGTTCCAGCAGGCTCAGGTAGCGACGGGGGGCAGCATCCTGCGCCGCGCCGTCCTCCGTCACCTCGGCCGGGAAATAGGACAGCGACTCGGCGAAGTGCTCGGCACCGGCTTCGGCCAGCCGTGCGTTCTCCTCCATCTCCTGGCGCACCTGCTCCTCGAACAGCGAGTAGAGCACGACAGCGCCGACACCGGCGTCGGCCAGCCGCCGGACGCCGTTGACGGTGTTCGAGAGCGGCGAGGCAGCGGCGGCGAGCGGGTTGCGCAGCGCCAAGCCCAGGTAGCTGGTGGCAAGGTCCATCAGTCATCCTTCCGCGCGCTGGCCGGGAACCGCTGCCGGACCGCCATCACGTCAGCTCGGCCATCGGCGACGACGGCGTTCGCGGCATCCGGTAGGAGGGGATGCCGTAACGCATCATCCCGCCGGGCTGGTCGCCGTTATCCCTTATCTCCACGTCGTGGCCCAGGCGGGCCAGGTGGTAGGCGGCGGACAGGCCGCTCGGCCCGGCGCCGACGACAAGCACCCGCTTGCCGCTGCGCACCGGCGGACGGTCGAATGACCATCCCCGCTCAAGCGCGAGGTCCCCCAGGAACCGCTCGACCGGGTGGATCGAGACGGCGCTGTCGAGGCTGGCACGGTTGCACACGGTCTCGCACGGGTGGTAGCAGACCCGCCCCTGGATGGCTGGCGTCGGATTGTCGGCGACCAGCTGCCGCCACGCCTGCTCATGGTGGCCGACCTCGGCGTGCGCCAGCCACGCCTGGATGTTGTCGCCCGCCGGGCACCCCGCATTGCACGGTGGCAGCAGGTCAACGTACACGGGGCGGCGCTCGGGGACCGGCCCGGCACGAGAACTCCCGTGCAGCAGGTCCGGCAGCGCCGTAATATCCTGCACCCGAGGTCCCGCGGGGTCTGACGGTTGGTCCATGCGCCTGTGCTCCCTAGTCCGCCACCCGCCGAGTGGGGCATGGCACCGGGGTCCGGAGCGACACGATCACCAGGTAGAGGAAGTGCACTGTGCTCTCCTGCGAGACGCTACCCCGCGTCCGGGTCAAAGGAAATGCAGGGCCGCGGACTATGAGCCCGCGCCCGCCGGCGGCGTCCTGCCGCCCAGCATGACGTGGTGGGCGGCGAATTAGTTTCAGGGCTGGCAGCTGGTTCCTGCAGGTGGCGAGGACTTCGGCACCTAGGGTAACGCTCAGCCTAAAACTTTTGCTTAACTGTCTGCGCGAAACTCTCAATAGACATCAAGAGGGCGGCCTGGCATCGTCGTGTGCAGGCAGGAGGGGTGCGGGGAAGCGGCTGAGACAGGGGCCCGCACCACCGGCCAGGATGAACGAAACTCTTGCCCAACCAGCCGCTGCACGGCTCCACGAGGCCCTGCGCTCCTCATGCAGGTAGCACGCCTTAGGAGTCAGCCTTGAAGGAAATCCTCGACGCGATCCTCAGTTCCGACAGCCAGTCCGCGGACTTCGCCGCGCTGCCATTGCCGGAGGCCTACCGGGCAGTCACCCTGCACCGGGACGAGGAGCACATGTTCGACGGCATCGACACGGGCGACCGGGATCCCCGTAAGTCCCTGCACGTGGAAGAGGTGCCAGTCCCCGAACTCGGCCTGGGTGAAGCGCTGATTGCCGTCATGGCCAGCGCGGTCAACTACAACACCGTGTGGAGTTCCATCTTCTCGCCGATCTCCACCTTCGCCTTCCTGCGCCGCTACGGCAAGCTCTCCGAGCTCACCGCGCGGCACGACCTGCCGTACCAGGTGGTCGGCTCGGACCTCGCGGGCGTGGTGCTGCGCACCGGTCCCGGCGTGAACATCTGGAAGCCTGGCGAGGAGGTCGTCGCGCACTGCCTGTCCGTCGAGCTGGAGAGTTCCGACGGCCACAACGACACCATGCTCGACCCCGAGCAGCGCATCTGGGGTTTCGAGACGAACTTCGGTGGTCTCGCCGAGCTGGCCATCGTCAAGACCAACCAGCTGATGCCCAAGCCCAGGCACCTCACCTGGGAGGAGGCGGCGACGCCCGGGCTGGTGAACTCCACCGCCTTCCGCCAGCTGGTCTCGCGCAACGGAGCTGGCCTGAAGCAGGGCGACAACGTGCTCATCTGGGGTGCCAGCGGCGGTCTCGGCGCCTACGCCACCCAGTATGCGGAGGCCGGCGGCGCCATCCCGATCTGCGTCGTCTCCAGCGAGGCCAAGGCCGACCTGTGCCGGTCGATGGGCGCAGAGCTAATCATCGACCGGAAGGCCGAGGGCTACAAGTTCTGGAAGGACGAGCACACCCAGGATCCGAAGGAATGGAAGCGGCTGGGCGCCAGGATCCGCGAGCTGACCGGCGGTGAGGACGTGGACATCGTCTTCGAGCATCCGGGCCGGGAGACCTTCGGCGCCTCGGTGTTCGTGGCCCGCAAGGGCGGCACCATCGTGACGTGTGCCTCCACCTCGGGGTACATGCACGAGTACGACAACCGCTACCTGTGGATGAGCCTCAAGCGCATCATCGGCTCGCACTTCGCCAACTACCGTGAGGCGTGGCAGGCCAACCGCCTGATCTCCAAGGGCATGATCCACCCGACCATGTCCGTGGTCTACCCGCTTGAGCAGACCGGCCAGGCCGCACTGGACGTGCACCGGAACCTGCACCATGGCAAGGTCGGGGTGCTCTGCCTGGCGCCCGAGGAGGGCCTCGGCGTACGCGACGGCGAGCTGCGCGCCAAGCACCTGACGGAGATCAACCGGTTCCGGAACGTGTGAGAAC
>CAVYEA010000002.1:0-64369 GCA_963767385.1 uncultured Actinomycetes bacterium | reverse complement strand
TCGTGATCCTGGGGGGCGGGCCCGGCGGGTACGAGGCGGCCCTGGTGGCCGCTCAGCTCGGGGCCCAGGTGACGGTGGTGGACAGCGACGGCCTCGGCGGCGCGTGTGTGCTGACCGACTGCGTGCCCTCAAAGACCCTCATCGCCACCTCCACCACCATGGCCGTCGTCCAGGGCGCGGGAGAGATGGGGATCCGGGTCGGCCGGTGCCCGGCCCCGGCCGCCCGGGCGGCGGCCGCGCCCGGCAGGCTGACGGCACTGGGCCGGCGCTGGCGGCCGTTGACGCGCCCCGGCTGTACAGCCGGGTCAAGGCGCTGGCCCAGGCGCAGTCCGCGGACGTGGCGCTGCGCCTGGCCGCGGAGGGGTCGAGATCATCGCCGGCCGGGGCCGGCTTGCCGGCCCGAACATGGTGGTCGCTGGTGGCCAGCAGGTCCAGGCGGGTCGGTGCTGGTCGCCACCGGCGCGACGCCGCGGGTGCTGCCCGGCGCCGAGCCCGACGGCGAGCGCATCCTGACCTGGCGGCAGCTCTACGACCTGCCCGAGCTGCCGCAGGAGCTGATCGTGGTCGGCTCCGGCGTCACCGGTGCCGAGTTCGCCGGCGCCTACCAGGCGCTCGGCTCCGAGGTCACCCTGGTCTCCTCGCGCGACCGGGTGCTGCCGGGCGAGGACGCCGACGCCGCCGAGGTGCTCGAGGACGTCTTCCGGCGCCGCGGGATGACCGTGCTGAGCCGGTCCCGGGCCGCAGCGGTGAAGCGCACCGGCGACGGGGTGCTGGTCACGCTGACCGACGGCCGGACGGTGCGCGGCTCGCACTGCCTGATCGCCGTCGGCTTGGTGCCCGACACCCGGGACTCGGCCTGGCAGAGGCCGGCGTCGCCCTGGACGGCGGCGGGCTTCATCCAGGTCGACCGGGTCTCGCGGACCACCGCGCGGGGCGTGTACGCGGCCGGGCGACTGCACCGGGGTGCTGATGCTGGCCTCGGTCGCCGCGATGCAGGGCCGGATCGCCATGTGGCACGCGCTCGGCGAGGCGGTGCAGCCGCTGCGGCTGAGCACGTCGCCGCGACGTCTTCACCGACCCCGAGATCGCGACGGTCGGCGTGACCGGCGCCGCGGTGGAGTCCGGGGCCGAGGTCGCGGCCGCGCGTCAAGCTGCCGCTGGCCACGAACGCGCGGGCCAAGATGCAGGGCTTCCGCGACGGGTTCGTCAAGCTCTTCGCCCGGCGCGGCACCGGCATCGTGCTCGGCGGCGTGGTCGTCGCGCCGCGGGCCAGCGAGCTGATCCTGCCGGTCTCGCTGGCGGTCGAGCAGTCGCTGACGGTCGACCAGATGGCGCACACGTTCGCGGTCTACCCGTCGCTGTCCGGCAGCCTGACCGAGGCGGCCCGCAAGCTGATGCGCCCGGCCGGCGACACGCCGCTGACGCCGCAGCCGGGCGCTCAGTGGGTGGGGTGGCCGAGGTCGGGGTCGCTGGGCACCGGCAGGTCATGCTGCCGGAGCCGGGCGGCCCGGATTCGTCGGCGTACAGCGTCACGGTGAACACGCTGCCGCACAGGATGAGCGCCACCATGGTCAGGCTCACCCACAGCGGCGCGGGCAGCAGGATGCCCAGCACGGCGACCAGGATGCGCACACCGGGACGATGACCACCAGGTGGCGGAGCACGGTCCGGCTGCGCCAGCCCGGTCGGTCAGCTCGATGGCGCACCCAGTGCACGTTCTCGGCCGGGCAGCCGGAACCCGCCAGGTGACCAGCCAGCCGAGCGGCCCGGGATCGCCGGGCAGCCGGGTCAACGGTGCACCGCCCGGCGGGGCGGGCGGCGGGGGTGCGGCCGAGGGTGCATGTTCCTAGTCCGTCAGCCGCCGCGGCCGCTGGCCGCGTGACCGCTAGTCCGGCAGCCGGCAGTCGAGCCTCGCCGGCTGCTATCCCCATCTCGCAGATGACCGCGCCGGCCGGCACCGTCTGGCCCACCTGCGGCGGCCAGGCCGGTGACGGTGCCGGCCTTGTGCGCGGTCAGCGGCTGCTCCATCTTCATCGCCTCGAGCACCACGACCATGTCGCCCGGCGGACACCTGGTCGCCCTCGGCGACCACGATCTTGACGATCGTGCCCTGCATCGGGCTGGCCAGCGCGTCGCCGGAGGCCGCGGCGCCCGCCGCGCCGCCGCCGCGCCGCCGCGCGGCTCCCGCCGGGGCGGCGGCGGCCGCGCCCGGCCACGCCCGAGCCCGGCCGGCAGGACGACCTCGAGCCGCTTGCCGCCGACCTCGACGGTGACCGCTCCCGGGCCGCCGGGCCGTCGGCCGCGCCGGGCCGCGGGCCGGACCACGGCTCGATGGTGTTGGCGAACTCGGTCTCGATCCACCGGGTGTGCACGCGTGAACGGCGCGCCGGTGAACGCCGGGTCGCGGACGACCGCGCGGTGGAACGGCAGCACCGTGGGCATGCCCTCGACCACGCACTCGTCCAGCGCCCGGCGGGACCGCTCCAGCGCCTGCTGCCGGCTCGCGCCGGTGACGATGAGCTTGGCCAGCAGCGAGTCGAAGTCCTGCGGCACCGCATCCCGGCCGCGTACCCGGCGTCCACCCGGACACCCGGGCCCGGCCGGCCAGGTCAGCTCGGTGATGGTGCCGGGCGCGGGCAGGAAGCCGCGGCCCGGGTCCTCGGCGTTGATCCGGAACTCGATCGAGTGCCCGCGCGGCGCCGGGTCGTCGTAGTCCGAGCTGCTCCCCGTCGGCGATCCGGAACATCTCCCGGACCAGGTCGATCCCGGTCACCTCCTCGGTCACCGGGTGCTCGACCTGCAGCCGGGTGTTCACCTCCAGGAACGAGACCGTGCCGTCCTGGCCGACCAGGAACTCGCACGTGCCGGCGCCGACGTAGCCCGGCCTCGCGCAGGATCGCCTTGGACGCCGTGTACATCTGCTCGGTCTGGCTGGCGGACAGGAACGGCGCGGGCGCCTCCTCGACCAGCTTCTGGTGGCGGCGCTGCAGCGAGCAGTCCCGGGTGGACACCACGACCACGTTGCCGCGCGCGTCGGCCAGGCACTGGGTCTCGACGTGCCGCGGCCGGTCCAGGTAGCGCTCCACGAAGCACTCGCCGCGGCCGAACGCGGCGACCGCCTCGCGGACCGCGGACTCGTAGAGCTCGGGGATCTCCGCCGGGTTGCGGGCCACCTTGAGCCCGCGGCCGCCGCCGCCGAACGCGGCCTTGATCGCGATCGGCAGGCCGTGCCGCGCGGCGAACGCGACGACCTCGTCGGCCCGCTGACCGGGCCGTCGGTGCCCGGCGCCATCGGCGCGCCGACCGCGTTGGCGATCTGCCGGGCGGCGACCTTGTCGCCGAGGGCCTCGATGGCCGCGGGCGGCGGGCCGATCCAGGTCAGCCCGGCGTCGATCACGGCCTGGGCGAAGCCGGCGTTCTCGGCCAGGAAGCCGTAGCCGGGATGCACCGCGTCGGCCCCGGCGTCGGCGGCCACCTTGAGGATCTTGTCGATGTTCAGGTAGCTGTCGGCGGCGCTGCGCCCGCCCAGCGCGTACGCCTCGTCCGCCATCGACACGTGCAGGGCGTCCCGGTCGGGCTCGGCGTAGACCGCCACGCTGCCCAGCCCGGCGTCCCGGCAGGCCCGCACGACCCGGACCGCGATCTCGCCACGGTTGGCGATGAGCACTTTGCGCACGAAACCTCTCCTCCCGACTGCCGAGGAGTCTAGGTGAGCAGGTGCCCTCGCGTCTGTGCGGGGACCGTGCCAGCCGCCGGGCGGGCGGCGGGCGGGCGGCGGCCGGGGCGGTCTACCCCGCGCGGGCCCCCTCGTGGCGCAGCAGCCAGGCCTTGCGGTCCAGGCCGTAGTAGTAGCCGCCCAGGCTGCCGTCGGTGCGCACGATCCGGTGGCAGGGGATGACCGGGGCGACCAGGTTGGCCGCGCACGCGGCGCCCGCGGCCCGGGACGCCGCGGGTTCCCGGCCTGTGCGGCCAGCGCGGCGTAGCTGATCACGGTGCCCGCCGGGACGGCCCGCATCGCGGCCCACAGCCGCTCCCGCCCGGCGCTGCCCGGCTGGCGGGTGGCCAGCCCGTCCAGCGCCGTCAGGTCCCCGTCGAAGTAGTCGCTGACCGGCTTGACCAGCCAGGGCAGGTCCCCGGGCCGGGCGGCCTGCCGCGCCAGCCCGCGCAGCGACGGGTGCAGCCGGGCGTGCAGCTCGGCCGGGTCGGCGGTGAACCCGCCCGCTATCAGCTGCTCGGCGCAGGCCAGCAGGCTCAGCGGGCCGATCGGCGTGTCCACCGTGGTGGCCAGGATGGTCTCAGGCATCGACTGCTCCTCGCTGTGATGACGCGGAAATCCGTTCCCCCGAACGCCCGTCCCGCCCGGCTGCCACGGCCGGGTGCCGGGAGGCCGGGCCGGCTGGACCGGGTGGTCCGCGCCGGTGGCGGCCGCTTCCCAGGTCCACAGGTGCAGGGCGGCGTAACCCCGCCAGGGCCGCCACCGGCCCGGATGGCCGGGCGGCGCGCCCAGCCGGGCCAGGGCGCGGCGCAAGCCCAGGTCACTGGCGGGGAACGCGTCCGGGTCGGCGCCGGTCCGCAGCATGATGTAGCTGATGGTCCAGGGCCCGATGCCGGGCAGTTCCGCCAGCCGGGCCGCGGTCTCCTCCGGGTCGGCGCCCAGGCTGAGGTCCAGCCGCCCGCTGGCGGCCGCCGCGGCGAGCGCGTCCAGCGTCCGCTGGCGGCCTGCGGTGAGGCCGAGCCCGGTCAGGTCCGCCCCGGCCAGGTCCTCCGGGCCGGGAAACAGCAGGTGCGGCCCGGGCTCGCCGGCCTGCAGGCCGTCCGCGGTGATCGCCGCGGGCAGCGGGGTGCCGTGCCGGGCGGCCAGCCGGGCGGCGAACGTGCGCGCCGCGGCCACCGACACCTGCTGGCCCAGGACCGCCCGGACGGCCAGTTCGAAGCCGTCGTAGCAGCCCGGCACCCGGAGGCCCGGCCGGGCCCGGACCAGCGGCGCGATCAGGCCGTCGGCGGCCAGCGCCGTGCCGATCGCGGCCGGGTCGGCGTCCGCGTCCAGCAGCCGCCGGGCAGCGGGACACCAGCGGGCCGACGCCGCTGAGCTTGCCTAGCCGGGCCCGGAGCAGCACATGCCCCTGGCCCGGGCGGGGCAGCAGCTCGATCAGCCCGGCACCGCCCGCGGTGCGCACGGTCCGGGAGTACCGGCCGGCGGTGACCTGCTCCACGCCGGGAACGGCCCGGACGGCGAGGAAGTCGAGCAGGGCCGCCGCGTCGTACGGCTCGCGGCAGGCCAGCCGCAGCGTGAGCCAGGTCCCCGGCCCGTCCGCGGGCTGGCCCGCGCGGCGGCCCGCCCCGCGGGCCGCCGCGCGCAGCTGCGACGGGGTGCGGCCGGAGGACTCCAGGACGGTGGCGTTGAACTGCCGGACGCTGGAGAAGCCGCTGGCGAACGCGATGTCGGTGATCGGCAGGC
The DNA here is from genome assembly GCA_963767385.1 of uncultured Actinomycetes bacterium. GTDB lineage: Bacteria > Actinomycetota > Actinomycetes > Streptosporangiales > Streptosporangiaceae > RYN-230. The sequence continues at coordinate 58,911 of CAVYEA010000002.1, read as the reverse complement.
TGGTCTCGGCCAGCAGCCGCCGCGCCGTCTGCAGCCGGACCGTCCGGGCCAGGGCCAGCGGCCCGGTGCCCAGCTCGGCCACGAGCAGCCGGTGCAGGTGCCGCTGCGTGACGGCGAGCCGCGCGGCCAGCCCGCCGATGCCATGCTCGTCCACGTAGCCCGCGGAGATCAGCCGCACCGCCCGGGCGGCCAGGTCGGCGCGGGCGTTCCACTCCGGCGACCCCGGGCTGGTCTCGGGGCGGCAGCGGCGGCAGGCCCGGAACCCGGCCGCCTCGGCCGCCCCGGGATGCGGGAAGAACCGCATGTTCGCCCGGGCCGGGGTGCGCGCCGGGCAGACCGGCCGGCAGTAGATCCCGGTGCTGGTCACCGCGGTGAAGAACCGCCCGTCGAACCGCGGGTCACGGGCCAGCACCGCCCGGTAGCAGGTGTCGAAGTCCAGCGTCATGCCTTGATTCAACCCCAGGCCGCGGCCCGTGCTGGCGGGAATCGGACATGATCACCGAGCGGGAATCGGCAGCTCGTGGCCACCGGGCCGGACTGCCAGGAGCCAGTCGGGCCGGCGGGTCCGGAGCGGGGGCGGACGGCGCGGCGCCAGGGCCGGCCGGGCTGACGGGCCGCAGCTGCGAGGCCAGTCGGCCAGCAGACGCGGTCCGCGGTGGCGGCGGGTGCCAGCACGGCCCGCCGGCGCCGCGGCGTGCTGGGGCAGGGCCGGCCACGGGGGCGGGTGGAGCGGCGGCGGCGCGGCGGTTCGGCGGGCCGCTGGCGGCCCGCGGCCAGCCAGCGGGTCGGGCGGCGACCGCGGCGTGCAGCCCGCGGCGAGCCTGGCCTCGCGGCCGTCGCGTCACCACCGGCTGCCCGGCGACCCACCGCTGCTGCACTGGCAGCGCGACCGCGGGCGGCTGCCCTGGTCTCATGACCGGCCGCTGCCGATGCCGAACTGGCGGCGGACCCGCTCCCAGAACGCGTCCCGCAGCCACTCCCGGGCCTCCTGGTACGGGCGCAGCGACAGGCCGAGTTCCTTCTCCGCGTCGACCAGCAGCTCCTTGTCGATGACCGGCGGCAGGATAGGGCCGGGCAGCAGGTCGCGGATGTTGTCCTCACCCCGGGTCAGGATCCACTTCTGCGCCACGTGCTCGCCGGCCTCCTCGACCCGCTGCCGGTCCGGGCCCAGCCGGCCGGGCAGCGCCGGGGCCGCGAGGTGCACGGACCGGCCGGGGCACCGGCTTGGCGCCGTGCCGCTTGTCGAACAGCTGGGCCGGGGAGGGGACCGACGGCGCCGGGGCTGGCCGGCGGCGGCTCGGGCGGCGGGGTGCGGGTGAAGTAGGGCTCCAGGAACGCCCGGTCCAGGATCTCGACCGTGTCGGATTCCCAGACCAGGCGCTCGGCCTGGTTGGTGCCGAACGGCGGTTCCACGCCCCACAGGTGCACCCGGACGCCGTAGGCCTGCGCCGCCTCGACGGCCGGCACCATGTCCTCGTCCCCGGCCACCAGCACCGCGTCGGTGATCGCCCGGTGCCGGGCCAGCGCCTCCATGTCCGCCCGGATCTGGGCGTCCACGCCCTTCTGCTGGCCGCGCGCATTCAGGTTGCCCAGCCGCAGCTTCACCCGCGCCATCTGGGCGATCACCCGCTGGTCGATGGTGGGCACCCGGTCGCGGGCGGCGTCGTACCAGTAGACCCGCAGCAGCTCGCCGCGGACCAGGCCGTCGGCGTGCCGGGTCAGCGCACGGATGAGCTTGTCCGTGTCCACCCGGTACTCGCGCCGCGAGCCCACGCTGAACAGCAGTTCCCCGGCGGACGCGTAGATGTAACCGACATCGATCATGATCGCGTAACGCGCGAGCGTGGGCAGCGGCGTCAGCGAGGGCAGCGGGGCGACGATATCGGTCATGGCACTCACGACTCTACTGCCGCACCTGCCGCGGTCCGGGGCAGAAGAGCACGCCAGTTCGGCGTTGAGTAGTCAAATGATTACAGAACGGTAAGATGTGCGGCCCGATTCTCACAACGGGATGTTGCCGTGCTTCTTGGGCGGCATCTGCTGGCGCTTGCCGCGCAGCGCGCGGAGCGCGCGGGTGACCTGCGAGCGGGTCTCGGCGGGGCGGATCACCGCGTCCACGTACCCGCGTTCGGCGGCGATGTACGGGTTGGCCAGGTGTGTCCTCGTACTCGGCGACCAGCGTGGCGCGCAGCGCCTCCGGGTCGGCGGCAGCTGGCCAGTTCCCGGCGGTACAGGATGTTGACCGCCCCCTGCGCGCCCATCACGGCGATCTGGGCGGTCGGCCAGGCCAGGTTGATGTCCCCGCCGAGGTGCTTGGAGCCCATGACGTCGTAGGCGCCGCCGTAGGCCTTGCGGGTGATCACCGTGATCTTCGGCACAGTGGCCTCCGCGTAGGCGTAGATCAGCTTCGCGCCGCGGCGGATGATGCCGCCCCACTCCTGGCCGGTCCCGGGCAGGAACCCGGGGACGTCCACGAACGTGAGCACCGGGACGTTGAACGCGTCGCAGGTGCGCACGAACCGGGCCGCCTTCTCCGACGGCGTCGATGTCCAGGCAGCCCGCGAAGTGCATGGGCTGGTTGGCCACCACGCCGACGCTGGTCCCGCCCACCCGGCCGAAGCCGACGACGATGTTCTGCGCGAAGCCGGCGTGGATCTCCAGGAACTCGCCGTCGTCCATGACCCGGGTGATGACGTCGTGCATGTCGTAGGGCTGGTTGGGCGAATCCGGGATGAGCGTGTCGAGTTCGGCGTCCGCGGGGGTGACCTCCAGCGCCTCGGCCGGGTCGCCGGGCGGCGCCAGCACGGGCGGGTCGTCCAGGTTGTTGGACGGCAGGTAGGACAGCAGCTCCCGGGCGAATTCCAGGCAGTCGTCCTCGTCGGAGGCCTGGTAGTGCGCCACCCCGGACTTGACGTTGTGCGCGTGCGCGCCGCCGAGTTCCTCGAAGCTCACCTCCTCCCCGGTCACCGTCTTGATCACGTCCGGGCCGGTGATGAACATGTGCGAGGTGCCCTCGACCATCAGCGTGAAGTCGGTGATGGCGGGGGAGTACACGGCACCGCCCGCGCACGGCCCCATGATCAGCGAGATCTGCGGGATCACCCCGGAGCCGATCACGTTCCGGTAGAAGATCTCCGCGAACAGGCCCAGCGCGACCACGCCCTCCTGGATCCGCGCCCCGCCGCCGTCGTTGATGCCGATCAGCGGGCAGCCGGTCTTCATGGCGTGGTCCATCAGCTTGACGATCTTCTCGCCGTATACCTCGCCCAGCGAGCCGCCGAAGACGGTGAAGTCCTGGCTGAACACGCAGACCGGGCGGCCCTCGATAGTGCCGTACCCGGTGACCACGCCGTCGCCGTAGGGCCGGTTGGCGTCGATGCCGAACGCGGTGGCCCGGTGCCGGGCCAGTTCATCGAACTCGGTGAACGAGCCCGGGTCGAGCAGCCGCTCGATCCGCTCCCGGGCGGTCATCTTGCCCTTGGCGTGCTGGCGCTCGACCGCCCGCGCCGAGCCGGCGTGAATCGCCTCGTCCCGGCGGTGCTGCAGGTCGGCGATCTTGCCGGCCGTGGTGTGCGGGGCAGCGCCCTGGCCCGCCGGGTCCGCCCCGGCCTGCCCGGACCGGTCCTGAACGTCGCTGGTCATGCGGACAGGGTAACCTCCGCCGCCGCGCGGCCCGGCGCCGCGGCGGCGCCGGCCGCGCGATTCCAGCCCGCCGGCGTGGACCAGGAGGTGCGGGCACCGGGGGGACCGGCAGGTGCCCGCGAGGCGCGCACCGCCGCAATATCGCGATCAGCACCTCCAATAGGCTGGCGCGGTGAGCCCGGATACTGACGGCCCGGATACTGGCAGCATCGGCACCGGGAGCCGCGATGCGGCCCTCCGGGACGGTGATGGCCGCGTGGCGCCAACCCGCGACACCGACCGGCAGCAGCTCCCGGAGCGGATGCGCCGTGATGTGCGCCTGCTCGGTGATGTGCTCGGCGAGGTACTCCGCGAATCCGGCGGCCAGGATCTGCTCGACGACGTGGAGCGGCTGCGCCAGGCGGTGATCGCCGAGCGGCGCGCCCCGGCCGGCCCCGGCCCCGCGGACCCCGGCGGCGACGAGATCGCGGCCCTGGTGGCCAGCTGGCCGCTCGACCGGGCCGAGCTGGTGGCACGCGCGTTCACCGTCTACTTCCACCTGACCAACCTGGCGGAGGAACTGCACCGGGTCCGGGCCCTGCGGGAGCGCGACACCGGGGCCGAGCCGGTCCGTGAATCGCTGGCCGCCACGGTCGCCGAGTTCCGCCGCGATCAGGGGCTGGGCCACCTGGCCCACCTGGACGAGCTGGTCGGCCGGCTCCGGGTGCACCCGGTGCTCACCGCGCACCCCACCGAGGCGCGGCGCCGGGCCGTGGCCACCGCGCTCGGCCGGATCAGCGACCTGGTGACGGACCTGGATGACCCGCGGCACGGCGCGTCGGAGCGGGAGGCGCTCCGGCGCCGGCTGCGCGAGGAGGTCGACCTGCTCTGGCGGACCTCACCGCTGCGGGCCCGGGCGATGACCCCCATCGACGAGGTGCGCACCGTCATGGCGGCGTTCGACGAGACGCTGTTCCGGGTGGTGCCCCGGGTGTACCGGGCCCTGGACGACGCCCGGCGGGACGCCGACCCCCGGGCAGGCGCCGCCGGTGGTGCCCGCGTTCATCCGCTACGGCAGCTGGGTGGGCGCGGACCGGGACGGCAACCCGTTCGTGACCGCCCAGGTGACCCGGGAGACCGCGGTCATCCAGGCGGACCACGTGCTGCGCGCGCTGGAGAACGCCGCCACCCGGATCGGCCGGGCCCTCACGGTGCACGCCGACGCCGCCCCGCCGACCGCCGGGTTCACCCTGGCCCTGGCGGCCGCCGAGGCCGCGCACCCGGAACTGCTCGCGGACCTGGAAGCCCGCTCCCCGCACGAGCCGTACCGCACCTTCCTGCTCTACGTGGCTCGGCGCATCGAGGCCACCCGGCTGAGGGGCGCCGACCTGGCCTACCCGCATGCCGCCGGACTACGTGACGACCTGCTGGTGGTGCAGCAGTCGCTGTCGGCGGCCGGGGCGGCCAGGCAGGCGTTCGGCGAATTGCAGCAGTTGATCTGGCAGGTGGAGACGTTCGGATTCCACCTGGCCAGCCTGGAGATCCGCCAGCACAGTGCGGTGCACGCCCGCGCGCTGGCCGAGGTCCGGGCGGGCGGCGGGCTGTCCGCGGAAACGGCGGAGGTGCTGGCCACGTTCCGCGCGGTGAGCTGGATCCAGGACCGGTTCGGGGTGCCGGCCTGCCACCGCTACGTGGTCAGCTTCACCCGGTCGGCCGCGGACATCGCGGCGGTCCACGAACTGGCCCGGCACGCGACCCGCAGCGGGCCGCCCCCGTGCTCGACGTGGTGCCGCTGTTCGAGAGCGGGGAGGACCTGCGGCACGCCCCGCGGGTGCTGGACGAGATGATCGAGCTGGAGCAGGTCCGCGAGCGGCTGGCCGCGAACGGGCGGCGGCTGGAGGTCATGCTCGGGTACTCCGACTCGGCCAAGGAACTCGGCCCGGTCAGCGCCACCCTGCGGCTGTTCGACGTGCAGGGCCAGCTGGCCCGGTGGGCCGCGGACCACCAGGTGCGGCTGACCTTGTTCCACGGCCGGGGCGGCGCGCTCGGCCGCGGCGGCGGCCCGGCCGGGCGGGCCGTGCTGGCCCAGGCCCCCGGGTCGGTGGACGGCTGGTTCAAGGTCACCGAGCAGGGCGAGGTCATCTTCGCCCGGTACGGCAACCTGGTCGTCGCGCAGCGGCATCTCGAGCAGGTCACCTCGGCCGTGCTGCTCGCCTCCTCGCCGGCGGTGGGGGTGCGTAACGCCGCCGCGGCGGACCGGTTCCGCGGTGTCGCGGACGTGATGGAGGCGGCCGCGCTGCGCACCTACCGGGCGCTGGTGGAGACCGGCGGGTTCGCCGAATGGTTCGCGAAGATCAGCCCGCTGGAGGAGATCAGCGGGCTGCGGATCGGGTCGCGGCCGGCCCGCCGCGGCATCGGCGTGGTCGGGCTGGACGACCTGCGGGCCATCCCGTGGGTGTTCGCCTGGGCGCAGACCCGGCTGAACCTGCCCGGCTGGTACGGCCTGGGCAGCGGCCTGGCCGCGGTGACCAGCGGGCCCGGGCGGGACCGCCGAGGCGCGCCAGGCGTACCGGGAGTGGCCGCTGCTGGCGGTGCTGCTGGACGGCGCGGAAATGAGCCTGGCCAAGACCGACCGCCGGATGGCGGTGCGGCACCTGGCGCTGGGCGGCCGGGAGGACCTGGCCGGGATGGTGCTGGCCGAGTTCGACCTGACCCGGCGGCTGGTGCTGGAGGTGACCGGGCACGAGCGGCTGCTCGCCGACCGGCTGGTGCTGTCCCGCGCCGTTGCCCTCCGCGACCCCTATGTGGACGCTCTCTCCTACCTGCAGCTGCGGGCGCTGACCGAGCTGCGGGCCCTGCCGTCCCCGGGCGGGGACGGGGACGCGGCCAGCGCCGCCCGCCGGGAGCAACTGCACCGGCTGCTGCTCCTCGCGGTCAGCGGGGTCGCGGCCGGCCTGCAGAACACCGGGTGACGGGAGTCGCCGGCCGCGGCGGCGGCGAGTTCGGCGCGGCGCTGGCGGTGCGCGGGAGCGCACGGGTACTGGGCGTCGGAGCCCTCCCCGGCCAGCAGCCTGCTGATCGCGGTCCGGGTCTCCTCGTCGGCGGGCGTGTACACCACGATCCGGGTGCAGGGCACGGCCAGCACGCCGAGGCTGGTGCTCGTCATGACCAGCCGCGGGTACGCCGGGTGCCGGAAGACCTTGAGGTAGGTGACCGGGCTGGCCACGTCATGGTCCTCCCACAGGCGGGCGAAGTACGGGCTGACCGCCTGGAGCCTGCTGATGAAGCCGGTCCACGCGGGCTCGCCGACGTGCCGGCCGTAGTTGCTCCGGAACTGCGCGACCAGCCGGGCCAGCTGGTCGTGCCGGCTGACGTAGGGGTGGCAGCAGTCGGGGTAGGTGAAGTTCTGCCACAGGATGTTGCGCTCACCGGGCTGGGCCCCGACGACCCCGGGCCACAGCGCGGCGTACGCGTCGTTCCAGCCGAGCAGGTCATACCGCTCGTTCATCACCGAGGCCGGCAGCGGCACCAGGCTGTCCACGATGCCCTGGACGTCGGACGGTACCTGCTCGCAGGCGCTTCCCGCGTAGCCCGCCGCGCCGGGCCCCTCCGCCACGTCGGCCAGCCGGTACAGGTGCTGCCGCTCGGCCGGGTCGAGCCGGAGTGTCTGGGCCACCGCGCCGAGGACCTGGGCGCTGGCGTTGATCGGGCGGCCCTGCTCGAGCCACGTGTACCAGGTGACGCCGACCCCGGCCAGCTGGGCGACCTCTTCCCGGCGCAGGCCGGGGGTGCGGCGGCGCAGCCCGGGCGCCAGCCCCACCTGCTCCGGGGTGATCCGCTCCCGGCGGCTGCGCAGGAACGCGGCCAGCTCGGCGCGGCGCGAGCCGTTCGCGGTGGTCGTCATTGTGGTCATGCCCTCATCATGCCGGGGACTGGAGGCGGCTGCCAGGTGCTGCTGGTACCAGGATAATCAGGCTCCTGGTACCTGGATAAGGGTCCCGGCATGCTCGGGGGCATGACAGACCTCACCACCGTAACCCGCGGCCAGGAACGCGTTGACCGCCGCGCCGGGTTCCGCCGGGGCGGCCGGCCGGACGGCCGGGCCCCGCGCCGGCCGCCGCGCCGGGCGCGCTGCTCGCGATCGTCCTCACCGGGCAGTTCATGGCGGTCCTGGACGCTTCCGTGGTCAACGTCGCGGCCCCCGCCATCCACGCCGAGCTGCACGCCTCCGGGGCCGGGCTGCAGCTCGTCATCGCCGGGTACGTCATCACCTACGCCGTGCTGCTGGTCACCGGGGCCCGGCTCGGCGACATCATCGGGCACCGCCGGATGTTCCTGGCCGGGCTGGCCCTGTTCACCCTGGCCTCGCTCGGCTGCGGCCTGGCCGCCTCCACCGCCATGCTGGTCACGCTGCGCTTCATCCAGGGGGCCGGCGCCGCGGCCATGATCCCCCAGGTGCTCAGCCTGATCCAGCGGACGTACACCGGCACGGCGCGGGCCGGCGCCATGCGGCTGTACGCCGCGGTCATCGCCGGCGGCGCGGTCGCCGGGCAGATCGCCGGCGGGCTGCTGGTCACCGCGAACCTGTTCGGCAGCGGCTGGCGGGCCGTGTTCCTGGTCAACGTCCCGATCGGCGTGGCCCTGCTGGCCACCGGCGCGCGGCTGCTGCCGCACGGGGCCGGGGACCGCGGCCGCGGCCTGGATCCCGCCGGGCTGGTGCTGCTCACCCCGGCCGCAGTAGCCCTCGTCCTGCCGCTGGTCCTCGGCCAGCCCGAGCACTGGCCCGTGTGGGGCTGGATCTGCCTGGCCGGGAGCGCGCTGCTGTTCGGGCTGTTCGCCGTCGTGGAGCGCCGGGTGGCGGCCCGGGGCGGGTCACCGCTGATCCCCGGCCGGGTGCTGAGCCTGCCCGGGGTCACGATGGGAGTGGCGGCCCTGTTCGTGACCATGGCGGTGTTCGGCGGGTTCTTCTTCGCGCTGGCGCTGCACCTGCAGGGCGGGCTGGGCGACACCCCGCTCCGGGCCGGGCTCATCTTCGCCCCGTCGGCGGCCACGTTCGCGCTGGTCAGCCTCAACTGGCAGCGGCTGCCCCGGCAGCTGCACGGCACCCTGATCATCGCGGGGTTCGCCGCCTACGCGGCCGGCCTGCTGTGGATGGCCGCGCTGCTGCGCGGCGGCGGGACCGGCGGCGTGCAGCTGTACCTGGCCCTGGGCCTGACCGGCGCCGGCATGGCCGCGGCGTTCAGCCCGCTGATGACCGCGGTGCTGATGCGGGTGCCGGTCGCCGACGCGGCCGACGCCACCGGGGTCGTGGTCACCGTCAACCAGCTGGCCATCGTGGTCGGGGTGGCCACGTTCGGCACGCTGTACCTGAACCGGGCCGGGCAGCTGCCCAGCCCCGGGGAGCACGCCGTGTTTACCCTGGTGTCCGCGCACGCGGTCTCGGTGACGTTCGCGGCCCTGGCCGCGGCCGCGGTGGCCGGGGGCGTGCTGGCCGCCGTCCGTAACGCCGGGATGAGGGCGGCAGCGGGCCGCTGAGCCCGCCGGCCCGGCCAGGCTGTGCCGCCGTCCTGCCGTGATGACGGCAGGACGGCGGCACAGCCCCGCCAGCGGGGCCGGGCGGGCGGGGCGGCGGGGTGGCTGGGATCATGGGGGCATGGCCCAGCAGACCGAGGTGGAGCGGCCGCCGCTGGACGCGGCCAGGCTGCGCCGCCGCATGATCAGCCCCGGCGGGCTGTGGCGGGAGATCCGGGTGGTGGCCGAGACCGGCTCCACCAACGCGGACCTGCTCGCCGCGGCCCGGGCCGGGGCGGCCGAGGGGCTGGTGCTGGCGGCCGAGGCGCAGACGGCCGGGCGGGGCCGGCTGGGCCGGTCCTGGGTGAGCCCGCCGCGGGCCGCGCTGACCTTCTCGGTGCTGCTCCGGCCGGCCGCGGTCCAGCCCGCGCTGCGTGGCTGGCTGCCGCTGCTCACCGGCGTGGCCGTGGCGGCGGCGCTGCGCGCCGAGGCGGCCGTGCCGGCCGTCCTGAAGTGGCCGAACGACGTGCTGGCCGGCGAGCGGAAGCTGGCCGGGATCCTGGCCGAGGCACACGGTGACGCGATCGTGGTCGGCGTGGGCCTCAACGTGACGTCCGGGGCGGCCGAGCTGCCGGTGCCGACGGCCACCTCGGTGCGGCTGGCGGGCGGTGCCGGGCCCGGCCGCGAGGCACTGCTGGAAGCGATCCTGGCCGGGCTGGCCGGGCGCTACCAGGCCTGGTGCGCCGACCCGGACGCGCCCGGCTGGCGGGAGGGCTACCTGCGCTGGTGCGCGACCGTCGGCCGGCCGGTCCGTGCCGAGCTGCCCGGCGGGAAGCAGCTCACCGGCACCGCCGTGGACGTGGACGGGGCGGGCCTGGTGGTCGTGCAGACCGGCGGCGGCCCCGTCCCGGTTGGTGCCGGGGACGTGGTTCACGTCCGCTGACCGCGGCGGGCTACTCTTCGGCCATGGACGGCGTGCAGGTACGCAGGCATGTGATCGGCCGGGGCTGGGTGGCGGAGATCGTCCTGGACCGGCCGGAGGCGCTGAACGCGCTGAACACCCTGATGCTGGTCCGGCTGGCGCAGGTCTGCGCCGAGCTCGCGCCGGACGGCGACGTCCGGGCCGTGGTGCTGGCCGCCGCCGGCACCCGGGCCTTCTGCGTGGGCGCCGACCTCAAGGAACGCAACGCGATGAGCGACACCCAGCTGCTGGCCCAGCGGCAGGTGTTCCGCACCGCGTTCGCCGGGCTGCTCGGGCTGCCCCAGCCGGTGGTGGCCGCGGTGCAGGGGTACGCCCTCGGCGGAGGCTGCGAGCTGGCGCTGAGCTGCGACCTGATCGTGGCCGCGGAGAACGCGGTGTTCGGCCTGCCGGAGACCACGGTCGGGCTGGTGCCCGGGTGCGGTGGCACCCAGCTGTCCATGCGCCGCCTGGGCGCGGGCCGGGCGATGGACCTGGTGCTGACCGGCCGCCGGGTGACCGCCGCCGAGGCCGAGCGGATCGGGCTGGCCGACCGCGTCGTGCCGGCCGGCACCGCGGCCCCGCGGCGCTGCAGGCCGCGAGCGCCATCGCCGCCAACTCCCCGGTCGCGGTCCGGGCGGCCAAGCGCGCCATGCGGGCCGGGGGGCCGGCCTGGCCGCCGCGCTGGAGATCGAGGACGCCGCCTGGCGGACCGCCGCGCTGTCCGCGGACCGGCGCGAGGGCATCGCCGCGTTCAACCAGAAGCGGGACCCGGTATGGCCCGGCGAGTAGCGGCCCCGCCCGCGTGATCCCGCCCTTGATACGGAACGAAAGGCCGCGTGGTGACTGACCTGCCCAGCCGGATCTCGCTGCGGGAAGTAGGCCCGCGGGACGGACTGCAGAACGAGGACCCGGTGCCCACCGCGGCCAAGATCGAGCTGATCAACGCGCTATCCGGGACCGGGGTGTCCCGGATCGAGGCGGTGTCGTTCGTGCGCGCGGAGGCGATCCCGCAGATGGCCGACGCCGACCAGGTGTGGCAGGGCATCGAGCGGGCTCCCGGGTCCGCTACTCGGCGCTGGCCCCCAACCTGCGCGGCGCCCGGCGGGCGCTCGATGCCGGGTTCACCGAGGTCGAGGCGGTGGTCTCGGCCTCGGACACGCACAACCGGCGGAACGTCAACCGGGGCACGGGGGAGTCGCTGGACGACATCGCGGTGATGATCGAGGAGGCGCACGCCCGGGGGGCCACCTGCCAGGTGGTGGTGGCCACCGCGTGGGGCTGCCCCTATGAGGGGGATGTGCCGGTCAGCCGGGTGCTCGCGGTGGCGGGCCGGGCCGTGGCCGACGGGGCGGACGCCATCTCGTTCGGCGACACCACCGGCATGGCGACGCCGCGGCGGGTCACCCGGCTGGTCGGGGAGTTCCGCACCATGCACCCGGACGTGCCGCTCAACCTGCACTTCCACAACACCCGGGGCACCGGGCTGGCCAACGTGCTGGCCGCGCTGGAACTGGGCGCCGACGACTTCGACGCCGCGGTGGGCGGGCTGGGCGGCTGCCCGTACGCGCCCGGGGCGTCGGGGAACATCGCCACCGAGGAACTGGTGCACATGGTCGAGGACATGGGCGTGGCGACCGGGGTGGACCTGGAGGCCATGATCAGCGCGGCGGCTGAGGCGGAACGCATCATCGGGCGCCAGCTGCCGTCCCAGGTGCTCCGGGCCGGCCCGCGTACCCGTACGGTGCCAGCCCAGGGCTGACGGAGGCCCCGGCCGGACCGCCGCGCGGTCCGGCCGCTTGCCTTTGCACCGGCAGGTCCGCGCTGCTAATGGACCATCACCGGCCCGGAGGGCCTAGCATTCTGACCATGACCTGTGTGCTGCTCGCAGAGGATGACGCGTCCATCTCGGAGCCGCTCGCCCGGGCCCTGCGCCGGGAGGGCTATGACGTTGACGTCTCGGCGGACGGGCCGGGCACGCTGGAGGCCGCGCTGGCCGGCGGCATCGACCTGATCGTCCTCGACATCGGCCTGCCGCGGCTGGACGGCCTCGAAGTGTGCCGCCGGCTGCGCTCCGACGGGCAGACCGTGCCGGTGCTGATCCTCACCGCCCGGGCGGATGAGGTGGACACCGTGATCGGCCTGGACGCGGGGGCCGATGATTATGTGACGAAGCCGTTCCGGCTCGCCGAGCTCCTGGCCCGGGTCCGGGCGCTGCTGCGCCGGGGTGCCCCGGAGACCAGCGTGGTGCAGGGGGTCCGGGTGGATGGGGACGCCCGCCGCGCCTGGCTCGGCGACACCGAGCTCGAACTCACCACCAAGGAGTTCGACCTGCTGAGCGTGCTGGTGAGTGACGCCGGGAAGGTGGTCACCCGTGAGCAGATCATGCGTGAGGTCTGGGACAGCAAGTGGTGGGGGTCCACCAAGACGCTGGACATGCACATCTCGTGGCTGCGCCGCAAGCTCGGTGACGACGCGCACAACCCGCGGTACATCACCACGGTGCGCGGGGTCGGCTTCCGGTTCGAGCGGGGTGACTGACACCCTCCGGCCCGCCGGGGGGCACCGGCGGGCCGCCGCGGCGGGCTGAGCCATGCGGCGGCGCCTGCTCGTCTCCACCCTGGTGGTCGCGGTGACCGCCGTCCTGCTGCTCGGCATCCCGCTCGCCTTCGTGCTCAGCCGGCTGCAGGTCAGCGCGGCCGACCAGCAGGTGCAGCGGGACGCCACCACGGTGGCGAAGACACTGCAGGACCGGGTCAATTCTGGCCTGCCCGCCGACGTGGCCGAGGCCGCCGCGGCGGCCAAGTCGCTGCCGGACCGCTACATCAGCGTCCGGCAGGACGGTCAGCCCGAGTACCGGATCGGGGTCCGGCCACGCTCCGAGGGCGCCATCATCAGGCAGGCGGTGACCAAGGACTTCCGGGTCACCGTGGCGGCCGACGAGTCCGTCGAGTACGGGCGGCTGGTCAGCGCGCTCGTGCTCATCGGCGCGCTGGCGCTGGCCGCCGTGGCGGTGGCCGTGGCGCTGGCCATCCTGCAGGCCCGGCGGCTGACCCGGCCGCTGGAGGAACTGGCCAGCGCGGCGGACCGGCTCGGCCTGGGTGACGCCCGCCCGCTGGGCCGCCGGTACGGGATAACGGAGCTGGACCGGCTGGCCGAGGGGCTGGACGGATCGGCCCAGCGCATCACCGACCTGCTGTCCGCGGAGCGTGACTTCGCCGCCGACGCCTCCCATCAGCTGCGCACGCCGCTGACCGCGCTGTCCATGCGGCTGGAGGAGATGATCGCCGCCGCGGACGACCCCGATGTGGTCCGGGAGGAGGGCGCGGCGGCCCTGGCCCAGACCGAGCGGCTGGCCGACGTGGTGGGCCAGCTGCTCGGCCGGACCCGGCGGGCGGCCCGGGGGGTGCCCTCCCTGCTGGCCATCGACGACGTGATCGCGCAGCAGGTGATCGAGTGGGATCCGGCGTTCCGCCGGGCGAACCGCAAGCTGGAGGTGGCGGGGGAGAAGGGCCTGTCCGCCTACATCACCCCCGGCGCGCTGGCCCAGGTCATCGCCACGCTGCTGGACAACGCCCTGGTCCACGGGGCGGGCACGGTCACCATCCGGACCTCGCGCACGCCGAAGTCCGTGGTGGTGGAGGTCCGGGACGAGGGCCGGGGCGTGCCGCACGAGCTGGTGCCGCGGATCTTCGAGCGCAACGTCAGCGGCCGGCCGGGCGGGACCGGGCTGGGCCTGGCGCTGGCCCGCGACGTGGCCACCGCCGACGGCGCCAACGTGGTGCTGGTCCGGCCACGGCCGGCCGTGTTCGCCGTGTTCCTGCCGCGCGGGCTGCGCGGCATCGACGAGACACCGGTCGTGACCGGGCCAGCGTAGCCAGCCCGGGGCGGGGTGGCCCGGCCGGGCCACCCCCGCCAGCGTCAGCTCAGGGCGGCGGTGCGGCGGCTGCCGGCCACGGCGTGCCAGAGCAGGTAGATGACGGCGGTGATGACGAAGCCCGCCTCGAAGGTCAGGTCACCGACCGACGGCACGTGCTTGGGGACCAGGCCGATGTACTCGGTCTGGTTGGAGAACAGCCAGATCGACAGGACCACGCCGACCAGCATGGCGACCGGCCCGGCCCAGTTCGTGTACGACTTGTCGAACAGCAGCTTCTCCAGCTGGCGCGGGTCCTGGCGGCGGTGCAGGAACTGGTCGCAGAACATGACGGCCAGCCACGGCGCGATCCAGTACGCGATGACCAGCAGGAAGTTCTGGTACTTGGTGCCCGCGTCGTGCAGCCCGGTCAGCGCGACGATGAAGCCGATCACGCCGAACACCAGGGCGACGATCGCGCGGCGCAGCGCCAGCGGCAGCTTGATGCCGAGCGCGGTGAAGGACAGCGCACCCGAGTAGATGTTCAGCACGTTGGCCGCGACCGCGCCCAGCGCGATGGCCAGCAGGGTCAGGTCGGCCAGCGCCGTGGGCAGGTGGCCGGTGAACGCGCCGGTCGGGTTGGCGTCGATGGCGCCGATGCCGGTCACGGTGGCCGACGCGGCCCCGGCCAGTTCCAGCAGCACGCAGGACACGAACACCCCGGCGCCGGACCACCAGGCGATCGCGGCCTTGCTGGTGCCCGGGGCGAAGTACCGGGTGTAGTCCGACGCGTAGGGGTTCCAGCCGACCGCGTAGCCGAACGCCGCGCCCAGGGTGATCAGGAAGCCGCCGATGCCGCCGCCGTGCGCCGGGGCACCGAAGCTGGCCTTGGTGAAGATCCAGATCGTGGCGATCACGAAGATGACGGCCAGCACCGGGAACGCGTACCGCTCGAACGCGTGCACCAGGTTGTGGCCGAAGAAGGCGACCGCTATCTGCAGCACCACGATGATCACCAGGCACAGGGGCTTCGGCATGTGGGTCAGCGTGTTCAGCGCGAACGTGCCGCTCACGCTGTTCACCGCGAACCAGCCGATCCCGGCGGTGATCGAGTTCAGCCCGGCCGGCAGCGCGTTCCCCCAGTAGCCGAAGCCGAGCCGGGAGATCACCATCTGCGGCACGCCGTGTGACGGCCCCTCCGCGCCCAGCAGGCCCTGGGTGACCGAGCCGAGCCCGGTGCCCACCACGATGGCCAGCGCGGCCTGCCAGAAGTTCAGCCCGAAGAACGCCACGCCGATGACGCCGACGAAGATGGTGGCGAACTCGAAGTTCGGCGACGTCCAGGTCCAGAACAGCTGCAGTGGCTTGCCGTGCCGCTCGCCCAGCGGGATGAACTCGGCTCCGCCGGGCTCCACGGCGGCGACCTTCGTGCCGTAGTCGCCTTCCCGGATGACGACGCCCGGCGGCGGCTCTGCCTCCAGGACCGAGCTCGTCGGGTGTTCAGGTGCCGACATCAGCGTGCTCCTTAGGACTTGTGCCTGTCGGTCCCCCCAGGCGGCCGGGCCGACATCCCAGCGGACGCGCTGATGATAAATCGCACTATGACCGGCACTTGTTTCCGCCACGTTAAATGTGGCGTTGCCGCACGGTGGTATGCGGCACCGGCCGGGGACCCGCCTGCCCGTTCAGCCAGGTGACGCCCCGTGGTGGCCCGGCCCGGCCCGGCCTCGTAGGCTACCGCGCGTGAGCGATCATCAGGACCCCCGCGGCTCCGGGCCCGTGGTCGGCATGGTCGGCGCCGGGCAGCTGGCCCGGATGACCTGCCCGGCCGCGATCGCGCTCGGAATCCGGTTCCGGGTACTGGCCGACACGCCGGCCGACAGCGCCGCCCTGGTCTGGCCGGACGTGACGATCGGCGACTACCGGAGCCGGGAGGACCTGCTGGCCTTCGCGGCCGGGTGCGACGTGCTGACGTTCGACCATGAGCACGTGCCCGCCGAGCACCTCGCCGCGCTGGAAGCCGCCGGGACGGTCCTGGCGCCCGGGCCGGCCGCGCTCCGGTACACCCAGGACAAGCTGGCCATGCGGGGGGAACTGACCCGGCTGGGCGTGCCGTGCCCGCGGTACGCGGCCGTCTCCGACGCGGCCGGCGTGGCCGCCTTCGCGGCCCAGTCCGGCTGGCCGGTGGTGCTGAAGGCGGTGAGCGGCGGGTACGACGGCCGCGGGGTCTGGGTGTGCGCGGACGCCGGGGCGGCCCAGGAGGTGCTGGCCCACGGCATCGCCCTGCTCGCCGAGGAGTACGTGCCGTTCGTGCGCGAGCTGGCGGCGCTGGTCGCGCGGTCACCGCACCGGCAGGGGGCCGCCTACCCGGTGGTGCAGACGGTGCAGCGGGACGGGGTGTGCCATGAGGTGCTCGCCCCGGCCCCCCGGCTCTCGCCGGTCCTCGCCGAGGACGCGCAGCGGCTCGCCCTGGAACTGGCCGAGGCCCTGGGGGTGACGGGGCTGCTGGCCGTGGAGCTGTTCGAGACGCCCCGCGGGCTGCTGGTCAACGAGCTGGCCATGCGGCCGCACAACAGCGGGCACTGGACCATCGAGGGCGCCCGGACGTCGCAGTTCGAGCAGCACCTGCGGGCCGTGCTGGACCTGCCGCTGGGCGCCCCGCAGCCCGCCGCGCCGCAGGTGGTCATGGCCAACGTGTTCGGCGCGGAGGACCCTGATATCTACGGCCGGTACCTGCACGTGATGGCGGGCGACCCCGGGGTGAAGCTGCACCTGTACGGCAAGGCGGTCCGGCCGGGCCGCAAGATCGGCCACGTCACCGTGCTCGGCGGCGGCGCGGACGTGGACGGGCTGCGCCGCCGCGCCGTGGCGGCGGCCCACTACCTGAGCACCGGGAAGGATCCGGAATGAGCGGTGCCCCGCTGGTCGGCGTGGTGATGGGCAGCGACTCGGACTGGCCGGTGATGGAGGCGGCCACCGCCGCGCTGGCCGAGTTCGGGGTGCCGTTCGAGGCCGACGTGGTGTCCGCGCACCGGATGCCCGCCGACATGATCCGCTACGGGACGGACGCGGCCGGCCGGGGCCTGCGGGTGATCATCGCCGGGGCGGGCGGTGCCGCGCACCTGCCCGGGATGCTGGCGGCGGTCACCCCGCTCCCGGTCATCGGCGTCCCCGTGCCCCTGCGCTACCTGGATGGGCTCGATTCCCTGCTGTCCATCGTTCAGATGCCTGCGGGTGTGCCGGTAGCGACGGTGGCCGTTGGTGCGGCGCGCAACGCCGGCCTGCTGGCGGTGCGCATCCTCGGGGCGGGCGACCCCGCGCTGCGCGAGGCGATGGCCGTCTTCCAGCAGGGCCTGCGCGAGAGCGCCCAGGCCAAGGGGGCGGCGCTGCGGGCCCGGCTGGCCGGCCAGCCGGACGGCTGACCCGCGGGCGGCGGCGCAGGGTGGCCCGGGCCGGTTCGGCCCTTGGCCCTGGTGTCCCAGGCGGCACCCCTACTATCGAGTAATGAGTTCTGACTTCCCTGCGTTCGCGCTCACGGAGGAGCATGAGGCGCTGCGTGAGGCCATCCGCAGCCTGGCTGACGACAAGATCGCGCCGCGGGCGGCTGAGGTGGATGAGACCGCCGAGTTTCCCTGGGATGTGTTCGAGGCGCTGGCCAAGGCGGATTTCGCGGCGGTGCACATCCCGGAGGCTTACGGCGGTGCCGGGGCGGATGCGCTGGCCACGGCGAGCGTGATCGAGGAGGTGGCCCGGGCGTGCGCGGCGTCGTCGCTGATCCCGGCGGTGAACAAGCTGGGCACGATGCCGCTGCTGCTGGCGGGCTCGGAGGAGATCAAGCAGCGCTACCTGCCGCCGGTGGCCCGCGGTGAGGCGATGTTCTCCTAAGCGCTGTCGGAGCCGGAGGCGGGCTCGGACGCGGCGGCGATGAGCACCCGGGCCGTCCGCGACGGCGACACCTTTATTCTCAACGGCACCAAGCGGTGGATCACTAACGCCGGGGTGTCGCAGTACTACACGGTGATGGCGGTCACCAGCCCGCGCCCGTCCGCCGGTGCGGGGCGGGATCTCCGCGTTCGTGGTCGAGAAGGACGACCCGGGAGCTGTACTTCGACAACTGCGTGATCCCCGCGGACCGGCTCATCGGCGCGGAGGGCACCGGGTTCCGGACCGCGCTGGCCACCCTGGACCACACCCGGATCACCATCGCCGCCCAGGCGCTGGGCATCGCCCAGAGCGCGCTGGATTACGCGACGGGGTATGTGCAGGAGCGGCGCCAGTTCAGCCACGCCATCGCGGAGTTCCAGGGCGTCCAGTTCATGCTGGCCGACATGGCGATGAAGGTCGAGGCGGCCCGCCAGCTCAGCTACGCGGCGGCGGCCCGGTCGGAGCGGGCCATGGCCGGGCGCCGCGGCGCCAGCTTGACTTTCATGTCCTCGGCGGCCAAGTGCTTCGCCTCGGACGCAGCCATGGAGGTGACCACCGACGCCGTCCAGCTGCTCGGCGGCTACGGGTACGTCAGGGACTACCCGGTCGAGCGGATGATGCGCGACGCCAAGATCACCCAGATCTACGAGGGGACGAACCAGATCCAGCGCATGGTGATGGCGCGGCAGCTGCTCAAGGGGTGATGTTGGGCCGCTGACCTGGTGATTCTCAAATCCTTCTTACCTCAAAATGGGCCGCCAGGCACACAAGTCTGATGGCCCGTCCTTGTGTCCGTATTGCCCGATTGATGCTGGTTATTTCCCATCGTTTCCGGACCCCGTGCTGAATCGGTGCTGACCCTAGCGCCGCCGGGCGTGCCGGTTTGCCCTCGGCTGGTCCCTGTCGGTATGAGCTCGCGGCGTTAGGCCCGTGGTCGACGGAGGAGGGCGGTAGGCGGCTGCGGAAGGGGCGCGTGCAATGGCTGGAGCGGCAACACGTGAGAGCGTGACTATCGCCCGGGCGTCCCGAGCGTGTCGCGGTTGCCCGCGCGTTCGCGGCGGCAGTGCTCGGCCGGCAGCACCCGGACGGTGATACGGCGGTGCTCTTGCACAGCGAATCGGTGACCAACAGCGTGCGGCACAGCGGTTCCGGCCTGCCCGGTCAGACAGTCACGGTGACCGTCGTCAGCGAGGACGAGGTCATCCACGGTGAGGTCACCGACCGCAGCGGTGTCACCTTGCCCGCGCTGCGACCGGGCGGGTCCGGCGCTCCAGATCGCTCCCGAGAACGGTGGCTTTCCTCGGCCTGCGCAGTCAGTTGATCATGCGCACCAGGTACGGCAGACCGCGCATGAAGTGCCAGTCAGCGGGATTGACCGAAGCTGCGCGGACCCGGACCAGCACCTGATCGTCCCTGGCCTCCGGCTGGTCGATCTCGGTGACTTCCAGGACATCAGGCGAGCCGTCCGTGTCGTAGATGACCGCCTTCATCGGTTCCTCCTGATCCGTCGCCGGGCACCGACGGTCGCGGGCTGCAAAGATGCCCGGCCCTTCCTCTTACCGGGCAGACGGTTGTCCGGCCTTCTCCTCCCCCGGCCCGGCCCCCTGGGCGTCGCCGCCAGCGGTATTGCCTGCGTCCGACTGCCTCCCGGCGGGGCCGCTACGCGCGACCAGGATGCACAGGGCCGCCAGGACAAGCGCTGCCGGGCCGAATATCAGGTTCTCCCAATGGCTGTGCGAGGCGAAGTTCATCAGCCCGGCGATCCCGCTCACACCGGCGAGGAACCAGGTTCCCCAGCGGAACAGCCGCGTCTGCCCGCCGGCGGACCACAGGCCAGCACGCCCGAGCACGATCAGGGCCGCAGCCGCCCACACGACGACCGCTACCGCGCTGCCGGTCCGCTGTGCCGCAGATAGGTGGGCGTTGGCGCCGCCCCAGGCGGCGTGTCCCCACGGCGCGCCGGCCGCCAGCGCGATCTCGAAGACGGCGATGCCGGCGAAGCCGATCGCCGCTGCCACAGCCGCAGTACGGCCAGTGCGGGCGCTTGGAGTCAGTAGGTTCTGGCGGACCTGGACGCTGCTCATCTTGAGCTCCCTATCCGGCGGGATCACCTGAGTCAGCTGGCTATCCGGGCCGCCCGTCCTTCAAGTCAGTCAGGCACTTATCGCCAGGTTGTGCCATCAAACCCCTCGATGGCAGGGCCTTTAGCCTCTCCAGCCACGACGCGAAGGCCCTGACCCGCGTCCGGTCGGCAATGGTGCGTGGCAGAGCACCGGCAGCCTGGCATCCGCCGATTCCGCGGAGCAACAAATCGTCGCAGAACACCACTGCTCCCCTGTAGGTCCAAGGCCGTTCGGCCCTACTGCGGGTCCCCCGCCCGATGAGAACGTCGGGGCATGAGAGGTCCTGTCCAGAATGCCTTGCGCCTGTTCACCCGGGCCATGCGGCCGCTCGCCATGAGATCAGCCGGCGAGGAAGGATCCAGCACTTCGGTCGTCCGCCACGTCGGGCGGCGATCGGGCCGGACTTATGAGACACCTGTCATCGCGGCCAGGCATGATGACCACTTCCTGATCGCCCTCCCCTACGGGAAGCGCACCGACTGGCTGAAGAACGTCCTCGACAAAGGCTCGGCGGCCATTGAGACCAACGGGCACATGTACGAGGTCGACCTGCCCGAGGTAATCCCGATGGCGGAGGCGACCGCCTGCTTCCGGCCAAGGGAACAGCGCATGCACCGGCAGTTCCACGTGGAGTCTGCCCTCAAGGTCCGCCAGCAGCCGGAAGCTCACCCGTAACAGCCCGGCGACATTCCAGACCGGCATAGCGATAGACGGCTGCGGCGCCCGGTATCTCCGAAATGCTCGTGCCAGCGGCGTACTGACATCGGCACCGGGAAGCGTAGGCGACCGAAACTGCCGCACATGCCAGGGTTGCGAGTGAAGAAGCAAGCACCGCATAGGCGGCATGCTGGTTCTGGAACCCCGAATGCGAGTGGTTTGCGGCGCGCAGGACTTTTCCGGGTGCGCGGTGCCTCGGCATCCAGGCCCGGCCGCTGCGCTCAGCCACTGAGCGTAGAACCGGGAGTCGAACCAGGCTGAATTCGACCCCGGCCGGAAGCGCCTGGGCGAACACCAGACCCGCGGCGTGCTGTAGCGCGCCGCGTAGCTGGCCGTCGGAGCCGGTCGCTTCGAATCCCACCGACCACAACGACCCGCCGCGAACATTGGCCTCGGTAAGCTCCACCGCGCAGCCCGTCTGGACGGCTGACTGCGGGGACCGAAGCCCGGGTCCTGGGTCGCGGCCAGCGGGAACCAGCAGCTGCGGCGTCTTTGGCGGACGATGGCCCAGCCTGCAGGTGTAGCGTCCGCCCTGGGCTGGCAGACCGCAGGGGAAGGACCATTTGCGCCAGGACTCCAGGCGGCCGCGGCTCTGGCGGGGCAAGTCGGGGAGCCCCGGGGCTGCCGAGGTAGGCCTTAATGTCCAGGGCAATGCCGTCCCGCAGCTTCACGGAAAGCCCGCGCAGACGCGGCCGCGAGCAGGCAGAAGTCCTCCCGTGCTTCCCCTCCCGGCTGGGAAACGCGCGAACCACTCACGCATCGCTGTCCTTAGCTGGCCGGGAACTATCCAGCGCACCTCCAGGCTGTCAACCGGTCCCAAGACCGGGTCCTGAGTCGGCGTAGCTGTCATCGTCATCCCTCCCCCCGGGCACCGCCATCCTTCGATCCGCAGTTCGGCGGCCAGCAGCAGGCCGTCCGCAGCTCCCGTCCATGACCACCTCCCAGCTCCGTCGGCTCGGTGGCACCACCCCGTGCCGTGGCACCGGGAGAGTCAATCCAGACGCGGCCGTGATCTGCTCAGGCCGGGCTGGGTGCTCCTGCGGCTACGGGATGGTCGGTGGAGGGTGCCTCGGGTGACTCCACCTGGAGGTGCGGCAACCAGTCCAGCCAGCGGGGCAGGTACCAGCTGCGCTGGCCGAGCAAGCTCAAGCGTGCTCGGGAGGATGACCAAACGGATCAGCGTGGCATCCAGGATCAGGGCTACCGCCACGCCGAAGCCCATCTCCTCGAACTGCAGGAGCTGCCCGCGAGCGAAACCGGCGAACACCGCCACGATGATCAGCGCCGCGCCGGTGATGATCCTGGCCGTGGACGCGACACCACCTGCCACCGCCTCCCGTGTCGAGCCGCATTGGTCGTAGCGCTCCTTGATCCGGCTCATCAGGAAGACCTGATAGTCCATCGAGAGGGCAAACAGCACCGAGAACATGAACAGCGGGACCCACGCATCTATGACGGGAACCTTCTGGAACCCGAAGATGCCCGCGCCGACCCCGTGAATGAACACGAGTGTGAGGAGGCCGTAGGCGGCCCCGGCAGACAGCAGGTTGAGCAGGATCGAGACGGCCGCGATCGTGAGTGACCGGAAGGCCAGCATCAGCAGAAGGAAGCTGAGTCCCAGTACGAATGCCAGCACGTACGGAGTCGGGCTGCTAACGGCATGAAAGTAGTCGGCCTCATCGGCGGTCTGCCCCCCGACGTACACCTTTGCGCCGGAACCGGCGAACGCCGACGGGATCAGCTGCTGGCGCAGACTGAGTACAGCCGCCACGTCCTGGCTGGAGACGACGTCACCCCGGATGGGAACGGTCAGTGTGAGGATCTTGCCGTCAGGCGAGGCCTGAACGACACCAGGCCCGAAGCGCGGGTCGCCGGCGAGCACGGCTTCGAGCTTCGCGAGGTCTGCCCGGGCACTGCCGGTCCCTCCCACCGAGACGATCTCGACCGGGTCCTGGCTCTGGCCCGGGAAGTAACGCTGGACGGCCAGGTACCCCTGTTTGGACGGCAGGTTGTTAGGCAGCGTGGCTACTCCGCTCTGACCGATGTGAAGGCCGAGCGCCGGTACCGCCGCCAGGACCATGAATCCTCCCGCCAGCGCCAGGCTCACGGCTGGACGGCGCATCACCCTTCCGGTCACGGCTCTCCAGATCCGGGCTTCGGCAGTGTCGGAGCGCCCGAGGTTCTTGCCCACGATGGGCAGGCGCAGCGAGTTCACCCGATCGCCGATGAGGCTGAGCATTGCTGGCAGGAGGGTCAGCGCGACGGCGACGGATACGACTCCGACGATCACCGCTCCGGCGGCCAGGCTGCGAAGGATGGTCACCGGTACCAGGAACATGCCGAGCAGGGCGACGACGAAAGTGCTGCCGCTGAAGAGCACGGCGCGGCTAGCGGTGGCTCCCGTCATCCGGATCGCCGCCTGCTTGCCGCGGCCGTGGCCGCGTTCCTCCCGGAAACGCGAGATCATGAACAGCGAGTAGTCGATGCCGAGTGCCAGGCCCATTCCGGTCATCATGTTGACGATGAAGACCGAGAGGCTGAACTCCCGGGCGAGGAGCGCAGCGATGCCCAGGCCGACGATGATGGAGAGCAAAGCCATCAGCACCGGCATCAAGCCGGCGACCACGGCGCCGAACACGAGCAGCAGGATGACGATGGCGATCGGTAGCCCGAATTCCAGTTCCCCGTGCTGGAGGTCGCTCGCCGAGAGGGTCGTGAAGTCGTTCCCGACCGTGTGGTCGCCGGTGACGGCCACGGAGAACCCGCCGCTGCCGTTTGCCGCTTGGACGTCTCTCACCACCGGCTTTATGTCAGCGTCATTCGCGGCCCGCAGCGCGATCAGGGCCGCGTGCTGGCCGGAGGAGACGAACTGGCTTCCAGTGCTCAGATCCGTCGCCACATGTGTGACGCCAGGACTCGTCCGGACCTGAGCCACCAGCTGGGCCACGAACTCCTGGAAGTTGCGGTCGCTGACGGTGGAGCTCTTCGAGCTGACCACGATCACATCGGTCGGCCTTTGGCCGGCCGACGCACCCATCGCCTGGCGGTAGAGGGCTTCGGCCTGGCTGGACTGCGTGGCCCCCACCACATGGGCACTAGTCGTCAGGCCGCTGAGCGAGGTGCCGACGAGAATCAGCGCCACCACCACGGCGATACCCCAGATCACAAGCACGCGGCGCGCCCGGCCAGCGCTCGCCACGGCAAGCCTTTCGGCCAGGCCAGCCGGACCCCGGCTTGCCGATGGCTTCATGACGGCATCCGCTTCCGCGGCGGCATCGGGGCCAACGGCCTGCGCAGCTCTTGGATGCGCTTGCGGGCGAACTCGCCACTTGGAGTCTGGCGCGTCCTGGCTTACCTCATCCGAATCACTCATCTGGGCCTCCTCTCGCTACGGGAACGAACATGGCGAATCCATCACCAGCTGAGGACGGACGGGAGCGACAGATAAGAGTCTTTAGTCACACCTTGCGATCACAATCGTCGACGCAGCCAAACGCCACCCGCAAGGCAACCGCCGCAGTGCTGGTGCCCATCGCCGTCACGCCCACGTTGCAACATGGCTGCAACCCTGCCGCTCCTAACGTGCTCTCAGGACCACTTTTCCCATGCGGGCCGGGCGACGCCGCCCGGCAGGACTCGTGAGGCGAAAGGGGACGGCCATGAACTACGCCTCGTCCGCACGACCTAGCCGTCGTGCCGGATCGCGGAACGAGAAATTCAGGTCAACCGGAGAACTGCCATGACTATACAAGCGAATGACCTGACAGAACCGGGTCGTGTCGGCCGTTCACCAGCCGTCGTCCCGCTCACCGCCGCCGCCTACAAGCTGTCTGCCGCCCTCGCGGTGGCGACCGCGGCGGGCACCATCCCAACCGTGTTCGCCGCCGGCATCCTGCGCGGGCCTGCGGTGATGAACGGCTCCGGGCGCGGCACGGCCCTGGTGATGCTGGCCGTTGCGCTGCCGGTCCTCATCGCGTCGATGCTCGGCGCACGGCGTGGATCGGCCCGCGCGGTAGTGTTCTGGCTCGGTTCGGCGGCCTACCTGATCTACAACGCGGTGATGCTGCTGTTCGCCACCCCGTTCAACCACCTGTTCCTGCTCTACGTGGCGATTTTGTCGCTGTCTGTCTGGTCCGTGGTTGCCGTCTTGCACAGCATCGATGTCGAGGCGTTCGGCCGGCGGTTCGATGCCGGGCTGCCTGCTCGCGGGCTCGCGATCTATACCTGGGCGGTCGTGGCCCTGAACGCGGTGATCTGGCTCAAGAGCGTCGTGCCCGGCATGCTCGCCAGCGGGTCGCCGGCCTTCCTCCAGGGCACGGGCCTGACCACCTTCCCCACCTACGTCCAGGACCTGTCCTTCTGGTTCCCCTTGACGGCGGTTGCCGCGTGGTGGCTGTGGCATCGGGCCAGCTGGGGGCTCGTGATCGTAGGGCCGATGCTCATCATGCTGGTGATCGAGAGCCTGGGGGTCGCCACGGACCAGGCCCTCGGGCACGCGGCCGACCCGGCCTCCGCCGTGGCCTCCGGCGCGATGACACCCGTCTTCGCGGTGTTCGCGGTGGCCGGCATGATCCCGGTGGCGCTCTTCCTCCGCCACCTCGACCGCTCGCCGTCACGGTGAATCACCACCGCGACGGCTCATTGGAGGTGCCGAACTGAAGCACGCCTTCGACCGGGTCGCGCAGGTCAGCCGCGGCCCCTGACGCGGACCCCCACGACAGGTCCGCGAGTAATACCTGGAACGGCAGTCCGCAGCGTGAATTAACCACGAATACGATGTCCGGAAAGTTCGGGGCAGATCAATCCTCGGCGTGCGGACCGGTTACCTTCTGTGCCGGCTTGCCCGAGCTGTGCGACCCATGGCCGGACCTGCGTGGCAGCAGCGCGAATCGTGATGGCGCGGATGACGGCCATCCCGGGCAAGGCGGCAAGACCATCGCCGGGGAGCGCGGGGGATGAGCGGTCCCCCCGGATCCTTCATGTTGCCGCCGCCGACCCGGCGGTTGCGTGTCCCGGCCGGTGCAGGTTCCTGGCTGCCGCATCCGTGCTGGCCTGCTAACGATTCGCCGGCCGTCCCCGGGCAGCCTGACCCCGCTGGGGCGTGACCTAATAAGAGCTTGCCCTCCATCCGAGCGGTCCTTCCCTGTCTTGTCCGCCATCCCAGCAATTCAAGAATGCCCGGAAACGAGACTAGGAAATGTCATACGAACCCCTTGACAAGCATAGGAGCATCGTTATCTGGAGTCATCTGCAGAACAGCCCGTCTGAGCTGGCACTCTGCGGCGTGGACATGTCGCCGCAGGCGGTCCGCGGGCGAGGCGTACGACGTAAAAGCGGCACCTACAAGGGGATATGCGGCGGATCTGACAGCAACGCTGCCTTCCGACGGCTACCGAGGACGCACGCCAATCACCGTCCAGCCAGGGGAAACGTTGCGTGACCTAGGGGTCCGCTACACCTATTGCGTCTCACCTGATGTGCCGGGCTCGAAGCAACGGTCCGTTCAGTAAAATCAAAGCATTTTTGCGGAACGGACCGTGGCTTCTCCCGCAAGCTGACCGGGCAGAACCTCTCCCCGCGGCAAGCGGGCTAGCTGACTCCGCCTGGCTGGTCCCCTCAAGGAGACTGGCGTGCCATTGACGTGAATAGCTGACCGGATCCGCACCGAGATAGGTGTCGAATTGCGCGATGCCGGAGATTTGACCTGTCATCGCGGCGACCTTTTCGACTGACCAATTAATAATTAAGCCGGCGGCGGGTCCGCTGAGTGATCGAAGAGGATCTGGAACGAGCGAGATACTGTGCGCATGAAAAGATTCCGCGGTAAAGAAGTTTCCGTGATCACCGAGGGTGCCCGCCGACATCGTTAGGGTCCTGCTGATATAAGTGATATGCGTGCTTCGGTGCAGGCTATCGGAGCACCGGCTGGCACCGCACAGTCAGTCTGGTGGTCATGCTATTTGGCCGACGCTGTGACGGCGGGGTTTGGCTGCGGTCGGGGGAGGTCAGCTGGGCTGGTGAGCCCATGCTGGGGCCGTCGCTGCGTAACAGAGAGGGGCACGGGCATGGCGCCGGTTTCCGTGATGGTCATCGGGGCGGGTCAGCGTGGTGCCGGGTATGCCGGGTGGGTCCGGCGCCACCCGGATCGCGCATCTGTCGTCGCGGTAGCCGAGCCCGGCGGGGCACGCCGTGCGCGCCTTGCCGCCGAGCACGGCATCGCCGCCGGAAATGCGGCGGCCGACTGGAGGCAGCTGGCCGAACGCGGCAGGCTTGCCGACGCGGTCCTTATCTGCACGCAGGATCGCATGCACGCCGAGCCGGCCGAGGTATTCGCCGCGCTCGGCTACCACATCCTGCTGGAAAAGCCGATGGCACCGGACGAGGCGGCGTGCCGGCGGATCGTGGCGGCCGTGGAGAAGGCCGGGGTCATGCTCGCCGTCGGCCACGTGATGCGCTACACGCCGTACACGCGCGCCGTGAAGGAGATCGTTCGACTCCGGTCAGCTCGGCGACATCATGAGCGTCCAGCACCTGGAGCCGGTCGGATTCTGGCACCAGGCCCACTCCTACGTCCGCGGAAACTGGCGGCGCGGGGACCTGGCGGCCCCCATGCTGATGACCAAGTCCTGCCATGACCTGGACTGGCTGCAGTACATCCTGGGCCGGGCGCCGCTGCGGGTGTCCAGCTTCGGCAGCCTGGCTCACTTCACCGCCGCCGGCCTGCCCGGAGGGCGCCGCGGACCGGTGCGCGGCCTGCCTCGTCGAAGCGGACTGTCCCTATTCGGCACCGCGGTTCTACGGAGACCTGCTGGAGCGGGCCGAGCACGGCTGGCCGCTGAGCACCGTTATCGACGACTTCACTCCCGCTGCCCTTGATGAGGCGCTGCAGGACGGCCCGTACGGCAGGTGCGTCTACGCCTGCGACAACGACGTGGTCGACCACCAGGTTGTCGCGATGGAGTTTCCCGGCGCGACAACCGCCACGTTTACCATGACAGCGTTCAGCAAGGCCGCCCCCCGCAGCACCCGGCTGTTCGGCACCCGCGCCGAGCTGGCCGGCGACGGCCGCACCATCCGGGTCTACGACTTCCTTGCCCGTGCCGAGCGGCTGGTCACCCCCGCGCCGGAGGGCGCGGTGAACGCCGCCGAAGGCCACGGCGGCGGCGACGCCGGGCTCATGGACGCGTTCACCGCTGCCGTTGCCACCGGTGACCGCGAGCTGATCCAGTCAGGGCCACGCGAATCACTGGCGAGCCACCTCGCCGTCTTCGCCGCGGAACGAGCCCGGCTGAACGGCACCACCGAAACGATCCCGCCCCTGACGTAATACTGGCTTCTCAATGCGGTAGCGCCCGCACTGCTTGTCGCGCAGGCGATCGGCCGGTCCGACGACCGCACAAGGCGACCGCATCAGCCTTGAATTCCGGCGAGAACTGCCGGCGTTGCTGTCCCATCGGGACTCCCTCCGCCAGGCACAGCCTGGCAGGTCGGGTGTCCTCTGCATGGGGGAGGCTCAGAAGGCCGTTGCTCGTTTCAGGATCTCGCGCTCGACCTCCAGTTCCGCCACCCGGCGGCGCAGCACGGCGTTCTCCCGGCCTCCGCGGACTCGGCCTCGAACCGGCCCGGATCCGCGGTCGTACGGCTTTCCCTGTCTTTCTTCAGCCAGTAGCTGAGGTTGGACTCGCCGATGCCCAGCTCCTGGGCGATCGCGGCGATCGGCCGGTCCGACGACCGCACCAAGGCGACCGCATCAGCCTTGAATTCCGGCGAGAACTGCCGGCGTTGCTGTCCCATCGGGACTCCCTCCGCCAGGCACAGCCTGGCAGGTCGGGTGTCCACTGCAAGGGGGGAGGCTCAGGAGAGGCTGAATCTCGGTCTCTGGTGCGGGCAAGTTGTCATTTTCCTCATCCGACGGTGGTGAGCTGCGCCGGGACCGGGCTGGTGTGGCCGCCCGTTTCGACGCCTGCCTTCAGGGGTCAGGTCCGTGACGTTCCGCAAGAAGAGGCCGATGCGCCGCGAGGAACTGCTCGCCGGGCTTGAGGTGCTTACCGACCGCCGCGCTGCGCGCTCACGAGTGACGGGCAGCAGACATCGGCGTGGCCAGCACGCCAAAGCTCCTGTTCCGGCTGGGAACCCTCCAGCCCGGTTGCGCGCGGCCAGGTCAGGGACGTGCCGGTCCGGCAGGAGTGGGATCAGCCCGCCTGCCGGTAGCGGCCGGGGGGTGGCGGGACGGTTTTTGCCTCGAAGATGTCGATGTCGCGCGCGGTCCGCTCGACCGCGCCGCTGCGCTCCAGCTCGTAGTACAGGCCGCGGCCCCGGCTGATGTCGTGATAGGCCAGGTCGGCCTGGGCGACCCCCCGTGCCGACAGGGGCAGGTCATGTGCCGCCCGGTACCGCTCGATGAGCTGGTACTTGATGACCCAGTCGATTTCTCGGGTGATGGCGTCAAGGTTCCCCGCCCCGATCGCGTCCAGCGCCCGCTGCCACAGTCCCAGGACGCGCTGGCTGACCGCGTCCGCGCCGCGCCTGTCAGTGAAGTCCCGCGCCCTGGCCAGGTACTCGCGCTGGATGTCGAGCGCGCTCATCTGCCGGCCGTTGGCCAGCCGGACCCGGCTGCGCCCGGTGATGTCGCGGCTCACCTCGCCGATGGCCTGGGCCGGGTGGTCCAGGGTCAGGTCCGGCAGCACGGTACCCGCCTCGGCCATCCGCAGCACGAGGTCGGTGGCGCCCGCCTTGAGCAGCGTGGTGGTCTCGCTCATGCTGGGGTCGCTGACAGTCACCCGCAGCCGCCGCAGCCCCGCGGCGGCGCGCGGCTCGTCGCGGGTATTGATGAATGGCCGGGGCCGGGTGGCCGCAGGCGGCAGGGGCGACGGTGCGGAAACCGTAGCTGCCGCGGGCGCGGCCGGCGGCGCGCTGGCTGAGCGTCGCGGTGTTCATCACAGGCTCCCTGAATAGTCGGTGACGCCATCGGTCAGCTGGAAGAACGCTTCTTCCAGGGAGCTGGCGCGGGCGGACAGCTGGGCGACCGTGGTCTGCGCGAGCAGCCGGCCCTGGCCGATCACGATGAGCGCGTCCGCGGTGTGCGCGATCTCGCTGATCAGGTGGCTGGAGACCAGCACCGTGCGGCCCCCGGGCGGCGAGGTTCTGCAGCAGGTTGCGGATCCAGCGGATGCCTTCGGGGTCCAGGCCGTTGACCGGCTCATCGAGCAGCAGGACCCGCGGGTCGCCGAGCAGGGCAGCGGCGATACCCAGCCGCTGGGACATGCCGAGCGAGAACTTACCGGCCTGGTCCCGGCCTTCTGTGCCTGTGGCGAGCACCTCTGCCCGCCGGCCGATCGCGTTGCTGCGGCCGCGCGGTCAGGTGCCGGGCGGCGGCCCGTGGACGCCTTGGCCTCGAGCAGCGCGCCCACCTCGCGGCGCCAACGAAGGTCACCGTGCTCTTCCCGCCGATCCTGACGTGTCCCGCGTCCGGCCGGTCCAGGCCCATGATCATGCGCATCGTGGTGGACTTGCCCGCGCCGTTCGGGCCAAGGAATCCGGTCACCGTGCCGGGGCGGACATCGAAGCTCAGGTTGTCCACCGCGGGCGTGGACCGGTAGCGCTTGACGAGGCCGCGTGCCTCGATCATCAGAACCTCCAGTGGCTGTGCTCGCGCGGCTGTGTTGTTGCGGCTGGGGGCATGACCGGCCCTCGTCGCGCGAGCCCGCCGTCATCCGCATCTGCCGTCCACGCTACGAACGGGGCATCTGCCGGGGAACGTGGTGAGCACCCGTCTTCCTGGTGGGGTTCTCCACAGGGCGCTTGATGATCATCGAGGTCACCCACCAGATCTCTGCGGGTCCACGATCACCCAGAGCTACGAGGGCGCCAGCCAGATCCAGCGCGCCGTCATGGCCCGCCAGCTCCTCAAGTCGCCCGCGGATGAGGTTCTAGCCCCCGATGCTGGCCTCACGGGCCGGGGCGCGATGGTCTGGTCACGCCACCTCGGCCCGGGCGGCATACGCGGCCACCGCCGCCCGCATCGCGGCCACCATCGCGGCACGCTCCCGGGGAAAGGGATACTTGCCGTCCGGCCCGGCCAGCGACGTGTCCGATAAGGGGGCGGCGGGAGATTCCGTCCAGCCCGGGCTGGCCAGCAGCACCTGGCCGCGGTACTCGCGGTGGCCGATCCCGAAACCCGGCCCGGTGCGTACCGTCACGACATCGGAGCCAGTGAGGCGGCCCTGACCAAAATCGGCAGTGACGGGGCCAAAGGGGGTGCTGAGATCCACGGTGTGCTCGTGCATGGAATGCTCCCGGGAGCCAATCCGCCCGCACCAATCTTGGCTACGGAGATACCCAGGGTTATCTCCGGTAATCATCCGGATACTCATGGGACGCACCATTCAGGCGCTGCGTGCTGAGGGGCACCTCAAGACGTCATGGGCCGTGGCCTGTCCGTGTGGCCGCCGGCGGGACGGCGCAGCAGCTAGCGCGGTTCCCGGCAGCGAGTAGGCAGTCCCGGGCTAACGGGTCCCCGGGCTAACGGATCCCCGGGGTGGCGGCCATGGCGTGCTCGACCAGGGCCAGCAAGGTGGTCTTGACCGACTCACGCTGCCGCGCGTCGCACTCGACGACCGGCACGCCCAGGCTGACCGTCAACGCATCCTGGATGTCGGTCAGGCTGTGGGTGAACTCGCCGTCGAACCCGTTGACCCCGACGATGAACGGCAGGCCAGTCGCCTCGAAGTAGTCCACGGCCGGGAACGATTCGTCCAGCCGCCGCGTGTCGGCCAGCACCACAGCGCCGATGGCGCCCTGGATCATGTCATCCCACATGAACCAGAACCGCTGCTGCCCGGGCGTGCCGAACAGGTAGAGCGCCAGCCCGTCGTCCAGCGTGGCCCGGCCGAAGTCCAGGGCCACCGTGGTCGTGTTCTTGCCCGGCACCAGGGACACGTCATCGTGGTCATGGCTGGCCGGGGTGAGCGGCGCCTCGGTCGTGAGCGGGGTGATCTCGGAGACCGCCCCGACGAACGTGGTCTTGCCGACACCGAAGCCACCCGCCACCACGATCTTGACCGACGCTGTCATGCGGTGTACCCCCTCCGGTACTGGCCGTCCGCGGGCGGCAGACCGCCGCGCTGGCCGGGGGTGAGCACCTGCCCGGCCCGCTCCACCAGAAGTTCCATCTCGTAGGCCACCAGCCCCATGTCGCAATCGGCCGAGGCCAGCACGGCCAGGTGCGAGCCCTGGCTGATCGGCATCACCAGCAGCACCCCGTCCTGCATCCCGACCACCGTCTGCGTGACGGGGCCGCCTTCGAACACCCGGGCCGCCCCCTGGGTCAGGCTGGCCAGCCCGGAGGTCACGGCGGCCAGGTGATCGGCCCGGTCCTGCGCCAGCCCTTCGGAGAAGGCGAGCGGCAGCCCGTCAGCCGAGACCGCGATGGCGTGGGCGACCGACGGCACCCGTCCGGCGAAATCCGTGATCAGCCAGCTCAGGTCTTCCGCCGGATAAGTCAGCGGCTTCACCAGCACTCCTCTCCGTAGGGCAGGCCGGTGCCGTCGCCGGCACCAGCCGCGTGGCGGGGCCGTCAGCCGGCGCCGCCTGCCTCATCGCTGGGGGACGGCTCTGCTCCGGGCCCGGCGCCCCGCGCGCGCTGGATGCCCTGCTGGAAGCCCGACAGGCGCTGCCGGGTCTGCATGGGCGACCGGGCGGCCCGCGGTGGCGGCACCGTTATCGCCTCCACCCCGCCGGGCACCAGATTCGCCTTGGGGACGCGCCTGGGCAGCCCGGCTGCGGTGTTGCCCGCGATGGACGGCGCCTGCGCCACCTCGGCGGCGCGCCAGCCCGCATCAGCGGGCGACGCCCAGCTGGCCGGCCCTGGATCCAGCCCGCGCGGCCTGCCGGTCCACGGCTGGCCGGCCGCGCCGGAACCAGTCGGACTCCACCGATTCGAAGATGGGCAGCCGGTTCGACGGCCCGGTACCGGCGGCAGGCGGCAGGATGACGCCGGGTGCGTCCCCCGGCGTCCCGGGACCAGAGGGGAGCGGGCCGGAGGGGAGGGGCAGAGCCAGCGAGTCCGGCAGCGGGGCGGCGGCCATCGGCGCATCGCCTGGCCCGGTCCCGTGCCGGTCAGTCCCGTCCAGGCTCGTCCCATCCAGGCTGGTTCCGGCCGGGCCCGTTCCATCCAGGCCAGAGCCGTCCGGGCTGGTCCCGTCCGGGCTGGTCCCGTCCGGGCTGGTCCCGTCCGGGCTGGTCCCGTCCGGGCTCGATCCCATTCCGGCCGATCCCATTCCGCCCGAGTCCGTTCCGGCCGATTCCGTTCAGCGGGGCGGTGTCGCCCGCCGCCGGCCCGGGCCGGGTCGAACCGCGGTGCCCGCGCCGCGGACACCGCGCGCTGCGTGACGGTCCGGCCGCCTGCTCCGGTCCCGGGCAGCCCGGTGCCGGCCAGCCCGGTGTCCGGGGCGACCGTGCCCGGCCGGAACGGCCGCAGGCTCAGCGGGGATGCGGATGCGGTCGCCTCGCGGGTGATGACCTCATCGGGCAGCCAGACCAGCGCGCTCAGGCCGCTGGGTGAGCCGGGCCGGAGCCGGACCCGGATGCCGTGCCGGGCCGCCAGCCGGGCGACCACGAACAGCCCCATCCGGCGGGATACGGCCACGTCCACGACCGGA
Source organism: uncultured Actinomycetes bacterium (assembly GCA_963767385.1). Classification (GTDB taxonomy): domain Bacteria; phylum Actinomycetota; class Actinomycetes; order Streptosporangiales; family Streptosporangiaceae; genus RYN-230. Next base: position 25,542 of record CAVYEA010000002.1, on the reverse strand, counting down.
GGGTTGTCCAGCCGGAAATTGGCGTGGGCCATCTCCTCGGCGGGCATCCCCACGCCCTGGTCGGTGATGTCCAGCAGGGCCCCGCCACTGCCGAGCAGGTAACCGGACACCTCAACCCGGGTCTCCGCGGGTGAGAAGGCGGTCGCGTTCTCGACCAGCTCGGAGAGCAGGTGCACGACGTCGCTCACGGCCTGGCCGCGAACCGAGATCCCCGGCTGGATGGTGGGCTTGACCCGCTCGTAGTGCTCGATCTCGGAGACCGCCGCGCGCAATACGTCCACGAGGGCCACCGGCTCCGTCCACCGCCGGGACAGGTCGTGCCCCGCCAGGACGAGGAGGTTCTCCGAGTTACGGCGCATCCGGGTGGCCAGGTGGTCCATCCGGAACAGGTTGGCCAGCCGCTCGGCGTCCTGCTCGCCCTGCTCCAGGTCGTCGATCAGCCGGATCTGCCGCTCCACCAGCGACTGGCTGCGCCGGGACAGGTTGACGAACATCGCGTTGATGTTGCCGCGCAGCGCGGCCTCGTTGGCGGCGAGCCGGACCGCCTCCTGGTGCACTCGATCGAAAGCCCGGGCGACCTCGCCGATCTCGTCGGTGGAATCCACGTCAATGGGCTGGACCTGCAGCGGCGTACTGGGGTCCGCCAGGCTGCTCATCAGGCGCACGGTCTCCGGCAGGCGGACTCCCGCGACCTCCAGCGCGCCCCGCCGCAGCCGCTGCAGCGGGCCCGTCATGGACCGGCCCATGGCTATGGTGAAGAGCAGGGCCAGGGCCAGCACCAGCAGCACCGCGGCACCTTCCAGGGCCGCGTCGGTGATCGCCCTGGTGTGCAGCGAGCCGCTCTGGGCCAGGATCGAGGCCATGAAGCCCTGCTCCACCGAGTGCAGGCCGGCCACCAGGTAGGCAGACCCGTTGGCGGCATCGGTGAAGGCCGGGTTCTCCGCCGAGGAACCCCCGGTCAGCGCCAGCGTGATCGCCTGCTGCACCTGGGCCTGGGCCCGGTCGGCCTGGGCTGAGGACAGCGTGGCGTCGTAGAGGTGCCGCTGGGTGCCGGTGGCGATCAGGCCGAACTGTGCCAGGTCGGCCTGCTGCTGCGCCTGCGCGTCGTTGATGGCGGACAGCTGGCTGGGCTGGAACTGGGTGGCCCCGACCAGGTCGGGGGTGAGGGCTGAGGTCAGGATCGCCTGCTCCTGCGACACCTCTTCCTTCGTGGCCGAGATGAGCCCGGCGACCCGGACCGTGTCGGCCAGGGCCGCGTCATTGCTGCCGGTGGCGATCTCATCCTCGAGGGCGAGTAGCTGCTCGATCGCGGCGGCGTACTCCTGGATCACCACCAGGGCGGGCATCTGGGTGGTGGTGGCGGCGCTGCGCAGGGCGGGCAGCCCGTTGATCGCGCTGATCGCCCCGCGCGCCTCGTGCTGGGCCACGGCCGGGTAGGACGGGCCGATGGCCGCGGCCCGGCTCCGCACCCGGGCCGCAAGCTGATCGGTGCGGTGCCGGTCGTGCGCCAGGACCGCCAGCTCAGGGGCAGCGGCGGCGTGCCTGGCCCCGCGGCCCTCGCTTCCCGGGCCCATGGTGATGAAGCTGATGGTGTCTTCCCGCTCGGCCTGCAGCGCCTGGATCAGGTCAGTGATCTCGCCGCCCAGCCGGGAGAACTGCTCGACCCGCTGGTAGGCCACGGCGCTGCGCACGGACGAGATCACGCTGACACCGCCGAGGATCACTGCCGCCACCGTCGGCAGCGCGACCAGCACCAGGAGCCGGGATCGCACCCGCCAGTTGCGCGGTGCGAACCGGGCGGCACGCCGCGCCGGGCCGGCGGTCCCCGGCACGCTCAGCACGGCCGGGGTGCCGTTGCCCGTGGCCTGCGTCCCGGACGGGGCGCCGTCCGGGGCGGTCCGGCCCTCTGCGGGTGAGGGCCGGACCTGTCCGGGGGCTGCCGCCGCTGCCGCGCCCGGCGCGGCGGACCGGTGCAGGGTGCCGCGGGCCGCGCCGTCTGCTCTCGCTTGCCTGAACTGCACAGTGCCTGCACCTCTCACCAGGGAAACGGCAGGTGCCGGACGGGCGCGGGCGCCGATGCGGAGCCCTGAATGGCGGTGCCGTTTCCCGGCTCAGCCATTCTTGACGCGGCCGTCTCAACAGGGTCGGTAGCCAACTGTAACGTCTAACCGGCCCGCCGGCTCTAATTGTGACCACTGTTGCATATATGAATTGATAGGGCAAGAGGGATGGATGGAAGCATGCTTTCCGGCAGCATGTGCGCGCTGGCCAGGTTAGCCTGGCGGGGTGGCACGGGTCATTTACTATAGCGCTTCGGAAATTGCATGCTGCTACTAGCTGGCTTAGAGAAATGACAATTACTACATTGCTTCGGAAATTATCAGTCGTAGCCATTCACCGGCACCGGCCTGCCGGGGAGGGAGCGTCATGAAACTGGTGACAGCGAGGGTGTGCCCGCGGCGCCGTGACCTGGCGCGGTGGCCGGGCATGACGCTCGTGCTGGCCGCGCTGGCCCTGCTCGCGGGCGGCTGCCGCGTGCCGGGGACGTCCGCGCCGGCGGCCGCGGTGACCCAGCAGCTCACGGTGGCGGTCGTGCCGGGCTTCGCCAATGCCCCGCTTCAGCTGGCCGTCGCCGACAGGCTGTTCACCCGGCAGGGCCTGGACGTGACGGTGCAGACCTACCAGACCGTGCGGCAGGCCTACGCCGCGCTCGACAGCGGGCAGGCCGACGTCGTCGGCGGTGATTACGCCGACCTGCTCTACACGCAGGCCCAGGCGCACGCCCGGCTGCGGCTCATCGCGGACGGCTACGACGCGGCCCCGGGCTTGCTGGAGGTGCTCACCCTGCCCGGCTCGCCGGTCACCGCCCCGCAGGACCTGCAAGGTGCCGCCGTGGCCACGCCTTCGGCGGATCTCGTCCCGTTCTCGGCGGACGCGCCGTACAACATGGAGACGCTGGCGACCGAGGCCGTCCTGCAGAGCGACGGCGTGAGCCCGTCCAGCATCCGCTGGGAAGCGATGCCGGCCAGCAGCATGATCGGTGCGCTGCGCAGCCACGCGGTCAGCGCCATCGTGGCGACGCAGCCCTACATCCTGCAAGCCGAGAGCGAGCTGGGGGCCGTCGAGCTGCTCGACGCGTGCAGCGGGGTGACCGCCAGCCTGCCGCTGTCCGGTTACTTCGCCACCGCCGGTGCCGCACAGCGGGACGCGGCCGCGCTGCGCAGCTTCCGCGCCGCGCTCAATGCGGCGACGACCGCCTCGGCCCAGCCGGGCACCGTGCGCTCGGTGCTGCGCACCCTGCCCGGGATATCCTCACGGGCCGCCGATCTCGTCACGGTCGGGCAGTATCCGACCTTCCTGAGCACCGGGCAGGTGCAGCGGGTGGCTGACCTCATGTACGGCACCGGGATGGTCACCAGCACGATCTCGGTCCGGGCCATGGTGTTCCGGTGAGCCGGCGCACGGGGTGAGCCCGGCCCCCGGCCGGCCCGCCATCCCGGCCCCGGCCCCGGCCGCCCCGCCCGTCCCGGCCCCGGCCGCCCCGCCCGTCCCGCCCCCAGGCCGGCGGCCCGGGCCGGCGTGAGGGGCGGGACGGGGGCCTTTCGGTCCGGTCCGGTCCGGACCGGACTGGCCCGGCCGCGTCGCATGGCGGCGGGCCCGGCCTGTCGCGCTGGCCCGGCGTATCAGTCGGCCGGCCGCGGCCAGCAGGTCAGGCGAGAAAGGCGAAGTCCTCGAAGTCGAAGTTGGACAGCGGCTGGCCGACCTTCCCGGAGGTATAGCCGGTTACCTTGTCGCTGTACGCGTCTAGCACGTCAATGTAGGCGGGGATGAGGTAGCCGCCCTCGCTGAAGTCGAACGCCTGCATCTCGCGCAGGAGTTCTTTGCGCAGCGACGGGTCCGCGGTCGCGTTCGCCTGGTTATACAGGCTGGTGTAGTGGGCGTTGTTGGTATGCGTCTCGTTGAACGGTGAGGCCGACAGCATGGACTCCGCGACCTGCGCCAGGTAGGGGTAGTAGTTGTAGTAATCCTGGCCGAAGGTCCATTTGAGGTAGTCCGGCCCGAAGAAGACGCCGGAGGGAACATTGCTGATCTTGATGGTCACCCCCGCGGCCTTGGCCTGAGCGGCCAGCACCGTCGCCATCGCGACCGTGCCGGTGGCCACCGCCGAGGTGGTCAGGGTCACCGTGAGATTCTCCTGGCCGCCTTCTTCAGCAGGAACTTCGCCTGCGGGATGTCACCCTGGGCGGGCCGCACCAGCGAGTGGTCGAAGTCGGGGTCGAACGGGGAGAACAGGTCGTTGGCGACCACCCCGTACCCGTCGAGCGCCGAGTCGATCAACTGCGGGCGGTCGGTGAGCAGCCGCATGGCCTGCCGGACGTTGACGTCGTTGAATGGCGGCTGGTTGACACGCATGGTGAAGGGGATGATCTCCCCGGAGTGCGACACCACGGTCTTGATCCCGCTCGTGGTGGCCAGCGAGGCGATCTGCGGCCCGTCGAGCGCTCCCGCACCGTCGATGACGCCGGTGGACAGCGCATCCTGGAGCGTGGTGTTGTCGCTGAAATCGATGATGGTCAGGGTGTCCACGTGGGGCAGCCCGGATTTCCAGTAGTGCGGGTTGCGGGTGAACACGCTGCGCTGGCCGGGAGTGAAGCTCTGGTAGACGAACGGCCCGGTGCCGACCGGCCGGGCCGGGCTGAAGCCCGCCGGGGCGATGTAGAGGTTGTACCAGAAGGCGGCCAGTTGCTCCACGAAGCTGGAGAACGGCTTGGTGAGCTGTACCAGCACGGTGAGCTTATCCAGTGCCCTGGTGCGGCCCAGGTCGATCGGGCCCAGCCCGAACTTCCCGGTGAAGTCGTTGCTGAAGATCCGCTGGAAGGTGTAGAGGACATCGGCCGCGCTGAAGTCCTTGCCATCGTGGAAGGTGACTCCCGGCCGGAGCCGGATCACCCACTGCGACAGCGAGCCGTGATGCGCGGTGATCGACTCGGCCAGCACGTACTCGATCTCGGCCTGGCTGTTCAGCTGGACCAGGGGCTGGTAGAGGGACTGCAGCCGGGAGGTGTCGATGTAGGTGAGGCTCTTGTGCGGATCGACGGTGTCCGAGCTCGAGCCGCCGGTCAGGCCGAGCCTCAGGTTGCCGCCCCGGCGCGTCGGGCCGCTGGCCCCGGTCAGGTGCTGGGTGCTTCCCGCGGATGGCCCGCCGCAGCCGCCCAGTAAGCCCCCGGCCCCGGCCACGGCGCCGGCCGCGGCGATGCCGCGGAGGAACTCTCGGCGCCGGAGTCCCTGCGCCAGGCGCGGCGTGCTGCTTCGATCCGATCGATCCACGGGACCTACCTCCAGGAAGTGACGGGTTAGTCGGCGACGAGGAGCACTTTCCCGACGTGCTGGCGCCGTTCGAGGAAACGGTGCGCGGCCGCCGCATCGCTGACCGGGAAGGTGGCGGCGATGGGCACCGTGATGGAGCCGCGCCGGATGAGCTCCAGCGACGCGGCGAGATCATCGGGGGGCGCCAGCCGGAAGCCGATGACGCGCCAGCCGTTCCGGAACAGCTCGACCAGGTCGAGCGGGACCACCTCGCCGGCGTGCGCACCGCAGGTGACCAGCCGCCCCTCTTCGCGCAGCACGGACAGGTGCGCGGCGAACAGCGTGCCGCCGACGGTGTCGAGGACCGCGTCGAAACGGCGGCCGCTGGTGGCCCGCAGCAGGTCCGTGGCGATGTCCCCGTCCCCCCGGACGAGAACCAGGTCCGCGCCCAGCGGCGCGACCAGCTCGGCCTTGGCGGGCGTGCTGACCGTCGCGACCACGGTGGCCCCGGCCAGCTTCGCGCACTGGACCAGCGCGCCTGCCACGCCGCCCGAGGCCGAGGGCACGAGCACAAGTTCCCCTGGCCGGATGAGCCCCAGCCGGTTCACCATGTGCCAGGCGGTGCTGACCGCGCACTGCCCGGCCGCCATGGCCAGCGGGTCGTCGGACGGCTGGAGCGGGATCACCACCTCGGCGGGCACGCTGACCAGTTCGCCGTACCCGCCCCAGCGCGTGGTGCCGAAGACCTCGAAGGCGGCGCAGAGATCCGGCCGCCACTTGGCGCACTGGGCACACCGGCCGCAGCTGTACTGCTGGAATGCGGTCACCAGGTCGCCGGCCGGGACCGGGCCGGCCGCCGCGCCGGCGCCGACGACGGTTCCGGTGAATTCCGCGCCGAGGACCATGGGCAGCCTGAACGACCACCGGGACGTCCCGGCCCGGGAGTCCAGGTCCGAGTGGTTGACGCCGCATGCCTGCACCCGGATGAGGACGTCCCGGGGGCCGGTCACGGGATCGGGGATGTCCGCGTACTGCATGGCCTCGGGGGGCCCGTATTCATAGAACGCCGCCGCTTTCACCTGCCCGTGACCTCCCAGTGTGCGCGAGTTCCGTTCCACCCGACAGCGGTCGGCCTAAGGAACGGAGGACTAACGGCGAAAGGGCCGTCTCCTGGCCCACTGCAGTAACATCAGAATTACTAAGGAAATTCGGGAACTAATAGGCCCCGGCCGGGCCCGGGAGCGCTGGTACTGCAGCCCAGGCCGCTCCGCGCCCGGTCAGGCGTTCTCATGAAGAGTATTCCCGGGACCGCCGGATACGTACCGAATCTGGCAAATAGTTCATCGCCAGGTACGCGGGCACGCTTGGGCGGCAGGCTGATATAGCCGGGTGGTTAGATTACTACTAAGTCAAACAGTAAATGGCGGCTGGCGTTGCCCCGCCGCGGCGGGGCGGTTACCGTAATGAGGCCATCACCATTCCCGGACCGGGCGCTTACCGGCGGCAATGGCGGCGGTAAGGCGGGACAGGTGCTGGCGCCGGCACCGGCACGCTGGCGAAGGGACCGATGCCGTGGCACGCGCCCGTTCAGCCCGGGGGCCGGAGCGTGGCGGCGTGGCACGGTCCCGGGCACCTGTCCCGGCGGAGGGGGAACCAGGGGACGCCCCGCGAACCCGGCTGCCGGCGCGGCCGCGGGCGGCGGCGCATCCGGTGGCCTACCTCATCGGGCAGCGGGCCGCCGTCGGCGTGTTCACCTTGTGCGTGGTCTCCGTGCTGGTCTTCGTGGCTACCGAGGTGCTGCCGGGCAACGCCGCCATCGCGGTGCTGGGCCGGGATGCGGCCGGCAATCCCGCCGCGGTACACCGGCTGGAGGCGGCGCTGCACCTCAACCGCGGGCTGCTGGACCAGTACTGGATCTGGTTCTCCGGGCTGCTCACCGGCCATCTCGGCGACTCGCTGGCCAACGGGCAGCCGGTGTGGGGCTACGTCGAGCCCCGGCTGATCAATTCGGCGGTGCTGACCGGGATCACCGGCCTGCTCGGCGCGGCGTGCGGCGTGCTGCTCGGCGCCTGGGCCGCGCTGCGCAAGGACGGCTGGCTGGATCACGTGACAGCGGTCACGGCGCTGGCGGTGACCTCGCTGCCGGAATTCGTGGTGGCCATCGGCCTGATCATCCTGTTCGCCACCGGCGTCACCCACCTGCTGCCCGCGGTGTCGCTGCTGCCGCCGGGCACGTACGCGTGGAACGCCCCCCGGCTGCTCATCCTGCCGGTGGCCACCCTGGTCATCGTGATTGTCCCCTACATCCAGCGGATGACGCGGGCCGCGATGATCGAGGCGCTGGATTCCGATTACGTGGAGATGGCCCGGCTCAAGGGGGTGCCACTGTGGCGGATCGTGGCCGTGCACGCGCTGCCCAACGCGACCGCGCCCGTCATCCAGGTCATCGGCCTGAACTTCCTGTACCTGGCGGGCGGGGTGGTCGTGGTGGAGTACGTGTTCGCCTTCCCGGGCATCGGCCAGGGGCTGGTCTACGCGGTCGACGACCGCGACATCCCGGTCATCCAGTTCATCGTCGTGGTGCTGGCCGCGTTCTACGTGCTGGTCAATATCGTCACCGACGTGATCGCGGTGCTGGCCACGCCGCGGCACCGGATTCCCCGGTAGGAGGGCCATGCTGAACCGCCGCAGCCCGGCTGGCCTCCGCCCCGCGGAGGGCTCGCCGCCCGGGCGGATCCGGCGTCATCAGTGGCTGGCCGTCCTCCGGCAGGCGGCGGTGAGCCCGCGCGGCCGTACCGGCCTCGGCCTGGCCGCCCTCGTGACCGTGATCGCCGCGGCGGGCCCGTTCCTGGCCCCGCGGCCGCCGGACGCGCTGCTGACCCTGCCCTTCGCCAGGCCGTCCGGGCAGTTCCTGCTCGGAAGTGACGTTCTCGGCCGCGACGTCCTGTCCCGGGTGCTCGATGGCGGCTGGCTGTTACTGCTGATGGCGGTGGCTGCCACGCTGATCGGCGTGGTCGCCGGCGCGGCTGCCGGAGTGGCCGCCGCTTACCTGAGGGGCCTGCCGGACGGGCTGATCATGCGGACGGTGGACGTCATCCTGGCCTTTCCCCAGCTGGTCTTCGCCCTGCTGCTGCTGAGCGTCCTCGGCCCCCGGCTCTGGCTGATCGTGCTGGCCGTCGGGCTGGCTCACGCGCCCGCGGTCGCCCGGGTACTGCGGTCCGCCACGCTGGACATCTCCGAGCGCGACTACGTCAAGGTGGCGCAGTTGCAGGGGCTGCGGCCCGCCGCGGTCATGGCCAGGGAGATCCTGCCGAGCCTGAGCACCCCGCTGATGGTGGAGGCCGGGCTGCGGCTGACCTACTCGATCGTCATCATGACCGGGCTGGCCTTCCTGGGGTTCGGCCAGCCGCCGCCGGCCGCCAACTGGGGGACGATGATCAACGAGAACCGGGTCGGCCTGGGGCTGAATCCCTGGGCGGTGATCGCGCCGGCCGCGATGATCGCCCTGCTCACCATCGGCACCAACCTGCTGGCCGACGCGATCGGCCGGGCTGCGCTCGGCGCGGACCGGCCGCCGGAGGAGGCGGCGCTGGTCGATGACCTCGGCGTGGCCGAAGGCCGGGCACGGTGACGGCGCACGGCAGCCCGGCCGCGGCCCCCGGGGCAGGAGCGCCCGGTCCCGCGTCCCCGCCCCGCCTGGCCGTCCGCGATCTGGAGATCCGGAGCGGTCACGGCGGGCCGCCGGTCGTCAGCGGGGTCTCCTTCACGATCCAGCCGGGACAGGTGCTCGGCCTCGTCGGCGAGTCCGGCTCGGGGAAGACCACGGTGGCCCTGGCACTGCTCGGCCACACCCGGCGCGGCCTGGCCGTCAGCCGTGGTGAGGTCTGGCTGGACGCGGTGGACCTGCTGCGGCAGCGGCCCGCGGCACTGCGCCGGATCCGCGGCGCCCGGGTCAGTTATGTGCCGCAGGACCCGGCCGCCGCCCTCAATCCGGCCCTCCGGATCGGTTCCCAGCTGCGCGAGGCGCTGCGGGTGCACGCGGTGCCCGCGGGTGAGGCCCAGGCCCGGATCGGCGAGGTGCTGCGCGAGGCCCGCCTCGAGCCGGCCCTGGACCTGCTGCGGCGGTACCCGCATCAGCTGTCCGGCGGCCAGCAGCAGCGTGTCGGGCTGGCCATGGCCTTCGCCTGCCGGCCCTCGCTCATCGTGCTCGACGAGCCCACCACCGGCCTGGACGTCTCCACGCAGCGGCATGTCCTCGACACCCTGCGCCGCCTGTGCGGCCATTACCAGGTAGCCGCCGTGTACGTCAGCCACGACCTGGCCGTGGTGAGCGGGCTGGCGACCGAGGTAGCCGTCATGTACGCGGGCCGCATCGTGGAAGCGGGCCCGGCCAGCACGCTGCTGGGCCTGCCGCTGCACCCCTACACGGCGGCCTTGCTCGCTGCCGTGCCCAGCCCGGGCCGCAGCGGCTCGCTGGCGGGGATACCCGGGCAGCAGCCGCCGCCCGGGCAGCGGGGCGGAGGGTGCGGCTTCGCCCCCCGCTGCGCCCTCGCCCTCGATGAGTGCCGGGCCCGGGAACCGGAGCCGGCGGTCCTCGGCGGGCACACGGTCCGCTGCCTGCGGCCTGGCCAGGCTCCCGGCCGCCCCGCCGGGCGTCCGCCGGGACCGGCGGACGCCCGGCAGCCGCCCATCGTGCTGTCCCTGCGCGGCGTGGCGGCCAGTTACGGCGGCGTCCCGGCACTCGCCGGCATCGACCTTGATGTGCCTGCCCAGAGCTGCGTGGCCGTCGTCGGTGAGTCCGGCTCCGGCAAGACCACGCTGGCCCGCTGCATCACCGGGCTGCACCGCGGCTGGACGGGGCAGGCGGAACTGCGCGGTGAGCCGCTGGCCCCGGCGGCCCGGCAGCGCCCGAAGCAGGTACTCCGGCAGGTCCAGTACGTCTTCCAGAACCCCTACACTTCCCTGCACCCCCGCAAGACGGTCGGCCAGATCGTGGCCGAGCCGCTGCAGCGCTTCTTCCGGCTGTCCCGGCCGGAGCAGGCCGAGCGCGTTCACCGCGTGCTGGATGACGTGTCGCTCGGCGGCCTGTTCCTGTCCCGCTACCCGGGCGAGCTTTCCGGCGGGGAGCGGCAGCGGGTCGCGATCGCCCGGGCGCTCGTCGTCGAGCCGGACGTCCTCGTGTGCGACGAGGTCACCTCGGCACTGGACGTGTCGGTGCAGGCGGTCATCGTGGAACTGCTCCGCGCCGCGGCGGCCCGGCACGGCCTCGCGATGGTGTTCATCACGCACAACCTGGCCCTCGTGCCCAGCGTCGCCCAGTTCGCTGTCGTGCTGCGCCGCGGCGAGCTGGTCGAGTCGGGGACGGTGGAGCAGGTCCTGAACCGTCCCCGTAGCGACTACACCGCGCGGCTGATCGCCGACGCGCCCCGGCTGAGCTAGCTGCCCGGGGGGCGGCCCACCGGGCCGCCCCGCGCATCCGCCAGCTGCGGGAACGAGGCCAGCCCGTCACGGAGCAGCCGGGCCGCCCGGCATACCTCCGCGCTGACCGCTTCGTGGACCTGCGCCGGGCTGCGCTGCCCGTCCAGGTACCTGCGCAGCGCGCGGAACTGGACATCCCACAGCCCGAGCAGGGCGGCGGCCGCGATCTGCGGTTCCGGGGCGTCCGGGCCCAGGCCTGCCCGTGCGGCCAGCACGTCCGCGGCCACCGCGGTGAGCCGGTCCATCATGTCGCGCTCGTGGGCACGCAAGGACGGAGTGGACCTGATGAGCTGGCCGAAGCGCTGGATGGCGGCGGTGGCCGCCGCCGTGTCGTCCTGATCGGCAAGCCAGGAGGTAAGGGCGCCCAGCTCGTCATCGAGGATGCGCAGCGCCGCCTCGACCGGGGCGAGCGCGGGATCGCCCAGGCCGTCACGGAGCGCGCGCATCGTGGCATCCCACCGGTCCAGCAGCAGGGATTCCTTGGTGGGGAAGTAGTTGAAGACCGTCTTCTCCGAGACGCCGCACGCCGCGGCGATCTCCGAGACACGGACGGCGTCGAACCCGCGCTCAAGGAACATCTCCGTGGCGGTATCGGACAGCTGCTGGCGCATCAGGCGTTTCTTGCGCTCCCGCAGGCCCCCGGCCTCATCCGCACCGGGCTCGGGGCCGCGCCATGCCGACCAGTCCACCGTCCGCGCGCCCATGGGCCGAGCTTAACCCTCCCCCCAGGTTACTTCTGTCACATAAATTTTATAGCTACTATACAAATATACCCGCCGCGCCCTTGGGAACCTATGCTGGCCGGGTGGTGACGGACCCGGACCTGGAGCAGCTGGCGCGCCGGGCGGCCACCCTCGCCCGGCGGCCGGGACGGGCCATCCTGGGCCTGACCGGGCCGCCCGGCGCGGGCAAGAGCACGCTGGCCGAGCGGCTGGTGACCGAACTGGCGGGCGATGCCGCATACCTGCCCATGGACGGATTCCACCTGGCTCACCGGGTGCTGGCCGAGATGGGCCGGGTGGACCGGAAGGGTGCGCCGGACACCTTCGACGCGGCCGGTTACGCGGCCGTGCTGCGCCGGCTGCGCGACCCGCGGGAGGGGTGCGTCTACGCGCCCCGGTTCGACCGGGACATCGAGGACTCCATCGCGGGCGCGATCCCGGTCGGCCCTTCGGTCCCGCTCGTCATCACCGAAGGCAACTACCTGTTGCTGCCGGACGGGGCGTGGGCGCAGGTCCGGCCGCTGCTGGACGAGGTCTGGTACCTCGACCTGCCGGAGCCGGCCCGGCTGCGGCGGCTGATCGACCGGCATATCGCCTTCGGCCGGGACGCGGCGCAGGCCCGGGCCCGGGCGACCGGCTCCGACCAGCGGAACGCCGCGCTGATCGAGGCGTCCAGGGATCACGCCGATCTGGTGGTGGCGCTGCCGGGCTAGGGCGTGACCGCAGGCTGCATCGCGTGCAGCCTGCGGTCCGGCGGTTTGTCAGCTGTTGACGTAGACGCCCAGGGCGCTGGACACCGGGATGATCGGCGTGAAGACCTCCCCGTTCGGGCTGCCAAATATGTTCGTGGTAATACCGTGGTGGATTCCTATGGCGTAGACGCTGGTGCTGCCGGCCAGCGAGAACCACGGCCCTCCGCTGTCGCCCCCTATGGAGTACCGCCCGCTGGATGAGGCCAGGACCATGCTGTCCCACGGGCCGTCCGTGTAACCCAGGGATTGAACCGTCATCGCGCAGATGACGCCGCCAAAGGCACCGGACTCGCAGAGCGATTCACCTTTCGACGGATCCAGCTGGCCGGCGACTGTCTTCGTGAAACTGCTATCGCCACTGTTGTTGCCCGCGGGCGCACCGGGCCGCGCCGCCCGGTGCGCCCGTCCGCGGCACGGTGGGGGAGTTGGACCGCGGGCGGGCGGGACTGGCTAGGCGTCCTGCTGGGCGGCGATGAGCTGGGCGTACCAGCGGGCGCTCGCCTTGGGGACCCGGGCCTGGGTGCCGAAATCCACGAACACCAGGCCGAAGCGGCGGCTGTACCCGTCGGCCCACTCGAAGTTGTCCAGCAACGACCAGACGAAGAAACCGCGCACGTTGACGCCGTCCTCGATGGCGGCCAGGGTCTCAGCGAAATGGTCGGCCAGGTAGCTGACCCGCTCGGCGTCGTCCACCCCGCCCTCGGGGTCCACGTAGTCGTGGAACGCGGCACCGTTCTCGGTGATGTAGAGCGGCAGCGGAGCGTAGCCGCGGACCCGGCGCAGGATCCGGCCGAACCCGGCTGGCCGCACGTCGAGGCCGCCGGCCGTGAGCCGGCCGGCCTGCGGCAGCACCCGGGCCTGGTGGTACGGCTCGTCCGGGTCAGCGGCCACGATCTTGGTCTCGTAGTAGTTGACGCCCATGAAATCGGCGGCCGCCGCGATCACCGGCAGGTCGCCGTCGCGGATGAAGCCGAGCGGCACCTGCCGCCCGTACCAGTCCAGCATGTCGGCGGGGTAACTGCCGCGCAGCACCGGGTCGAGGAACCAGCGGTTCTCATGCCCGTCCAGCCGCCGGGCGGCGCGCGCGTCGGCGGCCGACTCCGAGGCGGGGCTGATGTCCGACAGCAGGTGCGCGATGCCCACCTGCGCCTGCGGGGTGATCTGCCGGGCCAGGCCCACCGCCTGGCCGTGGGCCAGCAGCAGGTGGTGCGCGGACGCCAGGGCGGCAGCCAGGTCCACCTGGCCCGGCGCGTGCCGTCCCTGCAGGTGACCGATCATCGCGCCGCAGAACGGCTCGTTGATGGTGGCCCACTGCGGGACCGCGTCGCCCATGGCCTCGAGAACGATCTGCGCGTAATCGCAGAAGTGCGCCACCGTGTCCCGGTTGGCCCAGCCGCCGGCCTCCTGCAGGGGCTGGGGCAGGTCCCAGTGGTACAGCGTGGCCATCGGCTGCACTCCGCGGGCGAGCAGGCCGTCCACCAGCCGCCGGTAGAAGTCCAGTCCTTTCTGGTTGACCGCCCCGGTGCCGTCCGGGATGATCCGCGGCCACGCGATGGAGAACCGGTAGCCGGTCAGTCCCAGGCCGGCCAGCAGGCCGAGGTCGGCCTCGGCCCGGTGGTAGTGGTCGCAGGCGATTGCGCCGGTGTCGCCGTGCACCACCGCACCGGGCCGGGCCGAGAAGGTGTCCCAGATGGACGGGCCGCGGCCGTCCTCGTCGGCAGCGCCCTCGACCTGGTAGGCGGAGGTGGCGGCGCCGAACAGGAATCCGGGGGGAAAGCGCATGGACAACGCCGGCTGCTCCTTCGTCAGGACGCCGTGCGGGCGTCCGGATGGCTACGGGCGGCGCCGTCGGCACCGGGAAGTCACTTACTTTAGCACTTACGCTAAGACGTGAGTAAAGGGTCAGGCGCCCCTCGCCAGGCGCTGAAAGGGCGTCCTGAGGGCAGCGAGCGGGGGTGCCGGCCAGGAGCGGGAAGCGGGCCGGCGGACGGCGCGGTCAGCCGGGAGCGACCGCCGACCGCACCCGGCGGCGGTCGTCGGCGGGGTAGCTCCGCACGGCCCCGCTGCTGAGCAGCCCGCCGATGGGCAAGGTGGCGCCGCCGAGCGCGACCGCGTCCGGGCCCAGGTCGGCCTTGACGATCTCCACCCGGCTGAACGGCAGCCGCAGGGCCTGGCGCTGCGCCGCCGCCCGGATCTCGGGCAGCAGTTCATCGCTCAGCGCCCGGCCCAGCCAGCCGCCGACCACGATGCGCTCCGGGTTGAACAGGTTGACCAGGTCAGCCAGGCCGGCCCCCGAGGTAGGTCACGGTCTCGTCCAGGACCTGGGCGGCGACCCGGTCCTGCGCCCGGGCTCCGATGATCGCCGCGATCTGGCCTTCCAGGCCGGCCGGGCTGGCCGCCGTCTGCCTGCGCTTGAGCTGCTCGTACCGGGCGACGATCGCGCCCGCCCCGACGTAGGCCTCCAGGCAGCCTTCCGCGCCGCAGCGGCAGGTCCGGCCGCCCACCATCACGGTGGTGTGCCCCCATTCGCCGGCGCTGCTGGTCGCGCCCCGGTAGACCTCGCCGTTGCTGATGAAGCACATCCCGACGCCGATGCCGAGCAGCACGATGACCGCGTTCTCGGTCCCGCGCGCGGCACCGAACCACCGCTCGGCCTGGCCGAGGGTCTTCGCGCCGTTGTCCACCAGGATGGGCAGGTCGGTCTCGCGGCGCAGCATCGCCTCCAGCGGGACCGCGTCCCAGCCCACGCTCTGGCCGTGTACCACGGCGGCTTCGCGGTGCTCGACCAGGCCGGGCACGGCCACTCCCACGCCCAGGATGGCCTGGCCCGCCACCCCGGCCTCGGCGATCACCGAGTTGATCCCGGTGACGATATGGCCGACCGCGTCGTCGGGATCGAGGACCGACAGGTCGGTCACCGACGTATGCCGGGCCAGCGGGCGCAGGCTGAAGTCGAACAACTCGACCAGGAACGCCGTCTCGCCGACATCAACCCCGATGACGTAGCCGTAATCGGGGTTGACCTGCAGCAGGCCGCGCGGGCGCCCGCCATTGGAGTCCTCCAGGCCGACTTCGGCCACGACACCCTCAGCGACCAGCGCGGCGACCAGGTTGCTGACCGTCGCCGGGCTCAGCCCGGCGACCGCGCCCACCTCCTGGCGGGTCAGCGGGCCGTTCAGGAAGACCTCCCACAGCGCGCGCGACCGGTTGCTCTTCCGGAGGTCGCGCACGGTGGTGGTTCGTGGCCTTGGCATGGACCTGCCTCACCCGACGACAGGGGACCGCGACAATGCGGCTGATGACGCAGCTATTTTACGGCCTGGAATAAGGAGCGGGGCCGGCGGTGACCCCAGCTGACCAGCGCGGCGGCGGGCCAGGCCGTGCCGGGCCGCGCTGGCCTGCCTGCCGCGGGTCCGCATCGGTGCCCACAACGTAACAAAACGGGAACGGAGCCCGGCGTGACGTTGACAGTGTTCCGCGTCCGTACATAATTTACGACTTATAGGAAGCTGTGAAAGATCCCCTCCGTTTTCCCCTCCGCGAGGCCCTCCGGGGCCGGTGGTGTGGTCGCGGCCAATTCCTGGAAGGACGCCACATGAGACCGACGAAGCTGTCGATCATGGCCAGCGCCGCTGCCCTGGCTGCCGTGCCGCTCGCTGCCTGTGGCAGCAGTTCCGGTGGCAGTTCGGCGGCGCACCCCACGCTTACCTACTGGGCCAGTAACCAGGGCACCAGCCTGCAGGACGACCGCCAGGTGCTCGGCCCGCAGATTGCCAAGTTCACCAAGCAGACCGGGATCAAGGTCAATTTCCAGGTCATTCCCTGGACTACCCTGCTGAGCCAGATCACCGCCGCCACGGTGTCCGGCAAGGGGCCGGACGTGCTCAACATCGGTAACACCTGGTCGCCGTCCCTGCAGGCGACCGGTGCCTTCCTGCCCTTCACGCCGTCGGTGATGAGCACGATCGGCGGGTCCAGCCGCTTCCTGGCCGGCAGCCTGTCGGCCACCGGCGCCCCCGGCCAGCCGCCCACGGCCGTCCCGCTGTACAGCCTGGCCTACGGCCTGTACTACAACAAGGCCGAGTTCGCCGCGGCCGGCATCAGCGGGCCGCCCGCCACCTGGGCCCAGCTGGCCGCGGACGGCAAGAAGCTCACCCATGGCGGGCACTGGGGGCTGGCCATCGAGGGCGGCAGCGTCAGCGAGAACATTCACATGGCGTTCGAGCTGAGCCAGCAGCAGGGCGGCTCGTTCTACAACGCGGCCGGCAAGCCCACGTTCGACACCCCGCAGAACGTGGCCGCGGTGCAGCAGATGATCGGCTTCATGCAGGCGGACAAGATCACCAACCCGAGCGACGCGCAGTACTCCAAGGGCACCGAGGCGCTGACCGACTTCGCCACGGGCAAGACCGCCATGGTCATGTGGCAGGCGGCCGCCGGATCACTGGCCAAGCTGGGCATGAATGCGTCCGACATCGGCGTGGCACCGATCCCGCTGCCCGCGCCGGCGCCGCCGGGCGGGAAGAAGATCACCAGCATGGTGGCGGGCATCAACATCGCCATCTTCAAGGACTCCCCGAACGTGGCCGCCGCCGAGAAGTTCGTGAAGTTCATGACCAGCACGCCGGAGCAGGAGAGCCTGAACCAGACCTACGGCTCGCTGCCCACGGTCCAGGCCGCCTACACCGACCCGGCGTTCAACACCCCGGCCGTGCACACCTTCCGCAGCATCCTCACCTCGACCGCCGCGCCGATGCCCGCGGTGCCCACGGAGAGCCAGTTCGAGACGGCGGTCGGCACGGCGATCATCCACCTGTACGCCAGCGCGGCCACCGGCAAGCCGGTCACGGCCAGCATGATCGGCCAGGCGCTCAGCCAGGCGCAGCAGCAGCTAGGAGGCTGACCCCTGGTGGTTGACACCATCCGGGCCGAGAAGGGTGTCACCGCATCCGCGCCGCCGTCACCGCCCAAGTGGCGGTGGCGGCGGCGCGGATCGCTGCCGTACATCCTGCTGATCCCCGCCATACTCCTGGAACTGCTCATCCACATCGTCCCGATGCTGGCCGGGGTGGGCATCAGCTTCCTGCAGCTGACCCTGTTCTATTTGCGGAACTGGCAGGCCGCGCCCTTCGCCGGGCTGTCCAACTACGCGGCCGCGGTGAACTTCTCCGCGGCGACGGGCCAGGCGCTGCTGCACTCGTTCACCGTCACGATCATCTACACGGTCATCGTCCTCGCCGTGGCCTGGGTGTTCGGCATGGCGGGCGCGGTCTTCACCCAGCGGGCCTTCCGCGGCCGCGGCGCGGTCCGCACCCTGTTCCTCATCCCGTACGCGCTGCCGGTCTTCGCCTCGGTGATCACCTGGAACTTCATGCTCCAGCGGGACACCGGCATGGTGAACCAGCTGCTGCTGTCCCTGCACCTGGCGGGTGGGCGGCCGTTCTGGCTGATCGGGCAGGACAGCTTCTGGTCGCTGGTGGTCGTGCAGATCTGGCGCACCTGGCCGTTCGCGTTCCTGATCCTCACGGCCGGCCTGCAGAGCATCCCGGCTGACCTGTACGAGGCGGCGGCGCTGGACGGCGCGGGCATCCTCGGCCAGGTGCGGCACGTGACCCTGCCGCTGCTCCGGCCGGTCAACCGGGTCCTGCTGCTGGTCCTGTTCCTGTGGACCTTCAACGACTTCTCGGTGCCGTTCACGCTGTTCGGCTCGGCCCCGCCGACGCAGGCCGACATCATCTCCATCCATATCTACGAGAACTCGTTCGTCAGCTGGAACTTCGGCACCGGGTCGGCCATGTCCGTGCTGCTGCTGCTGTTCCTGCTGCTGGTGAGCGTGGTGTACCTGGCGCTCGGGAGACGGGGGGAGCGCCATGCGTGAGCCAGCCTGGTTCCGCTGGGCCCGGGTGGCCGTGCTGACCGTGCTCGGCCTGTTCGCCATCGTGCCGGTCTACGTCATGCTCACCGCCTCGCTGAAACCGCTCCCGGACGTGGAGGGGGCATTCCGCTGGATCCCCAGCCACCTGACCGTGTCGCCGTTCGTGGACATGTGGCAGACGATCCCGCTGCTGACCTACCTGGAGAACAGCCTGATCGTGTGCTCGGTGGCATCGGTCGCGTCGGTGATCGTGGCGCTGCTCGCCGCTTACGCGGTCAGCCGGTACCGGTTCCGCGGCCGCCAGCTGTTCTCGATCACGATCCTGTCCACCCAGATGTTCCCCGGCATCCTGTTCCTGCTCCCGCTGTTCGTGATCTTCGTGAACCTGAGCCAGACCACCGGCATCAACCTGTACGGCAGCCGGGCCGGCCTGATCATCACGTACATGACGTTCACGCTGCCGTTCGCGATCTGGATGCTGGCGGCGTACCTGGACACGATCCCGCGCGAACTGGACGAGGCGGCCACCGTGGACGGCACCGGGCCGCTGGGCGCGTTCATCCGGGTGGTCATCCCGGCCGCGATCCCCGGCATCGTCGCGGTGCTCATCTACGCGTTCATGACGGCGTGGAGCGAGATGCTCTTCGCCTCGGTGCTGACCAACGACTCGACCCGGACGCTGGCGGTGGGGCTGCAGGGTTACGCCACCCAGAACCAGGTGTACTGGAACCAGATCATGGCGGCCTCGCTCACGGTCAGCGTCCCGATCGTCGTGGGGTTCCTGCTGCTGCAGCGCTTCCTGGTGGCCGGCATGACGGCCGGGTCGGTCAAATGACCGGCCCCGGGCCGTCCAGGCAATAACATCGCCTCACGATATTAAGGGGAAGGCCGGGCGGAGCTTGCCGCCGCCTTATGTCGTGTTACGATACTAACTGGTCGCCAGCCGAACCTGGTTTCCCTGGCGCTGCCAGCCGGGGAAACCAGGGGCGCCCAGGCGCCGCCCTGGTCAGCCCGAGCGGGGACCAGGTCCGCCCTCCCGTGCTCACCCTGAACGGGTGAGGAGCCCGGGCCGCGTGCGTGGCATGGTCGGCTCAGACTCACGGAGGTGCTGTCGTGCCAGATCTGCAGGTGGTCCGGCCGGCGCCGCGGGTCCGGGGCGGTGTGCTGGACCCGGACCTGGGGCGGGTGCCCATGGCCGACCGCGTGGCCCGCGGCAAGGCGGCCCGAGCCGCGGTGCCGCGGGAAAGCCACGACATGTTCGACCCGTCGGCGGCCCGGGCCGACCCGGTTGTGCTCCTGGAGCGGCAGGCCGAGTCCCGCGTGCCGGAACTGGTGCCGATCCGGTACGGCCGGATGCTGGTCTCCCCGTTCGCCTACTTCCGCGGCGCCGCCCTGCCCATGGCCAGCGACCTCGCGGCCACCCCCTGCACCGGGCTGATCGTGCAAGCCTGCGGGGACGCCCACCTGTCGAACTTCGGCATCTTCGCCTCCCCCGACGCAAGTTCCTGTTCGACATCAACGACTTCGACGAGACGCTGCCCGCCCCCTGGGAATGGGATGTCAAGCGGCTGGCCGCCAGCCTGGAGGTGGCGGCCCGGGGCAACGGGTTCAGCCGCAAGCAGCGCACGAAGATCGTCGCCGCCAGCGTCCGGTACTACCGCCGGGCCATGCGCACATTCGCCCGGATGACCGACCTGGACGTCTGGTATGCGCGGGTGGACCTGGAACTGGTCGAGCAGATGTTCCTGCCCCGGATGACCGCGCGCAGCCGCCAGGTCATCCAGCGGAACCTGGCCAAGGCGCAGACCCGGGACAGCATGCAGGCTTTCGGCAAGCTGTGCGGCGTGGTGGACGGGAAGACCCGGATCCTCGCCGACCCGCCGCTGATCATGCCGATCTCGCACCTGCTGCCGGGGGAGCGCGACCGGCTCGGCTTCGAGAAGCTGCTGGACGGCCTCATCGCGAAATACCGCCGCACGCTTAACGGCGCGCACCGGGTGCTGTTCCAGCGCTACGAACTCGCCGACCTGGCCCGCAAGGTCGTCGGGGTGGGCAGTGTCGGCACCCGGTGCTGGATCTTCCTGTTCACCGCTCGGGACGGCCGGGACCCGCTGCTGCTGCAGGTGAAGGAGGCGCAGCCGTCGGTGCTGGCCGAGTTCGCCGGGCCCAGCAAGTACGGCAACCAGGGGCAGCGGGTGGTGGAGGGCCAGTGGCTCATCCAGCCGGTGAGCGACATCTTCCTGGGCTGGCAGCGGACACCGAAGGTGCTGGACGGGAAGACACACGACTTCTACGTCCGCCAGTTGCGGGACTGGAAATTCTCCCTGGACATCGACGCGATGCGGCCGTCCGGCATGCTCATCTACGGCGAGCTGTGCGCCTGGACGCTGGCCCGCTCGCACGCCCGGACCGGGGATGCCGTGGCCATCGCCGCCTACCTCGGCAACTCGGACGTCTTCGAGCAGGCCATCGCCCGGTTCGCGGCCGCCTACGCCGACCAGAACGAACGGGACTACGCGGCGCTGGCCCAGGCCGCCGCCACCGGCCGGGTCGTCGCGCAGAGCGGTCTGTGACCCTGGCTCCGTGAACCGGCCGGGCCGCCCGCCCGTGAGACAAGGGCGGCCACTGATGGCCGGGACGGTGAACCGGCCGCGGCCGGCCGCCCGTGGAAGAGGGCAGCCGGCGATCGCCGGGACGTGCCGCGAAGCCCCGGCCCGGCTGGCGCGGTGATCAGCGTCTGACCGGCGCCGACCTGCCCGGTGCCGGCTATTCCTTCCTTTCCTGATGCTGCGTGCGCTAATCTCAGCGTGCACGCTATGTCTCGCCGGGGCCATTTCTTACGAGGTTCTTACGGACATTAAAACCGCCTTGACTAACTGTCTTCGCGGCTCCAGGATTAGGCCGCTGAGCTGGGAAAACATGCTCAGTTACGGTCCCGTGGACAAGCGTGTCCGTACTTGGTAAGGGTCCAAAAGAAGCCCCGTCAGGAAAATCTCGGTTTCCGATGACGGGACTCCCGGACCGGACTAATGTGATCGCCCGGGAGCGATACCCAAGCAAAAGGGAACGGTGTCGTGTCGTACCGAAATAAAGTCTTCAACCATGATCGTGAGTTTGAGCCACGGTCACGGGCCCGGATCGTCGCGATCACCGGGGCCGTGGCCGTGGTGGCCGGGGTTGGCGTGGCGCTGCTGGTTCCAGGCGTGAGCAGCGTCTTCGGCGCCAACAACGCCGCGAGCGTGACCGCCTGCGCCACGCCGTCCGCGACCACCACTGCCGCTGCCGCCGCGAACACTGCGGCAACCGTGGCACCCACGCCGACCGGGGCCGTTGCCACGCCCACCGCGACCGCAGCAGCCACGACCGCCGCGGCCGCAGCGGCGACCACCGCGGCCGCCACGACCGCGGCCGCCACCCCGTGCGCTACTACGTCGCCCACGGTCTCGGCCAGCCCGACGGCCACCGCGGCCGCGGCAGCGGCGGCGGCGGCAGCCAACGTTTCCTGCGACATCATCGTGCCGGCGAACCCGCTGTCCGCGCAGGGCCTGGCCACCCCGTACCAGCTCACCGGGGCTAACGGGATGACCCCGGCGGCCTCGGGCTGCACCATGGCCAACGCGGGGAACCTGGGGGCCTTCGTCCAGGCGACCATCCTGAACCCGGCCACCGGCGCGCTGTCGGTGTACGAGCCGCTGGTCATCACGCAGGGCACCACGCCGGCCGCCGCGCCGGTGGTGCCGACCCTGCCGCCGAACGCCGTGGTCACCATCGACTTCGGCTTCAACGGGACCAACCTGACCCAGGTCGGCGCGACCCCGACTGCGCTGGCCCAGGGCCGCTGCGTCAACGGGCTCAACGGCTCCATCTTCGGCCAGGTCTCGTTCTGCAACGGCACGGGCTTCTTCCGGGCCGCGCTCCAGGCCGAGCGCCGGGGGCTGCTCGTCGTGCCGGCCACCGGTGTGGCCACCAAGGTGCCCGGGCTGGCCTGCCCGACCACGCGCAGCTTCACCATGATTGACCAGGACCAGAGCGACAACGTGACGTCGATCTACCTGCTCAACGGCAACGGGCAGACCGCGCAGTTCAACGCGGCCAACGCGGCGGCCATGCCCGCCGCGACGAAGCTGGTCAACGGCAGTGACAACGCGCTGATCAGTGACTTCCTCGACCCGACGCTCGGTTGCACGGCGTTCACCGCGCCGGACCTGTCGCAGGGCGGCACGCCATCCACCTCCCAGGCCCTGAACGAGCTCTCCGCGGCCAAGAACCAGCAGGCGCCGATCGCCCTGGTCCCGGAGAACGACGAGATGGTCCTGGTCAACAACGCGTTCAACGCGCAGAAGACCAACCTGTACCGGTCCAACGTCGGGCAGGCGCCGGGCCTCCAACGCCAACAACCAGGCCGACAGCCCGGCGAACTACTGCGTGAACATGGTCAACGTGCAGTCCCCCTTCCTGAACAACAACCAGGCGCTGCTGGCCACCGGTGGCTCACCGGTACCGGCGGTGGGGACCAACCTGCTGACCTTCCTGGCCAACCGGCTGAACATGTCCTTCACCAACCTGAACTGCCAGAACTTCGGGCTCACCAACCCGGTGACGGTCACCCTCGACGGGAACGGCGTGGCCACCGCGGCCACGTTCAACGTCACCGCGCAGAAGGCCACGGCCGCGGCGACCGGTGCCGCGACCGGCGCGACGGGCACCCAGATGCCGCCCGTCGGGCAGCGGATCGGGCGGTCGCCCCGGCACCGGCTGGACGCCCCCTCGGGGATGTAACGCCCCCGGAGTAACACATTCGATGCGCACTACCCAGGCACGGTGGCTCCCGGGACTCCCGGGGGCCACCGTGCCCGTGCGTGCGGGCACCCCAGGGCACTCGTCAAGCCAGGCCCGGTGCAGGCCGGGGAGACAGGCAGGAACGTGATGAGCGAGGAACAGGCAGCCAGCCAGAGTACGGCCGCCCGCCAGCCCGCTCCGTCCGGATCGGAGGAGGCGGCACCGGCTGAGCCAGGGCGGGTGCCCCGTGGGTGGCGCGTGTACGTGGTGGTCTGTGCGCTCGCCATGGTGGCGGGCGTGGCCGGCACCACGGCGGTGCGCGTGCTGGCCGGGCCCGGGGGCAGCGCCGCGTCGGCGATCCCGTCACCGCCGGCGGCCAACGCGGCCTTCGTCGCTGACGACAACGGCACCGGGGCGGACAACCAGGCGAACATCCTGCGCTACACCGTCCGCGGCCTGGTCCACGTGCTGGCTGGACGGGGTGCCGAGTCCCGGGCCGGCGTCGTCCTCACGCCGTCGGGCATCGTGCTCACCAGTGGCCAGGGCCTGCACCGGGCCGCCCGGCTGGCGGTCCGCACCGTGCTCTCCGGCCGCACGTTCGGGGCGAGGATCATCGGCACTGACACCGCGCGTGATCTGGCCCTGCTGCAGATCGAAGGCGGCGCGACGTTCCAGGCCGTGGCCGTGGGTAACTCCCAGAAGTTCGCGGTCGGGCCGGCGGTGACCGCGGTCGGCACCAGGGGACTGGGCCGGACGTTCACCCTGGACGTCGGGAATCTGACCCGGCGTAACGTGACCGCGGTCATCGGCGGCAGGCGGCTGGCCGGATTGTTCGAGTCCACGACCCGGGTGCTGGCCGGGGAGGAGACTGGCGGTCCGCTAGTGAACTTGTCAGGGCAGGTGATCGGCATCGACCTGGCTGGCGCCGGGAGCGGCTTGAAAAGCACCGGTTATGCGGTGCCCATCAACGAGGCCCTGGTCGCTGCCCGGCAGATGCAGGCGTCTGGCAGCGCGAAGTGACCGTCGAGCTGTGGCCCGGCGGCCGCCGGGGGAACGACCGGCGGCCCGGGCTGGACCGCGGAGGAGGAGACTGACATGCGCGAGAGGTACTGGACGGGGGTCAGGCCGCCTAGGCACCGGTTCATGCTCATCGCCCTGCCCCTGGTCGTCATGATGGCGGTGAGCCTCATCGTGGGCATGCGTATCGCCAGCCACGGGGCGGCAACGCTCCGGCTGACCTCGCGGGGCACGCCCACGCCCGCCGCCCAGCGGACCAGCCCTCGCGCGGCCCGCTCCGCGCGTGCCGGCGACGGCCAGCCCGGCCGGTAGCGCCAGCCCGGGCAGCACGCCCAGCCCGTCGGGCGTGCCCGCCACCGACGGCCGTGCCTACCGCCGCCGCGACGTCAGCGTGCCGTGACGCGGCCCGACCGCCTGGGAGCGTCCAGGACCGGGCTCAGGGACAAAGTGCGGCTGAGGAGCGTGATTGGGGCGTCTGCAGCGTGTCGCCCGCGCGCGGCGTGCCGCGGGCGGTGGTCACAGCTTGCCGTCCCTTACAGCAAGTAATTGTTACGGTACGTGTTGTCAATTTGTGATCCACCCCACATTGCTGGTTGCCCGGCCGACACAACTTTTTCAGCGGAAGTGGTTGCAGACCCCTCCCTCGCCTCTGGCAAGGTAGCGCCGATGGTTCAAAGGGCTCCTGCCTCGGCGCATTGGGTGAGTTAGTTTCTGCGGCCGGTATTGGCAGGAGTGCTGGACCACGCGCTGCCCGCAGGCGCAGCGGTCCCGCTCATGGGCACCCTGCCTACGAGTTTGACCGACGGAAGGACAGCCTTGTCAGAACACCGGAGGCGAAGCCCCGGAAAGCGACGGGCAGCACGCCGTAATGGCATTTTGCTGCCGACGGCTGCGACCGCGGTAACCGCGGTGACCGGAATCGCCATCGCGGGCTACCTGGTGGTTTTCCGCCCGGGGAATGTCCCGGATTCCGGTGCGGCCATTGCCGCGGCCGCGGTATCGGGCAGCCGGGCCGTCGCGGTGCTCGAGGAACAGCGCCAGCAGATGATCGTCATGTCGGCCGCGGCTCATTCCATCCACTTGGTGGGCAGGCCCAAGGTGGCGGCCCAGCCAGCGGCGGGATCGGCTGGCGGCACGGGCGGCGGCGGCGCCACCGTGGCCACCGTCGCGCTGCCCCCGCCGAATCCTGGCACCGCGCAGAGCACCGCGTACAACATGCTGTCGTCTTTTGGCTGGACCCCGAGCACCTATTTCAGCTGCCTCAACAACATCTGGACCCGCGAGAGCGGCTGGAGTTATAACGCGGAGAACGCCAGCGGGGCCTACGGGATACCCCAGGCCCTGCCAGCCAGCAAGATGGCCAGTGCTGGTGCCGATTACCTGACCGACCCGACAACCCAGATCAGGTGGGGACTCGGGTATATCAAGTCGGTATACGGCGACCCGTGCAGCGCATGGTCGTTCTGGCAGGCGCACGGTTACTACTGATCGGCGGATATCCTGGGGCCCTCTAATTGGTGGCTCCCCGTGTTCTAGTTATTGCCGAGAATCATAATGTGACCGCCGTCACGGTCCGTGATACTCACCGTGACTGCTTCCTAAAATCATGCTA
>CAVYEA010000001.1:0-202084 GCA_963767385.1 uncultured Actinomycetes bacterium | reverse complement strand
CACCGGCATAAGGTACGGTCCCCACTTCGACGCTGACGCCGATATACCCACTCGCACGGGTACGCTGATGAGGTCGCGGCCAGCAGCAGCCGGGCCCCGGCGGTGAGCGGCCACGCCCCGGCGGGATCAGACCGGAGGGAACAATGAGCGTTGCTGAGTCTGACCGTCTGCGGGAGTACGTTGACGCCCTGCAGGAGCAGGTCACGCATCTGAAGATTTCCGCGGATCAGGCCCGTGAAGAATCCAGTGCGCAGGTCAGGGCGCGGATCGAGCAGGCCAAGGCCGATGCCGCTGCCGATCAGGAACCGGCCCGCGACGAGGCCGGGCAGGTCGCCCGCCGCGGGCACGGCCAGTGGCGGTCGATGAAGGCCGACGCCGCCGGCGAAGATGCAGGGCCTGCACGGCCGCATGGACCGCAAACACGACGAGGTGGACGCCAACATGGCAGAAGATGACGCTGAGGGCGCCGGGGAAGACGCCCTCGATGCGCTGGGCTACGCCCGGTGGGCGGTCGGGCAGGCTTAGGTGGCGGTCCTGGATGCGATCGATGCCCGTGCGTGGGCGGACGAACGGGCGGCAGCGTCGCGGACGAGCTGATCAGGGACGACCGCCCCGGAACGGGCATATGGCCGCGGATGTCACCCGCGCGGGGGTCGGCTCGGGCTGGCTCTGGTGAGATCTTCTGTACTTTCCGGCCGGGTGGAAATGGGACGGCCAGCCCTGCCGTCGTGTGACCTTTGGCCCTGCCCGGAAAGCGCTGCCGGCTGCGGCATGTCACCAAGCCTGGGTGCAACGAGGCGTCGGCGGGAGCTGGCGGCCCGGGCCGGAACGAAAACGCGGCTGGCCGCACGCTGGTGGGCCGGGAGGCGGGCCTACCGCCCGCCGGGCCGTTGCTGCCCGCTGCCGAGAGCCTTGAGGAGGCAAGCGCGATGAGCGTCAATCCGCAGACAATGCAAGACCGCGCAGACGAACTGCGATCGCAGGCCCTGTGGGGCTCGAATACACGATCGTGGAGGTGACCTGGTCTCTTCTTGTAGCAGCGTGAGGCTGTCAGGCGGCGATCTGGTACTCGTGCGTGAGTCCGCCGAGGACCTGTTCCGGCGGATCCTGTGCCCGGCGAGGTTGATCGGCGGCGGCCGGGTGGGAGCCTGAGCCGGTGCGAGCTGGCCAAGGGCACGGTGCGGCCTGGCTGCATTGTAGTGGGGCAGGTATTCGGTCAGCACCCGCCGCAGGTGGTGCTCATTGACGATCAGCACCCGGTTGAAGAGCTCCCGGCGCAGGGTGCCGATCATCCTTTCGCAGATGGCGTTCGCTCCGGCGCCTGTGGTGGGCTGGTGAGAATCCTGATGCCCTCCGCCTGGAACACGGCGTCGAAGGAGCTGGTGAACTGCCCTGCGCGATCCCTGATCAGGAACTTGACTGACGCCGTGAGCTTGTGGGGTTCCAGAACTCGGCCATTGGCCTTGATCTGGGCTTCTACGCGGCTCGCTCGTATTCGTTGATGAGCCCGCCGAGGGCGGGTCGGCGCTTGATCCGCTGCTGGGAGAGGTCGGCAACGGGGTGGTCCGGCCGGGCGGGCGGAGTTGACGGCTGCGATGGGGTCGCCGTCCGTTGTAGTGCGCCTCGTACTCGGCCAGGACCAGCCGCAGGTGTCGTCCACCGAAAATCAGCATCCGGTCGGTGACGTCCGTCCGGGCGGTGAGCACGAACCTCTCGGCATAGGCGTTCGCCTGGGGGCTGCGCGGCGGGATCTTCACGACCTGGATACCGGCGCCGGCCAGGACCGCGTCAAACGACGTGGTGAACTGCCCTGCCCGGTCCCGGACCAGGAACCGGAAGCCGGCGGCGTGATCGCCGAGGTCCATCAGGAGATTGCGGATCTGCTGCGTGGTCCACGGCCCTTCCGGGTGCGCGGTGACCCCGAGGATGTGCACGCAGCGGCTACCGACCTCGATCACGAACAAGCAGTACAGCCGCTGGAGCGTCACGGCACAGTCCACGTGGAAGAAGTCGATGGCCAGCATGATCGCGGCTTGCGCGCGCAGGAACTGCCGCCAGGTTGTATCGGTGCGCCGCTTCGGTGCCGGGGGTATATCGGCGCGTCCACCGGCGAGACTTCCGTGTCCGCCGGCCGCACCCAGACCCGCGAAGGAGCACGCTACCGGCGACTGGCCCGCCGGATCGGCAAAGACAAAGCCCAGGTCGCCGTCGCCGCTACCCAGCTGAGGGTCTACCACGCGCTGCTGTCCAGCCTGGTACGCGTTATCAGGACCTCGGCGCCGACTTCTACGACAAGCGCGCCCAGACCCGGCGCAAGGCCAGGTACCACCTCGCCGAACTCGACGCCCTCGGCTACGACGTCATCCTGACTCCCAGGCCCGGCCCAGACGCCTGCGACGCCACGGGAGGCGGACAGACCGCAGCTGCCTGACCCGCCCGTCCCGAAGCCGGCGGTGACGGATCGACCGTCGCCGCCGGCTGCTGCCGCCTGCCCGGCTGAGCACCACTTTTCGGGTCAGCCGTTAAGTTGACAGACCCCACCAGACCCTCGCGCCGTTCTGGTGTGCTGCGCGGATTGCATCAACCAGGGCTGTGACCAAGCGATGGTCGGCCAGGTCGGGTTGACGCACGCGGTGGTCCGGTGTGACTGCCGGGTCCATCACCCGCGCAGCTAACGGACTGCGTTGGCCAGGCGGACTACGATCCCCCATGTTACAAGCGGCGCGTTGGGGAACAAGATGACCTGGTACTCCACGGCGAACAGCCCGTTCGGCGCCGATGTCGGCGCGCCGCCCGGCGGCGGGTTCGCGGTCAACGTGTTCCTGCGCGACGGCGACGCCGTCTATCGCACCTGGCACACCAATGGCCGTGGCACCGAGCAGCTCGGTTACACCTTTGGGCTGATCGATCTGCTGCCGTACGGGCGGCAGGAGGAGTGGCAGGACTCGCCCGAGGGCTGGCCGCAACTCGCCGACCTACAGCCGGTGGGGCAGCTCGCAGGACATCGCCGCGGCCTACGGCCCGGAGACGTAAAGCAGGAGCCGGGCTCATCGGTCGCCAGGGCTTCGCGGGTCAGCGGAGGACGACTACCAGGTCCAGGAGGTTTGCGCGGCTGCGATCAGCCGGGCATCCTCGGTGGTCAGCGTGGCGCCGTCACGGTACATGCGGCAGGAGCACGACCTCTAGGTCATTGTGCACGTTCTTCACCCCGGCGACGCGACGCGCCACGGCGGCCGCCTCGACGTACTCCGGATAGCTGGTCACCACGCCCGTGAGCGTCACGTCGCCGTCCACGTTCGTGACGTTGATGCCGGAGTCGTTCACGGCCGGGGAGAGGCGCAGTTCCTGCCTCGACCGCCTGGTGGATGGCCTTCGTCTTGTCCATGTCCAGGGTCCTTTCCGGTGCGGTGTCACGGTCGCGGATACCGAGGTGCTGCGGCCTGGCAGGCCCGGCGGGCTGGCTCGTGTGTGTTAATCAGCAGGCGACCACAGCCATGCGGGACAGTCAATGCCGAGTGCATCCAGGTTCTCCGGCTCGGCGCGGTAATGACCAGGTACCCGTATCGCTTCACGCCCAGCTGTGCACCATCACCCCCCCGGGTGTTCCCGGCCGCCGCGCTTCCCGGCCGGGCCGTCAGCGCCAGCTCGACCGTTTCACCTTGTACCGCTCCATAACTCGGTGCATGGTCCCTGAGCTGGGGTTTGGCTCGGCCGGGGTTGGGGCAAGATCGCGGTTCGTGTCTGTCCGTCTGCTGTACTTGATCATGGTCCGGGTGTTCGGCTGGCTGGTCCTGCTGGGCCGCAGCCAGGCGTCCAAGGACGCGGAGATCATGGTGCTGCGGCATGAGGTGATGGTGCTGCGCCGCCAGGTGGCCCGGCCTAGGCCGGACTGGGCCGACCGCGCGGTCCTGGCGGCCCTGGCCCGGCTGCTGCCCGCCGCGCTGCGGGAGCCGGCTGGTCACGCCGGGAACCCTGCTGGCCTGGCACCGCCGTCTGATCACCCGCAAGTGGACCTACCCGAGCCGGCCGGCCGCCCGGCGGCCAGCCAGGAGATCCGCGACCTGGTGCTGCGGCTGGCGGGGGAGAACCCGGCCTGGGGATACCGCCGGGTATACGGCGAGCTGACCCGCCTCGGCCACCGCATCAGCGCGGCGACTGTCCGGCGGATCCTCCGCGCCCGACGCTACCGGCCCGCTCCGCGCGGCCTGGACACCTCCTGGCGGACTTCCTGCGCACCCAGGCAGAGGGCCTGCTGGCGTGCGATTTCTTCACCGTGGACACGATCTTCCTCAGGCGCCTGTACGTGCTGTTCGTCATGGAGTAGCGACCCGGCGGGTGCACATCCTCGGGGTGACCGCGTACCCAGACGGAGCATGGACCGCCCAGCAGGCCCGCAACCTGGTCATGGACCTCGCAGACCGGATCGGCTCGTTCCGGTTCCTCATCCGGGACCGGACGCCAAGTTCACCGGCGCGTTCGATGACGTCTTCGCCAGTGAGGGCGTAAGGGTCGTGAAGTCTCCTCTGCGGGCGCCCTGGGCGAACTGTTATGCCGAATGCTGGGTACGGACTGTCCGGGCCGAGTGTACGGACCGGATGCTGATCCACGGCGAGAGCCATCTCCTGGCCGTGCTGCGGGCCTACGCCGGCCACTACAACGAACGGCGGCACCAGTCCCGGCAGCAGCGGTCACCCGATCATGACGAGCCGGTCGTCGTGCCGCTCGACGCGCCGGTGCGGCGCCGGAAGGTACTCGGCGGCGTGATCAACGAGTACGACCGGGCCGCGTGAACTACTCCATGAACCCACAGGTCAGGGGTTGTTGCGGCATTTTGAAGCGGTACACGCTGGCCGAGGTGCTCACGCCGACCGCCTCGCCTGGACACCAGGTCGCCCGGCTGGTCCAGCACG
The DNA here is from genome assembly GCA_963767385.1 of uncultured Actinomycetes bacterium. Taxonomy (GTDB): domain Bacteria; phylum Actinomycetota; class Actinomycetes; order Streptosporangiales; family Streptosporangiaceae; genus RYN-230. The sequence continues at coordinate 197,174 of CAVYEA010000001.1, read as the reverse complement.
GCTGCCCACCGCGGCTGGCCCTGCGCATCGCCCGCTGATGAGCGGACCAGGGACGAAGGGCCTGGGCTACTGGAGGACCGATAGTCCTTGCCTTCCTCATCGCAGCCGACGATCGTGGACCGCAATATCACCGAGGCCTTCGGGCAGCACCGTGTGCCGTCCGAGTCACAAAGGTCCGCTTGCGGACGGAAAGGCCCGGCCGAGCAGCAGCCTCACGGTCCAGGATCGAGCAGGTGCGCTCGTTGAGGCTCCCAAGCCAAGGAGGCGATCATGAGCAACCACGCCAGGAACAAGTCGCAGGCGAAGGCCGCAAGGGCCCAGGCGAAGGCCGAACAGGCCCAAGCCGAACTGGCTGAGGCTGAGACCGAAGGTGGCTAAGGAGCAGGCCGCGGCAATCGCCGGGGCCTTGCATGAGGACGAGGCGCACCGGCAAGCGGACCTGCACGAAGTCGCTGAAAAAGAGGCCGAGGCCGTGCCGGACTGGCCACCCGGCCCCTGACAGCGGCATGAAGACACGGCCTCACCAGCACATGAGCAGCCCGCTACAGATCACGGTCAGGTTCCCGTCGCCCGCCGAGTGAGGATGGCCGCCGCATCTTGACGGAATGGATCACCGCGGAGACCAGGAATGGCGGTGTCAGGTGGCTGACGCGGCCGCGGGCTGAGACCGGCGCAGCGGCCACCACCCCAGCGTCAGCATCCCGACGCCCACGCCGACCGCCCATCCCCCGGCGATGTCGGACGGGTAATGCACGCCGTTCACGACCCGGGATATACCCACGGCCGCCGCGAGCGCCCCGACCGGCGCAGCCAGGGCAGGCATTTCCAGCCCGACGCCGGTAGCGAACGCCGCCGCCGCGGCGGCATGCCCGGACGGAAACGAGGTGGTGACCGGCGTCCGGCCCGGGCGGCGGTCCGGCGGCACCTCACCGGCCGGGCGCGGCCTGCGCACCAGGCCCTTGGCGAGGACATTGCTGGCCGTGCTCGCGATCACCATGCCGGCCAGGCCCCGCCGGGCCGCCCGGCGGCCCCGCTCGTCCTTGCTGGCCGCCAGCGCCGTAGCGATGCCGATCCACAACACGAAGAAATCGGCCGACCGGCTCAGCGCAGGCAGGAAGCGGTCCAGCACCGGGAGCTTTCGCGCGGAAAGGCGGGCCATGATGGCCTGATCGGCACCGTCGATCCTGTCGCGCACGCACCGCGTCAGTCCTGCGCGTTTGCATTCGCGGCCTCCAGGCTCGGTGAAGACGGTCGATATACGGTACGACGGACGCTAACAAAGATCGCGCACCGGCGGTACGGCTGCGAATGGCCATCTCAGGTGGCTGACGCCGCCGGCGCGCCAGCCGGGCGGGCGAGGATCTGGCTGAGCGCGGCAGCCAGCGCAGCCCGGGGCTCGCCGTTGCGGGCCGGGCATCGCCAGGCGATGAACCGGTCCGGGCGGATGAGGACGGCGCCGTCGCTGGCGATCTGGCGGTGGCGCTGCCAGGCGCAGCGCGGGTCGTGGCAGTCGCCGTCGAGGTGGCCGATCCGCACCGCGTCGAGCGGGACGTTCGCCTCCGCGGCGAGCTGCCCGGCTGCTTCGCACCAGGCCTGCCCGTCCTCGCCGGCGATCAGCAGCAACCGCCCCGGCGCGACGAGGTCCTTGACCGGGCGGCGGTGGCCGTGTGGGTGCCGATAACCCTGTCACGGCCGCTGACCTGGTGTCTTGCGCCGGATGAGGGGATGCTCAGGTTAGGCATCTGGCTGCGCGGGGGCCTCACTGTCGGGCACTGTCGGTACTCGTGTCACTGCGATTCGCCTACCTGGCGGTGCTGCGCGTGTTCGGCTGGCTTGCCTTGCTCGCCCGCTCCGACCGCGCCAAGGACGCCGAGATCCTGATCTTGCGCCATCAGGTCGCCGTGCTCCAGCGTCAGGTCAAGGCCCCGCGGCTGTCGTGGGCCGACCGGGCGGTCCTGGCCGCGCTGGCCCGGCTGCTGCCCGGCAGCCAGCTCCGCCAGCTGCGCCTGATCATCTCCCCGCGGACCCTGCTGCGCTGGCACGCCGACCTCGTCCGGCGGCACTGGGCCTATCCGCGCCGCGCTCCCGGGCGGCCCCGGACCGCCCTGGCCGTGCGGGCGCTGGTGCTGGAGATGGCCCGCGACAACCCGGGCTGGGGCTACCGGCGCATCCACGGCGAGCTGGCCGGCCTGGGCCATAAGCTCGCGCCGTCGACCGTGTGGCAGATCCTCAAGGACGCCGGCATCGACCCGGCGCCCAGGCGGTCCGGGCAGTCCTGGCGGGCGTTCCTGGACGCCCAGGCCAAGACGATCCTGGCGGCCGACTTCTTCCATGTCGACACGGTGCTCCTGCGCCGCCTGTACGTGCTGTTCTTCATCGAGCACGGCACCCGGCGGGTGCACCTGGCCGGGATCACCGCTCACCCGACGGGGGAGTGGGTGACCCAGCAGGCCCGCAACCTGCTGATGAATCTCGAATACCATGCCGACGGGTTGAAGTTCCTGATCCGGGACCGGGACGCCAAGTTCACCGCCGCGTTCGACGCCGTGCTCACAGCAGCCGGGATCCGGATCATCAAGACGCCTGTCCAGGCGCCTCGCGCGAACGCGATCGCGGAACGCTGGATCGCCAGCGCCCGCCGCGAGTGCCTGGACCGGATGCTGATCACCTGCGAGCGGCACCTGCGGCTGGTTCTTGATGAGTACGTCGATCATTACAACGTGCATCGGCCACATCGGGCACTGCAACAGCACCCGCCTGCCGGGCGTCCGCATCCACCCGCTTCGGGCGCAAACGTCCGGGTCCTACGCCGCGACCGGCTCGGAGGCCTGATCCATGAATATTCGCAGGTCGCATGAGGTGACACTATTTCCGGCATCCACAGGAGTCGTCGGCCGCCTGGTGCGGCGGCGCTGCGTGCCTTGTTTGAGGGAAGCTTGGCTACGGGCTAGCCGGGCGTTCCCCAGTTCAGGTGTGGGCCGGAGCCACCACTGCGAAACTGCAGGTCAGGCTGCTTGTGCGGACGCTGTCCGCGCCTGTCCGTGGTGTTAGCCGTTTCGCGTCACTGCCAGCACGGACATATAGCGGACAGGGCAAGTTATTCACCTGATCCATGTGGGAGTTTGGCCAGGTCAGCGGCCATTCCGATGGGTGGGGAGAAACGGTCTGTAAAACCGTCGGCTTAGCCTACGTTGGTTCGAACCCAACACCTGCCACTAGTAACTATTCGTAGTATCAGCAGGTCAGCGCTGTGATTAGGAATCTTGTCCCCGTCACCACTGCCAGTCGGAGCGAGCGGTCTGCAAACCGCTGGCTCTAGCAGGGCAATTGCTCGCGCGCCGGGTTCTCACTCCTCGTTCGGCCCTTCCCGGCCGACCGGTGTTGCGTTCGTTTATGCTATGCTGACCTGCGGGAACATCTCACCAGATCGGCGTCGGCTACACGTTCGAGCCGACGGCGCAGGCTGCCACAGTATTCGATCGTGGATTCGACTGATCCACTGTTCACGGACATATAGCGGACAGAATCTGGGCAAAGCAAGCGGTTCGGCGAACCGCTTGCTGTCGCGGACGGTGACGGTATTCGCCATCCGGCCAGGATGGCGAACAGCAAGACCCGGCCGCCGCGGCATCCGCACGCGTGCCAGCCTGGGCACCGCCCGTTCACGCTTATGGTGGCGAACCGACCCCCGCGCTGCTCTGCTGGCCACCCGGTTTGCCACGCGTGGCGAGGCGTGCGGCGGTCATCCGGAACTGCGGGGGAACATGACCTCCAAGGACAGGCGCCCGTCGCGCCTGGCGCCCGGCGGCCCGTGATCGCCCAAGACCACTCTCGCCGTTAGCCGACGACGATCAGTGAGTGCCCGCAGGGCAGCGTCGCCACTCAGGGAAACCGCACGCACAAAGACTGAAAGCGCGACCATGGATCCAGAACGAAGCGGAGAAGCAGGGCCAGACGCGCTATCCACATTCTCCCCGCCGAATAAAGGCGCGGTCGCGGATGGCCGTCTTCCACTCGGCGTCCGCCAGGGAGGAGCTCGACCTCGCCGAACACGAGATCGACCATGCCGAGCACCTGCACGAAGCCGTTGAGAGCCGCCAACCCGGCACCGACCCCGGTGGCGGGACCGGAGTCGGTGTCAGGCGGGCGGGAGGGTATGTGGCGCTCAAGCGGCGGCCAGCTGAGGTTGCTGGTTGTCCGAAGGCACGATCGGGGTCACAGCGGTGGACCGGTCCCCCTAGGTGATCGGCGCGGTGACGACCTTGGCCAGGATGGCCCGCACCAGGACGGCCGGCGTCGCCGGCGAGCCGGCGGTGCGGCGGGCGACGACGCTGGTCATCGTGATCATGTGCCTGGTCGCTGTGTCCGAGGCGGGATACGGCGCCGGCAACGGCGGGCTCGGCGAGGTGCCGATGATCGCGGCGCTGGCCGTCCTGCCGTTGCTGTACGTTATCCCGGCGACCAGGCCGCTGTGGCTGCGGCACCGGTACCTGCTGCTTGGCGTGCAGGCGGCGCTGACCTACCTGCCGTTCGCCCTATTCGGCGCGGACTGGGCGCCGTCGGGGTGGCTGGCGGGGCTGGTCTTGCTGACGGTTCCGTGGCCGGCGGCGTGGTTCGTGGCGGCGATCCTGGCCGCGCTCGAGGCGGCCCTGTGGTCAGGCGCGGTTGTCGAGCTGGCGCACCAGCCCTCGACGCAGGCGGCGGTATGGGCCATGATCGCCTTCGTCTATGACACGCTGGTCCTGTTCGGGCTGGCGCGTCTCGCCGACTTGATCAAGGCGGTGCACGCGGCCAGGGACGAGCTCGCCGAGGCGGCGGTGACCGCCGAACGGGTCAGGGCGGCCGACAGCCTGCGGGCCGCGACCGGCGACCGGCTGGCCGAGGCCGCCGGCCGGTCGGCGGCGGCGCTGCAAGCGATCGCCGTAAACCCGTCGGTGGCCCGCGAGCACATCGCCGCCACGGCGGTGACCGCCCGCGAGGCACTCGGCGAGGTGCGGGAAGTGGCCACACGGTACCGGAGCGCGCCGTGGCCGGACGCCGTCCCCGCCGAACCGGGAGAACTGCCGGCTCCCCGGCTGGCGCAGGCTGTCCTCGTGGTGACGCTGTGCGCTCTCGCCGTCCTGTACCCGCTCTTCGTCGCGGAGAACGACAACGGCGTGCCGGGCGGCTACAGCACCCTGGTCGTCGCTTTGACCATCGCGGACGCGGTCGCGCTCGTCGTCCTGCAGCTGCGTCACTCGTGGCCGTCCCGTGGCGTCGCCCGGCTGCGCGGCTGGCCCGCCACGCTCCTCCTGCAGGCCGTCCTCACGTATGCGCTGTGCCCGGCGACCGGCTGGCACCCCCTGATCATGTGCGGGTTCCTCGCCGGGTCGGCGCTGCTGCTCGTCCCCGCCCCACCCGGCTGGGTCGCGTTCGCCGCGGTGATCGCAAGCATTCCCGTGGTGTGGGCGGTGATGCCCCCGCCAACGGTGACAACCTTGCAGGGGACGGTGGGCGGGATCCTGTTCCTTACCGTGGAGAGCGCAGCGCTCGGCCTGCTGGTCTACGGGCTGACTCGGCTGGCGCAGCTGGCTGTGGACCTGGAGCGCCTGCGCGGCGAGCTGGCCCGCAAGGCGGTGGCCGGCGAGCGGCTGCGCGTGGCGCAGGATACCCACGACCTTCTTGGCCTCGGTCTGTCCGCGGTCGCGATGAAGGCTGACCTGATCGGCAAGCTCATCGGCCGCGACGACGCCAGGGCGGGCGAGGAGATCGCCGAGCTCGCACGGATCTGCGCCACCGCCAGGACCGACGCGCGCCTAGTGGTCGGCGAGGCACGCAACCTGCCGCTTGACGCCGAGCTCGCGGCCGCTCGTGACGTCCTGGCGTCGGCGGGCATCGACGTCCGCATGCGCGTGGGCGCGAACCCGTCGCCCGAGGCCGCCGCCGTGCTGGTCCCCGTGGTCCGGGAAGCGGTCACGAACATCCTCAAGCACAGCAACGCAAGCTACTGCACGCTCGAGCTGACCGCCGATGGTACCGGGCATTTGCAGCTGCTGATCAGCAACGACGGCGCCAACAACCATGACAGCGCACCACTGGCCACGGCCGCACCCTCCGGCAACGGCCTGCGTAACCTCGCGGCCCGCCTCGAAGCCGCGAGCGGGCACCTGAGCACCACGCGGGAAAAGGGCACGTTCAGCCTGGTTGCCGGGTTCCCGCTCGTTGAGAGCAAGCCGCTCGTTTAGAGCCAGCCGGCGTCCTTCGCGATCCGCACCGCGTCCACCCGGTTACGGCCGCCGAGCTTGGTCACCGCGGATGCCATGTAGTTCCGTACGGTCCCGTAGGACAGGAACAGCTCAGCCGCGATCGCGGGCAGCTCCGGCGCCCGCCGCGAACCGCCGCAGGACATCGGTCTCCCGCTCCGACAGCGGGCTTTCCCTCATTTCCAGCGCGGCCAGGGCCAGCTTCGGGTCGATGATCCGTTCCCCCGCCGCGACCTTTCGCAGCACGTCGATCAGATGGTCCGAGGGGGTGTCCTTGACCATGAACCCCGCCACGTGCGCGTCAAGGGCCGCGAGCAGTTGGCCGGGGCGGCCCAGCACGGTCAGGATCACCACCCGGCACGCGGGCATCCGCTCATGCAACTGCGCGGCGGCGGTAATCCCGTCAAGGCCTGGCAGGTCGATGTCGAGCACCGCGAGGTCGGGACGCTCGGCTAGCGCTGCGGCCACGATGCCGGTGCCGGCCGCCACCTGGGCGACCACCTTGATGTCATCTTCCAGGTTCAGCACGGAGACCAGCGTGTCCCGCAAAATCCGCATGTCCTCCGCGACAAGGACCCGGATCATAGGCCCTCCAACCGTGCGAGCTACCGCGTATCCCTGGGCCCAGCCAGAACGGCTCGCTGTCCTCCAATATCCAGCAGGCCGCCGGATGAAGCCAGCGTATCGTCCTGCAGGCGACCCGCCGGACGTGCATTACGCACATCCGGTTTGTGGGTGGTGCACGCCAACCTGTGCCGGCGGCACTGGTCCGGGCGATCAGGCCTGTCCGAGACTCGGGCCACACAGCAAGCAAGGGCAGCGAGGGGAGAAAGACATGAGTTTCCTGGGAAGTCTGGCCCGTCGGCGCGTCCTGCGCGTCACAGGGGTACTGATTGCGGTGCTTCTGGTGGCCGCCGGATCGTCGGCGTCTACGTTCGCGCCGCGTGCCGAGTCCGGGCAGAAGGTTTCCGGCCCGCCTTCCGGCAGGCCGCCCGCCGGGCTGCAGCAGGTCGCCGACCAGATGGTCGCCGACGGCACACCAGGCGTGATCATCCTGACCCGGCGCAGGCATCAGGTCTCCGATGTGGTGGCCGGCTTGGCCGACACGGCGACCGGCCAGCCCATGCAGGCGCAGGACCGGGTGCACATCGGCAGCATCACCAAGACCTTCGTCGCCACCGTCGTGCTGCAGCTGGCCGCCGAAGGGCGGCTGTCGCTGAACGACAGCGTGCAGAAGTGGCTGCCAGGGGTCATCACCGGCCACGGCTACAATCCCGCCCGGATTACCATCCGTCAGCTGCTGCATATGACCAGCGGGATACGCGATTACCTGGACGATCCGGCCTTCACGAACCCGAACAACCCCCAGCCCCTTGAGCAGACGTGGCAGCCGCAGCAGCTCGTCGACATCGCGTTGGGGCTCGGGCCGCCGGTGCACGGCTGGGTATACTCGAACACCAACTACATCCTGCTTGGCATGATCATCCAGAAGGTGACCGGGCAGAGCCCGATCACCGAGATCAGCCGCCAGATCCTGGTGCCGCTCGGCCTGCGCAACACCTCATTCCCGCTGACCAGCAAGCAGATCCCTGCGCCGTACGCGCACGGGTACTTCGGCCCCATCGACGTCACCAACCTGGTAAACCCGTCAGTCGCGTGGACCGCCGGGGCGATGATCTCTACCGTCGGTGACATCGCACGGTTCTACGAGGCGCTGCTTACCGGCCGGCTTCTGCCGCCTGCCGAGCAGCGCGAGCTGCTGACCACCATGCCCGTTGACGACACGGGCGAGCTGTTCCCCGAGCACTACGGGCTGGGCATCTACAGTGTCCAGCTGTCCTGTGGCACCGCGTGGGGACATGACGGCGGGTGGCCCGGCGGCTTCAAGACCATCGCCTACACCAGCCGGGACGGCTCCCGCCAGGCCGTCATGGTCTACAACAATTTCTTGATAAGCGAGAACCCGACGCCCAGCTTCCAGCGCGATGAGACGCGGGCGATGGAAATCGCGTTCTGCGGGCGGCGATAGCGTTCAAGTGGACCGGCAGCGAGGAAGACCTGCCCGACCGGGGCTGGGACGCGCTGATTGAGACGGCGTTCAGCGACGGGGTGCGGGCGACGTGCTGGCAATTCGGCAAACCCAGCGAACCACGCATCTCCATGAGCGAATACGTCCAGCGCACCCGCAGCGATGGCCTCCCCGCAGATCCATGGCTTCGGACTCACGTAAGGATCGGTGGACGGATCGCACGCTTCTGTCCATTGTCGATGCCATCGCCGGGACGCTGGGCGACTGGCGCGAATGGACCGGCCTGCCGCTGACCAGCGGTGGCTTCCTCGACGCCTAGGCGGTGTCCAGGGCTGTGTGCGATTGTCGGTCAGGTAGGTGTAGACGTCAGTAGTGATGCGGACGGCGCGGTCGTTGACGGGTCACAGGGTGCCGATCACGTGCTGGTTAGCCAGCGGACGCCGTCCGTGGATTTCCGCGATTTCATCCGTCCTGACCCCTGAGCACACGGACATATGGCGGACAGGCAAGATCACCAAATGAGTAATTGATGGAATAATCGCAGACCAGGCCGTATATTCCTAAATTGGAAGAAGTGGTCTGTAAAACCGTCGGCTAAGCCTACGTTGGTTCGAACCCAACACCTGCCACCAGTGACTACCCGTAGTATCAGCAGCTCAGCGCCGCGATTCGGAATCTTGTCCCTACCGGAGCTGCCAGCCGGAGCAAGCGGTCTGCGAAACCGCCCGCTCTAGCAGGGCGACTGTGCCCGCACCGGGTTCTCACCCGCCGTCCAGGCCTTCCCCACCGGCCGTTGCTGCGTTCGTTTATACGACGCTGACCTGCGAGAAGGGGCCACCGGACCGGTGTCGGCCGCACGTTCGAGCCGACGGCGCAGGCCACCACAGTGCACGGTCGCGTGTTCGAATGATTCCATGATCACGGACATATAGCGGACAGGATCTGGGCACAGCAAGCGGTCCGGCGAACCGCTTGCTGTCACGGAGGGTCCCGGGACGTCCACCGACACGCCATAACATCCGGTACGGCTGGCGCGGGAGAATGAGTCCTGGGGTTACCGGCGCATCCACGGCGAGCTCGCCGTGCCCGGCATCACGGTGGCGCCGTTGACGGTCTGGCAGATCCTCAAGGACGCCGGTGTCGATCCCGTGCCGCGCCGCCACGGGCCTGGGTGGGCGGAGTTCCTGCGCTCCCAGCACACGCGATCCTGGCCCTGGACTTCTTCACCACCGGCCTGTGAGGCTCGGAAATACGATTCGGGGTGCCTCTGGGCGGTCAGGCGGCGATGTAGTACTCGTGGGTGAGTCCGTAGGCCTGCTGGCCTCCGCCGATGACCAGGATCCTGCGTCCGCTCAGCAGCAGGTCGCCAGCTGGGGCTGTTCCGTTGCTCGCAGCCGGGAGGAAGACCGAGCCACCCCGCCGCCGACGGCGGCTGAGGGCGACCGTTTACCTGCTGCGCACGGTGGCGTTGGGAAGACGTCACCCGCGCCTCACCCGGCATCGGAATCTTGTCTGGCTGCCGCCAGCCTTCCCGGCCGGCGTCAGCCGGGCGGGTGGGCGAGCAGGCCGCGGAGGACGATGTCGAGCATCCCGCTGAGCTGATCGGGCAGGCTGAAGGGTGGTGGCTCGGCGCTGATCCAGCGCAGCACGCTGGTGAAGTAGCCGATGGCGAGGATCGCCCCAGCGTGAGCGGCGTTGACGTCCGGGCGGATCTCGCCGGTCTGCTTGCCGCGCTCGATGAGCTTGGCCAGTTCCAGCTCGAGTGACGGCTCGCGCAGCACGCCGCCGTAGCGGATGGCCGCGTCCATCAGCACGGCGCTTTCCCGCCGCGCGGCCACGTTGATCGCCGCCATCTCGGCCAGGTAGCGGCACAGCTGCTCGGCCACGGGCCGGTCCTGGGCTCGCTCGGCCGCCAGTATCTCGGTCACCCGGGCCCGGCGGTGACGGCCCCACTCCTGCACGAAGGCGTTCTTCTGCGGGAAGTGGTTGAACACCGTGGCCCGGGCCACGTCGGCCCGTTCGGCGATGTCGTCCATGGTCGTCTCGGTATAGCCCTGCTCGGTGAACAGCGCGACCGCGGCCGTGTAGAGGCGCTCACGGACTTCCAGGCGGCGCCGTTCGCGGCGCCCGGCGGGCGGCGGCGGTGCACCGTTCCCAGCTGCGCCAGCCGGGGGGACCGCCATCAGGTCTTCCGTCCCCGGATCCTGGGCGGTTGGCATGGCACCAGTAGAGCATGCCCGCGCCTGGTCTTGACTCCCCGTCCGCAACGTCGTACCTTCCTCTCCATACTCAAGTCTAAATTTAGATCAGAGTATGTCATTGGTCTTAGATCCAGAAAGTCCCCCGGTAGGACGTGGACCGCCGCCGCGGCCCACCGGATGGAGGCGAGGGCGATGACGCCCTTCGGCGCAGGCCAGCAGGAGCTGGCACCCGGCGCACCGGACCAGGCCGGCGCACCGGAGCCGCCGCCACGGCTGTCGATCGGCCAGCTGTCGAAGACGTTCGGCTCGGCCCGGGTGCTGCGGCAGGTGTCCCTCGAGGTGGCCGCGGGAGAGGTGCACGCCCTGGTGGGGCACAACGGCTCCGGCAAGTTGACCCTGGTCAAGGTGCTGGCCGGGGCGCACCCGCCCGACGCGGGGGGCTCGATCGCGCTGGATGGGGCGGCGCTGCCGCTGCCGGTGCGCATCCGTGACCTGGTCGGCTGCGGCATCACGTTCGTGCATCAGGATCTCGGGCTGGTAGACGGTCTGTCGGTCACCGAGAACTGCCGGATCGGCCGGTTCGCTGCCCGCCCGCTGTCCCGCCGGGTGGACTGGCGGGCCGAGCACGACCAGGTCCGGGCCACGCTGGCCCGGCTGGACAGCAACCTCGATCCGCGCGCCCCGGTCGGCTCGCTGTCCGCCGCGGAGCGCAGCACCGTGGCGATCGCCCGGGCCATCGGCGACCAGGTGCCCGGACGGGGTCTCATCGTCCTCGACGAGGCCACCCGGGCCCTGCCCCGGCCTGCCGAGGAGCACCTGTACCGGCTGATCGCGGGCATCGCGGCGGCCGGCGGGGCGGTGCTGATGATCACCCACCGGGTGGACGAGGTGTTCCAGCTGGCCGCACGGGTGTCCGTGCTGCGTGACGGCGAACTGATCGCCGCGGGCCTGCCCACCGCCAGCCTGGACCGGGCCGCGCTGGGGCGCTCCTGGTCGGCCCGCGCGAGAGCGGGCCGGGCGCGGCGCCCTCGCCCACGGCCGGGCCCGCGCCGTCCCGCGCCCTGCCCCCGGGGCGCGGGACGGCGCCCACCGCGGACCACCCGATCCGTGTCGCGGGCCTGACCGGGCGGGTGCTGGCCGGCGTCCTCGTTCGGTGTCGCGCCCGGCGAGGTGCTGGGCGTGACCGGGCTGCTCGGCTCCGGGCTGGAGGAGCTGCCCGGGCTGCTGACCGGCACCCGCCGGGCGGCGGCCGGGCAGCTCACCGTGCCCGCCGGGGCGATCGGCCTGACCCGGCCCGCGCTGCGCCGCTGCCTGGACGCCGGGGTGGTGCTGGTCCCCGAGCGGCGGGACAGCGAAGGGCTGGCGCTGTCCCTTAGCGTGCGGGAGAACCTGGCCATCCCGCAGCTGCGCCGCCGCAGCCGGCCGTGGTGGGTGCGCCGCGGCTGGGCGGAGGAGCTGGCCGAGCAGGCCACCGCTGAGCTCGGCCTCCGGGCGGCGGGCAGCCAGCAGCCGGTGGGCCAGCTCAGCGGCGGCAACCGGCAGAAGGTGCTGTTCGGCAAGTGGCTGGCCACCGGCCCGAAGCTGCTGGTCCTGCACGAGCCGACCCAGGGCGTTGACGTCGGCGCGCGGGCCCAGCTGCTGGCGCTGGTGCGCCAGGCGGCCGCCTCCGGGGTCGCGATCGTCATGGCGTCCATCGAGGCCGAGGATCTGGCCATCGCCTGTGACCGGGTGCTGATCCTGCGCGGCGGCGTCATCAGCGCCGAACTACGCGGGCCGTGCAACGCCGAGGAGATCGTCCGGCTCACCTACACCGACCCGACCCCACCCCAGCAAGACTCCCGGCCGGAGGCGGCACGATGATCGACCAGGTACGCACGTTGAGCGGCAGAGCAGGCCACCGCGGCACCAAGCCCGCCCGGTACGGGCCCGGCCCGGTTTCCCGGTGGGCCATCCTGGGTGTCTGGCTGGCCATGGCGGGCGTCTTCGCGGTCATCGAGCCAGCCCAGTTCCTCCAGGTCGGCACCCTGCAGACCATCTTCGGGTCGCAGGAAGCGCTGGTGTTCATCAGCCTGGGCCTCCTGGCCACCCTGATCGTGAACGAGTTCGACCTGTCGTTCGCCTCCATGCAGGGGCTGGCCGCGACCCTGGTGCCGGTACTCGCCGTCGAGCACGGCTGGAACGTCATCGCGGCCAGCGCGGCGGCCATCCTGGTGACCACGGCAGCGGGGGCGGTCAACGGCTTCCTGGTGGTCCGGGTCGGGGTGGACCGGATCGTGGTCACCCTGGGCATGGCCAACGTGCTGCTCGGCATCGCCCTCGCGCTGGCCAACCTGTCCACGGTCAGCGGCCTGTCCCCCGCCTTCGCCGCCATCGCCAACACGGAGGTGGCCGGCCTGCCGCTGTCCTTCTACTACGGGCTCGCGGCCACCCTGATCTTCGCCTACATCATGCGGTTCACCCCACTCGGCCGGCACCTTGCGTTCGTCGGCGCCAACCGGGAGGTCGCCCGGCTGGCGGGCATCCGGGTCAACCGGATCCGGTTCGGCTCCTACGTCGTGTCCGGGCTGCTGTCCGGGATCGGCGGAGTGCTGCTGGTCGCCTCCGTCGGTGGCTACGACCCCACGTCCTCGGTCATCTACCTGCCCGCCGGGATCACCGCCGCGTTCCTGGGCATGGCCGCGGTCCGGCCCGGCCAGTTCAACCCGGTCGGCATGTTCATCGGCGTGTACTTCCTCGCTACCGGGGTGCTCGGGCTGCAGTTGCTCGGCTACACCGGCTGGGTCGAGGACGTGTTCTACGGCGCGGTACTCATCGCCGCGGTCACCGTCTCCGCCCTGCTCCACCGCAGGACGGCCTGATCGCAGGCCTGCCCGCGGCAGCCAAACCCGTATTCCATCCCCATCAGGAGAACCCATGTCCATGACGCACCGCACCAGATCGTGGCCCAGACGGCGGCTGTCCCGGCTGGCCATCCCGCTCGGCTTCGCCGCCGCGATCCTCATCGCCGGCTGCACCAGCTCGCCGGCGTCGGCGGGCAAGCCCGCGGCCTCGTCCGCGCCCGGGGTGGCCACGGCGGAAGCCCAGATCGCCAGGTACGAGCAGCCCACCACCTTTGCCCCGGCTGGCGCCACACTGAGCGGGGTGCGCAGCGCGCTGGCCGGGAAGACGGTGTACTACGTGCCGATCTCGCAGCAGGTCCCGATCTTCCCGGTGGTCGAGACCGGGCTCAAGCAAGCGCTGGCCACCGTGCGCGCCCGGCTGCACGTGTGTGACGGCAGCGCCAGCCCCGCCGCCACCACGACCTGCCTCAACCAGGCCGTCACTGAGCACGCGGCCGCCGTGGTCACCGACTCGATCCCGTACGGCTTCGCCCAGCAGGGCTTCGCCGCCCTAGCCGCGCACCACATCCCGGTCCTGCTCGGCGATGAGCCATCGGCCGGCGCGAGCGGGCGGCCGGTGGCCGGCAACGACGAGCTCGCGTTCCTGGAAACCAACCAGACCCGGGCCATGTCGCTGTCCGCGGACTGGACCATCGCCAACTCCCACGGCAGCGCCGACGTCCTGGTCATCGAGATCACCGACAGCCCGCTGACCGTGCAGGCCATCACCAGTGGCGCCCTGGCCCAGTTCCGCACCCTGTGCCCAGGCTGCACCGTGCACCTGGTCAAGGAGAGCACCGCCAACCTGAACACCCTGCCGTCCCTGGTCAGCTCCGCGCTGCTCAAGGACCCCAAGATCGATTACGTGTTCTCCGAGTTCGACACCGACGTGCAGGCCGCGCTGGGGGGAGTTGTGCAGACAGGGCGGTCGAGCCGGGTGATCGGGGTCAGCTCGATGGGCATCCTGGGGTCCTTGCAGATGCTGCACACGAAGAACTTTCTGTACGAGGACACCGGCTCGGACGGGATCCTGCTCGGCTGGCAGTACGCCAACCAGGTGTTCCGGATGCTGCTGCACCAGCCGGTGCTGCAGACCGAGGACATCCCGCAGCGGGTCTTCACCCGGGACAACGTGGCCTCGCTGGACCTGACCCCGGCCGGCCAGGTATCGGGCAGCTGGTATGGCAGCACCAGCTTCAAGGCCGCGTTCGCCAGGCTCTGGGGCGTCAGCTGATGAAGTTCGCCAGCTACCAGCACTCAGGCGGCCCGCTCCGGCTGGGGGTCGTGGACGGCGGGCTGATCCACGGCTGCCCGCCCGGCACCAGCCTGCTCAGCCTGCTCGCCGACCCAGGCCGGCTGCGGGCCGTCGGCCAGCAGGCGCTGCGCGACCCGGACGAGGTCGTCAACCCGGCCGCGGTGCGGATCACCGCGCCGGTCCCGGCACCGCCGTCGGTCCGCGACTTCCTCTCCTTCGAGCAGCACGTCACCACGATGTCCGGCGGGGTGCCCGACCCAGACTGGTACGAGCTGCCGGTCTTCTACTTCAGCAACCCGGCCGCCATCCTCGGCCCGCACGACCCGGTCCCGGTCCCGCCCGGGTGCGCGCAGTTCGACTACGAACTCGAGGTCGCCGCCGTCATCGGGCCCGGCGGAAGCGACCTGTCCGCCCGGCACGCGGAGCAGCACATCGCGGGCTACATGGTGATGTGCGACTTCACCGCCCGGGACGTGCAGGCCCGGGAGATGCGGCTGCTGCTCGGCCCGGCGAAGGGCAAGGACTCGGCCACCTCGTGCGGGCCCTTCCTGGTCACTCCGGACGAGCTCGAACTGTACCGGTCCGGGACGGGCTTCACGCTGGAGATGACCGCCCAGGTCAACGGCAAGCGGTACTCGTGGGGCCTGCTCGACTCGATGTACTGGAGCTTCGGTGAGCTCATCGCCTACGCCAGCCGCGGCACCCGGGTGGTGCCCGGGGACGTGATCGGGTCCGGGACCGTCGGCGGCGGCTGCATCCAGGAACTGGCCAGCACCTACGGGCCAGATGCCTACCCGTGGCTGCAGCCCGGCGACGAGGTCGTGCTCGGGGTGCAGGCCCTGGGCTGGCTGGAGCACCGGGTGGTGGCCGGGCCGCCGCTGCGCCCGCTGCGGCCAGCCGGGGACTGGAGCCAGCTATGAGCATCGATCACCGGGCCGCCCGGCCCGCGGGCCGGGCTGGCCGCACTGGGCCGGGGGCGGCCAGCCTCACCGAGGTCGCCCCCGGGGTCTTCGCCTACCTGCAGCCCGACGGAAGCTGGTTCATCAACAACACCGGCCTCATCCTCGGCGAGGGCCAGGTGCTGTCCATCGACACCTGCGCGACCGAGGCCCGCACCCGCGCCTACCTCGCCGCGATCCGGACGGTCACCCGGCAGCCGGTGACCACCCTGGTCAACACCCATCACCACGGCGACCACACCAACGGCAACCACCTGCTCGGCGCGCAGGCCATCGTGGCCCAGTCCGGCTGCCGCGACCTGCTCGCCCGGCCGGGCGGCCCGCCCCCCCCAGGGCTGTTCACACCGGTGGACTGGGGGGACATCACCAGGGCGCTGCCCACGATCTGTTTCGACCGCCGCCTGGACCTGCACGACGGCGCCCGCCGGATCGAACTGCTGCACTTCGGCACCCCGGCGCACACCACCAACGACGTGGTGGCCTGGCTGCCCGCCGAGCGGGTCCTGTTCGCCGGCGACCTCGCGTTCAACGGCGGCACCCCGTTCGCGCTGTCCGGGTCCATCTCCGGCTGGCTCGACGTGCTGCACACCCTCGGCGGCCTCGCCCCGGAGATCGTCATCCCGGGCCATGGCGCACCCGGCGGGCCGGAACTACTCCGCGGCACCGCGGACTACCTGGCCTTCGTCCAGGACGCGGCCCTATCGGCGCACGGCGCCGGGCTGACCCCCCTGCAGGCCGCGGCCGCCACCGACCTGGGCCGGTACGCCGCGCTCAGCGACACCGAGCGGATCGTCGGCAACCTGCACCGCGCCTACGCCGAACTCGGCGGCCAGCCACCCGGCGGCCCACTCGACGACGCCGCCTGCTTCGCGGACATGGTCACCTTCAACGGCGGGCAGCCACTGCGCTGCCTGGCCTGACCAGGCAAAACCCCACATCACCCGGCGCGCCCCGGCCCCGGATGCGAGGATCGATGGCGGGAGCGGCGCCGGACATGTGGAGCGTAGCGATGACCAGCCCGTCACCGGGCGACGATAGTCAGGTGGAGGACAGGTTCCAGACCACGGTCGCCCACCCGGCCCGGGTCTATGACGTGTGGCTGGGCGGCAAGGACAACTTCGAAGCCGACCGGATCGCCGCCCGGCAGGTGATCGAGGCCCAGCCGGGCATCCTGTTCGGCGTCCGCGCCAACCGGGCGTTCCTGGCCCGCACCGTCTGCTACCTGGCCGGCGAGTGCGGGATCCGGCAGTTCCTGGACATCGGCACCGGCATCCCGACCCGCAACAACACGCACGAGGTGGCCCAGTCCTTCGCCGAACAGTCCCGGGTCGTCTACGTCGACAACGACCCGATCGTGCTGACCCATGCCCGGGCGCTGCTGGCCAGCGGCCCGCACGGCGCCACCGCCTACGTGGACGCCGACCTGCGCGACCCCGGCACGATCCTGGCCCAGGCCGCCCGCACACTGGACTTCACCCAGCCGGTGGCCATCATGCTGCTGCTGATCCTGCACCTGATCCCCGACGAGGCCGGCCCGTACCAGATCGTGGCCCAGCTGCTGGACGCCGTGCCGCCCGGCAGCCACCTGGTCATCTCCCACCCGGCCAGCGACATCCAGGCCAGCGCGTCCGCCGAGGCCGCCCGGCGCTACAACCAGTTCGTCAGCACCCCGCAGACCCGGCGCAACCGGGCCGAGGTCGCCCGGTTCTTCACCGGGCTCGACCTCGCCGAGCCCGGGATCGTGCAGCTGCACCAGTGGCGCCCCGACCCCGGCACGGCCGCCCCGCCAGACGCGATATCCAGCCACGGCGGCGTCGGCCGCAAACCCGGTGCTTCAGGGCACTAACCGGTTCCCGGCCGCTAGCCGGCCTGCCTGGGGCCAGCCGGGCCAGCTGGCAACTCAGCGACGATGCTGTGGGGCTCGATTACTGGATCTGGCCTCGTCTGGGCGGTCTTCCGGGTCGAGGTCATCGCGTATTCGAGCCCCACAGGTCCCGGGATGCTCCGGGTTGGCGACCAGGAGGCCCGCCACGGCCGCGGCCATCAGGATCAGCCGCCCCGGCGCTCTGGCCGGCCGCAGCGCAAGCCCGGTGACGACATCACACGCGCCAACGACCAGGAAGGTCACCGTCATCACCCACCGGTCGGCAGCGCCCGGCGCGGCCAGCGCGCTGACTGGCTGGGCAACGGGGTCGAAGGAGCGCGGCTGCAGCCCGGCGGCAGCCGTCCACCCGGCGACCATCAGCACTGGGGCCGCGGCCGACGAGACCACGCCCCTCCACGGCACACCCCGCACAGCCACCACCGTAGCCGCAGGTGCAGCACCGCTCCAGCAGCCGGACCGCTGCTTCGCCAGCCAGCCCCGGGCCTGGGCCGGGCCCGGCCGGGGCCGCGTGGCGCCGGGTCGGCTGGCCGGCCTGAGGGCCAGCACCCCCCGGCCATGCGGACAACGGCACACAGGTCATCTGCTGGCCCGCATTCGGGCCCAGACTCGGCGGCCTCGCCCGCGCCGGGCGGGACAAGCTGGCTGTGTTGAGCGGCACCGGCCAGGATGGTGCCATGGCCGAGTCGGACTTCTCCCTGGTGGCGGACGTGAGCTCAGATGATCCCGCAGCGATCGAGCCCGTCCTGCGCCAGCTCATCAGCGGCAGCATCACCCCCATAGCCAGCGGCTTTCACATCGAGGCGACGATGACCGGCGCCACCGCCCGGGACCTCAACCGGTCCCTGCTCTCGGCGCTGCGCCGGGTTGAGCGCCGGACCCGTCTGCGTGCCGAGTGGACCGCAGCCCGGCCGGACCGAGCGCTTCTTCGACTACGTGCCCAAGGGAACGCGTCCCCCGGGGTCTCCCCGCCCGTCCTGAGCCGGACATCCCGGCCAGCTCACAAGCACGACGAGACGGCGGGCATATCGCGCGATACCGGTAGCGGCACAAGCGGATATCTCGTTTGGTGGCTGGCTATGTTCACCGTCGATGTGTTAGCACCAACGGGTGGAGAACCGGATTGTTTCCCTGGTCATCGATGCGACGGACGCGGAGTTGCTCGCGCAGTTCTGGGCACGGGTGCTGGGCTGGCAGGTCGTGAAGCGCGGTAGCTACGGGGTGTCGATCGGGGTCGGCGGCGGCCCGTTCGAGATCGATTTCCGCGTGGTGCCCGATGGGACCAAGCTCACCAAGAACCGGCTGCACCTGGACATCAAACCCGTCAACCGCGACCAGGCAGCCGAGCTCAGCCACCTGCTCGCCCTCGGCGCGCGGCAGGCAGATGTCGGCCAGGGTGACCGCAACTGGGTTGTCCTGGCCGACCCCGAGGGTAACGAGTTCTGCCTCTGCCGCCCCTGAGGCATCCGCCGCAAAGGGCAGGACCACGCGACCTGCGCAAGGTTAGCCGAGCGTTCTCCGGTTCAGGTGTGCGCCGGCGGAGCCATGACTGTGAAACTGCAGCTCAGGCTGCTTGTACGGACGCTGTCCGTGCCTGTCCGTGGTGTCAGCCGTTTCGCGTCACTGCGGGCACGGACATATAGCGGACAGGCCCGGGTATTCACATGATCGTTAGAGAAGTTTGGCCAGGTCAGCGACTATTCCGGTGGATGGGGCGAAGCGGTCTGTAAAACCGTCGGCTTAGCCTACGTTGGTTCGAACCCAACACCTGCCACCACCAAACTCGCAGGTCAGACCCGGTCCAGTGGGCCGGGTCTCGTGCGTTGCGAGAGCGGTCTGGGGAAGCCGCCCGCCGTTCGGGGCCCGTCTGCGCTGATGACGGTTCGGCCAGGTCAGCGTTCTGCCGGGAGTGGGGAGCGGTTGCCCGCGACCGCGGTGTGCTGCCGCGCGTGGTTGAGCGGTGGTTGAGTTCTGGCTTGCACGGCCGCGGTTCCCGATTCGCGTGCACTCGACGCAGTCGGCGTGGGGCCGTCTTCGTGGGCGATGAGGATCTGCCGGTCCAGCATGGGCAATGCGAGATTGGTGCGGTCGAGCGCTGTCTTCTGCGGTCGGTGGCCGGGTGATGCTGTGAATGGTCACTGGCCTGCAGACTGGGGGTGTCGGCTTCACCTGAAGCCGCGGCGCCGGAGGGGGCCTCACTATGAGTTCACCGGCTGATTTCGGCCCGGTGGTGGACGATGTGGATCTTGAGCGCTTGGTCACTGGTCTGCACCACGATCCGCACAGCCTGCTGGGCGCTCACCCTGCGCGGGACGGTGACGGCCGCGACTGGGTGGTCATCCGCGGGTGGCGTCCTGACGCGGCCGGCATGGTCATCATCGCCGGTGAGCAGCGGATCGAGATGCGCTGCGTGCATCCTGCTGGGGTGTTCGCCGTGGTGATGGAGGGGCCGGAGGTCCCGGATTACCGGCTGGAAGTGACTTATCCAGATGGGGTCGTGGTCGTGGTCGATGATCCCTACCGGTATTGGCCCACGCTCGGGGAGCTTGACCTTCACTTGCTGGCGGAGGGCCGGCACGAGGGGTTGTGGCAGCATCTCGGGGCGCAGGTGCGAGTGCATCAGGGGACGCCTGGCACGTCGTTCGCGGTGTGGGCGCCTAGCGCCCGGGCGGTACGGGTTGTTGGTGACTTCAACGGCTGGGATGGCCGCGTTCAGCCGATGAGGGTGCTGGGCAGTTCCGGGGTCTGGGAGATCTTCCTGCCTGGGGTCGGCCCGGGCGCTCGCTACAAGTTCGAGGTGGTGAGCCAGCACGGGCAGGTGAGTCTGCGGGCGGACCCGTTCGCCTTCGCCGCCGAGGTCCCGCCGGCGACAGCCAGTGTGGTCACCCAGAGCAGGTACGAATGGCAGGACGCAGCATGGTTCGCCGGCCAGGAAACCGCCAACCTGCTGCATGCCCCGGTGTCGGTCTATGAGTGCCACCTGGGCTCGTGGCGGCTGGCCCAGGACGCCGACGGCGGGTGGCGGCCCCTGACCTACCGCGAGGCGGCTGAGGCCCTGCCTGGGTACCTCAGCGACCTCGGCTTCACCCACGTTGAGTTCCTCCCGATCGCAGAGCACCCGTTCTCCGGTTCCTGGGGTTATCAGGTGACCGGGTTCTACGCGCCGACGGCACGGCACGGGACCCCCGACGACTTCCGCTATCTGGTCAACCGGTTGCATCAGGCAGGCATCGGCGTTCTCGTCGACTGGGTCGCCGGGCATTTCCCCAAGGACGACTGGGCGCTGGCGCGCTTCGACGGCACGGCGCTGTACGAGCACGCCGACCCCCGCCTGGGCGAGCACCCCGACTGGGGCACGCTGGTGTTCAACTACGGGCGGCACGAGGTCCGGAACTTCCTGCTCGCGAACGCGCTGTTCTGGATCGAGGAGTTCCATGTCGATGGCCTGCGCGTGGACGCGGTCGCCTCGATGCTCTACCTGGACTATTCGCGCAAAGAGGGCGAGTGGGTCACCAACCGGTTCGGCGGCCGGGAAAACCTGGAAGCCATCGACTTCATCAAGGAATCCAACGAAGTGGTATATGGCCACCATCCCTCGGTCATGCTGGTCGCCGAGGAGTCCACCTCCTGGCCGGCTGTCTCCCGCCCCACTTACCTGGGTGGGCTCGGTTTCGGGTTCAAATGGAATATGGGGTGGATGCACGACAGCTTGGTTTATTTCGCCAAGGATCCGGTGCACCGGCGCTACCACCATCACGAACTCACGTTCGCCCTGCTGTACGCCTTCAGCGAGAACTTCATACTGCCGCTGAGCCACGACGAGGTCGCACACGGAAAGGGATCGCTGCTCGGCAAGATGCCCGGGGACCGGTGGCAGCAGTTCGCGAACCTGCGCGCGTTGCTGGCCTGGATGTGGGCACATCCCGGCCGGCCGCTTTTGTTCATGGGCGGCGAGATCGCGCAGAACGACGAGTGGCGGCATGACAGCAGCCTCGATTGGCACCTGCTTGACTACCCTGAGCACGCCGGAGTGCAGGCGCTAGTCCGCGCGCTCAACACCGTCTACCGCCACGAGCCCGCATTGTGGGAGCAGGACTTCGACTGGCCTGGTTTCCGCTGGATCAACCCCAACGACTCAGAAAACAGCGTGCTGTCGTTTCTCAGATTCCCGATCACAGGTGGGCGTCCCGTCGCCTGCGTCGCGAATCTCACGCCGGTGCCCCGCCATGACTACCGCATCGGGCTCCCGCAACCGGGGCGCTGGGCGGAAATCCTCAACTCCGACAACGCGAAGTTCGGTGGCAGCAACACCCTCGCCGGTGCCGTCACCGCCGAGCCCACCGGCTGGAACGACCTCGGCTACTCCGCCGCGCTCACGCTGCCGCCCCTTGGCGTCCTGTGGCTCGCCCACGAGCCGGAGACCAACCGGTAAGCCGCACCAGACTCAGCAACGTGGCCCCGACGGCCCAGCCCCGGCCCGGCAACCCGCCGGCGTGCCGCTTGACCACCCCGATCCGGCCTAGCGGCCCGGAATTAGACTCCGATGCTGGCGCCCTGGCCATCCCGTGCGGGGGCGGTTTCGTCGTCGAACCAAACCCCGCCCTCGGCGAGGTAACGGAAGCGCAGCATGCTGCCGACCGGGACGGTCACCGCGGCGCTGCGGGTGCCGTTCGCCCGCCGCCGCAGTGGATGGGCGAAGGGATCCCAGTCGTTGAAATCACCCACCACGGACACAGCCCCGTAGGGCTCATCGGCGGGCAGTGTGAAGGTAACGCGGACAGTACCGTCACGGCCGGGCTTAGCTGTCTTGATCAACTGCTCTCTCCACTCCGGCGCTCAACTATCCTGACCAGGCCGATTATGCCGGACTTGTGCGCAAGGTCAAGGAGCCTTCCACGACACATCCAGCTGGTCAGGCACGTCGGCCACGGGGGTTGCCGCGTGCATATTGTTCCGTTCGGGATCACTCAGAGCGGCGATGCGGTGGCCGCGCAGAACGGTGGCTCGGGCACGCCGCACGGAGGGCTGAGGGGCTGGAGAGGAGTCTGTGCGCATGTGTCGGCGCTCCGGGCGGGTTCAGGGCGATGGCTGGGGCAACTGCCCCGCGCAAGGAACTCCTGCGCCCGATTCGGGAAATGCGTTAGTCAGGAGCACCTGGCTGGGCCGGACCCCGCCTGCGGCCCCCGGGATTACCCCTGTCGCCGGAGGACTACGACGGATCGCCCAGCCACCAGACGAGCCTGGCCGCATTTGATGGCTTTCCTCCGCCGGCCGAGGGCCGAGGTGTCAAGAATCGGTTCCCACCACTCAGCCCATTGTCTGGGTAGCGTCCACCTGATGGCCCTGTGATGGGCGTTGAACAGCAGCAGGAAGGAATCGTCAGTCACCCGCTGACCACGACGGTCACGGTCTGCGATCGCCTCGCCGTTGAGGAAGAGGCCGACCCACAGGGCAAGCCCGGCGTCCCAGTCCTCATCGCTCATTTCGGACCCGTCGGGCTTGCACCAGCCAAGCTCGACTGAGCCTCGGTCAGCATGGCCCTGGGCGTAGCGCCGTTGACGCAGCACGGGATGCTCCCGCCGCAAAGTGATGAGGTCGCGGGTGAAGCCAAGCAGTTCCTCGTCGATCCGTCCCCAGTCTTGCCACGAGATCTCGTTGTCCTGGCAGTAGGCGTTGTTGTTCCCGCCCTGGGTCCGCCCGGACTCGTCCCCGCCCAGCAGCATGGTGGCCCCCTGGGAGAGCAGCAGGGTCGCCAGGAAGTTGCGCTGCTGCTTCCGTCGCAACCCGAGGACGGCTTGGTCGTCTGTGCCGCCCTCGGCGCCGCAGTTCCATGAGCGATTGTGGCTCTCGCCGTCGGCGCCGCCTTCCCCGTTGGCGTCGTTGTGCTTCTCGTTATAGGAGACCAGGTCGCGCAAAGTGAATCCGTCGTGGGCAGTGACGAAGTTGACGCTGGCCCCTGGGTGGCGGGTGTCGGCTTGGTAGAGGTCGGAACTACCCGTCAGGCGGCTGGCGAACTCGCCGAGGGTGGCGGGCTCACCCCGCCAGAAGTCCCGCACGGTATCGCGGTAACGGCCGTTCCACTCCGACCACAGGGCGGGGAAGTTGCCCACCTGGTAGCCACCTTCGCCGAGGTCCCATGGCTCGGCGATGAGCTTGACCTGTGACACGATCGGGTCTTGCTGGATGAGGTCGAAGAAGGCAGCGAGACGATCAACCTCGTGGAACTGGCGGGCCAGAGTGGCGGCGAGGTCGAAACGGAACCCATCGACGTGCATTTGAGTCACCCAGTAGCGCAGCGAGTCCATAATGAGCTGAAGGGTGTGCGGGTGCCGGACGTTCAGGCTATTCCCCGTCCCTGTCGTGTCGTAATAGAAGCGCCGATCGTCGGCAACGAGGCGGTAATAGGCTGCGTTATCAATTCCTTTCATCGACAGAACTGGGCCCAGGTGGCTGCCCTCAGCCGTGTGGTTGTAGACAACATCGAGGATGACCTCGATACCTGCCTCGTGCAGCGTCCGGACCATCGCCTTGAACTCGGCGACCTGCTCGCCCCTCTGGCCGCTGGCGGCGTATTCATTGTGCGGGGCGAGAAAGCCGATCGAGTTGTAACCCCAGTAGTTCCGCAGCCCCCGCTCAACCAGATGGGCATCGTGAACGAACTGATGGACGGGGAGCAGTTCCACCGCGGTGATGCCGAGCCTGGTGAGGTATTCGATTGCGGCGGGGTGGGCCAGGCCAGCGTAGGTTCCCCGCTGCGCCTCGGGGATGCCGGGATGCCTGGCGGTGAAGCCTTTGACGTGCAGTTCGTAGATGACAGACTCCTGGAGCGGGACATCCGGGGGCCGGTCGTTCCCCCAGTCGAAGTACGGGTTGTGGACCACTGCCTTGGGCACATGGGCGGCGCTGTCGTCGTCGTTGCGTGAGGTGTCGTCACCGAAGGTGTACGGGAAGCAGGCCTGATCCCAGTTGACCTGGCCTTCGATCGCTTTCGCGTAAGGGTCAAGAAGCAGCTTTGCCGGGTTGCATCGCTGGCCCTTGTCGGGCGCCCACGGCCCGCTCACCCGGTAGCCATAGCGCTGCCCGGGCGTCACCTTCGGCAGGTAGGCATGCCAGCAGAAGGCTTCGACTTCCTCGAGCACGACCCGCTGCTCGCCCCCGTCATCGTCGAAGAGGCAGAGTTCGACGCCTTCTGCGACCTCGGAGAACAGCGAAAAGTTCGTCCCGGCACCGTCGTAAGCCGCGCCGAGGGGGTAGGAACGACCTGGCCAGGTTTCGATGGCCTCGCTCATATGGGCTGAGTCCTGTTCTCCGCCCGCACCGGGCGGCACAACATCAGTCATGGCACGTGTGCTTCGGTTCGGGATGGCGACGGTGCCGGGTGAGAGGGTCAGGCCAGTGCTCCGTCCGCTTGACGCGGGGATAACACGCTGTGCGGCAGCACGGCCGACTGACTGGTCCGAAAGTCCTGCTTGCCACCTTGATGGTACCGGCCCTCGGTGCCGGGTCCTTGTCCACGTAGGTCAGGTCGGCTCCCGGTTGAGGCCAGGCTTGCGGGACCGCGGATTCGCCTGGCCCAGCAGATCTCATCCCGTGACACCGGCAAGTCGTAGGCAGCCGGATATAGCAGGAATTCAGGCCGGCTCATCGTCGCGTGGCTGAGGAGTGGTTGAGCGGGCACCGCTGGGTTTCCCCGGAAGGCTGACGTGGCAGGTCAGGAACCATTCGCGATCATCGCTGGGCGCTACCTGTAAAACCATCGGCTTAGCCTACGTTGGTTCGAACCCAACACCTGCCACCATCAAAGCCCCAGGTCAAGCAAGGTACAGAGCGATCTTGCCCGTCGGCTCTGGGAGCGGTCTGGATACCGCTCCCAGGCGGCACGTGTGGGCTGCGGTCCCCGTTCAGGCTGGTCAGGATGCTGTGAGCACGGGGAGTGGTTGGCGGCACTCGACACGCTACTGCCGCGCGTGGGACTGTGCAGCGAACGGCTCTGTCGCACTTTCGGTGGTGACGGTGCGTGGTGTCAGCTGAGCAGGATGCGGTGGCGGAGGAGAGCGAATCCGGCGCGGCCATACATCTGCCGTTTGATCATCTTGGTCTTGGTGTTCACGCCCTCGGTCCGGCCGTTATGGAACGGCAGGGTGACGGCGGCTATGGCGGCGTCGATGTCCAGGTCCAGGCCGCGGGTGAAGGAGTGGATGCTGGGCAGGTCGCAGGCCCGTGCGGTCCCGGCCCAGTCCCGGAGCCGGGCCTCGTTGGCGGGGTCTGGCCGGAGCAGGGCGGCGAAGGAGCCGATGAGGGCGGTGAGGCTGGTCATCTCGGGGCAGGCGGCGGTGAGCCCGGCGAGTAGCGTCTGCTGGCTGTCGCTGAGACCGTCCGGCCGGGTGAGCAGGAGCCGGGTGACGGACTTGGCTGACAGGTGCGGCCGGTCGCTTCGACGCGGCCCTGGGTGATGTAGCGGTAGAGCAGGTTCATGCTGCCGGCGTAGCCCTGCTCGCGGATCTCGGCGAGTAGCCGCCGGACCGGCACGGCCGGGTCGGCGGCGCGGCGGGCGCGCAGGTGGTCACGGTAGGGATCCACCAGGGTCGCCCGGTACTTGGGCGCACGGATCATCCGCCCCGGCTCGGCGGCGCGGGCGTAGCGCTTGACCGTGTTCAGTGACAAGCTCGAGCCGGCGTGTGCATTCCAGCAGGCCAGTGCCCTTGTCCAGTAGGTCGTGGACCTGCCGCCACCGGTCGGCTGTCGTCTGGGCCTGCTTGCCCTCCTTAAGCGGCGGCCCTGCGGCCGCCCAGCAGGAGCTGTGCGCGGCGACTTCTTTCAGGACGGCTGCGGCCAGGCCGTGCCACAGGTGCCAGTCGCCGGCCTGGACCGCGCCGGGCAGCGCGCGGCGGACCGCCTCGCCGTAGGCTCCGGACCCGTCCCGGCACACGACCTCGACGCCAGAGTGATCGCGCAGCCACGCCTCCAGCACGTCAGCCTTCCGGCTGGCCAGGACATCGACCCGCTCCCCGGTCTCGGCGTTGATCAGGATGGTCGCGTAGACGTGGCCGCGGCGCAGCGCGAAATCGTCAACGCCCAGCACGCGGGGGACGCTGACCTGGGACAGCGGGAGCCGCAGCAGCACCCGCAGGGCGGCGTCACGGGAAACCGGGACTCCCAGCGCCGTCAGCAAGCCCGGCCCCCGCCCGGCCCGCTAACCGGCGGGCCACCTCACCGGCCCGGCCTGCCAGGCGCGCGGTCCGCCGCTGGTAGCGGTCCAGCACGCCCGGGACCTGCTCCCGGAACGTCTGGACCGGGCAGCCCGGGACCGGGCACCGCATCCGCCGCACCCGGACCCGCAACACGACCGGGCGGCCATCCGCAGGCACGTCCGCGAGCGTCCGCTCGTAATACCCGTGCACCTGGCCGGTCCCGGCGCCGCATCGCGGGCACGGCGCCGGCCCGCCCGCTGTCGCGCCCGGACCACGATCACGCCGATCCAGGTCCGTCACGTCCTCAATGACCAGGGACGACAACCCGGAGAACACCACTTCCACAAGCCCATTTATGTCACACGCGGGCAACCATGACACATATGACTCATCGTGGCATAGCCTGACACGCCGTCACCACCGAAAGTGCGACAGAGCCGTTCGTGAGATAGACCCCGTCACCACCGAAAGTGCGACAGAGCCGTTCGCTGCACAGTCCCGAGGCCGGGCCTGTCGTGTGTCCGGGGGCGGTTCGGTAGACCGTTCCCGGTGGCTGTGGGCCAGTTGCGGGCCAGATCCGTGCAGGTCAGCGGCTTGGGCGGATAGCTGCCGGGGGCCCGGATCAGCGCCGCGGTCGGTTGGGCCCCAGCTCCAGGTCAGTGTTGTGCAGGTCATGGGTATCGTCGTGGATCTTGCGGGTCGTACCCCCCCCCCCCCCCCCCCCTTTTTTTTTTTTTTTTTTTTTTTTTTTTTTTTTTTTTTTTTTTTTTTTTTTTTTTTTTTTTTTTTTTTTTTTTTTTTTTTTTTTTTTTTTTTTTTTTTTTTTTTTTTTTTTTTTTTTTTTTTTTTTTTTTTTTTTTTTTTTTTTTTTTTTTTTTTTTTTTCTTAGCTGGTCAGAAAAGTCCGGCTTCCTACCTCGATGTTACTGGCGGCCACGACCGTCGCGATGACGGGCTGGCGTGGTCGTTGCGGCCTTTGCGTTCCTGGCGGGCGGCGCATCGCCGAGACGGCACGGTCCGGCGGGCACCAGGTCACCGTCTTTGTCCGCACCCCCGGACGGCTGGGCCCGCATCCGGGCCTGCGCGAGGTGACGGGCGACGTGCTCAACGCCGAGGCGGTGGCGGCTGCCGTGCCCGGGCACGACGCCGTGATCAGCGCCCTGGGACACAGCCGGCCCTTACCCTCCGGCCACGACCTGCGTCGCGAAGCCGGATCCGCAACTCCTAGACCACCCCTTCGAGGTAGCCTGACCAGGGCCGCCGAGTTCGGTGCCTTACTGCGCGAGCATCCCGCAGACCTCATCGACCCGCTTGAAGTCGCTGTCGCTGAGGCTGTCCAGCCAGTCGCGGACCTCATGCTCCGGCTCAAGCTCGAAGTCGTACAAGTAGCACTCACTCTGCGTACACGCGGTGAATGCTTACGGTGCTGGCTCTCGCGTTGCCGTGCCCGCCGGTTTACACTCGCGCCGAGGGTGATTGCATGGATGACGTCGCTGGGCAGTTCCTCGAGTTGATTCACAGTCTCGAGGAGGTCAGGGATGCCGTGACGCCTGATCGCGCTCATGCCGAATTCGACGAGACCACCCTGCAGCTGTTCTGGAAGAAGTGGCCTGGCATATCCGCATGGGCTGGCTCACTGTGGAGGATGCTATCCGAGGAGCTCGCCGGGCCAGCCAGCCCTTACCTCGACGCCGAGCTGGATGAGGTGGGCGGGAGTGAGTAAGGGTCCGGCACCCGGGACGAAGGCCATGATGGTGCTCCGTGATCTCATGAACACGCGCGTGGCCGCGACAACGCCAGACACGCCAGTGGCAGAGGCGGCCGCGGGCATGGTGCAGGCGAACGTGGGCTCAGCCGTCGTCCTGCAAGGCCCATTCCTCGCTGGCATCCTCACTGAGCGTGATGTCCTGCGCGCGGCGGCCTCCGGTGAGGACCTCTCAGCATCGCCGGTGTCGGCATGGATGACCCCGGACCCCCAGTCGGCCCGCCCAGACACGTCTGCCGATGAGGCCGCCCAGATCATGCTCCTGAACGGGTTCCGCCACCTCCCGATCGTGGAAGGCCGCAAGGTCTGTGGCGTGGTGAGCCTCCGCGACCTGTTCGCATCTAGAATCCGCCGCCCGCTGGCGGGCTGAGCGACCTGAATCAGCAGGACCCGCGCATTTGGGGCCAAGATCTCAGAGTTGATGCCTATCCCGGCGCAAACGCTCAACCGCGCGCTCGGAGCGGCAGAAGCGGTAAAGAGGTCGATCTCCGGCTCAGATACGCCTAACGTCGCTTGCGGCTGGGCGGTCAGGGCCGGAGTCCGGTCATCCCGCGAGAGGTGTCGGAAGTAGACAGTGTCAGGAAGTAGACCCGGCCCGGCCGCCAGGAACCGAGCTTCGCGCAGATCATCCGCTTCAAGATCGAAACCATGCAGATAGAAGCCCGTATCTCGCTGCGGACGGGTGCGGTCCCACACCCACAGGTTCCCGTGCAGGTGTTCGGCGCGCCGGGGCCCCGGCTGCCGGTCACGCTGAGGTCGTCCAGCGATCCCGCAGCGCCTGGTCCTTCTGCCGGCCTTCGGCCAGGTCTACTTTGTGTCGTGCCGTGGCGGGGGGAGCTGGCGCAGGAACGGGTCGGCTGGGCGGTGGCTGGTCACGCGGATGCGTGCGTCCACGGCGATGACACCGTCCGGGCGGACGATCACGGGGTTGAGGTCGAGCTCGGCGACTTGTGGCAGATGGTCGGCGAGGCGCGACACCCGGAGCAGTGTGTCGCGCAGGCCCTCGATGTCCGCTGCGGGCTGACCGTTGTGACCTAGGAGCAACGGTGCGGCGCGGAGGGTGTGAATCAGGTCGTCGGCGTCGGCGTCGGTGAGGGGGGCAAGGCGGGCCACGTGGTCACCGAGCGTCTCGGTGAGGATCCCGCCGAGCCCGAACACCACGACGGGGCCGAACACCGGTTCCTGCACGACTCCGATCATGGTCTCGGTGCCGCCGGTGATCATGGGCTCGACGAGCACGCCGGCCAGATGTCCGGCGAACTTGTCCTGGAGGCGGCGCATCGCCCGGCGCACCTCGTCGGCGCTGTGCAGGTCTAGTTCAACTGCGCCTGCGTCGGTCTTGTGGAGCAGGCCAGGAACCTCAGCCTTGATGACCACGTGGCCGCCCAGGCTGGCCGCTGCCTCGACTGCCGCGTCGGCGTTGCCGGCCCGGCGGAACTCGACCATCGGGATGCCGTAGCAGCGCAGCAGGTCGTCGGCCTCGTGCGCAGACAGCCAGCCGCCGCCCGGCATCCGGGCGAGGAAGGAACCGACGATTGAGCGTGCGTCCGCCAGCCGGAGGTCCCTGATTTCCGGCACCGTGCCAGCTGGCCGGGACCGCCATGAACCGTAGCGGGTGGCCTGGGCCAGCGCACGGGCGGCCGCTTCCGGGGAAGCGTACGCTGGCACGGCCGGGCCCGCCCCGTCACCATGCAGCAACTGGACCGACTCGGGCTGGTCCAGTACGACCGCCGCGATCGGGACCGGCAGCCGCTCGGCGGTTAGCGTGGGAAGCAGGTCCGCAGAGCTGTTCCGGACCACGAGCGCGAGGACGGCGTGCACGCCGTCCTCGCTGGCCGCGATGTGCAGGGCCGTGCGGAATGCTTCGGGGCTGACGGCCTCGGTGGTGTCTATCAGGCCGGCGAGGACTGAGCCGGCGGGCAGCACATCCCGCAAGCGGCTGCGGGCCTCCCGGCCCGGCGGGGCGATGGCCAGGCCGGCTTCTGCGCACGCGTCGGCCGCCAGCACGCCCGCGCCGCCTCCGCTGGACACGATGGTCACCCGGCTGCCCGCCGGGACCGGCTGGGATGCGATCAGCACGGCCGCGTCGAGCAGTTCGCTGAAGCTGGTGGTGGCGATAATGCCCGCCTGATCGAAGAGTGCCTGCCGGGCGATGAGCGGTGCGGCTACGGCTGCGGTGTGCGAAGCGGCGGCCCGCTGGCCCGGGACCGACCGCCCGGCGTGGACAGTGAGGATGGGGACCGTGGCGCTCACCCGGCGCGCGGTGCGGGCGAACCTGCGCGGGTCGCCGAAGGATTCCAGGTAGAGCACGGCAAGTTCAGTGGTGTGATCCGCCTCCCACCACATCAGCATGTCGGTGCCGGAGACATCCAGCATGTCGCCGACCGAGGCGAACGAGGAGGTTCCGATGCCCAACCGGGAGAAGTGCTCCACCAGCGCCGCGCCGAGCGCTCCGGACTGGACGACGAGGCCGGCCTTGCCGGGGGAAGGGTGGTGCGCGGCGAACGTGGCGTCCAGCCCGATCCCGGGCACCGCGACGCCGAAGCAGTTCGGGCCTATCAGGCGCATGCCCGCCCGCCGACTGGCCTCGAGCAGGCTGGATCCTTGCGCCAGCGTGAGGCCCGAGGTAATGACCACCAGCGATCTGGCTCCGCGCTTCCCGCAGTCCTGTGCCACCTCCAGGACGCGTTCCGCTGGTACCGCCACGACCACGAGGTCGGGTGCCTCGGGCAACGCCGCCACCGACGCGACGCATGGGATGCCCTCGATGTCGCCGGCCAGCGAGCTGACCGCATGCAACGCACCGCTGAAACCGGCGTCGCGGATGTTGAGCAGGATCCTCCGGCCGATCGAGCCTGGACGGCTGACCGGGCCGACCACCGCGGCCGACCGGGGGGCCAGCAGCGGATCCAGGCTTGCCGCATTAGCCTGTTGCTCCCGGCCTGCCACCGCGTCCAGATAGGCGCTGGCCTCACCGAGGGCCGTGCTGTGCGGGATCGGCATGGACAGCTCAACCACGCCGTTGCCGGACCTACGCCGCACAGCCAGCCCCGCGTCGCCAAGCACCTGCAGCACCGCGCTGTTCCCCGGCAGCACCTCAGCGGTGAAGTCCTTCACGCCGCGGGCGTCGGCTAGCGAGACCAGGTGCTCAAGCAGCAACGTGGCGATACCGCGCCCGTGCCTGCCGTCGGCAACCACCAGGGCGACCTCAGCGGTCCCCGAGCCAGGGATGAGCTCGTAGCTGGCGACCCCGACCAACTCATCGCTCAGCAGGCCGAGCAGCGCGCCGTGGTCCGGGCCGGCCTCGCGGCACACCCGGCGGGCTTCCCGCTCCGCGGCCACCCGGCTCGTGGTGAAGAAACGGAAGTAGAGGTTGCCCGGCGACATCCCATCGTGCAGCCGCTTGACAGGCCCGTAATCCTGCGGACCCGCCGGCCTGATGGTCATCGTGGTGCCATCGGCCAGCAGCGCATAAGACCGCCCGACCTCCGCGAGCGCGGTCAACCGATCACCCCCAGCGTCTCCGGGTGCCCCCGCGGATCCCGGACGATCCCGCTACACGGCCGGGGCAAGGGATCCCGTCCCGGCGTGCCGGGGGCCTCGGCCCGCGTCTGGCAGGAATCGTGGCAGGCTGGCGTGCAGGCAGGCGTTCACGGCCGCACTCGCCGGACCGGCACGGTCACAGATCCATCATCCCCGGTCGCCGGCCCCGCGCACCGTCTGCGGCCGGTGTTCCACAGTGAGCCCTCACACGTTCACCCGGCCGCGGTCAGGTGATACTTCCGCCCCGGCCTATGGTCGCCGCGGACCAGGCCGGCGGAGGTTGGCGTGCCCCTGCCGCCTCACGCCGGGCAGATCCTGCGGCAACGATCGCGCCCAGCACAGTCCCGGGCCGTCACACCCACCAGGCCCGGCCGGTCGTGGGCGCTGGGCTGTCCGCGATCCGACCTGAAACGACGAATTGCTAGCCGTGTACGCGGTGGGTGCGTCCGGCCCACTCGGCGTCACGCAGTACGAATTTCTGGATCTTTCCCGTAGACGTCATCGGCAGTTCGAGCCTGATGTCGATGTCGCGGGGCGCCTTGTAACTGGCGATCTTGGTGCGCACGTGCGCGATCAACTCTTGCGGAGTCGCGCTCGCGCCGGTCTGGAGCACGACGAACCCTTTCGGGCGCTCGCCCCACTTGTCGTCGGGTACCCCGATGACAGCGACCTCGCGCACGGCAGGGTGACTCATGAGCGCTTGCTCCACCTCGATGGTGGAGATGTTCTCTCCGCCTGAGATGACCACATCCTTGGAGCGGTCGCGCAGCTCGATGTACCCGTCTGGATGCATGACGCCGAGGTCCCCGCTGTGGAACCAGCCACCGCGGAACGCCTCGTCCGTGGCGTCTGGGTCGAGGTAGTAACCGATCATGACGTTGTTGCCGCGCATGACGATCTCGCCCATTGTGCTGCCATCGGCCGGGACGTCGGCCATGTCAGCGTCAACGACGCGCACGATTTCGGCTTGGATCATGTTGACGCCCTGGCGGGCCTGCAGCACGGCGCGCTGCTCGGCTGATAGATCAGCCCACTGCGGCTGGGATTGGCAGAACGTGATCGGGCCGTAAGTTTCGGTCAGCCCGTACACGTGTACGATCCGGAAGCCCATCTGTTCCATATGCGCGATCGTGGTTGGACTGGGCGGCGCGCCCGCCGTGGTGATCAGGACCGGGCGGGTCAGCGGCCCGGCCTCGGGCGTGTTCAGGATCGTGCTCACGACAGTCGGCGCCGCATTGAGGTGGGTGACGTGGTGCTCGCGCAGCTGCTCCCAGATCGCGTCGCCGCGCACCTCGCGCAGGCACACATGCGTGCCGCCGATGGCCGTCAGCGACCACGGAGTGCACCAGCCGTTGCAGTGGAACATCGGCAATGTCCACAGGTAAACGCTGTTCTCGTCGTGCCGGGAGTGGATGATCTCGCCGAAACAGTTCAGGTGAGCACCCCGGTGGGTGTAAACGGCGCCCTTCGGGCGCCCTGTTGTACCGGAGGTGTAATTTATCGCGATAGGAGCAAGTTCGTCCGGGACGGACCAGGGCAGCGGCTCTTGCCCGCCCCTGGCGAGAAAGTCGGGGTAGCTCACCAGCCGCGGATCGGAGCTCAGATCCGCGGCTGCCGGCGCTAGCTCGGCATCCTCGGCGACCACCAGCTCAGCCACCGCCTCGACGTCGGCCGCGGCAGTCGCGGCCGCCGGGAGGAGCGCCGCGTTGACCACCACGATCTTCGCGCCTGAGTGCGCCAGGATGTAGGCGATCTCCTGGGCCGTGAGCCGGGTATTCACCGTGACAAGCACGCCGCCCGCCAGCGGAACCGCGAAATGGGCAATGAGCATCTCGGGCAGGTTCGGCATCAGGTAGGCGACTCGGTCGCCCAGCTCGACGCCGCTCGCCTGCAGGGCCCGCGCCACCCGCTGTGCCTCGGCCGCCAGTTCGGAGTACGTGAGCCGCCGCCCGCCGTAGATAACGGCGACCTTGTCAGGCCATACCCGCGCGGAGCGCTCCAGGAACGACAGCGGCGTCAACGCCGTATGCGAGACCGAGCTCACGCCAACCTCCAGGGGATGCACCGACTGCCTCGACGCCAGCTGGTCCCTAACGCTCTCTTCGGGTGGATAGTCCTTCATGATTCTCGCCTTGCCAGTGGGGATGTGAGGTGACGCGGACGTACGGGATGACAGGTATACGACCATCCGCGCCCCGGTTGGCTTGGCGGCCTTGCGGGTCGAGCCTCCCTCGCTGGCACTTCGCGCGGCGCCGCACCATCTAGCTAATGACCAATCCTCCTAGCTGATGACCATCCCCGTGTTGCCGACAGAGGCGAAGGTCCCAAGCCCAGTCAGGCTGACCGGCAGGGGCAGATGTGAACGAGGCCTGCTGCCCTTTGAGCCCTGTACGCGGCGGTCGCTTATATCCGCGCCGCCGCCAGCCGACGTGCCGGTGTGCCGGGTATGCCAGGACCTGGCCGAGCGCGCCGGACCCCAGCCCGGATGAACCCCTCACCAAATGCCCGCTGACGAGTCGGGCTCGCAAGCGCCTAAGTTAACCGGCTGCCGGGCCGGGCAGCGCGCTCTGTGCCGACAAGGCCAGGGCCGCGGCCGGACGTGGTTCGTTCGGAATCGTCATGATGTCACCCGGTAGGAAATGCCGGACAGGCTGATCAAGAAGTCGCAAGCTTGGCCCTGGCCGAACAAGTACATGGAGCCGCCCGGCTCAGCGGCCGGCGGGATCTGGGCGAACTCGCTGCTCGCAGACGGGGCGGGGTTGTGCATCGAACCAGACAGGTGGACGATGCCGCCGGAAACGAAGTAAGCGGGATCGCCGGTGTTGTACTCGCCCTGCGAGGACTGCCAGCCGTTGACCAAAGAGAAGGGCTGGCTGGGAGGCGCGGACTCGGCGGCCGGGTAAGAGATACCGGCCAGAGAGGTGTAACTGGAGGCATTGCCACCGTAGGCGAGCATGGTGCCGGCCGGGTTAATGTAAAGGACGCCAGCGGCGCCGGAGAAGGCGTACACGCTGAGGTACAGGGAGCTGCCGGGAGCGGCCTGCGGGGGAGCACGGCGAATTCAGGGCTGCTGCCACTTCCCCGGCCGAGCGAGCCGGCCAGGTAGACGATGCCGTCGCTAACGCAGTATTCGGGTCGCCAGTGCCGTACACGAGTTGCTCCGATTGCCAGCCGTTGATCAGGGTGAGTGGCTGCCATTGGCAGGGGCTTGGCTGGTTGGCGCTGGCCGGTGCGGCGCTGGCCACCAGCATTGCGGCAACCAGGCCAGGACTGCAACCAAGGCGGGAAGCACCCGGACCGAGGCGAATCGAGTGCGTCGTAGCCGCATGCCCACCTCGGCCAGAGCGGTGTGTAAGCACATGGTGACTTTATGTCCCTGTTGTAGCACCGGGCTGGCATGTGTATGTCTTACTGTGTGTACGGGCGCAGATCGACCGGTTCTGGTCGCGTCCGCGCAGGGGGCCGGTCGCGTTGCCGCCGCCACCTGGACTGCGGATGAGGAGACTGGATTCAGCCGCGCCAGCGGAAGAAGGCGACGGCTAGGGCGTAGGCGAGGCCGCCGATCGCGCAGAGCCAGTAGTACGGGCTCCCGCTGTGCCCGCGGGCGATCTCGACCAGCCAGCTCACGATCAGGGTAATGATCAGCACTAGCCCGGCGACTGCGGTCGCGCGCAGGTCGATCTGGGCGAACCGCTCGTCGCGACCGTCGCCCCGGAGGCCGCGGATGGTCTCGCTGCGGCCAGCCAACAGGATGAACAGGGCAAAGCCGGTCATGATCGCGAGCGAATAAGCGCCCTCGCCGGGGTGACCGCCGAGCCAGCTCGCCGCGAGCACCACGACGCCGAGCCCGAGCGAGAACGCTGGCAGGAACCACTTGGACCGGGTGATCGTTGGCTACGTTCCTTGATCATCGAACATCTCCTCGACCGTGACGCCAAAGTAACGGGCGAGCGCGATCGCCAGCGGAAGCGATGGGGTGTAGCGCTCGTTCTCGATCGAGTTGATCGTCTGACGTGACACCCCCATTGCCTCGGCTAGCTGGCCCTGGGCCAGGCTCCGCCCTGTCCGGAATGTGCGCACCTGGTTCTTCATCGCCCCGCGGATCGCTTTAGTTGGCCTGGCCGCGCCGGCGGGGCCGGCAGCGGCGATACGTGCCGGGCCAGGTCGCCACGACGACCGCCGGGATCCAGCCCACCGAGAGGATTGGCGCCCAGTTGCCCTGCCTTGCTGCCAGCGCGATCGCGCTGCCGGCGACGAATATCGTGGCGAGTCCCGCGATCAGGGCGATCCAGCTGTTAAGCGACCTCATGACGAGCCTCCTTCTGTCAAGTCTCCTTGTCATAGACAAGCTAGCTTGACACCACGTGGTTGTCAAGCAGGCTTGTCACTGCGCGACTGCGCGACTGCGCGACTGCGCGACTGCGCGACTGCGCGACTGCGCGACTGCGAGCGCGCCTGGCGCCCGCCAGAGCCGGGTAGTCAACGCCAGCCAGCTGGCTGCCTACCGAGGCCTTCAGGGCCCGGTCGAGCACCGGCTGGACAAGCAGGCGGATCATCAGGCAGTCACGGGCAGGGGCGAAGGCTCACAGCCACAGTCAGGGGGGTGGTGACCTGCAGGGTAGATAAGGACGCGGCCTGCTGCCGTAGCCTGTTGCCTGACTGAGGGTCCCGGCTTCCGGGTGGCCAGCCATGCGGGGCGTTGCCGACGGCGGACCGTCGTGATATTCGGGTGCGGGCGGGAGCGTGGGGATGACCGACCGGGCGCGTCTTCGGTGCGAGGAACTCGCTGACAGGGTGATGTCGGCTGAGGATGCGGCTGGGTTTATCGCGCCGGGTGATCATGTCGGGATGAGCGGGTTTACCGGTTCTGGCCATCCGAAGGCGGTGCCGGCTGCGCTGGTGCGCCGCGTGGGCGAGGCGGCCGGGCGTGGTGACCGTTTCGCGGTCAGCGTCTGGACGGGTTCCTCTACCGCGCCGGGGCTGGACGGGGCGCTGGCGGCTGTGGACGGGATTGATCTGCGCATGCCTTACCAGTCCGATCCGGTGACCCGCGCCAAGATCAACGCGGGGCTGCTCGACTATGTGGATGTGCATCTGTCGCATGTCGCCCAGATGGTGTCGGAAGGCTTGTTCGGTCATCTCGATGTCGCGCTCATCGAGGTCGCCGGGATCGCCGCTGACGGGGCGCTGATCCCGTCCTCCTCGGTGGGCAACAACGCGGCGTGGATTGACATGGCCGACCGGGTCATCCTTGAGGTCAACTCCTGGCAGCCGGCCGAACTGGAGGGCATGCACGATATCTACTGCGGGACGGCGCTGCCGGGGCTCCGCGAGCCGGTCCGGATCCTGCGGCCCTCCGACCGGATTGGCGTGCCCTACCTGCACTGCCCGCCGGAGAAGATCATCGCGGTCGTCCCGACGCACGAGCCGGATTACAGCACGCCGTCCAGGCCGGCTGACAGCGACTCGCAGCTGATCGCCGGGCACGTCCTGGATTTCCTGGCCCGCGAGGTACAGCGCGGGCGGCTGCCCGCCACGCTGCCCCCGCTGCAATCCGGCGTCGGCAACATCACCAACGCCGTGCTCGCCGGGCTGGACGGCGGGCCATTCCGGGCGCTGACCGCCTATACCGAGGTGATCCAGGACGGCATGCTGCAGCTGCTGCGCTCAGGGACGATGACCGTCGCCTCGGCGACCGGCTTTTCCCTCACTGAGGACGGGTTCGCTGACCTGCACGCCGGCATTGGCGGCTATCACGACCAGATCATCTTGCGCCCGCAGGAGATCAGCAACCACCCGGAGGTGATACGCCGGCTCGGCTGCCTGGCCATGAACGGGATGATCGAAGCCGACATCTACGGCAACGTGAACTCCACCCACATCATGGGCTCGAGTATGCAGAACGGCATCGGCGGCTCCGGTGACTTCGCCCGCAACGCGGGCCTCGCCATGTTCCTGTCCCCCTCGACCGCCAGGAACGGGGCGATCTCGTGCATCGTGCCGATGGCCAGCCACGTCGACCACACCGAGCACGACGTGCATGTCATCGTCACCGAGCAGGGGGTGGCCGACCTGCGCGGCCTGCCGCCACGCCGCCGCGCCCAGCAGATCATCGACCGCTGCGCGCATCCCGGCTACCGGCCGGCCCTGCAGGACTACCTCGACCGGGCCACGGCCACCGGGCCCGGCAAGCACACCCCGCACCTGCTCGACGAGGCATTCTCATGGCACACGAGGTACCTGCACGAGGGAACCATGCAGCCGCTCTGAAGAGCGACGGTGAGCCGTGCGCAGATGAAGGAGTCCCGGCTGCCTGGGCGGGTGGACCTGCCCGAACCTGGTCAGCTGGCCGATCCCAACCCACCCGGACCACTGACAATGCCGGGGGAGCGCCAGTCTCAGCAACGGGCTGGATCACACGGCGGGGCGGTGCTCGGAGCCGGGCGGGACCGGTCCCGGCCGGCGGTCACGGTCCGGCTGGCAGCCCGGGGGAGGCCCGGTGCACCAGCGCCCTGGATGCCGGGGCCCCGGATCTGCCAGGGCGGGCTGGGCATCGCGAGCGCTGCCCGCGGTCCCTGACATCGGGCGGTCGTTCTCCCGCTCCAGCTGGGGGACCTCCAGGCCGCCGGCAATCCGCCGGCGACCAGACGACGAACATTTGACGAGAAAGCGGCCGCAATGCGGCGGCTGCCCGCCGGTGGTGCGCTAACCCGCGGCGTGCAGTGCTGACCTTTGCGCTAGTAGAAGGTCCCGGCCAGGTTGTAGAGGAAGCGTGTGTAGCCGTGCACGGTGACTGTGCGCCCGCTGTCAGATTGGCAGGCGCCAATTGTGTTGATGTTCTTGTCCGGCGAGCTGATCCACCCGCTTCCCCCGAGGCCGGTCACCGTCGCCGTGGCGCGGCCGTGACGTGACGTGTAGGTGTGACTCTTCCCCCGCAGGACTACACCCCGGATATCAAACGCTCCGGCGGCAGGCTCGCCACTGTCTGATTCCACTGTGGTTTGCAGGGTCATTGTGATACCGAAGAGGCCCGTGCCGGTGTTGACCCGGACCAGGTCAGGCTCGATCAGTATCCCGGTGTTGACGTCGAAGGACACGGGCCCCTGGCCGCCGCCCAGGTCCACGCCCGAAACCGGCGCAGCGAGCTCGAACTTCGCCCGCATATCCTTCAGGAATTGACTAATCGCATCTACCTGCTGCTTGTCCTGGCCCGGCGACGCCATGGTCACTGTCAGCGTGTAGTCGGCGTCAGCATTGTTGATCTGGGCCTGGTAGGTAGACTCAGTGCCGTTGTCGTCCTTTTGCAGGAAAGCCAGCGGCTGAAGGTCCGCCACCGGGCCCCCCGGTCCGGTACCGTTCACCTGATCTGTCATCTCGTCTCCCTCATTGTGTTGCCGCGACGCAGCGGAATCCGGTTTCTTCATCCGGTATGATCGGGTCAGCTTGATTTATGGAACCATCTGCACTCGCGACATCGTCCTGAAATCCGCCACCCATGACCGCCAGGGCCGGCACCCGGTCGCGGCCGTTCCAGTTCCCTAGCCGCTTGATGAGTCCGTTCCCGGTCCCGAGAACCCGGGTCGCCGTCCATTCCTGGGCATTTCCGATCAGCTGCTCGACCCCCTCCGGGCTCTCCCCCCGGTTGAATCCGGGGGCGTCGACGGGCACCAGGCCGTGGCGGGCCGGCCGCCCGTCGATGATGGCGTTGACCTGCCCTGGCTTCGGCCAGGCGTTACCCCAGGGGAATCGTGCGCCGTGTGTTCCCCGTGCGATTCGCTCCCACTCCGCCGCGGTCGGCAGCCGCCTGCCCAGCCAGGAACAGAAGTCCACGGCGTCGTAGGCCGTCACGTACACGACAGGAAGGCTGCGATTGCCGTGCGCGAAGTTCGCGTGGCCGGCCGGCTCCTCCGGCCGGGGGCACCGCTGCGCCTCCACGCAGTACCGGTACTGCTGATTCGATACCTCGTGCTTGTCAGCCAAGAGCGCCGGGAACGTGACCCGCCGATCACCAGGGCCCACGATCGCCGGGCCGCCGGCCAGCCGCACCGCCGGGCTGGCCACCTCGGCCTCGTGCTTCAGCCACGCCTCCTGTATCGGGGTGATCGCGAGCCAGGCAACTCCGGCCAGCGCCGCAGCCGTCACCATGACCAGGCCGAGCCGTCCCAGCAGGCGCCGCCGCCGGCCCGCGGCCAGGAATTTCATGGCGTTCTGGCTCAGCTCGTACTCGTGCTTCCGGGCAAGGCCCAGGGCATCGGCGAGCTTGCGCCGCCGGTACAGTTCGCCCGGATCGCGTCCGTTGCGCCGCCAGTCGTCGGAGTCACGCTCGATCCGGCGGCCTGCCATCTCGCTCGCGCGGTTCTCGTCGATCCAGTCCCGCAGCGTCGACCAGTGCGTGATCATCGCCTCGTGCGCGAGGTTGAACGGCCGGCTCCTCGTTGTCCACGCTGCTGATGGTGACCAGGCGGCGGTCAGTCAGGTGCTGCAACGTCCTGGCGAAGAGCGCTGGATCGTCGCCAGGTGCCTGCAGGGCGCGCACGGCCTGCTGGCGGCGGGTGTCCTGGCGGCCTTCGCCGAGTTGCACCAGCCGCACGAAGATCCGCCGCGCGATCATTCGCTGCGCGGGGGAGAGGGCAGCAAGTGCGGCGTCCGCCCTCGTGGCCAGCGCGGCGGCCAGCCCGCTGCGATCCTCCCCGCCCAGGTCCTCATAGGCCGAGACCGTCAGCAGGCGGCGGGTTCTCCGCTCCCAGAGCAGCACCATCGTCTCCTGGACAAGCGGCAGTGCAGCCGGCTCCTCCCCCGCGTCATGCAAGAGCCGCTCGAGGAGCACCGGCTCGATGTGAACGCCGGCATCTGCTGCTGGCCTGATGATCGCCTGGCGAAGCTCGGCGCCGCGCAGTGGGGTGATCTCCACTCGTTCGCCGCGGCTGACGGGCCAGAGCACGGATGTCATCAGGTCGGCGTAGAAGTCGGCGCGCATGGCGAGCACGACGACGCACCGGTCCACCCGGCGGAGGCGGTCCAGCAGCGCCAGGAACGGAATCCGTTCCTCTGGCGGTAGCAGGAAGATCGCCTCGGCCTGGTCGAAGAAGAGCAGCAGCCGCCCGGCCTGGGGCATCGTCTGCAGAAGAGTGTCCACCAGCTGCCGGAGACGGCCCTCGGGCGCGGACGTCACATCCCCGCCGAGCATCTCGCTGAGTGACTGCAGAGCACGCGCATCTGGTCGCAGTGCCTGCACAAGCCAGCGGTCGGCGTTCGTGGCCAGCAACCGGGGCAGGACGCCGGCCAGTACCAGTGAGGACTTCCCCGAGCCGGAGGGTCCGACCACGAGCAGGAAGCTCTGCTGCCGGACCCGGCGGCTGATGTCATCGCTCTCCCGGTCTCGCCCGAAAAACATCCCGGCGTCCTCGGGGCCAAAGGCGACCAGCCCGGGATATGGGCAGGGCAGCCGTTCCGCGGGGGGTGGGCCCCGCTGCAGCAACTCCCGCAGCCGGGCGATCTCGGTTTCCCACCGCGACCGGACGGTGCAGTCCAGCCGTACCCGGAAGTCCAGGTGGAGCGGAAGCTCATACGGCTCCAGGAGCACCGGGACCAGCCGGTCCGAATTCCGCCGCAAGCTGTCGTGCGAGGCCAGCAATTCAGCAAAGACCGACCATTGGCTCACCCCGAAGGCAGGCGACAAGACGAGGACGGTCAGCCGCGCTATCTCTACAGCGTGCTCTAACTCCTG
Organism: uncultured Actinomycetes bacterium; assembly: GCA_963767385.1. Classification (GTDB taxonomy): domain Bacteria; phylum Actinomycetota; class Actinomycetes; order Streptosporangiales; family Streptosporangiaceae; genus RYN-230. The sequence goes on along the minus strand of CAVYEA010000001.1, from coordinate 155,502 downwards.
GACGACCGCGGCGCCGGGCCGGAAGTCGTGCGGGGTCAAGACAGAGCCCGGATCCAGGCCAACCTCCGGGAGCAGGAACCCGTGCACCCACCCGCTGTCCCGCTCGGCGTACACGACGAACAGGTCAGGCTGCGCCTGCACCTCATTGTGGTTACCGGACGTCATTCTATTGTCGTCGGTTGTCACCGCGGCCTCGCTTCCGCACCGTGGCGCCGCCGGCGGGCGGGGAACGATGAAATTCTCAGCACCACCAGAAACCGAGGCATCTGTCGCCAATCCGCGCAAACCAGGACAATGTCCCAAGCGGCCACCGATTCACCCGGTCGGTGCCAGTTTAAGCGACTTTGTTGCATCGATAAAGAGCGAAGCTGCCAGGAGCTGGCTGACCGAACCGGCCCCCGGCCCTACGGCCCGCGTGCTACTTATCCGGATCTTGCCGCAGCTGCGCGCACAGCCGGGCCGCGGCTGCCTCAAATTCGGCGTCATCGGTCATGTCCAGGCTCATCCGGGTGCGTATTCCCAGACGAGGCCGGGTCCGCTCGCGCATCACCGCCAGCAGTCGGCGTTCCGTCCGCTCCAGCCCGAGATGCTCGGCCAGGACCGTCTCCAGTTCGGTGAAGTTGCTGAGCACGTATCTGGGAGTGAGCACCGCGAGCGTGTAACGACTGCTCTGCACCGCTCGCTCCATCTCTAGGATCAGTGGCGCGCCGAGCCGGAAGCAATCGTCGTCGAGGCAGACCAGCAGTCCATCCGCGCGCAGCCGGGGCACCAGCCGGCTGTGTACCCAGCCCAGGTCCGGCTCTGCGCGCCGGTAGCTGACGAAAACGTCGTACTCGAATCCGTTAACCATGTGGGCCTCCCTTCAATGGCCGCAATCAGTGGGGCCCCAGGCTAAGGGCTGTTCTCCACGGCGCAGCGGATGCGGTTTCCAGGGCGGTCCGTTGGTTTCCGATGAGGCGCAGGTAGCTTGCGCGCAGCGGCACCTGTCATGGCCTCGACGATATCGCTGCGGTCGTAGGCCAGGTCACTGCGTATCCGGGCGTCTGCCGTTGGCTCGCGGCGCGCGAAGCGGCTCAGCATGTTCCTGCAAAACCACGGAGAGGGACTGTCCCGGTAACGCTGTTCCGGCCTGATCACGCTGTGCCCTGCGGCCCGGCGGGAGAGGTGCCTGCTCCGCCCGGCCGGCCGCTGTGACCAGGGGGTCCGGTACCGGTACTCGCCATCGCCGATCGTGTCGCCGAGGAGCGCGACACGGGTTCAGGTCTGGCGGGTGAGGACTTCGCCGCCCGGTCGCGCTCGCCGCCACTCATAGCGGGCGGCGATGGAGCAGCCGAGGGCGAGGGCCAGCATGCATGAGGTCAGCAGCCATTCAAGCGAACCGCTGTGGTGGTCTGGATCCACCCCGAAAACGATCTCGATCCAGTCCTTCCACAGTGCGGTCAGGACGGTCAGGCCGCCGGCCGTTGTGGCCAGGACGGCCTCCGCCCAGAAACGTGTCCGGGGCTTCCTGTTCATCGCAGCTCCGTCGTTGCGGGTTTCGTTCAGGGAATCGCCAGAGTCACGGACCGCACGGCTGCGTGCCCGTCGTTCAGTACCAGGTTGCGCACGCTTGCCACGGACGAGCCGAGCGCGTCGAGGGGATCGTCGGCGAAGGCCAGCATGGTCCAGCTGGCAGGGAGACTGGGCGCGCCCGGCGGCCGCGGGAACGTCACGGTGAACCGGACCACCTGGGGCTCCTCGGGATGCAGCGGCCGTGGTGTCGCCATCGTGGCCGGCGCGCCGATCCAGGCCCATGGTGCCGCGCCGGTCACCCATGTTCCCGGTGCGGTAGTCACGGCCGCGCGGAACTGCGTGACCCAGTCAGCTGGCAGCGGCGGCAGCCCGGCCAGTGTGGCGTCGAAGGTGGGCGTGGCCAGCAGCCCGACATGCACGGACCCGGCCGGGCGGCGCTGCCAGCCACGGGCGTTCACCTGCACGTATACCTCGGCGTTGGTGGGCAGCGAGGCGAGCGAGGGGCCGCCGGCCGGGCCGGCCACCGGGCTGATCCGGTCCAGTAGCGCCATGTCCAGGTAGTTAGCGTCCGTGCCGGCCAGCGCGTCGATGTAGGGGGTGGTGACGATGGCCAGCCAGTCGGCCGCGTTCACCACGCCGGTCGCCGTCAGTCCCGCGGTTGCCGCCTGCACGGCGATGACCGCGGCCTTGGTCCGCTGCCCGAAGTAACCGTCGACGACCACGATCGCGGCCGCCGGCGGCGGCACCGCGGCGGCGAGCTGGCGCCGGCGCAGGGCGTACTGCAGGACCCGCGTTGAGTCGCTGTACCTTGGCCGCGTCTGCTTGAACAGCGGCAGGTCGGGCGGTGCGGCCGGGTTGGCGGGACCGGTGATGATGATGTCCGGGCTCGCGTCGATCCGGGCCGCAGGCGGCGGGTCGGTGGCGGTGTCGGGGTCATTGCCGCCAGCCGGGAAGACCCGTCTGGTGTCGGCCGGGTGCGCTCGCAGGTAGGTCTGGTCCACCGGCGCGGTCTCGTCCAGGTTCAGCTCCCAGATGCCGCGCCCGTGGGTCGCCGCGCGGAGCAGGTGCGGCGCCTGGCCGAGGATCAGGTCGGCCACGGGCGCCTCGGGGAGCCCGTGCGAGAACTGGGACCAGGCCCAGGTCGGCGGGGTGGCCGCGGTGTTGGGCACGCCCTTCCAGACCCCGACGTCCGTGCCGACGTAGACGGTGCGGTCGGTGTCGACGACCGCGGCGTTCGCCGGGGTGTCCGCCACGGTCGCGTCGAACCCGCACGGCCACCAGTGCGTGCCGTCATACCACCACACGTGGTCGATCCGCGGGTGCTTCGGATCCTGGCCGGTGCCGAGCGTGACGTAGCAGGTGCCGGGCGGCCCTGGGCTGTCGACGGCGAGGCCGGCCGGGATTTCCCCGGCTGGGAAGCCGTTCTGGGCACCCGCGGGCGGTGCCGCCGGGGCCGGCTGGCTGGGATCGGGCGGGCTGGCCCAGGTGACGGTCCAGGCCGGGCCCGACCGGGTGAACAGGTACAGCGCGGCCGGCCTCGGGCTGGGCCGGGAGGATCCGGCCTGGGTCAGCACCAGCAGCCGGTTGTCGTCGATGAACCCAACCCGGATCACCCTGCTGTGCAGGGAGTCCTGGTTCAGGTTCGGTGCGGGCTGCCCGGTGGCGCTCGTTGCCTCGTACGGGTTGGTGCCGGTCGGCAGGGTGCGCCAGCTGTCCGGGGCCGGGGCTCCCGGGATCCAGTGCTGGCCCCAGTCCTCGCAGTACCACACCCGGTAGCTGCCGAACGCCAGGGCGGTGGCGCCGCTGCCGAGCGCCCGCGCCGCGGCCTGGCTGTAGAAGGCGGAGTCGCTGTCCTCGGCATCCCAGGCGGTCTTCAGCGCGGGTGGCGCCGCGTAGTCCAGGGTCTGGGTGTAGTACCGCGTCGGGTCGGTCTCGGTGTACCAGGTGAACCCTGTGTACTGGACGAAACGCCGGTTCGGGTGGCCGGGGTCGATCGCGCAGCCGCCGCCGTCCCCTTGCTGGATCACCTTCCAGGCGGCCGGGCCGATGCGCTGCTCGGCGCCGTTGTCCTGGGTCCCGGCTAGCACGAGGGAGTCGGAGACGGGCGTCTGGGCGAGGTAGTTCGGCTGGGTGATGGCCAGGCCGTCGTTCAGCGCCTGCCACGGGCCGACCGCGGTATTCCTGGCCACCCCGCGGGCTGCCGTGGCCGGCGGCGGGGTGACCACTGCGGCCTGGAAGATACCGCCGTCGCAGCCGAGCCACACGGTCGGGGTGGCCGGCGGCCCGGAGAACTCGATCGCGTGCACGTCGGCGTGGGCGCCGCCGCCCACCCAGCTGGGGTCGGTGGCGGGGGCGGTGTTGCTGGCGGGGAGGAAGCCGAACGTCCAGGTGCCCGCAGTCGTGCCTGCGGTGACCTGGCCGCGGAACAGGGCAGCGTTCCAGGGGGCACCGGATTTGAGCTGCATCGCCGAGCCGCCCATCCAGATCACGTCGGCGGCGACCGGGTCCACCGCGACGACCGTGTCGTAGTAGGACTGGCTGTGGCCGATCTCGCCGGCCAGGTTGGTCGGCATGCTGGTGATCGGCTGGAACGTCCCGCTCTGCAGCCGCGCCGCGTTGGTGGGCACCGGCGGCGGGGGCGGCGCCGCGGCCGGGGGGCCCGGCGGCGGGGGCGTGGGTGGCGGCTCGACGCCGCGGCTGAGCGCATACACGACCGTGGGGTCGCTCGGCGCGACCGCCAGTGCGATCCGGTCGGTGCTGGTATAGCCGGGCACGGCCGCCCATGACCCGGAGTCCCCCTTCTGGCTCTGCCATACCTGCTGGCTGGTCTGGGTGGTGACGTCCTGGACCGCGACGTAGATCGTCTGCGGGCTGGCTACCCCGGCGGGCGCGATGACGACGTCGGTCTCGACCAGCACCGGTCCGGCCTGGCTGGACGAGCCGGTCAGCCAGTCGAACCAGGTGCAGCCGCCCGATGGCGTGGGATCGAAGACCTTGGTCCAGACCGTGGGATCGGCCGCGGCGCTGCCGGCCCGCCGCCACAGCCCGACGGTGGTGGCCGCATACACCACGCCCGGCTGGGCGGGGTCCGCGGCCATCCGGTAGATGGCCTTGTTGACCAGGTCCGGGGCCTCGAGATGCCACGGTGACAGGGTGGGGTCTAGCGGGTCGGCGGCGGCGGGCCCGGTGGCGACCCGGATGCCGATGCCGAAGAAGCTGTCGACGGAGCGGGACGCCTCGCCGGTGCCGACGTAGACCACGTCCGTGCTGGCGTCGGCGCCCCATTCGACCGCGATGGCACCGACGGCGAGAGCGTCCGCATTTCCCAGCGCGCGCCCGGTCAGGGGCGCGGTCTCGGCGTAGGTGTCCAGGCAGCGCCAGTGCAGGCCGGCGTCCTCGGTGTACCAGGTACCCCCGTTGGCGGTGCCCGCGTAGGCGCGCTGCCCGCCGGAGTGCGCCGCGATGGAGACCACCCGGCCGGACACCCGTGGGCGCAGGTCGGCCTGGCCCAGGCCGACCCCGGCCGGGCCAAGCGGGTTCCACTGCGGCCCGGCCGCCGACGGGAGATCGGCGGGGCCGCTGGCCGGCCCGGCGAGCGGGGTGGACTCGCCGGTGATCCGGGCGTGGATCGCGGCCAGGTGAGCACCGGGGCGGATCGCGCCGAACGCGTCGGTCCTCGGGTTGGCGAACCAGGCCTGGCGGCGGGACAACCGGTATCGAGGGGGGCCGGGCGGCCAGGGGTCCGGAGCCTGCTCGCCGGCCGTCACGACCCGGTCCCTTGCGGTGCCGGCCCTTGCGGCGCTGGCCCCTGCGGCGCCGGCTGCTGCGCCCGGATGAAGCCCTCACGAAATAGCGGCGGGCTGTCTGGGAGCAGTGCGTCCTGCGTGGCGGCGGCGATGACGTCGTCGTGCCACGTGGTCTCGTCGGTCCGGGCGGTGAAGGCCTGGTCCTTCGGCAGCGCGGTGATCTTCGGCAGCCGCACCGTTGCCGGGTCCACGAGCACCGGGCCGATCCGGAACGATGGCGTGAGCTGCTGCAGGGCGTCGGCCACCCAGTCCCGGGCCAGCTGGACCCGGACCCGGGGCAGCACGCCGGTGGTCGCGTGCGCGGCGCCGCCGGGCACCATCAGCACGGTCAGGCAGACCAGCTGGCCCGGCCGGGTGATCAGCGGCTGCTCGGAGTCGTCCACGAACGGGTGGGTGATCGGCACCACCGCCGGGTCGGCGGCGCTGCCGTCGCCCAGCACGGACAGCTGCCCGGTATGGCGGCCGCTGGCCCTGGCGGCCGCGAGCACCTCAGGCGACACCGGCGTGAACCGGGTGTAGTCGTCGTTGGCGAAGTATCCGAGCACGCCGTCATCGGTGCGGGTGAGCTCGCCCAGCCGCACCGTGATCTGCCTGCTGGCCAGCCGGTTGTAGGCGGCCTGGCGCACGGCGAGGGCGGCGGCGTCGAGAGTGAGCTCGGCGTCCGGGCCGGTGGACAGGTCGTCGAGGACGTCGAGCAGCAGCGTCATCCGGACCACCGCTATGGGCCGCCCGACCAGGCTGGCCACGTGCTCGGTGCCGGTGGCCCCGAACGGGTCGACCGTCCAGAGCGTGGTGTCGACCGTCCGCAGCAGCGCGGACAGCGCGCTCTCCTGGGGCTGCGCCGCGCCCCCGGCCGCTCCAGCCTGGTTGCGCTGCAGCGCGTCGGCGGCCACGATGCCCGCGGCCAGCCGGACGACGTGCCGGGTGCCCGCGTTGTCGGACGGTAGCGGGGCGGGCGGGGCACCGGCCGGACCGGGCAGCCCGGGCGCGCCCTCCCAGACGACGCGGCCGCCGGTGTCCTCGAGCAGCATGCCCAGCTGCTGGGCAGCGCCGTCGAAGACCTCCAGCGACCCATCGAGGTGGTCGGGAAGCAGCCAGCCGCAGACCGGGTTGATGGCCTGCGCGGGGTCGACCTGGTCGACGGTGGCGAGGGCCGGCACGATCCCGTCCGCGGCGGCCGGGTCGGCGAAGCTGAGCTCCAGCCGGGACGGCCGCATCAGCCGCGGCCGAAGCAGCAGCTGCGGCGGAGCAGCACCGGAGGCGGGCGGCGGCTGCAGGCGTTCGGCGACGGCCGCGCCGGTGATGCTGCCCGGCGGGATCTCGATGGCCCGGCCGAACGCGTTGACGATGCGCATCCGGGTGAAGCTCGCGACACCCCCGCGCAGCAGCAGCGGCGCCGCCACCGGCGCGGGCGGGGTGCGGCTCCCGGCACCGTCCACCGTCACCCGCCCGGCGTCCGCCCAGGCCAGGCCCAGCAGCTCCTCGCGCAGGCCCTGCAGGCCGCCGCTGAGCACGTCGAACAACGCCCCCGCCGCGGCCACCTCGGATAGCGCGGCCTGCTCGTCCGGCTGGAGCACGGCCCGCGCTGGCCCGCGCTGGGTCTCGTCGTTGACGAAGTCCGCGACCTTGGCGGCGAACTGCCTGGCCGCCATCGACGTGAGGAGGACGCGGCCGCGCGCGACGACCTCCTGGACATCCGGGCCGGGGCCCGGTGTGGCACCGGGGGCGACGTCGAGGTCCACCTCGGCAAGCTGCCACCGGTCCGTCTGGTCGTCGACATGCAGGGTCAGCTCCCATTCCAGGAACAGCGGGACCCACGGCTGGCGCCAGAACGTCGTCGCGACCGGGCTGGGCTCGGTACCGGCCCACAGCGAGGCGGCGCGCAGGAGGTCTTTCCCGGCCGGCGCCGCGGTGGTGTCCCACCGCAGCGCGTGCTCCGCGGTCAGGCGCGCGGTCACCTGCTCAGCGGGCAGCGACCGGGCGGTTGCCGCGTACGTGGCGGTCTCCTGCAGCCGCGCCGGATCTTCGAGGACGAGCTCCTGGAGCAGCCGGTCGCATTCGGGCGGAAGCGCCCCGTTGCCCAGCGGGGCGACCAGCTCGGACCCGTCCACCAGCCCGGCGAACTGGGTGCGCTCCTCGCCGCTGACCCGGCAGGCAAGGCTGCCGTCGGTGCTGAACCGGCCGTCGTATCCGTGCCGCAGCGAGCGGTTCACCGACCGGAGCGTGACCACCGGGTCGGCCGGGAACTGCCAGGCCGGCGCGGCGACGGTCAGGTCCCGGGGCGTGAGCTGGGCCGGGCTGCTGGCGGGCGCGTTCTTCTGCTGGTGCACGCTGATGGTGTCGAAGCCGCTGCGCTGGACCAGGAACTGCGCGCCCCGCTCCCGGGTCATCACCTGGTCCCGGGCCTGGGCCGCCTGCGCCTGGCTGGCCGCGGCGGCCGCCGCGCCGGCCTTGGCCTGCGCGGCGGCGATCCGGTCGCCCTGGATAAGCCGGTCCGTGGTGGCGGAGCCGCCGGGCTGCGACACGAACTCGGCGGCGTGGAGTTCCTGGTCCAGCGTGACCAGCCCGTCCGGCGCGTCGAGCATGCTGATCAGCCCGTCGCAGAACGCGGCGACCAGCCGCTCGTCAGCGATCTGCTGATCCGCGGGCTGGTCCAGCGCCAGCATGGCCGCGAACGCCTCGGTGCCGCTGGCGCCGACGGCGACCTCGACGCTCTCCGCCGCGGGCCGGTCGTCTGCCCCCGCGGCCGGGCCGAGCGGCAGCACCCCGAGCACGCTGCCGTGCAGCAGCGTCAGCGCGGGAAGCGGCGGGCTCCCGCCGGCGATGACGGCGCCGGCGTTATCGGCGATCAGCTCGTGCGGGCTCGCCTGGGCCATGCCCGCGGCGGGCGTGCCCGCGGTGCCGACCGGCTGCATGGCCTGGGCGGCGGGCGTGGCCAGGCCGAGCTGGCTGCCCCGCTGGACCGCCAGATCCGCGGCTGGCCTGCACGTCGGGTGCCACCGCGCTGGCCGCCCAGTTCAGGGTGGCCAGGGTGCCGGACCTCTCGGCGAGGGTGCCGGGGTACAGCGGGTCGTTCGCGTCGTGGGACCACCAGCCGCAGACCAGGTAGCTGACCGTGCCGCGCAGGTCTTCGCCGGTCAGGTCATCGAGCGGGTCGTACATCCCGAAACGGTCCTGGACGGCGTCGAACACCGCGGCCCAGGCCGGGTCGCCGCCGGCCATCGCGGTCAGCTGCGCCGACGGGAAATCCGGTGTCCGGCCGCCCGGTGCGGCCTGCGGATCCGCCGGCCAGGAGCCCAGGTCGACCGTGAGCCCCCGCTCGGCCTCCACCACCCACGCGCGGGTGCGCCGCGGGGTCCCGCCGGCCACCCGGACCACGAGCCAGCGGTCGGCGAGCGGCAGCGAGGCGACACCGCCGGCCACCGGGGCCGCCTCGCCGGGCCGGGACGCCCGTGCGGCCGCCAGCCCGTCGACGGCGGCCCAGTGCAGGTAGACCCCGGCGGCCCGGGGATCGCCGTCGGTGAACGGCGGGATCTTCGGCATGCCGGGCGCGGACCCCGACTGGTCCGGCACCGGGTCGGGAAGCTGGCCGAGCACCTGCGCGTCCGGCTCGGCGTCACCGGCCGGGATGCTCAGGGCCTGCACGTCCATCGGCACCAGCACCCGCGGCGGCCGGAGCAGCTGCGGGTCCCACGTCGCGACGGCGGCGGCGGCCACCCCGGCCCGGGCGAGCGTGGAGAACTGCGCGGTCAGCACGTCGCCCGGCTGGACGCTGCTCATGGCCTGGTCCCCCCGGTCCCGGCCGCCCCGGTCCCGGCCGGCTCATCGGCGCCGCCGGCCGCACTGGCGGTGTCCACCGCGTACGCCGGCCAGGTCCGCATCTCGGTGATGCCGACGTCCGGCTGGAACAGGTCGGAGAAGGCCGGGCCGGGACCGTCCTGGCTGGGTCCGAACACCTGGCGGTAGGGGAACCGGAGGGCCTCGAGCGCGAACTCGGCGCCGCTTCCGGTGCCCCCGACCTGGGCCAGGACCCGCTGCTGCAGGTCGGCCAGGTCCACGACCCCCGGCGCGTTCGGCCGGAACGGCACCGGGACGGTGGCGCCGGTCTCGGTTCCGCGTGCCCGGCGCGCGCAATGGCAGGTCGTAGGCGATGGCACCCTGCGGCTGCGGGTCGGTGAGCTCGAAGCCGAATTGCAGCCCGGACCGCGGCTCCTCGATGTGCACCACCGCGGGCACCCCGTCGAACAGCGCCAGCAGGACCGCCGGGGCCAGCCGCTCGAGGCGCATCAGGTGCAGCCGGCTCGGGTCATCGTCCGAGCCGTCGTCGGGAACCTCGTCCCGGTAGGCGCGGACGTGCATGGCCGGCCAGCCGCTCACCGCGCGCGACCGGATCAGCACCCCGGTCACCACGTCCGCCGGGCCGGAGACGGCCACCTCGTTGCCCGGTACCCGGACCAGCCGCTCGTCCGCGTCGAGCTCGTCCCGGATCTGCGGGTACAGCACCTGCAGCTGGGCCCGGTCATCGGTGGTGATGGCGCCGACCGACAGCGCGCCCGCCACCAGCGCGTCGGTCCAGTTGCGGTCCAGGTAGAAGAACCGGATGGACTCCGGCGGCAGCAGCCGGTCGTCGGCGACGAGGTACTGGAACGGCACTCCCTCGGCCAGCCGCAGCGCGGCGAGCCAGTCGCTGACTCCGCCCGGCAGCAAGCTGACGCCCCCCTGGGCGGGCGGCAGGGTGAGGAACTGCTTGGCCTCCCACCCGACCGCCAGCGCGTCGGCCTGGGTTAGCGTGACCTTCACTGCGGACCCTCCTCGCCGAGGAGCTTGGACTGGGCGGCCAGCGAGCTCACCCGCGCGGCCAGCCCGGCCTGCGCCGAGCCGAAATCCGCCGGGCCGAGCTCGCCCAGCTGCGCGGGCAGCGCCGGCGCGGTGACCGCCGGGTCCAGGCCGGCCGCCGCGGGCCCCGGGTTCAGGACCGAGGACACCTCGCCGGGATCCATCCCGAACCCCTGCGCGACCACCCCGGCCAGGTTGCTGCCGGGCCCGACGAGATCCGGGCCCGGATTGGCCAGCGGGCGGACCGGGCCGAGCCGCTGCGCGCCGTTGCTCCCGAGCGAGCCGAGCAGGGTGGCCGCCACACCGCCGCTGAACACGGCCCGGCCCTGGTTGAGGACCTGGAGCAGGCGGCCTTGCAGGGCGCCCGGCACGGCTGAGGACGGACCGCACCCGGGATGGCGCGTAACCGCCCTGGCGCCAGCCGAGCAGCCCGGCCACCACCGCGGGCTGCGCGGCCGCGAGCAGCCGGCCGATCTCGAACGCCGCGGCCAGCGAGAGGTCCTCGAGCCCGTCCGGCCCGACCCGGCGGGCCTGGTCCGCCGCATGCAGCAGCGGCAGCGATCCCGATTCGCCGGGCTCGGCCCGCAGGATCTGGCGCGGCGAGAACGGCCCCCGGTACCAGGCCTTGCCCGGGTCACCGCGGCGGCTGATCGCCGCCATCTGAACGTGACCCGTGTCGGTGATCACGGGGTCCGGGCGGGCCGCCGGATCGCCCGGCGGGGTGCCCGCGGTGGCAGGAGGCGGCGGGGGCGGCGGCAGCGTGCCGAGCATTCCGTCGTCGAGGCCGAGCATCAGCGACTCGAAGTCGCCGCCATCGCTGCAGGTGAATGACCAGTGCTTGAGCACCGTGAACTCGACGAGCCGCGCCTCGGGGTCGAGGAAGACGGGGTTGATCGAGAGCCCGGTGACGCTGCTGGTCCCGGTGATGAACCCGCGGGCTGTGGTGCTGGCCTGCTGCCCGGCCGCGACCGCGGCCGTCAGCGCCGGCGCGGACCAGGCGTCGGCTGGGGCCGCGGGCTTCGTCGCGGCCGGCCGGAACCCGACCAGCGTGGCCGGCGCTGCCTGCCCGGTCTGCTGAGCCGCGGCCTGCGTGGCCGCCGCTGGCCCGGTCCCGGCCGGCTGCGTCCCGGCCGCGTCGACCGCGGTCTCGCTCTGCCGCTGCAGGACCGCCGCCTGGCTGATCTCCGCCTGCGTGTACACCGTGAGCCCGCTGAACGAGTTGGCGCTGGACTCCTTCGCCGGCAGGTCGCCGCCGTGGCCCTCCAGGCTGACCAGGCACGCCGTGTACTGCAGGCCGGGCTGCGGCAGGCGGTTGGCCAGCACGACCGCCATCCAGCCGTCGTCGTCACCGAGCGCCAGCTCGGTGTCGGCCAGGTCGACCTCACGGGCATGGCAGAGCCAGGGCAGGTCCTGCTTGGTCGGGAAGATCTGCTGGACCACCCGCTCGGTGACGGTCAGCACGTCCCTGGTGTCCGAGTCGCGCAGGTCAGGGTCGGGCAGGCCGGTGCTGTCGACCGGCTGGTTGGTAGTGAGCTGGCCTTCGCCGTCGGCCAGCACCACCAGGGCGAGCCAGGGCAGGTCCGGCTCGCCCGGGTCGATGTACCGCTCCCACGGCAGGGTCCGGCGGCGCAGCACGATCTGCGGCAGCCGGGTGGAGAACGCGCCGGTCGCATCCGCCGGCGGGTACACCGACAGCGGCTGATCCGGCGGCAGCGTGAACCGCGGCCCGGTGACGGCCAGGTACTTATCCAGGGCATCCACCGACTGTCCCGGCGGGTCGAGCTGCTGGGTGACCTGGAGCTGGTAAGCGCCATCGGGCAGGGCCGGGCGGACCGCGTCGTGCAGGACGAATGTGCCAGGGCTGACCATTCAGCTCACCTCCGACGGAATGCTCCAGATGACCCGGGCCGATCCGGCCGGGGCGCGCACCAGGGGCGCCGCGACCGCCGCGGCGCCCTGCGCGGCCAGCCGGGCCGCCGTCGTGGCCACGTCAGCGGGGCCGCCGAGCACCCCGGCTAGCCGCCAGCTCGCGTCGCTTCCCACGGTGACCTCGACCCCGGCCGGGGCGCCAGCGGGCCCGCCCGGGCCTGACGGCACGACCGGGTACAGCAGGTGCATGCGGGCACCCGCGGTGACCACCGTCGGCGGCACCGGCATGCCGTCCGCGGCGGTGCCGCGGGCCGCGCCGTCGAGCCCGAGCGTGAGCCCGGTGAGGTCGCGGTCAGCCCCGGCCGGGTTCGACGCTCACCACGATGACCTGGGTGTCGGCGGGCAGCAGCGTGGTGACGAAGCCGCCACCGGCGACCGCGCCGGCGGCCGGCACGGTCGCCGCGCTGACCGCGGCCAGGCCGCGCCGCGCGCTGGCCGCGCCGTTGACGACCGCGTCCGCGGCGAGCAGCGTGCGCGAGCCGACTTGCGGCAGGCGGCTCAGGTCAGCCCAGCCGGCCAGGCCCGGCCGGGTCCCGTCACCGCCCACGCACCACACCGCGACGCGGGCCGCGTGCTGCGGGATCGTGACGGCCAGCTGCAGGCCGGTCGCGTCGAGCAGGACCCGCCCGGTGACGGTCAGCGCGACCACCCGGACGGCCGCATCGCCCTGCACGCTCACCGTGTGCCGCTGCCGGGTGGCGTCGAGATCACGTGCGGCGTTCGGCATTTCGGCCAGGACCAGGTCGCCGGGCCGGACCGTCAGGCCGTTTGCGAGCAGGTCCTGGCGGCTGCCGTCCAGCAGCGTGCGCTGGGCGGCGGTGGTGCCCGGCCCGGCGCGCAGCTCGCCGGGTGTGGCCGCTCTCAGGCTGACCGGCCCGCCGTCCGCGGCCCGCAGGCCGGAGGCTGCTACTTGCGCGGTCGGCGCCTGCCGGGTGAGCACTGCGGCGAGTGCCGGGTCGGACTGGGCGGCCACCGACGCGAGCGTAGGTGCTGGCACCCGGGGGATCGCAGCAGCGCCGGGCGGCGCTGCGGGCTGGGCGGGCGCGGCGGCCCGGATGGCGTCCGCTGCGGCGGCCGCAGTCGCGATGACCGAGGTCCGGAGCACGGGCCGCTGCGCCTGGGCCGGGCCGCCGCTCAGGATCCCGGCCAGCACCGGCGGGTGCAGGCTGGTGTCCACGACCGGCGGCGCGGGCGGGACGACAGGCGCCGTGGCCGGCGCCGGGGTCTGCGGGGAGATCATTCCCTCGGTCAGCAGCCCCAGCTTGGGCGGCGCGACCCGGTCCCGGCCGAACGCCAGCACGGCCATCGGCGTCGGCTGCGAGCCCAGCGGGCCGCTGGTCAGGAACGCCAGCGCGGCGGCGAGCGCCTCGCCGGCTCGACTGCGGCTGCGCGGCGGCGAACGTTGCGGCGTTGCTGTCGTCGGGCAGCCGGCCGGGCCGTGCCGCGGTCTCCTGCGCGAACGGCAGCGGCTTGCGGACCCTGGACGGCTCGACCTGGCTGGCCGGGATCTCCGGGGTCGCGCCCTCGACGGTGGCGCTGGCCTGCAGCACGAACCCGGTGCCCGCGGTGATGGTGTCGCCGGACGGGATGGTCCCCGCGTTCGGGTTGGCGGTCCACACGCCCTTCGGCAGCGGGGCCGTCACCAGCGCCACCCGCAGGCCCTCGCCGGGGTCGCCCGGGCCGAGGATGGGCGGCGACGCGTCACCCCCGGCCGAGCCGGTCACCGTGACCGCCAGCGTTAGACGTCAGCGAGTCGATCGCCATGGACGCGATGCCGGGCACCTCGGACAGGCCGTAGGACAGCAGCGTGGCCGGCAGCTGCAGCTGGGTGGCGGCCGCCGTGCTGGTCACCGACAGGGACCATTCCGCGACGAGCTTCCACGGCTTGTCCGCGTCGCCGGTCGGCGTGGTCCCGGCGGACGTCGTCGGCGTGCCGGTCAGCTGGCCCAGCTGCGGCATCGCGGACAGCGTGCTGGCGCTGCCCGCGGTCAGGTACTTGGCCGAGAAAGCCGACCAGGACAGCTGCCTGGTGCTGTTGTCGGTGTTGCTGCCGAACGCGATCGTCGCCGAGGTCACGTCCAGGTCGATGGTCGCCGAGCCGCTGGAAGTCGGGGCCCTCGACGTGGACCTCGCGCCGAGGTGGAACGACAGGCTCACCGTGATGCTGCCGAACCAGCCGAGGTCGATGTCGATGGTGACGCCGGCGGCGATGGACGCGTACCCGTCGGCGAGGAACTGGAACGGGTCGAAGTACACGATCGCGTCGACGCCGAGAGTCAGCGACGCCCACAGGAGCCCGAGGTCCAGCGCGGCGGTGAACCGGGTGCCCGCCATGATTGCCTCGCTGGTCAGGGCGAAGTAGCTCTGCCCGCTGATGGTCAGCGCGCCGGCGACCGACCAGATGTACCCGACCCGGGGCACGTCGGGTAGCCGTCATGGTGGAAGGAGGGGTGGTAGCCGCCGATCGACAGCACGAACTGGCCGGCGTTCGGGTTCGCGGCCGAACCACGAGACGTACGCGAAGCCGCCGGTCAGCCGGCAGTCCCGGTGAGCAGGATCCACGAGTTCTGCGTCAGCTGCGCCTGCACGCTCGAGCACGCCCTCGCTGGTGGAGAACCGCGCCTCAGCGCGAGCTCGACCTCGACCAGCGGCGCGTAGGTGGTCGGCAGCGCGGCCCGGCGCCAGCCCGAGCAGCGCGACCTGCGAACCCGTCGCCGACCTCGACACGGCGACCACGGCGGTGACGTCGACCAGCGCGAACGAGGTGAAGCTCACGCCCGGCGGCGAACCAGAAGTTGCCGCGCTGCGGCGGGAACGACGCCGACAGCTCGTCCAGCGCGTGCTCGGGGTCGCTGGCCAGCGTGCTGTGCGGGTCGATCGCCGCGACCAGCGGGTAACGTGGCGAAGTCGTTCAGGTCGGCCGGCAGCACCAGCGCCGGTTGATGCCGGCGCCGCCGCCGAGCCCGGTGACGAAGAACGCCGGCGGCCCGCCGATCGGCGCGCTGATCGCGGCGAACGACGAACAGGGCGGTGTACTGTGACCCGTCCGGGGCGAGGGAACTGGCCGTAGCCGCCGAACGCGGTCAGCCCGTACGGCCCGATGCGCGCGATCAGGACGCCGATGTAGTCCGGCGGGTTGCCGGGCGCGTTGTCGCAGCGGCGACCCCGCCAGCGACTACCGCCGCCGCCGGAGTAGCAGACCGCGAGCCCGGCCAGGTCGATGCTCCATGCGTGCGGGTCGGTCAGCGCCTTGTCGGCCTGGCTGGCCGGCCACGGCGCGCCGACCGACAGCTCCTGCACGTCGATGGACAGGCCGAGCATGGACAGGCCACCGTCGAACAGCACCCGCAACCCGTGCACGGCCGAGCCGTCCTGGTCCACGCCGAACCCGATCTGCTCGACGTGCAGCGGCCCGAAGCTGCGCTGGATCTGGATCCACCACGGGCCGTCCCCATCGCCTGCCCGCAGCGACCAGGTCAGCGGGCCGCCGGGCTTCTCCAGCGCGAGCGCCGGGCTGAACTGCGGCTGCAGCGGGGTGTTGTCACCCGGGCGGCCCGAGCCGCCGGACGCCGCGTCGCCCAGCACCCCCTGCGCGACCGCGTTGTCTCCGCCCGCAGCTCCCGCGACCGCGACCGCGAGGCCCGCGAGCTCGAGCTTGCCCCCGGACGCCTGCACGCCCTGCCCGCTGATGTCGAGCAGGCCATACAGGGCGACCGACCCGATCTGCAGGCCGGTGTCCAGCAGCGGCCCGCTGCCCCGGGATACCCGCAGGCCTGCCCGTTGACCAGCACCGCAGGCGACGCCGCGATGCGGTAGCTGCCGCTGGTGTCGTCGAGCAGCAGCACCGACAGGCCCGGCGACGCGCTGCCCAGGATGGTCGTCCAGGTGCTGTTGACCTCGACGGCCAGGATGAGGTCGCCGGTGGTAAGCGGCACGCTCTGGCCGGGGTTGACGGTGACGCCGACACCGTAGGTCGTCGTGGCCCCGTTCGTGTCGTGCGCGATCTCGATCGTCAGATGGTCGCCGATGGTGACGTGCGGGCCGGCGTTCGCCACGTTCCCGCCCAGCCGCAGCAGCCGCTGGACGGCCTGGGAAAGGTCCAGCGCGGCCGGGTCGAACTGGCCGCCGCTCGTGAGCAGCACGCCCTCAAGCAGGTCCTGGACCGTGAGGCCGCCCAGCGCGGGGCGGCCCAGCACCGCGGTGACCGACGAATCGGCCAGGGCCACGTCGGCCAGCGCCGGAATGATGAAGCCGGTCACGATCGCGGCAAGGTCAGGAACGGGATCTGGCTGGCCGTCGGTCTGGGTTCCGGCCGACACCGTCAGCGGCGGCCCGGGCAGCAGCGTCGCCACCAGGGCATGGATGTGGCCGTCCGCGGGCACCGCGATCCCCGCCTCGGCCCGGGCGCCGCCGGCGGCGTCGGCCCCGGCGGCGAATCCGGCGAACGGCGCGATCTCGGCCCCGCCGATGACCAGCGGTTTCGCCGGGTCGATGCCGATCCTGACCGCGGCCAGGCGCAGCCCGGTCCCGTCCACGGTGACCTGCGCGGTCCCGGTGATGCCCAGGCCCGCGACGTCGAGCTCGAGGCCGGCCGTGACGCCGGCCGAGAACGCGGCCGGGCTCACGGTGTACCGCAGCACCAGCTGCTGCTGCGCCGGTGCCGTTCCGATGCTCAGCGTTAGCGCCTGCGGGTCGCTGGTGTCCACGGTCCAGCCCGCTGGCAGCGCGGGCTGCACCATCGGCGCCAGCTGGGCGAGCGCGCCAGGGCCGTTGGCGGCGAGCCGGCGCTGCAGCTCCCCGGCCGGGTCGGCGGCCAGCTGCTGCAGCTGCGCCGGGTCGAACGTGGTCGTCCCGAGGCCCAGCACGGTGCGCGCGCTGGCGAGCACGGACGGCACCGGCGCCGGGCCCTGAGCCTCGAGCTGGTTGAGCACCAGCGGCAGCGCGGCGGTCGCCGCGGCCGCGAGCGATCCCAGGCCGGGCCCGGATGGGTAGATCTGCACGGTACTGCCGCTGCTCAGGCGCAGCGCGGCGGTGAGGTCGGGGCCGTTCAGCCCGAGCTGCAGCGCGGCGCTGCTCCCAGCCGGGCCGGCCGCGACGCTCAGCGCGGGCAGCAGCGGCGCCCCGGACCGGACCGTCACGCCGCCGCTCAGCACCAGGTGCAGGTCGCCGGCGTCCCCGCTGGCCGCCAGGGAGACCTGGAGCTGCCCGTCGGGCCCCGGGCCGGCGGTGAGCTGTATCCCGAGCGGCAGGGGCAGCGTGCCGTGCGCGGCGCCCGGCAGCCCGCTCAGGTCCCGCACCGCGTCGACCAGGCCGGCGATGCGGTCCGGGTCGATCCCTGATGGGGCCAGCGAGCGCGCCAGCCAGCCGCCGGGGTCCGCGACGAGCCCGGCCGGGAGCCGCACCTTCGCCGCGGTCCCGGTGCCCTCGAGCAGGCCGAGGTAGGTCAGGACCGGGTCGAGGTGCGCCGGGTCCAGGTCGCGCACCGCGGCGAGCAGGTCGCCGGCGAGCTGCCCGGCGAACAGCGCCGCGGCCACGGGCAGCATCCCGGCCACCGACGATCCGCTGGGCAGCGGCCATAGCGGCAGGCCGGCGGGCAGCCCGGCCAGGCCGCCGTCGATCTGAATGCCCAGGGTAGGCCCGGATCCGGATCCAGCCGCCATCCGCACAGCCGGGCGGCCAGGCCGGGCCGGGCGGCCCGCTCGGCGCCAGGGCGGCTGAGCCGGCCCAGTGCCCCTGCGCGTCGACCGTCGCGTCCAGGATGAGGGTCAGGCCGCCGGGAAGGTCCAGCCCGGCCGGTGCGGTCGAGACCCGTACTGAGGATGTCGGCGCGGCCAGGTCGGCGGCCAGCGTGACCCCGCCGAGCGCCAGCCGGGCCTGGGTCCCCGTGCTCGTGGTGTCGGCGAGCACCGACCGGAGCGCGGCCGCGGCGGCGGCCCGGGCGGGCGCTGCGGCGAGCGCGCCGCGCAGCTGGCCGGCCGGGTCGGCGGCCAGCCGGGTGATCGCGTCCACCGACAGCCCGACCGCGGGCGCCGCGACCGAGGGGTCGGTGAGGCCTGCCGCGGCGAGCAGCTGGACCACGCCCGCCAGCTGGCTGCCAGCCGGAGCCGGGCCCAGGGTGCTGGCCAGCCGGCCCAGCAGCACCCGCGCCTCCGGCGTGACCGGATCCCCGCCGTCGCCGAGCACAAGCTGGTCCTTGATCAGCGTGAGCGCGTTCACCTCAGCGAGCACGATCTGCGCGCGCACCCCGGCGGAGGCCGCGAGATCGGCGCTGAGCCGGAACTCGGCGCGCCGCAGCGACGGAGTGCGGCTCAGGCCCGGCGACGCCGGCACCCCCTGCGGTCCGCCGACCAGCCACCCGCCGGGACGGGACAGGGTCACCGTCAGGCTCATCGCTGGCGGCGGGGCGGTCCCGCCGGCCAGCGACAGCAGGCCCAGGTTCAGGGCGGCGGCCACCGAGACGGCGACGCCTGCCGGGCCCGGGCCGGCGGTCGCGGGCGGCGACGACAATGTCATCCGCAGCCCGCCGCGCAGCGCGGCCGGGGCCGGCCGCGGCGCCGAGGCGCCCGGCCAGGCCGCGTCCAGCCCGGCCCGGATCACGGCGGCCAGGCCCCGGGCGGTGGCGTCCGGGCCGAGCACGCCGCGCACCGAGAAGACCGGCGGGGTGAGCGAGCCGGGGGCCTGCGGCGGCAGGAAGTCGTTGACCGGGGCGAGCGGGCTATCGAACGCGCCGCCCAGAGTGGCCAGCACGGCCCGGCCGGTGGCCAGGTTCGGGTCGTCGGGCTGGCCCGGGTCCGGCGCGGGCAGCAGCCGGCGCAGCAGCTGCAGCACGTCGGCCGCGGGCGGGACGTCCAGCACATCCAGCGACAGGCCCGCCGCCGGGACGCCCAGCAGCACGAGCTGGGCCACGCCCGTATCCTGCGAGGCCAGCAGCCGCGCCGCCTGCCCGGCGGAGCCGTGCGCGACCAGCACCACCTGCCCCGGATGCCGGGTAGCGACGGCATCCACCACCTGCTGCAGCCGCGCGGTCTGGGCTTGCAGCTGGGAGTCCGCGCCGGTGCCCGGGCAGGCCGCCCTGGCGGCCAGCCGCACGTGCCAGGGCCCGTCCTCGCTGCGGGCCCGGGACACGTCAAACCCGGCCGCGGCCAGGCCCGGCTGGGTGAGGTCGAAGGTCTGCGCGTCAAGGCCGGGCCAGGGCGGCTCCAGCGGCCCGGTCACGTATACCACCGTGGCCGGGTCCGGCGCCGCACCGAGCACGGCGGCGAGGTCGGTCGCCGCGGACAGCTGCGGGTGGGTGACCCCGGCCAGCGGGAACGCGGTCGCGCCGGGCACGTCCGCGGCGGCGGCGGGCAGCAGCCCGTCGCCGCCGGCGACCCGGGACGCCAGCGCGTCCAGCCCGGCCGTGAGCGCGTCCCGGCCGGCCAGCAGGCCCCCGACCCCGGCCGCCTGGGCAGCGGCCTGGGCGAGCAGCCCGGCCACCGTGCCCAGGCTGAGCGCCGGAGCCCCGGCGTCACCGTCGAGCCACCGGCCGAGGGCTTCCGGCCGCAGCGCCGCGGCCAGCGCGCCCAGGTCCGGCGGCGGCCCGGCCGGGTCCAGCCAGAGCACCGCCTCGAGGGCCGCGGCCCCGGCGCCGACCGGGACCGCGTACGGATCCTCGGGCGTGCCGGAACCGCTGACCAGCCCGCCGGTCACGCCGGTTCCGGCGGGCCCGCTGCCCAGCGCCGGCCAGCACCGATGCCAGCGTGGCCAGGAACCCGCTCGCGTCCTGGCTGGTCAGGAACGCTGAGAGCAGTCCCTGCAGGAACCGGAGCGGGTCTGAGATGAGTGCCGCCAGCCCGCCCGCCTGGTCGAAGGCGGTCGTCCCGGCCCCGAGCAGGTCGGGCAGGCCCTGGACCCAGCCGGAGGCCGCCGACCGCAGTGCGGAGATGGCGACCTGCTCCACCAGGTCCCAGGGAAGATCGAGCGGGAGAGTCAGCCGGCCGCCGGGGCCGAGGGTGATCGGGCCCTAGCGGCGTCGGCACGCCGGCCACCAGCACGGTCGCGCCCGGCAGGTCGAAGCTTGCCTGCAGTCCGCCGCCGGGTGCCCAGGCCAGCCGGAGCCGGGCCTCCTGCAGGCTGATCTGGTAGCCGCTGCCGAAGGTCAGCGGCTGGCCGCCGGTGCCGACACCGTGACCTCCAGCGCCAGGTCCGGCAGCGCGGTCACCTTCACCGGGAACGGCGGGCCGGTGGCGGTGGCCGGCGGCAGCGTGACGGCCAGCGCCTCGGCTACCAGGGCCAGCCCGAGCACGGGGCCGCCATCCCCGCCGAGCGGCGGGATCGCCGGAGCCGCCCGGAAACCCAGGTGCACGACGACGGGATCGCCGTCGCACCACGCGGTCAGCGACACGCCAGCAGCCAGCTCCAGCGACCATGGCTGGCCGGCCGTGCCCGGCCCGGCGCCTGCCGCGGTGCTGCCCAGCAGCCCCGGCAGCACCGAGAGCAGGTCGGCGAAGCCGGTCCCGCCCCTGGCCACGACGGAGCGCAGGAACGCGGCGACGGCGCCCACCGGGTCGGCCACGAGCCCGGCCAGGGACAGGGCCGGCCAGGAAGGGTCCCCGGCGTGGCTGGCCGGCGGCGTGATCCCGAGCAGCACCTCGATGGCGGCGCCGGCCGGCCCGAGGCCGGCCAGCATGCCGGTGACGATCGCGTTAAGGGCCTCGGCGCCCACGTCGGCGAGCGCGTCCGGGGAGGTCAGGTCGAGGACGTCGTGATGATCCAGGTGGCTGGCGTCGCGGCCGACGTCGACCCGCTCCGCGCCGAGCACGAACACCGGCTTGCGGCCGTTGTCGAGGCCCAGCCCGGCATGCAGCGCGCCCACGGTGACCACCGCCGGGCTGGTCACGCTCACGATCGTCCCGGTATCAGCCCCGTACCTGGCGGCGAGCTGCAGGTACGGCAGGGCCCGCACGCCGGGATGGGCGCCGAGGCTGATCCGGGCGAGCTCGACATCGGCCGCCACGCTGACCTCGGACACGGCGGCCAGGGGAGTGCTGACCCGCACCGAGGCACCTGGCGTGATCACCAGGCCGCCGGCGTTATCGGTGCTCACGTCGACCGTGAGGTCCAGTCCGCGCGGCCCGCCGTCAGGCTGATGCCGTACGGCGGGCCGGCCGCGGTCGTGTTCGCGCCGATGAGATCGGCCAGCAGGCCCACCCAGGCCTGCATCGCGGCCGGGGTAGCAGCCACCGACTGCAGCCATGGCGCGAGCGCAGGCAGCCCGCTGGCCAGGATGTCGCCGACGGGCAGCGGGGGAATCGCCCCGCCGGCCGGGAGCAGCCCGAGCAGGCCGAGCAGGTCGCGGGCTGCCCCGGTGGCCGATGCCGCCTGGGCCTGCAGGATCGCGGTCAGCAGGTGGGCGAGTTCCGGCCCGATCGCGCTGGCGCTGTCGAGCGAGATATCCAGCGGCTCGCTGCTTCCGGGCAAGCGGAGCCCGCGCACCACGATGCCGACGGACGGGGCTCCGGTGGCTTGCCCGCTATGGAAAGTGAGCGGAACGGAGGCGGTGACCCCGACGCTGTTGAGGGTCGGGTCGGCGACCGTCACGGAAGCGGTCAGGCCCGCGGTGGCGTCGGTGATGTCACCGGCGTCGGCGGAGTCCAGTCCCGGCAGGAAGGTGACCCCTGCGGACTCGCTCTGGTTCACCCGCAGCAGCGGGAGCCGGATCTCCGCGGAGGCTGCCACCGGGGCGCTGACCTCGATCCGGACCCCGATGGAGACCACGACTCCGCGGGCGCCCGGTTCCAGCACCAGGAACAGGTCGGATCCGGCCGCGCCGGTTCCGGTCAGCCGGAGCAGCGGAACCCAGGTGCGGCCCGGGTCGTCGGTGACCGGCGTGGCCTGGTCGCCGAGCGCGGCCTGGATGAACGCCACGAGCGCGTCACGCTGCGGCTGGTTCCGCAGCATCCCGCGGATATGCGCTGCCCGGGTCGGTGAACCAGGTGGTGTCAACACTGCCGTCCGGGCCGAGTAAACCGAGCGCGGTCGCCAGCGCGCCGACGTCGCCGAGACTCGCGCCGTTGACGGTCATCGCCCCACGACCTGGTCACCCGGATGGCGGGCCTGCGGGACCACGCTGAGCCCGGAGCCGTCAGTGCTGATCGCGCCCGGGATCAGCCGCGCGCCGTTGGTGTCCACGCCCGACTGCAGCGCCAGGCCGTGGGCGACGTCGAGCAGGGCCAGCCATGCGGCGGCGGTGGCGGCCTGCCCCCAGCGGTCAACGAGCTGCACGGGCCCGCGCGGCTGCTGCTCGGTCACGGCCAGCAGCCCGGCCGGGCTGCCCGGGCTCCCGACCGCGAACGGCACGACCAGCTGCCCGGGACCCGTCTCGTCCGTCTCCAGCGTGAGCGCGACGAGAATCAGGCCGGGAAACATCTCAACCATGGTCTGGTCGAGATGAACCAGCACCTCCCCGTCGCCGTCCTGCCAGATCACCTGCGCGGGTGGCGGCTGACCCGGCGCAGCGTACGCCGAGCTGAGCGCGGCTATCGTCAGCTGGCCTGACGGCGCTCGCCGGGACCGTGACCGGCGGGGCGGCCTGCCCAGGGGGAACCGGCTTCCCTGGCCGTCCGTGTTCCCCGCATTCCCCGTGCTCAAGCTTTTCGCATGCCTGCTCGATCGCTTCTTCGACCTGGTCGAGGAACCAGCGCGCGAGCCGGCCGCCGACGCGCCGCACGTCCGCCCATTCCTCGTGCGCGTGCTCATTTTCAGTCACGGGCGGCCCCCCTTGCCCGCTCGAGGCCTGTGGTGATACGGACAACTGGCCAGTCAGATCACCGCGGCGCAGCTCCGGCTGCACGCATTCTCTCGCTGCAAGCCAGCAATGGCCAGTCCCCGGACGGCGCGCCGGAATTAGGACGCTGGACCGGGCATTCTCGAGGCCGCTCCGCGGCGCTGGTCGAAGGCAGCAACGGGCGGATAGCGGCGAACACGACGAATTCCGTGATGAGGATGATTGCGCGGAGCCCGGCGCGGCCAGGCCGCGGCTCCGGGCGACCGAGCCCAGCCTGCCCGACGACGTGACGTTGCCCGCGTCCGCGCGCAGGTCGCCCGAGAGAATGCGTAGTACACAGTCTTTCCTGACCGTTGCGCGGAACTGCGACAGATCCTGGACGCGAAGGCATGATCACTGTCCCAGTGTCGCTCGCATGACAAGGAGAATCGGACTGGCCAGCGCGGGCGCCCCGGTCGCCGAGCCGCCACCGGGACCTGTTCAGCTGCGGCTGCGAGAAGACTGAGCCGCTGGATGCCCATATCAATACGGTCGAATGCGCTGCGCCGCGAGGATGCCGTTCCCGGCGCTGTGGTTCCCGGCCGCGCATGCAGGATGTTTTCCAGCGGCGTGTCCCGCGCGGCCTCGGCCACTGGGGGCAGAACTGGCAGGACCGGCCTCCTACAGCCGCACCGACCCGGCGCGACTGCGCCGGAACGGCCGCCGGCTGGCCTGAGGGGCGAGGGTATCGGGCTGCTGACGCGGCCCGTGACCCGTTCCGTACAGCGCGAACACGGAGGGCTGCGCGCGTCGGCTGCGGTCGGCTCGCTCCCGGCCTGGGCGGCAGTCCCGCCCGGCCCTGTGCGCGGTGGGCGGCAGCCTGCGGCCCGCACCACATCATCGTCTCGGTTCCTACCGCTGGGCGACGCGGCCTGCGTTGGCACGTCTGACCGGACCGAGGCCGAGACCCAGGCTTTCACTGGAGGCGGCCGGCACGGGCAAGGTCACTGGAGCCATCTCCGTCGCGCCCTGGCGCGGGCGACCCCGGGTTCGACGGGCGCGATCTCGCTGGGGTTCGAGGATAGCCCGCGCGGTGCATCCCGCGGAACGCCGGCGCGACCGTTACCACGGCGCCCACCACGGAAGGCAGGCCACGCCGGGCCGTCCCGCCGGGCGGCGGTGCCGGCAACAGAACATCCAGATCTGGCTGGCTGGCACGGAGGGAGCCGGGGAGCCGCCCGAGATCGGCGGGCCCGCCTGCGGGCTAGCGCCGACGGCGGCCGGAGCGGATCGAGCACGCACCAGTGATCACCCGCAGGCGCCGCACGGCCGCACGGCCACTGGCGCGACGGAGTACCTCGCCTGACCCGGCGGCCGTTCAGCATGGCCCACTCGATGTCGCTGGCCCGCTGCCGGGCGCCGCGGGGCCGCTGCCGCTACTGCCGATGGGCGCTACCTCTACACGGTCGCCGAGACCGTCGAGTTCGAGGACCGGCCCGGCGGCGGCGTCGCCGCCTTCGCCCGCGATCCCCGGACCGGTGCCCTCACCCTCCTGAACACCGCCTCCTCCGCCGGCGTCGAGCCCGCCCACCTGGAACTCGACCCGGGCGAGCGATTCGTGCTCGTC
Organism: uncultured Actinomycetes bacterium; assembly: GCA_963767385.1. GTDB lineage: Bacteria > Actinomycetota > Actinomycetes > Streptosporangiales > Streptosporangiaceae > RYN-230. Next base: position 131,048 of record CAVYEA010000001.1, on the reverse strand, counting down.
GCCAACTACCGCACGGGCTCGGTGTCCGTGTTCGCGCGGGAGGCCGACGGCCGTCTCGGCCCGATGACCGGCCAGGCCCAGCATGAGGGGCGGAGCGTGCACCCTGTCCGGCAAACCGGCCCGCACGCGCACCAGATCGTGTTCGACCCGGTCACCGGTGAACTGCTCGTCCCCGACCTCGGGCTGGACGCGGTGCTCGTCTACCGGCTGGGCGACGGCGGCACGCTCATGGAGCGCCCGGAGGCCCGCATCATCAGCGCGCCTGGCGCCGGCCCGCGGCACCTTGCCTTCCATCCGGACGGCCGGCACCTGTTCCTCCTCAACGAACTGGACAGCACGCTCGCGGTACTGCGCCGTAACGGCGACCGGTTCGTGAGGACCAACGTTGCCTCCACGCTGCCGGCCGGTTTCACCGGGCACAACCAGACGGCCGCCGTCCGGGTCTCTGCCTCGGGGAAGTCCGTGCTGGCCTCCAACCGGGGCTACGACAGCATCGCCGTTTTCAGCTTCGACGCCGAGGCCGCCACGGTGACGCTCCGGCTCGTCGAGCCGTCGCAAGGCCGTGAGCCCCGCGACTTCGTCCAGACCCCGGACGGCGGGCACATCCTGGTCGCGAACCAGGACAGCGACAATGTCGTGCTGTTCGCCTTCGACGAGGTGGCCCCTAGCCTGACGCTCGCCTCGGCCACTGAGGTACCTACTCCCGTCTGCCTCCGGTTCACCGGATAGCTGGCCGGTCCCGCCCGGCTCCGGGGCGCCGCCACCCGCGGTGGCGGCCCGGCCGGCGGCCTGGCGGCGCCGGCCGAGTGCCGCATACCGCGTGCTGCGGCCGCGTGCCGCCTGCCGGGAGACGGCTTGAAATTCCGCCGGGCCGGGGGCGGCGATCAGGAGTATTGGCAGGTAGCCGTGACGTCACGGCGATGGTGCGCACCGGGGGGCGCTTACCTATTGACCGCGGCATTGTGAGCGTTCACAATGTCGGTACTTCCTGGCCCTGGATCTGAGTACTGCCCGAGACAATTGTTAGCGCAAACATCCGCGAACATCCCTTGGCGTCGCCGTCACTGGCAGCAAGGGCTGGCGGGGGCAGCCGAGAGGAGGACAGCGATGCGACGGCAGCCCGGGCGCCCCCTGCGGCGGCGGTGTCACCAGCGTCCCCTGCTGGGCCGGTGTCACCAGCGTCCCTGCGGGGCGGTGTCACCAGGAGTCGGGCTGCGGTGGATGGCGGGGAGCCGCATGAGGCGTGCTGGGCGCCAGCCAGGACGCCAGTGAAGAAGCGCAATGAAGCGTTGAGAGGTGAACCATGTACCGGGAGTCTCATGAGGGCTTAGGACCGGTGGCAGGCCGGCCGGCCGCCTGGCCAGGCTGTGGCTGGCGGCCGCGCTGGTCCTGGTGGCGCTGCCGCTGTTAGCGCTGGTGCCGGCGCCGTCGGCGCTGGCGCTGGGCAATGGGCTGGCGCTGACCCCGCCGATGGGCTGGAACGACTGGAACGCCTACGGCTGCAACGTCAGCGAGCAGCTGGTGGAGCAGACCGCGCTGGCCATGCACGACGACGGGCTGCAGGCAGCCGGCTATCAATACGTCAATATTGACGACTGCTGGATGTCGTCCAGCCGGGACGCCAGTGGCAATCTGGTCGCCAACCCGTCCAAGTTCCCCGACGGCATCGCCGCCGTGGCGGATTATGTGCACTCACTCGGGCTGAAGCTCGGCATTTACGAGGACGCTGGCACGGCGACCTGCGCCGGGTACCCGGGCAGTTACGGGCACGAGCAGCAGGACGCGAGCCTGTTCGCTTCCTGGGGCGTCGACTACCTCAAGTACGACTGGTGCAACATCCCGTTCAGCAGCTTCCCCGGCCAGTCTCACCAGCAAGTCGCCCAGACCCTGTACACGCGGATGCGGGACGCGCTGGCGGCGGCCGGCCGCCCGATCGTGTTCAGCATGTGCAACGGCTGGGATTCCAGCGTCCAGCCGTGGACCTGGGCCGGCCCGGTGGCGAACCTGTGGCGCACCAGCACCGACATCCAGCCGAATTTCGCCAGCATGCTGAACAACTTCCACACCACGGTGGGGCTGGCCTCCTTCGCCGGGCCCGGGGCGTGGAACGACCCGGACATGCTGGAGATCGGCAACGGGATGAGCGCGACCGAGAACCAGTCGGAGTTCAGCCTGTGGGCGGAGATGGCCGCCCCGCTGATCGAGGGCAGCAACCTGGTCAGCGCGAGTTCCGCCACGCTGTCCATCCTGGCCAACAAGGCCGTGATCGCGGTGGACCAGGACCCGCTCGGTAAGCAGGGCACCGAGGTTTCCTCGGCCGGCGGGCTGGACGTGCTGGCCAAGCCGCTCGCCAACGGCGATGTGTCGGTCGCCCTGTTCAACGAGACCGGGTCGGCCGCGACCATCTCGACCACGGCCGCCGCGATCGGCAAGACCGGGGCCGTCCAGCTACAGCTGACCAACCTGTGGACCGGAGCCACCTCGACCACCACCGGGACGATCAGCGCCTCGGTCCCGGCGCACGGCACCGTCATGCTCCGGGTCTCCGGAGGCAGCACCGGCACCGTCACCTCCGGTGAGATCTACGCGGCGGGGGCGGGCAAGTGCCTGGACGTGCCCGGTTCGAGCACCACGGCGGGCACCCAGCTGACATCTGGTCCTGCAACGGCGGGGCCAACCAGATCTGGACCCGCACCTCCTCGGGCAGCTGACCGTCTACAGCGGCAGCAGCCAGCAGTGCCTGGACGCCTACAACAACCAGACCACGCCGGGCACCAAGGTGGAGATCTGGCCCTGCAACGGCGGGGCCAACCAGCAGTGGAGCATCAACTCCAACGGCACCATCACCGGCGTCCAGTCCGGCCTGTGCCTGGACGTGACCGGCGCCAGCACCGCCAACGGCGCGCTGGTCGAGCTATGGACATGCAACGGCCAATCCAACCAGCAATGGACCCTCGGATGAGGAAAGGCAGGTATTCACGATGACCTTCCGGTCACCGCTTCAGGCCGCTGAGGCAAGGCGTTACTGCTCCTCGGCGCGGCCGTGGCGCGCTCGCCGCCGGCTCCCTGGTCGCCAGCATCGCGCCGCCGGCCGCGGCGGCGCTCGCTGCCGTGTGACATCTACGCGTCGCGGCGGCACGCCGTGCGTGGCCGCGCACAGCACCACGCGCGCCCTGTACGCCAGTCTACAGCGGGCCGCTGTACCAGGTCCGGCGCGCATCCGATAACACCACGACCGAACATCTGCCACGCTGAGCGCGGGCGGGTACGCCAACGCCGCGGCGCAGGACTCGTTCTGCGCCGGGCACGACCTGCGTCATCACCGAGATCTACGACCAGTCCGGTCACGGCAACAACCTCACCGACGCGCCCGGGGGCGGGGCGGCCGGGCGGCCCGGACAACCTCGCGAACGCGACCGCCGCGCCGGCCACGGTCGGCGGCCACAAGGTCTACGGCGTCTACGTGGCGCCGGGCACCGGGTACCGCGACGACGCCACCTCGGGCATCGCGACCGGCGACAACCCGGAGGGCGAGTACGCGATCTTCGACGGCACGCACTACAACGGCGGCTGCTGCTTCGACTACGGCAACGCCGAGACCAGCAACGACGACACCGGCAACGGCCACATGGAGGCCATCTACTTCGGGAACATCAAGGTCTGGGGCTACGGCACCGGCAACGGCCCGTGGATCATGGCCGACATGGAGAACGGCCTGTACTCCGGCGTCAACGCGGGCTACAACGCGAACGACCCGACCATCAGCTACCGGTTCACGACCGCCATGATCGAGGGCGGGCCGAACCAGTGGGCCATCCTGGGCGGCAACGCGCAGTCCGGCGGCCTGTCGACCTTCTACAGCGGAGCGCGCCCCAACGGTCGGGTTACAACCCGATGCACAAGGAGGGGGCGATCATCCTCGGCATCGGCGGCGACAACAGCAAGGGCTCCGCCGGCACCTTCTACGAGGGCGTGATGACCTCCGGCTACCCGTCGGCCGCCACCGAGAACGCGGTCCAGGCCAACATCGCCTCCGCCGGCTACGCGCCCTACACCGCCAGCGGGGAGCCACCGGGCCCATCGTCGCCGGCGTCAACAGCGCCAAGTGCGTGGACAACAACAACGGCAGCGGCTCCGCGGCAACAAGGTGCAGATGTGGGACTGCGATGGCAACACCGGCGCGCAGAACTGGACGGTGAACAGCAACGGCACCCTCACCATCGACGGCGGCTGCATGGACATCACCGGGGCCAACTACAACAATGGCACCTTGATCGAATGGTGGTCCTGCAACGGCGGCGCCAACCAGCAATGGCAGGCCACCGGCGGGCAGCTCGTCAACCCGGCCTCCGGTAAATGCCTGGACGACCCGGGCTCCAACACCACGAACGGGACCCAGCTCATCCTGTACACCTGCAACGGCGGCGCCAACCAGCGATGGCAGCTCCCATAACCAGTCCGTGAACGAGACGGTGGCCGGCCGCCGTGGCCGAGCGGCGGCTGGCCACCCCCGGGCCGGGCCGCGAATGACGGCGAGCCCGAGATTTCCCAACGCCCCGTGCCACGCCATGCCATCCACCGCCCGCCGGGCCCGTCCGCGTCGCGGCCGGGCCCGTGATCACGCGCGGGTACCTGTCCTTTACTGCGCCGGCCGGGGGTGCCAGCCTGGGGAGGTGATGCCGGCGATCAAGTACTGCGCCACGTCCGCGGGCCGTATCGCCTACGCGGCGGTGGGCTCGGGTCCGCCGCTGCTGTGCGATCCGGGCTGGGTCACCCATGTGACGGGGCAGCTGGAGTTGTTCTCCTTCGGCAGCTTCGTGGAACGCCTGGCCGAGCGGTTCACCGTGATCCGCTACGACAAGCCGGGGTGTGGCCTGTCGGACCGGCACGGGGCTGACTTGTCGTTCGGCGCGCAGGTGGCCGCGGCGCTGGCGGTCGCCGATGCCATGGGGGCCAGCCGTTTCCGCCTGTTCGGGGCCTCGCAGGGCGGTCAGCTCGCGGCGGCGATCGCGGCGAAGTACCCGGACCGGGTCGAGGCGCTGGTGCTGTACGGGATGTGCGCCAGTGGCGAGGATCTGGCGCCCGCCGAGGTCAGGGCCTCGATCGTGGCGCTGATGCGGGCGCATTGGGGTCTTGGGTCCACCATGCTGGCCGGCATCTTCGTGCCCGGGCCCGCCGCCGAGGAAGTTGAGGCGCTCACCCAGTCCCAGCGGGCGGGCGCTTCGGCCGCTGTGGCCAGCCGCCTCCTCGAGGTCTACTACGGCACCGACGTCAGGGATCTGCTGCCCGCGATCCGGGCGCGGACGGTGGTCCTGCACCGCGAGGCGGATCCTGCTACCCGGTTCGAGCTGGGGCGGGAGGTCGCCACGCTCATCCCGGGGGCGACGCTGGTCCCGCTGCCCGGTTCCAGCCACCTCTTCTACCACGGTGAGTGGGCAGCGGTCCTGGACGCCATGCTCGCCTTCCTCGGCGAGCCTGGCCCGTCCGGGCCCGCCGCCGCGGGGCCGCGCCTCACCGGCCGGGAGCTTGAGGTGGCCAGGCTGGTCGCTGAGGGGCTGACCAATCATTCCATCGCGGTGCGCCTGTCAGTCGCGCCGCGGACGGCGGAGACGCATGTCGAGAACATCCGGCGCAAGCTGGAGGTGCGCTCACGGGCCCAGATCGCGGCGTGGGTGACGGAGCACCGGCTGCGCGCCTGAGCACGTCGGTAGTTCACCCGATGCCCGCGGCCATCCGGGCTGCCCGGGCCGGGAAACGGCGGCTGGCGGCCGGTAATTCACCCGATTGCCGGCCTGGGCCGGACGGTCCTAGCGTCAAGGCATGCCAGGTGTCACGAACTCGGCCAGCCAGCCTGCGGCGGTCGCAGCGCCCGCCGCTGACCAGCATTTCCGCGCTGCTCATTCTCCTGTACGCGGCCGGCGTGTACGGGTTCTTTCTCCTGGTGCTCGGTTACGCGGCTGGCTTCTTCGCCGGTCTGGGCGTGCCCAAGGGCATCGACCAGGGGACGCGCTCCCCCGTGGGAGGCCGCGGTGGCCATCGACGCGGCATTGCTGGCGCTGTTCGCCGTGCAGCACACCGTGATGGCCCGCCCGTGGTTCAAGCGCCGCTGGACCCGCGTGGTGCCGGCCCGGCCGAGCGCGCGACGTTCGTGTTGTGCGCGTGCCTGACGCTGGCGCTGCTGTTCTGGTGGTGGCGGCCGGTCCGCGGGACCATCTGGCACCTGTCCGGGCCGGGGGCCGGCGTGCTCATCGCCCTGTACGCGGCCGGCTGGGCGGTGGCGGTCAGCTCCACCTTCATGATCTCTCATTTCGACCTGTTCGGGTTGCGGCAGGCCTACCTGCACGCGCGCGGGGCCGTCTGCCTGCCGCTGCCCTTCACTCAGCGCGGCCTGTACCGCCTTATCCGCCATCCCCTGATGGCCGGCTTCGTGCTCGTCTTCTGGGCGGCGCCGGTGATGACGGCCGGGCACCTGCTGCTCGCCGCCGCGGCGACCGGCTACGTCCTGGCCGGCATCACGTTCGAGGAACGTGACCTGCACCGGGAACTCGGCGCGGCCTACAGCTCGTACCGGGCCCGGGTGCCCGCGCTGATTCCCGCTCCCCGGCGCCGCTCCCAGCGGAACACGCCCGGCTCGACCAGGAGAGACGACATGAGCAGCAGCACAGTGACGGGCCTGGCCACCGGCCTGGCCAGCGCAGCCTGCCCGCGGCCGGGACGGCCCGGGTCGGCATGTTCCCGCCCTACGGCCTGCTTGGGCGTGACCCGGAGGCCGCCCGGGCCTTCCTGGCGCAGGCCGGCGAGGCGGGCATTGACCATATCTGCTGCGGGGATCATGTGAGTTTCTTCGCCGGCCTGGGATTCGACGGGCTCGTGCAGGCCACCGCGCTGGCGATGCTCCATCCCACCCTCCCCATCCATACCGGCGTGTACCTGCTGCCGCTGCGCCATCCCGTCCTGGTGGCCCGCCAGCTCGCGGACATCGCCCAGCTCGCTCCCGGGCGGCTCGTCTTCGGGGTCGGGATAGGCGGCGAGGACCGGCACGAGGTCTCGGCCTGCGGGGTGGACCCAGCCACGCGGGGCCTGCGGATGAACGAATGCCTCACCATCGTCCGCCAGCTCATGAGCGGTGAAACTGTCACCTTCCACGGCGAGTTCTTCGACCTTGACGACGCGGTCATCACGCCCGCGCCGGCGGCGATCCCCATCATCATCGGAGGCCGTTCCGATGCCGCCATCAGACGCGCAGGCCGGCTCGGCGACGGCTGGCTTGGCATCTGGAACTCCCCCCGGCGTTTTGCCGCCGCCATCGAGATCGCGGCCCAGGAGGCGGCCCGCACCGGCCGGGCCGCCGCCAGCCCGGCACGGGATGCAGGTGTGGTGCGGGCTCGCGGAGTCCAGGAAGGCGGCCCGTGACTGCCTCGCGCCCGCGATGCAGGCCTTCTACCAGCTCCCGTTCGAGCGCTTCGAGCGCTACTGCCCCTACGGCACCCCCGGCGACGTCGCCGAGTTCCTCATGCCCTACGCCGCGGCAGGCTGCACGGAATTCAACCTCATCCCGCAATCACCCGACGACGACCAGGTCATTGCCGGCGTAGCGGCCGTGAAGAGACTGCTGACCCGTCCGCGCGGGGCCAATGGCTCAGTGGAATGTCCGGCCGTAGCGCAGCCTGAGCGTCTTGCGGACGACGTCGAACTGGTCCGGGGTGCGGGGGAACGACCTGAAGTCCTTGCCCATGCCGAACCTCTTCCGCGTGGTCGACTTGGGTAGCTGAACTCGCGCAGCCCCGCGTCACCGTGGAACCGCCCGAAGCCGCTCTCGCCCACGCCGCCGAACGGGATGGACGACATGCCGACGAAGGTGAGCACGGAGTTGATGGTCGTGCCGCCCGCCCGGAGCCGGGCGGCGATCGCCGGCCCGCGCCGGGCCGAGAACACCGACGAGCCGAGCCCGAACGCCGTCCCGTTAGCCCGGCGCACCGCCTCGTCGACGTCCGGGACGGTGTTGATCACCAGGACCGGCCCGAAGGTCTCCTCCTGGACCGCGGAGCAGTCCTCCGGGACGTCGACCAGGACGATCGGGTCGATGAACGGGGGCCTGATCGACTCCATCCCGCCGACCAGCGCGGACGCCCCGGCCGCGAGCGCGTCAGCGACGTGCCGGCGGACGATGCCGACCTGGGCGTTGACCGTCATCGGGCCGTAGGCGCTCAATTCCCCGACGCCGACGTCGATCTCGCTGGCGCTGCTTGCGCACCCGGGCCAGGAACTCGTCGCGGACCGACTCCACCACGTACACCCGCTCCACACCCACGCAGGCCTGCCCGCCGTTGAACAGGCCGCCCCAGACCACCCCCGTGGCGGCCGCGTCGAGGTCGGCGTCGGCGGCGACGATGGTGGCGTCCTTGCCGCCAAGCTCCAGCACGACGGGGGTCAGGTTCTGGGCGCAGGCGGCCATCACCCGGCGTCCGGTGGGCGCCGAGCCGGTGAAGGCCATCTTGTCCACGCCGGAGGTGCACAGCGCCGCCCCGGTCTCCGCGAAGCCGGTGACCCAGCCAGTCAGCCCGGCGGGCGCATCCGGGTTCGCCCGGCGGAACGCCTCGATCGCGAGGATGGCCGAGCCCGGGCTGAGCTCGCTGGGCTTGACCACGACCGCATTGCCGGCGGCCAGGGCGGCGGCCATGCCGGACAGCGTCAGGTAGACCGGCGCGTTCCACGGCACGATCACCCCCACCACGCCGAGCGGCTGGTGGACACGCGCGCGTCGAAGTTCATCATGGCGATGCCCGGTGCGACCCGCCGCCTGCGGAGCACCCGCTTGGCGTGAGCCGCGGTCCAGCGGGCGTCCTCCAGCCCGGCGTACAGCTCGAACTGGACGTCCGCCCTGGGCCTCGCGGTCTCCCGGTGGCCGGTCTCGTACACCTCGTCGCAGTGCCGGGCGAGCCAGCGCACCCACCGTCGCAGGTAGGGCTCCCGCCCGTCAAAACCCAGTGCCTCCCACCAGCGCTGGGCCTCGCGTGCCTGCGCCACGACCGCCGCGACGTCGTCCGCGGTGTGCACCGGGTAACTGCCGACGATCTCCCGGGTAACGGGATTGACGACATCGAAGGTGCCGGATCCGGTGGTGGCCGGCCCGGTCCGTGCGGCCGTCTGGTCCATCTGGTCCATCCCGGTCAGCTCCCCATCGTGGCTGCGAGAACACGTTACCGATCCTGGGGCAAGAATAGAACATGTTCTAATTCTTGGCCGGGCCGCCCGGCGCGCCGGGAGCCCGTGCGCCCGGGGCTCAGCTCGCTGGCGTGGAAGCGGGCCGGGTAGCCCGGGCCGGCCGGGCCCTTCCGGGAGTGAGGTCGGTGGCGGCGCACCGGAGCTCGCCGAGCAGGTTGGCCGGCAGGTCCAGGCCATGGGCTGAGGTACCCAGCGCCCACCAGCTGCCCGGTTCGGCGCCCGGGACCGCGATGCCGGCACAGCAGACGTTCTCGCGGAACTGCCCGAACTCCGCGACCGGGTCACCCGGCCCGAGCCGGGCGAGCTCGGCCTCGAGCTGGGCCGGCTCGGAGACCGTGTTCGGCGTGAACGGCCGCATGCCCTGCTCGGCGAGCAGGCTCTTACGGCCCCGGCCGGGCAGCGTGGCCAGCAGTGCCTTGCCCAGGGCGGTCGCGTGCACGGCGGTCTCCAGGCCCGGCTGCAGGTCCTCCAGCCACGGCGACCGGTCACCTTCCGCCAGGTCCACGATCACCAGCCGCTGGCCGGAGATGCAGGCCAGGTAGGCGGTGTGCCTTGTGGTGCCGGCCAGGTGCCGCAGCACGGCCCGGGCCCGGGGCGGCCGGCGCAGCGAGTTCATCAGCCCGTGGAAGCACTCGGCCACGCCGGGGCCGGCCGCATAGTCCCCGCCCGGCAGGCGTACCAGGTAGCCCTCGTAACACAGGGTGCGGACCAGGTGATACGCGGTGGACAGGTGCAGCTGGCAGCGCCGGGCGATGACCTTGACCGGCAGCGGCCGCGGCGACCTGGACACCTCTTCCATGATCCTCAGCGCACGGGAGACACTGCGGATGAGGTCGCCGGGCTCGGCGTCATTGCCGGTGGGTCGCACTTTTCCAGGATGCCCCGCGCGGCGCGCGGCGGGGAACAGGGTCAGTGCCCACGATCAGGCCGTTCAGCATGTGAAATTTCGGGGGTACCGGCCGCGGGCGCGCAGGCTGACGATGGCCGCATGTCCGCTGTCCCGCAATGGGCCCTTGACGCGCTCAGCGATGTGTATGACCCGTGCTGCCGGGAGAAGGGCATCTCGGTCGTGGACATGGGCCTGGTCCGCTCGGTGCACGAGGACGGCGGGCCAGGTCCGGGTCGAGCTGCTGCTGACGTCCGGCTGGTGCCCCTTCGCGTCCCGGGTGCTCACCGAGGTCCAGGAGCGGATCGAGGCGCAGCCCGGGGTCGCCGCCGCCGAGGTCGAGATCGTCTGGGACGAGGCCTGGACCACGGACCGGCTGTCCGAGCGGGCCGCCGGGCTGCTCCGCTTCCTCCCTCCGCCCGCGCAGGCCGGCGACCGTGCCGCTTACCTGGCCGCGCATCAGCCCGCAAGAGGTGATCAGCCATGATCGATGACGTGTTCGTGTTCGACGGCGTCGCGCACCTGTTCAACTTCGAGCAGAAGAACGCGTTCGGCCCGCCCGGCACGATGTTCAGCAATCACCTGTACGCGTTCCACAACGCGCTTACCCCCGACGACCAGCCGAAGCTGCCGCCGGAGGAGTTCCTGCGCCAGTGGACCGTGCCGGACATCCGGCAGATGGTCTACGAGGAATCCGACACCGACATGCTGGTGGCCATGCCGCTGCCGCTGACCGACCTGTTCAAGGACGGCCTGTCCCCGTGGCAGGAATGCGCCGACCTGGCCAGCCGGGACCCGGACCGGACCATCTTCTGGGGGTCGGTGAACCCGCTGGAGGGCCGCAAGGCCCTCGACCTGATGGAGCGGCAGGTCGGCGAGTTCGGCGCGAAGGCGTTCAAGTTCTACAACGTGCGTTACGACTTCGGGACGCCCTACCCGTGGCGGATGGATGACCCGCAGATCGCCTTCCCGATTTTCGAGAAGGCCCAGGAGCTGGGGGTCAACCTGATCGGCGTGCACAAGGGCGTGCCGCTCGGCCCGCAGCCGATCGAGCACACCCAGACCTGGGACATGGACGGCGCGGCGGCGAACTTCCCGGACATCAACTTCGTCATCTTCCACGTCGGGCTGCCGTTCCTGGACGAGACCTGCTGGCAGCTGATCCGCTACCCGAACCTGTACGCGTCGCTGGCCGCGACCATCAACTTCCTGGTCCGCGCGCCGCGGATGTTCGCCGAGATCATCGGGAAGCTGCTGTTCTGGTGCGGCGAAGACAAGATCGTCTACGGCTCGGAGGCGCCGATCTTCCACCCCCAGTGGGCCCTGCGGGCGTTCATGGACTTCCAGATCCCGCAGGATCTCTGTGACGGCTACGGGTATCCGCAGCTGACTGACCAGGCCAAACGGAAGATCCTGGGCGAGAACCTGCTCCGGCTGCACGGCATGGATGTCGAGGCCACCAAGGCCAGCCTGGGCCGCCGCGCTTAGCCTGGAGGCATGCGCCGCGTCCGGCCTGCGCTCGCGGTGGCCGGCTGCCTCGCGGCCGCGGTCACCGGGTGCTCCGCGGCGGCCGTTGCGGGGTCAGCCGGTGTGCCGCACCGCGAGCCGCCGGCCAGCTACTATCTGGCGCTCGGCGACTCCCTGTCGCAGGGGGTACAGCCGGACGCCTCGGGTGCGAGCGTGCCCACCCGGGACGGTTACCCGGACCAGCTCTACGCGGCGCTGCGTCCCGGCCAGCCCGGCCTGCGACTGGTCAAGCTCGGCTGCCCGGGCGAGACCACCAGCAGCATGATCCATGGTGGCACCTGCCGTTACCAGGGCGGGTCGCAGCTGGCCGCCGCGGTCAGCTTCCTGCGTGCGCACCGGGCCCGGGTGTCACTGATCACCCTGGACATCGGCGCCAACGACCCCGGTTCGTGCATCACCCGGCCGTCCCTGGCCAGCCTGGCGACCTGCGTCGGCAGGTCCATCCCGGAGGCCCTCAGGAACCTGGCGACGATCCTGGCCGGGCTGCGCGCGGCCAGCCCGCAGGCCCGCATCGTCGCGATGAACTACTACCTGCCCGCGCTGGCGCAGTGGCGGTACGGCCTGGCCGGCGAGCTCATCGCCCGGCTGAGCGAGCTGGCCGCGGACGGCTACAACACCCTGCTGAGCAAGGTCTACCGTGCCCAGGGCGTGCGCGTCGCCAACGTGTTCAGCGCCTTCCACACGGCTGACTTCGGCTCGCCGGTGACCGTGCCCGGGCTCGGCCCGCTGCCCCGCAACGTCGCCGCCATCTGCCAGTGGACCTGGGAGTGCACGGTGGCCCCGCGCGGTCCCAATGAGCACGCCAATCAGGCGGGCTACCAGGTGATAGCGCGGGCCTTCCTGCTCGCCGACGCCCGCTGACCCGGGCTGCACCAGGCTGGCTGCGTGAGTACTACCCGGACGGCACCGGCGAGCCCCCAGTCAGCCATCGTGGAGCGCGGTGCCGGTACCGGGGTGAGTCCTGCGGAGTCTCAGCCACAAGAACAACAGCACCAGCGGCACGAAGAGACCGCCAAAGCCGTAGATGAGGAACGCGGTCAGGCCGTGTATGCGTTCGACCAGCCACCCGAAGTTCTGGCCGAAGAAGCCGGTGACGAACGTCAGCGGCAGGAACACCGTGGCCAGGATGGTGAGCTGCTCGATGGTGGCATTCTGCTGGACACTGACCTTCGTTTGCTCGACCGAGATCACCGCCATGTTGGCCTCCAGGACTGTGCCGAGCAGGTCCCGTTGCGCGGCGACCTCCTCGTTGACCAGGAGCAGGTGATCCTGGACGTCGCGCAGGTAGGGCCTCAGTCCCGCGTCTGCCGCGGTGCGCTCGACCGTGGCAACCACGCCGAGCAGCGGGTGGACGGCACGGTAGAAGTCGGTGGCCTCGCGGCGCAGCGAGTAGATCCGTTCGGTCGGCGCGATGGCGCCGGAAAAAACAGTGGCCTCGATCTGGTCGATGTCACGTTCGAGCCCGGCCACGACGGGCCCGTACCCGTCCACCACTTGATCCAAGATCGCCCAGAGCGCTGATGCGCTGCCCGCGGCGAGCAACTCCGGCCGGTGCTCCAGCCGCTGCCTCGCCTCGCGTAGCTCGCTCGCCACGCCTTGCCGCACAGTGATGATGAAGGTTGGCGCGAGGAAGACGCTGATCTCGCCGAATTCGACCTCCTCGGCGGCGTCGTCGTAACGTGCGGTACGCAGGATGACCAGCCGCACATCCCCGTCGTAGTTCTCGACCTTGGGCCGCATGTGAAAGGTCTGCGCGTCCTCGACCGCCAGCTCGTGCAGGCCGAAGGTGTCACGGACTTGAGCCAGTTCCTCCGGTCCCGGCTCGAACAGTCCCAGCCACACGAAGCCACCCTGCCCGCATCGGGCCGCGGCCTCCTCCAGTGGCACCGCTCCCTCGTCACGCCTGCGGCCGTCCTGGTAGTGCGCACAATCAATGATCATCTTGGGGACCCCCTTGTCGGGCGCTCCGGGCAGACATCCGCCACCCAGCATGGCGGAATCCCGCAGCCCACCTGCGCAGCTACCCCCGCGCTAGGCATGCGCTATCGGGCCGCTACGCACACTGCGGAGCCTGGGGGCACGGCGGAATGCCCGGCAGGCCCACTGGCACTGCCGGGGCCCAGTCACCGGCCACGTCTCATGGCCACGAAAGGAGGTGCGGGAATGCGTGTTGTCTTGACGATTGCCGACCGCATGCTGAGCGCGGTCGTGCCGCGGGCTAGCGCGGGTGCGTGCTGCCCGCCGGACGGGCAGAACGTCATCTGCTACTGCAGCGGATGTCACACCTACCTGAAGTACTGCCATTACGACTGCGGATGCAATTGGGTATGCGGCGCCTGCAACAAGGCCAACGTCTGCTGCTAGGCCGCACGGCGGGTTGCCGTGACCGTGCCACCCGGCCGGGTCACGGCAACCGGCCGCTGGCGTCCGGACCCGGGCCCGCCAGGAGTATCCGAATCCCAGCCAACCAGGAGTAATCGTGCCTGTCGTCATTGCCGCGGTCGCCGTGGTAGGCGCCCTCTGCCTGCTGGATCTTCTGCTGACCTTTGCCGTGATTCGCCGGCTCAGGGAACACACGGCGATGCTCGCCGACAACCGGGGGCAGGGCCTGGCCGGGCCGCCCGTCGTCGGCTTGTCCCAGGGTGAGGCGCCCGGCGCGTTCTCCGCGGTGACCCTGGACGGGCAGCGGGTGGACGAGAACACCGCCCTGCAGGTGGTGGCGTTCTTCTCGACCGCATGCTCGATCTGCCCGGAACGGGTCCCGCCACTCCTGGAGTATCTGGCCGCCAACAACGTGGACCGGGCGAGCGTGCTCGCCGTGGTCGTCGGGCACGACGGCAAGCCTGCTCCCTATCAGGCCGCTCTCGCCGAGTCCGCGCAGATCTGCGTCGAGCAGGAGGACGGCGAAGTCGCCACGGCCTTCAAAGTCGCCGGGTATCCCGCGTTCTGCGTGCGCGGCGCGGACGGCACGCTCGTCGCGTCCGGGTACGACCCGGCGAACCTGCCGGAGCCTGCCCTTGTCGGCCGGCGGGCACCGCGAAGGCGCTCACCGGCGCCATCGCGATGGCCTGGCGGGCTCACCACGCGGTGTTCCTCCTGCGCCTCGCCCTGACCGTGGTGGCCGGCCTTGTCCCGGTGGCGGCCGCGTGGCTGCTGCGGACCATTCTCGACACCCTGACGGGCCCGCACCCCGCTGCCAGCCTGACGCCGCTGATCCTCGCGCTGGCCGTGGTGAGCGGCGTGGCCGGGATCCTGCCCAATATCAGCCAGTACCTGTCGGCGCGCTCGGCCAGGGCGTTTCAGCGGCACGCCAGCGTCGAGTTGTTCACCTCCGTGAACCGGCTGGCCGGCCTGCGCAGGCTAGAGGATCCAGGTTTCCAGAACCAGCTGTCCATGGCGCAGCACGCGGGCCGGTCCGGGCCCGGGCAGATCCTCACCAATGGGGTGGGCATCATTTCTGCTGCCCTGACCCTGGCCGGTTTCCTGGTCACCCTGGTCGTGCTGAGCCCGCTGCTGGCTGGAATCGTCGTCGCGGCCACCATCCCCGGGATGTTCGCGGAACTCGGCATCGCCCGCCGGCGGGCCGCGATGGTGGCCGGTGTGAGCCACGCCGAACGGCGCCAGTACTTCTATGCCGACCTGCTCGCCAGCCATGCCGCCGCGAAGGAAATACGCCTGTTCGGCCTGGGCTCGTTCTTCCGCGGGCGAATGCTGGATGAACTCCGCACCGTCCAGCTTGCGAACGAGCGGGCTGACCGCCGGGAACTCGCCGTCTACACCCTGCTCGGCACGCTGACCGCACTGGTAACGGGCGCTGGCCTGTGGTGGGCGATCTCCCAGGCCGCGCACGGCCGGCTGAGCGTGGGTGACGTCTCCCTCCTGGTCGCGGCCCTGCTGGCGGTGTCCTCGGGCCTTGCCATGATCATCAGCAACACGGCCATGACCTACCAGGCCGTGCTGATGTTCCGGGCCTACCAGGAGGTGGTGCACCAGCCGCCGGACCTGGCCGGGCCGGTCCCGTCCCGCTGCGGGCGCTGCGGCATGGCATCGAATTCGATCATGTCTGGTTCCGCTACGGCGAGAACGAACCCTGGGTGCTGCGCGGCGTGAGCCTGTTCGTCCCCCCGGGTGAGGCCGTCGCCCTGGTCGGCCACAACGGCGCCGGCAAGAGCACGGTCGTGAAGCTGCTGTGCCGGTTCTACGACCCGGACCGCGGCCGGATCCTGTGGGACGGGGTGGACCTGCGCGACATCGACCCTGCTGAACTGCGCGAACGGATCAGCGCGGTGTTCCAGGACTACATGACTTACGAGCTGACCGCGACCGAGAACATCGCCGTCGGTGACCTCAGCCGCGGAGACGACCCCGAGTCGGTGGTAGCCGCGGCCAAGCGGGCGGATATCCATGACGCCCTGGCCGCGCTGCCGAAGGGGTATCTCACCCTGCTCACCCGGACGTTCTACGACCTGGCCGACCGGGACAACCCGGATACCGGTGTCCTGCTCTCCGGGGGTCAGTGGCAGCGGCTCGCGCTGGCCAGGGCATTCCTGCGCGGCAGCCGGGATCTGATGATCCTCGACGAGCCCAGCTCCGGCCTTGACGCGGCGGCCGAGCACGAGATCCACCGCAGCCTGCGGGCCCAGCGCCGCGGTCACGCCACGCTGCTCATCTCGCACCGGCTGAACGCCGTCCGGGAGGCCGACCACATCGTGGTGCTGGTCGACGGCGTGATCGCCGAGCGGGGCACGCATGACGCGCTGATGGCGTCCCGGGGAACCTACGCCCGGTTGTTCTCGCTGCAGGCCCGGGGCTTCGCAGCACAGGCCACCGAACGGAGCGGTCATGAATGAACTCGCGCTCGCCATGCTGGCCCTCGGCGCCTGGGTCTTCACCATCTCAGCCGCGGCGAAGGTGCGCGGCCGGCGAGCCTACCGTGCGTTCGCAGCCGGGCTGCGCGAGTCTGGCCTGGTTCCCGGGCGTGCCCTGCCCGCCACGGCGGCCGCGCTCGCGGGCGGCGAGGCCGCGATCGGCGCGGGCCTGGCCGGGGCGGTGGCCGCGGAGCTGGCCACGGGGCGCGGGGCGGTGCCCTGGGCCGAGGCGGCCCTCGCCCTGGCCGCCGCATTGACCGCTGTGCTGGCGGCCGGGGTGGCCGTCGTGGTCCGCCGTGGCACGCAGGCATCGTGCGCCTGTTTCGGGGCCAGGCCGGGACGGCCGCTGGGCCGCGCCCACCTGGCGCGGAACCTGGTGTTGCTCGCGGCCCTCGGCACGGGCCTGGTGACCAGCCCGCTGGCCGGCGGATCCGGCCCGCCCGCCGCCGCCGCGCTTGGCGTGGCTGCCGGGTCCGTGGCCGCGCTGGTGATCATCCGCTGGGAGGACCTCGCCGACCTGTTCAGTCCGGGCGTGGTGATCACCGCGCCGCCGCGGGCCCCGGCGCGGGCCCAGGCCCCGGCGCCGGCCACCCGCCGCGGGCCCGGCTGATGTGGGCCTACCTGCTCGGCGCTGGCCTGCCCGTGCTGGCGCTGGGCATCCTCGTTGCCGTTGCGCGGCGGCGGCTCACCCTGGTGACCGTAGTCGGTGAGAGCATGCGGCCCGCCTACCTGGCCGGCGACCGGGTGCTGGTCCGCCGCGCCCGGCTGGGCGAGATCAGCCGGGGCCAGGTGGTAGTGGTCGAGGAGCCGGGCCGGTCGGGATCCTGGGTCACGCCGCCGCCGCGCGGCCGGGTGAGCCGCCACCGCTGGATGATCAAGAGGGTGGCAGCGCTGCCGGGTGACGTCCGGCCCGACGCCTGGCTCCCGCCGAAGTCAGGGCCACCGGGACCGCGCGTGCCGACGGGCCGATTCGTGGTCCTCGGCGACAACGCGGCACGCAGCTTCGACTCCCGTCAGCTTGGCTACGTCCCTGATGACCGGCTGCTCGGGGTGGTCCTGCGCCGGGTCGGGCAGCGCTAGCCAGGCCCGCCGGGGGCCAGCCGCGGGACCTCAGGCGCCAGGCGCTTCAGGGTATTTCCCCGTCAAGATAATGGCGATATATCTGAGCCCGGTGGGTTTGATGTGAGCGGGCCCGGGATGGCTCCCCCAGCACTCGCGACGGGGCTCTGGCGCCCGCAGGACCGGCGGGGAGGCTGGCGTGTGGCTAGGTGTGCTGGGTCCGCTGCACGTTGAGCACGAGAATGTGATCATTCCTGTCCCCGCGGCCAAACAGCGGGTCGTGCTCGCGACCCTCCTGGTACAGCCCAACCGGGTGGTGTCGCTGGACGAGCTGACCGATGCGGTCTGGGGAAGTGACGTGCCCCGTGCGGCCCGGGCCACGCTGCGCAACTATGTGAAGCGCCTGCGGCGCGGGTTAGGCCAGGAAATGGCGGCCAGGATCAGGACCCACAATCCCGGCTACCGGATCGAGCTCAGCCAGGGCGAACTGGACCTGGCCCTGTTC
Source organism: uncultured Actinomycetes bacterium (assembly GCA_963767385.1). Classification (GTDB taxonomy): domain Bacteria; phylum Actinomycetota; class Actinomycetes; order Streptosporangiales; family Streptosporangiaceae; genus RYN-230. The sequence goes on along the minus strand of CAVYEA010000001.1, from coordinate 112,978 downwards.
AACAGCCTGTACGAAGCAGGCGGTGCGGCCATTGGGTCAGGGTTATGGCAGCGGGGTGAATCTTTCCTCGGCCGGGCGCTGGACCTCTGGCGGGGGACGCCATTCGCTGACGTCCCGTCGGAGGTCTTACGCCGCGGCGAGGTGCCGCGGCTGGAGCAGATACGCCTCCAGGCCCAGGAATGGCGGCTGGAAGCACATCTGCACCTGGACCGCCATGAGGAGGCCGTGCCGCACCTGCAAGCCCTGATCACTCAGTTCCCGCTGCGCGAGCGGCTGCACGAGTACCTGATGCTCGCCCTCTACCGCTGCGGCCGCCAGGCCGATGCGCTGGCGGCCTACCAGGGAGTCCGCCGGATGCTGATCGACGAGCTGGGCGTGGAGCCGGGACCCGAGCTCCAGATGCTCCAGCAGCGCATCCTGGTCCGCGACCCGCAACTGTGCGCCTCCTCGGTACCTGGCCCCGCTGGCCCGGGACGGCCGCCGCCCGCGGTGGTCACCGCCCCGGCGGGCCGGGCAGCGCCCGGCCCGGCCAGCCCGGCCATCATGCGCACGCCGCCCCGCCAGCTTCCGCCGTTCAACACAGTATTTCTCCGGCCGGACCGCGGAGCTCCGGCTGCTCACCGGCCTGCTCGACCAGGTGCCGCCCGCGGTGGGCACAGTGGTGATCTCTGCCATCAGCGGGACAGCCGGCGTCGGCAAGACTGCCCTGGCGCTGCGCTGGGCGCACCAGGTGGCCGCACGTTTCCCGCACGGTCAGCTGTACAGTGACCTGCGCGGCTTTGACCAGTCCCGGACCCCGGTGACCCCGGCGGAGGCGGTCCGCGGTTTCCTGACGGCCCTGGGCGTGCCCAGCGAGGCGATCCCCGCGAGCTCACAGGCCCAGGTGGGCCTGTACCGCAGCATCCTGGCCGATCGCAGCGTCCTCGTCGTCCTGGACAACGCGCGTGACGCGGAGCAGGTGCGCCCGCTCATCCCCAGCGGCCCGGGCTGCCTCGTGGTGGTGACCAGCCGCGACCAGCTGACCGGCCTGGTCGCGTCCGACGGCGCTAACGTGCTCCGGCTGGATGCGTTCACCCAGGCCGAGGCGGGCGAACTGCTGGCCGGGCTGGGCGCGGACCGGCTCGCCGCCGAGCCCGCCGCGGTGGCTGACCTGATCAGGCTGTGTGCCGGGCTCCCGCTCGCGCTTGCCATCGCCGCGGCCCACGCGGTGACCAACCCCGGCCTGCCGCTGGCCTCCCTGGCCGCCGACCTCCGGCAGGCCAGGCTGGATGCGCTGGCTACCGGGGATATCGCCACCGACGTCCGGGCGGTGTTCTCGTGGTCATACCAGAACCTGAGCCCGCCGGCCGCCCGGATGTTCCGGCTCAGTGGAGTGCATCCAGGGCCTGACCTCACCGAAGCGGCCGCGGCCAGCCTGGCCGCCGTCCCGTTGCGCGGCGCGCGCGGCACCCTCAGCGAACTCGCGGGTGCTCACCTGGTGGCCCAGCATGCCCCCGGGCGATTCGCGCCCCACGACCTGCTCCGTGCCTACGCCGCCGAACAGGCCGAAGCCAGCGAGGACGACACCCAGCGGCAGGCCGCCGTGCGCCGGGTCCTGGATCACTACCTGCACACGGCCTATGCCGCTGACCAGCTTCTTGACCCGCAGCGTGAGCCGATAACCCGCACCGAGGCGGCCGACGGCGTGACCGCGGAGCGGATCGCCAGCTATGAGCAGGCCCTGGCCTGGTTCCAGGCCGAGCGCCCTGTCCTGCGGGCGGCCGCCGCGCTGGCCGCGCGCAGCGGAGCGGGCCGGCACGCGTGGCAGCTGGCCTGGGCGCAGGCTACGTACTTCAAGCGGCACGGCGACTGGCACGACTGGGCCGCCGTGCAGCGGATCGCCCTGGCCGCGGCCGCCCATGCGGGCGACACAGCCGGCCAGGCCCACGCCTGCTTCGACCTCGGCCGGGCGGCGCTGCGGCTGGGTACCTACCCCGGCGCCCTCGCGCACCTCCGGCGGGCGCTCGAGCTCTTCGCGGCCCTGGACGACCGCGTCGGCCAGGCCTACAGCCACATTGAACTGGGCCGGACGTTCCGGGCCCTGGGCAGCATCGGCACGGCGATCGATCATGCCAGCCGGGCCCTCGTGCTGGCCGAAGACGGGGGACATCAGGTGGTGTGGGCGGGTGCGCTCAACAACATCGGCTACTACCACGCCCACCTGAGGGACTACGAGCAGGCCCTCGCCCGGTGCCAGCAGGCCCTTCGCGTGTTCCGTGAGCTGGGCTGCCGCAGCGGCGAAGCCCAGACCCTGGACAGCGTGGGGTACGCCTACCACCTCCTCGGCCAGCACGATAAGGCCGTCGGCTGCTTCCGCCAGGCGCTGGAACTGCTGCGCGAGCTCGGCTCCCGGTCCGACCAGGCCACCCTGCTCACCCACCTGGGTGACGTCCTCAGCACGGCGGGCGATGACAGGGCGGCCCGGGAAGCCTGGCAGCAGGCTCTGGACATCCTCGACGAGCTCCGCCATCCCGACGCTGACCTGGTACGGGCGAAACTGGGCGGCCCTGGCGCAGCTCTCGCGGCGCCCGGCCCAGGCTGAGCGCGAGGGCTGCCTCCGCTCATCCGGGAGGCTCCCGCCGCCCTCGAAGGTCATGGCTACCTGGCCGAGGCGACGCGCACTGGTCCCGACGGCGTCCCGTTCTTCGCGTTCTACCGCAGCCCGGCGGGCTTCCGCGTGGAACTGGTCAGGCGCCACTCATGCGGACGTGGGCACGATCACCTTCACGGCCGGGGCGGCCGGATCCGCTACCGCGTGTCCCTTCCGGTCCCCGGCGGCGGCATGAGCTCCCCCGCCAGCAGCGATCGCTCAAGCGTGTTGCCGGGCGGAGCCAAGGGGCATGCCCAGGCCGGGTCGTAGGCGCACGACGGGTTGTAGGCGAAGTTGAAGTCGAGGATCAGCCGTCCCTCGTCGCCGCCGAGATCCGCGCCCTTGACCGTGTCGATGAGGTACCGGCCCCCGCCGTAGCTTGCCGTCCCCGCAGTCCCATCCTTCACCGGGACGAAGACCCCGCCGCCGTAGCAGGCAAGCCACCAGACATCCAGGTCACCGCCGCCGGGCAGGTGCGCACACCCGATCCGGTCAAACCGGGCGACCCCATCGGAACCAGTGGGGACCTCCATGTGCCTGGGCGGCACGTCGGTGTCGATGGTGACGTCGAAGCGCAGCCGCGGATCGTAGGCCGCGACCGGCGCGCCCGGGTAGTCCGCGCGTTCGGGCCAGGGTATGGGCGAGTCCGGATGCGTGCGAAACAGGTCATCGCGGGTCCTGCGCCAATGATCGTGCGCGGCCACGGCGTCCGGCTCGCTGCGGACCTCCGCATACAGCCGGGCCACCCGGCGGCGCCAGTCCAGCAATGTCAAGGACATGCGGACACCTCCATGCTCGCCTCTCCTGCCCTGACCTCTGCGAATCTAGCCGCGAGGACGGCCACTGGTCTCACCGCGGGCGCTGGGCCAGGGGGGCGGGCAGGTGAATCGTAGAGCCGCCCAGGAGAACGGGGGCGTCGTGGCCGGCCTGGCGCAGCTCGATGATGCCGGCGTTGGGGATCAGGTAGTGGTTGGCGAAGTGGCGGAAGCTGCGCATCTGGTCCTGGTCCGGGGTGGTGACGCCGGTCAGCAGCGACCACGCGACGGCTCGCATGAACAGCCCGTGGGTGAACACCACGACCGGCCCGGATATCTGCGCGGTGAGCCGGTTCAGGAAATCGGCGGTGCGGCCGAGCAGGCCGGTGAAGGACTCCGCCCCGTGGCTGGCGTGATGGGGATCGGCCTGGTCCCAGTACGCCCGGGCGTAGGGCTGGCGCTCCTGCGGGGTGGTGGTCCGGCCGTGCAGGTCACCGAGGTAGCTGAACTCCTGGACGGGCCATTCCTGGCACGGGGTGGCGGGGAACCGGCTGATCGCCGGCTGCGCGGTCTGGCGGGCCCGCAGGTAGGGGGATGTCACGATCAGGGCCAGGGTGCCGGGGAGTACCCGCGCGACCTGCCTGGCCTGCCGGTGCCCGTCCAGGGTCAGCGGGGGCGAACCCGGATCAGCGGAGGGCAGCCCCGCGTTGGACTCGCTCTCACCATGACGGATCAGGAACACCCGGATCACGGCAGCCTCCTGACCCTTCACCTATCCCGCCCCACCGGCCTGAGCAGGGCATCGTGAAGACAAGTGTGCGGCCGGGAGATTGACGCGGGGCGGTCCTGGCCGCATCGCCTACGCTGCCGGTCATGATGCCGGACACGATCCTGGCGGCGTTCGGGGCTGAGTCACAGCGGCTGTCGGAGGTCGTGGCCGGTGCCGATGACGCTGCCTTCTGCCGCCCCACCCCGTGTCCCCCGTGGACTGTGGCCGAACTGGTGCACCACGTGCGGATCACGATGGGGCGGCTGCCCGGGATGCTCGCCGCGCCGGAGCCAGCCCGTGCGGACCTGGTATCGGCGGCCGGCTACTACCGGCCTGACCAGCGGTTCTCCGCCGCCACCAACGCCGAGCGGATCGAGTCCGCCCAGCGCGGCGCGGCGGCCCGGCCCGGCGCGGCGGCACGCGCCCGCGACTTCGACACCGCCCGGCGGCAAGCCTGGTCAGCGGCACAGGCAGCGCCGCCCGGCCGCATCGTGCGGACCCGCCACGGCGACCACATGCTGTTCACCGAGTTCCTGCGCACCCGCGTCCTGGAACTCGCCGTGCACGGCCTGGACCTGGCCGCCGCCCTGGAACGCCGGCCGTGGATGACCACCCAGGCGGCAGGCGTCACCGCAGGCCTTCTGCTGCCCGCCCCGGCGGCCGCCGCGCTGCGCGCGGAAACGGGCTGGGATCAGGTAACCCTGATTGCGAAGCTCACCGGCCGCCGCCCGGTTACGCCCGCCGAGGCCCAGCTCATCCAGCCCGCCGCCGTTGAGTGGCTCGCGCTCTCCTAACCCCTCGCTGGGATGCGGCTTTCCCGCGGTTGCGGATGAGGGGGGCGGCAGCCGCATAACCTTGCGCGAGGTGACGAGGGCTCACCCAGGGGGATGGCCGGCTGGCATGGGGCCAGCGCGCGATCACAGAGCGATAGGTAGGGAGCGAGTATGAGCGTCGGCAAGCCCGAGGTTGACTTTCCCGGCGGCGAGCCGCCGGCCGACCTGGAGATCACGGATATCTGGGAAGGCGATGGCCCCGCGGCGAAGCCGGGGGACATGGTCAAGGTGCACTACGTCGGGGTCGCGTACTCCACGGGTGAGGAATTCGACGCTAGCTGGGACCGGGGCGAGCCCCTGCCGTTCCGGCTCGGTGCCGGGCATGTCATCGCCGGCTGGGACCAGGGCGTGCCGGGCATGAAGGTCGGCGGCCGCCGGCAGCTGGTGATACCTCCGGGCCTGGCCTACGGGGACCGCGGCGCCGGGCGCGTGATCGCGCCGGGCGAGACCCTCATCTTCGTGTGTGACCTGGTCTCCGTCTGACACCACGCAGCAGACCCGCCGGGCGGGTCGTCATCGCGGCGGCCGGGTACGGCAGCGCGGCCTTGACGGCCCCGGCGGGGGTGGACTTGAGTACATCCATGCCCGATCAGCCCGCAGCGCTGTGCCGCTGGCATGCCGTGGTCGAGTCGAGAGACCCGGCCCTGCTGGACGATCTGCTGGCTGATGAGGTGGTATTCCGGTCCCCGGCGGTGTTCACGCCGCAGCAGGGCAAGGCGCTGACGACCGGTTACCTGAGCGCGGCGCTGCGGGTCCTGGGTCCCTCGCTGCGTTACGTCAGCCAGTGGCATGACGATGCCAGCGCGGTGCTGGAGTTCGAGGCCGACCTGGATGGCAGCTACGTCGAGGGCGTGGACATCCTGCGCTGGAACGCCGAGGGGAAACTGGTCAGCTTCACCGTCATGGTGCGCCCGATGCGGGGGCTGCAGAAGCTGGTCGAGCTGATGGCGCTCCAGCTGTCCGCCGGCCAGGCCTGACCGCGTCATGCGGACCCGGGACCATGCGCCTGACCGCGCCAGGCCAGCCGCGGCGGGTATCCGGCGGCCGGGTCACCTGTTATGGACGATGCGTGATCGCGCGGGCCTGGCCAGCGTGGACAGTGACGCGCGCTGTGCCATCCAGGCCAAGGCGAAAGGCCTGCGCAGTGCGCCAGGACCGGAGCATGCCATGCGTAAAGCCGCGATTGCCAGCGGCATCGCCGGGGTGATTTTTCTTGCCGTGGCGGGCCTGCTGGCGTTCTGGATAACTCCCTCATTTGTTGCCCGCCTGCAGAGCAACTCCAATACGGTGCGAACCTACGACGGGCAGATCCGCACCCTGGTGGACCCGGTTGCGCTGGCGCAGGGTAATTTCTCGGCGGCGATAAAGGCCGGGCTGCCCGAGGCGCTGCGCCGGCAGGTCAAGGTACTGCAGACGTCGGGCAACACCGCCCTGGTGCAGGACGCGACCACGGTCACCACGTCCGGTAAGCAGATCGGCGGGGTCACCTCGCAGTACGCCGTCGACCGGACCAGCTTCGAAGCGACGGCGAGCCACCCGAGCGACTGGAGCGTCACCAGCGCCAAGGGACTCACGTTCAACTGGCCCATCGGCACGAAACAGCAGAACTACACGGGATGGGTGCCCTTCACCGAGACGACCACCGCGCTGAAGTACATCAAGCAGGAGCAGCACGGCGGCGTGAACACCTACGTTTACCAGGCGGCCGTCCCGGCCACGCCGATCAAGAACCCCCAGGTGCTGCGGGGCCTGCCGACGACGCTGCCGGTGAGCCTGCTCCAGGGCGCCGGCCGGGCGGGGCTGATCCCGGCCAGCCTGGTCGCGAGCCTGGCGAAGGTGTTCCCACATGCCCGCACGGTTCCGGTCGGCTACGTCTACGAGAGCACGAGCACCTACTGGGTCGCGCCTGCCACCGGGATCGTGGTCGACCTCAACACCACCGAGAAGCAGGTGGGCGGTGTCCTGCTGCCAACTGGGAAGATCATTCCAGTGCTCCCGGTGCTGTCGGACAGCTACAAGGCCAGCCCGGCCAGCGTGCAGGCGGCGGCGAACGACGCGACGAACGGCAGCAACACCATCCAGACGTTCGGCACGACGCTGCCGATCGTGGCGGCCGCGATCGGGTTCATCCTGGTCGTCATCGCGGTCATCCTCTGGATTCGCGGCCGCAGGCACGGGGCGGGCGGCCATAGGCACGGGGCCGGCGGGACGGCCCCGGACCCGGCACACGCCGGATCCTCCGGCTGACCAGGGACGCAGCGCGCCAGGGGCGCACCGGACAGGAACGCAAGTGTCCAGAAGACGGACCCGGCACCTGAGGGTGCCGGGTCCGTCTTCGTCCGGCCCGGGTCAGGGAGTGCTGTCCCCGTACAGGGCGGCGATCTCAGCCGCGTACTGCTCGGTGATGACGTGGCGGCGCACCTTCAGCGTCGGTGTCAGCTGGCCGGCGGCCTCGGTGAAGTCCTGGTCGAGAATGGCGAACTTCTTGATCGCCTCAGCCTGCGACACTGCCTTGTTGGCGTCGTCGATGGCCGCCTGGATCTCCGCCCGCAGGCCGGGATCGTCGCGGAGGTCGGCCACGGTCGCGGTCTCCGGCTTGCCGTTGTCCGCCTTCCACTGGGCGAACGTCTCCGGATCGCCCGCCACGAGCGCCGCGATGTAGGGCTTCGCGTCGCCTACCACCAGGCACTCACTGATCAGCCAGTGGGCGCGGAGCCGGTCCTCGAGTACGGCGGGCGCGACGTTCTTGCCGGCCGCCGTGATGATGAGGTCCTTCTTGCGCCCGGTGATGGCCAGGAACCCCTCGTCGTCGAGGGCGCCGATGTCGCCGGTGTGCAGCCAGCCGTCCTCGTCGATCATCTCCTTGGTGGCGCTCTCGTTGTTCCAGTAGCCCTGGAAGACCATGTGCCCCTTGACCAGGACCTCGCCGTCAGGGGCGATCCGGATCGTAGCGCCCGGGATGGGCCGGCCCACGGTGCCGATCTTCTGCGCGTCGGGGGTGTTGGAGTTGGTCGCCGGGCTCGTCTCGGTCAGGCCGTAGCCCTCGAGGACGGTGATGCCGCACCCGCGGAAGAAGTGCCCGAGCCGCGGGCCGAGCGGGGCGGCCGCGCTCCAGGAATACCGGACATCACCGCCGAGCGCGGCCCGCACCTTGCCGTAGACGAGCCGGTCGAACAGGGCGTGCTTGAGGCGCAGCACAGGGCTGGGACCGCCGGCATCCAGCGCCCGGCTGTAGGCGATGGCGGTGGCCTCCGCCTGGGCGAAGATTGTGGCGTGCCCCTCGGCGCCGGCCTTGTGCTTGGCGCTGTTGTACGCCTTCTCCCACAGCCGCGGCACCGACAGCACGCTCGTCGGCCGGTAGGCGGGCAGCTCGGCGACCGCGTCGGCCATGTTGACCAGGCCCAGGACCGTGCGCGAGTAGATGGCGCCGTACTGGATGACCTGCGCGTAGCTGTGCGAGAGCGGCAGGAACAGCAGCGTCGAGTTGCGGGAGTTGAACACCTTCGTGAAGCCGTCGTTCTGCATGCAGTTCCGGGCGTTGGCCACGATGTTGCCGTGGCTCAGCATGCAGCCCTTCGGGCGGCCGGTCGTGCCGGAGGTATAGACGATCTCGGCCAGGTCAGCGGCGCCGCGGGTGTGCCGCCGTTCCTCGACCTGCTCCGGCGTCACCTGCGCGCCGAGCGCCTTGATGCCGGGGAGGCTGCCCTCGATCTGCCACACGTGGCTGAGCGCGGGCAGGCCGGGACGGGCTGCGGCTATCTTCCCGGCGTGATCGTCGGTCTCGACCACCACGGCTACCGCGCCCGAGTCGCCGAGGATCCACGCCACCTGCTCGAGCGAGGAGGTCGGGTAGATCGGGACGGTGACGCCCCCGGCGGTCAGGATCGCGAAATCGAGGAGCGTCCACTCGAACCGCGTGCGCGACATGAGTCCCACGCGGTCACCCGGCCGGATGCCGGCGGCGATGAAGCCGGCGGCGAGGTCGCGCACCTCCCCGGCGAACTCGCGCCAGGTCACTGGCACCCAGGTGCCATTCACCTTCCGCTTCAGGCCAATGGCGCCGGGCCAGTGCTCCGCATTGGCGAAGACATCATCCGTGACGTTGTCTTCCGGCTTCACGACGTAGGCCACGGGCACAGCGACTTCCCGCATTGGTGCCCCCTGATGAGCGACGCCTTCCTTCTGCCCCCCAGCTTCAGACGTTAGCCACGGCGGAGTTCCCCGGACCAGGGCAGAAGGTCACCAGCCGCGTGGCCTGCCCGCTGTGCCCGTCCGGGAGCGCCCGGCCGGGGGCCCCGGACGGAGACCCGGCCGGGTGCCCCCGGACGGGGACCTTCGGCCCTGCTGCCCTGGCGCCGGTGACGCGCACGATGGCCTAATCGCCTGCTCACGAGAGGGAGGGGCGGCGCCAATGAACCAGCCCATTCCCGCGCACGACCACGACGCACACGACCACGCGCCCGACCACGGCGCGCACGACCACGACGCGCACGGCCACGCGCCCGACTACGACGTGCTCGTGATCGGCTCGGGCTTCGGCGGTTCCGTGACCGCACTGCGGCTCACCGAGAAGGGCTACCGGGTGGGCGTGCTGGAGGCGGGCCGCCGGTTCGGGGACGCCGATTACCCCCGCACGTCCTGGCACGCCCGCACCTTCTTGTGGGCACCGAAGCTCGGCTGCCAGGGCATCCAGCGGATCCACCTGCTCCGGGACGTGATCATCCTGGCGGGCGCGGGGGTCGGCGGAGGTTCGCTCGTGTACGCGAACACGCTGTACCAGCCGAAGTCGGATGCCTTCTACGCCGATCAGCAGTGGGCGCACATCACCGACTGGCGGGCTGAGCTCGCGCCGTATTACGACCAGGCGGAGCGGATGCTCGGCGTGGTGGAGAACCCGACGATGACGCCGTCGGACGAGGTCATGAAGCAGGTGGCCGAGGAGATGGGCGTGGGGCACACGTTCGGCATGGCCCGGGTGGGGGTGTTCTTCGGCCGGGACGGGCGCAAGGAGCCCGGTGTGGAGGTCCGCGACCCCTTCTTCGGCGGCGCGGGGCCGCGCCGCCAGGGGTGCCTGGAGACCGGGGAGTGCATGACCGGCTGCCGCCACAACGCGAAGAACACGCTGGTCAAGAACTACCTGTACCTGGCGGAGAGAGCCGGCGCGATCGTGTATCCGCAGACCACGGCGGTCGCGGTCCGGCCCCTGGAGCACGGCGGGTACGCGGTGGACACGGTGCGCACCGGCGCGTGGCGGGCCGGGCGGGCCGCGCGCTCCCTCACCGCCGGGCAGGTGGTCTTCGCGGCCGGGACGTGGGGGACCCAGCAACTGCTGCACCGGATGAAGGCGTCCGGCGCACTGCCGGGGATCTCCGCCCGGCTGGGGGTCCTGACCCGCACCAACTCCGAGGCGCTCGGCGGCGCGCTGACCAGGCTGCGCAACCGCAAGGAGCACGACTTCACCCGGGGGGTGGCCATCACCTCGTCGATCCACCCGGATGAGCACACCCACATCGAGCCGGTCCGCTACGGCCAGGGCTCGAACGCGATGGGGTTGCTCAGCACGCTGATGACCGACGGCGGCGGCCCCGTCCCGCGCTGGGCGAAGTGGATCGCGCAGGCCGCGAGCCATCCGGGCCAGCTCGTCTCGCTCTACGGGGGCATGAACCACTGGTCCGAGCGGGCCGTCATCGGGCTCACCATGCAGACGCTGGACAACTCGATCACGGTTCGCCCGAAGCGGACCAGGCTCGGCCGGATCAAGCTGACCTCCAGCCCGGGACATGGCACGCCCAGCCCGACCTGGATTCCGGTGGCTAACGATACGATGCGCCGCATAGCGGCCAGGATCGGCGGCTTCCCGCTGAACAGCGTCGGGGAGATGGCCGATATCCCGATGACCGCGCACTTCCTCGGCGGCTGCGTGATCGGCGACTCCCCGGAAAGCGGGGTCATCGACCCCTACCAGCGCCTGTACGGGCATCCCGGGCTGCATGTGGTGGACGGCTCCGCCATCTCGGCGAACCTGGGCGTCAACCCGGCCCTGACGATCACCGCCCAGGCGGAGCGGGCCATGGCGCTGTGGCCGAACAAGGGCGAGAGTGATCCCAGGCCCCCGCTCGGCGGCGCCTACCAGCGTGTCAGCCCCGCGGCGCCGCGCCGCCCGGCCGTGCCACCATCCGCCCCGGCGGCGCTGCGGCTGCCGATCGTCGAGGTTCGTTAGGCTGCGAATTCCTGGCAGTTCCGGGCGATCCGCATCCTGAGAGGGGTCAGTAATGAGGACATCGGCGGACAGCCCGGCAGGCGTCGCACCCCGGCTGCTCGGCCCGCGGGTCACCCGCGGCCTGCTCGACCGGCTGGCGGCCCGCGCCGTGACCGCGGGTCCCCGGGAACTGGTCCCGGTCGAGATGCCCGCGACCGGGCACGTACTCGGGTACGTCCCGCATGGCACGGCGGACGACGTCGATGCGGCTGCGGACGCGGGACGCCGGGCCCAGCGCGACTGGGGCCGGCGGTCCGCCACCGAGGCGCCAGGCGTGCTGCTCCGCTTCGCGACGCTGCTGCTCGGCCGGCAGGACGAGGTGCTCGACCTGATCCAGCTGGAGAACGGCAAGGCCCGCCGGCACGCCTTCGAGGAGATCATCGACGTCGCGCAGGTCAGCCGGTACTACGCCCGCACCGCCGCGCGTTACCTGCGGCCGCACCGCCGGGCGGGCGCCTTCCCGGCGCTGACCCAGACCTGGGAGCAGCACCACCCGAAAGGCGTCGTCGGCGTGATCTCGCCGTGGAACTACCCGCTGACCCTCGGGATCAGTGATGCCCTCCCGGCGCTCGCCGCCGGCAACGCCGTCATCGCCAAGCCGGACAGCCAGACGCCCTACACCGCGCTGTGGGCCGCTGAGCTGCTGGAAGAGGCCGGCCTGCCGCCCGGTGTGCTGCAGGTGGTCACCGGCTCCGGGGCGGAACTCGGGACCCCGGTCATCTCCCGCAGCGACTTCCTGATGTTCACCGGCAGCACGCAGACCGGCCGGGTCGTCGCGGCCCAGGCCGCCGGCCGGCTCATCGACTACTCGATGGAGCTCGGCGGGAAGAACGCGATCCTCATCCTGGCCGATGCCGACCTCGGCCGGGCCGTGCCCGGGGCGGTGCGGGCGGCCTTCTCGAATACCGGCCAGCTGTGCATCTCGATGGAGCGGATGTATGTCGACACCGCGATCTGGGACGAGTTCGTCCCGCGCTTCGTCAAGGCCACCAGGTCGCTCCGCCTGGGGCATTCCCTCGGCTACCGGCGCGACATCGGCTCGCTGATCTCCGCGAAGCAGCTCGGCACCGTCGTCAGCCACGTCGACGACGCGACCGGGAAGGGCGCGACGGTGCTGGCCGGCGGCAGGGCGCGGCCCGACATCGGCCCCTACTTCTATGAGCCCACCATCCTGACCGGTACCTCGCCGGGCATGACGCTGTACGCCGAGGAGACGTTCGGGCCGGTCATCTCCCTGTACCGGGTGAGCGGGGCCGACGAGGCCATCAGGCTGGCCAATGACAGCTGCTACGGCCTGAACTTCTCGGTCTGGACCCGCGACGCCGGCCAGGGCCGCGACATCGCCAGCCGGCTGGAGGCCGGGACGGTCAACGTCAACGAGGCCTACGCGGCCGCCTGGGGATCGGTGGATGCGCCGATGGGCGGCTGGAAGGACTCAGGCGTCGGCAGCAGGCACGGCGAGCACGGCATCCTCAAATACACCAATGCCCAGACCGTGTCGGTCCAGCGGCTGCTGCCCATCGCGCCGCCGGGTTTCGTGACGCCGGCCGGGTACGCGAAGGCCATGACCATGGCCATGCGGGCCCTGCAGCGCCTCCCCGGGCGCAAGTAACCGGGCGGCCTGGTTAATCGGCCGCGCCGGCGAGCTGGCGGGGGCCCGTCAGCCCGGCGGCCGCGGCGGCGGTATCGACGGCGAGCCTGGTCAGGCGGGCATACTCCGCGCCCTTGGTCAGCGGGAGGTCATGGTCCGCGTCAATCTCGATCACCTGCGCATGCAATACCGCGGCGAGTTCCCGCTGCTTGGCCGGGCGCACCAGCCGGTCGCGGGTGGTGATCAGCATGGCCGCGGGCAGGCCCAGCTGGCCGGCCCACGGCTCCGCGTCGTAACGGCTCAGCGCGTATCCCGCGTCGGTGAGTTCGCGCGCCAGCCCGCGGCGGAACTCGGCGGCGAGCCAGGGCCGGCAGGCATCGAGTTCCGGCGATTCCTCGATGGCCTGGCGGAGGATCCGCTCGACAAAGCCGGCGCCGGTGCCGAGCCGCAGGCCCAGCTCCAGCACGGGCAGCAGGCGCCAGACCATCCGCTCGCGGGCGGTGTGGCGCCACTCCAGCGCGGTGGCCTGCATGACCAGGGCCGTCACCCGGCCCGGGTGCCGCCGGGCCAGCAGCAGCGCGACCGGGCCGCCCATCGAGTACCCGACCACGACCACGGGCCCGGCCCCGAGCTGGTCCAGGACCGCGGCGGCATCGTCGGCGCAGTCCTCGAGGCTGAACGGCTCGGTGGACCGCATCCCGCGCCCGTGCCCGCGGAGGTCCATCGCGATGACCCGGTAGGCCTCGGCGAGCCGGGCGTAGGCCGGGAAGAAGTTCAGGTCAGCGCTGGCGGTCCAGCCGTGCAGGAGCAGCACGGCGGGATCCGCGGGCGTGCCGCCCGAGTCGCGGACGAACACCTCGCCGCGGCCGGGCAGGTTGATCACCCGGCCGGGCGGGAGCCACGGCGGCACCGGTGCCAGCGGGGCACTGCGCCGGGCCGGCCGGGCCAGCGGGCCGGTCCAGGCCGGCCGGGCGAAGCGGCCGACCCGCTGCGCCTTCCGCCTGATGGCCGGGTGCGTGGCCAGCTCGGCAATGGCCGGGACCGTGGTCGCCGCTACGGTCACGATCAGTGCCCGCGCCCTGGAGATCATCTCCCTCACCTACTTCTCCTGCCGGGCCGCCACCGCCGACGTCGCAGGCCAGCGGGTTGTTCCTCTATTTAGACAGCAAGAAGCCACCGACAGCAAGAAGCCACCGGCTGGCACCCGCGGCGGGCGCCGCTCAGGCCGGTGCCTGGCGGTACAGGGCGAAAGTCACCGTGATGCCCGCCCCGGCCGCGAGCAGGAGAGTGGTCCGGGCCTCGCCGAGCCGGCCCGACCTGATGGCCGCCTGCAGGGCGGCGATGGGCCCGGTGCTGTACGCCTCGGCCAGGTCTTCCGCCACATAGGCGACCCGGTCGCCCGGAACGCCGAGCCGCACCCGCAAGGGGTCAACGAAACCCCCGGCGGACGGGGCCGGGACGAGCAGGTCGATTTCGCTGATGCCCATGCCCAGGCGGCGCAGGAAGCGGTGCGTCGCCTCCTCGGCGCAATCGACCAGGCGGTCCTGGTAACCCGGTTTCTCGTCCATGACCATCTGGCTCTGGCCGGTTCCCCGCCGCGGGACGCCGGGCCCGTGCCGCTGCTGCCAGGCCAGCCCGCTCACGAACAGGTCCTGGTACTCGGGGAACGTCTCGCTGCCGAAGTCGGTGAACCCGGCGATGGTGTCATCCCAGCGCAGCAGCATCGCGCCGCCGGCCGGCCGGAAGGGGGCAGATCCCGGATCCTTGAGATTCGGATCGACATCGCTGGTCACGATCGCGCCGAGCCGGATGACGCCGGAACGCAGCAGGCCCGCCTCCAGCTGGATGGCGCTGATCACGCCGCAGGCGCCGTTGATGAGGTCGAACGAGAAGGTGCCCTGCCCCCGGGTGGGCGGCTGGCCCGGGTTGGCCCCGATGTCCTCCTGCACCAGGGCGGCGAGCGCGGGCTCTCCCATGTTGTCTTCCCGGTAGACACCGGCGTTGATCAGCATGTCGACGTCACCGGGCGCTATCCCGGCATGGGCCAGGCAGCTCTGGGCGGCGGCGTCGGCGAGCCGCCGCGCCGTGGGCTTGCGCAGTCCGTGGCTGGTCAGCGCGCTGGCGGCGTCAATGCGTGCGCCCATAGTGATCCACCTGGCTGTCGATGGTAAATACGGCCATGCCGATCTCGATACCGGAGGCGAGGGCCAGCAGCATCACCCGGTCTCCCTTGTGGATCCGCTGCTCCTCCAGGTACTTGTGCAGGGCCACGAACAACGTGGTCGACGACGTGTTCCCGTACTCCTCCAGGTTGACCACCACGTGCTTCGGCTTGGCGCCGAGACGCCGGGCGAATTCCTCGGTGCCCTGGCGGATGGCCCGGGCCGAGGTCTGGTGCGGGATCAGGTAGTCGATGTCGTCCAGGCCGATGCCGGCCTCGCCGATCACCTCGGCCACCAGCGGCGCCATGTCCTCGATGGCCACCTTCTGCAGCTTCCTGGACTTGGTGTACATCTGGGCGCCCGGGCCCACGGTGCTGGGGAAGGCGAGGCACAGCCGGCTGTGCTCGGCGAGGGTGGTGAAGCCGATGACGTCGATGCCCGGGAGCGCCCGCAGGCGCCCGCTCCACGATCACGGCGGCACCCGCGTCACCGAGCGTGAGCGAGGCCAGTTGCCTGCTGAACAGGGAGCGGATCCTTTTCGCCGCGTTCCAGCTCAGGTGGGAGATGTACTCGCCGGACACCACCATCCCGCAGCTGATCTCACCCCGGGTGATGAGGTCCTGCAGGATGAACACCCCGGTCAGCATCCCGGCACAGGCGTTGGAGAGGTCGAAGTTCACCGCCTTCGTGGCGCCGATCGCCTGCTTGATGGACAGGCTGAGCGGGGGCTCGAAGGACTGCCAGGACCGGCTCGTGGACCGGGTGATGCTGGTGCTGATCAGCATCTCGATGTCCGGCGCCTGATGCTCCGAATGAGCCAGGCAGTCGCGGGCCGCCCCGGCGGCCAGAGTGAGGGAATTCTCGCCCGGTGCCACGACGTGACGCTCGTGGATGCCGGTCAGCCGCTCCAGCTGGATCTTGGTGCGGTGCCTGGTCTGGCCCATCAGGTCCCTGGTCATCAGCTTCCCGGCGGGCAGCTTCACGCCGACGCTCTCGATCCGGCAGCCCCAGGAGCCAGCGGAACCGGGCGCCTCGAGCGCCATCCAATGGCCCGCCTGCTTGCTGCGTGTCCCGGCCATTGGTCCCCCTTACGCAGGGCGCTATCCTCGTGTATGAGAGATTTCCGCTTTCGGCTACCCGGCGGTAGGGGCGAACGTCATCGCCAGCGGACCATCAACCCCGGCCACGTCCCGCGCGAGCAGGAACCGGCCGCCGGAGAACTGGCCACGCGCGAACCGGCCGCCGTCGCCGGCACCCGGCACACGTTGTCCTACGGCCAGTACCAGCTGGGCTACGAGGTCTACGGTTCGGGTGACCGGGTGCTGGTGTGGCTGCACGGCCTACTGATGGACGCCAACCTCAGCCGGGGCCTGGCCCGGACCCTGGCCGCCCAGGGTAACCGGGTCGTGCTGCTCGACCTGCTCGGCCATGGCCGTAGCGACAAGCCCCGTCACGCTGGCGCCCACCGGATGGACCTGTACGCGAAGCAGGTGCTGTGCCTGCTGGACGAGCTGGGCGTGGATCAGGTGGTGCTCGGCGGCGTCTCGCTGGGTACCAACGTGAGCCTGCTCACCGCGGTGCAGGCACCAGAGCGGGTCCGCGGGCTGATCCTGGAAATGCCGGTGCTCGAGTGGGCGGTGCCCGCGGCCGCGCTGGTGTTCCTGCCGCTCCTGCTCGGCGTCCACTACGCCCGGGCCCCGCTGCGCCTGGTCTCCCTGGGCGCCTCCCGCCTGCCGCTAACCCCGTTCGGCCCGTTCGGCACCTTCATCAGCGCGGCCAGATCGGATCCCGACGAGATCGCCGCCGTGCTGCACGGCGTCCTGGTCGGGCCCATCGCCCCGACCACCGACCAGCGGCGGTCCATCACCGCCCCGGCGCTGGTACTGGGACACGGGATCGACCTGATCCACTCGCTGCGTGACGCGAGAAACCTGGCACGGCAGCTCCCCGACGCCCGGCTGATCCGGACCCGCACCTTCGCCGAGCTGTGGCTGCGTCCCGCCCGGCTGACCACCGAGATCGGCGGGTTCCTGGACCGCGTCTGGGCGGGCGCCGGGCCACTCGCCCCGGCCGTGCCCGCGAATCCGCGCGGCCCGGCCTTGAGCAGCCAGTAAAGCCCGCTCCTTAACGCCCCCCTCATGGCGGCGCGGCCGCCAGGGAACGCGGGCGCCGGGGGCTGAGGCGGAACCGGCGGCCGTCGGGGCCTGGCTGCCGTCAGGCGCTGCGGGGCCGGGCGTGCTGCCGGGCGGCGGCCAGCAGCCCGGAGACGCCGTCCTCGATGCCGCGGGAGAGCACGCCGAGGTCGGGGCTGGCCCTGAAGTCGCCGGTGATCCCGAAGGTGAGGCCGCCGCAGTAGGTGGTGATGCAGACCCCGGTGCGGACCGTGGTGGCGATCGGCACGTAGGGGAGGATCTCTTCGAGCCGGCGGCCCATCGCGTAGAGCGGCTGGCGGGGACCCGGCACATTCGTGGTCACGGTGACGATCTCCCGCTGGGGCAGCCCGAACACCAGCCTGGAACACCACGACAGGAGCGGGAACGGGGTGAAGCGGCCCAGGGCGATCAGGGCCTCGCCCGCCTTCGCCTCGTGGGCGGTCTTCAGGGCCTGCAACTCGGCCTGGACGGCGGCGAGCCGTTCCACCGGGTCGGCCACGTGGACCGGGAGATCGGCCAGTACCGCTGACACCCGGTTCTCGCGCATGTTCGCCTCCCCGGGGGCCCGGACCGACACCGGGACCAGCGAGCGGACCATGTGCCGTCCGGGCAGCTCGCCCCGGGCCAGCAGGAGCGAACGGAAGCCGCCGCTGATCGCGGCCAGGACGATGTCGTTCACGGTGCCGCCAAGCTCCCGCTTGATCTCCTGGACATCATCCAGCGACGCGCGGGCCCAGGTGTAGCGCCGCTGCTGGCCGATGTTCCCGCTCAGCGAAGACCCCGTGGCCGGCCACAAAGCTGGCGCCAGCTTGGCGAAGGCCCGCACCGTGCCAGCGGCCTGGCGGGCGGCGCTGCCCGGGCTGGCCATCGCGGCCCTCAGCGTGGGGGCTTCCCGGACCGGGAGCAGCACCGCGTCCCGGGCGGCCTGGGCGGCCAGCTGGAGGGGGGTGGGCTCCGCGCCCGCGGCCCAGCCATCAGCGGCGGGCGGCGAAGGTTCGGGGGAGGGGTCGAATATCACCCGGTACAGGTCGGCGGCGGAAATCCCGTCGACCATGCAGTGGTGCATCTTGCAAATCAGCGCCCACCGGCCCTGGGCGAGTCCCTCGGCGACCCAGTACTCCCACAACGGGTGATCACGGTCGAGCCGCTGGGACATCACCCGCGCGGTCAGCGCGGCGAGCTGCTGATCTTCGCCGGGCGCCGGCAGGGCGGTCCGCCGGACGTGGTAGCCCAGGTCGAAGTGCGGGTCGTCCACCCAGACCGGCCGCCCCAGGCGGAGCGGCACGGTGCGGAGCTTCTGGCGGTAGCGGGGCACCAGCGCCAGGCGCCCGGCCAGGAAGGCCAGCATCTCCTCATGAGAGGGGCACGGGCCCTCGAACACCGCGATCGACGCGATCGCCATCGACGTGTGCGGGTCCTCGTCCTCCGCGTCGATGAACAGGGCGTCCAGGGGGTTCAGCCGGTCCATGGCGCCCCCTTCCGCAGGCATCGTACGCCGCGCGGTCCCCGTGGCACCCTGGTCGGTCGTCCCGCCTGCGGGGACCTTCGGCTCTGCAGTACCCAGATGGCGCGGCGGCACACTGGGCTGGACGACCAGGGCCCAGGGGCGGCGTTGCGGCAGCCCCAGCGGCCCAGGAAGGTGGCCGGCCCGGTGCCTGGCGGGGAGAAGGACCTGACGGTCGCGGTGACCGGCCCGACCGGTACTTTCGGTTTCGGCCTGATACCCCTGCTCGAGGCCGACACCCGGGTGGCGCGGATCGTCGGCATCGCCCGGCGCCCGTTCGACCCGGCCGCGTACGGCTGGACGAAGATGAAATACCACCGCGGGGATGTCCGTGACCCGCAGGCCCTGAAGGCCGCGTTCGGCGATGCCGACGTGGTGGTGCACCTGGCGTTCCTGGTGACCGGCGCCGCGTCACGTGAGGCGATCCGGTCGGTCAACGTCGAAGGCACGCTGAACGCGTTCCGGGCCGCGGCCGCCGCCGGTGCCCGCCGTTTTGTCTACTCCTCCTCGGTGGCGGCCTACGGCTTCCACGCCGATAACCCGGTCGGCATGACCGAGGACTGGCCGGTGCGGCCCGCCGCCCGGTTGTTCTATGCCCAGGAAAAGGCTGAGCTCGAGCGCCTGCTGCGGGACGAGGCCGCGGCCCGGCCCGGCGGGCCTGCCCTGTACCTGCTGCGCCCGTCGATCGTGCTGGGCCCGCACGCGGTGGGCGCGAAGGTCCAGCTGACCGGGCCGCTGGCACCGCTGGCCCGCCGCCTGGCCCGGCAGGCTGGCCGGCTTCCGGTGCCGGTGCCGGTGCTGGTGCCGGCGCTGCCGCTGCAGCTGGTGCACGAGGAGGACCTGGGGCAGGCGCTGCTGCGGTGTGTCGTGGCCGCCGGGCCGCCGGGCGCCTACAACATCGCCGCCGACGGGATCATCACCGCCACCGACATCGCCCGTGAAGCTGGCCTGCTCCCGCTGCCCCTTCCGGTGGCCCCGGCCCAGTTCGCGGCGCGGGCCATGGCCGCCCTGCCTTTCCTGCCACCCGTCGCGCAGTGGGTGGAAGCGGCCAGCCATCCGGCGATCATGGACACGGCCCGGGCGAAGCAGGAACTGGGCTGGGCGCCGCGCTTCACCGCGCTCGAGGCTTTGCGGGACACGCTGCAGCCGAGACCACAGCCCGGCGTCAGCGCCCAGTGACCGGAATCCCGCTCAGGAGGCCAGCGGGATGAGATCGATGACGACGGCGTTTCCCGGGCCGGCGACCAGCAGGTTGATGAACGGGGTGATCCACCCGCACCCGGTGAAGGGCGGCCGGTGGTACCGGCCGGCCAGGCGGCCGCCCTGCTCCAGGTCGAAGCCGGGCCTGGAGCGCAGCGGCACGACGGCGTGAGTGGCGGTGCGGCATGAACCGCCGCTGATCAGCGTCCGCCCGGCGGCGCGGGCATCGGCGATGACCGCGTCCACCGTGACCGTCGCGAACAGCTGGCCCTGGCCGTCGACCCGGCCGATGACGGGGGAGTCGGGCGCAATCTGGACGGCCACGGTGAACAGGGTGGTGCCCAGGACCGTCCGGCTGACGGTGGCCTGGTGCACGACGAGGTCACCAGTGAAGAGACCGGAGTCCGGGTCCGCGTGCACCGCGAGCGACCCGCTCAGGGGCACGCGCAGGGAGTCCTGGCGGACGGTGAGGAATCCCTGGACCGCGTACGTGATCTCGCGCATGAACGTCCTCACCGGTAGTTGGCGGCACTCAGCCTCGCGGCCCTCAGTGAAGGTACTGCCGTTCCTGCATCAGCACCGGGCGGAGGGTGCAGCCTGCCGCGAGGCCCGATGAATGACCATGCCGGGGGGCGGCGGCAGTTGCGCACCTGGGCGGGCTTGGGGTTATCAAGATCAGCACCACCAAACCCGCCACCGCGGCCAGCGCGAGCGCGATCCCTGCGAACGACCGGAGCAACTGCCATCGCCCGGGCTTGACCAGTTCGATCCCGGGCATTGCCTCATGCCACGTCAGCCTGGTGAAGACGGCAAACAGCGACCCGAAACGCGGATCGCCGGCCAGGAGCGTCTTCTCGATCGAGTTCAGGGCCCGCTGCTGGTGGACAGGCAGGCCCATCAGAATGGCCCTGATCTGGTAGCCCCCGCACGCCGGGGGCCGGCGGCGGTGTTCACTGCCCGGCCAGGCCGCTGGCCCGGCTGCCCGAGCCCGCGGGGCTGGCCAGCTGGTGCATCTGCGCGGCCAGGAGAGCCGGGTGTTTCCGCATGGCGCGGCGTTCATCCGGGGTGGTTCCTCCCCAGATCCCCTCCTGGGTGGTCTTCAGCCCGAAGGACAGGCATGCGGCGCGTACCGGGCAGCGGAGGCAGACTCTCTTGGCTGCGCTGATCTGCTCCAGCGCGGGGCCGGTCACCGTGATGGGGAAGAAGAGCTCAGGATCCTCACGCTGGCAGGCCCCGTGTGACATCCAGTCCATAGCCTCCGTGGCCTCCTCTGCTGGCCGCACGGCAACCTCCGGAAGTCAGCGCAGGTGCCGCCCGGGCGCGGTCCTGACGGTGCGCGGACCGGCCGGACTGGCTGGTGGTCGGGTGGAAGGCGAGCAGCACCGCTGCGCCATCCCCGGTTCCCTTTAGCCAGTGACGAGGTGACGCGCGCGGCGGCCCTGACCTCTGGCCTGTGGCGTCTTGCCGGCATCGCTCCGGGCACAAAAAACCGGGCCCTGCTGGGCACCCGCAGGTACTTCGCGGGTGCGGCTGCCAGGGTCCGGAGCGGTTAGCCTGACCTTACCCCTTCCCGGTTTCCGCGCCTAGAGGATTCCACCGCCAATAACCTGGCTCTTCGCCGGGGCAGCGCGTGGCCAGCCCGGGCGGGAACAGCAGGCGACGCCGGGCCGGCCGGGCGCCTGAGCGGTTGATATCCACTGACCGCGGTGCAAGAGTGGGCAGGACAGCAGCAGTTAATCCTGCTCCGGACCCCGGCAGGCAAGACCTATAAGCCTGGGGGTACGCTGGGCCGTTATCGATACCCATGGCCGCTCTGGCCAGAACGGCAAGTGGTTGTTCATCGACTGTTAACCCGGTGGAACGACTTCGCTTCCGATGTTTCTATCGGGAGTTCCGCCGCGGCAGTGCTCTTCCCTGGAATCCAGGCCGGTTTTCTAACTGTCACCATTGCTGGTTTCCGCGTGCGGATCAGCGCAGACAGCAAGCCGAAAGGAATCCTCACCATGAGTGCTCGACCGAATATCGTCCTGGTGCATGGCGCGTGGGCTGACGGCTCGTGCTGGAGCGCGGTCATCGAGCGGCTGCAGGCTGACGGTTACCGCGTCACGGCACCGCAGTTCCCGGAGTCCTCGCTGGCCGATGACGTCGCCCGGCTGCGCCAGGTGCTGGAGCGCCAGGACGGGCCCGCGGTCGTCGCCGGCCATTCCTATGGCGGGCAGATCATGACCGCTCTCGGCACGGACGCGCCGAACGTGGCCGCCCTCGTCTACATCGCGGCGTTCGGGCTGGATGAGGGCGAGTCGATCGGCGGGCTGCTGGCGCAAGGCGGCCCTCCGCCCCCCGCGCTCGCGCACCTGGACATCGACAAGCAGGGCTTCGCCTGGCTGCCGGAAGACGACTTCGTGAACCACTTCGCCGCCGACGTTGACCCGGCCAGGGCACGGGTCATGTACGCGGTCCAGCAGGCGCTGGCCGCGTCCACGCTCCAGGACGTGATGGGCGTCCCGGCCTGGAAATCACACCCGTCCTGGTTCCTGGTCGCCGAGAACGATCAGGCCATCCCGCCCGACGCCGAGCGCCAGTTCGCCACGCGCATGGGCGCCACCACCATCGAGATCCCGTCCAGCCACGTCGCGATGGTCTCCCACCCCGATGAGGTCGTGCACCTCATCGAGGCCGCCGCTCAAGCCGTTGAGCACGCCGTGGGATGACGTCGGCTGCACCGGCATCAAACTCGCCTAAGCCGGCAGAGCCTCCTCGGCGACGGCGAACAGCGCGGCGGAGAACATCAGCGCGTTGGTCGGGGTGTGCAGGAAGTGGTCGTAGATGAAGCCGAACGACACGGTCTCGATGAGCATCGGGACCACGATCATCATGTTGACGATGCCCATGTGCACCAGGTACCGGTTGCTGATGTGCGCGAAAGCCGGCAGGCTCTGATTGAACGTTCGATCATTCTGTGACTAGGGTCACACTCCGACCCGGGCGGACCTGTCAAGATGGTGACGATGCAAAGTTCCGGCGGCCATGCCGTCCCCGGCGCGGCCCCGCGGGCCACGATCGACGATGTGGCGCGGGCCGCGGGGGTGTCGCGGCAGACCGTGTCCAACGTCGTCCGTGGCCGGGGGCGGCTCGGGAGTGCCACCAGGGACCGGGTCGTGGCCGCGATTGAGCAACTGGGTTATGAGCCGCATGCCGGAGCCGCCAGCCTGCGCTCCGGCCGGACCTACCGGATCGCCCATCCGATACCGGACACGGAACTTCACCCGGACACCGTGATCATGATGGAATTCCTCCAGTACCTCGTGGCCGAGGCGCGACGGCGCAAGCACCAGATCCTCGTTATCGGCAGCTCCACCGAGGCGATCGCTGACCTGGTCCGGGCGAAGTCCGTGGACAGTTTCGTCCTCGCCACCATGACCGGCCGCGACCCGCGGGTGGAGTTCCTGGCGGAATGCCGGTTCCCGTTCGCGTGCTTCGGCCGCACCGACCCGCCCATGCCCCAGCACTGGGTGGACATTGACAACCGCATCGCCGTCCGTGATGTCACCGCGCATGTGCTCGCGCGCGGCCGCGCCCGGGTCGCGTATCTCGGCTACCACCCGCAGGGACCCTGGGACACCGAGCGGGAAGCGGGCTATCGCGACGCCATGACCACGGCCGGCCTGCCTGCCGTGGTGACCCGCACCGGGATGGCGCAAGCGGACGTCGAAGCCACGGTTGCCGCCCTGCTCCGGCCACCAGGCCGGCCTGACGCCGTCATCGCCGGCAGCGACGTCCTGGCCGCCGCGTGCTATGCCGCCGCCGCCCCGGCCGGCCTCCGCATCGGCCCGGACCTCGCCATCACCGGCTTCGACGGGAGCGCCCTGTCCCGCATCCTCGCACCCGCGCTGACCACCGTGGCGATGCCACTGGCCGGCATCGCCACGCGCCTCATCGACCGTGTCATTGCCGAGGCGGCCGGCACGCCGCAAGGCGGCGGCGAAATCGTCGGCGCCACCCTTATCTGCGGGCAGAGCGCCTAGTCCCATCCAGGAGGCATACATGGCCGCTCCCGTCGAACTGATCGCCTATGCGTCCAGGCTCGGGGGTGACCTGGGACACCTGCGGGAGATAATGGCCGGCCCGCTCGCGGGCCTTTTCGGGGGAATCCATGTCCTTCCCTTCTACACGCCATTCGACGGTGCCGACGCCGGATTCGACCCGCAGGACCACACCACGGTCGATCCCAGGCTGGGCTCCTGGGATGACATCGCGGCCCTGGCGCACGACGGGTACTCGGTCATGGCCGACGTCATCGTCAACCACGTTTCCGCCACCTCCCCGCAGTTCCTGGACTGGCTCGCGAAAGGGAAGGAGTCCGCCTATGACGGGATGTTCCTCACCCTCGGGTCCGCCTTTCCCGGCGGAGCACGGGAAGAGGATCTGCTCCGCCTTTACCGGCCCCGGCCGGGCCTGCCCTTCACGCCCTACACCCTCGCCGATGGCAGCAAGCGCCTGGTCTGGACCACCTTCACCCCCCAGCAGGTTGACATCGACGTCCGGAACGAGCTCACCCGGGACTACCTGCGGCACGTGCTGGACCAGCTCGCCGCGGCCGGGGTTTCCCAGGTGCGGCTGGACGCCGTCGGGTACGCGGTGAAGACGCCCGGGCTGTCGTCGTTCATGACCCCGGAAACGTTCCGCTTCATCGACGAGATCACCGGATGGTGCCACCAGCGCGGCCTGAGCGTGCTGGTGGAGGTCCATTCCTACTATCAGCACCAGGTCCAGATCGCCCAGCAGGTGGATCGGGTCTACGACTTCGCCCTGCCACCGCTGGTGCTGCACGCCCTGACCGCCGGTGACCCCCAGCCGCTGCTGGCCTGGATGAAGGTGCGCCCGGGCAACGCGGTCACGGTGCTGGACACCCACGACGGCATCGGCGTCATCGACGTCGGCGCGGACGGCCGCGACCCCTCCCGGGCCGGCCTGCTCACACCGGCCCAGATCGACCGGCTGGTCGCGACGATCCACCACAACAGCGGTGGCACCTCCCGGCTGGCGACCGGCGCGGCCGCCTCGAACGTGGACCTGTACCAGGTCAACTGCACGTTCTACGATGCGCTCGGCGCCGACGACCAGCGTTACCTGCTGGCCCGGGCCCTGCAGTTCTGGGCGCCCGGCACGCCCCAGGTCTACTACGTGGGATTGCTGGCCGGCCGGAACGACATGGAGCTGCTCCGCGGCAGCGGTGTGGGCCGCGACGTCAACCGCCACCACTACACCGCGGCTGAGGTGACCGGGGAACTGCGGCGCCCCGTCGTGCAGGCGCTGCTCGGGCTGATCCGGTTCCGGAACAGCCACCCTGCCTTCGACGGGACCTTCCAGGTCACCGCCTCGGGCGAGCGCCTCCAGGCCGCGTGGACCCACGGCGATCAGCTCGCACACCTCGATGCCCACACCGGCACCGGCGAGGGGCTGGTGCGCTGGACGACCCCCAGCGGCCACCGCCAGGCCGCCCTGTCCGACCTCGCTCGCCCGGAGCTCATCAGCGAGTGACGCGGGGCCTTGCCGTCCGGTGGTCAGGGAGGCGAGCGGGTGGGGGCGGGATGCTTGCGGCGATGCCAGGCAGGCCAGCTGGCGACCCGAGGCCCTGACCGCCCGGGCTAGCCTCGCCTACTGGGGCAGGAAAGCTGGCGGAGGAGGCGGCGAGGATGAACCGGGATGAGGTGATCGGGGCATGCGCCGCGCAGCCAGGCGCGGCCGAGGACTACCCGTTCGGCGATGGCACGGCGGTGTTCAAGGTCGCGGGGAAGATGTTCGCGCTGGTGCCCCTGGGTGCGCCGCCCGGCAGCGTGAGCCTCAAGTGCGATCCTGACCTGGCCGTGGAGCTCCGGCGCCGTCACGCAGCGATCACCGCGGGGTATCACCTGAACAAGCGGCACTGGAACACGATCCAGCTGGACGGCACGGTGCCCGGCGAGGAAGTCGCCGAGCTGATCGGGCACTCCTATGAGCTGGTGGTGGCTGGGCTGCCCCGGGCCGAGAAGGCCAAACTGGCCCGGCGTTAGACTAGGGCGTTCCGCGTTCCGCGAACCTTCAGGCCGCGTTGGGGCTGCGAGAAGAGGCGGCGGCATGACTATTCCCATGTTCCGGCGACGCACCCGGGTACGTGCCGTGCCGTCGCGAGCCGCATCCCGGATGCCGGGGATGTAAGCGCCCGGCGTGACAGTGCATCCTGCGCCCCGGTTGTTCGGCAGAGCCGGTGAGCTGGAGGTCCTGGGCCAGCTCACCGCGAATGTGCGAAGCGGTCAGAGCGCCGTCCTCGTCGTGCGGGGTGAGCCGGGGATCGGCAAGACCGCACTGCTGCGGTACCTCGCTGACGAGGCGCCCGGTTTCCGGGTGATCCGCGGTGTCGGTGTCGAATCGGAGATGGAGCTTGCGTTCGCCGGGCTGCACCAGCTGTGCGCCCCGATGCTCGGGCGGCTTGACCGGCTTGCCGGGCCGCAGCGGCACGGGCTCAGCGTGGCTTTCGGGCTTGCCCCCGGCGAGAAGCCCGACCGGTTCCTGGTCGCCCTGGCCGCGCTCAGCCTCCTGGCCGAGGCGTCCGAGGAGCAGCCGTTGCTGTGCGTCGTGGATGACGCCCAGTGGCTGGACCAGGCCTCGGCCCAGGTCCTCGGATTCGTGGGGCGCCGCCTGCTGGCGGAGCCGGTAGCGCTGGTGTTCGCGGCCCGGACGCCGGCGGTGTCGCCGGATCACCTGGCCGGGCTGCCCGAATTCTGGCTGGGCGGGCTGGATGATGAGTCGGCCCGCGCGCTGCTGGCGACGGTCACCTCAGGCCCGCTCGACGAAAGCGTGCGCGGGCGGATCATCGAGGAGACACGCGGCAACCCGCTCGCCCTGCTCGAGCTGTGCCGGGGCCTGGGCCCAGCCGAGCTGGCCGGGGGGTTCGCGCTTCCGGACGCGGGGGACCTGCCCAAGCGCATCGAAGACCACTACGTCGAGCGCCTGGCCAGGCTGCCCCAGCCGGCCCGGCAGCTGGCCCTGCTGGCCGCCGCCGATCCGGTCGGCGACTCGGCGCTCATCCTCCGGGCCGCTCAGGTACTCGGCCTGGACGGGATGGCGGTCAAGTTCGCCGCGGAGGCCGGCCTGCTGGACATCGGTGCGAACGTGCGCTTCCGGCACCCGCTCGTGCGTTCGGCCGCTTACCGTGCCGCCGCCATCGAGGACCGGCGGGCCGCGCACGACGCGCTGGCCGCGGTGACTGATCCCGCGGCCGACCCCGACCGCCGGGCGTGGCATCGCGCGCACGCCACGGCCGGGGCGGACGAGGCGGTGGCCCAGGAGCTGATCAACTCCGCCAGCCGGGCCCTGCGCCGGGGCGGGGTGGCCGCGGCCGCCGCCTTCCGCGAGCGCGCCGTGGCGCTCACCCCGGATCCGGCCGAGCGCGCCTCGCGGGCTCTCGCGGCGGCGGAGGCGAAGTACGCGGCGGGGGACTTCGGGGCCGCGCAGGCCCTCCTGGCCGCGGCGGAGATCGGGCCACTCGGCACGCTCGGCCATGCGCTGGTGCAGCGGATGCGGGCGCAGGTCGCCTTTGCCGTGAGACGGGGCAGCGATGCGCCGCCCCTGCTGCTGCAGGCCGCGAAGCGGCTGGCGGCCCTGGATGCCGGGCTGGCCCGGGAAACCTACCTCGAGGCCCTGGTGGCCGCGATCTACGCTGGCCGGCTCGCCCGCGGAACAGACGCGGGGGAGGTCGCCCGCGAGGCCAAATCCGCGCCGTTCGGGCCGGAGCCGCTGCCGCACTCGCAACTGCTGCTCCGCGGCCTGGCGCTGCGCCTGTCGGATGGGTACCTCGCCGCCGCCCCCACGCTCAAGGCGGCACTGCGCCGCTACCGTGACCAGCCGCAGGAGCTCGACTGGCTGTGCGTCTCCTACAACCTGGCCGCCATGGACCTGTGGGACGACCAGGCGTGGTTCGAGCTCGCGGCCCGCCAGGTCCGGCTGGCACGCGCCAATGGCACCCTGAGCTGGCTCCCGTTTGCCCTCGACCACCTGGCCGGGATCAACATCCAGGCCGGTGAGCTGGCCCAGGCCGCGGCCTTGCTGGCCGAGGGCGAGCGTATCGACCCGGGCATCCGGGCGGCCACCCTGCCCTACGTCCCGCTCCTGCTCGCCGCGTGGCGCGGGGACGTGCCGGCCGCGGCCACCCTGACCGAGGTGACGGTTCGTGGCGCCGCAGCCCGGGGTGAGGGCACCGCGCTGACGTACGCGGACTACGCCAACGCGGTGCTCAGCAACGGGCTCGGCGACTACGGCCGCGCCGCCGAGCTGGCCCACCGCGCGAGTGCCGTGGACGAGGTCGTCATCTCGCCCTGGGCGCTGTATGAGCTGGTGGAAGCCGCCGTGCGAAGCGGTCAGCGGCCGCGTGCGGCCGCGGCGGCTGGCCGGCTGTCGGAGATCGCCGCCGCGAGCGCGACCGACTGGGCCTGTGCCGCGGCCGCGCGGTCGCGCGCGCTGCTGGCCGGGGGCCGCGCGGCGGAGAGCCTGTACTGCGAGGCCATCGAGCTGCTGGGCCGGACCCGGGTGGCGGCTCACCTGGCGCGCGCCCGCCTGAGCTACGGCGAATGGCTGCGCCGCGAGAACCGGCGGGCTGACGCCCGCGGCCAGCTCCGGCGCGCGTTCGAAGCGTTCGCCTCCATGGGCGCCCAGGCCTTTGCCGAACGCGCGCGGCGGGAACTCCAGGCCACGGGCGAGAAAGTCCGCAAGCGCAACGGAAACGCTCCCGCGGACCTGACTCCGCAAGAGGAGGAGATTGCCCAGCTGGCCCGGGACGGGCGGACCAACGCGGAGATCGGGGCGCAGCTGTTCATCGGTGCCCGCACGGTGGAGTGGCACCTGGGCAAGGTGTTCGCCAAGCTGCAGGTCAGCTCCCGCCGCGAACTCGACGAGGCGCTGAGGCATCCCCGCCGGGCGCCGGCGCGCCGTGGCTGGGCCGGGGAGGAGCGCGGCTGATGATCACGGGCCGGAAGGCAGGCCGCCTGCTGTCGGTGAATGTGGGCCTGCCGCGGGATGTGGCCTGGCACGGCCGGACGGTGCGCACGGCGGTGTGGAAGCGGCCGGCCGGGGAGCCACGGATGGTGCGCCGGCTCAACATCGACGGCGACGGGCAGGGCGATCTGGCCGGCCACGGGGGCGAGCATCGCGCGGTGTTCGCGTACCAGATCGAGTCCTACCGGTACTGGCAGCGCCAGCTGGGCCGGGATGATTTCAGCTACGGACAGTTCGGGGAGAACTTCACGGTCGAGGGGCTGGCCGATGACCAGGTCTGCATCGGCGACCGGTTCCAGGTCGGCGAGGCGGTGCTCGAGGTGACCCAGCCGCGGGTCACGTGCTACCGGGTGGGCATCCGGATGGATGACCCGCGCATGCCCGCGCTGCTGGTCTCCCATCACCGGCCCGGGTTCTACTTCCGGGTGCTGCGCGAGGGCACGGTGCAGGCCGGTGATGAGATCGTGCAGATCGCCTCCGGGCCGGAGGCGATGACGGTGGCCGAGCTGGATGCCCTGCTCTACCTGCCGGGACACCCCCGCGAGCAGGTACTGCGGGCGCTGCGGATCCCGGCGCTGCCGGATGGCTGGAGGGCGTCGTTCCAGGCGATGCTCAGCCAGCCCGGCGCGCCCGGGCCGGCGGCAGGCAACCCCGGCCTGGCCACGGTGAGCCCGCCGCCGGCCTGGCCGGGGTTCCGCCCGCTGCTGGTGACCGCGACCGAGCCGGAAAGTGACCTGGTGGTCTCGGTGCACCTGGCCGATCCGGGGGGAGCCGCCGTGCCGCCCGCCCAGCCCGGGCAGTTCCTCACCCTGCGGCTGCCCGCCGACCCCGGCGCGCCGCCGCTGCTGCGCAGTTACTCCCTGTCGGGAGCCCCGGGGGCCGCCTCCTACCGCGTCAGCGTCAAGCGGGAGCGCCGTGGCGCGGGCAGCCAGTTCATCCACGACCGGGTGCGGCCCGGGGACCGGCTGGAGGCGGCCGCTCCCCGCGGTACCTTCATCCTCCAGCCCGGGACGGCGCCGGTCCTGCTGATCAGCGCGGGCGTGGGCGCGACCCCGGTCCTGGCCATGCTGCACGCCCTGGCCGCGGCCGGGTCCCGCCGCGATATCTGGTGGCTGCACGGTGCCCGCAACCGGGCCGCGGAGCCGTTCGCCGCGGAATCCCGGTCGCTGACGGCGGCACTGGCCAGCGGGCACCGGCACATCTGCTACAGCCACCCGGGCGCGCAGGATGTCCAGGGGCTTGACTACCAGACCGCGGGACGGCTGTCGCCGGAGGTGCTGGCCGCGCTGGACCTTCCGCGTGACGCCGACGCCTACCTCTGCGGCCCGGCTGGATTCATGGCCGAGGTCTCCGCCGCCCTGGCCGGCCTGGGTGTCGATGGCTCCCGCGTGCACACCGAGATCTTCGGCGCCGTGCCGTCGCAGACACCGGGGATCGCGGCCCCGGCGGCCCGCCCGCCGCACCCGCCCGCGGGTGGCCCGGGCGACGGCCCACGCATCGCGTTCGCGCGGAGCGGCCTGACGGTGCGCTGGGGCCGGGACTACGCCAGCCTGCTCGAGCTGGCCGAAGCCTGCGACGTGCCGGTGCGCTGGTCCTGCCGGACCGGTGTGTGCCACACCTGTGAGACCGGCCTGCTGTCCGGGGCGGTCAGTTACTCGCCCGAGCCAGTCGACGATCCCGCCGCCGGCAGCGCGCTGATCTGCTGCTCCCAGCCTCGCGGTGACCTGGCCCTGGACCTGTGACCGGGGGGAACGGGGGGAGCGCGGATGAGCGGCCCCGGGCCGGGGTCCAGGGGGCTGGCCAGGGTCCGCCACGGGTGCGACGGGGCGCCGGGGGGCACGATTGTGGGGGCAGGACAAGCCACGGTGGCCAGGAGCCACGGGCATCACGCGAGAGGAGCCGAGGTCGTGGACATGAAACTCGAGGTCGTGGTGGTGCCCGTGTCCGCGACCGATACCGGGCTGGCCCGGGCCGGGCAAGCCGCCCGTGGCGCCGGGGAGATCACCACCCGCCTCCCGGGCCGGTGAGGGACCCATGCCGCTGACCGACTACGACGTCATCGTCCTGGGTGCGGGCTCGCCGGGCGAGCATTGCGCCGGCGAGCTGGCCGAGGGCGGCCTGCGGGTCGCCGTCGTCGAGCGTGAGCTGGCCGGGGGCGAGTGCTCCTACTGGGCCTGCATCCCGTCCAAGACCCTGCTGCGCCCGGGCGAGGCGGTGCACGCCGCGCGGGAGGCGGCGGCCAGCGCCCAGGCCGACCCCGCGGCCGCGCTGGCCTGGCGGGACTTCATGGTCTCTGGTTACTCCGACGCCAGCCAGGTGAGCTGGCTGGCGGGCAAGGGCATCGACCTGCTGCGCGGCCACGGCAAGCTGGCCGGGCCCGGGGCGGTCGAGGTCAATGGCGTGCGTTACACCGCCGGGCATGTCGTCGTGGCGACCGGCTCTGACCCGGTTATCCCGCCTGTCGCGGGGCTGCGCGAGCTCGACGGAATCTGGACCAACCGCGAGGTGACCGGGATGAAGGCCATCCCGCGCCGCCTGCTCATCCTCGGCGGCGGCCCGGTCGGCGCCGAGATGGCCCAGGCTGTCCGGCGGCTGGGCGGCGAGGTGGCCCTGGCCGAGGGGGCCGGGCACGTGCTGGCCCGCGAGCCCGCGCCGCTGGGCGACGCGCTCGGCGAGGTGCTGCGCCGCGACGGCATCGAGCTCCACCTCGGCGTGCACGCCACCGCCGCGCGGCGCGACGGCGCCGACTACGTCCTGACCCTGGACGACGGCCGTGAGCTGCGCGGTGACCGCCTCCTCGTCGCCACCGGCCGGCGCCCCCGCGTCGAGGGGATCGGCCTGGAAACGGCCGGCGTCCAGGCGGGCCCGCGGGGCATCCCGGTCGACGCGCGGCTGCGCGCCGGTGAGCGGCTCTGGGCCATCGGCGACGCCACCGGCATCCGGCTGCTGACCCACGTCGGCAAATACCAGGGCGAGGTCGTCGCCGCGAACATTCTCGGCGAGCCGCGCGAGGCCAGCTACGAGGCCGTGCCGGACGTCGTGTACACCGATCCGCAAGCGGCCGCAGTCGGCGCGACCGAGGCTGAGTTCAGCGCGACCGCCCTGGTGTCCGAGGTGGCCAAGACGGCCACCTACACGCAGCGCTACGCGGAGTCGAACGGCTTCCTGGCCCTGCTCAGCGACGGGGAGCGGCTGACCGGCGCCTACGCGCTCGGCCCCGAGGCCGGCGAATGGCTGCAGCAGGCCACGCTGGCCATCCGCGCCCGCGTGCCACTCACGGTACTGCGCGACGTCATCCAGCCCTTCCCGACGTTCTCAGAGATCTACGTCGCCGCGCTGAAAGCACTCCACGGCGCGGTCCTGGCCGCCGGCCAGCCCGCCGCCGCGGCTGGCTAGGGACGTTCGGCTGGTAAAGGAAACCGCCATGAATGAGCTGCTGAAGCTGGCCGTCGATGCGCACGGGGGCGAGCAGCGCTGGGAGCAGATCTCCAGGTTCCGCGCGGCCGCCTCGATCACCGGCGCGATATGGGCACTGAAAGGCAAGCCAGGCCTGCTCGACGGCGTGGTGCTGGAGGGCGAGACCCGCGACCAGCGGCTGACGATAAGACCGTTCCCGCGGCCCGGGCAGTACACCACCTGGGAACCCTACCGGCAGACGATCGAGACCACCGACGGCGTGCTGATCGGCGAGCGCCTCGACCCGGCCACCGCGTTCGCCGGGACCACCCGCCAGTCTGCCTGGGACGACTTCCAGGCCGCCTATTTCGCGGGCGAGGCCAACTGGAACTACTTCGCCGCCCCGTTCATCCTCGCCCGCCCCGACTTCGTCACCGAGGAGATCGCGCCCTGGCACGAGGACGGGCAGACCTGGCGCCCCCTGCTGGTCACCTACCCGGACAGCATCGTCGCCCACACCAGGCAGCAGACCTACTACTTCGACGACGCCTGCGCTGCTGCGCCGGCTCGACTACTCCGTCGATATCCTCGGCGGCGGCCCCGCCGTGCACTACCCGTCGGAGTACCGCCAGTTCGACGGGATCATGGTGCCCACCCGCCGCCGCGTCTACGTCCGCAAACCCGACGGCTCCCCGGCCCGGGACTCGGTCTCGGTCGCCATCGAGATCACGAACGTCACCTTCAGCTGAGCGGGGCCGCCATGGAGTACCTCGTCACCATGACCACCCACGTTCACCACGCGCTGACCGGGTCGTGCCGGGGCAGCAGCAGGAAGGCGCCGAGGAGGAAGCACAGGGCGCCGGTGAAGGTCCCGAGATTCACCAGCGTGGAGTTCCGGGGCAGGCCTGAGTCCGGGACGATGTAGGACGCCACCGCCGAAGCGCCGAAGGCCACCGAGCCGGCCATGTTGAGCACCGCGATCCACCACGGACGGTCGTGCGGCCGCCAGCAGCGCCAGCCGCCGGGCACTGCCGTGAGCGACAGGGCGCTGGACACCAGGAAGCACGCCGAGCCGTAGGCGTCCGGCCGCCATACCAGCCGGTCCTGCTGCGCGGTGCTGAGATTGCCCGCCAGGGTGAGCAGGGTGCTGACGTTGAAGAAGAGGGTCCCGGCCAGCTGGACTGCGGCCGCCCACCAGTCCCGGTCCCGGCGCTGCCTGCCCGCCCGCCTGGCCCGACTGCAGGAACTGGCCGAGCGCGGCCGTGGTGAAGAAGACAGACCCTGCGAAGAACGTCACTCCGTCCGCGGTCACTCCGACGGCTCCGGCGTAGCCCGGAACGGCGCCGAGCGCGAAACAGCCCGACCCGATCATGAACAGGATCGAGATGGTCCGGTCCCTGGTCACGGGGGGCGCAGTCGCGGGCTACAGGTGGCTGAACCCGCTGGATTCCTCCTTCGTCATGGACACGGTGACCGGGTGCTTCGTGAAATGGGCCACCGCGTCCCGGAAATCGTCGAGGAGCAGGGAGGCCAGGTCCTGGCTCACGCCCAGGCGGACCAGGATGCGCTGGACGGCGATGTCCGAGGCCGTTCCGGTGAGGGTGTAGGCGGGTACCTGCCATCCCTGGGTGCGTAGCCGGTCGGCCAGGTCGAACAGGGTATAGCCGGGGTCGGCGCCTTCGCGGATCCGCCAGGTGACCGTCGGGATCCCCGTGGCCGGGTTGCTGTCACACAGCAGCTCGAACGGCCCCAGCTTGACGATCTCGGCCGCGAGGTACTGGCCGACCGCATAAGAAGCGTCGTGGATGCGCTTGTACCCCTCGAAGCCGAGCCGGAGGAAGTTGTAGTACTGGGCGATGACCTGCCCGGCCGGCCGGGAGAAGTTGATCTGGAAGACCGGCATGTCGCCGCCCAGGTAGTTGACGTGGAACACCAGGTCCTCAGGCAGTTCCTGGCGGTCCCGCCAGATGACCCAGCCGACGCCCAGCGGGGCCAGCCCGAACTTGTGCCCCGAGGTGCTGATCGACTTGACCCGCGGGAGGCGGAAGTCGAAGACCACGTCAGGCGCGCAGAACGGGGCGAGGAACGCGCCGCTGGCCCCGTCCACGTGAATGTCGATGTCAAGCCCGGTGTCGGCCTGCAGCTGGTCGAGGGCCCTGGACATGGCCGCCACGTCCTCGTAGGCGCCGGTGTAGGTGACGCCGAACGTCGGGACGACCATGATCGTGTTCTCGTCCACCCGCTCCAGCATCGAGGCGGGATCCATGGCGTAGCTGCCGGGCGCCATCGGGACCTCGCGCATTTCGATGTCCCAGTACCGGGCGAACTTGTGCCAGACCACCTGCACCGGGCCGCACACCATGTTCGGCCGGTCCGTCGGCTTGCCTTCGGCCCGCCGCCTGGCCCGCCACCGCCACTTGGCGGCCATGCCCGCGAGCATGCAGGCCTCCGAGGATCCGATGGCCGAGGCGCCCACGGTGTTGGCGGCCGCGGGCGCATGCCACAGGTCGGCCAGCATGTGCACGCAGCGCGCCTCAATCTCGGCGGTCTGCGGGTACTCGTCCTTGTCGATCATGTTCTTGTTGACCGAGATCGCCATCAGGGCCAGAAGCTCGGGTTCCGCCCACGTCTGGCAGAACGTGGCCAGGTTCTGGCGGGCGTTGCCATCCAGCATCACCTCGTCCGATACCACCTGGAACGCGTCCCTCGACAGCGTCTCGTCCTGGGGGAACCGGTACTTGGGGATGGGCCTGGTCAGGTCCCGCCCGCAGAAAACCGAGTCCTCCATCTGCTCACGGACGGTGTCACGCTCGTGCAATGGCATTGGTGGCATCTCCTTGGCCGGAACCGCGTCGCTTCGGCCCGCACACCGATCCCCGCGGCCTGGCGGCGGCCCTCTTCGAGGACATGGGGCGGGCCCCCCATGAAACGCGGCCGCCGCGGCCGGCGCCGGCATCACCCGTTGCGGATGACTTCCGGCGCGCCCGCGGGCCGCCCGCCGCCGCGTCACGGAGTGCGGTACTGTGGTGGCACACGGCACATCGTGAGGCGCCGCCATCCGGGCGCGCCGGTCGTACATCGCTCGGTGAGCGAGCTGGTTTCCACGGATTTGATGTGGTGGCCCTCGAAAATGCGGCCACCCTGAATCCGAAAGCGATCATTTGACAGCTCTGCCCATCGAAAACTCGCGTGCCCGCCGGCGGCGTCGCCGCCCGGCCAGGTCGGGCCCGC
The DNA here is from genome assembly GCA_963767385.1 of uncultured Actinomycetes bacterium. Lineage (GTDB taxonomy): Bacteria > Actinomycetota > Actinomycetes > Streptosporangiales > Streptosporangiaceae > RYN-230. The sequence continues at coordinate 77,466 of CAVYEA010000001.1, read as the reverse complement.
CACCGCCGGCAGGTCCGCCAGCACGATCCGGCCAGCCCGCGCAGCACCGCCAGGCGCAGCACGCCGGCCCGAGCAGCCGCCCAGCCCACGGCCTGCCCGCCATGGCCACGCTGAACGCCGACCTTCGCTGAACTGGGCGTTCCCGAGCCGCTGGTCGGCCGCGCTGGCCGGGGCCGGCATCACCGCGCCGTTCCCGATCCAGGCCGCCACGCTGCCGGATGCGCTGGCCGGCCTGGACATCCTGGGCCGCGGCCGGACCGGCTCGGGCAAGACGCTCGGGTTCTCGATCCCGCTGGTCGCCGGGCTGGCCGACGGTTATACCAGCGCCTGCCGCCCGCGTGGCCTGGTCCTGGTGCCCACCCGCGAGCTGGCCAGCCAGGTCCAGGCCGTGCTCGTGCCGCTGGCCCGGGCCATGGACCTGACCGTGGCCACCATCTTCGGCGGCACCGGGCAGAATCGCCAGGTCAGCCGCGCTGCGTCAGCGGGTGGACATCGTCGTGGCCTGTCCCGGGCCGGCTGGCCGACCTCATCGAGCAGGGGCACTGCCACCTGGGCGATGTGGAGATCAGCGTGCTCGACGAGGCCGACCACATGGCTGACCTTGGCTTCCTGCCGGTGGTGCGGCGGCTGATGGAGGCCACCCCGGCGGAGGGCCAGCGGATGCTGTTCTCCGCCACCCTGGACAACGCCGTCGACGTGCTGGTGCGCCGATTCCTCAGCGACCCGGCCGTGCATTCCGTGGACTCGGCCGCGGCCGCTCCGGCGCCATCGTGCATCACCTGCTCACCGTCGCGCCGGGGGACCGGGTGGGCGTGGTCGCCGCGCTGGCGGGCGGCAACAACCGGTCGCTGGTCTTCACCCGCACCAAGCACGGCGCGCAGAAGCTCACCCGCCAGCTGGCCAGGGCAGGGGTGTCCGTGGTCCAGCTGCACGGCAACCTCGGGCAGGGCGCCCGGGAACGGAACCTGGCCTCGTTTTCCTCCGGGCGCGGTCCCGGGTCCTGGTCGCCACGGACATCGCCGCCCGCGGCATCCACGTGGACGGCATCGACCTGGTCATCCACGCGGACCCGCCCGCCGAGCACAAGGCCTACCTGCACAGGTCCGGCCGGACCGCCCGGGCCGGGCGCGGCGGGCGTGGTGATCACCGTGCAGAGCCCGGCGCAGGCGGGCGACGTGCGGGTGCTGATGCGCCGCGCGGGCGTGAGCCCGCTGGCCGCCAGCGTCAGCCCTGGCTCGGCCCTGCTGCGTTCCATCGCCGGCCCGCCCGCAGCCCGGGTCGCGCCGGCCGCGCGGACTGCGCGACGCCGCGAGCACGCGCTGGCGGCCAGCCCGGGCACCGGCCGGGGCGCGGTCGCCATGTCCGCCGGCTACCGGGGGCGCCGCAGGCGGTAAACATCGCCGCCCGCCGGCCCCTGGCTCCGGGACGCCAGGAACGGGCCGGAGGCGCGGGAATACGCTGGCCACCAGACGGCGTTAAAGCGAAGAGTTGTTGTCGACGTTTGCGATCGTGAAGGCGCCCGCATTTTCGACAATGGGCGCCTCGCCGTCTGGCTGTGGATTCCTCCCTCAGGTGGCGGGCAACCAGCAGCTGATCCGCGCGACGGCGCGGATCTGGGCTCGTCTTAGAAGGAGACAAGCAGATGGCACAGGGAACCGTGAAGTGGTTCAACCCGGATAAGGGCTTCGGCTTCATCGCCCCCGACGACGGCACCGCCGACGTCTTCGTGCACCACTCGGCGATCGACATGGGCGGCTACCGCACCCTGGAAGAGAACCAGAAGGTGGAGTACACCACCCGCCAGGGCCCCAAGGGCCCGCAGGCGGACCAGGTCCACGCGATCTGACGTGATGCAGGCGGCAGGCCCGCGCAGGAATGCGCGGGCCTGCCGCTTGTCCTGCCCTCGCCCGCCCCGCCCGGCTGGGCGGCGGCACTGACCTCCCCAGCGGCTGACCGCAGGCCGCGCACCGCTCGCCGCAGGAGGATTGAGCTTGACCGTTGACACGGCAAATCCCGCCGCCGAACGCCCTCCGCCGGCCGGGCGGGACACGCCGCTCGCTGGCCCCGGCAGCGACTATGCCCAGCTTTCCCGCAGTGTCCGGGCGGCCGGGCTGCTGCGCCGGCGCCCCGGTACTACAGCGTCAAGATCGGCGTCAACCTGGTCCTGCTGGCCGCCGGGTGGGCCGCGTTCTTCCTGCTCGGGCGCTCCTGGTGGCAGCTCCTGGTGGCGGTCTTCCTGGCGGTGATGTTCACCCAGACCGGGTTCATCGGGCACGACGCCGGCCACCGGCAGATCTCCGGGTCGAAGCGCACCAACGACCTGATCGGCCGGATCCACGGCAACCTGCTGATCGGGCTCAGCTACGGGTGGTGGACCGCCAAGCACAACCGGCACCACGCCCGCCCCAACCAGGTCGGCCGGGACCCCGACATCGGCGGCCGGGCGATCGCCTTCACCCCGGGCCAGGCCCGGGCGCGGCACGGGATAGGCGGCTGGCTGGCCGGCCATCAGGCGTGGCTGTTCTTCCCCATGCTGCTGCTGGAAGGCATCCACCTGCACGTCGCCGGGTTCCGGGCCCTGCGGGACCGCCGCGGCACGACGGCCAAGCTGGTGGAGGGAACCCTGCTCGCGCTGCACATCGCCGGTTACCTGGCCGCGCTGTTCCTGGTGCTGTCCCCGCTGCAGGCGGTGGTCTTCCTGGTCATCCAGCAGGGCCTGTTCGGGATCTACCTGGGCTGCTCGTTCGCGCCCAACCACAAGGGCATGCCGGTGCTCGGCGCGGACGAGAAGATCGATTTCCTCCGCCGCCAGGTCATCACCGTCCCGCAACATCCGCGGCGGGTGGTTCACCGACTTCGCCCTCGGCGGCCTCAATTACCAGATCGAGCATCACCTGTTCCCCTCCATGCCGCGGCCCAGCCTGCGGCACGCGCAGGAGCCGGTGCGCGCGTTCTGCGAGCAGCACGGCATCGCTTACCGGGAGACCGGCCTCTTCGCCTCCTACGGGCAGGTCCTGCGGCACCTGCACGCCGTCGGCGGCTCACTGCGGCCCGAGCTCGAGTACTGAGCCGGGCCGTCGCGGCGCGCCACCGGGCCCCGGTGGCGCGCCGCGACGGAGCCTGTGTGCCGCGGTCCGGCCATGGCGCTCCGGTGATGTGCCAGTGTGGGAGGGAGCCGTGCTGGATGAGTGGGAGGTGGCCCATGACTGCGCCTGATGTGTGGGTGGCCAAGGATGACGGAAGTGACCTCGTCCGGGCCGAGGCCATCGCGGCGGTTGGCCGTGACTACAACGGCAACGTCACCGTCCGGCTGGCCGGCGGTGAGGGATGGGCCGTGACCCTCGTGGCGGTCGCCCCGCATGAGGGCAAGCACACCCCGGTGGACTTCCACCATGAGCTGATCCGGGTCGTATCCCAGATGTCCGACGCCGCTGGCCCCTCGGTGGTGCACCCGGCATGGGACGAGCGGAAGGGCTGGCACTGGGTCACCGACAGGCTGTGACACGGGCAGGCTCCCCTGGCGGGGCTGCGGAGCGCATACTGGTAATGATGAGAAACCAGCCCGCGCCGTGACCCGGCGCCCCGTACCCGGTAGCCCGTTCAACAAGCCCGCGGCCGCGCCCGAGCCTGTCGAGGAGTTCGCGGTCCAGGACCTGGTGACGCACGACCGGTACGGTCTCGGCCGCGTCGTCGCTCTCGAGGCCGACACAGTGCTCGTGGATTTCGGCAACGTCAAGTACCGGATCAGCGCGCCCTACGTCAAGCTGACCAGGCTCTGACTCAGCCGGCCCGCATCGCCTGGCCAGGAGGCCGTCCGCCACGCCACCAGATCGAGAGGCCTGAGCCGCCGCTGGCAGAGCACATCACGGCAACCATCCGGCCGCCTGTCCGCCTCGATCTGATCGGAGACCCATGCAGAACTCCGGAAGCAGGGGCAGTCCCGGTCTGGGCTTGTCCACCCGTACCGTGGACGGGGTCACCGTGGCCGAGCTGGCCGGCGAGCTCGGCGTGGCCAGCGCCCCGGTCCTGCGCGAGCAGCTCCTGGGCCTGCTCCGCCCCGGCTCCAGCCGGCTGGTCATCGACCTGTCCAGGGTGAGCGGGTGTGACGCCATCGGGCTCGCGGTGCTGGTCGGCGCCGGGCGCCACGCCCGGCTGCTCGGCGGGTTCATGCGCCTGGCCGCGGTCTCGCCGCAGGCCGCCCGGGTCCTGCACGCGACCGGGCTGCACCGGCACTTTCCCATCTTCGGCACGGTCCAGGAGGCCGTCACGGACCCCGTGGCTCCGCAGCACGGCCCGGCAGGCGGCGCCGTCCCGGGCGCCGCGCCTGCCCCGGGCACGCCGCCCCCCGCGCCGGCCGCGGCTTCATGGCGGACGTCCGCGGTCGCCTGAGGAGGCAGGGCGGGCTCCGCGGCGGTCAGCTCCCGGCCGGCTAGCGCACGCCGCGCGCCGGGGTGAGCTGGCGCAGGTACGGGTCGGCGGGGCGATGGCTGCTCACCCGGACGCGCGCGTCCACGGCGATGACGCGGTCCGGGCGGGCGATCACCGGGTTGAGGTCGAAGCTCGGCCACCTGGGGCAGATGGTCGGCGAGCTGGGACACCCGGAGCAGGATGTCCCGCAGCGCGTGGATGTCCGCCGCGGGCTGGCCGGCCTGCCCGAGCAGCAGGGGTGCCGCGCGGATCGAGCCGATCAGGTCGCCGGCGTCGGCGTCGGCGTCGGTGAGCGGGGCGAGCCGGGCCACATGATCACCGAGCACGTCGGTGGCGGTCCCGCCGAGCCCGAACACCACCACCGGGCCGAACACCAGTTCCTGCACGACGCTTATGGTCAGCTCGATGCCACCGCTGATCATGGGCTCGACGAGGACCCCGGCCAGCCGCGCGCCGAACCTTCCCGCCAGGCGGCCCATCGCCTGGCGCACCTCACCGGCCCCGTGCAGGCCCAGTTCGACGGCGCCCGCCTGGGTCTTGTGCAGCAGGCCGGGGACATCAGCCTTGAGCGCCACGTGGCCGCCGAAGCCGGCCGCCGCGTCCACCGCGGCGTCGGCGCCCTCCGCCCGGCGGAACTCGACCATCGGGATGCCGAAGCAGCGCAGCAGGCTGTCAGCCTCCTCAGCGGATAGCCAGCCGCCGCCTGGCATGCGGGCCAGGAAGGAATCCACGATGGCGCCGGCGTCGGCCACCCGCAGGTCGCGGAAGTCCGGCACCGTGCCCGCCGGCCGGGATCGCCAGGCGCCGTAGCGGGCCGCCCGGGCCAGTGCCCAGACGGCCGCCTCCGGGGACGCGTAGGCAGGCACGGCCGGGACGCCCTCCGCGCCGGGCAGCAGCCGGACCGACTCAGGCTGATCCAGCACCACCGCCGCGACCGGGACCGGCAGCCGCCTGGCGGTCAGGGCCGGGATCAGGTCGGCGGAGCCGTTCTGCACCACCAGCGCGAGCACGGCGTGCACCCCGTCCTCGCTGGCGGCGATGTCCAGGACGGCGCGGAAGGCCTCCGCGGTGAGGGTCGCTGTGGTGTCCACCGGCCCGCCGACGGCCGAGCCCGGGGGCAGCACGTCCCGCAGGCGGCGGCGGGTTTCCCGGCCCGGCGTGGCGACGGTCAGGCCGGCCTGCGCGCAGGCGTCGGCGGCCAGCACGCCGGCGCCGCCGCCGTTGCCCACGATGGCGACCCGGCCGCCCGCCGGGACGGGCTGGGATGCCATCAGCGCGGCCGCGTCCAGCAGTTCGCTGAAGCTGGTGGTGGCGATCACGCCGGCCTGGTCAAATGGGGCCTGCCGGGCGATGAGCGGGGCCGCTGCCGCGGCCGTGTGGGAGAAGGCGGCCAGCTGGCCCGGGGCCGACCATCCGGCGTGCACGGTGAGGATGGGGATCCGGGCGCCCACCCGGCGCGCGGTCCGGGCAAACCGGCGCGGGTTGCCGAAGGATTCCACGTAGAGCACGGCGAGTTCGGTGGTGTCATCCGACTCCCACCACATCAGCAGGTCGGTGGCGGAGACATCCAGGCTGTCGCCGACCGAGACGAACGAGGAGGTTCCCACGCCGAGCCGGGACAACTGCGCCAGCAGCGCCGCGCCGAGTCCTCCGGACTGGACGGCGAGGCCGGCCCGGCCGGGGGACGGGTGATGCGTGGCGGACGTGGCGTTCAGCCCGGTTCCCGGCACCGCCACACCGAAGCTGTCCGGCCCGACCAGGCGCATGCCCCCGCGCCGGCTGGCCTGGAGCAGGCCGGCTTCCTGAGCCGGCGTAAGCCCCTGGGTGGTGACCACCGGCGACCGGGCGCCGCGCTGGGCGCACTCGCGCACCACGTCCAGGACGCGCGCGGCCGGGACGGCCACGATCACGAGGTCCGGCCGCCCGGGCAGCGTGGCGACCGAGGCGGCGCGCGGGATGCCCTCGATGCCGGCGGTCCCGTTGGTCACGGCCTGCAGTTCCCCGGCGAAGCCGGCGGCGCGGATGTTGAGCAGGATCCGCTGGCCGGCCGAGCCGGAGCTGGTGTCCGCCCGGCCTCGGTCACGGGGCATCCCGTTCCTCTCGCCGGCGGCCACCTGAGACAGAAGCTAGTGCCGGACGCCGCCCGGTGGCCCGGTCACGTGCCGCCGGGACTGGGCGACCCGTGCCGCCACTTCCCCGCCCACCAGGCCGTGCACGCCCGGCTGGGTGGTGGCTACTCCGTTCCCGCTGGCCGCAGCGTCCGGCTGTGCCCGCGCAGCTCGGCCAGCACCTCCCCATCGGCCCGGCGGACGCTGACGTCGTAGATGCCGCTGCGGTCCATCCGCACCCGCTCACCGGCCGTCGCGATGAGCTCATCGCCCTCGCGGGCCGGCCTGAGGAAGGTGATCTCGCAGGCCCGGGCCACGGTGACCGGGCCATGACTGTTGCACGCGTAGGCGAAGGCGGTGTCGGCGAGCAGGAACACATAGCCCCCGTGGGCCATCCCGTGCCCATTCACCATGTGGGCGCTCACCCGCATCCGGGCCGTGGCGCGTCCTGGCGCCACGTCCTCGATGCTGATGCCCAGTGCCTTGACCGCCTGGTCATCGGCGTACATGCGGGCGGCGCTGCGCTGCGCCTCGTCCATGGGTCAGCCGACTGCCCGCAGCTCGCGAGCCGGGTCCCGGCCCGCGGGATCGCCGCGCAGGAAGCTCCTGATGACCGGGCCCACCTCTGCGGCGCTGTCCAGCAGGGCCAGGTGCCCGCCACCGCGGACGATGTGCAGCTGTGCGCGGGGCACCAGGGCCGCGATCACCCGGTGGTTCACCAGCGGGGTGACCGGGTCGTCGTCGCCCGCCACGACCAGGGTCGGCTGCCGGATGCCCCACAGCCAGGGCAGGCTCGTCCAGCCGAAGAGCGGCGCCATCCGGTAGAGGGCGGCCAGGGTACTCGTCGGGCGCCGGATGTGCAGGGTGCGGACCAGTTCCGGCTCGGCCCGCAGCCGCCCGCCGAACATGGCGCCCGCCACCTGCTCCAGCCGTTCCGGGTGGTAGCTGCGCGGGTGGATGAAGTGCCAGAGCGCTTCCAGGCTGCCCGGCATGGCGAAGCCGCCGAAGGAGGTTGACGCCAGCACGAGCCGGCGTACCCGGCGCGGGTGCATGAAGGCCATCTGCTGCGCGACCGCGCCGCCGAACGACGCGCCGAGGACGTGGGCGGAGCCGATGCCGAATTCGTCGAGGACCGAGGTGCCGAAGCGGGCCAGCCCGGCCATGCTCAGCGGCAGGGTGGGCATCTCGGAGCGGCCGATCCCCGGCGGGTCGAAGGCGATCGTGCGGAATCCGGGCAGATGCGGCAGCAGGCCGTCCCACAGCCGCACTTCACCCCAGACGCCGGAGTAGAGCAGCAGCGGCTCACCTTCCCCGCGGGCCTGGGCGTGGATGCGCAGCCCGCCGATGCGGATGAACTCATCGGTGACCGGCGCGCTGGGTGCGCTTGGTCTCATCTGGACCCCTCTTCCCCCGGCGCTGCCCGCTGCGGCCGCTCTGGCTGGTGCCCGGGTGCCAGCCAGCCAGCCAGCCCGGTCGGGCCGGCTGCAGTAACGAACGTTCGGTTGCCTTGCTAGAGATAGTACGCGCGTGATCTCGTTCACAAAATATTGTTAACCCGACCGAACGTTCGGTAACGTATTGGTTACGAGCTCAAAGCCTGAAATCGCGGCGAAGTTCGCCCGCCCGCCCTGGTCAGCCGCCACTGAGGGGTAAGTGGCCTGGCTCCGTGCTGGGAGGCGATAACCGTCTACACCTTCGCCCGGGCGCTCGATCGAGCCATCGCCACCGCCGCCAGATCGTGCGCCGTCGTGTGCGGCAGCGAGCGGCGCAGCTACGCGGAGCTCGGCGCGCGGTGCCGGTGCCTGGCCGGCGCGATGCGCCGGCCATGCCCGGCGATTACGACGAGGTGGTCGCGTCGGCTGATGAGGTGCCGCTGGGGGAGGGGGTCACCGAGGACGACCTGGCCGTGCTGGTCTACACGTCCGGTACGACGGGCGTGGCCAAGGGGGCCATGCACACCCACCGCAGCCTGGTCTCCAGCGCGCTCCACTTCCTGGCGGCCTGGCCGTTCGACCCGCGGACCCGGTGGCTGGTGGCCTCGGGCACCACAGAGACCACCCCGATCACCACGCTGCTCCCGCACGAGGAGCGCGTCCTCGACGCGCCCCGGGTGCGCTCCTGCGGCCAGCCGGCGGTGGGCGTGGAGGTGCGGGTGGTCTACGCAGGACATGATCGTCAGCGGCGGGGAGAACATCTACTCGACCGCGCACTGCCAGGACCGGATCGCCGGATTCAAGGTGCCCAGGCGGATCGAGCTGCGCGCCGATCCGCTGCCCAAGTCGGCGGCGGGCAAGATCCTCAAGCGCACTCTGCGCGAGCCGTACTGGGCTGGTCAGCAAGCGAATGTGTCAGGGGTGTAGTTGATGCGCAGCACGATGATGGACTTCCCGCTCACGATCGGGCACATCTTTGAGCACGGCCGGGCCAACTACCCGGACAGCACCGTGGTCACCTGCGAGGCCGGCGGCGTGCGCCGCACCGGGTTCGCCGCCCTGGCCGACCGGGCCGACCAGCTGGCGGCCGGCCTGCGGCGGCTGGGCGTCCGGCCGGGTGACCGGGTGGCCACCTTCGCCTGGAACTCGCAAGAGCACCAGGAGGCCTACTTCGCGGTACCGGGGATGGGCGGGGTGCTGCACACCCTCAACATCCGCCTCTCGCCCGAGCAGATCCGGTACATCATCGGCCACGCGGAGGACTCCGTCATCGTGGCCGATGCCAGCCTGGCGCCGGTCCTGGGCCCGGTCCTGGCCGCCGCCACCAGCGAGCTGAAGACGCTCCGGCACCTCATCGTGTTCGGCGAGGGTGACCGTTCCGCGCTGCCCCCGCACATCGACTACGAGGAACTGCTGGCCGCGGAACGGCCCGGGTACCCGTGGCCGCTGCTCGACGAGACCTCGGCCGCCGCCATGTGCTACACCAGCGGGACCACCGACCGGCCCAAGGGCGTCGTCTACAGCCACCGGTTCGACGTTCCTGCACTCGCTGGGCGTGTGCTCGGGCGAGGCCCTCGGGCTCAGCCAGCACGACCGCCTGCTCCCCGTGGTGCCCATGTTCCACGGCAACGCCTGGGGGATGACCTACGCTGGCTGGCTGGTCGGCGCGGACCTGATGCTGCCCAACCGGTTCGCCCATGCGGGCCGGCTGGCCGAGTTCATCGCGGCCGAGCGGGTGACGCTGGCCGCGGCCGTCCCGACGGTCTGGTACGACGTTCTCGGCCTGGATCCCGGCCGCGTGGATCTCTCGTCGCTCCGGATGATCATGTGCGGCGGGGCGGCCGTGCCGCGCAGCCTCATCGAGGCCTACGAGCAGCGCTTCGGCGTGCGGATGGTCCAGGGCTGGGGGCTGACCGAGACCAGCCCGATCGCGGCGCTGGCCCACCCGCCCAAGAACGTCCCGGCGGAGCGGGCGATCGAGTACCGGTCCACGGCCGGGCGGGTCCTCGGCGGTGTCGAGGCCCGGGTGGTGGATGACGACGGCACCGTGCTGCCCCGTGATGGCGAGCCCACCGGCGAGATCGAGGTCCGCGGGCCGTGGGTGACCGGCTCCTACTACCGCGACCCGGCCTCGGCCAAGTTCCGGGACGGCTGGCTGCGCACCGGCGATGTCGGCCGGATGGACGCCAGGGGGTTCATCACCATCAGCGACCGGGCCAAGGACGTCGTCAAGTCGGGAGGCGAGTGGATCTCCACCCTGGAACTGGAATCCGCCCTGCTCACCCACCCCGCGGTCCGGGAGGCGGCCGTCATCGCCGCGCCGGATGAGCGGTGGGGGGAGCGGCCGGTGGCCTGCATCGCCCCCGCGCCCGGCCAGTCGGTCAGCCCGGAGGAGCTGCGGGCTCATCTGTCCGGCCAGGTCGTGAAGTGGTGGCTGCCCGAGCAGTGGGCGTTCGTGGACGACGTGCCGCGCACCAGCGTGGGCAAGCACGACAAGAAGCTGCTGCGGGCCCGGTACGCCGACGGCAGCCTGAACGTGGTCGACAGCGGCGCCACGGCGTCCCAGCCGGCCGATGAGCGGCCTGCCCCCACATCCGCCGGGTAGGCCGCTAACTGGGGAGTCGACATGTCAGAAGCAGTCATCGTGAGCATCGGCCGGACCCCGATCGGCCGCGCGGTCAAGGGCTCGCTGATCGACCAGCGGCCCGACGATCTCGGTGCGTACGTCGTGGACGAGGTGCTCAATAGAGTCCCGCAACTGGACCGCCGCCAGGTTGACGACGTGATCTGCGGCTGTGCGCTCCCCGGCGTGCTCGATTCCACCCCGGCGCAGACGAACGCGGAGCCCTCACCGGCCTTGATGGCGTGGACGGCCGAGAACGTCGCTGACTCCTGCGGCATCACCCGCGAGGAGATGGACCGCTACGCCCTGCAGAGCCATGCCCGCGCGGTGCGGGCCGGCAAGGACGGCATCTTCGCCGAGGGGATCATCCCCGTCCCGCTGGCCTCCGGGCTCGTCATGACGGCCGATGACGGGCCGAGGCCGGATACCACCCTGGAGCGGCTGGCCGGGCTGCGGCCGGTGTTCCGCGAGGGCGGCCGGGTGACCGCGGGGAACTCCTGCCCGCTCAACGACGGTGCGGCCGCCGCGGTGGTGACGTCGCGGGCACGGGCCGCGGAACTCGGGATCAGGCCGCTGGCCCGCATCGTCTCGACCGGTGTCAGCGCCCTGGGGCCCGAGGTGATGGGCCTGGGCCCGGTCGAGTCCACCCGGCAGGCGCTGGGCCGGGCCGGCATCTCGCCGGTGAGATAGCGCCATTCCTGAAGCCATACCGTGGCCACGTCCAGCTGGCTTTCCACCACGCTCAGGTGAGCCTGGAAGGCCAGCTGCAGCCGCTCGCCCGGGGATACCTCCGCGGGCAGCGTGTTCAGCGCCTCATGGAAAGCCGCGGCCCCGGTCAGGGCAATATCGGCGAGCAGGTCGGCTTTGCCGGTGATGTAGGCATAGAGCGAGCTCTTCTGGATCCTGAGCGCGCTTGCGACGTCATTGATGGATGTGCCGTGATAACCACGCTCGGCAAACAGGCGAGCAGCCTCGGTGGACAGCCGGTCACGCGTTGTCGGGCCGGGGGCCGGTGATTTCGAGTTCCGCGCTGGCCACCCATGAACCCGGGGCCGCCAGGCCGGCCGGCCCGGAGAGCCAGGCCGCCGCCGCCATCTGGGGATAGAGACGGCTCCGGGGCCGGGAAGGTAGCCGGCCTGAATCCGCCGGATGACCTAATGAGGCCGTTTTGGTGCGGTACATTGCGGATCTACACGATATCCCGGCGGGCAGGCAATGGCTGATCTTGCCGTGCGCTGTCCCTGCGATCGAATGGCGGCGGGCCAGGCCGGGCAGCCGGGCGGAAGGCCGGGAAGATGGCACGGGGAGTGGCCGTCAGGATGGGTGCGGATACGGTGTTATCGCAGTTAGCGGGGGAGAGCGGTGCCGCGCCACCGGGACAGCGCGGGCCGGACCTGGCTGGGCTGGCCGTGTTCACCGTGGACACCGAGGGCCGGGTGGCGTCGTGGTCGGTGACCGCGGAGCGGCTGTTCGCCCAGCCGGCGGACACGGCGGCCGGGCGGCAGGTAGCGGACGTCCTGCCCGCGGGCGAAGGCCAGCGGGATCTCATCGCGGCAGCACTGGCCGAGGCGGACGCGGGCCAGTCGTGGTCCGGGACACTACCCGCCGCACCCGGCACCGGAGCGGTGGCCCTGCACTGTGAGCCGCTGGCCGGGCCGGGCAGCGGTGCCATGGTGATCGCCCGGCAGCTTCCGGTCCGCCCGGGGCCAGACCTGCTCCGTGAGGCGGCGACCCGGATCGGCACCACGCTCGACCTGGCCCGGACGGCCCGGGAGTTCACCGAGGTGGCCGTGCCGGCCTTCGCCGACGCGGCCGCCATCTTCGTGTCCGAGCGCCTGCTTGCCGCCGATGAGCCCAGCGCGGAAGGCCCGGGGCCCGCGGCCGTGGTGCGGCGCCTGGCCGCCCGGCTGGCCGGCCAGCCCTCCTCGGTGACCAGCAAGCTGCTGCGCCCGGGCGAGGTGCTGGTGCTCGGGCTGGACTCACCCAGCTACCAGGCGATGACCACGGGCAGCCCGGTGACCACCGCGCAGCTGGACACCGAGACCGGGCAGCGGCTGGCCCGCCGCCCCGGCAGCCGGGAGCCGATGGCCGGCTACGCCTCCTTCCTGGCCGTGCCGCTGGCCGCCCGGAACGTGGTGCTCGGCTGCCTCACCTTCGCCCGGGCGGCCGGCGCCCCCGGCTTCGGGAGTGCGGACATCGTGCTCGCCACCGAGCTGGCGGCCCATACCGCCGTGTGCGTCGATAATGCCCGGCTGTATCACCGGGAGCGGCGGACCGCGTTCGCCCTGCAGCAGGGCCTGGCCCCGGCCGAGCCGCGGGTGCCCTCCGCCATCGAGGTGGCCAGCCGGTACCTGCCGGTCGGGGCCAGCGTGGTCGGCGGTGACTGGCACGACATCGTCGCCCTGCCCGGCGGGCAGGCCGCGCTGGTGGTGGGCGACGCCATGGGCCACGGACCCGAGGCCGCGGCGGTCATGGTCCAGCTGCGCACCGCGGCGCATGCCCTGGCCGAGGTGGGGCTGCCGCCCGAGGACATGCTGGGCCGGCTGGACCGGATGGCGGCCGGCATGCCCGGCACTCCGTACGCCACCTGTATCTGCGCCGTCATCGACCCGCCCGGGAAAGCCTGCCTGATCGCGAAGGCCGGGCACCCGCCGCCCGTGCTCGCGCTGCCCGGCGGCGCCACCGAGGTGCTCGACCTGCCGGACGGCCTCCCGCTCGGCCTGGCCGCCGGGCCCTTCGCGGTCACCCGGGTGGAGCTGCCACCCGGCGCCGTCCTCGCCCTCTACACCGACGGGCTGGCCGAAAGCCGCACCCGCCCGCTCGACGACGGCCTGGCCGCGATGCGCGAGACCCTCAGCGCCGCTCTGGCCCAGCCGGGCATCACCCTGGACCGCTGCTGCGAGACGGTCATCCAGGCGCTGCGCCAGCGCGGCGAAGACGACATCACCCTGCTGCTCGCCCGCATCCGCTGACCGCTGACCGCCGTCCGCTGGCACGCCCCCCGGCGGCCCGGCCGGCCGGCGGGCGGGCCGCGGAGCGGTCAGGCCGAGTCCCAGTGCGGCGGGCGCTCGCGGGAGAGCCACTCGTCGTCATCCGGCTCGGGGCGCTCGCCCCAGCCCGCGTCGGTGTCCTCCCGGCTCTGGTCCGGCAGCACCGGCCCGTCGTCCGGGGCCGGCGGCCCCTCGGCCGGCTGGTTCGTCAGGCGGTCCGGCGGCATGGCCCCCATCATCTCCCGGCTGCGGCCCGCAGCGCCATCGGCCTGCGCGAGGACGATGATCTCCGGGCTGGCCGGGCCGGCCGGGGACCGGTCCCAGTCGCCGTACCAGGCCGCCGCGGCGAGGCCGGCCCCGGCCAGGAACGCGGCCAGTTCGGCCTGGCTCATGAAGCGCAGCGTGTCCGGCACCACGGCCGTGCCGCCACCGGGAAACCGGAAGCAGGTCTCGTAGGTGACCAGGTCGCCGGCCACGGACTGGATGTCGTAATGGATCTCGGCGGGCCCGTCGGCGGTGCTGACACGCTGCCGGGTCTCCTCCGGGGTCCAGAACTGCCATTCCCGGGCGGCCGGGTTCCTGGTTTCCAGGGCGATCCGGCCGCCGGGCGCCAGGTGCCGCCGCAGCGCGCGCAACGCCGCCGTCACGTCCTCATCGCCGCGCAGCAGCTGGAACACGTGGCCGGTCATCAGGATGAGGTCGAACCGGGTGCGGACCGACAGTCCCGCGGCGTCGGCCTTGATCCACCGCACCCGGCGGCCGCCGGGGCGGCGGCGCGCCACCGCGAGCATGGCCGCGGCCGGGTCCGCCCCCGTCACCTCATGCCCGCGTGCCGCGAGCTCGCACGCGAGCAGGCCGGTACCGCAGCCCACGTCCAGGATCCGCCGCGGCGGCGGGCCCGGCAGTCCGAGGTAGAACCCGGTGTGCGCGCCGGGCGGGTTCAGCGCGTCATACAGCGCGGCCAGGCGGGCCTCGGTGTAGTTCGCGCTGGGCACCTGCTCACCCCGTCCCGCAGCCGGCCCTCCGGTGTTCCTGATCACCCTAGGACCTGCGGCGGGTGAGGCCGGCCGGACGCTGCGCCCGGGGCCGTCACTCACTATCAGTCATGGGTGAATCGCGTATCGTGCTGTGAAGCGGACGGGCGGGTGCGGGCGCCCGGTCACGGCGGGGGTGGGGACGTGTCATCGGTCGCGGAAGTCCGCGCCCAGGCGCTGGAAGTGGCGGCCGGCTGGTCGCCCCCGGGCGCGCCGGCGTCCTGGCAGCTCACCGCCGCGTTGTTCCGGGTCATCGCGGCGCACGAGGACCTGCTCGGCCGGCTGGCCGGGCTGCCGGCAGGCCGGCTGCCCGCCCTGCTGGCCAGCGCGGCCGTCTCGTTCCTGGTGCGGCGGGACCGGCCGGAGCCGCTGGCCGGCTACTTCCCGGAGCCGGGGTTGCCGCAGCCGCGGTTCGACGCCGGCTTCTACCCGGCCGCCACGTCGTTCATCTCAGCCCGCCTCGATGACATCACGGCCGAGTGCGGACGGCGCCGGTACCAGATGAACGAGGTGGCCCGGTGCACCCAGGTGGCCCTGGGCCTGGCCGCGGCGTCCGGCGCGGGGACGGACCCGGTCGCGCTGGTGGACCTGGGCACCGGCGCCGGGCTGGGGCTGGAACTGGACCGGTACCGCTACCTGGTGGGCGGCCGTCCCGGTGGGGTGCCGGACGCCGCGCTGGCCCTCAGCTGCGAGGTGCGCGGGCCGCTGGAGCCTCCCCCGGCCGTCCTGCCGCCCATTGCCGAGCGGGCCGGGATCGACATCGCCCCGGTCAACCTGGAGGACGCGGCCGCGCGGGCCTGGCTGGAGGCGTGCGCCCCGCCGGAGGCGGGGGCGCTGGCGCGGCTGGCCGCGGCGGTCAGGGTGGCCCGGCAGCACCCGGTCCCGCTGGTCGCCGGGGACGTGGCCGGGCTGCTGCCGGGCGTGCTGCGCTCCTTCCCGCCCGGGCGCCGGGTGATAGTGGCCGACGCCTACCTGGCGGTGTTCCTGTCGGCGCGGCAGCGTGCGGACCTGGAGCGCATCCTGGCCGAGGCGGGGCGCTCCCGCCCGGTCACCTGGCTGTCCCTGGATCCGCTCGTCCCGCTGGGGCCGTCCGGGCGGGACAGCGTGCAGGGCCTGCCGCTGCCCGCGTGGCTGGTCCGCGATTACGCCGCGAAGGGCGTCTTCGCCGTGCTCGGCGAGCGCACCTTCGGGGGCGGGGCCGGCCAGGGGCGGCTGCTGGCCCGCGCCCACCCGTCCGGCCAGTGGGTCGAATGGATCGACCCGGCGTCGGCCGGCCCCGGCCTCCGGCCCGGCCGCTGAGCATCGCGCGCCGCCGTGGTGCGGCGGACGGGAGCCGGGGCCCGGATTACGGCGCCTCGCCCGGGCCCAGCGCCGCTGCCGCCAGCCGGGCGCGTTCGGCGTCGGTGAACGGGACCGGCTTCCGGCCGCGGCGATCCCAGCGCACCGTGACCGCACGGGCCTCGGCGGCGACTTCCTGGGCCGGGGTCAGGATCGACTCCCGGGTGGTCAGGCTCGTAGTGCCCAGCCGCTCCGCCTCGATCCGCACCAGCACCCGGCCGTGCGCGTGGCGGACCTCCGCGCGGAAGTCGATCTCCAGCCGGGCCACCACGTAGTTGGGGTCGCCGCCCAGGGCCTGGATGAAGAAGGCGTCCCGGCCTTCCTCGAGATAGCTGAGGAACACGGCGTGGTTGACGTGACCGAGGGCGTCGGTATCCCGCCACCTGACCTCGACCGGGTGCTCGAACGCCGGGCCCATATATATCCGCGCTCCTTCACTCTGGCCAGCTCCATGACTGCGGCAGCCATGCAGTGCCGCATGACTGGTGGCCCAGTCGTGCGGCTGCCGTCGGTGCAGGCTACGCTGCGCGCCGCCGGGGCGGCCCCCGATCCCGGCGGCGCGTCAGCGGGTCCAGGGCGGGCTGATCCACGAGCCGTCCGGCAGCACGGCCGCGAGGCCGGCGCTGGTGGTGACCCACGCGGTCACCGGCTCGGCCGACTCGTTCCCGGCGCGCAGCACCGAGCCCGCGGGCACCAGCACGACGTCGCCGGCGGACGCGTCACCGGGCTGGTCATCGATCGTCGCCCGGAGCGTCCCGCTCAGGATGTACAGCACCTCCTCGCGCGTGACGCGGTGGGCCACGCCGCTGCTGTGGGCGGGGATCTCGATCCGCCAGGCGCACAGTTCCGAGCTGCCGCGAGCCGGGCTGGCGTAGGCGCGGAAAGTCGTGCCGTGCATCTGGTGCATGACCGTGTCGGTGGCGCGGATGACTGGCATGGTTCTCCTTCATATGCGCAAGTAGCTTGCCTATATGTTCAAGTAGCTTGCCTAACATGTCAAGCTGTGAGCATGGAGCACGCTGACCTCCCGGCCGTGGAGCACGCTGACGCCCAGGCCCTCGCCGTCGGGCTGCTGGCCGCCAGCCGCGCCCTGCTCGACGGCATCTCCGCGGGGGTACGGGCCCGCGGCTTCGGTGACCTGCGCCCCGCGCACGGCTTCGCCTTCACCCGGCTCGCCGCGGGAGGTGCGACCATCACCCAGCTCGCCGAGCACCTGGACGTGACCCGGCAGGCAGCGGCCCAGCTCGCCGACGAGCTCGTCGCCAAGGGGTACGTGGCGCGGCAGCCGCATCCCGCCGATGCCCGGGCCCGGCTGCTCACCCTCACCGGGAAAGGCTGGGCGTGCACCCGCGCGGCGGAGGCGGCCACCACCGACACGGTCCGCTCCTGGGTGGCCGTGCTGGGGGAATCCCGGCTGCGTGCCCTCAGCGATGAGCTGGCCCGGATAGCCCCGCACGGCCCGCTCCGGCCCACCTGGTAACGGCCGGGCGCGGACCCGCCGCGTGCCGCCCGGGCCGGTGCTGCGGCAGGATGAGGGCATGGCCCGTTCCGCGCCGCGGCATGACCGCGATGCCGGCGGTCCCGCTGAGGTGCTCGCGGCCAAGGCCGCCCTGCGCCAGGAGGTGTGGGCCGCGATGACCGGGGCGCGGGTGGCCCGGTTCCCCGGCGCGGCGGGGCGCATCCCGAATTTCACCGGGGCCGAGGCGGCCGCCGGGCGGCTCCGCGGCACGCCCGCCTGGCAGGCGGCCCGCACGCTGAAGGCCAACCCCGACGCCGCGCAGTGGCCGGTGCGGCAGCGTGCGCTCGAAGACGGCAAGACCGTCTACATGGCGGTCCCGCGGCTGGCCGGGCTGGAGCCGTTCTTCGCCCTCGACCCGGACCACCTGGCCGAGCCGCCACGCAAGGCGGCCTCGATCAGCGGCGCGGCCCGCTCCGCCCGCCGGGTCGCGCTGGCCGGCGTCAGCCCGGTCGACCTGGTGGTGATGGGCAGCGTCGCGGTAGGCGAGGACGGGGCCCGGCTGGGCAAGGGCGGCGGGTTCGCCGACCTCGAATTCGCGCTCGCCACCGCGGCGGGCCTGATCGGCCCGCACACCGCCTGCGTCACCACCGTGCACGAGCTCCAGCTCCGCCCGGCCGGGATGATCCCGGTGACCAGCCACGACGTCCCGGTCGATTTCATCATCACGCCGGAGCGGGTCATCGACTGCCGCCGTGACCGCGGGCCCCGGCCGGCAGCGGGCCTGGACTGGGCCGACCTGACCGAGGAGAAGATCGCGGCCATCCCGCTGCTCGCCGCGCAGCGGGGCCGGCGCGAGTGAGGTAACCGGACGCGGCGAGCGCTGAGGAGGCCGCTCATGGGCTACCAGCTGCGGATGTCCGGTGACCTCGCCGCCGATGCCGGCGGGGACCGGATCGTGCTGCGCTGACGGTGCCGCTCCGGCGGTGGCAGGCGGCCGGGGCCTGGCTACAGTGAGCGGGTGGATGCCGCGCAACGTCAGCTGAGCGACCAGATCGACGACGCGACGCAGCGCCTGCTGGGCACGGCGCGGATCATTCCCGATTCCGAGCTGCGGGTGCCCTCGCTCCTGCCGGGGTGGACCCGGGGACGTGTCCTGGCCCACCTGGCCCGCGGTGCCGACGCCATGCGCTACCTGCTGATCGGGGCACGCTCCGGGCAGGACCGGCCGGCCTACGCCAGCCCGGAGGCCCTGGCCGCCGCGATCGAGTATGGCGCGGCCCGGCCGGCCCAGGAACTGGTGACCGACCTCGCCGACTCGGCGATGGCGTTCCGCACCGTCGCCCGGCAGCTCCCCGCGCAGGCCTGGCAGGTCCCGGTGCGGGTCCCCGGCCTGGACCCCTTCCCCGCGGCCCAGCTGCTGACCCGGCGGCTGGTCGAGGTGGAACTGCACCACTGCGACCTGGCGGCGGGCTACGGGACGGCCGACTGGCCCGCCGCGTTCACCGCCCTGGAACTCGGCGAGCCGATGCGCTCCCAGCGGCAGGACCGGCTGTCCCGCCCGGCCGAGGCCGCCGGTGCGGCCCCGGGGCGCGGCGGCCCGGCCGGCGGATCGGTGCCCCGGCCGCCCGGGCCGTGGCGGCCCCGGCCATGGGTGGCGTGAGCGCGGTTCCCCGCCCGGCGGGTACCCCAGGTGAACCCCGCACGGGGAGGACGCGGCAGGCCGCCCGCCTGCCGCGTCCCCGATGGTGCTGCGGTTACCGGCCAGGCAGCGCGGGGCTGGCCAGCTGGGCCAGCTGCAGTGCCTGCTGGCTGAACCAGGCCCCGGCGGCCGGGTCGTCGACGCCCCACAGCGGGTCGAACAGCGCCTGACCGGCCGCGGTGGACGGCCAGCCCGGCTGGCTGTAGGCGGTGTAGTCCCAGGCCCGCACGCCGCCCGCAGCGTCGCACTGGCCGTCGGACTGGCCGGGTGTCTTCACCCACAGGTAGGCGTCGAGCAGCGGCACCCCGGTGCTGGCGGTCGGCCGCACTCCGAGGCCGGAGCCGGGCGGGTTGCACCAGCTGCCGGACGCGAGCGTGCCGATCACGCTGGCGGGCTGGTCGTACGGCGCGCTCGCGTACTGCTGCATGGTGTTCGGCCCGGTCGCCGTTGCGGCTGGTGTCGATGACGAAGTGCGTCGCCGCCACCGCACTGCCCATGTTCGGCGCGTACCACTGGGTGGTCAGGTCCCAGGTGCTGAAATCGGACTCGGTCGCCGGGTAGTACTGGCTGGCGCACGCCGGAGGGGTTGCCGTAGTACGCGTTGGCCGGATCGGTGACCATCGCGATGCAGTCCGAGATCCAGGTGCCGTAGTCCACGAGCTGCGGGTCGGACTGGTAGTTGGACACGTTGAGGAAGAAGCCCCTGGGCGTCGCTGACGCCGGCCTCGAGCAGTCGCTGCGCCATCGTGCCGACCGACTGCCACGCGCTGTGCGTGCCGTCCAGGTACACGCTGGATGCCGGGATCCGGCGCTCGAGTGCCGCTGACCGCGTACTGGAGTTCCGCGATCCGCTCGGCGTCGGTGAACGGGTAGACGGACGAGGAGAGCCCGCAGTTCGAGGGCAGGTTGCCCGAGCGCGTCCGGCTCCAGGATGACGACGGCCTCGCCCCGTCGCCGATGCCGCGGGCCAAGGCGTCGATCCAGTCCTCGTAGGCGGCCTGGTTCAGGGCGCCGCCCGCCGAGTACTGGGCGCAGTCCCGGCCGGGGATGTCGTAGGCGACCAGCACCGGCTCGGCGTGCTCGAGCGCCGCCCCGGCCATCGTCTGCCGGACCTGCTGGCGCACCTGGGCGGGCGTGCCGCTGGTGAACCAGACCGCGCGGGGCACCGCCTCCATCTCCGCGATCAGCGCGGCGTCCGCGCGGTCACCGCTCCGCAGCAGCTGGGCGATCTGCTGCGGCGCGCCGGACGACGGGGGCGGCACGTACAGCCGGGTGCCCGCGCTTAACGTGGCGTGGCGGGACGGGGGAGCCGCGGTCGCGGCCTGGGCGGCGGCCGCGCCACCGAGGGATACCGCGAGGCAGGCCGCCGCGGCGAAAGTGGCCGGCGCCCAGCGGCGGGCGTCGTGGCGCAGTAGTCGGACCATGGGCACTCCCGGAACAGAGATGGGTATTACCGGAACATTTCCGGAACGAAGGTAACAGCGCGGAAATCCGCGGTCAACGGTCCAGCACGGCCGGCCCGGGACGGCCACCTATCACCCCGGGAAGCGCGGTCATTGGCGGGCTCTGCCGTGTTCGGCCCACCCGGAGGGGTGATAGGTGGCCGGGGCGCGGGGCGGCGGGGGGACCGCGGAGGGGGGCGGCGGAGTTACCGGGACGGCGGGGCGGTGGAGGCGCGGGGGACGAGCCGGGTTTCCAGCTCGACGCGGAGCGGCTCGAAGCGCTTGTTCCCGATCTGGCGCAGCAGCAGGCTGACAGCCGTGCGGCCGAGTTCGGCCAGTGGCTGCCGGACCGTGGTCAGGGCCGGGACCGCGATGGCGGCCTCGGCGGTGTCGTCGAAGCCGACGACGGACAGGTCCCCGGGGACCCGCAGCCCGAGCGCGGCGGCGGCCTGCATCGCGCCGATGGCCATGCTGTCGTTGAAGGCGAAGATGGCCGTGGGCGGCTGCGGCCGCCGGAGCAGCCGTTCCGCCGCCTCGCGCCCCCCGGCCACGCGGAAGTCCGCGGCCACGACCAGGCCCGGGTCGGGCAGCACGCCCGCGCCGGCCAGCGCGCCGTGGTACCCGGACAGCCGCTGCTCGGTGGCCAGCCAGCCGGCCGGGCCGGTGATCGCGGCGATCCGCCGGTGCCCCGATTCCAGCAGGTGCCGGGTGGCCTGGGCCGCCCCGGAGGAGTGCGCGGCGCAGACCACCGGGATGCCTTCGCGCGACGTCGGTGAGCGGGTCCACGACCACGAACGGGAAGCCCTGGCCGGCCAGGGCCTGGAGCTCCTCGCTGGACTCGTCCGGCAGGACCAGCACCGCGCCGTCGGTCTCCCCCCGGGACAGCCGGTCCAGCAGGGACAGTCTCCCGGTCCCGGGAGTGCCGGGTCGGGCAGAGCACGACCTGCATGTCCTGCTCGTACAGGGCCTCGGCGGCGCCGGACAGGATCTCGCCGAAGTAGCCGGACTGCACGAACGGCATGGTCACGCCGATCAGGCCGGTGGGCGCGGGCCGGCCGCGCGGGACCGCACGGTAGCCGTGTTCGGAGATCACCCGCTGCACCGTCTCGCGGGTCTGGACGGACACGTCGGCGTGACCGTTCACCACCCGCGAAACCGTCGCGATCGAGACCCCGGCCAGCGCGGCCACCTGGCGGATGGTGACCCGCTCCCGGTGCCCGTCGCCGACCTTGCCCGCCGTCACCCCAGCATTGAAACATGTTCCGGGAGCCCGGCACGACGCAGCGCCGGCCGCCGGCGGTGGGTATGCCTGCTGTGTGAGCACCAGCCGGGGGGAACTGGCAGCCGGGCTGCGGCCGATGCTGGCCACCGCGGGCCCGCTGCCGGCCAGCGACGACGGCTGGGCGTATGAAATGAAATGGGACGGCATCCGGGCTCTGGCCGATATCAGCGGCGGCCAGGTCCGGCTGGTCTCCCGGCTGGGCCGGGAGATGACCCGCGCCTACCCGGAACTGCACCGGCTGGATCCCGTGCCGGGCTGGCCCGAGGCGGTGCTGGACGGGGAGATCGTCGCCTTCGACGCCGCCGGGCGCCCCAGCTTCGAGTTGCTCCAGCAGCGGATGCACGTCACCGAGCCCGGCCGGGCGGCGCGGCTCGCCGCCCAGCTGCCGGTCACCTACCTCGCGTTCGACGTGCTGGTCCTGGACCGCCGGCTGTTGCTGGAGGCCGCGTATGCGGAGCGGCGTTCGGTATTGACGGGTTTGGGGTTGCCCGGGCCGTGGTGGCAGGTGCCGCCGGCCTTCACCCGGCACCGGGGGGCCGACGTGCTCGCCGCGTCCCGCGAGCACGGGCTCGAGGGCGTGGTGGCCAAGCGGCTGGACTCGCGCTACGAGCCGGGCATCCGGTCCGCGGGGTGGCGGAAGATCAAGAACGTCCGCCGCCAGGAAGTGGTCGTCGGCGGCTGGAAACGGGGCGAGGGCGGCCGCAGCGGCCGGGTCGGCTCGCTGCTGATCGGCGTGCACGGCCGCGGCCTGACCGGTGCCGCCCCGGGCCTGCAGTACGCCGGGCACGTCGGCACCGGCTTCACCGAGGGCACGCTGGCCACGCTCGGCCGGATGCTCGCCCCGCTGCGCCGGGACACGGCCCCGTTCGCCAGCCCGCTGCCCACCGAGCACGCCCGGGACGTGGTCTGGGTCGAGCCGCGGCTGGTCGCGGAGGTGGAATTCGCCGGGTGGACCAGCGCGGGCCGGATGCGCGCCGCCTCGTTCAAGGGCCTGCGCCCTGACCGGGACCCGGCCACCGTCATCCGCGAGCCTTTACCCCCAAACCCCCTCGTTTCCTGAACGCCTCCCTGGCCCCCGCGGCCAGCCCCCGGTCCCGGGTGCTCGATGGGCCTGGCGGCGGCGCCGCCGTGACGGCAGACTCAGCACCGCGCCGCCAGGCCGGCACGGTCTGCGCGCCATGAGGGGAGGGCCGGTCGCGTGCTGCAGCAACGCACGCCATCAGGGGTCGCCTGGCTGAGCGGGCCCGGCGGCCCGCCGGTGGCGGCCGGGCGGGGGACGGCGGCCGGCCCGGTGGCGGCCTGGCCGGCCGGGGTAGCCGGGGCGCCCGGCCTCACCGTGCCGCCGTCCGGGGACCCCGGAGTCTGCGCCGCCGTGGCCCTGGGCTGGCAGGTGGCCCAGTTGTTCCACGCGCCGGTGCACCGCGGGCCGGTCACCGACCCGCCGCGCGGTGACCACCTGCCCGGGCGGTCCGAGTTTCCCGGCGCGAGCCAGTCCATGTGGCTGGGCGAGCAGATCCAGGCCCAGGCGCAGGCCCTGCTCGGGCCGCCGCCCCCGGTGGTGCTGGACGCCCTGGCCGGCGTGCGGGCCGCGCTCGCCGATCCCGGCCGCACCCCGGACGCCACCCTGGACCTGGTCTTCACCCTGCACTGCCGCCTGCTGGAGGCGCTGACCGTGGCCGACTTCCGGCTGGGCAAGGCCTACGGCCTGGGCCGCGCGGTGGCCGAGACGGCGCTGCTGCCCGCCGCCGCGGCCGGCGGCGCCGGCCGGGTGGACCAGTTCCGCAGCGCGCTGCGGACCGGCCGGCTGATCACCATCCAGGACTGGCTCGCCGACCTGAAGACGCTGCTGCCCAGCCACGCGGCCTACGCGGTCAGCCGCAGCCTGGCCGACTGGCGGCGCTGGGCCGATGATCATCTCAACGAGGCCGATTCCGACCAGGCCCGGTCCGCGCTCCGGGTGCAGGGCCGGATCTGGCGGGAACTGCTCACCGGCGAGAAGGCCGCCCGCGACATGCTCAGCCTGTCCGACTACCTGGCCGCGGGCCGCCGCGCGGCGGCCCGCGTGATCACCCGGTTCTGGTGGGTCATCCTGCTCGCCCCGCTGGGCGCCGCCGGGATCGTTTATGTCGCGGAACACCTGCACGGCGTCCCCCCGCTGCTCCGGCTGGCCGGGACGATCGCGTGGCTGGCCGGGGCGGCCGGGCTGTCGCTCAAGGGGGCGGGCGCGCTGCTCGGGCCGGGGCTGACCGGCGCCGAGGGCTGGCTCTGGCAGACCGAGCTCGACGGTTCCGTCGCGGTCGCCGCGACCTGGCTGCCCCGCGGGGCCAGGCCGCACCTGGCCCGCGGGGGCACCATTGGCAGGCTGATGCCCGATCCAGACCGGGCCGCTGAACTGCAGCACCGGGACCGGCTCCGGGAGCAGGCCGGGCGGGCGGCCGTGCCGCCGCCCGGGCAGCCTGACGGGCAGCCCGGCCGGGCCCGGCGATGACACGCCCTGACCGCGCCACCGCGCGCCGTGAGGCCGGCCGCGGCCGCTGCTGCCCGCGCCGCGGCCGGCTCGCGGCGCCCGGAGGCTGACGGTGTCGGCGGCCGGCCGTACCGTGGAGTCCGTGGCCAGCACTGTCGAGTTGCCGAAGCGGCTCAGTCCCGCCATCGTCCGGCCACGCCCGCACGTCGCGGCGGTGCTGGCGCAGAGCCTGCGTGAGATGGGCGCGGGCGGCCGGACGGCGCTCGCCTGGGCGTGGGCGCTGACCGGCAGCCGGCCGTCTCCGGTGACGCTGTCCCTGCCCCCGGGCCACCCGCCGTCCCGCGAGGAGATCCTGGCCGAGGCGGCCGCCGAGCCAGAGTGGTCCACCGCGCCGCCCGGGGTGCCGCCCGAGTTCCGTGACGAGTTGCGCGAGACCAAGGCCGTGCTGGCCTGGCTGGCCGGGGCGACCGACGAGATCCCGGTCAGCGACGGCGACCGGGGCCGCCTGATCGGGGCGCGCGGGGACTATGCGCGGGCCGACGCGGACATCCAGCGGGTGCGTGACCACGCCTGCCGTGGCCTGGCCGAAGGCGACCTGCCCGACCCCATGTCGGCGGCTGACGCGCGGCACCCATGGCGCTGGGAGCCCGCCTGGATGGACGCGGCCTGGCTGCGCGGCGTCCGCGACGTGCTGGACTGGGTGCTGGGCGAGCGGGCCGCCGGGCCGCTGTGCCACCGGGCGGGCGGCAGGCCGAGCACCTACGAGCTGACCTATGAGGACGCCGCCGCCGACGCGGTCGTGCTGCAGGGCCGGCCGGGCGGCGTCCGCGTCGATCCCGCGGCCTACCCGCCTCCGCAGTACGGCGAGGGCGTCCAGGCGGCCATCCGCTGGCTGCGCGGTGAGGCGACCACCCCGCCCGCCGACCAGGCGGGCTGCGGCCCGTACCGGTCCGGCCAGGCCGGGGCCGCGTGGGCCACCAGTGATTACGCGGCCGGCGACCCCGCCACCGGCTCCGACTCAGCCCCCTGACCCCGGCCCCCCGGAACCGGCCCGGCCGCGTGGCTGGTGGTGCTAACCACACGGCCGGCGTGGTGCCGGCACCCGGTCCGAGCCGGCCGGGTCCCGGCCCGCCTGAACCCCCGGGGGCCTTATACACGCCGTGCGGCGTGTATAAGGCCCCCGCAGCCGGGTAACTGGCAGCCCGTGGCAGCGCCTGGGCACGTGTTCGCGAACCGCTACCGGCTCGATGCCCGCATCGCGGAGGGCGGGGTAGGCGAAGTCTGGCGGGGCACCGACCTCGCCCTGGACCGGCGGGTGGCGGTCAAGCTGCTGCGGCCCGAGCATGCCTGCGACGACGACGGGCTGGCCCGGTTCCGCGCGGAAGCCCACCACGCCGGCTCGCTGTCCCACCCCAACATCGCCCACCTCTACGACTTCTGCGAGTCCGGGCCGGCCGGGCCCGGGTACCTGGTGATGGAGTTCGTGGACGGCCCCTCGCTGGCCCGGGTGCTGGACCACGGCCCGCTCGATCCGGCACGGACGATGGACATCGTCGCCCAGGCCGCCCGCGGCCTGGCCGCCGCGCACCGGGCCGGGCTGGTCCACCGGGACATCAAGCCAGGCAACCTGCTGGTCGGCGCCGATGGCCTGGTGAAGATCACCGATTTCGGCATCGCGCAGGCGGCCGGGACGGCGCCGGTCACCCGTACCGGGGTGCTCCTCGGCACCCCCGCCTACCTGGCCCCCGAGCGGGGCGCGGGCCTGCCTGCGGCACCCGCGGCCGACCTCTACTCGCTGGGCATCGTGGCCCATCACTGCCTGACCGGGCAGATGCCGTTCCGCGGCGAGCCAATCGCCGTGGTCATCGCGCACATGGAACAGCCGCTGCCGCCGCTGCCGCCGTCCGTCCCGCCCGGGGTGGCCGCCCTGATCGCCGAGCTGACCAGCAAGGTGCCGCAGGACCGCCCAGCCTCCGCCGGGCACGTGGCCCTCCGTGCCGCCTACCTGGGGGCGGCCGTGTCCGGGCCGGCCGTGCTGGCTGGGCCGTCCATGCCATCCGCTGGCGTGTTTCCCGGACCCGGCCCGGGCCCGGCGGCGGCCGCCGGGATGGGTGCCGCGGGGTGGACACAGTCGCCGGCCGGGGGCCTGTTCCCGGCCCGGGACCAGCACCCGCTGACCGGCCTGCCCACCCGGGCTGCCCTGGCGCTCACCGCGGTCGGCGCGGCGGGCCTGCTCGGCTGGACGGTGCTGGCCCCGGGGGCCGCCCCGGCAGCCCGGCACGCGCTCAGCCGGCCCAGCGCCGCCCGGCAGAGCGCGCCGCATGGCGGCCTGGCCCGGCGGCCCGGCACGCCCAGCCACGACGCACCGGGCCAGGGTGGCCCGGCCGCCGCCGCGGCGCCCGCGTCCACGGGGGCCCAGGTGACCAGGCAGACCGCCCGGGCGGCCGCCCCGTCGGCGTCGTCGTCCAGGCCGGCCGCCCGGGCGACGCCCAGCGGCGGTGCGAGCCAGCCGGCCTCGCCTTCGGCCACCCCCACGCCGGCCGCGCCCAGCAGTACCCCGACCTCCTCCGCCAGCCCTGTCCCGACGCCCACCAGCAGCGTGCCCGCTCTGGCGGGCAGCGGCAGCACGCCCGGCCCGGGCGGCGACACCGCGAACCCCGGCACCAGCGCCAGCCTGGCAAGCACCCCCGGCACCAGGCAGTGAGCGCGGTTACCGTCCGGCCGGGCTGACCGCCAGCGCGGCCCGCGCCGCCGCCCAGTCCGGCAGCGCGGGAGGGGCACCGCCCAGCACCGTCCAGAAGGATGCCTCCGGCGGCGCCTCCACCTCGATGCGGGCGCCGCCGGCCCAGGCCGCGGTGAAGCCAAGCCGCCATGAGTGCAGCAGCGTGCGTCCCGGCCCCGCCGCCCCGCCGGCCTGCGCCGCGGCCGCGCCGCCGAACAGCGGGTCACCCTCGATCGGGTGCCCGGTCCAGGCCAGGTGCACCCGGATCTGGTGCCGCCGGCCGGTGACCGGGTGCACCGCCAGCAGGGTGTGCCGCTCGTCCCCGGCCACGGTCAGGAACGTGGTGACCGAGGGGTAGGTCCGGACGCCGGTGAATTCCTCCCCCGGCGGGACCGACCAGCGCCCGGCGGCCGGGTCGTAACTGATCGCCGCCCGGTTCGCGGCCACCCGGACCCGGTTCTTGCGGCCCACGCTCAGCGGCAGGTCGATGACGCCGTGGCCGGGCAGCCCGGCCGACCGGGTGATGGCCAGGTACACCTTGTCCACGCTGCGCCGGCTGAACTGGCGGGTCAGGTCGCCGTGCAGGCCGAGATCCTTGGCCAGCAGCAGCGCGCCCGAGGTCACCTTGTCGATCCGGTGCGCCGGGTACAGCTTCTCCCCGGCCTCCGCGGCCAGCCGGACCAGGTCGGTCTCGTGCCGCTCGCCCATCACTGACAGCCCGGCCGGCTTGTTCAGCACGAGGACGGCGTCGTCCTCGTAGAGGACCGCGCCGTCCCGGATCTCCGCCCACCCGCTCACCGGCCAACGGTACCCACTGACGCTCGTTTCGGCGCGCCCGGCCGAGGGCACAATGCCGCCTCCGGCGGCGGGCCTGCGCTAGCCTCAGTCCCGGGGAGAGGCCGTTCGGCCTGGTCAGGCCGGGGACGCGGGAACGGGAACCGGGCGCGCCGAGCCTAGCCGGATGCGCGGGGATCATCCATGGCAGCGGCACCGTGGCGCGGGGGCGCCGGTGACGGGAGCCGCTGCGACGACTGACGCGAGGCTCATCGTGCGGGGAACCGGGAAATCTTGCCGCCTGGCCTGGCCGGCGGCCAGCATCGTGACGGCGTGCCTGCTGCTCGCGGCGTGCTCCGGGGGCGGGCCCTCACCCGCGGCGCGCCGCGCGCAGGCCAGGGAACTGGCCGCCCGCACGGCGCCGCACTTCACCCCGGCCAGCGGCGCTGCCGGGGTCAGCACCACCGCGGGCGTCTCCGTCACCTCGGCGGGCGGCCGGATCCGCAGCGTGCGGGTGAGCTTGCGGGGCGCCCCGGTCAGCGGCACGCTGACCGCCGCGCGGGACGGCAAGAGCGCCGTGTGGCACAGCACCTGGGCGCTGCACACCGGCCAGCGCTACACGGTCACCGCCACGGCGGTCAGCGCGGGCAGGACGGCGGTGACCCGGACGGCGGCGTTCCGCACGCTGAGCCCGCGGCGCACCTTCCAGACCCAGATCTACGAGGGCTACCAGCAGACCTTCGGGGTCGGCATGCCGGTCATCCTCACCTTCAGCCAGCCGATCACGAACCGGGCGGCGGTGGAGCGCGCCCTGCAGTTGCGCACCTCCAGGCCGGTGGTGGGCGCCTGGTACTGGGACGGGAACAAGACGCTGTACTTCCGGCCGCGGGCCTACTGGCCCGCGCACACCTCGGTCAGCTTCGACGCGCACCTGGACGGGGTCCAGGGCGCCCCGGGCGTGTACGCCACCAAGGACCTGACCCAGGCCTTCCGGATCGGCGGCTCGCTGATCGTCACGGCCAGCACCGCCACCCACCAGATGCACGTCTACCGGAACGGCCACCTGCTCTACACCTGGCCGGTCAGCACCGGCCGCCCCGGCGACGACACCCCGGACGGGACCTACCTCACCATCGACAAGGGGAACCCGGTACTGATGACCGGGCCCGGGTACAGCCTCGAGGTGCCCTGGTCGGTGCGGTTCACCTGGACCGGCGACTACCTGCACGACGCGTACTGGTCGGTGGGGGAGCAGGGCGCCGTCAACGTCAGCCACGGCTGCGTGAACATGTCGCCCGCCGACGCGCAGACCTACTACATGATGGAGAACCCTGGTGATCCGGTCACGATCACCGGCAGCCCGCTCGCGGGCACCTGGGACAACGGCTGGACGGTGTGGTTCCTGTCCTGGAAGCACCTGCTCAGGGGGAGCGCCCTCGGCCAGGCGGTGCAGGCCGGCCCCGACGGCAGCACGTTCGTCAGCCCGTCCTCGCTCCCGCCGTCCACCGCGGCGTACCCGCTGCAGACGGCCACGCCGCACAGCGCCGCCGCGGCCTAGGCCAGCCCGCCCGGGCACTGCCGCCCGCGGGCGCGCTGCCGCTGGCCCACTGCCGGTAGCCTGGAAGCGGCTGCGGGCCCCCCGGGTGCTGCTGGGAGGCCGCGGCAGGGCGCACCCGGGTCGTGGCGCGCCACGCCGCGGCGCGACGACTCCGTCACGGCTGACCCGGAACCACCAGCTCAACGACCTTTACGCCGCACTGAATGGCCCAGGAACCCTGCCGCCGGCCAGCGCGGACAGCGAGAAGGGAATGGTGGAGAAGTACGTTAATGGTCCCGGTCACCGCGGGTAGCCAATGCCGCCGGGGTAGACGCCGCAGCCGGCCGCATTATCATTGTGTTGCGCTGCTGGATCATCACCTTCGTCGTGATAGCGGGACGGGTCGTGGGTAAACGGAGTGGCGCCCTGCTGGCGGTCGTCATGCTGACCGCGATGGCGGCCGGCTGCTCGGGACGGGCCCTCCCGGCCAGCGCCCAGTCGCCGGACCCGGCCCGCTCCACCGCGCACGGCTTCGCCTCGCCGGATCCCAGCTCCACGCCCACGCCGGGTGCCTCCGCCAGCACGCCGCCGCTGCCCGCGAGCACCGCCCGGCAGCTGCCGGACGGGGCCTTCTACCTGCTCGCCGGGCGCGACCTGGGCAGCCTGAACGTGTGGGAGGTCACCCCGGACGGCCGGGAGCGGCTGCTCACCCGGGGCCGCCCCGGCTGCGGGATCGACGGGTTCGCCGCGTCCCGCGCGGGCATCATCCTGGCCGCGGCGGCGGGCGGCGTGGACAACCTGGCCCGGCTGACCAGCCACGGGCCGGCCTGGCTGCGGCTCCACGGGCACGGGGGCGCGCTGTTGCGCGGCAGTTCCCCCGACATCCGCGGCGATGGGACGATCGGTTACGTCACGCCACCGGGCAAATCGGACCACGGTGCCCGGGCCGAATTCGCCATCTGGATCCGGCACTCGTTCACCGGGCAGGCCGGGATGCTGCTGCGGCAGCGCCGCGCGCTGGACGGCCCGGTGTTCGGGCCGGACGGCGGGGTGGCGGTGGAGGGATGGGTGGGCCAGGCAGGCAAGCGCCGGCCCGGCATCATCATCTACGGCGCCGGCCCGGTGCGCCGGCTCAGCATCGGGGTGTCCGCCATCCCCTCGCTGGTGGCCTGGGGTGAGCATGCCCCGGCCCTGGCCCTCGCCTTCCCGGCGCACGGCGCCGAGCTGCTGTTCCCCGACGGGCACCGCCAGCCGCTGCCGGCCGGCTGGCAGCCGCTGGCCTGGAACCCGGCCGGCACCCAGCTGCTCATGCAGTCAGCGACCGCGCTGGGGATCTGGTCGAGGTCCGCGCCCGGCCAGGTCACCCCGATCGGCCGGATCGGTCACGGCGCGCAGATCCTGGAGGCGGCCTGGCTGGACAAGAAGGCGCCGCTCGGGTCCTAGCGCCCGCGGGATCCCGGCCCCGTCCGGGCGGCGGCGCCGGGCGGGGCCGGAAGAAACAGCCGGACCGGCTGGTTGCGCTGATACGTGATAGACGTCCCGCTCTCCGTGCTCGACCTCGCCCCCGTTGCCGCCGGTGCCGGCGTCGGCCAGGCGCTGGAATACACCACCGAGCTGGCCCGGCGCACCGAGGAACTGGGCTACCGGCGGTTCTGGGTGGCCGAGCACCACAACATGCCCTCGATCGCCAGTTCCGCGCCGGCCGTGCTCATCGCGCACCTGGCCGCCTCGACCCGCACCATCCGGCTCGGGTCCGGCGGGGTGATGCTGCCGAACCACGCGCCGCTCGTGGTGGCCGAGCAGTTCGGCACGCTGGAGGCGCTGCATCCGGGCCGGATCGACCTGGGCATCGGCCGTGCCCCCGGCACCGACCAGGTCACCGCGCTGGCGCTGCGCCGGACCATGGAGGGCCTGTCCGCCGAGAACTTCCCGCAGGAACTGGCCGACCTGGCCGGCCTGTTCACCGGGACCAACCTGGTCACCGGCGAGGAACTGCGCGGGCCGATCACCGCCACCCCCGGCCGCGGGCAGCGCCCCGAGATCTGGCTGCTCGGCTCGAGCGGGTTCAGTGCCCAGCTGGCCGGGCTGCTCGGGCTGCCGTTCTCCTTCGCGCACCACTTCAGCGCGGCCAACACCGAGCCCGCCCTGGCCTTGTACCGGCAGAACTTCCGGCCGTCGGCGTGGCTGGACCAGCCGCGGGCGATGGTCGCGGTCAGCGCGATCTGCGCCGACACCGACGAGCGGGCCGAGTGGCTGTCCGGCCCGGCCGCGCTGTCCTTCCTCCGGCTGCGGGCCGGCATGCCGCAGCCGCTGGCCACCCCGGAGGAAGCCGCGGCGTACCCCTACACCGAGCGGGAACGGGACTTCGCCCGGGACCGTTTCGCCGGCGCAGGCGGTCGGCTCGCCGGAGACCGTCCGGCAGCGGCTCACCGGGCTGCTGCAGCGGACCGGCGCCGACGAGCTGATGCTGACCACGATGGTCTACGACCTCGCTGACCGGGTCCGTTCCTTCGAGCTGATCGCCGAGAAGGTGGCCGGCGGCCTGTCCCGCCCGCCGCTGCCCTGACGCTGCCGCCGGCGGTGATTACCCCTTCTGGCTGCCTTCGCGTTAGGCATCGGTGACCCCGGGTAGGTCAGGGCAGCGCTTGAGGAGGGCACATATGGCAGACCCGAAAGTCACGGCCCAGCCGGGCCGGACCGCGGACGACTCCACCGGTGAACTGGCCCGGAACCTGTCGGAGCAGGTGTCCCGGCTCATCCGCGATGAGCTGAAGCTGGCCGAATACGAAATGACCACCAAGGCCAGGCGGTTCGGCCGCGGCGCGGGCATGTTCGGCGGCAGCGGGCTCTTCGCCCTGTACGGACTGGCCAGCCTGCTCGCCGCGGCGGGGCTCGCGCTGGCCCTGGTGCTACCCGGGTGGGCGGCGGCCCTCATCGTGGGCGGCGCGCTGCTGGTGCTGGCCGGCCTGATCGCGCTGATCGGCAAGGGACAGCTCAGTAAGGCCACCCCGGCCGTGCCGGAGCAGACGGTGGCGAGGGTCAAGGCGGACATGGAAGAGATCAAGGAGAGGGTGCACCGATGACCGCAGCGGAAGGCAACGCGGCGAATGCCGCCGGTGAGGCCCAGGCGCCCGCGGACGACCCGCAGGCGCTCATGGCGGAGATCGATCGCACCCGCGAGGAACTCGGTCACACGGTCGAGGCCCTGGCGGCCAAGGTGGACGTGAAGGCGCGGGCCCAGGAACGCGCCACTGAGGTGTCCGATCAGGTCAGGGCCCGGCTGGCCGGGGTGAAGGAGGACCTGGCCGGCAAGGTCGGCCAGGTGACCACCGGGCTGACCGGGAAGGCGGCCCGGACCCGGCAGGCGGTCAGCGAGAACGGCAAGACGGTGCTCGGCGCGGGGCAGCCCGCGGCGCGGCAGGTGACCGGCCGGGCCGCCCAGGCGGGCAGCGCGGCCTGGAACGCCGCGCCGGAGCCGGTGCGGCAGACCGCGCGGCGGGCCGTCCGCACGGTGGACGAGCACCGGGTGGAGGCGGCCGCGATCACCGGTGCGGTGCTGCTGGCCGGCTGGCTCGCGGTGCGCTGGATCCGGCGCTGACCTCTGGTAATTCGTAGTTTTCCGGGATTAATCGAACACAAGTTCGTATCCTTGGCCGCATGGCTGAGCCGGCGCTGCGGCGGGTGGATCAGCGGGAACTGCGCGGGCCGAGGATCCCGCCGCAGCAGTGGGTGGCCTACTGCTGGCACACCGATCAGCGGTGGCGGCGGGTCCGGCTCATCGCATGGGCCAGGTGGCGGGGCGGCTGGGCGGTATGCCTCAGCCCCGCCCCGGGCGTGCGTGACTGGCGCGCCTACGATCCCCGGCTGATCCACCCGCAGCGCCTGCCGTAGCAGGCGCTGCGGCCGCTCCTGCCGCGGGCGGAGACGCCGGCTACCTGGCCCACCGGCGGAAGCGCGGCCTGGGCTGGCGCTGCCACCGCCGCTGGGCCTGGTGTTCCAGCCTGCCCGCCAGCTGCGCCTCACGCTCAAAGAACAGGCCGTAGGTGAACGCGTTCTCCCCGGCCAGATGGGCACTCATGCCGAGCTCCCGGTCCAGCCCGCGGGCGACCACGGCGTCCTGGTGCTCCCCGAGCACGGTCTGGGCCTTCTTCATGTGCCGGGTGAACCGGCGGGCTGGCTTGCCCAGCGCGGGGGTGATCGCCTCGCCCGCGTAGCGGGCCCGCTTGGCCGCCTTCCGGGCCTGGTGGTAGGCGACGTCGCGGGCCGGGCCGGGGGCGGTGCGCGCGGCCCGGCTCAGCCGTCGGCTGGTGCGCCGGTACGCGCGGTGCGCGGCGGCCGGGCAGCACGTCCCCGGCCGGGCGGGTCGCCTCGGCCGGCAGCGGCGGCGCGGCCAGCAGGCCGTCCAGGCTGTCCAGCAGCGCCGTGTACCGCGGGGAGTCCAGCGCCGCCAGGGCCTCCTGCCGCGCGGCCGCCCGCACCGGGGCGAAGTGAGCCTGCACCCGGGCCGCCACCGGCCCGACCACCTGCTCCGCCGGGGTCTCCCGCACTCTGCGTTCCAGCCGTCCCTCCAGCACCTCGGCGTCGCGGGCCACCCCCAGCACGCCGCCGAGCCATTTCAGCTCGCCGGTCAGCTGCTCGCTCCGGTCCGCCGGGATGACCTCGGTGAACGCCTGGAGGGTGCTGCGCAGCCGGCGGGACGTCACCCGCATCTGGTGCACCGCATCCGGTTCATCCAGGCGGACCAGCGGGTCGAAGGAGAGCAGCCGGTCCGCCTGCTGGCGCAGGTAGCCGAACACCGCCGCGCCCGCCGACCCGGGCGGCAGTGCCGGGCGCTTCCCGTGGCCGGCCGGGCACCGTCCGGGGGCAGTTGGCCCGCCAGGGCGCGCTCCAGCTTGGCCGGCCGGGCCGAGGGCTGCAGGCCGTCCTGGCGCAGCCGTGCGTCGGCCGCCTTGAGCAGCCGCCGCCCGCCGCCGGTCAGCTCGATCTCCAGCTCGTTCCACTGGGACAGGGCCGTCTCCTCGCCGAGCGTCTGCGCGGAGACGTCGTCGGCCGCGATCTCCGCCAGCGAGCCGCCCGCGTCGTCCACCAGCGTGAGCACCTGCCGCCGGGTGCGTATCCGGGCCACCGGCCGCAGGGCCGCGCCGCGGGTGTACCCGCGGACCAGGGCGGACAGCCGGGCCGGCACCTGGCGGCCGCCCCGCCCCAGGGGGAGCCGTATCTCGCGGCGGGTCTCGCTGCTGACCGGCAGCTTGAGGTGCCACCCCGGGTCGGTGCCGCCGCGCCGCCGCCGGAGCGTCACCCCGTGGCGGATCAGCCGGAAGTCGTCGGTGTCGTAGTACTCCGCTTCCAGCACGTATTCCTGGGCGCCGGAACTGCCCGCCACCTCGGGCAGATCGTCCAGGCGGGGGAGCGGCGCGGCCTGCGGGGACCTCGTACTTGCGCTCGGTTTCATACGCGGTGGTGGTCATGAGCGCCCACTACCCGGAGAATGCGCGGCCGAACACGTCCCGGCCAGGCCCTCCCGCGGCCCGGTGTTTGGGTCCTGGCTGCCTGGGCACTCGAGGTGCGCTGTTCGGAAAAGGGAGGTTCCGCATGTCAACCGGGGCCATTGTGGCGATCATCGTGGTGATCCTGATTGTTGCCGCCCTGCTGGTCGGGTTCGTGACGAGTACGCGCCGCCGCCGGCTGCGGGAGCGGTTCGGGCCGGAATACGACCGCGCGGTCAGCGAGCATGACAGCCGCCGGGAGGCCGAGGCCGAGCTGGCGCAACGGCAGCGGCGGGTCCGGGAGCTCGACATCCGGCCGCTGACCCCGGCGGCCAGGGCGCAGTACTCGTCGGAGTGGACGGCGGTCCAGGAGCAGTTCGTGGACGCTCCGCAGGCGGCGGTCACCGGGGCGCAGACCCTGGTCTCCGCGGTGCTGCAGGATCGCGGCTACCCCACCGACGCCTACGACCAGGAGGTGGCCGACCTCTCGGTCGAGCATGCGGCCACCCTGGATCATTTCCGGGCGGCCCACGACATCAGCCAGCAGGCTGGGGCCGGGCACCGCGTCCACCGAAGACCTGCGGCAGGCGATGATCCACTACCGCGCGCTCTTCGCCGAACTGCTGGGCCCGCCCGAGGACGGCCTGGCGGGCGCGGCCCACCAGGTCCAGCCAGCCGGCTGCTCCGCGCCGGCTGAGCCCGGGCCGCCTGCTGGCCCGCCCGCGGCCAGGGAGCCAGTGGCTGCCGCCCGGTGGCCGGAGCGCCTGCGAACGGGCAGCGGCCCGCGGACGAGCGGTCCGCGTCCACGGACCCTGACCTCGATCCGGCCGCCGGTGACCCGGTGGCCTCGCCACGACGGGAGCGGTGACCATGACCTCACAGCCCGAAAACTCTGTCAGCACCCGCGCCCCGGACTCGGAGAACGGCCAGGACGCCCTGGCCCGCGATCCGGCCGGCCAGGACCAGGATCTGCCCGTCCAGGACGAGCCCGGCCAGGGCCCGCTCGGGCAGGACCGCTTCGGGCCGGACGCTCCCGGGCAGGACGAGCCTGGCCAGGGGCCGCTCGGCCCGGGCCTGCCTGGGCAGGACCCCGCCGCGCCGCCCGCTGCGGGACGGCATGCGGTAGAGCGGATCGCCCCCCTCCGGGAGGGTGCTGGTACGGCTGAGGATTCCGGTATGGCGCGGCGCTTCTGGTGCGGGCGGCGCTTCCGGTGCAGACATGGCAGACCGGGATGCGGCCGGCCCGGACGTGGCGGCGCGGGCGGGCGCCGAGGGCGAAGCCACCCTGCCGGGCAGCGCCGAGCCCGGGGCGCCAGCGCCGGCCGCGGTGGCACCGGACTCCAGCGGCCTGGTCGAGGAGGGTGGCGGGGTGCCCGCGGCGGCGCTGGCCGCGCAGCAGTGGCCCGGCATCCTCGCGCTGTTCGTCGATGACCCGCGCGGCGCGGTGGAGCGGGCGGCGGCCGCGGCCCGGGAGCAGGCCGCCGCGCTGGCCGCCGCGCTGGAGCGCGAGCAGGCGGCGCTCAGTGCCTCCTGGCCGGACGACGCCAGCACCGAGGACCTGCGCACCGCACTGCAGCAGTACCGGTCGTTCTGCGGCCAGGCTGGAGGCCTGGGCCTGAGCGGACGGTCGCGGCCAGGCCGCCTGACCGGGCCGTCGCTGCCTGGCCGCCGCTGAGCGGGCGGCCAGGCAGCGCCGCTCAGCCGGGGCTGGCCGGCCCGCAGGCCAGTACGGGACGGCCCGGGCCAGCGCCCAGGCGGGCCCGGCACTGCTCGCTGCCGCCCCGGGCCACGACGGTGATGGGCTCGGCGGCGCGCACCCCGGTGATGGTCAGTGTCCGGCTGGCGGTGCCGTCGGTCGCCGGGGTGACGGTCGCGGTGGCCAGGACCTGCCCGGCCGCGGGCGCGGTGACCACGATGCTGGCGCTCTGCCCGCCGCCCAGCCCGCGGAACGTGACCTCCACGGTGACGGTGGCCGTGGCGGCCGGGGCCGGGACGGTGGGCAGCGGATGATCGAGGGTCCGGGTCACCGCAATCGTCGGCTCGTTGGGACGGGCGGTGACCAGCGCCACGATGGCCGCTGCCCCGGCCAGCACCGCCGCCAGCATGAGCAGGAAGGTCGCGGCCCGGGTCGGGTAGCCGCGGGTCTCGATCCGGCGCTTGTACCAGGCCCGCACCTGGGCCAGGTTCTCCGGGTCCACGTGCTTGCTGATGGTCAGGATCTGCGCGGCCAGCGCGCAGCCGACGGCGAGCACGGCGCAGGCGACCGCGCCGATGGTGAGCCACCGGGCCGGCCCGCTGACCGACGGCTTCGTGGCCCCGAAGACGCCGAACCCGCCGAGCAGGGTGCCGATGATGGTCACCGTCCGGACGACCCGGTCGGTGGCGGTGTCCACCCTTTCCAGCGACTGGGCCGGGGTCAGCTGGCTGCCCAGGGTGGCCCAGACCCGGTCCGCCGGGCTGACCGGCCGTACCGGCGCGGCGGCCTCCGCGGCGGGGGAGCCGGCCGCCGCCCCCGGCGCCGGCTGGGTGGTGGTCACGGCTGGTACGTCCCGGTGCAGGTGAGCTGGTGCGGCCGCGGGTTCACGGAAGGTCCCGGGCAGGTCACGATCACCTCGAAGGGCTGTGCCGCGTCCCCCGCCCGGCGGTGTGGCGCCAGCCGGAACGACGCGCGGGCGAACCGCGTCACGGGCAGGCCGTCTCCGCCGAGTGCCTCGAGCACCAGGGCGGTCAGGTCGCCGTGATCGTCGGGGCAGGCATAGGCGGGAGGATTGAGGACCACCGGACACACCTCCACGGTCGCGATCCGCACATTACTTGGTCGCTCCCGGGAGTCACCGCAATTCGGCCGCGCGTCGTTTCCGGCCGCCCCGCCCGGGCCGGCGCGGGGCGCTTCCCCGCCCCGGCCACCGGTGCTGGTGCCGGAATATCTCCTTGGTCAAGCGGTCTGCATACGAGGCCGAAGTGCCCTAATATCGCCTAGCTAGCAGCGCGGGCGATCGAGAGCGGCGATCGAGAGCGGGGACCGGTGCGGAGTTGCGATAACGGGCATGCCATTTTCCCCGGGGCTGAGTTCTGTGATGTGTGCGGCGCCCCGGTGCATACCGGGGCTGCTCCCGGTCGCCTGGACCGCCCCGGGGCGCTGCCGCAGCCCGGCCCGCGGGTAGCCGGCGGCCGGGCCGCGGAACCGGCCATGGATTTCGGCGCACCCGCCAGCGCCGAATACGCCAGCGGCTCATTCGCGGAATTCATCGCGTTGACCGAAAACGCCGGCGTCCCGGTGCTGCCGCCCGGGTCAATGCCCGGGGACCCCGCGGCCTGGGCTGGGGGCGGCACGCCGGTGACCGGGTTCGGCGCGATGCTCAGCGCCCCGCTGGCGGCCGCGCCGGGCACCGCGGCGCCGGGCACCGCGCCCGGGGGCACCGGCACCGGGGGTGCCGCGGTGCCGGCGGGGCACACCGCCCTGGCGGGCTGGGCCGCCCCGGCGGAGCCCGGCTCCGTCCCCGCGGCGGGTGAGGACCAGGACGACGACGGCCCGTCCACCGCGGTCGGCCCGACGCTGCCGCCCGGGCTGGCCGGCCCCGGCTACGTCCGGCCCAGCCGGACCCGGGTGCTGGCCGCGATCGCCGCCGTGGCCATCCTCGGCATCACGGGTGTCACCGGCACCCTCATCGTCATGCACCGGCACGCGGCGGCGGCCGCCCCAGCCGCCGCGGGCGCCACGGCCAGCGGTGCCGCGAGGAGCCACAGCAGCCGCCCGCCGACGGCGCGCCCGGGCACCTCGACCGAGGGGCTGGCCCGGTGGACCGCGGCCGTCCCGGTTGACCCGCAGACACTGCCGGGCGCCGGCGCGCACATCACCGCCCTGTCCTGCCTGCACCCGGCGGTGTGCTACGCGGCGGACAGCGCCGGCGCCGTGCTGGCCCTGCAGTCGGCTGGCAACTGGCCGGTGGCCGTGACCGACCCGGACGGCGGCCTGGTCGCGCTGTCCTGCGCGGCGCCCGCGTTCTGCGTCGCGATCGACTCGGCCGGCAACGCGATCATCCTGAGCCAGGGTAGCTGGAGCAGCCCGGTGGTGATCGGCTCCGGATCCGGCACGGTGACCAGCGTGTCCTGCACCGGCCCGGCGTTCTGCATGGCGGTGGACACCATCGGCCAGGCCTTCACCTACGGCGGCGCGGGTGTCGGCTGGAGCCAGCAGGCCGTCGATCCCAGCGGCGGGGCGCTGGACGCGGTCTCCTGCGCGGGCCCGGCCGACTGCGTGGCCGTCAGCGCGACCGGGAACGTGTTCAGCTACGACGGCACCGGGTGGAGCGCGCCGGACACCGTGGACAGCGGCCACCAGCTGGTCGCGGTGTCCTGCCCGGACACGGCGTTCTGCATGGCGGTCGACTCCTCCGGCCTGGCCGCCCAGTACTCGGCGGGCCAGTGGACCCTCACCTCGATCGGCTGGACGCCAGCCACGGTGTCCTGCCCGTCCGCCGGGTCATGCCTGGCGGCCGGCGCATCCGGGGTGGTGGCCAGCTATTCCGGCGGCCACTGGTCCAAGCCGTCAGCGGTGGACAACGGGACCCCCATCGGCCAGCTCAGCTGTGACGCGGTGAACGCCTGCGCCGCCATCGACACCACCAACAACGTCCTGTACTACTCGCCCGCCGGCACCGGCTGATTCCCTGCCCGGCCGCCCGGAGCCGGGCTACGCGGGGGGTTCCGGGGGGTCGCCCCTACCCCGGGCTGACACAATTCAGCTCAGCGAGCAGGCCAGCGCGGACAGGGCCGGGTTGCTGCCCGTCACCACCAGGCCCCAGCTGGTGGACCCGGCGACCGGGATGCTGCCGTTGTAGCTCTCGCTGCCCGCCTTGACCTGGGTCCCGGACTGGCTGACCGCCGCGTTCCACGAGCTGGTGATGCTCTCCGCGCTGTCGGCGAACGAGAAGCCAGCGGTCCACCCGTTGCTGGGCGCGGTCCCGTGGTTGGTGACGGTGAGCTGGAGCTGGTAGCCGCCCGGCCACGAGTTGGTCACCGAGGCGGTGAGCGTGCAGGACCCGGACGGCTGGGTGCTGCCCGTCGGGCTCGGGCTCGGGCTGGGACTGGGGCTAGGGCTCGGGCTGGCGCTGGTCGGGCTGGTGCTCGGGCTGGGGCTGGGCGACGGCGTGGAGGAGCCGCCGCCGGAGCTGGTGTAGCTGATCGGCGTGTAGGCCGCCGCGCACCCGTTCGTGCAGCCGGCGGCAGCGAGAAGCTGTACACCTCCCCGTTGTTCACCAGGCTCCCGGACGCGTCGATCACCCGGATCTGGTACTGGGTGCCCGCCGTCCCGGCCCCGGTGGTGGGCGCGATGATGTAGTCATCCCCCATGTCCGAGTCCATTTGCGCGCTCGACCAGGCACCGCTGGCGTAGTACTGCACGCCGTGGATGCCGTTCGGCAAATGGGAGATTGCGATCGCGGGCCAGTACGTTTGCGCGCCCTGGATCGCGCCGATGCTGATATCCCCGCTGTAATTGGGGGCCGCCACGAACTGCCACGTCACCTGCCGGTTGTTCCAGTGATTCGGGTACATGTTGCCGACCGGCTGGCCATTCAGGATGAACTGGTTGAGCGAGTTCTGGGCCAGGTCCACGTGGTAAGGGTCGTCCTTGCACCAGGCGTTCCCGTCGTCGCAGCTGTCCGCCACCACCATGTCCAGCGTCGCCCCGTTGTAGGCGTCGCTGACCCACGAGCCGTTCCGGCAGAACGGCTGGTTCGGCGCCCCGTCGTTCGTCCCGGTGCAGTAGTTGCCGATGGTCACCTGGACCCAGCGGCCGCAGTTCAGCCCGTTGTCGAACATGCCGATCTCGCTGGCGTCCGCGGCCGGGATCGGGCGGGGCAGGTTGGTGTAGACGCCGGGGGAGTTCTGCACGTTGAGGGCGAGGAAGTTCTGGCTGTCCAGGTTGGCCTGGGGCAGCCCGCAGCCGCCGTAAGGGGAGCCGAGGCCGCTGAACCAGGTGGCGTTGCCGGTCACCGGGGACCCGCCACCGACGTCGATGGCGCTGGCCGGCAGCTGGGCGGCGAGGAGCAGGGCGCAGCCGCCCAGCATGGCCAGGGCCAGCAGCCGTGCTCGCAGGTGGGACATGGTCCGCCTCCCGGGTTGGGTCCGCCGCTGCCTGCCGCCGCCCGGCCGTTCCGCCCGGCGCCGTGCTGGCCCCGCCACCGTCCCTCCGCGCCCGCCGGGTCGCAAGGGCGTCCCGGCGGCCCCGCCCGGTCCGCAGGTCAGCGGCGCGCCCCGGGCCGGCGGCCCGTGAAAATTCCGCTGCACCGGTGGCGCGAGGGGCTAGCCTGCGCTGCGTGGCGGCTTTCGGTGAGGGGCTGGCCGGCCATCCGGACCGGCAGCGGTGGAACGCGAAGTACGCCGGGCGCCCGGACGTCCCGTTCCGGCCGCACCCGCTGGCCGTGCAGGCGCTGCGGCTCGCCCTGCCGGACGGCCCGGTCGCCGACCTGGCCAGCGGGCCATCCGGCGGCGCGCTGCTGGCGGCGGCCGCCGGCCGGCGGGTCACCGCGGTAGACGTCTCCGACGTGGCCCTCGGCCTGCTCGGCCAGGAGGCGCGCCGCCGCGGGCTGGACGGCCGGGTCACCCTGGTGCACGCCGACCTGGCCGGATGGCGGCCGCGGCCGGGGAGTTTCGCCCTGGTGCTGTGCACCGGGTTCTGGGACCCGGCGGTATTCGGCACGGCGGCGGCGGCGGTCGCGCCCGGCGGCGTCCTGGGCTGGGAGGCGTTCACCGCAGAGGCGCGCCAGGCCCGTCCCCGGCTGCCCGCCGCCTGGTGCCTGGGCCCGGGGGAGCCCGCCGCGCTGCTGCCCCCGGGGTTCGAGGTGCTCAGCCAGGAAGACCTGCCGGACGGGGAGCGGGGCGCCCGCCGCCGGCTGCTCGCCCGGCTGGGGCGGCCTGCCTCCGTCTCACAATCCGATATGAAAGTGTCAGGATAGTGAGACATCCGTTAGTGTGCGGGCATGGAGCTGCTGGAGTGGGATGCGCGCAGCTATGACGCGCTGCCGCTGCCGCACAAGCGGTGGGGCCCGCGGACCGTCGGGGCGCTGCGGCTGGCCGGGGACGAGACGGTGGCCGACGTCGGCTGCGGGACCGGCCGGGACGCGGAGCAGTTGCTGGGGCTGCTGCCCCGGGGCCGGGTGCTGGCCATCGACGGCTCGCAGCAGATGCTGGCGCAGTTGCGCGCCCGGCTGGCGGGCGACCTCGACCGGGTGCAGATCGTGCCGGCCGACCTCCGCCAGCCGCTGCCGCTGCCCGGCGGCACGGCCGACGCGGTGGTCAGCGTGGCGACGCTGCACTGGCTGCCGGACCACGCCCCGGTGTTCGCCGAGGTGGCCCGGCTGCTCCGGCCGGGCGGCCAGTTCGCCGCCGAGGCCGGCGGGGCGGGCAACATCGCCACGGTCCGGGCCGCGCTGACCGCGATGGGCGCGGACGACGGCGCGGCCATCTGGAACTTCGCCGGGGTGCCGGAGACCAGGGAGCGGCTCGGCCAGGCCGGCTTCACCGGCATCGACGTCCGGCTCGTCCCGGACCCGGCACGGCTGGCCGCGGGGGAGCAACTGGAGGCGTACCTGGCCACCGTGGTGCTCGGGGCCCATCTCCGGGACATGCCGCCGGAGCAGCGGCGGCCGTTCGTCCGCGCCGTCGCGGAGCGCCTCCCCGGGCCCGCCGTGGACTACGTCCGGCTGCAGATCTCCGCCACGAAAGCCTGAACGGCGAGGACCGGCGCGGGCCCGAATCGCACTTCGTCTTCCGCTGGGCGGAAGGGAGGGCTGACCCGGCCCGTGCCGCGTGCGCACACTCGGCGGCACGGCGTGCCCGCATTCGGCGGGGCGGCGCCGGACCGAGGCGAGGGAGCCGGGAATGCCTTTCGTTCGGAATCAATGGTATGTAGCCGCCTACTCCGCGGAGATCGGCCGTGCCCTGCTGGCCCGCACCATCCTGGGCGAGCCGATCGTGCTGTACCGGACCACAACGGGCCAGCCGGCGGCACTGGCTGACCGCTGCGTGCACCGGCACTTCCCGCTGTCGGAGAGCCAGCTGCAGGGGGACACGATCGTCTGCGGGTACCACGGGTTCACCTACGGTGCCGACGGCCGGTGCGTGGCGGTCCCCGGGCAGCAGCGGATCCCGCGCACCGCACGGGTCGGCGCCTACCCGGTGGCCGAGCAGGACTCGCTGGTCTGGGTGTGGATCGGGGACGCGGACCGGGCGGACCCCGGGCTCATCCCGCGCGCGCCGTGGCTGGCCGACGACCGGTATGACCACCGTGCGCGGCATGGAGCCGCTGGCCGCCCGCTACGAGCTGCTGGTGGACAACCTGCTCGACCTGTCGCACGAGACCTACCTGCACGGCGGCTACATCGGCACGCCCGAGGTCGCGGACACGCCGATCACCACCGAGGCCGACGAGGAGGCCGGAATCATCCGGGTATCCCGCCGGATGGACGACGCCGCCTGCCCCCCGTTCTACGCCCGGTCCACCGGGATCACCGGCCGGATCGTGCGCTGGCAGGACATCGAGTACCACCCGCCGTGCCTGTACCTGCTGCACAGCCGGGTGGCCCCGGCGGGGGCGCTGCCCCGGCCGGACGGGACCGACCCGGACGGGTTCCACGTCGAGGTGGTGTACGCGATCACCCCGTCCACCGCCACGACCACCTATGACTTCTGGGCGGTGGCCCGGGACTTCGCGCTGGGCGACGCGGAGGTGTCCGCGTTCCTGCACGACTCCAACCGGACCGTCGTGCTGCAGGACGTGACCGCGCTGAACACCCTCGAGCGGGTGGTCGCCGCCAACCCGCCCGGGGTGCAGGAACTGTCCATCAACATCGACACCGGCGGGCTGGCCGCCCGGCGGATGCTGGCCCGGATGGCGGCCCAGGCGGACACCGCCGGCGCGGACGCGGGCCTGCCCGGCGCCGCCGGCGCCGCCGGCGCCCCGGCCCGCCTGGCCGCCGCGGCCCGGTGACCGCCCCGGCCGTGACAGGCCAGCGCACCGTCTACCGCATCGAGTGGCTGCCGGGGACCGACCGGCTCCGCGGCCGCTGCCACTGCGGCGCGGTGGCCGAGGCCGAGGACCCGGTGCAGATGTGGCAGTGGCTGCTGGCTCACCCCGCGCACCCGGCCAGCCCCGCGCACCCGGCCGGCCCAGGCACCCGGGGGGGCCGGGGCCATGCTGACGACCGGACCCGCCGCCCGGACCCCGGCCGCCCCGGCCCCGCCCCTCACCCTGACCGTGGCCGGGCGGGCGCGCGCCGCCGACGGCGTGATCACCCTGGACCTGCGGGACCCGGCCGGGGCGGCGCTGCCGCCGTGGGCGCCCGGCGCGCACATCGACCTGGAGCTCGGCCCCGGCCTGGTCCGCCAGTACTCGCTGTGCGGCGACCCGGCGGACCGCGGCACCTGGCGGATCGCGGTGCTGCGCGAGGCGGGCGGCCGTGGCGGCTCGGCGCACGTGCACGAGGCGCTGCGCCGGGGCGCGGCGGTCGCGGCCCGCGGGCCGCGGAACCACTTCCCGCTGCTGCCCGCGGACCGCTACCTGTTCATCGCGGGCGGGATCGGGATCACCCCGATCCTGCCGATGCTGGCCGCGGCAGGCCAGGAAGGCCGGGACTGGGCCCTGGCCTACGGCGGCCGGAGCCGGGCCAGCATGGCCTTCGGCGCAGAACTCAGCGAGCGGTACGGGACCCGGGTCCGGCTCTGCCCGCAGGACGAGACGGGCCTGCTCGACCTGGCCGCGATCCTGGGCCAGCCGCGGCCGGGGACGCTGGTGTACTGCTGCGGCCCGGCCCCGCTGCTGGACGCCGTGGCGGCACACTGTGCCCGGTGGCCGGAGGGCACGCTGCACGTGGAGCGGTTCACCCCGCTGGCCGCCCCGGCCGGGCCGGGGCAGGCCTTCGAGGTGGAGCTGGCCCGGTCCGGGCTGACCCTGACCATCCCGCCGGGCGCCTCGATCCTGTCCGTGGCCGAGGCGGCCGGGGTGCCGGTGCTGTCCTCGTGCACCGAGGGGACCTGCGGCACCTGTGAGACCGCCGTGCTGGCCGGCACCCCGGATCACCGGGACACCGTGCTCACCGCGGCGGAGCGGGCCGCGGGGGACACCATGATGATCT
This sequence comes from uncultured Actinomycetes bacterium, assembly GCA_963767385.1. GTDB lineage: Bacteria > Actinomycetota > Actinomycetes > Streptosporangiales > Streptosporangiaceae > RYN-230. The sequence continues at coordinate 32,508 of CAVYEA010000001.1, read as the reverse complement.
GCGTGTCCCGGTCGGTCACCCCGGCGCTGATCCTCGACCTCTGATCACCGCGCCGCCCGCTGGGATAATGAAGCACGACATCACTCCGGGGGAGCCCATGGGCGAGCCAGCCCCGCTGCCACCACGGTCGCTGTGCGGCCGGGTCCTGGACGTGCTGGGCTCGTTCGGGCCCGAGTGCCCCGAGCTGACCCTGTCCGAGATCAGCCGCCGCAGCGGGCTGCCGCTGAGCACCACGCACCGGCTGGTCCGGGAGCTGACCGCGTGGGGCGGCCTGGAGCGCGGGCCGGACGGCGCGTACCACATCGGGCTGCACCTGTGGGAAATCGCCGCGCTGGCCCCGCGCGGGCTGGGGCTGCGTGAGATCGCGCTGCCCTACATGGAGGACCTGTACGAGGCGACCCACGAGAATGTGCAGCTCGCGGTGCGGGACGGGCTGGACGTCGTGTACGTGGAGCGGCTGGCCGGCCGGGACGCGGTGCGGGTGCTGACCCGGGTCGGCGGCCGGTTCGCGCTGCACGCCACCGGGGTCGGGCTGGTGCTGCTGGCCCACGCCCCCGCCGACGTCCAGGAGCAGGTGCTGACCGGCCCGCTGGAACGCTGGACGGAGCGGACGGTCACCGAACCGCGGGAGCTGCGCCGGGTGCTCGCGGACGTCCGGCAGCGCGGGTACGCGGTCAGCGACCGCCAGGTGACCATGGACGCGCTGTCCGTGGGCGCGGCGGTCCGGGCGGCCGGGGACCGGGTCGTGGCCGCGCTGTCCCTGGTGGTGCACGCCGACGGTGCCCAGCCGGCCGCACTGGCCCCGGCGGTCCGGGCCGCCGCCCGCGGCATCTCCCGGGCCCTCGGCTCGCCCGCGGCCCAGCGCCCGGGGACCGCGCAGCCGGCCCGGTCATAATGACCAGGTGATCACCCGGGCGGCTCACGCGCGCCCGCGCCGGATGGCGGGCGCGCCCGCCGCCGGTACCGGTTAGCGATGGAGAGAGACCAGATGACCGAACGAACCACCCGCCGCGCCTATCCCACCTCGCTCGGCGACTCGGATGCCGACACGATCACCGTGCTCGGCCACGACCTGGCGGCCGACCTGATGGGCCAGGTGTCGTTCGGCGAACTGGCGTTCTGGCTGGTCACCCAGCGCAGGCCGGCGCCGTCCGAGGTCAGGGTGTTCGAGGCCGTGCTGGTCGCCCTGGCCGAGCACGGGTTCACCCCGACCGCCATCGCGGCCCGGCTCACCTACCTGAGCGCCCCCGACTCGGTGCAGGGCGCGCTGGCGGCCGGGCTGCTCGGCGGCGGCTCCCGGTTCCTGGGCGTCACCGAGGACTGCGGCGCGTTCCTGGCCGCCGCGCTGGCCGAGGCCGGGGACGCGGTGCCCGCCGCCGGTGACGGCCGCGAGGCGGGCTGGGATGAGATCGCGCTGGCCGCCGTGCGGCGGGCCCGCACGGCCGGGAAGCTCGTGCCCGGGCTGGGCCACCCGGTGCACAAGGTCACCGACCCGCGGACCCCGGCGCTGTACCGGATCGCCGCGGAGGAGGGCCTGCTCGGGCCGCACCTGCGGCTGTTCGCGGCGGTCGGCCGGGTGCACCCGCAGGTCCTCGGCCGCACCCTGCCGCTGAACGGGGCCGGGACCTGCGGGGCCGTCCTGGCCGACCTGGGCCTGCCGCTCGGGCTGCTGCGCGGGTTCGCGCTGCTGGCCCGGACGGCCGGGCTGCTCGGCCACCTGGCCGAGGAACAGTGGCGCCCGGTCGGCATGGACGTCTACCTGGAAGTGGACCGGAACACCGACTACCGGGCGCCGGGCGCCGGGTGACGATGCCCGCGGAGGGCGTGGCCGGCCGGGCCCGGCCGCGGGACCTGCTGCGCCCGCCCGGGGCGGCCGCGCGGGTGACCAACATCGAGCTGTTCTTCGACCTGGTCTACGTGTTCGCGGTCACCCAGCTGTCGCACTACCTGATCCATTACCCCACCGCGGCCGGCGCGCTCCGCGCCCTGCTGCTGTTCGCCATGGTCTGGCTGGCCTGGGCGTACACCACCTGGGTCACGAACTGGCTGGATCCGGACCGGATCCCGGTCCGGATCATGCTGCTGGTGCTGGCCCTGGTCAGCCTGGTGATGTCGGCCGGCCTGCCGTCCGCGTTCGGCGGGTGGGGGCTGGCGGTGGGCGGGGCGTACGCGGTCATGCAGACCGGCCGCAGCGCGTTCGCGGTGGCCGGGCTGCGCGGGCAGCCGCTGCAGCGCAACTTCCAGCGCATCCTGGCCTGGTGCGTCGTCAGCGGCGCGCTGGCCGTGGCCGGCGGCCTGGTGACCGGGCACGCCCGGGAACTGCTCTGGCTGGCCGCGGTCGGGGTGGACCTCCTCGGCGGCCTGGCCGGCTTCTGGACGCCCGGGCTGGGCCGGTCCAGCACCCGGGACTGGACCATCGAGGGGAACCATTTCGCCGAGCGCTGCCAGGCGTTCCTGCTCATCGCGCTGGGCGAGTCGCTCGTGGTGACGGGAGCGGCGCTGTCCAGCGCGCCGGCCACGGGGGAGCGGGATGCCGCCTTCCTGGCCGCGTTCGCCGGCAGTGCCGGGTTGTGGTGGCTGTACTTCCACCGCAGCGCCGAGGAAGGCGCCCGGATCGTCGCCAGCTCGGCCGACCCGGGGCGGCTCGGCCGTTCCGCGTACCACCTGATCCACCCGGTCATGGTGGCCGGCATCATCGTGGTGGCGGCCGGTGACCAGATCGTGCTGGCTGACCCGGGTGCGGTGGGCCAGGCGCCGGTGTCGTTCATGCTGCTCGGTGGCACCGCCCTGTTCCTGCTCGGCCACGCCGCGTTCAAGCAGGTCATCTGGGGGCGGCTGGCCCGGACCCGGATCGCCGGCGTGATAGCCCTGGCCTTGCTGGGCGCGGCCGCCCCGTTCGTGTCCGCGCTGGCGCTCAGCGGCTGCGCGGCGCTGGTCGTGCTGGCGGTGGCCGCGGCCGACGCGGTGCTGGCGCGGGCCGCGGGCCATGGAGGGGATGCGGTGGCCGCGTTACGCTGGCCTGGCCATGGTTGCCCGCGAAGCCGCGCTGATGACGCTGGTGCGCGCGATCGTTGACGACGACGCGGCCGCCGAACTGAGGTTGCTCGCTACGTCGGGGTCGCTCGCGAGCGCCCGGGCGGGTGAGGGTGCGGCCCGTGGGGCAGCGGCAGACTGCTACCTGGCCGGGATCGGGCACTACCTCTACGCGGGCGACACGGCGCTCCATATCGCCGCCGCGGCCTACCGGCTGCCGGTCGTCCGGCAGCTGATCACCATGGGTGCTGATGTCGGCGCCAGGAACCGCCGTGGAGCTCAGCCGCTTCACTATGCGGCCGACGGCATCCCCGGCTCGCCGCACTGGAACCCGGACGCTCAGGCGGCGACCATTACCCGCCTCATCGAAGCGGGCGCCGATCCGGACGCCACCGATAAGAGCGGGGTCACGCCGCTGCACCGTGCCGTGCGCACCCGCTGCGCGGCCGCGGTGAGCGCACTCCTTGACGGCGGGGCGGACGCTCTCCGCAAGAACAAGGCCGGCTCGATCCCGATGCAGCTCGCGACCTGGACCACCGGCCGTGGCGGTAGCGGCTCGCCCGAGTCAAAGCGGCAGCAGGAGGAGATCGTGCGCCTGCTGCAAGGACATCGCGCCACGCGATAGGTGATGGGATGGATCACTAACGGGGGTGCCTGCCGCCGTCCAGGGAGACCACCTGGCTGGTGAGGTAACCGTTGCGCAGCATGGCCATGGCCAGGCCGGCCACCTCCCCGGGGGTGCCGAGCCGGCCCACCGGGACTTGGCGGCTCAGCTCGCCGGGGTCCCCCGGGAGCATCCCCGCCCCGGTGACCATTCCGCCCTCCCGGATCGGGCCATCCCGGCCCGGCAAGCTCCCCGGCAGGCCGCCGGTCACCCCGGGCGGCAAGCCGACGGCGGCCCCGGCGCCGGCCGCCTGCGCCGGGGCGGGCCAGCTCACGGTGGTGCTGCCCGTGACGGCCGGGCTGACCTGGCTTATCGATTACCCAGACCACCCGGGTCTGCCTGTAAGCTATGGGCGCTCAGCGTCGCGCGGCGGAGTAGCTCAGTCAGGCAGAGCAAGCGGCTCATAATCGCTGTGTCGCCGGTTCAAGTCCGGCCTCCGCTACCCAGTATGCGCAGGACACTGCTGCGCTTACAGTTGAAGCAGGACCCGCCGATCACAGAAAGGCACTCCATCGTGGCTGCCACCGACGTCAGGCCCAAGATCACCCTGGCCTGCCAGGAGTGCAAGCGCCGTAACTACATCACCAAGAAGAACCGGCGCAACGACCCGGACCGCCTGGAGCTCAAGAAGTACTGCCCGTGGTGCCGCTGCCACCGGGCACACCGCGAGACCCGCTAGCGCGCAGCGTGGCCGTCAACCACGACTACGCGGGCCGGACCTTCCCGGCCACCGCGCCGTACGAGGTCAGCCGGGTCAAGATCGCCGAGTTCGCCGACGCGATCGGTGATCCCAGCCCGGTTCACCGGGACCGGGAGGCCGCCGTGGCGGCCGGCTACCCCGACGTGATCGCCCCGCCCACGTTCGCCATCGTGGTGAGCATGTCCGCCTCGGGCACGGCCATCGCCGACCCCGGCCTGGGCGTCAACTACGCCATGGTGGTCCACGGTGAGCAGCGCTTCGAGTACGCCCGCCCGCTGCGGGCCGGCGACGTGGTGACCGGGCAGACCACCATCGAGAGCATCCGGGCAGTCGGCCGGAACGTCATGCTGACCACCCGGACCGAGATCCGCACCACCGGCGGCGAGCCGGTGTGCACCGCGTTCTCCATCATCGTGGAACGCGGCGCGGAGGAGGCCGGATGACTGCGGTAGTCAAGTACGCCGACGTCGAGACGGGCGCGGAACTCCCCCCGGCCAGCTACCCGGTGACCCGGCTCAGCCTGGTCAGGTACTGCGGCGCGTCCGGTGACTTTAACGTCATCCACTGGAACGAGCGGATCGCCAAGTCGGTCGGCCTGCCCGACGTGATCGCGCACGGCATGTTCACCATGGCCCAGGCGGCCCGCTACATCACCGACTGGACCGGTGACCCCGGTTCGATGACCGAGTTCGGTGTCCGGTTCTCCGCCCCGGTCGTCGTCCCCGACACCGACGACTTCGTGACCATCGAGGTCACCGGGACGGTGCAGGAGAAGCTGGACGGCAACCGGGTGGCCGTGGCCCTGACGGCCCGCGCGGCCGGGGCCAAGGTACTCACCCGGGCCCGCGCCGTGGTCCGGCTGCCCTGACCCTTCCCGCCTGACGCCCCCGCAGCTGACCTGCCGTGGAGGACCCGCCGCCGATGCCAGACGTTCGTGAGCAGGTGCCGCTGTCCGGCTTCACCACGCTCGGCCTGGGCGGCCCGGCCCGCCGGTTCGTGCCGGCCGGCACCGGCAGTGAGCTCATCGCCGCCGTGCGAGCCGCCGATGACCGCGGTGAGCCGCTGCTCATCCTGGGCGGGGGCAGCAATCTGGTCATCGCGGACGAGGGCTTCCCCGGCACTGTGGTGCGGGTGGCCACCGCGGGCATCCGCGCCGAACCGGACCCGGGTGGCCGCTCAGCCCCGGTCACCGTGGCCGCCGGGGAGGACTGGGACGGTGTCGTCGCCCGCTGCGTGGCGGGCGGGCTGGCCGGACTGGAGTGCCTGTCCGGCATCCCGGGCCTGGCCGGCGCGACCCCGATCCAGAACGTCGGCGCTTACGGCCAGGAGGTCGCCGAGACCATCGCCACGGTCCGGGTCTATGACCGCAAGGCAGGCGAGGTGGCCGACCTGGCCGCCGCCGACTGCGGGTTCGGCTACCGGACCAGTGCTTTCAAGCGGGACGCCAGCGGACGGTACGTGGTGCTGGCCGTCACCTTCCAGCTGGCCCGCGACCGGCTCTCGGCCCCGGTGCGGTACCCGGAACTGGCCCGCGCCCTCGGCGTGGCCGAGGGGGAGCGGGTCCCGCTCGAGGCGGTCCGCGCGGCCGTGCTCGGGCTGCGCCGGGGCAAGGGCATGCTGCTGGACCCCGCGGACCCGGACAGCCGCAGCGCCGGGTCGTTCTTCACCAACCCGGTGCTGGACAGCGCGCAGTTCACCGCGCTGCGGACGGCGGTAGGCGTGCACTGCGGCCCCGGGGTGCCGATCCCGCAGTTCCCGGCCGGTCCCGGCCAGGTGAAGGTGCCGGCCGCGTGGCTGATCGGGCAGGCCGGGTTCGGCAAGGGCTACCCGGGGCCGGGCGGGGCGCATATCTCGGCCAAGCACACCCTGGCCCTGGTCAACCCGGGCGGCGCCAGCACGGCCGGCCTGGTGGCGCTGGCCCGGGAGATCCGGGACCGGGTCCGTGACGTGCTCGGCGTGGAGCTGGCCGTGGAGCCAGTGCTGGTGGGCGTGGCCCTGTGAGGAGCAGACGATGACGGAACGGGCCCTGGTGCTCGGCGGCGGCGGGCTGGCCGGCATCGCCTGGGAGACCGGCGTGCTGGCCGCCCTGGCGGATGCCGGGGCGGACGTGGCGGCGGCGGACTTCCTGCTCGGCACCTCCGCGGGCGCGACGGTGGCGGCCCAGGCCGGCAGCGGGGTCCCGGTCGCCGAGTTGCTGGCCCGGCAGGTCGAGCCGGCCCGGCAGGCCGCCGAGCTCGTTCCGGACCCGGCCGCGGTGGCCGCGCTGATGGAGTCCTGGGAGACGATGGCCGCGGACGCCGGCGCTGGCCCCGGCGAACAGCGGCGGCAGGCCGGTGAGCTGGCGCTCAAGGCGGACACGGTGCCGGAGGCGCGGCGGCGGGAGGTGATCGCCGGGCGGCTGCCGGGTCACTCCTGGCCGGACCGGGCGCTGGCCGTGGTCGCGGTGGACGCGCACTCCGGCGAGCCCCGGGTGCTCGACCGGGACTCCGGCGTGGACCTGATCGACGCGGTGGCCGCGAGCTGCGCCGTGCCCGGCATCTGGCCGCCCGTGACGATCGGCGGCCGCCGGTACATCGACGGCGGAGTCCGGTCCGCGGTCAACGCCGACCTGGCCGCCGGGTACGGGCGGGTGCTGATCCTGGTGCCGATGGCCGATCCGGCGCTGGATGAGCAGGTCGCCGGGCTAGCCGGGCAGGCTGAGGTCGAGGTGCTCAGCGCCGACGACGAGGCCGTCGCGGCGTTCGGCCAGAATCCGCTCGACCCGGCGGTGCGGGCCGGTGCCGCCCGGGCCGGCTACGCCCAGGGCGAGCGCGCCGCCGCCCGGATCACCCCCTGGTGGACGTCCTAGCCGCCGCCACGTCCTTGAGGCGCGGTCACCAGGGGAACGCGGGGGCGAGGCCGCTGAGGGCGATCGCGGCCAGGGTTCCGGCCAGCAGGAACGGGCCGAACGGCAGCTGGGACTTGCGGGTGGCCCGGTGCACGGCGATCAGGCCCAGCCCGGCGACGGCAGCCAGCAGGCAGCCGAGGAACAGCCCGGCCAGCAGCGCCCCCGGGCCGAGCCAGCCCAGGTACAGGCCGAGGATGCCGGACAGCTTCACGTCCCCCCAGCCGATGCCCGCCGGGCAGGCGAGCGCCTGGGCGCCGAACACCGCCAGGGCGGCCGCCATGCCGGCCAGCGCGCCGCGGAAATGCCCGCCGCCGCCGGGGACCGCCAGCGCGGCCAGCCCGAGCAGCACCAGGGCGGCCGGGTAGGACGGCAGCGTGAGCAGGTCGGGCAGCCGCCGCTGGCGGGCGTCGATGACCGCGAGCGGGGCGCCGGCCGCGGCCAGGTAGCAGTAAGCGGGCAGCACCGGGCTGGCCCCGAAACGCGCCATCATGACCGTCATGGCGGCCGCGGCGAGCAGCACGGTCCCTGGGACCAGGACTCCCGGCAGGACAGCTCCGGGCAGCGGCCTGTGCGGCACGGCTAACCGCCGTTGATGCTCTGGATCTCGGCGACAGGGAAGGCCGGGGTCTGGCCGGCCAGCACGATGGCTGGCAGCCGGTGGTTCCCCGGGCCGCCCAGCACGCCCGCTCCCCAGGTCACCGACCAGCGGACGGTGGCACTGACCGAGGCGGCGGCGTCCGGCCCCTGCCACAGCACGCCGCAGTCGGGCCGGGTGCCCGCCCCGCCCGCGCTCGCCGGGACCTGGCCCACCGGGAAGCGCGAGCCACCCGGGCCGCATCCGGAGTACGCGGTCCCGTGCCCGCTGCTCACCGCGACGCTGAACGCGCCCGCCCGGGCCAGCTGGGCCCACACGCTGACGGTCTGGGTGCCGAGCGTGGCGATCACCTCGTAGGCGTCCGGCCGGCCCGTGGCCGCGCTGACCGGCCGGGTCCGCCCCCAGACGTAGGTGGCCAGGTTGACGTAGCCCTTGGCCGCGGGGTTGATGGTCACGCTGGGTGCCGGGATCGTCATGTGGTTGTAGGCGTAGGCGGCGAGGGTCCGCGGCGGGACCGGCGGCATGGGCGGGGCCTGCCCGGGCACGGCGAAGAAGAACAGCGGGAGGGTGAAGCAGGCCCGCTGGGCCGCCTTGGACGCCGCCGGGTTGACCGGCAGCTCATACCAGGTGCCCGGCGGTACCGGCTTGCTGGCGAGCAGCTTCCTGGCCTGCTGCACCGAGGCGTAGACGCCGAACGGGGTGCCCGGGGCGGCGCTGCCGAACTGCTGGAGGATGTAGTGGCTGCCGCTGGCCGTGTCCCCGGCCGGCTGCCACAGGCAGGGCGGCTCGGGCACGCTGAGCGGGACCTGGGCGCTGCCCGTGGCGCCCTGGTCGCCCTTCAGCGTGATCAGGTCGCTGAGCTGGACCGAGCAGGTGCTGACGGTGCAGCCGACGCCCGCCCCGGCGCTGGCCGGCCCGGCGGCGGCCAGCGGCAGGAGCGTCCCGGCCAGGACCAGGGCGGCCAGCCGGCCGCGCCAGCGCCTCATGGCCTGCACTCCCTCGCCTGGGGGTAATAGACGACCGGGTACATGGAGACCACTTGCCAGCGGCCATTCACGGCGGCCACCACATCCGTATTCCGGTAGTAGTGCAGATTACCCGGCTGACGGCTGGTAATGATCTTGCCGGTGCCCAGGCTGGTGTTCGCGGACATCGCATTGTCGAAGCATTCGGAGACGTCCACCGCCCCCTTGAGCACGGGGTCAGGGAATGCGCTCACATGCGAGAAGACGATGGTCCCGGTGAACGATTCCGTGGTCACGTCCGGCTGGGCCAGGATGGACCGCTGCGTGGTGCGGGCGGCTCCCGCCGCATACGCGGCCCACCGGTCATCCTGATTGCCGCGGTACTCGGCGTACAGCACCGCGAGCAGGAAATCCTTGGCCGTTATCACGGCCGGTACCTCCGCGCCATTTCCCGGCAGCCAGCCGGGCATCACGATGTGCACGTCCCGGCCGAACGGGGGCCAGCTGAGCGGCCCGGCTGCGGGCCCGCCGCGCGCGGCCGGGGCCGCTCCGCCGCCCGCCGCGCTCCCCGGGCTGAACGTCGCCGGCGCGGCCGGGCCGCAGCCGGCCGCGAGCAGCGTGGCTGCTACCAGCCCCGCGGCGGCCGTGGCCCGCCTGGGCCGGGCCGTCCGTGGCCGGGCCGTCCGTGGCCGGGCCGTCCGTGGCCGGGCCGTCCCGGCCCGGAGGCGTGATCCTGCCGGGTTCTCCCCGCATTGTGCTGGCCTCCGCCTCGCCCGCTCCGCTACTGCGCGAACTCTACCAATGCCTGCCTTTCCGGCAAGGCCTGTTGGCCCAGTTCATAATCGGCCGGGAGCACTACTCCGATTAGTACGTAATTACTAATCATGGTAAGAGGAAACGGGCCATCAGCGGGTCTGCTCCTGCTTTCACCAGGACTTCAGCAGCGGCCCGGCCGGGCCGGCCGCGCCAGCCGGCGGTAGCGCTCTATCACGACAAGGTGAGTTTCCGTCTTCTGCCCCATGTGGGTAGCCTCCTGTGGCTTTATGGTGAAGGCGCATCCGTGAATAGCGGGTGCCTGGGAACTGACGGTTCAGCGCGTGTCATCAGCAGGGAGACCACAGCGAAATGCCAAGTGACCGGGGCACGCTGCCACGCACCCTCGCGGGCGGCGCCGAGCAGCATCCGACATGGCAGGAGCCGACGGCGCCGCGGGCGCGGCGGCTGCCCGGTGCCCCGCGGGAGCGGCGCCCGGCACTGGCCGCCCTCGCCGTCCTGCTGATCCTGGGCGGCGCCCTGGGCGCGGGCTTCCTGGTCGTCCAGAGCGGTAAGCGGGTGACCGCCATCGAGGTGTCCGCGCCGGTCGGGGCCGGCCAGCAGATCCCGCTGAGCGCGATGCAGCCGGTGCAGATAGCGGCCGGTACCGGGCTGGGTTACGTGCCGTGGGACGAGGCTGCCCAGGTGGCGCGGTTCCACGCGGTGAGTGCCATCCCGCCGGGCACCCTGCTGACCCGGGCCATGGTGGCCGCGGCCGGCGCCTCGCTGGCCGGGAAGGCCGTGCTCGGCCTGGCCCTCAAGGACGGGCAGTTGCCGCGCGGGCTCGCCGATGGCGAGCACATCGACATCTACCAGGTCAGTGACGCCCAGGAGACCTGCCCGGGCACGTCCGGGGCCCTGCTGGCGGCAGGCGCGGTGGTCTTGTCCGTGGCTGCCCCGGCGGCCACCTCGGGCAGCAGCGCCCAGGCCGATGTGCAGGTGGCCCTCAACCCGGCCGAGGCCGGCGCGGTGGCCTGCAACGCGGCCAACGGCGCCGTGGGCATTGCGGTGCTGCCTGCGGGCGGGTCATTATCCGGGCCAGCCTCGTCCGGGCCTGCCGTGCCCGGGGTGGCCGGCCCGGCGGGCCGCCGCCGGGCGCACCGGGGAACGGCGGCCGGTGCCGCCCCGGGCCAGTCCGCGGCGGCCAGCGCCGCCCCGGGCCAGTCCGCGGCCGGCAGCACGCCGGCCAGCCCGGCGGCATCAGGCGGCCCCGGAAGCGCCACTCCGCCGCCGGGCGGGACCGGCTGACCATGGCCCTGATCGCGGTGGCCGCCGACAAGGGCGCGCCCGGCGTCACCACCACCGCCCTCGCGCTGGCCGCGGTCTGGCCCCGGCCGGTGCTGCTCGCCGAGTGCGATCCGGCCGGCGGTGACGTGGCCTGCTGGCTGCCGGCTGATGCCGCCGGCGGCCGGCTCGACCCCCAGCGCGGGCTGCTCAGCATGGCGGTGGCCGCCCGGCGCGGGGTGCGGCCGGAGCAGGTGTGGGCCCACGCCCAGAAGCTCCGCGGCGGCCTGGACGTGCTGCTCGGGACGGCCAACGCGGAACAGGGCAGCGGGCTGGACCCGCTGTGGGGCACGATCGGCACGGTGCTGGGCGGGCTGCCCGGGGCCGACGTGATCGCCGACTGCGGCCGGATCGGTGCCGACGGGCCCTTCCACGACCTGCTCGCGCACGCGGCGGCCGTGGTGCTGGTGGCCCGGCCCAGCCTGGGCGAGGTCCTGCGGCTGCGCGGCCGGGCCGCCGCCGTCGCGCAGGCCGCCCGCCGCCGCACCGGCCGTCCCGGCCGGGTGGGCGTGCTGCTCATCGCCGACCACCGGGCACTGCGTGAGGCGGTCACGGAGGTGGGCCAGGCGGTCGCCCCCGAGGGTGGCCCGGTCAGCATGCTCGGCGGGGTCGCTTTCGAGCCGAAGAGCGCGGAGGCGCTCCGCGGCGAGTGGGGCGGGAAGCTGGACCGGTCCCTGTTCATCAGGACGGCCCGGGAGGCCGCCGGGCAGCTGGCCGGCCCGTGGTGGCTGCCCGGCCGCGCCGCCGGGCCGGAGCCCGCCCCGGCCGCCGCCGGGCCGCCGCCGGGCCGGCCCGCCCGGGGGGCATCCCGGCGGGCCGGGGGGACCCGGCGGGCCGGGGCCCCTCCCGGGTGGGCCGGCCCGCGGGCCGCCGCGGCCGTCGCCGCGCCGGGAACCGCCGCGGCCCGCGGCGCGCCGGCCAGCACCCTGTCCGGGCCCGCGGTGACCCGGCCCGCGCCGGCCGCGCCCTCCGCCGGGCCGGCGGCGGCTTCCTCCGCGCGGCCCGCGACCTCCTCCGGGCCGCCGTGGGACGGGCACCCGGACGCCGGGGTCGCCGCCGGGGCGCAATTCCCGCAGGGCGGGTGGTGACATGGTCGATCACCCCCTCGTCAAGCGGCTCCGCGGCGATGTCGGGGACCGGCTCGCCGAGCAGCGCCGGCTCGACGCGGCGGCCGGCCTGGCCCCCATGACCGGCGAGGATGAACGGCAGTTCGCCCGTGCGCTCATCGCCCAGGTCCTGGAAGACCACGCGCGCAGCGAGATCAGCGCCGGCCGGGCCCCCGCAACGCCCAGGATGAAGAGGACCTGGCGGCGGCCATCCACGCCGCGCTGTTCGGCGTCGGCCGGCTGCAGCCGCTGCTGGATGACCAGCAGGTGGAGAACGTCAACATCAACGGCTGCGACCGGGTCTTCGTGAGCTACGCGGACGGCCGCGAGGTGATGGCCGAGCCGGTCGCCGAGAACGATGACGAGCTGGTCGAGCTGGTCCAGGTACTGGCCGCCTACTCGGGCCTGTCCAGCCGCCCGTTCGACAGCGCCCAACCCCAGCTGGACCTCCGGCTGCCGGACGGCGCCCGGCTGTCGGCGGTGATGGACGTGACGCTGCGGCCCGCGGTCTCCATCCGCCGGGCCCGGATGGGCAAGGTGCTCCTGGCCGACCTGGTGGGCAACGGCACCCTGCTGCCCGAGGCGGCCACCTTCCTCGCCGCCGCGACCGCCGCCCGGAAGAACATCATGATCGCCGGGGCGACCAACGCGGGCAAGACCACGCTGCTGCGCGCGATCGTCAACCAGATCCCGCCCGGCGAGCGGCTGATCACCGTCGAGCGGGCCCTGGAGCTGGGCATCGATCATCTCCCGGAACTGCACCCGAACGTGGTGGCGCTCGAGGAGCGGCTGCCCAACTCCGAGGGCCACGGGGCTATCACCATGGCCGGGCTGGTCCGCCGGTCGCTGCGGATGAACCCCAGCCGGGTGATCGTCGGAGAGGTGCTCGGCGACGAGATCGTCACCATGCTGAACGCGATGTCGCAGGGCAACGACGGGTCCCTGTCCACCATCCACGCCAATTCCGCGGTCGAGGTGTTCAACCGGATCGCGGCCTACGCCATCCAGTCCGCCGAGCGGCTCCCGGTGGAGGCCACGCACATGCTCATCGCCGGCGCCATTGACTTCGTCGTCTTCATCGAGAAACGCAACGACTACTCCCGCGGGGGGCGGCTGCGCCGGTTCGTCAGCAGCATCCGCGAAGTGACCGGCGTGGATGGCCGGGTGCTGTCCAGCGAGGCCTTCGCGCCCGGGCCGGACGGCCGGGCCGTGCCCCGGGCCCCGGTGTCCTGCCTGGCCGACCTGGTCCCGCACGGGTACGGCCCGGGCGGAGGCAGCTGGTGACCGGCCTGTTCGCGGCGGGGCCGGTGCTCGCGATCCTGCTCGGCGCGGCGGCCGGCGGCGGGCTGCTGCTGCTCGTGATGGCGCTGCGCGGGATGCCGCGGCGGGCGGGCGGCCAGGCCGCGGCCCTGGAGGGCCGGCTGCGTGCCCTGGCCGGGCCGCGGGGCGCGGCGGCCCTGGTGGCCGGCCTGCTGGTACTGCTGCTCACCCGGTGGGTGGTCGGCGCGGCCGGGGTGGCGCTGCTCGCACTGGCCTGGGGCAGCCTCGGCGGGGCCGCGGCCGAGCGGCGCAGCATCGCCCGGCTGGAGGCGCTGGCCACCTGGACCGAGTCGCTGCGCGACACCATCGCCGGCGCGGTCGGCCTGGAACAGGCCATCCCCGCCTCGCTGCGGGCCGCGGCGCCGTCGCTGCGCGAGCCGCTGACCCGGCTGGTGGACCGGCTGCACACCCGGATGCCGATGGCTGAGGCGCTGCGCCGTTTCGCCGACCGACGCCGGCGACCCGGGAGCGGACCTGATCATCGCCGCGCTGATCATCAATGCCCGGCTGCGCGGGCCCGGGCTGCGGGACCTGCTGGGCGCGCTGTCCGAGTCGGTGCGCGAGGAACTGGACATGCGGCGGAAAGTGAATGCGGAGCGCCGGTCCACCCGGCGCAGCGCCCAGATCGTGGTGGGCGTCTCCGTCGGGCTGGCGCTCGCCCTGGCCTTGTTCAACCAGTCCTACGTGCACACCTACGACAGCACCGTCGGCCAGCTGGTGCTCGTCGTCGTGGTCGCGCTGTACGCGGGTGGCTTCGTCTGGATGCGCCGGCTGGCCACCTTCGAGACGCCGGAGCGCCTGCTCGCCGGGGAGGCTGCGGCGCCGTCCGAGGCCGCGGTCCCGGCCAGCGGCGCCGCCGGCCACCGCCCCGGCCAGCGGCGCCCCGCGGGCTCCCGGCCGGGCGGGGAGCCCGTCATGACCGGGGCGCTGCTCGCCGGAGCGGTGGCCGGGCTGGGGCTGTTCCTGCTTACCCTCGCGTTGCGGCGCAGGCGGGTCGGCCTGGCCCGGCAGGTGGCGGCCTTCGACGCGGCGGCCCCGCCAGTGAGCCGGGCCGTGCGGCAGGCGCTGGACGAGCGGGAGAGCGAGCTGCGGCGGCGGCTCGGCCGGGCCCTCGCGGCCTTCTGCGCCGAGCAGGGCTGGGAGTTCCCCACGCTCCGGGCCAACCTGTCGATCATCGGCCAGTCCTTCGAGAACTACCTGGCCACCAAGGTGCTGCTGGGCGTGTTCGGCTTCCTGCTCGGCCCGGTCCTGCTGGTCCTGCTCAGCCTGGCCGGCCTGCGCGTCCCGTTCGCGATCCCGCTCTGGCTCGGGCTGATGCTGGCTGGCCTGTTCTTCTTCCTGCCGGACCTGGAGGTCAAGCAGAAGGCGGACGCCCGGCGCCGGGACTTCCGGCACGCCATCGGGGCCTTCCTCGACCTGGTCTCGATGAACCTGTCCGGCGGGCGCGGCGTCCCGGAGGCCCTCATGGCGGCCAGCGAGATCGGTTCCGGCTGGGCGCTGTGGCGGCTCCGCGACGCGCTGGCCAACGCCCGGATCACCGGGCAGACCCCGTGGCAGGCGCTGGGCGCGCTGGGCGAGGAGGTCCGGGTCGATGAGCTCAGGGACCTGGCCGCCGCGCTCAGCCTGGTCGCGGACGACGGAGCCAAGGTCCGCGAGTCGCTGAGCGCCCGCGCGGCCAGCCTGCGCCGCCGCGAGCTCGCCGACCTGGAGGGCCAGGCCGGGGAGAAGTCCCAGTCGATGCTGGTCGCCCAGATGCTGCTGTGCGCCGGCTTCCTGATCTTCCTCACCTATCCGGTGGTGGGGGTATTGCTCGGCGCTTGACCGCGCTCGGCATGGACCGAAGAACGGAGGATCGAGATGAGCAGCCTCAACGCGACGCTGAACTTCCTGTGGGCCTTCCTCGGCACGCGGCGGGCCCGCCTGTCGCAAGCCAGGCAGGACGCCGATCGCGGTGCCTCGGCGGTCGAACTGGCCATCATCACCGCGGTCATCATCGGCATCGCCGGGATCGTGCTGGCCGCCATCAACTTCTTCGTCACCAACGAGAGTTCCAAGATCAGCGGCGGCTGAGCGGAACTGGATCGGACACTGGTACCGGCATGTCCCGATGGCGTATCAGCCGAATGCCGCGGCCGGCGCTGGCCGAGCGCGGCTCCAGCGTGGTCGAACTCGCCGTCCTGGCGCCCGCGCTGCTGATGATCTGCATGCTCATCCTGCAGTTCGGGCTGTGGTTCAACGCCCGCCAGGCGGCCCTGTCGGCGGCCCAGGCGGGGGCGCTGGTGGCCCGGGAGCAGGCGGCAGCCAACCCCGGCTGGGCGGGTGCCGCGCAGCAGGCGGCCACGCGGTACTACACCGGGCTGCACACCTCCCTGCTCAGCAAGCTCACCGCCCAGGCGTCCGGGAACGCGCGGACGAACGTGTACGTCACGGTGAGCGGCCCGCTCGGCTACTCGGTGTTCGGCTTCTTCGGCCTGGACCTGACCATTTCCGCCACCGCCGGCGGCCCGGTCGAATGCTTCCGGCCACCGGGCGCCCAGGGCTGTGGCTGAGGACGATGGCATGACAGCCGGAGGGCCGGCCAGAAGGAGCCCGGGGATCCGCGGACTCCGCGGCCAGCGCGGCTCGATGTCGGTGGAGCTGGCCATCGTCGCCCCGGGGCTGGTCCTGCTGCTGCTCCTGGTGGGCGCGGCGGGCCGGGTGGTGGAAGCCCAGGGGCACCTGGACGGCGCGGCCCGCGACGCGGCCCGGGCCGCCTCGATCGCCCCGTCGCCGGTGCGGGCCGGCCAGGCGGCGCTGCAGGCGGCCCAGGCCGACCTGGGCAGCACCAGCTGGTGTGAAGCCGGCACCGTGCGCGCCGCCGTGAATGGCTACCCCGCGGGCGCCCAGCCGGCCCAGCCGGGCGACGACGTGGCCGTGACCGTGTCCTGCGTGGTGAACATGAGCCCGTTCTCGCTGCTCGGCTTCCGGCCCGCCATGGTGTTCACCGGCCGGGCCGTAGCCCCGCTGGACGTCTTCACCTGCCGGGGCCCCGGATGCTGACTTGGCCCGGGGGGGCGACCCCCCGAAACCCCCCGGCATTCCACCCCGCGGCAACAACCCCCCGGAACCCCCCGCACATTCGCCGGCTCGGAGAGGACACGCCTGCGGCGCGCTCCGCCTCGCCAGCGAATACGCCCGGGGGGGCGACCCCCCGAAACCCCCCGCGACGACCCACCGGACCTGCCCGGGCCAGCCGGGGATCCGTGGCGGTGTTCACCGTCGTGTTTGCCGTGGCGGTGGTCTTCCTGACGGCGCTCATCGTGGACGGTGGCATCGCCATGAACGCGAAGCAGCGGGCCGCGGACATCGCCGGGCAGGCCGCCCGGGCCGCCGCCGGGGACATCAACGTGACGACGCTGCGCAGCACCGGCGTGGCCCAGATCGGGCCGGGCGCGTGCACGCTGGCCGGCCAGCTGGTGCAGCGGTACGCCGAGGGGGCCAGCACCGGCGTGGACGCGGTGACCAGCGCGGCCATGGACGCCTGCCAGGTGCTGGGGGCCAACACGGCGACGGTCCAGGTCACCATCATCACCCGGCCGCTCATCCCGGGCATCCTCGGCCGGTTCACCGAGACGGCCCGCGAATCCGCCACCGCCCAGTGCGGCATCACGACCGGAGCACCCTGCTGATGGCACCACCGATGAGCCCGACCCGCCCGTACCGGACCGCGACCCGCCGCCGGTCGCCAGGGGATCTGCTGCTCGGGCTGGTCGCGGTGGCCGCCCTGGTCGCCCTCACCGCGGGTGTCCCGTTCGCCCTGGTCACGGTGTTCGGGCTACCGATTCCGCACGGCGTGCCCCGGCTGTCCGCCCTGAGCCGCCCGCTGGATGTGTTCGGCATCCTGAAGGCGCTGTCCGTGCTGGTCTGGCTGGCCTGGATCCAGCTGGTGTGGTGCGTGATCGCTGAGGTCAGGGCGGCGGTCCGCAACGCTGGCATGCCCGCCCGGGTGCCGCTGGCCGGCGGTACCCAGGCGCTGGTGCACCGGCTGGTCACCGCCGCGCTGCTGCTGTTCGCCGCCGCGACGGCGCTGTCGCCCGCTTTCACCGCCCGCGGGCCGGCCGCGCCTGCCCCCGGGGCCGCGGCCTCCGCGGCGCACCGGCCGCCGGCCGCGGCCCGGCCGCATGCCGTCCCGGCCCGGCCACCGCTTCCGGTGGGACAGCCGCACGTGGCGCCGGCCTCGGGAAAGGGATCGAGGGTCACGAGGCCGCCGGCCGCACGGCCGCCGGGGGGAGGGTCGCCGGGCCGGGGGTCGCCGGGGACGGGGCCGCCGGGCCGGGGGGCGCCGGGGACCGCGTCGCCGGGAGCGGGGCTGCCGGGGTCAGCGTCACCCGGCAGCCACAAGATCTATGTGGTGCAGCCGCCGGTCGGCCGGTTCCACGAGAGCCTGTGGGAGATCGCGCAGAAGTTCCTCGGCGACGGCCGGCGGTACCGGGAGATCTACGAGCTGAACTCGGGCCGCGTCCAGCCGGACGGGTCCAGGCTCACCATCGCCAGCCTGATCCGGCCCGGCTGGGTGCTGCAGTTGCCCGCGGGCGCGCACGGGCCCGGGATCGAGATGGCCCGTGCCCCGGCGGCGGCCGGGACGGAGCCGGCCGTCCCGGCCGGGACCGCGCCCGGCGGGGCCGTCCCGCCCGCCCCGGCCGCGCACAGCGGGGCCGGGCAGGCCGGCGGCGAGCACGACCGGGCCGGGCACGCGGGCGGTGAGCAGGCTGCCGCCCGGGAGATGGCGGTGATCGAACCCGCGGCGGTCAGTCCCGGTCCGGCCGCCTCCCATCCAGCCACGCCAGCGACGCCGACCGCACCAGCCGCACCAGCCGCACCGGCCGGGACGCGGCCGGGCAGCGCGGGCGGCACGGCCGGCGGGCAGCAGGCCGCCGGGCTCAGCTACCCGCGGGAACTGGCCGCCGCCGCGCTGCTCGCCTCCGGCCTGCTCGCGGCGCTCGGCCGGCGGCGGCGTGAGCAGTTGTGGCAGCGGGCGTTCGGCCGCCGGGTCATCGGACCGGACGGTGCCGCGGCGCTGGCGGAGGCCGCGCTGCGCAACGCGGCCCAGGAGCCCTCGGCCCGGCTGCTGGACACCGGGCTGCGGTACCTGTCGCACGCGCTCACCCGCTCCGGCCGGACCCCGCCGACGGTGTTCGCCGCCCATCTCAGCCCGGCCAACCTCGACCTGTGGGTCGCCCCCGCGAACCTGCACCCTCCGAAGCCGTGGACCGCGGTGGGTGACGGCCAGGTCTGGCGGCTGCCGGCCGCCGCGCTGGACCGGATACCCACGGCGGGGGCCGGGACGGCGGCCGCCTTGTTCCCGGGCCTGGTCTCCATCGGCACCGACCGCGCCGGACGGGTACTGGTTAACCTGGAGGCGGCGCACGGGGTGATCGCCGTGACCGGCCCGGAGGACATGGTCACCGCGGCGCTGTCCGGTATCGCCCTGGAGCTGGCCACCAGCCGCTGGTCCGACCGGATGCAGCTCATCCTGGCCGGGTTCGGTGCGGACCTGGTGCGGCTCGCCCCGGACCGGATCACGGCGGTGGCGACGCTCGGCGATGCGCTTCCGCTGCTTTCGGCCCGGGCCGCCGAGGTGACCAGCGCGCTGGCCGCCTCCGGGATCGGCTCGGTGCTGACCGGGCGATCCGAGGGCATCGACCCCGAGGCGTGGACGCCGCACTACCTGATCAGCGCCGTCCCGCCCACGCCGCTCGAGTGCCGTCAGCTGCTCTCCCTGGTGCGGTCCTCCCAGGCCGCCGCGGCAGGCTACCTGATCGCCGGCGACGTGGCCGGCGCCGCCTGGACCTGGGAAGTCACCCCGGAGGGGCGGCTGCTCGCCGGCGGGCTCGGTTTCGATGTGCAGGCCCAGCTGGTGCCGGGCCGGCAGCGCGACGCCGTGGTCGACCTGTTCGACGCGGCGGCGCGGACCGAGGGCGTGCTGCTGTCCGCGCCGCCGGCCGGCGCGGCCCCCCGCGAGCACCTGGAGCCGGGCACCGCCCCGCCAGTGCGGATCACCCTGCTCGGCCCGGTCGGCGTGCAGGCACCCGGCGTGGTCCATCCCGGCCAGGCTGAGCTGCTCACCGAGCTGCTGGTGTACCTCGCGGCCCACCCCGGCGGCATGCCCCGGAGCGCGGTCAGCGCCGCGGTCTGGCCGGGCGGGGTCAGCGCCGCCGACTTTGACGCAGCCCTGGAGCAGGCCGCGGCGTGGCTCGGCACCGACAGCATCGGCCGCCCGCAGCTGGCCGTGGACCCGGCCGGGCGGCTCCGGTTCGGCTCCGGTGTCCGGGCGGACTGGCAGGTGTTCCAGGCGCTCAGCGGGCACGCCGCGCTGGCACCGCCGGGGAGCGCACCCGAGGCGGGCTACCTGGCCCGGGCGCTTGAGGAGGTCCGCGGGCCGTTCCTGGGCGGCCGCGACCCGGCGCGCTATGCCTGGCTGGCCACCGAAGGGCTGGAGTACGAGGCCGCGGCCCGGGTCGCGGATGCCGCGCACCGGCTGTCGGCGCTGCGGCTCGACGCCGGGGACGCGGAGGGCGCCATGGCGGCGGCCCGGTCCGGCCTGCGGCTCGCGGCCGGCGACGAACTGCTCTGGCGCGACCTGCTGCGGGGCGCTGAGGCGACCGGGCAGCTGGACCTGCTGCACGCCGTGGCCGGGGAACTGTGCGACTGGGCCGCGCTGGATGAGTCGGAACCCTGGATGGCGCCGGAGACGGAAGCCCTCATCGACGAGCTGTACCCGTCCTGGCGCTCCTCCGTCCGCTAGCACGTTCCGTGCTCGTCCGGGCCTGGGCCGGTCCGGCCTGATCCCGCCCGGGACCACTGCGGCCGGGCCGGTCAGGGATGGCCGGCCAGCCAGGTGTCGATGCCCGCCAGCAGGGCCCGGGCGCGCTCCGGCGGGGCGACCGAGCCGCGCACCGACATCCGGGCCAGCTCGGCCAGGGCCGTATCGGGCAGTCCGTGCACCCGGCGGGCGATCTCGTACTGGGCGGTCAGCCGGGACCCGAATAGCAGCGGGTCGTCGGCGCCCAGGGCGACCGGCACCCCCTCGCGCAGCAGCGTGCGCAGCGGAACGTCGGCGAGCTGGGTGGCGACCCCCAGGGCCACGTTGGACGCCGGGCAGACCTCCAGGGTGATCCGGCCGTGCGCCAGCCGCTCGGTCAGGCTGGGGTCACCGGCGGCGGCCACCCCGTGCCCGATCCGGTCGGCCCGCAGCTCGTCCAGGCAGGCCTGGACGCTGGCCGGGCCGCACAGTTCGCCGCCGTGCGGGGCCAGCAGCAGGCCGGACCGGGCCGCGATCCGGAACGCGGCGGCGAACTCCCCGGGGCCGCCGCGCCGCTCGTCGTTGCTCAGCCCGAAGCCGACCACCCCACGCCCGGCGTACTGGACGGCGAGCCGGGCCAGGGTCCGTGCCTCCAGCGGGTGTTTCGTGCGGTTGGCCGCGATGATGAGGCCGATGCCCACCCCGGTCTCGGTCGCTGCGGCGTGCGCCGCGTCCAGCACCAGTTCCACTGTCGGCGTCAGCCCGCCGAACCGGTGGCCGTACCCGGACGGGTCGATCTGGATCTCCAGCCAGCCTGACCCTTCGGCCCGCTCGTCCTCCGCGGTCTCGCGGAGCAGCCGGCGCACGTCCTCCGGAGTGCGCAGCACCGACCGGGCGATGTCGTACAGCCGCTGGAACCGGAACCAGCCGCGCTCGTCGGCGGCACTCAGCCGGGGCGGCCACGCCTGGGTCAGCGCCTCCGGCAGCCGGACCCGGTGACGCTGCGCCAGGTCGACCAGCGTGGCGTGCCGCATCGCCCCGGTGAAGTGCAGGTGCAGGTGCGCCTTGGGCAGTGCCGCCAGCGAGCGGTACTGCCCCCGGGAGGAATTACCAACGGCTATTTGACCGGCGAGGGAAGGCCCGCCGGAGGCGGGTTCTCTCCGAGCCGGCGAATGCGCGGGGGGTTCCGGGGGGTTGTTGCCGCGGGGTGGAATGCCGGGGGGTTCCGGGGGGTCGCCCTCCGGGGCTAGCAGAGTCAACGAGCGTCGCTGAGCAGCTTGCCTATCCGGGAGATCCCCTCGGCGAGGTCCTCGTCGCCGAGGGCGCAGGACAGCCGGAAGTAGCCCGGGGTGCCGAACGCCTCGCCCGGGACCACGGCGACGTCCGCGTGCTCCAGGATCACCTCGGCCAGTTCCGCCGAGGTGGCCGGCCTGCTGCCCGCGATCTCCCGGCCCAGTACCCCCTTCACGGAGGGATAGCAATAGAACGCCCCCTCCGGGACGGGGCAGACCACCCCGGGAATGTCGTTGAGCATGGAAGACATGGTCAGGCGGCGGCGGTCGAATGCGGCGCGCATGTCCGCGACAGCCGTCAGGTCCCCGGACACCGCCGCCAGGGCGGCCGCCTGCGCGACGTTGCACACGTTCGAGGTGGCGTGCGACTGCAGGTTGGACGCGGCCTTGATCACGTCGGCCGGGCCGATCATCCAGCCGACCCGCCAGCCGGTCATCGCGTAGGTCTTGGCCACCCCGTTCAGCACCACGCAGGTATCGGCGATCTCCGGCGCGGCCACGGGCATGGAGGAGAACGTGGCGCCGCCGTAGACCAGGTGCTCGTAGATCTCGTCGGTGACCACCCAGAGGCCGTGTTCCGCGGCCCAGCGGCCGATCTCCGCGACCTGCTCCGGCGGGTACACCGCGCCGGTCGGGTTGGACGGGGACACGAACAGCAGCAGCTTGGTCCGGCCGGTGCGGGCCGCCTCCAGGTCGGCGACGGACACCCGGTATCCGGTCCGCTCGTCCGCCAGCACCGGCACCGGGACGCCGCCGGCCAGGCCGATGGCCTCCGGGTAGGTCGTCCAGTACGGGGTGGGCAGCAGCACCTCGTCGCCCGGGTCCAGCAGCGTGGCGCACGTTTCGTAGACGGCGTGCTTGCCGCCGTTGGTGATCAGCACCTGGCTCGCCTTGACCTGGTAGCCGGAATCGCGCGCGGTCTTGGCCGCGACCGCCTCGCGGAGCTCGGGCAGGCCGGGAGTGGGCGTGTACTTGTGGAAGCGCGGCTCGGCGCAGGCACGCTGCGCGGCCTCGACGATGTAACCGGGCGTCGGGAAGTCGGGCTCGCCGGCCCCGAAGCCGATGACCGGCCGGCCCGCGGCCTTGAGCGCCTTGGCCTTGCTGTCCACGGCCAGCGTGGCGGATTCGGCGATCGCGGAGACCCGGGCTGAGATGCGCGGATGGGCTGAAGTCATGTCTCCATGCTCCCACCTCCCCGACAGTGACCGCATCGCGATTTGCCGTGGCCGCCCGGGAACATCCGGCCTGGCTGGCCCAGGCCGGCCCGGCGGCCCGGGCGATCCGGCCGGGCCGGTTGTCCCGCATGGTTCGACGGCGGGCGGCCGGGCCACGTAGACTTCATCAACTGGTGGTGGTCCACTCGGTGATGGCTGCATGCCCGCGAGGGTGTCCGGCAGCTCCGGGATGGGCCGCCGGCAGGCACCCGCCTCGCCGTCACCGGCTGCTGACACCGCGCCGCAGTCATAGGGCAGTAGCTCAATTGGCCAGAGTCCCGGTCTCCAAAACCGGTGGTTGGGGGTTCGAGTCCCTCCTGCCCTGCGAGGTCGGCCCGCGCTAACGGTGCGGGCCGGTGGTATCAGCTGGTACACCGATCAGCGTTGCTTCAGGTGAGGACATGGCGACTCAGACGCGTGGCGAGGTCTCCAAGGGCCGGGCGGCCAAGCCCGGGGGCCCGGCTAAGGACAGCCGGACTTCTCCCGCGCTCTTTGTCCGCCAGGTCGTCGCCGAACTGCGCAAGGTGATCTGGCCGACCCGCAAGGAGCTGATCACCTATACGACTGTGGCGCTGTCGTTCGTGCTCGTCATGGTGCTGATCGTGACCCTCCTGGACTACGGGTTCACCAAGCTGGTGTTCGCGGTCCTGGGCTGAGCCATCTGGCGCATGCGCCGGGGGACGGCAGGGTACGGGCCTGTGTCGGGAGGCACGGCCGGGTGATCAGGAAGCCTGCCGCCGGGGAAGCCCTGGCGCCAGGGGTGCTGCGGGGCCAGGGGCAGGTGCCGCGGCAATGCGGGGACCGGCGCCGCGAGTGGATCCTGGCGGCGGGTGCCACCAGGAAGAGCCGGTGCCAGGAAGGCAGAGGGAAAGAGCTATCGTGTCCGAGTTCCAAGTGCACGTCACTGATGAGGCGAGCGACCTGAGCGGCGCCGACGCGGCGTCCGGCGCGGCCGAGACCGAGAGGCCGGGCCGAGGTACGCGCGACCGAGGACGGCGCCGCGGCGCAGGCCGCCGCTGGCGACGACGAGGCGGCGCCGTGACCTCGCCGGGAAGCCGCGGGCGACCAGGAGCCGAGGCCGCTGGCGACCAGGAGGACGAGGCCGCCGAGGGCGTCGAGGATGACGACCCGGTGGCCATGTTCAAGGCCGAACTGCGGCTGCTGCCGGGCGACTGGTACGTGGTGCACTCCTACGCGGGCTACGAGAACCGCGTGAAGGCCAACCTGGAGAGCCGCACCCAGTCGCTGAACATGGAGGATTACATCTTCCAGATCGAGGTCCCGGTGCATGAGGTGACCGAGATCAAGGGCGGCAAGCGGCAGCAGGTGTCGGAGAAGGTGCTGCCCGGCTACATCCTGGTCCGGATGGACCTGACCGACGAATCCTGGGCCGCGGTCCGCAACACCCCGGGGGTGACCGGTTTCGTCGGCCTGTCCAGCCGGCCCATCGCCGCTCAGCCTGGATGAGGTCGCCTCGCTGCTCGCGCCGGAGCCGGAGGTGAAGGCCGCGCAGGCCGAGGCGGTGCGCCGGTCCTCGGTGGAATACGAGCCCGGCGAATCCGTTACCGTGATGGACGGCCCGTTCGCCACGCTGCCCGCCACGGTGAACGAGGTCAACCCGGACACCCAGAAGCTGAAGGTGCTGGTGTCGATCTTCGGCCGGGAGACCCCGGTCGAGCTCTCCTTCGATCAGGTCGCCAAGATCTGATCCGTCTTTCCGCAGGCACAGAACAGGAACAGGAACCCGGAACCAATGGCTCCCAGGAAGAAGAAGATCGCCGCGGTTGTCAAGGTGCAGCTGCAGGCGGGCGCGGCCACCCCGGCCCCGCCGGTCGGCACCGCGCTGGGCCCGCACGGCGTCAACATCATGGACTTCTGCCGGCAGTACAACGCCGCCACCGAGTCGCAGCGCGGCAATGTCATCCCGGTCGAGATCACGATCTACGAGGACCGCTCGTTCTCGTTCGTGACCAAGACGCCGCCCGCGGCCGAGCTGCTCAAGAAGGCGGCCGGCGTGGCCAAGGGCAGCGGTGAGCCGCTCACCACCAAGGTCGGCTCGGTCACCTCGGCCCAGGTCCGGGAGATCGCCCAGACCAAGATGCCCGACCTCAACGCGACCACGCTGGAAGCGGCTGAGAAGATCATCGCCGGCACCGCCCGCTCGATGGGGCTCACCGTCAGCGGCTGACCGCCGGGATTACCCGTGCCGCCCCATCCGGGGTGGCGCAGTGGCAGGGCCAGGCGCTGGCCCGATGACCACGACCTCCGCCCTAGTAACGAGGAGAATGCGATGAAGCGCAGCAAGGCCTACCGTGAGGCGGCCGAGAAGATCGACCCGGACCGGCTGTACAGCCCGGCCGAGGCGATCAGCCTGGCCAAGGACACGGCCAAGACCAAGTTCGACCCCACCGTCGAGGTGGCCCTCCGGCTGGGCGTCAACCCGCGCAAGGCGGACCAGATGGTCCGCGGCACGGTGAACCTGCCGAACGGCACCGGCAAGACGGCCCGCGTCCTGGTGTTCGCCACCGGGGACCGGGCCGAGGAAGCCCGCGCGGCGGGTGCCGACTTCGTCGGCTCGGATGACCTCATCGAGCGGATCCAGGGCGGCTTCCTGGACTTCGACGCGGTCGTCGCCACGCCTGACCTGATGGGCAAGGTCGGCCGCCTGGGCCGGGTGCTCGGCCCGCGCGGCCTGATGCCGAACCCGAAGACCGGCACGGTCACCCCGGACGTGGCCCGGGCCGTCACCGAGATCAAGGGCGGCAAGATCGAGTTCCGGGTGGACCGGCATGGGAACCTGCACTTCATAATCGGCAAGGCGTCCTTCCCGGCGAGCGCGCTGGTGGAGAACTACGCGGCGGCGATCGATGAGGTGCTCCGGCTCAAGCCGTCCGCCGCCAAGGGCCGCTACGTCAAGAAGGTGGCGCTGACCACCAGCATGGGGCCCAGCATCCCGGTGGACCCGGCCAAGACCCGCGGCCTGACCGAGGAACTGGAAGAGGCCGCCGCCAGCTGACCGCGCGGCGGGAAGCGGTCCGCACGTTGATGGGGCGTGCCGCGGCATGGGCCGCGGCGCGCCCGATCGTTATGCGGCCGCGGCCTGGCCTGGGGACCGCCGATTTGGCGGCAGCGGCACGGCCGCGTACTCTGGCCCAGAAGCCAAAGACCGTCGGTCGCTGCTGCCTGCCCGTCAGGTGGTTGCCGAAGGACCCGCGTCAGCGGGCGGCCTGCGCAGGCGTACTGAGCTGAACCACCGCAGTCCGGCCCGCTCCCGGGGCCGCGGCGGTGTCCACGCCCTGGTGCCTGCGCCGGGGCGTTTCGCATGTCAGGGTTCCTGGCAGGCGTCCGATCAGCCTGGGCGGCCCCCCATCAGGGCCGCTCCCAGACACTCAGCCGGGCAAGGCCGCAGGGCCTGCTCCCGGATACCGAACCCGGGCAGGTCTCGCGGGATCTGCTCCCGGACACCGAAAGGAGGCCCATGGCGAGGGCGGATAAGGCGGCTGCAGTCGCCGAGCTCACCGAGCGCTTCCAGAGCTCGGAAGGGGCGGTGCTCACCGAGTACCGCGGCCTGACCGTGGCCCAGCTCGCCGAGTTGCGTGGCGCGCTCGGGGCCAGTGCCACGTTCAGCGTGGTGAAGAACACGCTGACCAAGATCGCTGCCACCGAGGCGGGCGTCGCCGGAGAACTCGGCGGGCTGCTCAGCGGCCCGTCGGCGATCGCGTTCGTCCGGGGCGACGTGGTGGAGGCGGCCCGGGGGCTGCGTGACTTCTCCCGGGCGAACCCCCTTCTCGTGATCAAGGGCGGGGTGCTGGACGGCAAGGCCCTCAGCCCGGCCGAGATCGAGAAGCTGGCTGACCTCGAATCGCGGGAGGTGCTGCTGGCCAAGCTGGCCGGCGGGATGAAGGCCTCGATGGCGAAGGCGGCCGCCGTGATGTCGGCGCTCCCGGTGCAGATGGCGCAGCTGTCCGAGGCACTCCGGGTCAAGCGCGAGAGCGAGGGCGGGGCCGCCGCGGCGGCACCCTCCGACGGCGCCGGGCCCGCGGAAGGTGCGGACCAGGCCGGGTCCGCGGACACGGCCGGGGCCTAGCCAGCCCGTCGGCACCGAATACCGAACGCAGGAACTGAAGAAGAAAAGGAACCACCCACCATGGCGAAGCTCAGCACCGACGACCTGCTTGACGCGTTCAAGGAGATGACCCTTCTCGAGCTGTCCGAGTTCGTGAAGCAGTTCGAGGACACGTTCGACGTGAAGGCCGCGGCCCCGGTGGCCGTGGCCGCGCCGGCTGCGGCCGGTGCCGGCGGCGAGGCCGCCGCCGAGGAGGAGAAGGACGAGTTCGACGTCATCCTCGAGGCGGCCGGTGACAAGAAGATCCAGGTCATCAAGGAAGTCCGCAGCCTGACCAGCCTGGGCCTCAAGGAGGCCAAGGACCTGGTGGACTCCGCGCCGAAGCCGCTGCTCGAGCGGGTCAACAAGGAGGCGGCGGAAAAGGCCAAGGCGGCCCTGGAGGGCGCCGGCGCCTCCGTGACGGTGAAGTAACTTCCGCACCGCCTGCCCGCTGGTATGCCGGGCCCGCGCGCCGCGCGGGCCCGGCATTCGCATGGAGGCCCGCTACCGCCCGCTCCGCCGCGCCGCCGGTGAGCGATCGCCGCCGATCAGCGCAGATGCACAGAGCGCAACTGGTAGGCTTACCCCAGGAGCACACCCACCCACACGCACGGCCGAATGTGGTGTTCGTCACGTCACCGAGATGACCCGACCATGTGGCGCGGACTTGACGTTTTGCCTCGGACGAGCCATGCTGCGGAGCAACCGTGAACATCATGGTGAGATACAGTTGACGAGCAGTGTGGCCGTGGGCTACACTGCCAATTTGCGCTGCACTCTTTGCGTCCTCGGCATCCTCGACCCCTCGCGGCGTCCGCCGCAGGGCGTTTTGTGTGCGTGCGGTGATAGTCGGCCACAAGCTCGGAAGGACCCCTGTTGGCAGCATCGCGCAGCGCCTCGGCCGCCAGTACAGCCCCTCGTCGCGTTTCCTTCGCCCGGTTCAAAGAACCGCTTGAGGTACCCGGCCTCCTCGCCCTGCAGACTGAGTCGTTCGACTGGCTGCTGGGCAACGAGCGCTGGCGTGCCCGGGTAGAGGCCGCGCGCCAGGCGGGTGTCAAGGAGGTTCCGGAGCAGTCCGGTCTCGAGGAGATCTTCGAAGAGATCAGCCCGATCGAGGATTTCACGGGAACCATGTCGCTCTCGTTCCGGGACCACCGGTTCGAGCCGCCCAAGTACTCCGTCGAGGAGTGCAAGGACAAGGACATGCACTACTCGGCCCCGATGTTCGTCACGGCCGAGTTCATCAATAACAGCACGGGGGAGATCAAGAGCCAGACCGTGTTCATGGGCGACTTCCCGCTGATGTCGCCCCGGGGCACGTTCATCATCAACGGCACCGAGCGTGTCGTGGTCTCGCAGCTCGTCCGTTCCCCGGGCGTCTACTTCGACCGCCAGGTGGACAAGACGTCCGACAAGGACATCTTCAGCTGCAAGGTCATCCCGTCCCGCGGCGCCTGGCTCGAGTTCGAGATCGACAAGCGGGACAGCGTCGGCGTCCGTATCGACCGCAAGCGCAAGCAGAGCGTCACGGTTCTGCTCAAGGCGCTCGGCTGGGACGACGCCAAGATCCTGGAGCGGTTCGGCGAGTACGAGTCGATGCGGGCCACCCTGGAGAAGGACCACACGTCCGGCCAGGATGACGCGCTCCTCGACATCTACCGCAAGCTGCGCCCGGGCGAGCCGCCGACCCGCGAATCCGCCCAGGCTCTGCTGGAGAACCTGTACTTCAACCCGAAGCGGTATGACCTGGCCAAGGTGGGCCGGTACAAGATCAACAAGAAGCTCGGCCTCGCCCTGCCGATCCGGCAGGGCACGCTGACCGAGGACGACATCGTCGCCACCATCGAGTACCTGGTCCGGCTGCACGCCGGCGAGGACGAGATGAAGACCGGTGACTCCGTCGTCATCCCGATCGAGACCGACGACATCGACCACTTCGGGAACCGCCGCCTGCGGACCGTGGGCGAGCTCATCCAGAACCAGGTCCGCTTGGGCCTGGCCCGGATGGAGCGGGTGGTCCGGGAGCGGATGACGACCCAGGACGTCGAGGCGATCACGCCGCAGACCCTGATCAACATCCGGCCCGTGGTCGCCGCGATCAAGGAGTTCTTCGGCACCAGCCAGCTCTCCCAGTTCATGGACCAGACCAACCCGCTGGCCGGCCTGACCCACAAGCGCAGGCTGTCGGCGCTGGGCCCGGGCGGCCTGTCCCGCGAGCGGGCCGGGTTCGAGGTCCGTGACGTGCACCCCAGCCACTACGGCCGGATGTGCCCGATCGAGACGCCGGAAGGCCCGAACATCGGCCTGATCGGCTCGCTGGCCTCGTACGCGCGGGTGAACGCGTTCGGCTTCGTCGAGACGCCCTACCGCAAGGTCAAGGGCGGCCGGGTGACCGGGCAGATCGACTACCTGACCGCGGACGAGGAGGACCGGCACGTCATCGCCCAGGCGAACACGCCGCTGGGCCCGGACGGGGAGTTCGAGGAGAGCCGCGTCCTGGTCCGCCGCAAGGGCGGCGAGGTCGACTACATCGGCACCGCCGACGTGGACTACATGGACGTGTCGCCGCGCCAGATGGTGTCGGTGGCCACCGCCATGATCCCGTTCCTCGAGCACGACGACGCCAACCGTGCCCTGATGGGCTCCAACATGCAGCGGCAGTCCGTGCCGCTGCTGCGCAGCGAGTCGCCGCTGGTCGGCACCGGCATGGAGTACCGTGCCGCCACCGACGCGGGTGACGTCATCGTGGCGGAGAAGGCCGGCGTGGTGGAGGAGTCCTGCGCGGACTACGTCACCGTGGGCAATGACGACGGGACCCGCAGCACCTACCTGGTGGCCAAGTTCCGCCGGTCCAACCAGGGCACCTGCTTCAACCAGAAGCCCATCGTCACCGAGGGGCAGCGGATCGAGGTAGGCCAGGTCATCGCGGACGGGCCGTGCACCGACCAGGGCGAGATGGCCCTCGGCCGGAACCTGCTGGTCGCGTTCATGCCCTGGGAAGGCCACAACTACGAGGACGCGATCATCCTGTCGCAGCGCCTCGTGCAGGACGACGTCCTGTCCTCGATCCACATCGAGGAGCACGAGGTGGATGCCCGGGACACCAAGCTGGGCCCCGAGGAGATCACCCGGGACATCCCGAA
This sequence comes from uncultured Actinomycetes bacterium, assembly GCA_963767385.1. Classification (GTDB taxonomy): domain Bacteria; phylum Actinomycetota; class Actinomycetes; order Streptosporangiales; family Streptosporangiaceae; genus RYN-230. Next base: position 2,606 of record CAVYEA010000001.1, on the reverse strand, counting down.
CGTCTCCGAGGAGGTGCTGGCCGACCTCGACGACCGGGGCATCATCCGGATCGGTGCCGAGGTGGTCACCGGCGACATCCTGGTCGGCAAGGTGACGCCCAAGGGCGAGACCGAGCTGACCCCGGAGGAGCGGCTGCTGCGCGCGATCTTCGGTGAGAAGGCCCGGGAGGTCCGGGACACCTCACTGAAGGTGCCGCACGGTGAGTCCGGCAAGGTGATCGGCGTCCGGGTGTTCACCCGGGAGGACGGCGACGAGCTGCCGCCCGGCGTGAACGAGCTGGTCCGGGTGTACGTGGCCGCCAAGCGGAAGATCACCGACGGCGACAAGCTGGCCGGCCGGCACGGCAACAAGGGCGTCATCGCCAAGATCCTGCCGATCGAGGACATGCCGTTCCTCCCGGACGGGACCGCGGTGGACATCGTGCTCAACCCGCTCGGTGTCCCGGGCCGGATGAACGTCGGCCAGGTGCTGGAGACGCACCTCGGCTGGGTGGCCAAGTCCGGCTGGGAAGTCGAAGGCAACGATGCCGACTGGAAGGGCCGGCTGCCGCCAGATCGACGCGGGCGCGGCCGAGCCGGGCACCCCGGTGGCCACGCCGGTGTTCGACGGTGCCCGCGAGGAGGAGATCACCGGCCTGCTCGGCAGCACGCTGCCGAACCGGGACGGTGACCGGATGGTCGGCGCCGGCGGGAAGGCCCAGCTGTTCGACGGCCGTACCGGGGAGCCGTTCAAGGACCCGATCTCCGTCGGCTACATCTACATCCTGAAGCTGCTGCACCTCGTGGACGACAAGATCCACGCCCGGTCCACGGGCCCGTACTCCATGATCACGCAGCAGCCGCTCGGTGGTAAGGCCCAGTTCGGTGGCCAGCGCTTCGGGGAGATGGAGGTGTGGGCCCTGGAGGCCTACGGCGCCGCCTACGCCCTGCAGGAACTGCTCACCATCAAGTCCGACGACGTGCTCGGCCGGGTCAAGGTCTACGAGGCCATTGTCAAGGGCGAGAACATCCCGGAGCCGGGCATCCCCGAGTCGTTCAAGGTACTGATCAAGGAAATGCAGTCGCTCTGCCTCAACGTCGAGGTGCTGTCGAGCGACGGCGCGGCAATCGAGATGCGAGACACCGATGAGGACGTCTTCCGCGCGGCGGAAGAACTCGGTATCGACCTGTCCCGGCGCGAGCCGAGCAGCGTTGAAGAGGTGTGAGGGTGCTGACCGCCCGGGCCGGGCACCGGCCCGGGCGGCCAGCCAGCATCCTCATCCGATCTACCCCAGGGGATAACACACGTGCTTGACGTCAACTTCTTCGACGACCTGCGTATCGGCCTGGCGACCGCTGACGACATCCGGCAGTGGTCACACGGCGAAGTTAAGAAGCCGGAGACCATCAACTACCGCACCCTCAAGCCGGAGAAGGACGGGCTCTTCTGCGAGAAGATCTTCGGTCCCACCCGGGACTGGGAGTGCTACTGCGGGAAGTACAAGCGGGTCCGGTTCAAGGGCATCATCTGTGAACGCTGTGGCGTCGAGGTCACCCGGGCCAAGGTGCGCCGGGAGCGGATGGGCCACATCGAGCTGGCTGCGCCGGTCACCCACATCTGGTACTTCAAGGGCGTGCCGAGCCGGCTTGGCTACCTGCTCGACCTGGCCCCGAAGGACCTGGAAAAGGTCATCTATTTCGCCGCGTACATGATCACGTACGTGGATGACGAGTCGCGCTCCCGCGACCTGCCGAGCCTCGAGGCCAAGATCTCGGTCGAGCGCGGCCAGCTGGAGCAGCGCCGGGACAGCGACATCGAGTCCCGCCAGGGCAAGCTGGAGAAGGACCTGGCCGAGCTGGAGGCGTCCGGCGCCAAGGGCGACGCCCGCCGCAAGCTGCGGGAGAGCTCCGACCGGGAGTGCCGCCAGATCCGGGACCGGGCCCAGCGGGAGATCGACCGTCTCGAAGAGGTCTGGAACCGGTTCAAGAACCTCAAGGTCCAGGACCTGGAGGGCGACGAGCTGCTCTACCGCGAGATGCGCGACCGCTTCGGCCGCTACTTCCGCGGCGGCATGGGCGCCCAGGCCATCCAGGAGCGGCTGGCCAGCTTCGACCTCGAGGGCGAGGCGGCCAGCCTGCGCGAGACCATCCGCAGCGGCAAGGGCCAGCGCAAGGCGCGCGCGCTCAAGCGGCTCAAGGTGGTGTCCGCGTTCCTGTCCACCCGGAACAGCCCGATGGGCATGGTGCTGGACTGCATCCCGGTGATCCCGCCGGACCTGCGCCCCATGGTCCAGCTGGACGGTGGCCGGTTCGCCACCTCCGACCTGAACGACCTGTACCGCCGGGTGATCAACCGGAACAACCGGCTCAAGCGGCTGCTCGACCTCGGCGCGCCCGAGATCATCGTGAACAACGAGAAGCGGATGCTGCAGGAGGCCGTGGACTCGCTGTTCGACAACGGCCGCCGCGGCCGTCCAGTGACCGGGCCGGGCAACCGCCCGCTCAAGTCGCTGTCCGACATGCTCAAGGGCAAGCAGGGCCGGTTCCGGCAGAACCTGCTGGGCAAGCGGGTGGACTACTCCGGCCGTAGCGTCATCGTGGTCGGCCCGCAGCTCAAGCTGCACCAG